>UCEY01000095.1 GCA_900471605.1 Hyphomicrobiales bacterium | reverse complement strand
CCGTCATTGCCGATGATCGTGTTGTTGAGGCCATCGCCGACAACCTTGATCGGAGCTTCGCCCTGCAGCGTGATCTTCTGGACGCCGTCCAGCGTCAGCACGATGCCGGTATCCTCGGCACCGCCGACGACCGTCAGGTTCTCCTTGGTGATCGTTGCGGACTGGTCGGTGACCGTGCCGACCAGTTCGATACGGAAGCCGGCAGACGCTGCCGTGTTCGCATCGGTGATCGTCGTGAACGTACCGACGAGATTGTTGCCGTCGAACAGCCGGACAGGCGCCAGCAGATCCAGGATCAGATTGTTGAACTGGATCTTCTCGATGCCATAGAGGTTGTCGGTATTGCTGAGCGAGCCGCCCGTCATCAGTTCCGGCGCGCCGTCGAGCGCTTCGACCTGCCAGATGCCGAGGCCGCTGCCGAAGGCATTCGGGTTGAAGAACACGTGATACTTGTCTGCGGATCCGCCATAGTTCGCGCTATCGGCTTCACCAGCAGTCGCATTCAGATCCGAGCCCGTATTGCTCGTTCCGTTACCATAAAGGTTGTCGGATGCCTTGCCGCCCCAAAGAGCGTCGTTGTCGGCTCCGCCCTTGATGATGTCGGCGCCGTCCCCGCCGGCAAGGGTATCCATACCCTGGCCGCCGTCGAGCACGTCATTGCCGGCACCGCCGACGATCGTGTCGTTGCCGAGGCCGCCTTCGATCGTCGTGCGACCCGCAGCTTCGTCGGTGACGTAGTCGGACCTCATGACGATCACGTCGTCGCCGGTGGTGCCGACGATCCGTTCGACGCCCTCGATGTTGTTCTGGTAGCCATCCAGCACGAAGCCTTCGGTACCAGCCTTGAGGTAGATCGTATCACCGAGGTCGAAACCGCCGTTAATCGAGTCGAGCGTACCGGCCTTGCCGGAAATATCGACGTTACCAGCCGTCAGGCCGACCAGCGGAACGCTGTGAAGCGTACCCGGAGCATAAGTCATGTCGGCGGTGACATTGATGGTATCGCTGCCGGCGCCGCCATGGATCGTGTCGGCGCCGAGGCCGCCCCAGATCACGTCGTTGCCATTGCCGCCGGACAGGGTGTCGTTGCCACCGAGACCGGAGATCAGGTCGTTGCCGTCGCCGCCGTTGAGGATATCGGCCGAGTTCGAGCCGCCGAGGATATCATTGCCCTCGCCGCCTTCGATGGTGATCGGGCCGCCGTCCGCGGTAGAGCCCGCAGCCAGGATGATGACGTCATTGCCATCGGTACCGACGATCTTTTCCACGCCGGAGAGATAACCCGGAGCCGTGTTGTAATCGGCCACGAAGCCCGGCTTGCCATCCCGCTCGAGAATGATCGTATCGTTTCCAGCGCCGCCGATCACCTTGTCGGAGGTGCCGGCCAGGCCATCGATGTTGACGGCAACCACGCTGCCGTCGCCGAGCTGAACGTTGCGGGTGCCGGAACCGGTCACGTCCGCACCGAGAACGAAGGTGTCGTTGCCTTCGCCGCCATCAAGGATATCGGCTCCGAGACCGCCATCCAGATAGTCGTTGCCGCCATTGCCGGAGAGCTTGTTGGCCTCGCCACCGCCAATCAGAACGTCATTGGCAGAGCCGCCCATCGCATCGGTGATGCCGGTCACATTGTCGATGCCGACAACCTTGTCGGACACCAGGATGCCATCGGTCGCCCGGTCGCCGGCAACGGTCTGTCCAAGCACGGTATGTGCCGTGCCGTCGAGATTGACGAATACGCTCGAGGAAAGGTTGGAATAGTTGATCGAGTCGATCGAGCCCGCGGCATCGACACGAACGGTGATCGTCGAGGCGGCACTGGTGTCGCCATCGGCATCGGTTGCCGTGAAGCCGAGCGCGATGTCGATATACTGGCTCGTCGCATTCGGAGCCGTATGATCCAGCGGCTGCAGCAGCGAGAAGGTGTAACCGCCAGTCGCGGCATTGAGCAATGCCGTAAAGACGATGTGGTCAGGCGCCGGCGGGTTGATCCCTCCGGTGAAGCCGGTGAGCACGCCGTTGATGACCGCGATCGTCACCGGATTGCCGTTCGAGCTGAGCGTCGTGATCGAGGCGCCGTTCTGGTCTTTTGCCACGAGCGTTCCGTTGAAGGAAAGCGTGCGCGCGCTGCCGGAATCCGCCCCCCAGGACAGGCCCGTCAGGGCGGCGGTGATCGTTTCGACGGCCCCTTCCTCGACCATTCCGGATGCGTTGGTGCCGATGACCGGCACGTCGTCGTTCACGGTGACGATCAGCTGGCTGTTGAGTGCTACGCTGTCGCCATCGCCGTCGGTGACCGTGATCGCGGAGGAAAGATCCAGCGCGAGCGAGCTGTCGCCGTCAATGAAGGTGATCGGATGGCCATTGTTGACCATTGTCTTCTGTGATGACCCGTCGCCGTCAAGCTCGAACTTCGTCTGGTTGGGGACATTGCCGACATTCACATACCAAGTGGTGTGAGCCGGAATATTGAGAACATAATCCGTCCCGCCGGCCTGATCGCTGTCCAGCGTCCAGGTAACAGCGCTGTTGCCCGAATTGCTGACGCGGATGATCACGTCGCCGTCCGGCAGGCGTCCCTCGAAGGCGAGGTCGTTGCCGCCGACATCGGCCATCGCCAGATGGCTGCCCGCAACATCAAGAGCACTGAGAGCCGCAGCCGGGATCGCCTTCCCGCCGATGATCGCGGTATCGACATGGTCGAGCGGGCCGGTGAGCGAGAATGTGTAGGCGCCGGTGGCCGGATTGACGTTCAGGGTGAAGATCGTGTTGCCGCCGGCTTTCGCCACAAGGGCGTTGCCTTCGACGGAATAGGCAAGCGCAACCCCGCCCGATGTCAGCGAGGTCAGCGTCGAGGAGAGATTGTTGACCTCGACCGAATAGCGCCCGATACCGTCGGCTCCCGCCGATACCAGCGAGGAAAGCGTGCCGGCGATCGATCCGCCCGCAGCACTTTCGCCGATCATGCCCGTCCCGATCACGCCGGTGGAAATCGGCGTATCATCGTTGACGTTGATGTTGAGGGTACCGGAAGCCTTGTCGCCGTCACCATCGGTGACCGTAAAGCCCAGCGAAAGCGAGAGATTTTCTTCCGTGGCACCGGATGTCGGATGGACCAGCGGAGCCGAGGCCGTGAAGCTGTAGGATCCGTCGGCATTGATGACCAGCGTTGCGACGGTCGCGTGGCTGTCGATACCGGTCGCCGTCCAGGTCGTCGCGCCGTTGGCACCCTGTACGCCAGCCGACCAGCTGACCGCCTCCTTGTGCGCAACCCCGTCGGCATCCTTGTAGATAGCCTGGAACGCGGTGCTGCTGTCGAGCGCCACCGACTTCACGCCGTCGGCGCCTGCCGTGAACAAGGCACCCGCGACACCCGTCGCGACGTTTGCATTGGCAATGCCGTCGGTCGGCGTGTCGTTGCCGGAACCCTGCGCTTCGTCGTCAAGCACCGTCGAAGACGTCACCACGCCCTTCGAGACCGGCGTGTCGTCATCGACCTGAATGGTGAGGACACCGCCGGCCTGGTCGCCGTCACCGTCCGTCACCGCATAACCGAAGGTCAGCGACTTGTTCTCTTCGGACGTTCCCGCGGTCGAATGCGCAACCGGTGC
>UCEY01000010.1 GCA_900471605.1 Hyphomicrobiales bacterium | reverse complement strand
CCCGCTCGCGGGGAGAAGGTACGAGCCGCAAACTCTGAAGTCCTCTCTCCCCGCGTGCGGGGAGAGGGCTAGGGTGAGGGGCAGCGTAACTCTCGTGGAGAAATTGGTGGCCCGCAGGCTAAGCCTGCGGGCGGCGTTCGTCACTTAGGCAGCCAGATCGCGCAGAACGGTCTGCAGGATGCCGCCGTTATTCATGTAGGTGACCTCGTCGAGCGTATCGATGCGGCAAAGGATGTTGATTTCCTTCACCGTGCCGTCGCCATAGGTGATCTTGGCGATCTTCCATTCGCGCGGCTTGATATCGCCTTCGAGGCCTTCGATGGTGACGGTTTCATCACCCTTGAGGTCGAGCGAGGCCCAGGTCGTGCCCTCTTCGAAGACGAAGGGAACCACGCCCATGCCGACCAGGTTCGAGCGGTGGATACGCTCGAAGGACTGGGCGATGACCGCCTTGACGCCGAGAAGGTTAGTGCCCTTCGCGGCCCAGTCGCGCGACGAACCGTTGCCGTATTCGACACCGGCGAAGATGACGAGCGGGGTGCCCTCGTCCTTGTACTTCATGGCCGCGTCATAGATCGACATCTCTTCCTTGGACGGATAGTGGATGGTGTAGCCACCTTCCTTGCCGTTCGGGCCGAGCATGTGGTTGCGGATGCGGATGTTGGCGAAGGTGCCGCGCATCATGACTTCATGGTTGCCACGGCGCGTGCCGTACTGGTTGAAGTCCGCGACAGCGACGCCGTTTTCCGTAAGATAGGCACCGGCCGGAGAAGCAGCCTTGATCGAACCGGCCGGGGAAATGTGGTCGGTGGTGATCTTGTCGCCGAAGAGACCGAGGACGCGGGCGCCCTTGATGTTCTTCAGGCCTGCGCCCTTCTTGCCCATGCCAACGAAGTATGGCGGGTTCTGCACGTAGGTCGACTTGTCGTCCCACGCATAGGTTTCGCCCGCCGGAACCTGGACGGCCTGCCAGTTCGCATCGCCCTTGAACACGTCCGCATACTTGGATTCGAACAATTCGCGGGTGACGTATTTCTGGATGAACTCCTGCACTTCTGCAGAGGTCGGCCAGACGTCCTTGAGGAAGACAGGATTGCCGTCGCTGCCGATGCCGAGAGGCTCGGTGGTCAGATCCTTCTGCACCGTGCCGGCGAGCGCGTAGGCGACGACGAGCGGCGGCGAAGCGAGGTAGTTGGCCTGGACATCCGGCGAGATACGGCCTTCGAAGTTGCGGTTGCCCGAAAGCACGCCCGAAACGATGAGGCCCTTGTCGTTGATCGTCTTGGAGATTGGCGCCGGCAGCGGCCCGGAATTGCCGATGCAGGTCGTGCAGCCGAAGCCGACGAGGTTGAAGCCAAGCGCGTCAAGCGATTCCTGCAGGCCGGACTTGGCGAGGTATTCGCCGACGACCTGCGATCCCGGTGCCAGCGACGTCTTGACCCACGGAGCGGACTTCAGGCCCTTGGCAACCGCGTTGCGGGCCAGCAGACCGGCGGCGATCAGAACCGACGGATTGGACGTGTTGGTGCACGACGTGATGGCGGCAATCGCCACGTCGCCATGGCCGAGATCGAAATCCGTGCCTTCGACCGCATAGCGGTTGGAAAGCTGGCCGGGCTTCTTGTATTCGCCTTCCAGCGAACCGGCGAAACCGGAAGCGATCTTTTCGAGCGGGATGCGGCCTTCCGGACGCTTCGGGCCGGCCATCGACGGGACGACGTCGTTAAGGTCGAGTTCGAGCGTGTCGGTGAAGACGAGGTCGGAACCGTCATTGTCACGCCACATGCCTTGCGCCTTCGAATAGGCTTCGACGAGCGCGATGCGCTCCTTGGTGCGGCCGGACATGTTGAGATAGTTGACGGTTTCGGCATCGACCGGGAAGAAGCCGCAGGTCGCGCCGTATTCCGGACCCATGTTGCCGATCGTCGCGCGGTCCGCGACCGGCATGTTGTCCATGCCCGGGCCGAAGAATTCGACGAACTTGGAAACCACGCCCTTCTTGCGCAGCATCTGCACGACGGTGAGCACGAGGTCGGTCGCGGTAACGCCTTCCTTGAGCTTGCCGGTCAGCTTGAAGCCGATGACCTCAGGCAGCAGCATGGAGACCGGCTGGCCGAGCATCGAGGCTTCCGCTTCGATACCGCCGACGCCCCAGCCGAGAACGCCAAGGCCGTTGATCATCGTGGTGTGCGAATCGGTGCCGACGCAGGTGTCCGGGTAAGCGGTCACTTCGCCGTCTTCCTCGTTGGTCCAGACGGTCTGGCCGAGATATTCGAAATTCACCTGGTGGCAGATGCCCGTACCGGGCGGGACCACGCGAAAATTCTTGAATGCCTGCTGGCCCCACTTGAGGAAGCGATAGCGCTCGCCGTTACGCTGGTATTCCAGCTCGACGTTCTTGGCGAAAGCCGTCGGTGTGCCGAATTCATCGACGATGACCGAGTGGTCGATGACGAGATCGACCGGAACGAGCGGGTTGATCTTTTCCGGATCGCCGCCGAGAGCCTTGATGCCGTCGCGCATGGCCGCGAGGTCAACGACGGCCGGAACGCCGGTGAAGTCCTGCATCAGCACGCGGGCCGGACGATAGGCGATTTCAGCCTCGGTCAGGCCCTTGTTGTTCAGCCACTCGGCAACCGAGAGGATCTGTTCCTTGGTGACCGACTGACCGTCTTCGAAACGCAGCAGGTTTTCGAGCAGCACCTTCATGGAGAAGGGCAGCTTCGAAACGCCCGGCAGACCATTCTGCTCGGCTTTCGGAAGGCTGTAGTAGACATAGTCCTTACCGCCTACGGTAAGGACGGAGCGACAATTGAAGCTGTCGAGTGATTTAGCCACGGAATAAACCCCGCTGATAAAGAGCCAACACGCGCGTGCGGACGCCTATGCACTTCATGCACATCAGGATGCGGGTACGACCATTTCCGCTGTCCGCACGAGAAGATTTTTTTGCGATCTTCAGGTCCGGCGGAAGATTGAAATCACGCCGGCCGCTGGCGTGGTTGCAGTGCTTATAGATAATTTCTAAGAAGGGTTCCAGACGCTTGGCGCCCATTCCGAATAAATTTTCGGAACGCGA
Organism: Hyphomicrobiales bacterium; assembly: GCA_900471605.1. GTDB lineage: Bacteria > Pseudomonadota > Alphaproteobacteria > Rhizobiales > Rhizobiaceae > Neorhizobium. Next base: position 115,214 of record UCEY01000010.1, on the reverse strand, counting down.
TGATTAAAATCTTAATGAAGGTCTCCAGCATGCGGCTTGTCGCCGAAAACCTGAGCGCAAGACGCGGCGAAGACCTGATTTTCACGGATATCTCCTTTACCCTCGGAGCCGGTGAAAGCCTCGTCCTTACTGGTCGCAACGGGTCGGGAAAGTCGACCCTGCTACGGGTCGTCGCCGGATTGCTGCGCCCGGAAACGGGCCGCGTCACATGGATTTCGGACAAGGCCGAATCGGGCATGCGCGCCGCCGAGGCCTGCCACTATCTCGGCCATCGCAACGCGATGAAGGCGGAACTGACGGTGTCGGAGAACCTCTCCTTCTGGAAGGAGTTTTTCGGCGACGTTGATGGCGGCGGGGGCATCTCCCCTGGCGAGGCCGCCGATGCCGTCGGCCTCGGGGGGATCATCCACCTGCCCTTCGGTTATCTCTCCGCCGGCCAGCAGCGCCGCATGGCGTTCGCCAAGCTGCTGGTCGCGTATCGCCCGGTGTGGATCCTCGATGAGCCGACCGCGGCGCTGGACATGAGCGCGGAGGGGGTGTTCACGGGGCTGATCAATGCGCATCTGGCGACCGGTGGCATCGTGCTGGCGGCGACTCACCAGCCGCTGGGACTGGAGAATGCAAGGGAACTGAAGATGACAGGATTTGCGGGCGTGGGGGAGGAGAGGTGGTGATCGTCCTGCCCGTGGCTACCCCCCTCTGCCCTGCCGGGCATCTCCCCCTCAAGGGGGCAGATCGGCCAGTCGCTCTCATACCCAGCATCATCCCAGGGCTCGCCGTCAGCCGCCGCCCTCTCGCCGTCATCCTCGGGCTTGACCCGAGGATCCATGCATCCGCATTTGGTCAGCCAGACCGGATCGACGCCTTCCCGCACGAAAAGTGGATCCTCGGGTCAAGCCCGAGGATGACGGGAACGGAGTTGGAGGAGATACCCGGCAGGGCGGAGCGGGGTAAACCCCGGACACGGAGCGCCCGCCGATGACCGCCCTGCTCCTCCGCGATCTCAAACTTTCCGTCCGCGCCGGCGGCGGTGCCCTGATCGGCGTCCTCTTCTTCATGACCGTCGTCGCCGTCATCCCGTTCGGCGTCGGGCCGGATCTCAACCTTCTTTCCCGCATCGGCCCGGCAATCGTCTGGATCGGCGCACTGCTGTCTGCTCTGCTCGGCCTCGACCGGATGTTCCAGACGGATCGCGAGGACGGATCGCTCGATTTGCTGCTGATGCAGGAACACCCGCTCGTCCTGACCGTGCTGATGAAATGCCTCGCCCACTGGCTTGGCAACGGCCTGCCGCTGGTGATCGCCTCGCCGCTGCTCGGCCTGTTCATGAACATGAACGAGATGGCGATCGGCGCCACCATGCTGACGCTGTTTGTCGGCACACCGGCGCTGACCTTTATCGGTGCGGTCGGGGCAGCCGTCGCGGTGGCGCTGCCGCGTGGCGGGCTGCTCGTTTCGATCCTCGTCCTGCCGCTCGCAATCCCCGTGCTGATCTTCGGGGTCAGCGCTTCCTATGCGGCGGTCGAGGACCCTGCCCCGTTTATGCCGCCTTTCTTGATATTGGTGGCGATCACGATGTTTTTTGCCGTGCTCGGTCCGCTCGGCGCGGCACTGGCGTTGCGCAATGCCGGCGATTGACTAGAATCGGATTGACTGGGATCAGGTTGAATCGGATCGGGTTGACCGGGATCAAGCTGCTTTTCCGCGCGCAGATTAGAAAGTGTCCATGACCGAAAGCCTCGCCATCAGCAAGTTCAGCGACCTGGCCAACCCGACGCGGTTCCTGGCGCTGGCGGCCCGCCTCCTCCCCTTTATGGCGGCCGTCACCGCGATCCTGTTTGCGGTCGGGCTCTACCTGAGCTTTGCCACCGAGGGCGATTACCAGCAGGGCATGACGGTGCGCATCATGTATGTGCATGTGCCGGCCGCTTGGCTGTCGATGATGTGCTACACGGTGATGGCCGTTTCGGCGATCGGCACGCTGGTCTGGCGCCATCCGCTCGCCGACGTCAGCCACAAGGCGGCCGCCCCGCTCGGCGCCGCCTTCACGCTGATCGCGCTTGCCACCGGCTCCCTCTGGGGCCGGCCGATGTGGGGCACGTGGTGGGTGTGGGACGCGCGCCTCACCTCCGTCTTCGTGCTCTTCCTGATGTATCTCGGCCTGATCGCGCTGAACCGCGCCATGGACGATCCGTCGCGGGCGGCGCGCGTCTCGGCCGTGCTGATCCTCGTCGGTTTCGTCAACATTCCGATCATCAAGTTCTCGGTCGACTGGTGGAACACGCTGCACCAGCCCGCCAGCGTCATCCGCATGGGCGGCCCGACCATCGACCAGGAATTCCTCTGGCCGCTTCTGATCATGGCGATCGCCTTCACTCTTCTGTTCTTCACCCTGCATGTGATGGCGATGCGCAACGAGATCTGGCGCCGCCGCGTCGCAGCCCAGCGCCGTATGGCCGCGCGTTTGGCCGGCCGTGAGAGCGGGTCGGAGGCTTAAAGATCATGACCCACACATTCTATATCTCCATGTCCTATGCCGTTGCCGCCATGGTCATCCTCTGTCTGATCGCCTGGACGTGGCTCGATGGCCGCGCCCGCAGGCAGGAACTGGCCGAACTCGAAGCCGCCGGCATCCGCCGCCGTTCCGCCCAGAGCAAGGATGACGCGGGCAAGGGTGAAACGGCATGAGTGTCGAGACCGAAAACCGGCCTGCCGCACGCAAAAGCCTGGCGCGCTATGCGCTGCCGCTGATCCCGCTGGTGATCTTCCTCGGTTTTGCCGCCGTCGCCGGCAAAATGCTCTACGACCAGGGTGTCAACGGCCGGGACGTCTCGGCCATTCCCTCGGCCCTGATCGGCAGACAAGCGCCGTCGCTGGCGCTCCCGCCGCTCGAAGGCTCGAACACCGCGGCCCTGACGACGGCCGCCATCGTCGGCAAGCTGACGCTCGTCAACGTCTTCGCCTCCTGGTGCGTGCCCTGCCGGCAGGAGCACCCGATCCTCAAGGAACTGGCAAACGATAGCCGGCTCACCATCGTCGGCATCAACTACAAGGACCGCAACGACAACGCGCTGCGTTTCCTCGGCGAACTCGGCAACCCTTACAAGGCGATCGGCGTCGATCCGAACGGCAAGGCGGCGATCGACTGGGGCGTCTACGGCATTCCGGAAAGCTATCTGGTTGGGCCGGACGGCACCATCCTCTACAAGCGCGTCGGCCCGTTCGATCAGCGCAGCCTCACCCAGGATCTCCTGCCGGCGATCGAAAAGGCATCGTCCAAGGGCTGATCGGGCGCCGGGAACCGATCAGGCACGAAGATCGGACGCGGAAACGACCCTGAGTTGCGGCGGAGCGCCTTCCGTCTGCTGACCTTCCAGAACGACGGTGTTGCGGCCGGCTGATTTGGCCGCGTAAAGACAGGCGTCGGCCCGCCCGATCGCATCATGCATGGAATGATCGCCACGAGCGGTGGAGGACACGCCGAAACTCGCCGTGATGCTGTGGGCAACACCGCCCTCCCGCCAGTCGCGTGCGGCAAAGGCCAGCCGGATCGAATTGCAGAATGCGCCAGCCTGAACAAGCGTGGCGCCCGGCAGGAACGCCACGAACTCCTCGCCGCCGAAACGGGCCACGAGGGAATCGGCCGGCAGTCCCTCGCGGAGCGCCGACGCGAAGCCGACGATCACCATATCACCGCTCGCATGACCGAAACGGTCGTTGACCAGTTTGAAATGGTCGATATCGCAGACCAGGACTGCGCCGGAGGGGAAACTCTCCTTGCGGAAATCCGGGACCAGCCGTTCAAAGCCGCGGCGATTGAGGAGATCGGTCAGCGGATCATGCTCGGCCGCATGGCGGTGCTGCCACACGGCATCGAGCATGACGGTGCCGAGCACCGTCAAGGCAAGCAGGAAACCGAAGACGCTTGCCGTCATCTGCATGAAGAAGGCGTAATCGGAGGACAGAAAGTCGTCGAGGGATGCGTAGCTCTCGGACGACGTGAGGATCAGGAGAGCCGACACCCTGACGAGGTTGTCGGCCACCGCCAATCCGACCATAACCGCAAGCAGCCGGTCGATCGGCCGCCGGATATGGTGGCGGGCCTGCCACAGCGGGATGATCAGCAGGATCGAGCAGGATATGTCGCTGACCGCCAGCTCTCCCCTCAGATCGCGCTCGACGAGGATGAGATAGGATATGCCGAGAAACGCGGCCCCACACAGTAACATCCGCTCCGTGACCAGAAGGGGCCGGCCGAAACGGACAAGAAAGGCGTGGCCGTAGAAGAAGAACCCGGCCAGAAAAAAGCCGTTCGAGACAATGGCCTGGGCAGGAATCGGCGCCGCGGTCAGGATGAGCGGCGAGGCAAAGCCCAGCGACGTCCCGATATATCCAAGGCCCCAGTATCGGGATGAAGCTGAACCCCAGCGCGCCAGAAACAGGAACGTACAGCCGAACACGAAAAAGATGAACGGCAGCAGATAGGCGAAATTATCGTGCGATTCCATGAGACCCCCGCACGAAAACATCCCCCCGAACATTCGGTGCTGGCGAGGGAATCTAGATGTTTGTCGTTAAGAAAATTTCACCGGTCGCCCTAAAAACATGGATCAAAGCTGTATCATTCGGCCGCCTGGAGCCCCCGGGAGCGGGCCGACCGTCTTCGACCATCGACCTGGACTTCCATTTCTGACCCCAGGCACCTTTGGCCGCGCCGGACGTCACTCCGGCGCGGTTTCGGGTGTGGGAACGGGGCAGGCGGTATGGGTATAAGGGAGGTAGGTATCTGTGCCTGCCCCGGCTGCTTTTGGGTGGCCTGTCGAGGATTGCCAGGCCTTCGCCGATCACCCTGACAGCCATCACCGGAAACCGGGGTCCGAAAACCCTGAATGAGGAGGCCGGTTCGCGAACCCGGTTTCCCATCCGATGACGCGCCGATTATCCGGTCGTTTCGGGAAGGCGGTGACGGAAGGGGAAGCAAATTCGGGTAATGGATTGATTGGATGAAGGTATTTTTCGCAGGTGGAGAAAATCGTCCCCGCGGCTACAGCCCGCCCTGCCAGACCCGCACCGCATCGACCGGCCAGACGAGCATCAGCACGTTGAGCGTCAGGTTGTCGCGGATGATGTAGCCGGTCGCCAGTTCGAAGAAGATGGCGATCGCGACCGTCAGCCAGATCGGCAGGCGCGAGGCGGCAAGGAAGCCCAGTGCCATGAACACCGTGTCCATCGCCGAATTGAGGATGCTGTCGCCGGTATAGCCGAGCGCCATGGTCGCGGTACGGTAGCGGTCGATGATCAGCGGCGAATTCTCGGCGATCTCCCAGGCCGCTTCGATCAGCACCGCCAGCGACAGCCGGGCAGTCAGCGGCGCGCGGCGCAGGACGAGCCAGCCGAGACCGTAGAAGAGGAAGCCGTGGATGATGTGGGAGGGCGTGTACCAATCGGAGAGATGCTGCGAATTGCCGCTGGTATTCACCCCGCCTTCCCAGAGCTTCACATAACCGCATTCGCAGATCGGAATGCGACCCATGGCATAAAGAATGGCGATCTGGAGCAGGAAGAGAATGAGGGCGGCGAGAAGCCAGCGCCGCGAAGACGAACTCGATGGGGAAAAATCCGCTGCCGTCACTTTTCGACCTCTGCCTCGCCCGAAGCATCCTGCACCGTGTGGCGCATGATCAGCGGCATCTGCGTCATCGTGAAGATCAGCGTGATCGGCATTGTGCCCCAGACCTTGAAGGCGACCCAGAAATTATCCGCCGCCTTGGCGTCGGGCAGGAAATAGGCGTTCGCGCCGCGCCAGACGATCTCGTTGAGAACGGCCAGAAACAGGAAGAAGATCCCCCAGCGGATGGTGAGCTTGCGCCAGCCGGCCTCGTCGAGCTGGAAGGCCGCGTTGAAGACGTAGCCGAGCAGCGATTTTCCGAACAGCAGGCCGCCGAGCAGCGCGACGCCGAACAGCGTGTTGATGATGGTCGGCTTCATCTTGAAGAACAGCTCGTCCTGCAGCCAGATGCCGAGCCCGCCGAAAACCAGCACGACGATGCCGGAAATGAACGGCATCAGCGGCAGATGGCCGAGAACGACTTTCGAGACGACCAGCGAGACGACCGTCGCGACCATGAACAGGCCGCTTGCGATGAACAGCGGGCCGCCCAGCACCGACAGTGACGGAAAGGTCGCGGCAAGCCATTCTCCGCGCAGGTTGGCGAAGAAGAACACGAGCAGCGGCCCGAGCTCGAGCGCGAGCTTCAGCATCGGATGGTGCCGGTCGGCTGCAGTGGGTGTCGTATCGCTTTCGAATTTCATATGCTGGAAACCTGCTTGTCCTGCCCTGGCCCTGCGCGAGCGCCAAGGCAGATTTGTGGCATCAATGCGCGATACCGGCAATGGCGCGCGCAAAATCCTGAGCCTCGAACGGTTCGAGATCGTCCACGCCTTCGCCGACACCGATGAAATAGACCGGCAGCTTGTGCTTGGCGGCGATCGCCACGAGAATGCCGCCCCGCGCCGTGCCGTCGAGCTTGGTCATGATCAACCCGCTGACGCCGGCGACGTTGCGGAAAATCTCCACCTGGTTCATGGCGTTCTGGCCGGTGGTGGCGTCGAGCGTCTGCAGCACCGTATGCGGCGCATCGGGATCGAGCTTGCCCAGCACACGGACGATCTTTTCGAGTTCCGCCATCAGCTCGGCGCGGTTCTGCAGCCGCCCGGCGGTATCGATGATCAGCACGTCCGATTTGTTGGCGCGCGCCTGCTCGTAGGCGTCATAGGCGAGACCGGCGGCATCGGCGCCGAGCTTGGTGCCGATGAATTGCGAGCCGGTTCGCTCCGCCCAGATCTTCAGCTGCTCGATGGCGGCCGCGCGAAACGTGTCGCCGGCGGCGAGCATGACCTTGAGGCCCGAGCCGGACAGTTTTGCCGCCAGCTTGCCGATCGTCGTGGTCTTGCCGGTGCCGTTGACGCCGACGACGAGGATGACATGCGGCTTGTGATTGAGATCGAGCTGCAGCGGCTTTGCGACCGGGCCCAGAACCTTGGTGATCTCGTCCGCCATGATCCGCGATACGTCTTCGCCGGTCACATCCTTGCCGTATCGCTCGGAAGAGAGCGCGCCGGTGACGCGCATGGCGGTTTCGACCCCGAGATCGGCCTGGATCAGCAGATCCTCAAGCTGTTCCAGCGTGTCCTCGTCCAGCTTGCGCTTGGTGAAGAGCGCGCTGATCTGGCCGGTGAGTTGCGAGGAGGTGCGGGCAAGGCCGGCGCGCAGGCGCTGGAACCAGGTGAGTTTTGGCGCGGGGGCGACAGGTTCGGGCGTGGGTTCCGGGCGGGCGGTGGAGAAGCCTTTGGGGAGAGTGGGTTCTATTGGCCGATCCGGCCCTTCGCTTTGGCTCAGGGCGTTCGTTGCTGCAATCGATTCACCGGATCGATTGCTCTGCTCCGCAGACCGCGCCTCACCCCCCTCTGTCCTGCCGGACATCTCCCCCTCAAGGGGGGAGATCGAATCGTGGCTTGCTCCTCGCTCCAAAGCGGACTCGGAACTCGTGGGGGCAGCGTCGGGGTCCACATCACCAATGTCAGATGCTGGACCAACGTCAGATGTCGGAACCGACGGCGCATCCGTGATCTCCCCCCTTGAGGGGGAGATGTCCGGCAGGACAGAGGGGGGTGCTTCCGCGGATGCAACGCCCTCTTCTTCAGCTTCTGCTTCCGCCTGCAGCAGCGACAACGGCACCACGCCGATATCGGATGCGGCCTCGACACCAAGAAGAAGCGGCGGCTCGTCATCGTCGGCAGTCTTCGGCTCAGCTGGCTCGATATCCTCCGCCGCCACATCCGCGACAGGCCCGCCGGCCGTCTCGATCTCCGCCGGCGCGACCGGATCGACCGGCGAGACCGGCAGGTCTTCATGGCGCGATCTGGGCTCCAGTTCCGCCTGGACGGCGGCCAGGTCTTCCGGCCTCTCGGCATCGGGGCTCGGTTCCTCGGCGGGCTTGCCGAAGGTGAAGACACGTTTGATGAAGCCCAATGCCATGAGAGAACCCGTTCCGGTTACGCCGCCCGGGATGGGACGGACGCGACCTGCATTTCCAGATGTTTGCCGTTATGGCCCGTCAACATAACGCGCTTCAACGCGCGCGGAACAAAACCGGGCACGGCTACCAGCGAAAAGTTTTCCGTATGCGCCATGCCGTTGTTCTCGACGACGATCGCCTGCTCGGTGCCGACCATGCGGTCGAGATGGGCGCGATAGAGCGCGTCCCCCCGCCCCCGCAGCCGCGCGGCGCGATCCTTGACCAGCGCCCGGTCGACCTGCGGCATGCGGGCCGCGGGCGTGCCCGGCCGCGGGCTGTACGGGAAGACGTGCAGGAAGGAAATCCCCGCCTCTTCCGCCATCGTCGCGGCATTCTCGAACATCTCTTCCGTCTCGGTCGGGAAACCGGCGATCATGTCCGCTCCGAAAGCGATCCCGGGCCTCAGCCGCCGCGCCTGTTCGGTGAAGGCGAGCGCCTCTGCCCGCGAATGGCGGCGCTTCATCCGCTTCAGGATCATGTCGTCGCCATGCTGCAGCGACAGGTGCAGATGCGGCATGAATCGCGGCTCGTCGGCGATCAGGTCCCAGAGATGCCTGTCCGCCTCGATGCTGTCGATCGAGGAGAGGCGCAGGCGCAGGATCTCCGGCACCTGTTTGAGCAGCGTCTTGGCGAGAATCCCGAGCGACGGCTGGCCCGGAAGGTCGGCGCCATAGCTGGTGGCATCGACGCCGGTCAGCACGATTTCGCGATAGCCGCCTTCGACAAGCTTGCGGGCCTGCTCGACCACGGCACCCATCGGCACAGAGCGGGAATTGCCGCGGCCATAGGGGATGATGCAGAAGGTGCAGCGGTGATCGCAGCCGTTCTGCACCTGGATGAAGGCGCGCACATGGCCATCGATATGCCTGACCATCTGCGGCGCGGTGGCGCGCACGCTCATGATGTCGTTGACGCGCAGCTTCTCTTCCGCCGAGACGCCGAAATCCGGCAGCGCCCGGTAGGAGGCACTTTTCAGCTTTTCCTCGTTGCCGAGCACCGCATCGACCTCGCCCATGCCGGCAAAGGTGTCTTTTTCCGTCTGGGCGGCGCAACCGGTGACGATGATGCGCGCATGCGGGTTTTCGCGGCGCGCCCGGCGGATCGCCTGACGGGCCTGGCGCACGGCCTCGCCGGTCACGGCGCAGGTATTGACCAGGATGGCATTGTTGAGCCCGGCCTTTTCCGCCTCCGCCCGCATCACTTCCGATTCATAGGTATTGAGCCGACAGCCGAAGGTGATGACCTCGACGCCGCTCAACTGACCCTAGCCTCGGGCTCGCCGGAGCCAGTCTCCCGGTCGCGGGTGAAGCCGCCGTTCTGCGGATCGACCTTGCCGGACCATTCCCATTCGGCAGGCCCGGTCATGACGACGTGATCGTCTGCCCGCCACTCGATGGTGAGCGGCTGGCGGACCGGGCTGGAGGCGACGTCGATCGTCACGGTGCGGCCGGTGCGCCCGGTGCGGGCGGCGGAAACGGCGGCAGCGCAGGCGGCCGAACCGCAGGCGAGCGTCAGGCCGGCGCCGCGTTCCCAGGTGCGGGTGCGCAGCGACGAATTGGACGTGACCTGCGCCAGGGTGATATTGGCCTTTTCCGGGAAGATCGGATGGTTTTCCAGGAGCGGGCCGAACCGTTCGAGATCGAAGCTCATCGGATCACGGTCGACCCAGAAGACGGCATGCGGGTTGCCCATCGACATGGCCGAAGGAGAATGCAGGACCGGCGCGTCGATCGGGCCGATCTGCAGCTCGATCCGGCCGGTATCGAAAAATTCTTCCGCCAGCGGAATGCGGTCCCATTCGAACACCGGCGTGCCCATATCGACCGAAATCGTGCCGTCCTCGTGCTCGACCGCATTGAGGATGCCGGCGACCGTCTGGAAGGTAAACGTCTTGCGGCCGGTCTCGGAGCTAAGCGCCTGCACGACGCAGCGCGTGCCGTTGCCGCAGGCCTGCGCCTTCGAACCGTCGGAATTGAGGATGTCGATCCAGGCGTCGGTGCCTTGAGCCTTCGGATCGTGGATCGCCATGATCTGGTCGAACTGGGTGGCCGGATCGGCATTGAGCGCGATCGCGGCCTGCGGCGTCACCCAGTCGGTGCGCCCACGCATGTCGACGACCAGGATCTTGTTGCCAAGCCCGTTCATCCGCGCGAATTCCACCAGTTCCGTCATGACATCGATCCATTCCGGGCCGGATGCCCGCTTATCCGGCTGTATATGGCGGAAAAGGCGAGGAATTACCAGTGGGGGGCGTGGGGATAGCCCTCGGCGTGGCGACAGGCCGCGCTTGTCTCGGAATACCGCGCACAGAGCAAAATGATGGGCATGGCTACGAGGGCGGAGCACAAGAGGATAAGCTGGTGGCAACTTTGGAATGCGCCGCTTGTGGATCCCCTCAAACGAAAAACTCGTCCACCAGCGCATGCACCCGCCGGAACGCCGCCTTGGCGCCTTCGGCCATGTCCATTTCCTCTGCCTCGGACATGTCGAACCCGTTGAAGGCCGCGACGAAGGTGCGCCAGTGCAGGCCGCGGCCGGCAGGATGGCCTGCAAGATGGCGGGCGCCGAATTCTTCCGAAAGACCGAGCCTTGCCGCCTGCTTTAGGAGGAACGCGGCGCCGAGGTTCGAGCCTTCGGCGACATAAAGCCAGCCGAGTGCAGCCGGGATGCCCAGTCCGCCCGTTCCGGCGGTAAGCACCGGCGGCACCTTGCCGGTGACATCGAAAATATCCTGCCGCAGCGCTTCAAGCCGGACGCGGTTCGGAAGATCGGGCACGAGGCGATTGAGCTGCGGATCGGTAAACAGCGGATCGACATCGGCGTGGAAATGGTGCTGCACGGCGAGGAACAGAGCGTAGCGCTCACGGCTGGCAAAAGGATCGGCCGCCATGATGCGCTTGTCGAGACGCTCATGGGTGGCGTCGGTCAGGGCCTTGAGGCGCTGGATGCGGGTCTGGGCGGCGGATGTCTGAAGTTCGATCTGCATGGGTGCAATGTCCGGATGCTTATATGTTTTAGAATTTGGCCGTCAGGAACGCTCGGATTGTTCGGCCGGGAGCGGGCGTGAACCCGTCGAGCGCATCCACGTAAAATCGATCCGTCAGGTTCTCCGCCTGGAGATCGAACGTCAAGTGGTCGGTGATCTTGTAGGTGGCGAACGCATCGACGGTCGTATAGGGAATCCACATGCCCGTATACATCCGGGCTTCCTGCGTGACCGGCGACAGGCGCGCGCCGCCGTGCGTGAAGCGGGTGCCAAAACTCAGCCTGTCGTCGAACAGGCGCAGGCCGAGCGTCAGGCTTGCCATGATTTCGGGCGGCATGTGGTTGGCGGCATAGTCCATCGACACGGTCGTGTCCGAGCAGGTGGAAAGGGTGCGGCAGAACTCGTAGTTCAGATACTTGGTCACCGATCCTTCGCTGAAGAACGGGCCGGCCTCGTAGGAGCCGGAGATTTCGATACCGGAGAAACGGGTGCTCCTGAGATTGTCGAAGGTGAAGACCGGCTGGCCCGGCCCTGCATTGGACGGCACGCGGGAAATATAGTCGGTGTAGTTGTTGTTGAAATAGGACAGCTTGAGGCGCAACGCGTCGTCGGCGAGCAACAGGCCATCCTTGCTGTAGTTGATGCCGACCTCCCAGTTCTTCGAGACCTCGGGCTTCAGATAGGGGTTCTGGATGACGTTGCCGTCATTCCCCATCGTTTCGCGCATGGTCGGCGGGCGCATGCCTTCGGCATAAAGCGCGTAGAACTGCAGCCCTTTGACCGGCTCCACGATGGCGCTGACGGACGGGTTGAACCGGCCGCCTTCCTTGTGGCGGATGCCGGTCCTGGATTCGATACCCTTGTCGTTCATCCAGTAACCGTCATAGCGCAGCCCGGCATTAAGGGTCAGCCAGTCGGTCGCCTCCCACTGGCCGTCGGTGAACACGCTAGCGATCGACCGGTTGCCGATGCTGGGGTTCATCTGGACACCCCGGTCGGTTGTATGACTGCGGCTAACATAGCGCCTGGAATCCATATCCTCTAGGAGGTAGGACACACCGTAATTGGCCTTGAATGGTCCGTATTCCGTGTCGAACAGGCTCGTGTTCGAAATGTCGCCGCCCCAGGTATGGGTCATGGCGTAGCGGGGATCGTCACCCGGTATGATGTTGAACTGCGGGTAGTATAGGCCCAGACCGGTCGACATGGAGTTCTGATCGACGATGCTCAGCCAGGCATTGACCTTCAGGTCGATCAGGTCACTCGGATTATAGCGATAACGGCTGGTGAACGTGTCAGTCGTGACATCGGATAGCGGTGCCTGCCGGAATGTGTTGTCTCCGGAGGTCAGAAGCGAGGTCATGATCTGGCCGAACTGGCTTTCATAGCGGATATATCCCAGTTCCAGGCTCTGGTCGTCGTCGAAGCGAAGCGTACCCTTGGCGAGAAACGAGGTGGATTCATTGGACGAGTTGAAGACCTCCTCGCCCTGCTTAGTACGCGAGAGGAACTGGTTGCTGCCCTGGAACTCGTAATAGTTCTTGCCGTGCTTGCCGGCGAAATAGTTGCCGCGATAGCGGCGGGCGCCGGCGATGACGAAATCGAAATTGTCCTGCACCGTGCCAATCGCGAAGCTACCCGAACCATTGGTGAAATCGAAGAATTCGGCGGAATCCGTCTGCTGGTCATAGGAATTGACCGCAAAATCCTTCGTCGTGTTGTCCTGGGCGCCGATCTTGATGCGGCCGCCATATTGCTTGCCGTCCTCGACGATATCCTTGGCTTTCAACGTGGTGATCTCGACCACGCCGCCATTGACGCCGGCACCCACCGCGCCACCCGTCGGTCCCTTGGAAATTCCGACGCCGCCGATCAGGTCCGGATCGATATAGGTGCGGTCGTCGACGCCGCCGTAACCGCGCCAGGTGGTCGTTGTCTGCTGCGTACCGTCGATCGCAACCCGAACGCGGTTCTGGCCCTGCAAGCCCCGGATATTGACGTTGACTGAGCCGCTGCTGTGATTGCTGGCCGAAATGACGCCCGGCACGTTCTTGAATACATCGCCGGCGCTTGAACCGCGAAAACGCTGGATCTGCTCGGACGATATATAGCTCGTCGAGCCCGCCGTCTCGTAAGGCGCGTCGGCCGCATAGCCGTTGCCACCGTCCCGCAGCACGATCGGCTTGAGCGTCGTATCGTCTGCCGGGTCCGGCATGCCCGCCGCCGAAGTGCCGGCCTCGAGCGTTACGGTATTTCCGTTGATCCGATGGGAGATCCCGGTCCCCGAGAGCAGTCGCGACAGGGCGGCAGACGGTGTCAGCGAACCGGTCACGCCTGCTGTGGTCTTGCCCGAGGTGATTTCGCTGCGATAGACGAGACGCAGGTCGGTCTGGCGGCCCAGTGCAAGAAGTGCGTTTTCAAGCGGTCCGGCCGGAATGGAAATGGCGACCTGCTGTGACTGGACACCTTGCGCCGGTTGTTGCGCTTTGGCCGGTGCCATGCCGCCCAGCAAGGATGCGCCCGCCAGCGCCACCCGGACATGCCGCGAAAAACGCGGTCCCGTCAAACTCATGTCGACCCCCTGTACTCAAACATCATGACCGCTCTCATCGCGGCCCCTGATGGCTATGAGTGGAAGAGGGCTCCACCTCCTGACGTCGGTTTTCGAAAAAAGATGATTTTAACACTCAATTTTTTGATCGGGCAGTTCTCAGCGCGAACGGACCAGCGTGACCCAGTCGGAAAGCCGGATGATGCGGATCGGCAGGCTCTCCTGCAAGGCGGCGAACGTCTGGTCGATGTCATTTGCGGCGAACACGCCGCTGACCCGCAGCTGCGCAGCCTGGTCGTCGAGCACGACGATGCGTCCGTGCTGGTAACGGCCGATCCGGTCGAGCACCTCGCCGAGCGGCAGGCCGGAAAAGACCAGCTTGCCGCCGCGCCAGCTCGTCAGGTTGGCGACGTCGCCGGAGCCGGTCACCAGGCGCCCCTCGGCACCGAGCTTCGCCGTGCCGCCGGCATCGAGCACCGCACGCTGCGAACCGGAAGTGACCGCGACATGCCCCTCTTCCACCATGACCTCGTCATAGTCGCCGACCCGCACCGCATAATGGGTGCCGAGCGCGATCGCCTGCGCTTCGTTGCCGCTGACGACGAAAGGCCGCGCCGGGTTCGGAGTGACGTCGAAAAAGGCTTCGCCGCGCAGAAGCACGATCCGGCGTTCCGTCTGGCCGTATCGCACCTGGATGGCGCTATCGGTATTGAGCGTCACCACCGATCCGTCGTCGAGGTCGATGCGCTTGACGACGCCGACCGGCGTGTAGAAATCCGAACGATACCAGGCGACGAGGCCGGTATCGTTGGCGACAACGCCAAGACAGCCCATCAGAAGCAAGGCGGCCATGCCGCCGCCGACCATGCGGCGCCGGCGCGGGGCAACCGTTTTTGGCACCGAGGCGAGATCGCCCCAGAGCGCGCTCATCTCCTCGAAGGCCGCGGCATGTGCCGGATCCTGCATTTTCCAGAATTCGAAGCGGCGGCGGTCCGCTTCCGTCGCGTCCCGGGATCCGAGACGCGCCACCCAGCCGGCCGCTTCCTCCGCAATCGCGTCTTCGCGGGCCTTATCCGAAATATTAGTCATATGCATTTCCCCCGGCCGGAGGCAATGCCGCAAGGCGCGCCTGACGGCAAGCCATGAGTGCACGGATGATGTGTTTTTCAACCATATTCCGGGAAATACCGAGCTTCTCCGCTATCTCCCCGTTGGAAAGCCCTTCGAGCCGGCTGAGCACGAATACGACCCGGCATTTCGGCGGCAGCGCGGAAATCGTTTCGATCAGAATCCCGAGCTGCTGGCGGGCGGCCACCACCCGCTCCGGGCTCGGCGCTTCGTCGGCGACTTGCGTCTGGTCCAGCTCTTCCGCAAAAAGCGCGCTGTCGCGCATCAGCCGCGCGGTGATGCCATGGGCGACGGACCGGGCGACCTGAAAGAGGTAGGCATGCGGATTGCGCAGATCCTCCTTCGGCGACGTTGTCAAAAGCCGCAGAAAGGTCTCCTGTGTGGCATCCGCTGCATCCTCCCTGTTGCGCAGACGCCGAAGAAAGAACCGCCGCAGCTTCCCCTCCTCGGTCTGCTGCAATTGTTCGATTAGGCTGATGTCCAAGTCCTTAAACCCCGCGGCCGGGACCTGCCCGACCAATCGGTCGGCGTTTAGCGCCGCCTAAAAAATGATTCAACATCAATGATTTGGAATGAATCCAAGGAGGATGATAAAAACATGATTAGAAAATTCATGTTTTTATGCAAAATCAGCGCCTTGAATAACCGAGCACCTGCCCACGGCCGAGACTGAAATTTTCGCTGATCGGGGCAGATTTGTCGCGTTTCCGCAACAGTCCCGGCATGCTCAGACGGAAATCGCCGGCACTTCGAAGACTTCGCCCGGCCGCATCGGCCGGAAACGGTCGCGGGAAATGCGGCGTGCGTCGAGAGCGGCATGAAGTGCTTGCAACGGCTGCTCGATCCCTTCGTCGGTGAGATTGAACGTGCCCCAATGATGGCCGGCGACGAAAGCCGCGTCGCAGAGAAGCATGCCCTCTACCGCCTCGTCCGGGTTCTGGTGCTGCGCCTGCATGAACCAGCGCGGTTCGTAAGCGCCGAACGGCAGGTTGGCGAGCCGGAAGGCCCCGTGTTTTTCGCGGGCAGCGCGATAATTGATGCCCTGGTGGAAGCCGGTATCGCCGATATGGTAGATCTTGCCGGCCGGGGTTTCGAAGACGAAGGCGGCCCATAGCGCCATGCGCCGGTCGCCGACGCCACGCGCCGACCAGTGATGGCAGGGTTCGCAATGGAGGACGATGCCGGGGGCGATCTCCCCGCGGCCGCCCCAATCCATCACCGTGATCTTTGCATCCTCGATACGCGACCGGATCAGCGAGTCGTTGCCGAGCGGCGTGATGAAATGCGGCTTGTCGCGGCCCTGCAGAACCCAGAGGGTTTCGAGGTCCATGTGATCGTAGTGATTGTGAGTGACGAGCACGACATCGATCGGCGGCAGATCGCCGACGCGGATGCCGGGCGGATTGACCCGTTTCGGACCGGCGAAACGCACCGGGCTGGCGCGATCGTCCCAGACCGGATCGGTCAGGATGTTGAGGCCGGCGACCTGGATCAGCATCGCGGCGTGGCCGATCATGGTGACGGTCAGCCGATCGCCCGAGACGCGGCTTTCCGGCACCACCTGCGGAAACGGGCTCGGAAAACTCGCCGGCCAGGCGATGTTGTTGCCGCCGAGCTTCCAGCGCAGCAGATCAAGACCGCCGCGCGGGTCTTCGCCGCCCGGATTGAAGAAATACGTCCCGTCGAAGTGATCGGAGACCGGACCGGAGTAATATTTGTTGGCAGCCATGGCTCCCCTTGCCGCGAACCCGCCCACGAGGGCGGCGATCGCACCGATGCCGGACCATTTCAGAAATTTTCGTCGGTTCATAGGCATTATCTAGCAGCGCCCTCTCGCGCGTGGGAAGAGACGTTGCGGAGGGAGCGGACACATTTATGCGATCTCTATGTCCGTCCTGGAAAAATCGTTGCCCACGAACAAGAGCGGCAATTTCAGCACTCGTGCGGCGGCATAGGAAAAGCAGTCACCAAAATTGAGCTTGGCTGGATGGCCGACGAACCGGCCATAAGTTCGCGCCACTTCGAGGGCTGCGACATGCAGCCCCTGCGGAAAGGCGACTTCGATGGCACCGATGCTCCGCATGAACTCGTCCACGTCCTGCTGCGCTTGCGCGATCAACTCAGGTGGAGTGGGACGCTGGTCTCCGTAAAGGCTGATTGCGGTTTTTCGGGAAATTGCGATCACGGCCTCGAACATCGTTACCGATGAATAGTGGACGAGCGTCTTGGAGCCGGCAAGCTTGGCAAGCAAGGTCCCGGCTTCTTCTTCGCGGGTCAAAATGGCAACCACGGCCGATGCGTCGAGAAACATCAGCTTTCCCACATCTCGTCCATGTAGGCCTTTTCATCAAAATTGGCAGCGTGCGGCCCCATGCGAGCGGCAACGCGGTCCTGCAGCCGTTTTACGCGCTCCTCCAGCGACAGTTCCTCGCCGACCCGCTTCAGCTCGTTCTCCAGCGCCACGCGCACCGCTTCCGTCTTGGTCTTGGTGCCAAGCCGGCGCATTACCTCGTTTGCCAGCTCGTCCACCTTGTCGTCGCGGATATAAAGGGACATGCCGATCCTCTCCGATGGAGAATTCCAGGAATATTCATTATAGAGAAAATGAATATCCCTGCAAGCGACGGACGCGATCGAGGTGCCAGCCTTGACTTTGCCGCCCATTTCCTGTTTAAGCCCGCCAATCTGCTGACAAGTTGCGACTTGGAGCCGCCGACCGGGGCCGACAAACTGAGCCCGGAGGTCAACACCCGACAGCGCGTTGCGCCCTCGGGTGCTTTTTGGCTTTGCGCCTTGTTTTTGGCGGATAGGAACCCGACGTTTCGGTGGTCCCGAAACGCGAGAAGGAAGAAACGATGTTCGAAAGCCTCCAGGACCGTCTTGGCTCCATCTTGAGTGGACTGACCGGCCGTGGCGCATTGAGCGAGGCGGATGTCTCCGCCGCTCTGCGCGAGGTTCGCCGTGCGCTGCTCGAAGCGGACGTGGCGCTGGAAGTCGTGCGCTCCTTTACCGACAAGGTGCGCGAAAAGGCCGTCGGCGCCGAAGTCCTGAAGTCGATCAAGCCCGGCCAGATGGTCGTCAAGATCGTCCATGACGAGCTGATCGAGATGCTCGGCTCCGAAGGCGTGGGCATCGACCTGCATGCGGTCGCCCCGGTCGTCATCATGATGGTCGGCCTCCAGGGCTCCGGCAAGACGACGACGACGGGCAAGATCGCCAAGCGGCTGACCGATCGCGAGCGCAAGAAGGTGCTGATGGCATCTCTCGACACGCGCCGCCCGGCCGCCCAGGAGCAGCTGCGCCAGCTTGGGCAGCAGACCGGCGTCGACACGCTGCCGATCGTTGCCGGCCAGTCGCCGACCGAGATCGCCGCCCGCGCAGTGCAGGCCGCCAAGCTCGGCGGCCATGACGTCGTCATCCTCGACACCGCCGGCCGCACCCATATCGACGAGCCGCTGATGGCGGAGATGGCGGAGATCAAGCGCCGCTCGAACCCGCATGAAATCCTGCTGGTCGCGGACTCGCTCACCGGCCAGGACGCCGTCAACCTCGCCCGCAATTTCGACGAACGCGTCGGCATTACCGGCCTCGTTCTGACCCGCATGGACGGCGACGGCCGCGGTGGTGCGGCCCTTTCGATGCGCGCCGTCACCGGCAAGCCGATCAAGCTGATCGGTACCGGCGAAAAGATGACGGAGATGGAGGAATTCCATCCCCGCCGCATTGCCGACCGCATTCTCGGCATGGGCGACATCGTTTCGCTGGTCGAGAAAGCCGCCGAGAATATCGACGCCGAGAAGGCGCGCGCCATGGCCGAGAAGATGGCCAAGGGCAAGTTCGACCTGAACGACCTCGCCGAACAGCTGAAGCAGATGCAGTCGCTCGGCGGCATGGGCGGCATCATGGGGCTGATGCCCGGCATGAGCGGCATGAAGGACAAGCTTTCTGCCGCCGGCATGAGCGACAAGACGTTCGCCCGCCATATCGCCATCATCCAGTCGATGACCAAGGCCGAGCGCGCCAACCCGGACATGCTGAAGCACAGCCGCAAGAAGCGCATCGCCGCCGGCTCCGGCACGGATGCGGCCGAAATCAACAAGCTGCTCAAGATGCACCGCCAGATGGCCGACATGATGAAAATGATGGGCGGCAAAGGCAAGGGCGGCATGATGAAGCAGATGATGGGCGGCCTTGCCTCGAAGATGGGGCTTGGCGGCATGGGCGGCGGAATGGGTGGAATGGGCGGAATGCCCGACCTTTCCAAGCTCGATCCGAAACAGCTCGAAGCGCTGCAGAAGCAGGCGGAGGCCGCGGGCTTCAAGCCGGGCTCGATGCCCGGTCTTCCAGGGGGAGGCATGCCGGGTCTTGGGGGCGCCAAGCTGCCCGGCCTCGGTGGCGGTTTCCCGGGCCTTCCCGGCCTGCCAAAGAAGAAGTGAGGGAGGACGCACCCATGGTTGACGCTGAAGTGAAAGCCAAACTTGCGAGCTACCGCCAGTCGATCGACAACATCGACGCGGCGCTCGTGCATATGCTGGCGGAGCGTTTCCGCTGCACCAAGGAAGTGGGCGTCCTCAAAGCCCAGTACGATTTGCCGCCGGCCGACCCGGCGCGCGAAGAATTCCAGATCGAGCGTCTTCGCCGCCTGGCGAAGGAAGCGCATCTGGACCCGGATTTCGCCGAGAAGTTCCTGAACTTCGTCATCAAGGAAGTGATCCGGCATCATGAAGCCATCGCCGCCGAACATGTCGGCACGAAAATAGCCTGAACCAGCCCGCCTGATGGCGGCCTCAAGAAGAACCCCGGCCGGCCTGATGGCGGCCAGAAAAACCTAGGAGTAATTGAAATGGCCCTGAAAATTCGTCTCGCCCGCGGCGGCTCCAAGAAGCGTCCGTACTACACCGTCGTTGTTGCCGACGCCCGTTCGCCGCGCGACGGCCGCTTCCTCGAAAAGCTCGGTTCCTGGAACCCGATGCTCGCCAAGGACAATGAAAAGCGCGTCGAGCTGAACGCCGAGCGCATCAAGCACTGGCTCGACAACGGCGCCCAGCCGACCGACCGCGTTCTGCGCTTCCTCGCTGAAGCCGGCATCGCCCAGCGCGAAGCCAAGAACAACCCGGACAAGGGTCAGCCGGGCAAGAAGGCCCAGGAACGCGCCAAGGAACGCGCCCAGAAGGCCGAAGAAGCAGCCGCCGCTGCCGCCGAAGCATAAGCTTCGCAACCAGTCCTTGTTAAGCGACGGGCGGCGCGGCAACGCGCTGCCCGTTTTGCTGTTTGCTTTTGATCGCGCAAAGCTTAAATGAGCGCACGACAACCGAGATCACGACCCTCATGACCAAGCTCGAAAATCCCGTTCTGATGGCGACCATCGGCGCCGCCCAGGGTCTCCGGGGCGAGGTGCGGGTGCGCACGTACACGGCCGACGCGACCGCGCTCGGCGATTACGGCCACCTGCACAGCGAAGACGGCCGGGTTTTCGAGATCCTCGAAATCCGCGAGGCCAAGAATGTCGCGATCGTCCGCTTCAGGGGCATCAACGACCGCAATGCGGCTGAAGCACTGGCCGGCCTCGAACTGTTCATCGACCGCGACAACCTGCCCGACGACGAACTCGAGGAAGACGAATTCTATTACGCCGATCTCGAAGGCCTGGAAGCGGTCGATGAAGAGGGCAAGAGTTACGGCACGGTGAGCGCGGTCTATGATTTCGGCGCCGGCGACCTGCTGGAGCTGAAAGGCCCCGGCCGCCGTCCCGCCCTCATCCCCTTCTCCGAGGCCGCCGTGCTGGAGATCGACCTGGAAGGCGGCAAGATCCTCATCGATCCGCAGGCGGCCGGCCTGACCGAAAACCCGGAAGACGACGGTCCGGCACCGGGTTTCCCCAAAAAGGGCAAGTAGGCGCGATGACCTTCCGCGCCACCATCCTGACGCTCTACCCGGAAATGTTTCCGGGGCATCTGACCTTTTCGCTGGCCGGCAAGGCGCTGGAGCGCGGGCAATGGTCGCTCGACGCGGTGCAAATCCGCGATTTTGCCGAGGACCGGCATCGCACGGTGGACGACACGCCGGCCGGCGGCGGAGCCGGCATGGTGCTGAAGCCGGATATTCTGGCCAAGGCGATCGACAGCGTCTCCGAGAATGACAGCCGACCCCGCCTGCTGATGAGCCCGCGCGGAAAACCGCTGACTCAGGAAAGAGTGCGCGAGCTTGCCGGCGGCGACGGCGTTGTGATCGTCTGCGGACGCTTCGAAGGCGTCGACCAGCGGGTGATCGATGCGCGCAATCTCGAAGAGGTGTCGATCGGCGACTATGTTCTGTCCGGCGGCGAGCCCGCGGCGCTGACGCTGCTCGACGCGGTCGTGCGCGTCCTGCCGGGCGTCATGGGCAATGCGCTGTCAGGCACCCATGAGAGTTTTGAAAACGGACTTCTCGAACATCCGCAATATACCAGGCCGCAGATGTTCGAAGGGCGTGAAATCCCGGCGGTGCTGACCTCGGGCAATCATGCTGCAATAGAGAAATGGCGGCTGGAGGAGAGCCGGCGGCTGACGCTGGAGCGCCGGCCGGACCTGATCCCGGGTCACCCCGTCACGAAATAATACACCGTCAGAGCCGCACCAACCGCGACCACGCACCAGCGCAGCACCGCCTGCGGCACCCGTCGCGCCATCCACACGCCCGCATAACCGCCGAGCGCGCCGGCCGGGATCATCACGAGCGCTTCCGGCCAGGCGATGACGCCGCCGCCGACGAAGACGATGATGGCGACCGCCGCGATCAGGATCGCCAGCATGTTCTTCAGCGCATTGAGATGGTGATAGCTGCCGCCGGTCGTCACCCCGAGGACAGCGAGCATCATGATGCCCATGCCGGCCCCGAAGAACCCGCCATAGATCGACGTCAGGAATTGCCCGATGACCGAACCGGGGGAGTTGGCGGAACGCTCCGCCGACGCCTTCGGTTTCAGCCACGGCCCCGCCGCAAATACGGCCGTTGCGGCCGCCAGAAGCCAGGGCACCAGCGCGCGAAAGGATGGATTGTCGAGCGACAGCAGCAGGAAGGCGCCGGCGAAAGCGCCGATCACCGAAACCAGCGCCAATACCAGCGCACTGCGCCAGCGGCTGGAAATCTCGTCCCAATAGGCGATCGTCGAGGTGACATAGCCCGGAAACTGCACGATCGAGGACGTGGCATTGGCCAAGATCGGCGGAACGCCGGCAAGCGTCATCGCCCCGAAGGTCAGAAAGGTCCCGCCGCCGGCGATCGCGTTGACCGCGCCGGACAGGAAGCCCGCTGCGGCGAGCAGGACTATCATTGTGATTGTCATTGATGTTTCCTCATCCCTGGCCACCAGATAGCGGCTTGTGCGAACGGCAGCAATAGCGGGCTTTTTCGTCACAAAATCGCAATCAACGGGATGACAAAGCGGACTCTTTCGTGTATTGGCCCAGCCGGAAATGGGAAATATCCCGTCGACCAGCAACAAAGAATGGCGAATTCGCTCTGCCGGAAAGGCAAGTCTCCGAGGCTTTGACCAAAGGGATGTAACCCGAGCGCTCTGGCTGTTTCAGAAGAACCAAAGGTTTGAGACGATGAACATCATCCAGGAACTGGAAGCCGAA
This sequence comes from Hyphomicrobiales bacterium, assembly GCA_900471605.1. GTDB lineage: Bacteria > Pseudomonadota > Alphaproteobacteria > Rhizobiales > Rhizobiaceae > Neorhizobium. The sequence continues at coordinate 92,852 of UCEY01000010.1, read as the reverse complement.
CAGGCCGCCAAGATCGCCGCCAAGCGCACCCTTCCGGAATTTTCCGCCGGCGACACGCTCCGCGTCAACGTGAAGGTCACCGAAGGCAACCGTACGCGCGTACAGGCCTATGAAGGCGTCTGCATCGCCCGTTCCGGCGGCGGCCTCAACGAAAGCTTCACTGTTCGCAAGATCTCCTACGGCGAAGGCGTCGAGCGCGTATTCCCGGTCTATTCGCCGATGGTCGAAAGCGTCGAAGTCGTTCGCCGCGGTAAGGTCCGTCGCGCCAAGCTCTATTACCTGCGCGATCGCCGCGGCAAGTCGGCTCGTATCGTTGAAGACACCGGCGTTCGCGCCCGCAAGCTGAACGACGCCGAGCGTCAGGCCGTTGCCGACGAAAAGGCACGTCTCGAAGCCGAGAAGGTTGCAGCAGCCCAGGCTCTCGCCGCCGAAAAGGCAGCAGCGGAAGCCGCTGAAGCAAAGGCCGCAGCAGAAGCTGCCGAAGCCGCCAAGGCTGCTGAAGCCTCTGCCGAATAAGCTTCGGAAATCGAATGTGAAAAAGGCGGTCCCTGGACCGCCTTTTTTATTGCGCGATGGGCGGGTTCAGTTCCTGACGGCCGAATCCCAGTGCTCGTCGGCCTTGCCGTTGACGATACGCCATGTGTCGTACCAGGTGCTGGTATAGCTCTTCGAGGGATCGCGAGGATCTTTCACCTCGCGCACCGTCCCCACGGTCACCAGATCGCCTTCCGCCGTGACGAAGACGACAGGGGTTTTTATCTTGGCCGGAACCGCGCTCGGCGTCCGCTTGAGGATGTCGATGAAATAGCTCACCACCGCCTTTCGTCCTGAAGCGGCGTTCGGGTTGTGCTGGATGTAACGTTCCGTGAGATACTGATCGGCCTTGTCCCACTGGTTGGCTTCCAGCAGGTCGCGAACGATGCCGTAGGCAACCTGCTTGTTTGCGTGCAGCTTGGGGTCCGTGCTGGTGAACAGCGCCTCCTTGTCCGCTGCGGCCGTCACGGCCTCCTGCGCCAGCGACGGCGCGGCAAGCGTGCCCATCGCGGCCCCGAACAGGACCAAACCCAGAGCGACATGTTTCAAGGCTGGTATCATCGACTTCCTCCAAGTGTTTTGATCTGGCTTGCCAGAAGACATAGGAGAAACGCCGGTGGGGCGGAAGGAGGCAGTTTTACCGCCCTTGGTTCCGCAAAGGGAACCAAGGGCGGCAATTGGTCAGGCAGAGGCAGCCTGTCTCGCCGCCATCATGCGGCCGACGATGATGACGAGGACGCCGGCAACGGCAAGGCAGACGGCCAGGAAGACCATCGGCAGGATAGTGCTTCCGGTCGAATCCCGGATCCAGGGGACGACGTTCTGTGCGATGAAGCCGCCGAGATTGCCGACCGAATTGATCGCCGCGATGCCGGCGGCCGCACCCGCGCCCCGCAGGAAGCGCGAGGGGAGGCTCCAGAAGACCGGCTGGCCGGCGAAGATGCCCGCAGCGGCAATGCAGAGGAAGGCGAACTGCAGGGTCGGATTGGTGAAGATCGCCGACAGGGCAAGGCTGGCAGCCCCGATAAACGCCGGAATGACGATATAGGGCGTTTTGCTCTCCGCCCGGTCGGCGGCAGCCGGCACCACCCAGAGCGCGAGCGCGACGATCACCCACGGAATGATGTTGATGAAGCCGTTCGTCGTGTTCGAGACGCCGAAACCCTTGACGATGGTCGGCAGCCAGTAGCTGAGACCGTAGGCGGCGAGCGGAAAGCCGATATAGCAGAGCGCCATCAGAAGCACCCGCGGATTGACGAGCGCCTTGAACCCGTTGTCCGCATGTTCCTCCATTCCGGAATTCTCGCGCGCCAGCCGATCGTGCAGCCAGCGCTTTTCATCCTCTGTCAGGAATTTCGCCTTTTCCGGCGTATCGTCGAGATAAAAGAGCGTGACGATCCCGGCGAGCACCGCCGGAACCCCGGTCGCGAGGAAGACCCATTCCCAGCCGGCAAGGCCAAGAAGCCCGTCGAGATCGAGCAGCATGCCGCCGACCGGCGCGCCAACGGCATTGGCGAGCGCGCTGAAGATCATGAACAGGCCGACCATGCGACCGCGATAATCCTTCGGGAACCAGAGGGTCAGCAGATAAAGGACACCCGGAAAGAACCCGGCTTCGCAGACGCCGAGCAGGAAGCGCAGGATGTAGAACATCGTGGCGTTCTGCGTGTAGGCGAGCGCGATGGTGACGATGCCCCAGGAGATCATGATGCGCGCGAACCAGCGGCTGGCGCCGAAACGCGTAAGGAAGAGGTTGCTCGGCACTTCGAACAGGAAATAGCCGATGAAGAACAGCGACGCGCCGAGGCCGTAGGCATATTCGCTCATGCCGAGCGCGCCGACCATTTCCAGCTTGGCATAACTGACGTTCTGACGGTCGATATAGGCAATCAGATAAAGCACGCCGAGGAACGGCATGAGCCGCCACACGATCTTTGAAATTAGCTCTTTTTCCTGAACCAACTTATTTACTCCAATGCTTTTGCCGCGAAAGGCGCGGCGTATACGGTGAGGGGGATGTAGAGGAGCCACCCACCCGCGGCAAGGAGAAGATGCCCGCCGTCAGCCGCTTGCGATCCGCCGGCTTTTCATGAGAGGGATTCGCCAGCCATTTGTCAGGAGTGCCAGAGTGCTCGCCCTGAACCGGAAAGGGTCCCTCGACGACAAGATGGGCGGATAGAGGCATGGCGCCCTTGCGCCGCAAGCCTTCCGCACCGCGGGGTTTCCCCTGGTGGCTGGTCGTCTTCGGGGTTCTTTGCCGACGCATCGCGGCGGTGATAGCGCTCAACGAGCTGGCAGCGCTTCCGGCTGATCGTCTTCCCCCAGGCGATGCGGGCGATCCTGCCGCCGCTTTCCAATGACTTCGTTTCGATTGGCGAAGGACTCGTCTCGGTGCTCGGCCTCGCCGACATGACGCAGATGGCCAAGGTCTATGCCGCCGCTTCCTTCCCCTTCTTCGAAACCTATTCGATCGTCACCTACATCTATTTGCTGCTGACGATCGGCTTGTCGCGACATCGAGAACCGGTTGCGCGGACGGAGGGAACGTTAGCCCTCCGCCCGAGCGACGGTTGCGACATGAACGGACGCGCGGCCCTCTTCAATAGACTTCCGGGACGTACATGTCCGCCGGCACGGGATGGCGGATGTAATCGTCGTGACGAACGCGGCCGGGCAGGTCGATCGCTTCCTTCGGCACGGTCTCGTAAGGCACCTGGGCAAGAAGATGGGCGATGCAGTTCAGCCGCGCCTTCTTCTTGTCGACGGCCTGCACCACCCACCACGGCGCTTCCGGGATGTGGGTCCGCTGGAGCATCTCTTCCTTGGCCTTGGTATATTCTTCCCAGTGGACGCGGCTTTCGAGGTCCATCGGCGACAGCTTCCACTGCTTCAGCGGATCGTGGATGCGCATCTTGAAGCGGAATTCCTGCTCCTCGTCGGTGATAGAGAACCAGTATTTGAGGAGGACGATGCCGGAGCGGACCAGCATACGCTCGAATTCCGGCACCGAGCGGAAGAATTCTTCGAGCTCGTCCTTGGTGCAGAAGCCCATGACGCGCTCGACGCCGGCGCGGTTGTACCAGGAGCGGTCGAACAGCACCATTTCGCCGGCGGTCGGCAGATGCGGGACGTAGCGCTGGAAATACCACTGGTTCCGCTCGCGCTCCGTCGGCGCCGGCAGTGCGACGGTGCGGCAGACGCGCGGATTGAGGCGCTGGGTGACGCGCTTGATGGCGCCGCCCTTGCCGGCCGAGTCGCGGCCTTCGAACAACACGACCATCTTTAGCTTCTTGTACTGCACCCAGTCCTGCAGGCGAACGAGTTCATGCTGAAGGCGGAAGAGTTCACGGAAATAGATCTTCCGGTCGATCGTCGGCTCTGCGGGCTCCGACATGCCCTCGGCGACCAGCTCGTCCAGCCGGTCCTCCTCCATCTGCATTTCCAGCTCTTCATCGAAGCTGTCGGCGATTTCGTCCTTGATGCGGCTGAGCTGGTCTTGGATGGGTTCGGACATAAGGCATTCCTCCGTTCTGGAAATTGAGATCAACCACGTTTCCGCGAAAGCTTTATGACAATCTTGCGACAGGTTTCCGACGACGCAATTCGATTGCCGATTTCTGCAGAAACTGCTATTGCAGCCGCCATGGGATCGAAATTCGGATGCCTCGCGAACCATATCGTCGTGCTGCAGGACCACAAGCGTCTGCCGGCACGCTTTTTCGCGCGCGTATCCGGGGCGCTTTGCGACCGACTTAGCTGACCTTCCTCAGCTTGAGGCAGCCCCGTGCTGCCGGATACCCATTTCCTGTTTCAGTCAGCTTTACGGACCGCAGCCATGAGCGCACCTCGCACCCTTTACGACAAGATCTGGGACGACCACGTCGTTTCCGAGGATGAAAACCACACCTGTCTTCTCTACATCGACCGTCACCTCGTTCACGAGGTGACGTCGCCGCAGGCCTTCGAAGGCCTGCGCATGGCCGGCCGCAAGGTCCGCGCGCCGGAAAAGACGCTCGCCGTTGTCGACCACAACGTGCCGACGACCCTCGACCGCTACGAAGGCATCAAGAACGAGGAAAGCCGCATCCAGGTGGAGGCGCTTGCCCAGAACGCCCATGACTTCGGTGTCGAATATTACTCCGAAAAGGACGTCCGCCAGGGCATCGTCCACATCGTCGGCCCCGAACAGGGCTTTACCCTGCCGGGCATGACCATCGTCTGCGGCGACAGCCACACCTCGACCCACGGTGCCTTCGGCGCGCTGGCGCACGGTATCGGCACGTCCGAGGTGGAGCATGTGCTCGCCACCCAGACGCTGGTGCAGAAGAAGGCGAAGAACATGCTGGTGCGCGTCGACGGCCAGCTGCCGCCGGGCGTCACCGCCAAGGATATCATCCTTGCCATCATCGGCGAGATCGGCACCGCCGGCGGCACCGGCCACGTCATCGAATTCGCCGGCGAAGCGATCCGTTCGCTTTCCATGGAAGGCCGCATGACCGTCTGCAACATGACGATCGAAGGCGGCGCCCGCGCCGGCCTGATCGCGCCTGATGAAAAGACCTTCGAATATATCAAGGACAAGCCCCGCGCCCCGAAGGGCAAGGCCTGGGACATGGCGCTCGACTACTGGAAGACGCTGCAGACGGAAGAAGGCGCGCATTTCGACAAGGTCGTCGTGCTTGACGCTGCCAACCTGCCGCCGATCGTCTCCTGGGGCTCCTCGCCGGAGGACGTGATCTCGGTTCAGGGCACCGTGCCGAACCCGGATGACATCCAGGACGAAACCAAGCGCAGCTCCAAATGGCGCGCGCTGGACTATATGGGCCTGAAGCCGGGCACCAAGATCACCGACATCGCGGTCGACCGCGTCTTCATCGGCTCCTGCACCAACGGCCGCATCGAAGACCTGCGCGCCGCCGCCAAGGTGGTCGAGGGTCGCAAGGTCGCCTCGACCGTCTCGGCCATGGTCGTTCCGGGCTCGGGCATCGTCAAGGAACAGGCGGAAGCCGAAGGCCTCGACAAGATCTTCAAGGATGCCGGTTTCGAATGGCGCGAGCCGGGCTGCTCGATGTGCCTCGCGATGAACGATGACCGCCTGAAGCCGGGCGAGCGCTGCGCATCCACCTCGAACCGCAATTTCGAAGGTCGCCAGGGCTACAAGGGCCGCACCCACCTCGTCTCGCCGGCCATGGCGGCGGCGGCGGCGGTCGCCGGCCACTTCGTCGATATCCGCGAGTGGAAGTAGGCAACTCACGGGATGTGAAGAAGCTTAGTCTCCGCCGTCATGCTCGGGCTTGTTCCGAGCATCTGCAACGATTGGATCGGTCGAGACGGTTTGGATCCCTGGGACAAGCCCAGGGATGACGGAAACGAAAATGCCCGGCCCCAGCGCCGGGCATTTTCGTTTCCGGTGCTCTTACCCCAGCACCCGCACCACCGTCCCCTCGCGCATGAACCGGAGCAACCGCTTCATATCCTGTAAACTGACGGCGACGCAGCCGGCGGTCGGCTGGTATCCCGGCTTGATGAGGTGGAAAAAGATCGCCGAACCGCGGTTGCGGGCCCGCGAAGAAATGTTCCAGTCGAGCACGAGGCAGATGTCGTAGAGCCCGTCGGCCCGCATCATTTCCTCGTGGCTTGGCCTGAAAGGGGCTTTGACGGGACGGTTGTAGGAGGGGTGATCCGGCTGGTCGCACCACAACATGTCTTTTCCGATCCGTGTCATCGAAAGCGCGGTCTGCGGCAGCTGCACGTGATCCCCACGGACATAGCCCTTGAGCAGGCGCATTGCCGCGATCGGCGTTCCGCCGTCGCCTTCCCGCTTGAAGGGCGTGGTGCCCGACCGCCCCAGCGCCGCCGGCACGGTAATGCCCCCGAAGGAGACGATCGCCCGGCGCCGGTCGCGCGGCGCGGTCCGGACGGTAACCACAGCTCTCTTTTTGTGATTTCCCTCGCGAAAACGCTGCATTTCTCTCACAAGGTTTTGCTTTGAATATGATTTCGTTTGAATTCATAGCACACTAAAGCGCCGCGCATCCTCCGGATACGCAAACGACGCTTTAGCATATTGAATCGAAGCACCATACTTTCCGAAAATCGATTCCGATTTTCGGGTCGATGCTGTAGGGATTTAGATCGAGGAGCCCTAAATGCGCTTCGATTGACTGTAATGGCAGTCCGGACGCAACGGCGAGACGAAAGGCAAGAACGCATGGCAGCGCGCACGATACTCCTGGTGGACGATGACGACGATCTGCGCGAAACGCTCGTCGAACAATTGTCGTTCTACGACGAGTTCGCAATTCTCCAGGAGGCGAATGCCGCCAAGGCATTGCAGACCGCCAAGAACGCCCAGATCGACCTGCTGATCATGGATGTCGGCCTGCCGGACATGGATGGCCGCGAGGCGGTGAAACTGCTGCGCAAGAACGGCTTCAAGGCGCCGATCATCATGCTGACCGGCCACGACACCGATTCCGACACCATTCTCGGCCTCGAAGCGGGCGCCAACGACTATGTGACGAAGCCCTTCCGGTTCGCCGTTCTGCTCGCCCGCATCCGCGCCCAGCTTCGCCAGTACGAACAGAGCGAGGACGCCACCTTCACGGTCGGCCCCTATCTCTTCAAGCCGAGCCAGAAACTGCTGACCACCGAGGACGGCAAGAAGATCCGCCTGACGGAAAAGGAAGCGGCGATCATCCGCTATCTCTATCGTGCTGGCCAGAAGGTCGTGACCCGCGACGTGCTCTTGGAAGAAGTCTGGGGCTATAATTCCGGCGTCACCACGCATACGCTGGAAACCCATGTCTACCGTCTTCGCCAGAAGATCGAGCGCGATCCGTCGAGCGCCGAAATCCTGGTCACCGAAAACGGCGGCTACAAGATCGTACCCTGAGCAATTCCAGGAAAAGTGTGCTGCGGTTTTCCGTCCGGAATTGCGGCAAGCAGAGAAACTAGAGCCCCCATGTCGCTGACCGAAGATATCCGCCTGCTATCGCAGGTCCCGCTGTTCCGGGACATGAACGAAGACCAGCTCCGCCTCATCGCCTTCGGCGCCGAGCGGCGTCAGGTCACGACCGGCCAGCAGCTGTTTCGGGAGCGATCTCCGGCGGAATCGGCCTTCATTGTCGCAAGGGGCCGTTTCGAGCTGCTGATGGCTGACCGCAACGGCGAGATGAAGGTGGAAGCGACGGTCGGCCCCGGCACGCTGCTGTCGGAACTGGCGCTCATCACCATGGTGGAGCGCAAGTTCACGGCCGTGGCAATCGAGGATGCGGAAGCCCTGAAGATCAGCCGCTCCCTGTTCCACCGCCTGCTGGAGGAATATCCGCAGGTCGGCCGGGTGATCGAAAGCCGCATCCGCGACAACATCGCCAGCCTCGCCAAGGCGGCTGCGGCGATGCAGGACCGGTTTGCCTAAAGCCAAAAACCAGCTGCCCCTCACCCTAACCCTCTCCCCGCACGCGGGGCGAGGGGACGTGCCCTATGAAACGTGGGAGGGGGCAGAGAGGCCGCGGCATATATCCTTCTCCCCGCAAGCGGGGAGAAGGTGCCGGCAGGCGGATGAGGGGCAGCCGCCACCGACCTCCCTTCGATGTCAGAACTTGAACACCGCCGTCACCGGCACGTGGTCCGAAGGCTGGTTCCAGCCGCGGGCTTCCTTCAGCACCTCGATGCGGTCGAGGAACGGACCGAGGTCGGGCGAAGACCAGATATGGTCGAGCCGGCGGCCCTTGTTCGCCGCTTCCCAGTCCTTGGCGCGGTAGCTCCACCACGTATAGATCTTTTCCGGCTCCGGCGTGTACTGGCGCATCAGGTCGAGCCAGCCGCCCCTGGCTATGACTTCCTTCATGCCCTCGGTCTCGACGGGCGTGTGGCTGACGATCTTCAGGAGCTGCTTGTGCGACCAGACATCGTGCTCCAGCGGCGCGATGTTGAGGTCGCCGACCAGGATCGACGAGATGCCCGGCATGCCGTCCGCCTTCAGCGCCTTCATCTCCTCGACGAAATCGAGCTTGTGGCCGAATTTCGGATTGATCGTCCGGTCCGGCTCGTCGCCGCCGGCGGGTACGTAGAAATTATGCAGGCGGATGCGCCGTGAACCGCGCTCGAAGATCGCAGAGATATGCCGGGCGTCGCCGACATTGCAAAAATTCTGGCGGTGGTCTTCGAGCAGCGGAACCTTCGAGGCGATGGCGACGCCGTGATAGCCTTTCTGGCCGTGGATGATGATGTGCTGGTAACCGAGATCCTTCAGCGGCTGCAGCGGGAATTCAGGCTCCTGGCACTTGATTTCCTGCAGGCAGAGAATGTCCGGCTTGTGGCGGACGAGGAACTGCTGGACGATCGGCATGCGCAGCCGCACGGAGTTGATATTCCAGGTCGTGATCGAAAATGTCATGATATCCCTCGGGCTTCGCCCGCGAGCTTTAGGAAATTTTGGGGTCCCTGAGAAGCGAAAAGGGCCGCGCAACCAAGCGCAACCCCTCATTGATTTCAGACCCTGCCGAGGTCAGCCCTTGCGGACGTCCTCATAGGGGATGGTGAAGACCTTTTCGTCCAGGTTCACACCGTTCTGGACGTTGTAGATCATCACCGACGTATCCTTGTTCTGGGCGTCGGTGATCGTCCATTGGCGCAGGTCGTAGGTCTTGGAATCGAACATCATGGTGATGGTCGAATCGCCGAACACCGTCTTGTTGCCGAGCACGATCGTGGTGAGATCGGACTCTTCCTTGACGTTGCGGACCATCTGGTTGCCGAGATCGATGCGGCTGGCGAGCAGCAGGCTGAGCGGCGTCTTGGAGAGCGGATAGATATCCCAGGTCTTGAGCTTCATATTGCCGACAACGACGTTGTTACCGTCGGCGATGACGCGGATCGGCGACGGATCCTCGAAGTTGAAGCGCAGCTTGCCGGGGCGCTCGATGAAGAATTTTCCGCCGGTCTGTTCGCCGCGCGGGCCGAACTGCACGAATTCGCCCATCATGGTTTTGACCGAGGAAAAATGGTCGGCGATCTTCTGGGCCGCAGCACTGCCGGCGCTCTGGGCAAAACCGAGGTTCGGCGCAAAGGCGGCCGCTGCCAGGCCGGCAAGCCCGAGCGAAAACTGCCGGCGGCCGAGCGCGCCGGAAGCGATGTCTGAAAGGATGGTCTTTTCGTTTTTCATTCTGGTCTCCTTTCGTTACTCCTCCGCACCAAAGGCGGCGGCTTGATGGCCGGCCCCCGGTGATCACGAAAGCCTTACCGTTCGAGGATATCGCCCTCGGTCGGCACCAGGATCTCGCGTTTGCCGGCATGGTTGGCCGGCCCGATCAACCCCTCCTGCTCCATCCGCTCGATGAGCGAGGCGGCCCGGTTATAGCCGATGCCGAGACGGCGCTGGACATAGGACGTCGACGCCTTGCCGTCCCGCAGCACGATCGCCACCGCCTGGTCGTAAGGGTCGTCCGACTCGGCGAGATTGGACATGCCGGCCGGACCGGCACCATCACCATCCTCGTCGTCATCGGCCGTGATCGCATCGAGATATTGGGGTTGGCCCTGGGTTTTCAAGTAGGCGACGATGTCTTCCACTTCCGTATCGGAGACGAAAGGCCCGTGGACGCGCTGGATGCGGCCGCCGCCGGCCATGTAGAGCATGTCGCCCATGCCGAGCAGCTGTTCGGCGCCCTGTTCGCCGAGAATAGTGCGGCTGTCGATCTTCGAGGTCACCTGGAAGGAGATGCGGGTCGGGAAGTTCGCCTTGATCGTGCCGGTGATGACGTCGACCGACGGGCGCTGCGTCGCCATGATCACATGGATGCCGGCGGCACGCGCCATCTGCGCCAGACGCTGCACGGCACCTTCGATATCCTTGCCGGCGACCATCATCAGGTCCGCCATTTCGTCGATGATGACGACGATATAGGGGATCGGCTGGAGATCGAATTCCTCGGTCTCGTACATCGCCTCGCCGGTATGGCGGTCGAAGCCGGTCTGCACGGTGCGGGTCAGCACCTCGCCCTTTTCGAGCGCCTGCTCGACGCGGCTGTTGAAGCCATCGATGTTGCGCACGCCGATCTTCGACATCTTCTTGTAGCGCTCTTCCATCTCGCGGACGGTCCATTTGAGCGCCACGACCGCCTTTTTCGGGTCGGTGACGACAGGCGACAGCAGGTGCGGGATGCCGTCGTAGACGGAGAGTTCGAGCATTTTCGGGTCGATCATGATCAGGCGGCACTTCTCCGGCGTGTAGCGGTAGAGAAGCGACAGGATCATCGTGTTGATGGCGACCGACTTGCCCGAGCCGGTGGTGCCGGCGACGAGCAGGTGCGGCATCTTCGCAAGGTCGGCGACGACGGGTTCGCCGCCGATCGTCTTGCCGAGCGCCATGGCGAGCTTTGCCTTGCTGCCCTCGAAATCCTTGGAGCCGATCATTTCGCGCAGATAGACCGTCTCGCGGTTGCGGTTCGGCAGTTCGATGCCGATCGCGTTGCGGCCGGGAACGACAGCGACGCGGGCGGCGATCGCGCTCATCGAACGGGCAATGTCGTCCGCAAGGCCGATGACGCGCGACGACTTGATGCCCGGCGCCGGCTCGAGTTCGTAAAGCGTGACGACCGGACCGGGGCGGACATGGATGATCTCGCCCTTGACGCCGAAGTCTTCGAGAACGCCTTCCAGCAGCCGGGCGTTCTGCTCCAGCGCGTCGGCCGACAGCGAGGCGTCGCGGGCGACGGCCTTCGGTTCGTTGAGGAGATGCACGGAGGGAAGCTGGAAGCCGTCCGGCGCGATGAACGAGCCCTGGGCCTCGCGGGCGACACGGGCACTCGGCTTCGGTGGGGCTGCCGAGGGTGCGACACGCTGCTGGACGCGGACGCCGTTGACGGTCTGAGGCGCGCGCGAGGCAACGAACGGCGCGTCGTCATCCTCGTCGTCATCGGCCAGGATGCCGGCCGGGCGCGGCGGCATGCCGTCGCGGTCGAACGGCGGATCGTAATCGTCGTCGTCATCGTCATGGCCGGAAATGGGCGGGGCGGCCACCACCCGGCGCGGCGAAGTCACCCGCTCGGCCGGACCATCGAGCGAGGGCTCCATGCGGCGGCCCGGGGTAACGGGGGTGGAGCGCGCGCGGACCGGTTCGTTCAGCGTGCCGAACTCGTCCTCGTTGAAATCGTAGGGCTGGTCGAAATCCATCGGGCGGCGCGGCTTGATGCCGGCAAGGCGGCGCAACCGCGCCTGGGCGATGTACCAGTAGTGGGCAAGGGCGCCGAATGCCAGGAAGCCGGCAAACCGGTCCTCGTCGTCCTCTTCCTCGACCTCCTCGCGCTTGGCACGGGCCTTGACCGCGGCAACCGGCTGGTCGTCATCTTCGGCCTCATCCTCAAAGGCTTCTCCGACGAGGCCCGAGGCAAACAGCATCAGCCAGATGCAAGGAGCGGTGAAGACGCAGCCGAGCACGATCGCCACCGTGCCGGTCGGATAGGCGCCGACGAACAGCGCCGGGAAGCGCAGGATCATGTCGCCGATGACGCCGCCGATGCCGTTCGGGATCGGCCAGGTGAGCGGCGCGGGAAAACAGCCGAGCGTGGCCGAGGCAAGCAGCGTGCCGCCGCCCCAGGCCGCAAGACGGGCCGGGACTCGGTCATATCTGCGCCCGGCGATCAAGGCGAGGGCAAAGGCCAGCACCGGCAGCAGCGCGACGAGGCTGGCGAGCCCCAGAAACTGCATCATCAGGTCTGCGAAGGCGGCCCCGGGAAAGCCGAGTATATTGGTCGGCGCATTGTCGGTGGCGTAGGAGAAGCTCGGGTCGGCGACGTTCCAGGTGGCGAGCGCCGCGACGGCCAGCGCCAATGCGAAGAAGATACCGAACCCCGCAAGCGCCACCGCCTGTCGCCACACGAACGCGGTGAGTACCAGGCGGGTGGACCGGTTTGCCATAGCCGCTGAACTGCTTCTGCCCATCGTGTCTGCCCGCCGTCCTTGAACGCAACTCGAAGCGCGAATCGGCAGCCCTGAAGGCTGATTCACGCAATTCCAGAGCATATTAGCGCGAGGGTGGTTAATGTCCCTTTAACCACGACGGGGCGCGCGACGGCTGAAAACATGTACAAAAAAGCCCGGGCCGAGGCCCGGGCGAAACTTGCTAAAGCTTTGGTGCAATGTCTCGCGGCAGCGGTCCCCCCGCCGCCGCGAGCCCTTTGATCAGGAAGCGTGGTAAGCCGCTTCGCCGTGGGTCGAAAGGTCGAGACCTTCGCGTTCGGCTTCGACGGTAACGCGCAGGCCAACGATCAGGTCGACGACCTTGTAGAGGATCGCCGAACCGATGCCGGACCACACGAGGGTCGTCAGGACGCCCTTGAGCTGCGCCCAGACCTGGGTCGCGGTGCCGGAATAGGAGGCGGCGAAATCGGCCGTCGAATAGTCGACGATGCCTGCACCGCCGAGCGCCGGGTTGACGAGGATGCCGGTGCCGATGGCGCCGAGGATGCCGCCGACGCAATGGACGCCGAAGACATCGAGCGAGTCGTCGTAGTTGAACTTGTTCTTCACCACGTCGACGAAGAAGTAGCATACCGGCGAAACGATGAGGCCGAGAACGATCGAGCCCATCGGGCCGGCAAAGCCGGCAGCCGGGGTGACGGCGACGAGACCGGCAACCGCACCCGAGGCGGCACCCAGCATGGAGGCCTTGCCGCGGGAGAAGGTTTCGACCAGGCACCACGACACGGCGGCGGCGGCCGTCGCGACGAAGGTGTTGATCATTGCCAGAGATGCGTAGGAGTTGGCTTCGAGGTTAGAGCCGGCGTTAAAGCCGAACCAGCCGACCCAGAGGAGCGAAGCGCCGACCATGGTAAGCGTCATGGAATGCGGAGCCATGATGTCCTTCTTGTAGCCGGTGCGCTTGCCGAGCATGATCGCGCCGACGAGGCCCGCAATACCGGCATTGATATGCACGACGGTGCCGCCGGCAAAATCGATCGCCCCATAGGAGAAGATCAGGCCGGACGGATCCGCATAGGCGCTCGGGCCGCCCCAGAACCAGACCATGTGGGCCATCGGGAAGTAGACGAAGGTGACCCACAGGATGACGAAGAGCATGACGGCCGAGAACTTGATGCGCTCGGCAAAGGCGCCGACGATCAGGGCCGGCGTGATGCAGGCAAACGTCATCTGGAAGCAGACGAAGGTCAGTTCCGGAATGGCGACACCCTTGGTGAAGGTTTCAGCCAGCGACGTGGTGGTGACGCCCGCCAGGAACATCTTGGAGAAGCCGCCGACGAAGCTGTTCAGCGAACCGCCGTTGGTGAAGGCCAGCGAATAGCCGTAGGTGACCCAGATGATCATCACGACCGCGGTGATCATGAAGACCTGCATCAGCACCGAGAGCATGTTCTTGGCGCGAACGAGACCGCCGTAGAAGAGGGCGAGGCCCGGGATGGTCATCAGCAGGACGAGAATGGTGGAAACGAGCATCCAGGTGTTGTCACCCTTGTCCATCGTCATGGCCGGAGCGGCGGCAGCAGCAGCGGCCGGTGCGGCAGCCGTCTGCGCAAAAGCGACGGCGGGCGCGAGAAGCGCCGCGCCAGCGGCACCCAGGCGTCCAAGAGTGGAAATCCTATTAAATTGCATAGCTAAAAAACTCCCCTGTCAGCCGTGCTTAAAGCGCTTCTGTGTTGGTTTCGCCGGTACGGATGCGCACGGCCTGCTCGATCGAATAGACGAAGATCTTGCCATCGCCGATCTGGCCGGTCTTGGCGGCCGAAGCGATCGCATCCACGGCCTTTTCGACGAGGTCGGAGGGGACGGCGATTTCGATCTTCAGTTTCGGCAGAAAACTTACGGCATATTCGGTGCCGCGATAGATTTCCGTATGTCCCTTCTGGCGTCCGTAACCTTTCACTTCGGTCACGGTCAGGCCCTGGATGCCGACAGCCGTGAGGGCTTCGCGCACCTCATCCAGCTTGAACGGCTTGATAATGGCCATCACGATTTTCATCTGGCTTTCCCATCCTTTGTTTGTCTTCGGCCGGGGCCGACTCTCCTCATCGTCGTCAGATCATGACAGCGACTGGCGAGATACATTCAAGGGACGTGCCAGTTTTGATCGGCTCTATAAGTTATTGAAATGTAAAGGCTTACAAAGCCAGCCCTAAGAAACGGGCATTTGGATGGCGCAAAGGCGACCAAAACTTGTGCAATTTTCAAAAATTGCACAGAGATTAATCATTTGCCCTTTTCCGAATCAATCCTTCCTGGGCAACCGAGGCGATCAGTGTGCCAGAACGGGTATAAATGCTGCCGCGGGTCATTCCGCGGGCACCCGAAGCGCTCGGACTGTCCTGGGTGTAGAGCAGCCAGTCGTCATATGTGACGGGCCTGTGAAACCACATGGCATGGTCGAGGCTCGCCGCCTGGAGCCTCGGATCGAAGATCGACGTACCATGCGGATAAAGCGAGGCATCGAGCAGCGTCATGTCCGAGAGCCAGGCGAGCATGGCTGCCTGGTAATGCCGGTCGGGCGGCACGTCGCCGACGGTGCGTACCCAGATGTCCTGCCGCGGTTCGAGCTTGTCCCTCGTGAGGTAGTGAGCGAGCGAGGTGGGGCGCACTTCGATCGGCCGCTCCCGGCTCCAGTAGCGCCGCACGCTCTCCGGCGCATTTTTCATGAAGAGTTCCTTGAACTCCTTCTCGCCCATCAGGTCCTCCGGCTGCGTGACCGGAGGCATGTCGATCTGGTGTTCGTAGCCGCCCTCCTCCACCTGGAAGGAGGCGGACATGGAAAAGATCGCCTTGCCGTGCTGCACCGCCACGACACGGCGGGTGGCGAAGCTTGACCCGTCGCGGATGCGCTCCACCTGATAAAGGATCGGCACCGAAGGATCGCCGGGACGCATGAAATAGGCGTGCAGCGAATGCACGAAACGGTCGGCCTCGGCGGTGCGCTGGGCGGCCA
Organism: Hyphomicrobiales bacterium; assembly: GCA_900471605.1. Classification (GTDB taxonomy): domain Bacteria; phylum Pseudomonadota; class Alphaproteobacteria; order Rhizobiales; family Rhizobiaceae; genus Neorhizobium. Next base: position 77,380 of record UCEY01000010.1, on the reverse strand, counting down.
TCAGCGCCTGGGCGATCACCTGCCCGCCAAACACCCGCTGCCAGCCGACATCCGGGCTGGTGCCGCGATAGATGTTCTCCTCGAGCTTTTCGAGGTCGAGCGTCGCGATCAGCTGTTCCATGGCGGACGAGGATTCGGTCTGGCGCGACATTATGACGAACTCCGGTGATAGGAAGCGGCTGCGGGATGATCTATATCCAGGATACGATATTCTCAAGTCTCACGGGAGTTTAGGCAAATGCTGGACATGCTGGTTGTAGGAGGCGGTTATGTGGGTCTCGCCGCCGCTGTCGCGGTCAAGCAGGCGGCGCCGCATCTAAAGGTCGAGGTGATCGAGGCGGCGCCGGCGGGCGTCTGGGAAAAGGACGAGCGGGCCTCTGCCATCATCGCCGCGGCGACCCGCATGCTGGATGTCATCGGCGTGTGGAACGAGATCGCAGCCGATGCCCAGCCGATCAACCGGATGATCGTCACCGACAGCCGCACATCCGATCCGGTGCGGCCGGTCTTCTTGACCTTCGACGGCGAAATCGAGGAAGGCAGGCCGTTTGCCCACATGGTGCCGAATGTCGCGATGGTGAGGGCCCTGCGCGGCGCCGCCGAACGCCTCGGCATCGCCATCCGCCATGGGCTGTCCGCCACCGGCTTCCAGTCCGGCAGCACCCGCTGCTCGGTGTCGCTCTCCGACGGCTCGACGGTCGAGGCCCGTCTCCTGGTCGCCTGCGACGGCGTGCGCTCGAAGCTGCGCGACATGGCCGGCATCAAGACCGTCACCTGGGATTACGGCCAGTCGGGCATCGTCGCGACGGTAGCACACGAACGGCCGCACGAGGGCGTTGCGGAGGAACATTTCCTGCCATCCGGGCCGTTTGCGATCCTGCCGCTCACCAACAACCGTTCCTCGCTCGTGTGGACCGAACGGACCCCGGAAGCCGACCGGCTGGTCGCCTCCGACGATCTGGTGTTCGAGGAGGAACTGCAGCGCCGCTTCGGCCACAAGCTGGGTGAACTGACGGTGGTCGGCGGCAAGCGCGCCTTCCCGCTCGGCCTGACGCTCGCCCGCGCTTTCGTCGCGCCGCGCATCGCCCTTGCCGGCGACGCGGCCCACGGCATCCACCCGATCTCCGGTCAGGGCCTCAATCTCGGCTTCAAGGATGTCGCGGCGCTGGCCGAAACGGTGGTCGAAGCCGACCGGCTCGGCCTCGACATCGGCGCGCTCAACGTGCTGGAGCGCTACCAGTCCTGGCGGCGGTTCGACACGTTCCGCATGGGCGTGACCACCGACGTCCTGAACCGGCTGTTCTCCAACGACATCACCCCGATCCGCATCGCCCGCGACTTCGGCCTCGGGGTGGTAGAACGGCTGCCGAAGCTGAAGAGCTTCTTCATCGACCAAGCCGCGGGAAAGAGCGGCGAGGACGGGCCGAAGCTGCTGGCGGGGCAAACAATCTAAGCCCGCGACCGGAGCCCCTCATCCGCCTGCCGGCACCTTCTCCCCGCTTGCGGGGCGAAGGGGTTATGCCGCACCGGTTTGCTCAAGCAATAAACGCCGGCGGGGTGCAGCTCGCAAATGGGAAATGCAGTTCGTGAGTCTAGCGTCCTTCGCCCCGCGTGCGGGGAGAAGGTGCCGGCAGGCGGATGAGGCCCCCCCAGCCAACCTCAATCCTCGATCTTGCGGGCTTCCGAGATCAGCATGATGGGGATGCCGTCGCGGATCGGGTAGGCGAGCTGCGCCTTCTCGGAGATGAGTTCGTTGCTTTCCCGGTTGAAGGACAGCCGGCTCTTGGAGAGCGGACAGACGAGCAGCTCGAGCAGTTTTGGATCGACCTTGCTGAGTTTCTCGTCCATCGATCTGGGGCCTTACTGAAGCATGGTGTCGGAATCGCCGAAATCCCGCGCCAGCAGGATTTCCGTGATCGCGATCAGCGTTTCGGCGCGCGTGCGAAGATCAGGCGCTTCGAGGAGTGCCTGTTTCTCGGCCGGTCCGAAGGGCGACATCATCGAAAGCGAGTTGACGAGCGTGCGGTTGCCGGCGCGCTCCACGCTTTCCCAATCCGCCTCCAGCTTGTTGGCGTCGAGATAGGCGCGAAAGACGCGCAGCAGTTCGGCGCGGTCGACCGTGCTCTCGTCGTCCTCGGTGGAGAGGTCTGTCATGAGAGGTGCGATCTTGAAGGTGCGATAGGGATGGCCTCCGCCCACCTCTTCGATCAGCCGGAAGCGGCAAACGCCGCTGATCGAGGTGATGTAGCGGCCGTCACCCGTTTCGGCAAATGAGGTGATGCGGCCGATGCAGCCGACGGTCGAGAGGGGCGCACGCGGCCCTTCGGCGGCCTCGCCGGATTCGAGCAGCGACGGCTGCACGATCCCGATCAGCCGGTTGCCCGCAAGCGCCGCATCGAACATGGCGAGATAGCGCGGCTCGAAAATGTTGAGCGGCAGCTGTCCGCCCGGCAGAAGCAGGGCGCCGGTGAGAGGAAAGACGGGGATCGTCTCCGGCAGATCCTCGCGCTTCAGATATCTTGCGTTTCCCACATGCATGGGTCCGACACCTCCCGGAATCACTGGCCAGACGATCACTGGTTCGGGCAAGGATTCGCCGCACCGAATAATGTGGGGCACCCACCGGAGAACGCAAGACCAATCCTTTACGGATTGGCCTCAGCTCACGAAAAGGCGGGCCTACGAAAAGAGGATGGAGGACAGGCGGCGGCGGGCGGCGATCGTTGCCGGATCCTTCGCCCCCCAGACTTCGAAGAACTGCAGCAGCTGGCGGCGGGCTCCGTCGTCGTCGAACGTGCGGTCCTTGCGCATGATCGTCAAAAGATGCTCGGCGGCCTTGTCGCGCTCGCCCTGGACGTTGAGGATCTTGGCGAGCTTCAGGCGGGCATCGTGATCGTCCGGATTGGCGTCGAGCTGGCGCTCGAGAGCCACAGGATCGCCGAGCTTGCGGGCTTCCTCGATCTGCTCGAGCTTCCTGGCGACCGCCTGGATCGCCGGATCCTTGGCAAGCTCTTCCGGGAGTGAGGCAAGCATCTGGCCGGCGCGAGCCGTTTCGCCCATGGCGATCAGGCACTGCATCATGCCGGCAGCGGCCTTGGCATTTTCCGGATCGGCCTGCAGGACGGCGCCGTAAAGCTGCGCGGCTTCCTGGATCTCACCGCCGGCAAGCAGGGTTTCCGCCTCGGTGAGCGCCGCTTCGATCTCGGCGGCCTGTTCGGCGCCGGGAGGTCCGGCGAGCTTGTCGATGAACTGGCGAACCTGGCTTTCCGGCACCGCGCCCATGAAACCGTCGACCGGACGGCCGTCGACGAAGGCGATGACCGCCGGGATCGACTGGATACCGAGCTGTCCGGGGATAGACGGGTGGTCGTCGATGTTCATCTTGACGAGCTTGACCCGGCCCTGGCCTTCATTGACGACCTTTTCGAGCACCGGCGTCAGCTGCTTGCAGGGACCGCACCAGGGCGCCCAGAAATCGACGAGAACCGGCTGGCGGCGCGATTCTTCGAGAACGTCCCTGGTGAAACCGGCCGTGCTCGTATCGGAGACATAACCCCCTGCAGGACCCGATGCAGCAGGCGCCGCGCCAAAACTCGCCGAAGCGGTCATCTGTCCGCCGTAGGAACCGCCATAGGGGTTGTTGCTGCCGCTCATGAATGTTCTCCCGGGAACGCTTCGCATCTTCGCCTTCTAGGCTGCAAAGATCGTATGTCAGTCTGTAACTTTCAAGACAAGCGGCGTGTGTCCGGTCGCTTCCAGAAAGCGGATGAGATCGTCGCGTCCGATCGATGTGGTGGCGTCGTTCGACAGCGGATGGCCGTTGATGATGTCGTGCTTCATCAGCTCTTCGTCGAGGATGAAGGTTACATTGCGCCCGGTATCGTTGAAGGCGCCGAACACCGTCACCGAGCCCGGAACCACGCCGAGATAATCCAGCAGCATTTCCGCCCGCCCGAACGAGACCCGGCTCGAAGCGCCGATCACCTTGTGCACGGTCTTCAGGTCGACCGTGGCGCGCTCCTCGACGGTCAGGACGAAATACTGGTCCTTCTTGTCCTTCACGAACAGGTTCTTGGTATGGCCGCCCGGGATTTCGTCCCGCAGGCTTTCGGATTCCGCCACGGTGAAGACCGGCGGGTGCGTTTTGGTGGAATGCGGAATATTCAGGCTGTCGAGGAAACGGAAAAGATCCTCGGCTGTTTTCGGCTCTGTCTGGCTCATGCTGATGGAATTGGCTCTGTTGGCGGGTCGTTGGAGTATACCATAACCACAATGTAGCGGCGGGCCAAGCGAGGCGCACACGATCTCGTGAAGCGCTTGACCTGATATGATGGTGCGACCATTTTACCAGATGTGGAGAACCGGCATCCGGCAATTCCGTCGGTCGACCGTACCCAGTTGATAAACAATAACTTCTCCAGTTAGCTCAAGTTTATTTCGGCGCGACATTCCTCGCCCTCCATATCGGCCCCGGCCGATAACAGCCGCTCAATCTCCAGTGCCGGCGCAGCGCCCGGCTTCTCAACTGAAAGGTCTGCCTCATGGTCACCTTCACACTGAACGGACAGGAAAGAACGTTCGACGGCGATCCCGACACTCCGCTTCTCTGGGTCATCCGGGATTTCGAAAAACTCACCGGCACCAAATACGGCTGCGGCGTTGCCCAGTGCGGCGCCTGCACGGTCCATCTCGACGGCATGCCGCGCCGCTCCTGCGTGACCCCGGTCGCCATGATCGAAGGTTCGGAGGTCGTCACCATCGAAGGCATTTCCGGCACCGAGGCCGATGCGGTCAAGACAGCCTGGACCGGCCTCGACGTGCCGCAATGCGGTTATTGCCAGTCCGGGCAGATCATGTCGGCGGTCGCCTTGCTGCAGATGGTGCCGAAGCCGACGGATGCCGATATCGACGGCGCGATGGCCGGAAATATCTGTCGATGCGCCACCTACCATCGCATCCGCGCGGCAATCCACAATGCCGCCAGTTCGATGGAGGGCTGAGCCATGACGATCCAGAACATCAAAACCACCCGCCGTGACTTTATCGCCGGCTCCGGACTGGTGATCGGCGTTGCCATCGCCCCGAAATTCGTTTCGGCAGCGCCGGCCGGCGTACATGCGGGCGGCGATGCGGCCCTTGCGCCGATAAACGCCTTCGTCAAGATCGGCACCGACGACACGGTGACGGTGCTTTCCAAGCATATCGAATTCGGCCAGGGCCCGTTCACCGGCCTTGCGACGCTGGTCGCTGAGGAACTCGATGCCGACTGGAGCCAGATGCGCGCCGTCCATTCGCCGACCGACAACAAGATCTATGCCAACCTGATGTTCGGCCTGCAGGGCACCGGCGGTTCGAGCTCGATCGCCAATTCCTATGAACAGATGCGCAAGGCCGGGGCCGCCGCACGCGCCATGCTCGTCGTTGCCGCGGCCAACGAGTGGAAGGTGCCGACCTCCCAGATCACGATCGAGAAGGGCCGCATCAGGCACGCCGCCTCCGGCAAGGAAAGCGGCTTTGGCGCGTTTGCCGAAAAGGCGGCGCGCCTGACACCGCCCGCGGAGCCGAAACTCAAGGATCCCAAGGATTTCGTGCTGATCGGCACAGAACTGCCGAAGCTCGATACCCTCGGCAAGACAAACGGCACGGCGATCTTCACGCTCGACATCACGCCGGACAACCTGCTGATTGCCGTCGTCGCCCATCCGGAACATTTTGGCGCGACGGTGAAGAGCTTCAATGATGCCGAAGCCCGCAAGGTAGAGGGCGTGGTCGACGTCAAGCAGGTGCCGTCCGGCGTCGCGGTATACGCGGACAACACGTTCGCGGCGCTCAAGGGCCGCGATGCGCTGAGCATCGAATGGGATCTCTCCAAGGCCGAGACCCGCTCCTCCGAGGAACTTGCCAGCGACTACCGGAAGCTCTTCGGCGAAAAAGGCCTGGAGGCGACCAATAACGGCAATATCGACAATGCCTTCAAGGCACCCGGCCTGCAGACGGTGGAAGCCGAGATCGTCTTCCCCTTCCTGGCGCATGCGCCGATGGAGCCGCTCGACGCCGTCTTCATCAAGGCGGCGGACGGATCGGTGGATATCTATAACGGCGCCCAGTTCCCGGCCATGGACCAGGCTGTCGCCGCCAAGGTCCTCGGGCTCGACGAGGCGAAGGTGCGCGTGAACACCCAGCTCGCCGGCGGCAGCTTCGGCCGCAAGGCGCAGTTCGGCTCGCCCTACATGCAGGAAGCGGCGGCCGTCTACGCCGCAACCGACCGGACCCGTCCCCTGAAGCACATGTGGACCCGCGAGGACGATATCCGCGGCGGTTATTACCGCCCGATGTATGCCCACAGGATGCGCGGCGCCATCGATGCGCAGGGCCAGATCACCGCCTGGGAACAGGTGATCGTCGGCCAGTCGATCATGGGCAAGGCCGATCTCGATCCAACCTCGGTCGAAGGCGCATCCAACCTGCCCTACACGATCCCCAACCTGAAGGTCAGCGCCCACAATGTCCAGCTCTCCATTCCGCCCCTCTGGTGGCGATCGGTCGGGCATACCCATACCGGCTTTGCGGTCGAGACTTTCGTGGACGAACTGTTCCAGAAGATCGGCAAGGATCCGGTCGAAGGACGTCTTGCGCTGCTCGGCAAAAAGCCGCGCCATGCGGGCGTGCTGAAGAAGGCCGCCGAAATGGCGAACTGGGGTTCTCCGGTGCCGGAGGGCCGTGCCCGTGGCGTCGCCGTCGTCGAAAGCTTCGGCACCTTTGTCGGCCAGATCGTCGAAATTTCGGTTGGCCCGGAAGGTGCGCCGCGCGTCCACAAGGTGTGGTGCGCGGTCGACTGCGGCGTCGCGGTCAACCCGAACGTCATCAAGGCGCAGATGGAAGGCGGCATCGGTTATGGCCTCGGCGCTGTCCTTTTCGACGCCGTGACGCTCGGCAAGGGCGGCAAGATCATGCAGTCGAACTTCCACGACTATCGTTCGATCCGCATCAACGAAATGCCGGACGTGGCGGTGGAGATCATCAAGTCGGGCGAGAACCCGAGCGGCGTCGGCGAACCCGGCGTGCCTCCGGTTGGCCCAGCCGTTGCCAATGCCTGGCGGCGCCTGACCGGGGCACCGGTCCGGCAGCTGCCCATCGTCAACATCGTCTCGGCCTGAGGATCAAAACCCGATGAACTGGAAACTCGCACTCACCGGCGTTGCCGCCCTCTGTCTGTTCGTGGGCGCCGGCACGCTGCTGTCGCCCGCCTCGGTCGCCCAGGATGCCAAGACGCTGAAACCTGCCGCCTCCTTCCAGTCGATCGCCAACGAGCGGGAACGCTCCGTGGCGCTCTTCCAGGAGGCGGGCAAGGTCATCCAGCACCCGCGTTGCGTCAACTGTCACCCGGCGACCGACCGGCCGCTGCAGGGCGCCAGCATGCACCCGCACCAGCCGCCGGTCTTCCGCGGCGATGGGGGCATGGGCCTGCCGGGCATGCAGTGCACCACCTGCCACAGCGCCGAAAACACGCCCGTCGTCGGCCAGGCCGACACGATCAAGAGCATTCCGGGCAACCCCGCCTGGCATCTCGCGCCGATCGAAATGGCCTGGGCCGGAAAATCGCTCGCCCAGATCTGCCAACAGATCAAGGACCCGGCCCGCAACGGCGGCAAGACCATGGACCAGATCGTCGAGCACATGGCCCATGACGAACTGGTCGGCTGGGGCTGGAAACCGGGCGCCGGCCGCGAACCGGTGCCGGGCACGCAGGCCGAATTCGGCGAACTGATCACCGCCTGGGTGAAGTCCGGAGCGGCCTGCCCCGCCTCCTGAGAATGAAGTGGCCGCCGGCTCCGGCCGGAACCGGCGGTTTGCAAGGGCTTTGGCGGGATCGCAATTTTTCTTCGCGCCAATCGTCATTTCCCTGTTGCATTTGAAAAAGGACTGGGCCATATAGCGCCCGTCGCCGGCAACGAGCCGCGGCGCCACGGTCTAGCTTACTACCACGGACCGGTGGATTGATGAGCGGGTGTAGCTCAGTGGTAGAGCACAACCTTGCCAAGGTTGGGGTCGAGGGTTCGAATCCCTTCGCCCGCTCCAAATTCTCCTAGGATATCGCCATGTTGCCGCAGCACCCTGCTTCGGCGACGCGTCACTTCGTGACGCTGCGATTTATGCGGCGCAGGCCGCTCTCCTCCTCGCTTCCCGATGAATTTATTGATTTCCGCCCGCCTTCACCAAACACGCGAGATGGAATATCAATGCAACTTATTGCGCGATGCTGCGCCGCTGATTCGGCGGTTAATTGGAGAGGTGCCGTCATGGAATCTCGCTCAAACCAGAAACTCAGTCAGAAAACCGCCATCGAGACCATGCAACGCCTCGAAGGCATTGTCGCTTCGGCAATGGACGGGATCATCACCATCGATGAAGAGCAACGGGTCATCCTGTTCAATCCCGCCGCCGAGCGGATGTTCGGCCTGCCAGCCGCCGAAGCTCTGGGTCAGCACATCTCCCGCTTCATGCCGGAACGACATCGCCCGACCCACGCTGCGCATATCCACCGGTTCACCGAGACCGGCGTGACCACCAGGCAGATGGGCTCGCTCGGTGCGATCAGCGGCCTGCGGGCGGATGGCAACGAATTTCCGATCGAAGCTTCCATCTCGCAGGTCGAGGTCGGCGGCGCGCGCCTGGCAACCGTCATCCTGCGCGACATCACCGAACGCAAGGCAGCCGAGGATGCCCTCCTGGAAAGCCGCAGGCGCATGGAAGGGATTGTGGAATCGGTGATGGACGCGCTGATCACCGTCGATGAAAGTCAGCGGATCGTGCTGTTCAACCCGGCAGCGGAGCGCATGTTCGGCGTGGCCCGCAAGGATGCGCTCGGCTCGCCTATCGAGCGGTTCATTCCCGAGCGGTTCCGCCACAGACATGCCGAACATATCCGCCTCTTCAAGGAGACGGGGGTCACCAACCGGCGGATGGGCGCATTGGGAGCCATCAGCGGCCTGCGCGCCAATGGCGAGGAATTCCCTCTCGAGGCGTCGATCTCGCAGGTACAGATCGGCGAAGGAAAACTTGCGACCGTCATCCTGCGCGATATTACCGAACGCAAGGCAAGCGAAGATTCCCGCCAGTTGCTGGCCCGGGAAGTCGATCACCGGGCCAAGAATGCCCTGGCGGTCGTACAGGCCCTGGTTTCCCTGACACGCGCCGAAACCAAGGAGGAGTTCATCGTCGCGGTTCGGGGCCGCGTTTCGACGCTGAGCCGCGCACATTCCCTGCTCGCCCAGAACCGCTGGCAGGGCGGTGACCTCGCCGCGGTCCTTACGGAGGAAACCCGGACCTATCAGAGCGCCAACCAGTTGATGATCGGCGGCCCCGCCGTCACCCTCACCCCCAATGCCGTACAGCCGATCAGCCTCCTCATCCATGAACTTGGCACCAACGCCATCAAGTACGGGGCATTGTCGGTTGCAGAAGGGCGGGTCGACGTGGCCTGGCGCATCCTGCCGTCTTCCGAACTCGAACTCCGCTGGACCGAGACCGGCGGCCCGCCGGTGCACAAACCCGTGTCCAGGGGTTTCGGCTCCACCCTGGTGGCCGAGGTCGCTACCCGACAGCTGGCCGGCAGGCTCGATATCGACTGGCCGACAACCGGCATGTGTCTTGTCGCGACGCTGCCGCAGTCCGTCTACCGTCCCGACGTCTCGGCTGGCCCTGTCGCCGGACACGAAGCCGAACCCAAGTCGTCGCAGACCGGCTCGGCGGGACGGATACTCGTTGTCGAGGACGAGACGCTGATCGCCATGGAACTCTGCAACGAACTCGAATCGCGCGGCTGGGAAGTCGTCGGGCCGGCGGCGACGACCGACGAAGCCATGCGCCTGGTCGGCGGCTCGCCGCTACCCGACGTAGCTGTTCTCGACGTCAATCTCGGCGGAAAGCCGGTCTATCCTTTTGCGGAATGGCTGCAGACCCGGGGCGTGCCCTTCCTGTTCTGCACCGGATATGAACAGCTCCACGATCATGAATCCTTCAGCGGCCAGACGACCATTCGAAAACCCGTGAACATGACCTTGCTGGAAGGCGAACTGCGTCGCATCCGTCAGCCGGCATGACCGGGAAGACGGCATGGATGCCGCCGGCAGCGTCAGGCCGACGACGGCATCGTCAATTTCGAAAGCGCCCCGTCAGGCCGCCCGCGCGCGATAGCTGCCAGACGCCTGCCCCTGGGAGGATGCGCCGGCATTCGTCTTGAAGCGGGCGACCATATCGGCGAGGTTGTCGGTTTCCTGCGTCAGGCTCTGCGCAGCGGCGGTGGTTTCCTCCACCATCGCGGCATTCTGCTGGGTCACCTTGTCCATCTGGTCGGCGGAGGCCGCCACTTCGCGAAGGCTGGTTGCCTGCTCGCTGGTGCTGGAGGTGATCGTGTTGACGAAGGTGCTCATCTGCGCGACTTCGCTGACGATATCGTCGAGCGATCTGCCGGAGGCCGTGACCAGCTCGACGCCCTGCTTGACCTGCGCCGACGAGGTGGAAATCAAAGCCTTGATCTCCTTTGCGGCATCGGCCGAGCGCTGGGCAAGCCCGCGGACTTCCTGTGCGACGACCGCAAAACCGCGGCCGGCTTCGCCTGCACGGGCGGCTTCGACACCTGCGTTGAGCGCGAGCAGGTTGGTCTGGAAGGCGATGTCGTCGATCACGCCGATAATGCGGTTGATCTGCTCGGCGGAGCCTTCGATGGCCGCCATGGCGGCGACCGCATTGGCGACGATCTCGCCACCGAGCTGGGCCTTCTGCTGGGCAAGCGATGCAACGCCCTGGGCGCGGCTTGCGCCGCTGGCGCTGTCGTTGACGGCCGAGGTCACCTGGCCGAGCGCCGCCACGGTCTCTTCGAGGCTCGCGGCCTGCTGTTCCGTGCGCTTGGCGAGATCGTTGGACGCGATCGAGATTTCCTGCAGGCCGGCGCGGATCGTGCCGACGGCTCCGACCACCGAGCCGATCGCCTCTTCGAGATTGCCGACCGAGCTGTTGAACTTGGCGCGGATCGGCTCGAATTCCTCGGCAACCGCACGATCCATGCGGACAGTCAGGTCGCCGCCTGCGAGGCGGTTGAAGCCTTCCTCGATGGCATGCACGAAGGCTCGCAGATCCTCGCCCTTGGCATTGTCGATCGCCGACTGGCGGCGGCGCTGGTGGTCCTGCGCCTCGCGCGCCTCCGTTGCCTGCTGCTCCAGCCGGACATTCTCTTGCGCCGATGCCTTGAACACCTGGACGGCACGCGCCATGGCGCCGAGTTCGTCCTGGCGCTCCTGTCCGCTCACCTCGGCGCCGAGATCGCCGGCGGCGAGCTTGGTCATCGTCGTGGTCAGGTGGCGCACGGTGCCGCCGAGCGACCGGGCAAAGATCAGGAAGCCGATCAGCGACAGGATCGAAACGGCGACGGTGCCGAGTGCGGTCATCCACAGCGCCGTTTCGCTGGCGGCGACCAGCGGCGTGATGTCGGAGGCGATTTCGAGAACACCGACCTTGGTTCCGGAAAAATCGAGGAGCGGAACTGCCTCGACGGCATAATGCTTGCCGCCGATATCGGCATAACGGCGCACGGAACCCTTGTCATAGGCCTCCTGCAGTTCCGGGCCGCTGAGGATCGGATTGCCGCCATAGGTGGAAGCCTGCTTGTCGAACTTGTCGGCACCCTTGGTGTAGAGCGTGACGTAGGCGTTCACTTCCTTGGTCAGGCGGGAGAAATAGGCATCGACCAGCTTCAGCCCGACATCCACCACGCCGACCACCTTGCCGTCCGTGACGACCGGAGCGGTCGCAAACAGGCTGACGGCGGTGCGGCCGGTCTCGATGCCGACCACCAGTTTCTTGTCACCGAGCGAGGTCGCCACCATCTTGCGGCGCGCCTTGATATTGTCGCCGAAGACATCCGGATCATGCACGCGGGCAATCGCATCGGCCGCCGCAGTACTGAAGGTGATCATTTCAAGTCCGCTCGCGTCCTTGACGCTCTTCATGCTGGCGAAGCGGGAGAGCAGACCCTGCCGATCGTTGGCGAGAATGAGCGGGGAAATTTCCGGCAAGGATGCGATCGTCAGCGCCAGCGCGGACGCGGCACGCCCCTGGGCGGCCATATCGTCCTGGATGACCGCGAGATCGCTGTTGAGCTCCGTCTGCAACGCCTGCTCGGTCATGTTCGACTGCCGTTCCCAGGCAAGTCCGCCGATAACCGCACTCGCAAAAAGCACGGCTGCAAAACCGAAGAAGGTAAGTCGCCTGGACAGCGGCTTCTTGATGCTGATCTCGTCCATAAGTCCCTCGAATGTGCTCCGCAAAGGCAGAGGGCCTCCCGCCCGGCGGGCGGCAGTGCCAATCCTCAAGAAAACTATGCCGAAATCGGTTGAAATTTAACTAATGTCAAAATCTTACTGCGTTCCACAATGTAAAACGCGTGGCCATAACTTTCCCTCGCAAAACCTCACCGAAGCAAGGCTACGCGCCGCGACAGGAGTTGCTTGGCCAGGCTGCGATGAGCCCGGCCCTGCAAGCCCCTGGCAATCATTGCTTCGAGAAGATGTAGTCCGTCTCCTGCCGCAGCACCTCGCCCGGACGCAGCACCGCATTGGGGAAATGGGCATGGTTGATGGCATCCGGCCAGACCTGGGTTTCCAGGCAGAACCCGGCAAAGGGCCCATAGCGGCGTCCGTCAAGTCCGGGCACGGGGATCTGCGGCAGCTTGAAGGCGGCATAAAGCTGGACGCCCGGTTCGGTGGTGCGAACCTCCAACGATACGCCGGAATGGATGCTGCGCGCCAAAGCCACGGAACGCTTGTCCGTTCGCTCCGGAGAGAGGCAGAAATTATGATCGAACAGGACCTGCGCGTTCCCGTCGAAACGTTTCATCGGCCCCATGTCCCTGAGATCGAAAGGCGTGCCGGCGACATCCATCAATTCGCCGGTCGGCACCTGTTTCTCGTCTAGGACGAGCACATGGTCGGCGGCGATCATGATGTCGTGGCCGAGCGCATCCTCACGGCCGTCGAGATTGAAATAGGAATGCTGGCATATATTGGCGGGCGTCGGCTGGTCCGTGGTGGATTCGTAGACGACGGAAAGCACGCCGTCCTTTTTGAGCTGGTAGGTCGCGGTGATCGTGCAGTTTCCGGGATACCCGGCTCGGCCATCCGGATCGGTGATCCGCAGCACCGCCTTGTCCGCGGCGTGTTCGACGATCGTCCAGTTGCGGCGCCCGATGCCGTCGGAGCCGCCGTGAAGGTGGGTGACGCCCCGTTCGTTCAGTTCCAGCTGATACGGCTTGCCATCCAGCGTGAAACGGCCGCCGCCGGTACGGTTGGACGAACGGCCCGGCGTCGCGCCGAAATAGGGGGAATGGTTCAGGTAGTCCTCAAACCGCTCGAAACCGAGCACCAGCGGCGGCTGATGGCCTTCGAGCCTGAGATCCTGGATCACCGCACCCCAGGTGATGACGCTGGCCGTCAGCCCGCCGCCGGAAATCCGGACGCGATGGACGGTTTCGCCCTTTTCCGTGGTGCCGAAAACTTCGAAATTCTGATCCGCCATGGGATTGCTCCTCCACCAATAGATTTTGCGGCAAACTGCGCGATTTGACGGCAGGCCGCAACGCCGGGAACCGATAAAGTTCAGGGAAAAGCAAACTCAGCGAGCCAACGGCTCAGCGGGTCAGCGTACGGGTCGCCTGTTCCAACCCGCCAAGTGTCAGGGGAAACATCCGCTCGGTCATCAGCCGCCGCACCAGGGTGATGGAAGTCGTATGGCTCCAATGGTCCTGCGGCACCGGATTGAGCCAGACGCAGCGGTGGAAATGATCGGTGACCCGCCTGATCCAGGCCTCGCCCGGCTCCTGGTTCCAGTGTTCGACCGACCCTCCCGTGTGGGTGATCTCATAGGGGCTCATCGAGGCGTCGCCGACGAAGATCACCTTGTAGTCGGCGCCGTAGCTGCGGATGAGGTCGAGCGTCGGCGTCCGGTCCGACCGTCGGCGGTTCTCCTTCCACACACCCTCGTAGAGGCAATTGTGGAAGTAGAAATGCTCCATATGCCTGAACTCGGCGCGAGCGGCGGAGAACAGTTCTTCGACAACGCGGATATGGTCGTCCATCGAGCCGCCGACATCGAAGAACATCAGCAGCTTGACCGCGTTGCGCCGCTCCGGCCGGGTCTGGACATCGAGATAACCATGTTCGGCGGTGGAACGGATCGTGCCGGGCAGGTCGAATTCCTCGACCGCCCCTTCCCGCACCCAGCGGCGCAACCGCTTCAGCGCCAGCTTGATGTTGCGGGTGCCGAGCTCGACCTTGTCGTCGAAATCGGCGAATTCGCGTTTGTCCCAGACCTTCACCGCCCGGCGATGGCGGGACTGGTCCTGGCCGATCCGCACGCCTTCCGGATTGTAGCCATAGGCACCGAAGGGCGAGGTGCCACCGGTACCGATCCATTTCGAGCCGCCCTGATGCCGGCCCTTCTGTTCTTCCAGCCGCTGGCGCAGCGTCTCCATCAGCTTCTCGAAACCGCCGAGCGCTTCGACGAGTTCCTTCTCCTCGTCCGTCAGATGTTTCTCGGTGAGCTTGCGCAGCCATTCCTCGGGGATGTTAGCGACATCCACGCCCGGCCTGCCGGAGACCGTTTCAAGTCCCTGGAAATAGGACGAAAAGACCCGGTCGAACTTGTCGATATGCCGCTCGTCCTTCACCAGCGCGGTGCGGGCGAGGAAATAGAAGGCCTCCACATCGAAATCCGCGATCCCTTCTTCCATGCCCTCCAGAAGCGCGAGAAATTCCCGGAGCGTCACCGGGACCTTCGCGTCCTTGAGCTGCAGGAAGAAGGGAATGAACATCGCGTCGAGACCCTATTCGGTGCCGATCTTCTCCAGATCATACGACGTCGTCTGGTAGATCTCGTTGATCCAGTTGCCGAACAGAAGATGTGCATGGCTGCGCCAACGGTTCAAGGGCGTCAGCGTGTCGTCGTTATGCGGGAAGTAGTTATGCGGCATCTTGATCGGCACGCCGGCATTGACGTCGCGGAAATATTCGTCCGCCAGCGAAGTGGAGTCGTATTCCACGTGGTTGAACATGTAGAGCCGCTTGCCGGCCTTCTCATGCACCAGGCAGATGCCCATTTCATCGGATTCCATCAGGATCTCAAGATCCGGGTGCTTTTCGATATCGGCGCGGCGGACCTCCGTCCAGCGCGACACCGGCACCTGGAAATCGTCCGAAAACCCGTTGAGATAGATCGAGGACGGCACGAGGTTGCGGTGGCGATAGACGCCGAACGCCTTTTCCTTCAGCTCGTATTTCGGCACGCCGTGGAAGTGATAGATCGCCGCCATCGCACCCCAGCAGACATTCATGGTCGAATGCACGTTGGTCGCGGTCCAGTCGAGAATTTGTCTCATCTCGTCCCAATAGGTGACGTCCTCGAAGGCAAGCGTCTCGATCGGCGCGCCGGTGATGATGAAGCCGTCGAACTTGCGATGCTTCACCTCTTCCCAGGTCTCATAGAACGAGAGGAGATGATCTTCCGACGTGTTCTTGGCCTTGTGGCCGCCGATGCGGATCAGCGAGAACTCGACCTGCAGCGGCGAGGCGCCGACGAGGCGCGCCATCTGCAGCTCGGTCTTGATCTTGTTCGGCATGAGGTTGAGGAGCCCGATCTGCAGCGGACGAATGTCCTGCCGCACCGCCACGGTTTCGGTCATCACCCGCACACCCTCGGAAACGAGCGTGCTGAATGCGGGCAGCGTATCGGGAATCTTGATCGGCATGTCTTTACCCAACAAAATAAAAAACCGGCGACGACAAAAATCGCGACCGGTCCGTGGGAAGACATCTTCTCGCGGCCCTTTAGCGACTTTTTTAACGTGGCTGCAAGCCGGCCGGCCAAATCACCACGAATTCTCAGAAGCTCAAATACGCCTTGCTATGGCCGGCGTCAATGGGAGCAAAATCTTCCGCTCACCGCTCCCGTCGAGCCATGAAGGCCATCCGCTCGAACAGATGCACGTCCTGCTCGTTCTTCAAGAGCGCGCCATGCAGCTTCGGAAGCGCGTTCTTGACGTCGCCACGCAGATCGGACGGGTCGACATCGTCGGAGACCAGAAGCCGGATCCAGTCCAGCGCTTCGGACGTCGAAGGCTTCTTCTTCAGCCCCGGCATTTCGCGGATTTCGTAGAACTGCGTCAGCGCATTGCGCACCAATGTCTGCTTGATGCCGGGATAATGAACCTCGACGATGCGGGCGAGCGTATCGACTTCCGGGAAGCGGATATAGTGGAAGAAACAGCGGCGCAGGAAGGCGTCCGGCAGTTCCTTCTCGTTGTTGGAGGTGATGATCACGATCGGCCGGACCCTGGCCTTCACCATCTCGCCGGTCTCGTAGACATGGAATTCCATGCGGTCGAGTTCCTGAAGCAGGTCGTTCGGGAATTCGATATCCGCCTTGTCGATCTCGTCGATCAACAGCACCAGCTTCTGCTCCGACGCGAATGCCTGCCACAGCTTGCCACGGCGGATATAGTTGGCGACGTCGTGGACGCGCTCGTCGCCGAGCTGGCTGTCACGCAGCCGCGAGACGGCGTCATACTCGTAAAGCCCCTGCTGCGCCTTGGTGGTGGACTTGATGTTCCATTCGATCAGGTCGAGGCCCAGCGCCGCAGCCACCTGCCGCGCCAGCTCCGTCTTGCCGGTGCCGGGCTCGCCTTTCACCAGCAGCGGACGTTCGAGCCGGATCGCGGCGTTGACCGCCACCATCAGATCCTTGTCGGCAATATAGTCCGCTGTACCCTGAAACTGCATCTCGGCATCCTGATCGATCAACGCGCCGCAAACTAAAAGCTCATCCCCGGCGGTGCAACAGCTTTCCCTTTCGGCCGGCTTTGCGCTATGGGCAATGCGCATGAGCCATTCGACCTTCACCATTCTGCTCGGCGGCAATCTGACCGTCACCGACCGCCTGCGGGACGCAGTTGCCGGCAGCCGCTTCATCGCGGCCGACAGCGGCATGCGCCATGCGGCGGCGCTGGGCGTGACGCCGGAACTCTGGGTGGGCGATTTCGACTCTTCCGATGCCGCGCTGATCGCGCAGTTCCCGCACGTCGAGCGGCAGGCCTTTCCGCCGGCCAAGAACGAGACAGACGGCGAGATCGCGACGACCGAGGCCATCGAAAGGGGCGCAGCAAGGCTGATCTTCGTCGGCGCGCTCGGCGGCGAGCGCAGCGACCACGCGCTCCAGCACTTCTTTCACGCCATGAGCCTTGCCGAACGCGGCCTCGACATCCTGCTGACCTCCGGCGACGAGGAAGCCATGCCGCTGCTGCCGGGCGCAAAGACGCTCGGCCTATCCAAGGGCTCCCTGTTTTCCGTGATCGGCTTCTCGGACCTGGAAGGGCTCGATATCATCGGTGCACGGTATCCGCTCGACGACTTTTCGCTTCCCTTCGGCTCCTCGCGCACCGTCTCGAACGTTGCGGAAGGCCCGGTGGAATTCCATCTAAAGAGCGGCAGGGCGATGATCCTTGCCCGCCCCTACGACATGACAGGAGCCTGACTGTTGGCGCCCCCTATCCTGAAACTTGACGATATCTTCCTGAGCTTCGGCGGTGCGCCGTTGCTGGCCGGCGCCGGCATGCAGGTGGAGCCGGGCGATCGCATCTGCCTCGTCGGCCGCAACGGTTCCGGCAAATCCACCCTGATGAAGATCGCTGCCGGCATGGTCGAGGCGCAATCGGGCGAAGTGTTCCGCCATCCGTCCTCGACCATCCGCTACCTCGAACAGGCACCGGATTTCGCCGGTTATTCGACCGTGCAGGCCTATGCCGAAGCGGGCCTCGGCCCCGGCGACGATCCCTATCGCGTCACCTACCTGCTCGAACATCTGGGCCTCACCGGCCAGGAAGACCCGAACACGCTTTCCGGCGGCGAGTCCCGCCGCGCGGCACTTGCCCGCGTCATGGCGCCCGAGCCGGACATCCTGATGCTCGACGAGCCAACCAACCATCTCGACCTGCCGACCATCGAATGGCTGGAAGACGAGCTGCGCAAGACGAGAAGCGCGCTGGTGGTGATCTCGCATGACCGCCGTTTCCTCGAAAAGGTGTCGAACGCCACCGTCTGGCTCGACCGCGGCACGTCGCGGCGTCTCAACCGCGGTTTCGGCGAGTTCGAAGCCTGGCGCGACGAGGTGCTGGAGGCCGAAGAGCTGGAACAGCACAAGCTCGGCAAGGCGATCGAGCGCGAGGAACACTGGCTGCGCTACGGCGTCACCGCACGGCGCAAGCGCAACATGCGCCGCCTCGGCGAGCTGCAGACGATGCGTTCGAACTATCGCGGCCACAAGGGGCCGCAGGGCACGGTGCAGGCGACCGTCAGCGAAGGCCGCGAATCCGGCAAGCTGGTCATCGAGGCCGAAAACATCACCAAGACCTACGACCGGCCGATCGTCGCACCCTTCTCGATCCGCGTGCATCGCGGCGACTGCATCGGTCTCGTCGGCCCGAATGGCGCCGGCAAGACGACGCTGCTGAAGATGCTGACCGGCCAGCTCACCCCCGACACCGGAACCGTCAAGCTCGGCACCAACCTCGAAATCGCCACGCTCGACCAGAAGCGCGAGGACCTGAACCCCGAGGACACCCTGTCCCACTATCTGACGGATGGCCGCGGCGAGACGCTGCTGGTCAACGGCGAGCAGCGGCATGTCGCAGGCTACATGAAGGACTTCCTGTTCCAGCCGGAGCAGATCAGGACACCGATCAAGAACCTGTCGGGCGGCGAGCGCGCCCGTCTGATGCTTGCCCGCATCATGGCGCGGCCTTCGAACCTGCTGATATTGGACGAACCGACCAACGACCTCGACATCGAGACGCTGGACCTGCTGCAGGAAATCGTCGCCGGCTATACCGGCACAGTGATCCTCGTCAGCCATGACCGCGACTTCCTCGACCGCACCGTCACCTCCACCATCGCCCCCGCCAATCCGGATGCGCCGGATGGCCGCTGGATCGAATATGCCGGCGGCTATACCGACATGCTGGCGCAACGGAAGGGCGCCCAGGAGGAAAAACGCCGCGCGGAAAAGGCCGACAAGGCGAAGACCGATACTGCTTCTCCCGCCGCCGAAGCACCCAAGGCCAAGGGCAAGCTCTCGTACAAGCAGAAATTCGCGCTCGAAAACCTGCCGAAGGAAATGGCGAAAGCCGAGGCCGAGATCGCCGCCCGCGAAAAGAAGATGGCCGATCCCAATCTCTTCACCAAGGATCCCGCCGCCTTCAACAAGTTGGCCGCGGAGATGGAAAAGCTGCGCCAAAGCATCGGCAAAATGGAAGAAGAATGGCTGGAGCTCGAAATGTTGCGTGAGGAAATCGAAGGTTAGTTTTACGATTTGTTATGCTTAACAGATAGTTAGCTGAAAAAATATTTGTCGCGGACCGGAACATGTAGCTTCCCGAGACGTTCGATGGGTCAATAACGGTCGGAATGTCCTTAGGACTCATCGGCCAGCGAAGGAACCGATCAACCGAATGGGGACATCCAATGCTGACAAATGTTACGCGTCGTCGGCTGGCCGCGGAAGCGATGAATCAACGAGTGATGATCGTCGAAGACGAGTTTCTGATCGCGCTCGATGTGGCCGAGACCGTGGAATCCATGGGGCTGAAGGTGGCCGGTTTTGCGAACGCCCGCAAACATGCTTTGGCGCTCGCCGCCCATGCCGATATTGCCCTGGTCGATGTTAACCTCTCCGACGGCCGGACCGGTCCGGAGATCGGCCGCGAACTCGCCGAGCAATATGGCATCACGGTCGTCTTCATGACCGGCAATCCCGACGACGTGCAAGACGGCGTCGCGGGCTCGCTCGGCGTCCTTACCAAACCGGTCATGCCGGATGTGGTCGAGAAGACGATCGACTACGCCGTCGCCAACCGGCTCGGCGGCATGGCGATCGTTCCGCGGGAACTGAAAGTGTTTCCCCAGAAGCACTGAGAAAAATTCAACATCGATGTCGGGATCGTACCCTATTCTCCGTCCTTGGGTGAGGCACGCGGATGTGCCGGGAAAAACGGAGAGGATATTACCCGATGAGAATGATTTTTGTGAACCTGCCGGTCGCCGACATCACGGTTGCGACGGACTTTTACACCGCGCTCGGCTTTACCAGGAACCCCAATTTCTCGGATGAAACGGCAAGCTGCATGGTCGTCAGCGAGCATATCTACGTGATGCTGCTCACCCACGAAAAATTCAAGGGCTTCATCAACGGCGACATTTCCAACGCCCGGACGTCCAAGGAAGTGCTGAACTGCCTCTCCGCCGGCAGCCGCGCCGAGGTCGACGACTTCAAGGCCAGGGCACTCGGCGCCGGTGGCGGCGAATGGAAGCCGAACCTCGAAATGGGTCCGATGTACGGCTGCAGCTTCCAGGATCCGGACGGCCATGTCTGGGAAATCATGTACATGGATATGGGCGCCGCCGCCTGATCCTGCCCGGCCCCTTGCCAGCCATTCCCGGCGCCGCTAAACCTGATCGCGCTCTAACGGGGTGCCGCGCGTTTTCGCGCGGCTGAGAGGCTTCGGCCAACCCGCGGAACCTGATCCGGTTAACACCGGCGGAGGGATTAGACGGCTCTTCATCAGCGCCTATTCCCCTTGTAACGCAAGCAGAGGAGGCGCTGATGCGCAGAACCATTCTTTCGATATTGGCGGCTGCAGCCGCCCTTTCCCTTTCCGCCCCGGCCAAGGCGCAGGAAAAGACGCTGACCGTCTACACCTATGAAAGCTTTATCTCCGACTGGGGTCCGGGCCCCAAGGTGAAGGAGGCGTTCGAGAAGACCTGCGCCTGCAAGCTGAATTTCGTCGGCGTCGCTGACGGCGTGGCGCTTCTCACCCGCCTGAAGCTTGAAGGCCAGGGCACCGATGCCGATATCGCGCTCGGCCTCGATACCAACCTGATCTCCGAGGCCAAGGCGACCGGCCTTTTCGAGCCGCACGGGCTCGATGCCTCCGCCGCCAAGGTGCCGGGCAATTACAGCGACGATACATTCATTCCCTACGACTACGGCCATTTCGCCGTCGTCTACGATACCCAGGCGATGAAGAACCCGCCGAAAAGCCTGAAGGAACTGGTCGAGGGCGATCCTGCCCAGAAGATCGCCATCGAGGACCCGCGCACCTCGACACCGGGCCTCGGCCTGCTGCTCTGGGTGAAATCGGTCTATGGCGACAAGGCGCCGGAGGCCTGGGCAAAGCTCAGGAAACGCGTGCTCACCGTCACGCCCGGCTGGTCGGAAGCCTACGGCCTGTTCACCAAGGGCGAGGTGCCGATGGTGTTTTCCTACACGACCTCGCCCGCCTATCACATGGTCGAGGAAAAGACCGACCGCTATCAGGCCGCGCCCTTCTCCGAAGGTCACTACATCCAGATCGAGGTTGCCGGCCTGCTGAAAGGCGCGGGCGACAAGGATCTGGCGAAACAGTTCCTGAAATTCATGGTGTCGCCGGCTTTCCAGGATGTCATCCCGACCACCAACTGGATGATGCCGGTCGCAAAAACCTCCGCACCGCTTCCGGACGCCTTCAACAAGCTGGTGCAGCCGGGCAAGACTTTCCTCATGGGGTCCGACGAGGTCGCCAGGAATCGCCAGGCCTGGATCGACGAATGGCTGACTGCCATGAGCATGAACTAAAATGGGCATGAACTGATCCCATGCTGACACAGACTGAACGGAGACGCGGGATAGGCTGGGGGCTGCTCAGCCTCGCAGGCGTCACCCTCTTCGTCGGCATCGCTGTCGCCGCCCTTCTCTCCTGGGATGCGGGCAACACCCAAAGCCGGCTGTTTACCGCCTATACCTGGCAAATCCTGCGTTTCACGCTGCTCCAGGCGGCTCTCTCGACATTGCTGTCGGTCGTCTTCGCGCTTCCCGTCGCCCTGGCGCTCGCACGCCGCCCAAGCTTTCCAGGCCGCATCTGGATCATCCGGCTGATGGCGCTGCCGATGGGCCTGCCGGTGTTGATCGGCGCGCTCGGCCTGATCGGCATATGGGGGCGGCAAGGGGTGATGAACAGCCTGCTGTTGAAGCTCGGTCTTGAGCAGCCGGTCAGCATTTACGGGTTATCCGGCATCCTGCTCGCGCATGTGTTCTTCAACCTGCCGCTCGCGGCAAGGCTGCTGCTCGCGGCACTGGAGCGTCTGCCGGCGGAATATTGGCTGCTCTCCTCCAGCCTTGGAATGAAACCCTTTTCCGTCTTCCGTTTCATCGAATGGCCCGCGGCGCGGCGCGTCATCCCCGGCATAACCGGCCTGATCTTCATGCTCTGCGCCACGAGTTTCACGCTCGTCCTGGTGCTCGGCGGCGGGCCGGCTGCGACGACGCTCGAAGTGGCGATCTACCAGTCGCTGCGCTTCGATTTCGACCCACCCCGCGCCATCGCGCTGTCGCTGCTGCAGATCGGCATCACGGCGCTGGTCCTGATCGCGATCTCCCTTTTTCCGGCACCTGACGACGCCGGCATCACGGCAGGCCGGGCCATGCGCCGCTTCGATGGCCGAACGGTGCCGGCTCGGCTCTGGGACACGTTCGCCATCCTGCTTGCCACCGCCTTCCTGATCCTGCCGCTGGCATCGATCGTTGCCGCTGGCGCTCGGGCCAATCTCTGGAGCCTCGTCACCAGCGCCGCCTTCCTGCGCGCCGCCTGGACCAGTTTTGCAATCGCCCTTTCCGCCGGGCTATTGGCAGTCCTGACGTCGCTCGCGATCATCGCCGCGCGCGAGGCGGTAACCGACATGAAGCAGCCCGGCGGAACTGCCAGGGCATTTTCCCTCTCCCTCGGGGCCATGTCCTCGCTGGTCCTGCTCGTGCCGCCGGTCGTGCTCGGTACTGGCTGGTTCCTGATGCTGCGGCCTTTCGGCGATGTCGCGCGTTTTGCCCCAGCGCTCGTCGCAATCATCAATATGCTGATGGCGCTACCTTTCGTGATGCGCGTCCTGGCACCCGCCGTCGAGACACATCGCAAACGGACAGGCAGGCTGGCGGCCAGTCTCGGCGTCTCGGGCTTTTCGCGGGTTTGGCGGATAGATTTCCCGGTTCTCGCAAAACCGCTGTTCACCGCGCTCTCCTTCGCCATGGCACTGTCGCTCGGCGATCTGGGAGCCGTGGCGCTGTTCGGCTCCAGCGACCTCATCACCCTGCCCTGGCTTGTCTATAGCCGGCTATCCAGCTATCGCACCAATGATGCCGACGGGCTGGCGCTCATCCTCGGCATCATCTGCCTGGGGCTGACGATGATCGGTACCAGCGGTCAAAGGGAGGCGAAACGTGGCTGATGCGGTCGCGCTGGACAAGGTGGAGCTGAAGCTCGGCACGAAGGAATTCCGCTTCGATTGCCGGCTCCCGGCCGGCGCCGTGACGGCGGTCACCGGCCCATCCGGCTCCGGCAAATCGACCCTCCTCAACCTCGTTGCCGGTTTTGAGACGCCCGATCAAGGCCGTATCCTGATCGCCGGCGAGGATGTGACGGAGAAACATCCTTCGGAGCGTCCCGTCTCCCTGATCTTCCAGGACAACAATCTCTTCGCCCATCTGGACCTCGCCACCAATATCGGACTCGGCATCAGTCCGTCGCTCAAATTGTCCGGCAGGGACAGCACGGCAATCTCGCAGGCGCTGGAACGCGTCGGCCTCGGTGGTTTTGAAAGGCGCATGCCGGGAACGCTTTCCGGCGGAGAAAGACAGCGTGCGGCCTTCGCCCGGGCTCTGGTGCGCCGGAAACCGGTCCTGCTGATGGACGAGCCGTTTGCGGCGCTCGATCCCGGCCTCCGGCTCTCGATGGCCAACCTGCTCGCCGACCTGCACCGCGAGACGGGAAATACCGTGCTGGTCGTCACCCACGATCCGGACGAAGTCGGCCGGCTTGCCGACCATGCCGTCTTCATCGACCACGGCCACGTCCTGCTGCAGGCACCGACCGAGGAATTCCTGACCCGGCGCGATATTCCGCCGCTTGCCGAATTCCTCTCCGGCTGATCAGGCCGCCTTTCGGCGGAACCAGGCGCCCGAGCGGATGGCGAGGAACAGGATCCCGCCGTAAGCGACCAGCCCGGCCGCCAGCGCGAAGAACAAACCGTTCAGCGACCCGGTGAGTTCCAGCGCCAGCCAGCCACCGAGGCCGGCGATCGCCAGTCTCAGGAAGCCGCAGGCAAGCGGCCAGAGAAGCTGGCCCGCACCCTGCGAGGCAAAATACAGCGCCAACCCTCCGCCGAAGAAACCATAGACCGGTCCGACGATCTGCAGATAGGCGACGCCGGCATCGATCGCACCGTGCTCCTCGCTGAACAGCGAAATCCAGGCGACGGGAAAGATCGCCGCGATCAGGCCGATCGCCTCGGTGATGGCGAAGGCAATGGCCGCGCCGGTGAAGGCGATGCGGATGGCGCGATCTTTCTGGCCGGCGCCCATATTGGTGCCGACCATTGCCACCATCGGCGCACCGATGCCGAAGATCACCGGGATCAGCAGATATTCGAGCCGCGCACCGGTGCCGAAGCCGGCGACTGCCGAGACCCCCGCCTTGGTCGCCACCAGTGCCGTGGCAATGCCGATGGTCACGTTGGTGAGGACGGAATTGATCGCAGCCGCCGCCCCCAGGCGGACAATATCCCGGAACATCGTCCAGCGAAGCGGCCCCGCCCCGAAGCGCACCAGATTGCGACCGGAAAGGATGTACCAGCTAAGAACCGCGGTGCCGCCGAAACTGTAGAGCACCAGCGCCAGGCCGCCACCGGCAATGCCAAGTCCCTGAAACGGGCCGAAGCCGAAGATCAGCAGGGGTGACACGGGCACCAGCAGTGCCGCCCCCACGCAGGTGACGAGCGCCGGGAACAGCATATTGCCGGTGCCGCGCACGACGCTTGCCAGACCGTTCATCAGCCAGACGAAGATCATGCCGCCGAAGACGACGTTCGAATAGGTAAGCGCGGCCTCGAGTTCCTGCCCTTCGCCCCCGAGCGCCTGATAGATCGGCCGACCGAAGGTGAGCATGATCGCCGAGAACAATAGCCCGAGCGCGACATTGACCACGACGGCATGCCAGGCGAGGAGATCGGCATCGTCACGCCGGCCGCTGCCGAGCGCGCGGGCGATGGCCGACGAGATCGCTCCGCCGAACCCACCGGCGGACATCATCTGCATCAGCATCACGGCCGGAAAGACCAGCGCCATGCCGGCAAGCGCGGCGGTACCCATGTGCGAAACCCACCAGGTTTCGATCAGCCCGGTCGAGGCCTGGGCCAGCATGATCAGGATATTCGGCCATGCGAGCCGGATCAGCATCGGCAGGATAGGATCCTGCAGCAGTTGGCGAGTCCGCGGATTGATCGGCGCCGCGTCGACGGCTTCGAAGGCAGGCGTCGCTGCGACGGCTTCGGTGGTAACGGCGCTCATCGGCCAGCCTCTTCGTGCTGCGGGAACTGGTCCATGGATGGGTAGCGGCGGCGGATGCGGTCGCCGGCGGCTGGGCCGGAGGCGTTGGTGAAGACCGGATCGCTGAGCGGCCTGCCGCTGAGCCGGTCGACCATCACCGGTTCGGCCTGTTCGCCGGTCTCCCGGTTGACGATGACCACGCTCTCGCCTTCCGGCGCCAGATGCTGGTTGCCCCAGACAAGCAACGCCTGCAATACGGGCCGGAAATCGCGGCCCCGCTGCGTGAGATGGTATTCGTCGCGCGGGGGCCGGTCGCAGTAGCGCCGCCGTTCCAGAAGACCGGATTCAACCAAAGAGACCAGCCGGTTCGTCAGGATGTTCGGGGCGATCTCGAGGTTGCGTTGGAATTCGTCGAACCGCGTCGCCCCCGCCAGCGCATCGCGCAGGATCAGGAAGCTCCAGGCATCGCCGACATGCCTGAGACTGCGCAGCACCGGACAGCCGCTATCGGTGGGACCAGTTCGTTTCATGGCTTGCTCCAGGTGATCGCAAGCCTTGTGGCATAGTTACTTTCAATTAGCAAGTAACTATTTCCGCGATCACGTTTCGCGACGAAGGCTGTCGGACCGTTAGAAAGCTCGCCACAATTTGGACTTTCCGCGATGGCATCGCGGAAAGGCAGCGGGGATTTTCATTGCAAACGCGCCAGCAAGACATATTTCAATAAGAGCATCTGTGCATGCGACGCGAAAATCGCTAAGCGACATAGAGTAAGGAGCCGGCTTGGATCGAGAGACCTCTGCCAAGCTGGATGGCGGACCTTGGGAATGATGGTGCGGAAGACGAGGACGATGAGGCGCGAGGCGATCCCGGCTGTCGGGACGATTGTCCGCGCCCTGCCCGGCTGGCGGGTTTTGAGCGCCCTGCTGCTGGGCAGCGCGGTCCTTTCCGGCTGCCAGTCGATCTTCGATCAGGCCTATACGCCGAATGTCTCCCCGTCCGACTCGCCGCAGATCGTCGACGAGGTGCAGAAGAACGATCCGCGGGCGCAGATGGGCGCACGCGAGCATCCACGCATCGTCGCAAGCTACGGCGGGGAATATCGCGACGCCAAGACCGAGCGTCTGGTCGCCCGCATCGCCGGCGCCCTGACGGCGGTTTCGGAAAATCCCAACCAGTCGTTCCGCATCACCATCCTGAATTCGCCGGCGATCAACGCTTTCGCGCTGCCGGGGGGTTATCTCTATGTGACGCGCGGGCTTCTGGCGCTCGCCAATGACGCATCGGAAGTCGCGGCCGTGCTTTCGCATGAAATGGGCCATGTGACCGCCAACCACGGTATCGAACGCCAGCGCCGCGAAGAGGCGGAAGTGATCGCGAGCCGCGTTGTCGCCGAAGTTCTCTCCAGCGATCTTGCCGGCAAGCAGGCGCTGGCCCGCGGCAAGCTGAGGCTCGCCGCCTTCTCGCGCCAGCAGGAGCTGCAGGCCGACGTGATCGGCGTGCGGATGCTGGGCGAAGCGGGTTACGACCCTTATGCCGCGGCACGGTTCCTGGATTCAATGGCGGCCTATGCCCGTTATTCCGCGGTCGATCCGGACAATGACCAGAGCCTCGACTTCCTGTCGAGCCACCCGAATTCCGCCCAGCGCGTCGATCTCGCCCGCCGCCACGCCCGCAATTTCGGCCAGGAAGGCACCGTCGGCGACAAGGGCCGCGATTATTATATCGCCGGCATCGACGGCCTGCTTTACGGCGACAGCCCGCAGGAAGGCTATGTCCGCGGCCAGACTTTCATGCACGGCAGCCTCGGCATCCGTTTCGACGTGCCCCCGGATTTCCGCATCGACAACAAGGTGGAAGCGGTCCTGGCGACCGGTCCCGGCGAGACTGCGATCCGTTTCGACGGCGTCGCCGCGGGCGACAACGACAACCTGTCCAACTACCTGACGAGCGGCTGGGTCGCCGGCCTGCAGCCGGAGACGGTGCGGGAGATCCAGGTGAACGGCATGCCTGCCGCGACCGCGCGCGCCTCCGCCGAACGCTGGGACTTCGACGTCACCGTCATCCGCGTCGACAATCAGATTTTCCGCTTCCTGACGGCCGTGCCGAAGGGAAGCCCGGCGCTTCAGACGACCGCCGATACATTACGCACGACCTTCCGCCGGATGACCCCTCAGGAAATAGCGTCGCTCAAGCCACTCAGGGTCCGCATCGTCACCGCCACCAAGGACGACACGGTCGCCTCGCTCTCGGCGCGCATGATGGGTACCGATCGCAAGCTCGATCTCTTCAAGCTGATCAATGCATTGCCGGTGGCCGCGACGATATCGCCGGGCCAGAAGTTCAAGATCATCTCTGAATGACGTCGCAGAGCCGCCTCAGCAGGCGGCCGCTGCCATCTGCGGATTGGCGGAGACCAGCGCCGACTTGAGCTTTTCGATCGCCCGGCTTTCGATCTGCCGCACCCGTTCCTTGGAAATGCCGAGTTCGGCGCCCAGCGCTTCGAGCGTCGCGCCGTCGTCGGTCAGACGGCGGGCGCGAATGATCTTCTTTTCCCGGTCGTTGAGCTTGGTGAGCGCGCCCTGCAGCCATTTGAGGCGCCGCTCTCCGTCGATCATGCCGGAAACCTGCTCGTCCGGCAGCGGCTCGGCGCTGGCCAGCATGTCGAGGCGCTCGCCGCTATCTGCATCGCCGGCGATCGATGGCGCCTGCAGCGAGGAATCATTGCCGGAGAGGCGGGCATCCATGGTCTGGACGTCGGCGACACTGACGCCGAGCGCGACCGCGATTTCCTCGTGAATGGCCCGGGCGGTGAGATTGGAATCGCCGCGCGCGAGCTTGGCGCGCAGCCGGCGAAGGTTGAAGAACAAAGCCTTCTGCGCGGAACTGGTGCCGCCCCGCACGATGGACCAGTTCCGGAGAATATAATCCTGCATCGAAGCGCGGATCCACCAGCTGGCATAAGTGGAAAAACGTACGTCCCGCGCCGGCTCAAACCTTGCCGCCGCTTCAAGCAGCCCTACATAGCCTTCTTGTACCAGGTCGCTCATCGGCAGACCGAAGCCGCGGAACTTCGATGCCATGGCGATCACAAGACGCATATGCGCAAGGGCAATCTGGTTGCGGGCATCCTGGTCCTGATCGTCCTTCCATCGGACCGCCAGATCGCGCTCCTCCTCCCGGGCGAGATAGGGAGCCGACATTGCAATCTTGATCATGGTGCGGTCTGCGGACATGGCTGTCATCGTGTTCTCCGTGAACGGTCTGATCCGACAAAAACAGCGGGTCACAAACTAGAAACACCGTGCGACAAGCCCGAACGATGACTGCTTGTTTTCCTGCCGCTCTTGCTCCCCTCGTCTTGAGTTCAGCGGGGGATCCACATCGGTTCGACAGACCGATCTTCCGCCCCGCACTTAAGCTGTCCCGAACGCAAACCGATCACACATCAGTTCGCCGTTCCGGCGGGTTAACGCGGAGGCAGGCAAAAAGTTCCAATAAAAAACCCGGCTCGAAGGCCGGGTTTTTGAGAGAACCGTGGTTTTGGAGGATCAGGCTGCTTCTTCCTGCGCCTCGTCTTCCTCGATATTTTTGCCGCGCTTGGGACCCTTGGCGAGGTTGACCTCGACAAGGCGGACGGCTTCGGTTTCGGACATCTTGTTCACGGCGGCGATTTCACGAGCCATGCGGTCAAGGGCAGCTTCATAAAGCTGGCGCTCGGAATAGGACTGCTCCGGCTGATTTTCGGCGCGATAGAGGTCACGAACCACTTCCGCGATCGAAATCAGGTCGCCGGAATTGATCTTGGCATCATATTCCTGCGCGCGGCGCGACCACATGGTGCGCTTCACACGAGCCTTGCCCTGAACGACCTTGAGAGCACGCTCGACAAAATCCGTTTCGGAAAGCTTGCGCATACCGATGCTGACGGCCTTTGCGACCGGCACCTTGAGGCGCATCTTGTCTTTTTCGAAATCGATTACGAAAAGCTCGAGCTTCATGCCGGCGACTTCCTGCTCTTCGATAGCAGAGATAGTGCCTACACCATGAGCGGGATAAACAATCGATTCACCAGTCTTGAAGCCCTGGCGTGCGGGAGAAGTCTTTTTCTGCTGAGTTGTCGTCATTCGTTTCACAAACTCCCTGTTACTCACCCGTTGCCGGGTCGGGGGAACCGGGTCTGTCAGGCCCGGATGAGACGGGGGAAACCGTCGGGTCACTCCATACTGATCCGGCCAACGCGAGCGAAAAACACCCCATCGCGAACTGCGACCGACAACATTCAAGCGTTGCAATGTCACGGAAACCGCGCGTTGGGTGGTCTGTTGCTTTCGTGATGTTTTTTGGGCACGCACGTGCCGCCTTGTGGAACAGTCCTTATTGTCTACCACAAAAAAGTGCGGAAATCAATAATTTGCTTTTGCACGTGCACAGAGCGCCACACCCGCACTCTGCCCAACAAAAAGGCAAAGCGATTCGAAACCGCGACCGAGCCATGCCGGCGCGGCAAATCTCAGTCGCCCTTGCCCGGTTCGGCGGAGAAATACTGCTCGTATTTGTTGGCGACGCCGTCCATCTCCTTGGCCTCGGGCAGGGCGTCGCGCTTGACGGTGATGTTGGGCCAGATCTGGGCGAATTCCGCATTGATCTTGAGCCATTTGTCGAGGCCCGGCTCGGTATCCGGCTTGATCGCCTCGGCGGGACATTCCGGCTCGCAGACGCCGCAATCGATGCACTCGTCGGGATGAATGGCGAGGAAGTTTTCGCCTTCATAAAAACAGTCGACCGGGCAGACCTCGACGCAGTCGGTATACTTGCAGCGGATACAATTGTCGGTCACGACATACGTCATGCGGCACTCCAGGACTATCGCGGATCAGCGGCACGTCGACGGATGGAAAGCGCCGGCACACCGGAAAGCCGGGAGAGGCGAAAACCCAACTGCGAAACTGACAGGAGGTAGGCGGATCCGGCTTTTCGACAGTCAGGTAAAGCCTTTGGCTTTGCTTAGCAAGGATATCCGTGCTGAAAACCAGCGCCGAACGGGTGGTTTTT
This sequence comes from Hyphomicrobiales bacterium, assembly GCA_900471605.1. Classification (GTDB taxonomy): domain Bacteria; phylum Pseudomonadota; class Alphaproteobacteria; order Rhizobiales; family Rhizobiaceae; genus Neorhizobium. The sequence continues at coordinate 46,876 of UCEY01000010.1, read as the reverse complement.
TCTAATCAAGGTCCGCGTCTATGCCGGGAAACAGCCGATCTGTCTCTCGGCGCTCCTTCTTGGTCGGCCGCCCGCTTCCCTGCACGCGTTGCGCCTGCTCGAACAGCGTCAGCCTTTTTGTTTCGTCCGGAGGCGGACTGAGATCCTCGTAAAGCAGCCGGGCCTCCTCGAAGGGGCCCCGCCTTTCCCCGCCGGCCTTGACCACCAGCACGAGATCGCGACGCTCGAGCGTCAGATCGATGCGGTCGCCCGGCTTCACCTGGGCGCTCGGCTGGGAAACCAGATCGCCGTTCACCCGCACATGGTTGGAGCGGACTAGGTCCTGGGCGATCGACCGCGACTTTGCCATGCGGGCAAAAAACAGCCACTTGTCGATGCGCTGGCGCGAACCGGATTGTGGCTGTTTTTCCGTCATGGCCTACTTCTTCATCTGCTCCTTGAGAGCTGCAAGTTTTGCAAAGGGCGAATCCGGATCAATCGGCTTTTCCTTGCGTGGCGGCTTTGCCTCGAAGCGAGCGGGCTGCGGCCCTTTGCCGCGGTCGTTGCGGTCGGGGCGCGGGCCGCCTTCGTGACGCTCGCCGCGGTTCGGGCGATCGCCCCCGCGGTTGTTATTGTTGTTGTCCGGCCGGCGGTTGTTGTCGCGGTTGGGCTTGCCGCCGTCCCTGCGCTCGCCGCCGCCATTGCGTTCACCACCGCGCTCGCCGTTCGGACGCGCATCGCGGCGCTGGCCGCCATCGCGACGGTCGTCGCGGCGACCCTGGGCCGGCTGGCCTGCTTCGCCGCCGGCATTGTTGCGCGGACCGCCATGGCCACGGCGATCGCCGTGCTGCGCACGTCCGCCCCGCTGGTTGTTTTCACGGCCGCCGCCCGGACGCCACAGCAGGACCGGCTTCGGCTCTCCAGCCTCGGCAGCTTTTGCCTCGTCGCCCGGTTCGCCGGCCACTGCCGGAGCCTCTTCGGAAGTAACGGCCTCGGTTGCCGAAGCTTCGGCCGGAGCGGCCTCCGTCGCGGTCGTAGCCGGAGCGGCCTCCACCCCAACCTCGGCAGGGGCGGTTTCCGCCGCAGCCTCGGCCGGAGCCTCGGTTGCATCTGCGTCATCGGTTTCGGAGGCTTCCGGCGTTTCTACCGCCGGAACCGGCGCGGCAGCTGCCGCAGCGCCCGCCGAACTTGCATCCTGGCCTGCCAGGAACGCCTGCGCCTCTTCCGCCTTCACGGCATCGGCACGGTATCCGAGACCCTTCAGGATTTCTTCCATATCGTCCGGCGTCGCGCCCAGAATGGAGAGCATGGCGGTCGTGGCCGTGAAGCGGCGCCCGTCATAGGCCCCTTCCGGACGCGGCGTCGCGCCGGGCTTCCACTGCAGCAGCGGACGGATGAGATCCGCAAGGCGCTCCAGGATATCGATACGCACGGCGCGCTTGCCGAGGAAACGGAAGCCCGCAAGCTTGTAGAACATCCGCTCGAAAGCCGGATCGGCAACAACCGAGGTGCGTCCGGCAGCAAGCGCCGGGATCAGATCCCCGTAGCCGGGCTTGTCGAGACCGTCGTTCCTCAGCGCCCAGAGAAGCGTGATGAGCTCGGCCGGTGCCGGCTTCAGGAGCATCGGCATGAAGACGTGGTAGGCACCGAAACGGATGCCGTAGCGGCGCATCGAGGCGCGCGCATCCTGATCGAGCGACTTCACATCGTCGGTGACATCCCGCCTGAACAGCACGCCGAGGTTCTCGACGAGCTGGAAGGCCAGCCCCTTGGCAAGTCCCTGAAGGTCTTCGGCGCGCGACAGGTCGTCGAGCGGCTTCAGCACGGTGGCGATATGATGATTGACGAAGCGCTCGATGCGGGCAAGCACATGCTCGCGGGCGTTGCCGGTCAGCTGCTCGTCGGCAAGCAGGATGACGCGCGGACGCATGACATGGTCGCTCGCCGAAAGGCGGGCAATGGGCTCGCCGAGCCAGCGCACGAAACCATCGGAGCCGACCGCCAGGTCGCTGTTGCCCGATGCGTAAAGCCGTGCCGCCCGCGCCTCGAATTCGAGCGCCAGCGCTTTCTGGGCGGCACCCTGCACCGCCTTGGCGTCGGGCCCCTCGGTTCCCGAAACGGGCGTGAACCGGAAACCGGCCAATTGCCCGACGTGATGTCCTTCCACAAAGACATCGCCATTCACACTGATTTCAGCTTCCAGCATCGCATTCTCTCTCAGGCGCTTCATGAGCACAGATGTCCTGCGATCAACAAAGCGTTTCGTCAACCTTTCATGTAGCGCGTCCGATAACCTATCCTCTATTTCCCGTGTCTTTTCTTGCCAGTGTGTCGGATCGGCAAGCCAACCAGGGCGATTAGAGACGTAGGTCCAGGTCCGGATCTGCGCTATGCGGGCCGACAGTGTGTCGATTTCACCATCGGTGCGGTCGGCGCGGCGGACCTGTTCCGCCATGAATTCCTCGTTCACCGTCCCGAAGCGCACAAGATCGGAGAAAAGAGTCGAAATAAGGTCCGCGTGCTGCGCCGGCGCAATACGCCGGTAATCCGGCAGCGCACAGGCTTCCCACAGTTTCTCGACCCGCTGCGGCGTCGTCGCGATATCCTTAATTTCGGGATAACGTGAAAGATAATCAAAGGCTTGGCTGTCGGTCGCGGGAAGCGCGCGCGTCAAGCCCGCAAGGGCGGGCGCAGCGTCCAGGCTTTCCCTCAGAGCCCGAAGCGACGAAAAATCGAGCTGCTTCGACCGCCACTGCAGCACTTTGACCTGATCGAACTGGTGGCTTTCGATTCGCTCGACCAATTCGTCTTCGAAAGGCGCGACCTGTCCGGTCACGCCAAATGTACCGTCCCGCACATGCCGCCCGGCACGGCCCGCGATCTGCGCCAGTTCGGCCGGGTTGAGGTTGCGGAACTGATAGCCGTCGAACTTCCGGTCCTGCGCGAAGGCCACGTGATCGACATCGAGATTGAGCCCCATGCCGATCGCATCCGTCGCGACGAGATATTCGACATCGCCGGACTGGTAGAGGCCGACCTGCGCATTGCGGGTGCGCGGGCTGAGCGCACCGAGGACCACCGCGGCGCCGCCGCGCTGGCGGCGAATGAGCTCGGCGATCGCATAGACCTCGTCGGCCGAAAACGCCACGATCGCGGAACGCTGCGGCAGGCGGGTGATCTTCTTCTGGCCGGCATAGAACAACTGCGAGAGGCGCGGCCGCTCGACGATGGTTATTCCCGGCAGGAGCCTTTCAAGGATCGGCCGCATGGTTGCGGCGCCCAGCAGCAGCGTTTCGTCGCGGCCGCGCAGATGCAGGATGCGGTCGGTGAAGATGTGGCCGCGTTCGAGATCGCCGGCGAGCTGCACCTCATCGATCGCCACGAACGCGGCTTTCGTCTCGCGCGGCATCGCTTCCACGGTGCAGACGGAAAAGCGGGCATTCGGCGGGGTGATCTTTTCCTCGCCGGTGATGAGCGCGACCTGGGAGGCCCCGACCTTTTCGACAAGACGCGTATAGACCTCACGCGCCAGCAGCCGAAGCGGCAGGCCGATCACACCGGTGCCATGCGCCACCATTCGCTCGATGGCATAGTGGGTCTTGCCGGTATTGGTGGGTCCGAGCACGGCGGTGACGCCGCGCCCGCTGAGCATCATGGGCTGGAAATTCAATGCCTGGTTCCGCGCGTCACATAAGGCCTGGGTCCCGCGTTGTCGCCCGAAACTCCAAGCCTCGCAACACATGGCGATCTCGGCTGGCAAACGCAAGCCTGAAGAATGGTTTTGCTGCCGAAGAATATCGCCTGAGGGCCGCAAATGAGGAGAAGGCGATTCGAATTTTACCGGTGAAGGAACAGACGCGAACGAATCGGAGACGAATCGCAGACTCCGGCGGATTCAGCTTTTGTTCACCGCTATATATTGATGCGACACCGGATTTCTACACGACATCCTGAATCTGTACCTGGTTTGAGTGCGCACAACCTGGAGATTCATCCAAGAGCTGCACGTTCAGGAAGAATCGAAAGAGTCAATCCGTTGATATGGTTAATGTTTCGTCAACCGATTCAGGCAGTTGACGCACCATTCGAACCCGGAATTAAGATTCGGGCCAAAGGCGGAACGAATCGCTGACGAATCACAGACATCCGCGTTTTCGCGTTTTGTTTCCCACAAGATATGGTGGGTCTCCGCAGGACACAGCCGCAAGAAAATGGCCGCGGAAAGCGGCCTCGGAAGCAAATCGTTCAGGTGCCATTAACGTTGGCTAACGCACTTTAACCACACGTGAGAGCACACGCTTGCAAGGCGATGGAACAAAAATCGCGGCGCTACGTTTCCTCGCCAAATCCATATCGGATTGCTTAGCGGAGTAGAAAATCATGCTCGGAACCGTGTTGCTCGTCATCCTCATTCTGCTACTCATTGGCGCTTTGCCGAATTGGGGCTATAGCCGAGGCTGGGGCTATGGTCCGTCGGGCGGATTGGGCCTGGTTGTCCTTATCATCATTATCCTGCTGCTGATGGGCAGGATTTAAAAGCGGCGTAGCCGTGTGTACCAAAGGGAAGGGAAAGTAACATGATGAAGAAGATTCTGATTGCAGCCTGCATGATCGGCACGCTCGCATCCTGTACCGCAACCGAACGGGGTACCGCCATCGGTGCCGGCTCGGGTGCCATTATCGGTGGCGCCGTGACCAATAGCTGGGGTGGCGCGGCAGTCGGCGCAGTTGCCGGCGGCCTTGTCGGCGCTGCAATCGGCCATTCCAGCGAACGCCGCGGCTATTGCATCTATCGCGACCGTTACGGCCGCCGCTATGAGGCCCGTTGCCGCTAAGCGCGCAGAGTTATCCAATCCCTCAGGACCGGCGCCCGAGCAATCGGCGCCGGTTTTGTTTTGGCTGGAGGAAGGCCGCCATTAACACTTGGCCAAAGCCGGAACGAATCGCCGACGAATCGGCGACATCGCCGGTTTCCCGCTTTGTTCACCGCCATATATCGTGTAAAAACAATTTGTTAACCATATGAACGGGTCGTTTCGGCGCATCAGCGTGCGCCGAAAACCATCCAAAGGTTAACGCCGGGGATCAGCTCGCGAAGAACTGGCCGCCATTCGCCGACAGCGTCGAACCGGTGATGAAGCCGGCGTCATCGGATGCCAGGAACACGACGCAGCGAGCAATCTCTTCCGGCTCGCCGAGGCGTCCGACCGGGATCAGCGGAATGATCCGCTCGTTCAGCACCTTTTCCGGCACCGCGCGCACCATTTCGGTGGCGATGTAACCCGGGCAGATGGCGTTGACGGTGATGTTCTTGGCAGCGCCTTCCTGCGCCAGCGCCTTGGTGAAGCCGAGATCGCCGGCCTTGGCCGCCGAATAGTTCACCTGACCCATCTGGCCCTTCTGGCCGTTGATGGAGGAAATGTTGATGATCCGGCCGAAACTGCGGTCGCGCATGCCGGTCCAGACCGGATGCGTCATGTTGAAGAGGCCGGTGAGGTTGGTACCGATCACCTCGTTCCACTGTTCGGGCGTCATCTTGTGGAACATGCCGTCACGGGTGATGCCGGCATTGTTGACGAGCACCTCGATGGGGCCGAGTTCCGCCTCAACCTTTGCGATGCCGTCGACGCAGGCCTGATAGCTGGAGACATCCCATTTGAAGACCGGAATGCCGGTCTCGTCATGGAAAGCCTTCGCCTTTTCCTCATTGCCCGCGAAATTTGCGGCGACACGATAACCTGCCGCCTTCAACGCGATGGAGATGGCTGCTCCGATCCCACGCGTTCCCCCCGAAACCAATGCAACCCTGCTCATGCGATTTTCCCCTCTTCGCTCGGATCCGATCCTTCTGTGTGACCGAATACTTACCCAGTTTGACATGCTTTTAGCGGGGAGATAGTCCCGCCGCGAAGTTTTGCAACGTCGGCGGGATTATCCACATCCTTCTAAAATATCACATGGCTTCGAGGCACATGGCAATGCCCATGCCGCCGCCGATGCACAGCGTCGCAAGACCCTTCTTGGCGCTGCGGCGCTTCATCTCGAAGACGAGCGTGTTGAGGATGCGGGCGCCCGACGCGCCGATCGGATGGCCGATGGCGATCGCGCCTCCGTTGACGTTGACGATCGACGAATCGAAACCGAGATCCTTGACGACGGCGCAGGATTGCGCGGCGAAGGCTTCGTTTGCCTCGATGAGATCGAGATCGCCGACCTTCCAGCCCGCCTTTTCGAGCGCCTTGCGGGAAGCCGGGATCGGGCCGGTGCCCATGATCTGAGGATCGACGCCGGCCGTCGCCCAGGAGACGATGCGGACCATCGGCGTGATGCCGCGGCGGGCGGCTTCCGCTTCCGTCATCAGCACCGCAGCGGCCGCGCCGTCGTTGAGACCCGACGCGTTGCCGGCGGTGACGGTGCCTTCCTTGTCGAAGGCGGGGCGGAGCTTGGCCATCGAATCCAGCGTCGCGCCGGCGCGGATATATTCGTCGTTCTCGACGGTCACGTCACCTTTCCGCGTCTGGATGATGTAGGGAATGATCTCGTCCTTGAAGCGGCCGGCATTCTGCGCGGCTTCCGCCTTGTTCTGGGAGGACACGGCGAACTGGTCCTGCTCCTCGCGGGAAAGCTGCCACTGGCGGGCGATGTTTTCCGCCGTGATACCCATGTGATAGCCGTAGAACGCGTCGGTCAGGCCGTCCTTGATCATCGTGTCGATCATCTTGAAGTCGCCCATCTTCACGCCGCCGCGCAGGTGCGCGCAATGCGGCGCCATGGACATCGATTCCTGACCGCCGGCAACGATGATCTTGGCGTCGCCAAGCGCGATCTGCTGCATGCCGAGTGCGACGGCGCGCAGGCCCGATCCGCAGAGCTGGTTGACGCCCCAGGCAGTCGCCTCCTTCGGAACGCCGGCCTTCATCGCGGCCTGGCGGGCGGGGTTCTGTCCCTCGCCGGCCGGCAGGACCTGGCCGAGGATCACCTCGTCCACTTCCGCCGCCTCGACGCCGGCGCGCGCGAGCGCACCCTTGACCGCCGCAGCGCCCAGCTCATGCGCCGGGACATTGGCAAAGGCGCCATTGAAGGAACCGACCGCGGTACGGCCGGCGGCTGCGATCACGATGGATGGGTTGGTCATGGACGTTTCCTCTTATCCGATGTTTGCCTGCGAGACTGGCAAAGCTTGGGCTCAGAGTCAAACGCCAGTCCGATACCGGGACGAGGCGGCCGGATCTTTTGAAAATGCCCATTAGATTCCGCAGGTTTGCTGCGCAACAAAGCGGTCGCCGCGCCGCACAAATCGTTTGTAAGTCCTCGTCATTTAGGCTTACATTCCTGTCGGGAGAAGCAGACCTATCGATAATGACCAAACCATATTGACGGGAGCAGGAGGCAATCATGGCGAAGACCGAAGGCGAAATCATAATCAAGAAATATGCCAACAGGCGCCTCTACAACACGGGCACCAGCACCTATGTGACGCTGGAAGACCTGGCGAAGATGGTGAAGAAGGGCGAGGAATTCACCGTCCAGGACGCCAAGAGCGGCGAGGACATCACCCATTCGGTTCTGACGCAGATCATCTTCGAGCAGGAATCCAAGACCGGCAACACGCTTTTGCCGATTTCCTTCCTGCGACAGCTGATTTCCTATTACGGCGACCAGATGCAGATGGTCGTGCCGACTTTCCTCGAACACTCGATGAAGGCCTTTACCGACCAGCAGGTTCAGATGCGCGAGCAGATGACGCGCGCCTTCGGCGATACGCCGCTCAGCAAGAACCTGCAGATGCCGATCCAGATGATGGAAGAACAGGTGCGCCGCAACACGGACATGTTCCGCCAGGCCATGCAGATGTTCACGCCGTTTACGGCCCAGCCCCAGGCATCCGCCGCCAAGAAGACCGATGCCAAGGATATCGACGAGCTGAAGGAACAGCTCCGCAACCTGCAGAGCCGTCTCGATAACCTCTGAAACCGGCGGTTCTCGTCAGAGCCCGATCGACACGTCACGGCCGGCCGAGCGGATCGCAACCGCAAAGCCGCCGATCACGTCGACGAAGGTGATCGTCATCAGGATGAAGAAGATCTGCGTCGCGGCATCCCGCACCAGCAGGAATTCGACCAGATAGGCGATGAACACCAGCATCGACAGCATGTGGTTGATCAGCGAGCCGCGGCCGTTGCGGCTGGCTTTCAGGATTTCCACGAACAGGAAGACCAGCGCAACGACGATGATCACGTCGCCGAGCGTCATGGTCCAGACGGCACCAGACAGCATCTGGAGCGAACTGATGACGGTGCCGAGCGATCCGATCCCGCCGCCGCCCAGGATGCCGAGCATGGCGAGATTGTAGAGAATGAACGGGATGATCATCAGCGGCAATGCGGCAAGCATGGTCTCGAGGCTCCAATCGGCGTGAGCCGGACTCTACGTGCTTGCCCTGCTTTCGCAAGTCTTCGCGCAACAAAACAAGTCCTTGCGCAACAAAAAAGGCCGGCAAAGCCGGCCTTTGATGCAATAAAACCAGAAAACGCTTATGCGTTTTCCTTCGGCGTCAGAACCTGACGGCCGCGATACATGCCGGTCTTCAGATCGACATGGTGCGGACGGCGCAGTTCGCCGGAATTCTTGTCTTCGACATAGGTCGGAGCCTTGAGTGCGTCTGCGGAGCGGCGCATACCGCGCTTCGACGGGCTCGTTTTTCTCTTCGGTACAGCCATTTTCGTTACTCCACTTGCGTGCAAAACATAATCCCCGGCCGGAACTGAGGCCGATTGGACATGTCTCGATCTCGGAAATTTGGGCGGCTTATACATGCCCTGCCGGGCTTTGACCAGTCCCTGCCGGGATTTTTTGACAAATATGCGACTTAGAGCGTTTCCTTGCTGGATTGAAGCATTCTGCCGGAGCAGGTTTTCGTCGGGGCAAAGGCGATCGGCGAAGGACATACCACAGCGTACGTCCGAGCCGATCGCCTTTGATCCTGGCGGAAAGATGCCCGGCCCTTCGGGTTGGCTGAAACGGGCCGCCTGATCGTCCGGCCGGCTTGGCCGTAGGACGGAGCTACGACCTGCGCCGGCCGGACGACCATTCGACTCCGTTTGAGCCAACAGAATGCTTCAATCCAGCAAGGAAACGCTCTAAGCCTCGTCCTCCGGCACGATCCAGGTTTCGGCAAGCGCCGCCTCCTGCCACTTGAGCCAGGCCGGGTGGGATTTCATCGCTGCCATATAGGCAAGCGTCCCGGCATCCGTCGTCAGGTCATAGACGTCGAAACGGTTGACGACAGGCGCAAACATCGCGTCCGCTCCGGAAAATTCGCCGAACAGGAACGGCCCGCCGGACTTAGCCCGGAGTTCGCGCCAGATGGTCTCGATGCGCGCCACGTCGTCCATCACTCCGTCCGGCAGCGCGATCCTCGCCTTCGGCCGGCGCATGTTCATCGGGCAGGCATTGCGCAACGCCCGGAAGCCGGAAATCATCTCCGTCGAGACGGAGCGGGCAACGGCACGATCGGCGGCGGCCCTTGGCCAGATGCCATTGTCCGGGAAAAGCTCGGCTGCATATTCGATGATCGCAAGCGATTCCCAGACACGCACATCGCCCTGATGTAGAACCGGCACCTTGCCGGTCGGCGAGATCGGCTTGAATTTCGGATTGCCGGCGGGGAAATCGAAGGGGATCAGCACTTCCTCGAAATCGATGCCCGCCGCCGCCAGCGCGATCCAGGGGCGGAAGGACCAGGAGGAATAGTTCTTGTTACCGATATAAAGGGTAAGCTTGTCCATATTTCGTCTCCGGTTGGTTGTTCAGCCCTATACTGGCCTCGGCCGGAGACGACCAATGAAATCGGTAGACCTCAATCATAAATGCATTTGATATAGTCGCCGGAGCCGCGGGCCCGGCTCTCGACCACGCTTGCCAGCCGCTGCACGCCGCGGCTTGGTTTGCTGGCGATGCGGGTGATCGGGTTGGGCAGCGCCACGGCCAGGAGCGCTGCCTGCCGAGCGCTCAGTTTCGATGCCGGGACCTTGAAGTGATATTGTGCGGCCGCTTCGGCGCCATAGATGCCCGGCCCCCATTCGGCGATGTTGAGATAGATCTCCATCATCCGCCGCTTCGACCAGACCAGGTCCGCACCGAGCGCCAGCGGCAGTTCCAGCCCCTTGCGGATGAAGGAGCGGCCGTTCCAGAGGAAGAGGTTTTTGGCGGTCTGCATCGGAATGGTGCTTGCACCCCGCGTCGCTTCGCCGTCGAGCGCATCCTCGACCACGCCGCGCATCTGGTTCCAGTCGACGCCGCCATGGAAGCAGAACTGGCCGTCCTCGGACATCATCACCGAACGGACGAGATTGGGCGAGATCTGGTCGAGGCTCACCCAGCGCCGGTCGTAGCCGCGGAACAATACCAGTTCCGACAGCATCAGGGTCGAGACGGGCCGGGTGAACGGCAGCGCGTAGACGAAGACCAGCAGATAGGGCAAGACCACCAGCGCGATCGCGATCATCACGATCCGGCGGATCAGATTGCCCGGAACCGGGCGCCGTCTCCAGCCGGCCCTCACGGGCTGCTCCTCCTGCACCTGCTGTTCGGGTGTGAAGTCCAATATCCCACGCGTCCCTCGTTTTAAGTTTCATAACCGTTCAGCGTGGCCAAGGCGAGTCCGGCGCCGAAAACTTCGCCTGTCCCGGTGAATCGCCGTTGCCAGCCAACCCCTCGGCATGCCAAACAGCGGCCATGACGGACGCGAAGACGGCATTCGAAACACGCCTGCGGCAGAGCGCCGCCGAGACGGGAGCACTGCTTTCGTCTCTCCTGTCCGATACCCCTCTTTCCGACGAGACGACACGCCCCGAACATCTGATGGCCGCGATGCGGCACGGATCGCTGAACGGCGGAAAACGGCTGCGGCCCTTCCTCGTCCGCGAAAGCGCGGCGCTGCTCGGCGCGCCGATGGAGGCGGCCCTTCGGGTCGGCGTCGCGCTGGAATGCCTGCATTGTTATTCGCTGGTCCACGACGACCTGCCGGCAATGGACGACGACGACCTGCGCCGCGGCCAGCCGACCGTGCACAAGGCCTTCGACGAGGCCACCGCCATCCTCGCCGGCGACGGCCTGCTGACCTACGCTTTCGACATCATCGCCGCACCCGAGACGGCACTTGACGACCGGCTGAAGACCGAACTCGTCCTGTCGCTTGCCCGCGCAGCCGGTCCCGGCGGCATGGCAGGCGGCCAGGCGCTTGATCTCGCCGCCGAGAAATCGCCGCCGGACGAGGCGGGCATCATCACGCTGCAGGCGATGAAGACCGGCGCGCTGCTGCGTTTCGCCTGTGAGGCAGGCGCGATCATCGCCGGCTCAGAGCCGCAACATCGCCGGCGACTGCGGCTGTTCGGCCAGAAGATCGGCCTTGCCTTCCAGCTCGCCGACGATCTGCTCGACCTGACCTCGGATGCCGCCACCATGGGCAAGGCAACCGGCAAGGACGCCGGACGCGGCAAGGGCACGCTTGTTGCGCTCCACGGCATAAGCTGGGCAGAAGACCGGCTGGACGCTCTGACGCGCGAAGCCGTCGAACTGCTTGCGCCCTACGGCGAAAAGGCGTCCATTCTGCAGGAGACGGCCCGCTTCGTCGCCAGCCGGGAAAACTAGACAGGGATAGGAAACGAGAATGCCGGACGTCCTGAGCTATCTGCCCTACATGTGGCCGGCCTATGTGGCCTATGTCATCAATGTCGCGAGCCCCGGACCGGCCAATTTCGCCATCATAGGCACCTCGATCTCGCAAGGGCGCCGCGCCGGCCTGATCACCGCGCTCGGCATTGCCAGCGGCTCGCTGACCTGGGCGACGGCCGCGGCCCTCGGCCTTGCGGCGCTGCTCCGCAACTATGCGATTGCGCTTGAGATCATGAAGGTGCTCGGCGGGATCTACCTGATCTACCTCGCCTGGAAGGCCTACAAGTCTGCGCGCCTGCCGGATTCCAAGGTCGCTCTCGGCAATGCGAAAACCAACTATACCGCCCGCCAGCTCTGGCTGCGCGGTTACGCGGTCCACGTCACCAACCCGAAGGCGATCTTCGCCTGGCTGGCGATCATTTCGCTCGGCCTGCCGGAAAATGCGCCGACCTCGGCGATCCTTCTGATCATCAGCGTCTGCATGAGCTCGAGCCTGCTGATCTTCACCACCTATGCGATGGTGTTTTCGACATCCCATGCACTACGCGGCTACAAGGCCGCGCGGCGCTGGATCGAAGGCACGATGGCTGTGTTCTACAGCGTCGCCGGCCTGAAGCTGCTGACGAGCCGCATCTGAGCGGCTCGCCTTCCTCATCTGCCTTCTTCTGATCAGCCCTGGGTGATCGGCGCGATCGCCACTTCGACGCGGCGGTTCTGTGCCCGGCCGTCCGAGGTCGCATTGGTGGCAACCGGCTGCGACGGGCCGAAGCCCATCGTCGACATGCGGCGCTGGTCCACACCGCGGCCGCCGAGATAATTCGCGACGGAGGCGGCGCGGCGTTCGGAGAGCGCCTGGTTATGCTGCAGGCTGCCGGTCGAGTCCGTATGACCGTTCACGTCGATCAGGGTGCGGTTGAACTTGTTCAGCACGATCGCGACGGAATCCAGCGTCCGGTAGAAGGGCGGGATCACCTGGTCCTGGTCGGTGGCGAACGTGATGTTCGACGGCATGTTGAGAATGATCCGATCGCCGACACGGGTCACGGAAACGCCGGTGCCCTGCAACTGGGCGCGCAGTTCCGCTTCCTGGTTGTCCATGTAGGCGCCGATCCCGCCGCCGGCGAGCGCGCCGATACCGGCGCCGATCAGCGCATTGCGGCCGGCATGGCGTCCACCGGTCAAGCCGCCGGCAAGTGCGCCGAGACCCGCGCCGATGGCGGCGCCGCCGGCGGTGTTGGAAATCTTCTGCTCGCCCGTATAGGGGTCGGTCGTGGTGCAGGCGGAAAGATAGGTCGCGCAAAGTGCGACGATTGCGATTTTCTTGAGCATGTAAATGGATATCCCCGTCGTCAGTGGTGATACTCATTTACCATGAAATGCGGCAATAGCGAGGAGACCGGCATATCTTCGTCATTGACCAGAATGCCGGCCAGAACGATGCCGATCCAGACACTCGACGAAGAAATCCGGTGTGGCGATAAAACGGGCGGATCAGCGAGCCGCCGGCAGGCTTTTCAGAACGTCGAGCAGCCGGTCGCATTCGGCATCCGTGCCGATCGAGATGCGCAGATAGTCGGCTATGCGCGGCTTGTTCCAGTGCCGCACCAACACGCCCTCGGCCCGCAAGGCCGAATAGACTTCGGCGCCCGACAGGACCGGATGCCGGGCGAAGACGAAATTCGCCTGCGACGGCAAGACATCGAAACCCATCGCCTGCAATTCACCGCTGACGCGGTCGCGCGTCGCGATGATCTTTTGCCGGCAGGCCTCGAACCACTCCACATCCTCGATCGCGGCGGTCGCGGCGACCTGCGCCAGCCGGTCGAGCGGATAGGAATTGAAACTGTCCTTCACCCGCTCGAGCGCATCGATCAGAGGTCGCTGGCCGAGCGCGAAACCGACCCGCATGCCCGCAAGCGAACGGGATTTCGACAGCGTCTGGATGACGAGAAGATTCGGATAGCGGGCGATGAGGCTCGCGGCCGTCTCGCCGCCGAAATCGATATAGGCCTCGTCCACCACGACCGGTACGTCCGGATGCGCGGCAACCAGCGCCTCGATCTCCGGGAGGGCCAGACCGATGCCGGTCGGCGCATTCGGGTTCGGAATGATGATCGCGCCGCAGGGGCGGTCGTAGTCGGAAAGCCTGATCCGGAAGCCTTCATCAAGCGGGATCTCCACGACGTCGATATCGTAGAGCCGGCTATAGGTTGGATAGAAGCTGTAGGTGATATCCGGATAAAGCAGCGGCTTGCCGTGTTTCAGCAGCGCCTGGAAAGTATGCGCCAGCACCTCGTCCGACCCGTTGCCCACGAACACTTCATCCGCCTGCACGCCGAAACGCGCCGCAATCGCTTCGCGCAACGCCGTGGCCGACGGATCCGGGTAAAGCCGCAACGCATCGTCCGCCGCCGCATGAATTGCAGCAACCGCCTTCGGAGAGGGCCCGTACGGGTTCTCGTTGGTATTGAGCTTGACCAGATTCTGGATACGCGGCTGCTCGCCCGCGACATAGGGCTTCAGCGTACTGACGATCGGCGACCAGTATTGGCTCATGCGATTATTCGGCAGCCGTGCGTTGGCCAAACCGATTTTCGATATACTCGATCACCAGCTTTTCGAAATCGGCGGCGATGTTCACGCCGCGCAGGGTCAGCGCCTTCTGGCCGTCGATAAACACCGGCGCAGCCGGCGTCTCACCGGTACCGGGCAGCGAAATGCCGATGTCCGCATGCTTGCTTTCGCCGGGACCATTGACGATGCAGCCCATCACCGCGACGTTGAGCGCCTCGACGCCCGGATATTTCTCGCGCCAGACCGGCATGTTCTTGCGCAGATCGTTCTGGATGTTCTGGGCAAGCTCCTGGAACACCGTCGAGGTCGTTCGCCCGCAGCCCGGACAGGCGGCGACGACCGGCACGAACTGGCGGAAACCCATGACCTGCAGCAGTTCCTGCGCCACCTGCACTTCGCGGGTCCGGTCGCCGTTCGGCTCCGGCGTCAACGAAACGCGGATCGTATCGCCGATCCCGTGCTGCAGCACATAACCCATGGCGGCCGACGAAGCGACAATGCCCTTGGAACCCATGCCGGCCTCTGTGAGACCGAGATGCAGCGCATGGTTGGAGCGCTCGGCAAGCATGGAATAGACGGCAATCAGGTCCTGCACCTGGCTGACCTTGGCCGACAGGATGATGCGGTTGCGCGGCAGGCCGATCTGTTCGGCAAGCTCGGCGGAAATCAGCGCCGACTGGACGATCGCCTCGTGCATGACCTGGCGGGCCGACAGCGGCGAACCTTCCGCCGCATTGCGGTCCATCAGCGTGGTCAAAAGATCCTGGTCGAGCGAACCCCAGTTGACGCCGATACGGACAGGCTTGTCGTAACGGATCGCCATCTCGATGATATCGCCGAACTGCTTGTCCTTCTTGTCCTTGAAGCCGACATTGCCGGGATTGATGCGGTATTTGGCGAGCGCCTCGGCGCAGGCCGGGTGATCGGCGAGCAGCTTGTGGCCGATATAGTGAAAATCGCCGACCAATGGCACATCCATGCCGAGCCGCAGCAGCCGCTCGCGGATTTTTGGAACGGCAGCGGCGCTTTCGTCGCGATCGACGGTGATGCGAACCAGCTCGGAACCGGCCTTGTAGAGGGCCGCCACCTGCGCGACCGTTGCGTCGATATCGGCGGTATCCGTATTGGTCATCGACTGCACGACGACAGGCGCGCCTCCGCCGACGATGACGCCGCCGACATCGACGGCGACCGTGGCGCGGCGCGGTTTCGGGTCGTATTCGATGGGTGCGGTCATCGGAAATCTCGTCGCCTTGGGAATGAAGCGCCTTTCAGGTGGCGTATGGCTTGCGGCTTGTCAACCGCCGCGACGCTCACTTTATCGCACCCGCCTTTCCCGTTCCAGCCCGGCAGGCTGACGCGCCTAGTGATGCGCCGTATCCGCATGCTTGGCCAAAGGCGAGAGCACCAGCACCACGACAATCAGTGCCGAAAGGCCGGCGAAGATGATCGCAAGTCCGGTATGCTCGGCGATGAAGCCGATCGCGGACGGTGCGACCAGGATGCCGGAATAACCCATGGTCGTGACCACCGAAAGGCCGACGCCGGCCGCCATGCCCGGCAGGTTGCCGGCGGCCGAAAAGGCGATCGGCACGATGTTGGAAATGCCGATGCCGGTCAGCGCAAAACCGGCGATCGCCATCGGCGCATTCTGGGCAAAGCCGATCAGCAGCAGGCCGAAGATCGAGATGACGGCACAGACGCGCAGCGTCCTGACCGCGCCGAAACGGTCGCGGATCAGGTCGCCGGCGAAGCGCATCGTGGCCATGGTGAGCGAAAATGCCGCGAAGGCGAAACCGGACAGGGTGACGGAGGCTGCAAGCTCGTTGCGCAGGTAAAGCGCGCCCCAATCGAGGATCGCACCTTCCGGGATCATGCAGAACAGCGCCATGATGCCGATCAGCCAGGGCAGCGGCGAACGCGGCAGACGGCTTCCGCCATGTTTTGCCTCATCCGGATGCGGCGCATCGTGCAGCACGGTCCGCCAGGCAGCAACGATCATCAGCGCGGCAAGCACTGTCACCAGGATGGCATGTGCCGAAACGCCGATATGCTCGATCAGGAAGCCGCCCGTCGACGAGCCGAGCAATCCTCCGAGGCTCCAGAAGGCATGGCAGGACGACATGATCGCCCGGCGCATGTATTTCTCGACCGAGACCGCATTGGCATTCATCGCCACGTCCATCGCCCCGATCAGGCCACCGAACAGGAATATGGCGACCGCACCCGACCAGACGCTGCCGACCCAGGTGAGCAGCAGCAACGTCGGCGTCAGAAGCACCGATATATATTTGGAAACCTGGCTCGATCCGAACCGGGCAATCTGGCTGCCGGCAATCGGCATCATCACCAGCGACCCGAGCCCGAAAGTCAGGATCATCAACCCGAGCGAGCTCTCGCTCAAGCCCAGGCGGCTTGCGAATTCAGGAATCTTCGGCGCCCAGGCACCCACCATGAAACCGTTCATCAGGAAGAGCAGCGACACGCCTACCCTTTCGCGGGTGATGAAGTTTCGTGAGCTGGAGGAAACGTTCGAGGGCGAGCGACTATCCATGGACAAGTTCCTTTTCGATCGCGGCGAACATATTTAAATCGATTGAATTTGCAACGCGGCGAGGAGGCTTTCCCTCTCACAAATTGTATCCGGGCGAAACCCACAACGAGAGAAAAGTTCGCCGCGCTCCCCTCCTTGCCGAAACTTCGGCGTCTGGGTAGCAACAAACCGCATCGTATGCGGCCCGCCCAAGCGTTCGCGCTTGGCTTCCTGATCTGGGGCAATCCGCCGGCCATCAACGTCACGGCCGGCGCTATGGCGCCGGCCGATGATCACGTTTGGCGAAAGATCCGGCCGGGAAATCGGCGCCGGAGAAGGCGGCTGAGATCAGCCGCCATAGACGATCAGCAGATCCTTGGCGTCGATCTGGTCTCCCGCCTTGACGAGGACTTCGGCAACCGTCCCGTCCTTTTCGGCGTGGAGCGCGGTTTCCATCTTCATCGCCTCGATCGAGAGCAGAACGTCACCCGCCTTGACGACCTGACCGGTGGTCGCGAAGACGCGGCTGATGACGCCCGGCATCGGTGCCCCGAGATGGGCGGCATTGCCCATATCGGCCTTGCGGCGCACAGCGCTGCCGGAAGCCCCATGCGCCCGGTCCGGCACCTTGATGCGGCGCGGCTGGCCGTTGAGTTCGAAGAACACGGTGACCATGCCCTGGGCATCCGTTCCGCTCATCGCCTGGTTGACGACGACCAGCGTCTTGCCTCGCTCGATATCGGCGAACAGCTCCTCGCCGTCCTTCAGCCCGTAGAAATAGGCATGCGTCGGCAGCACGGAGACCGGCCCATAGGTGTCGGAGGCCAGCGCGAAATCGGTGAACACCTTCGGATACATCAGGTAGGAGGCGAACTCGAAGTCGTCGACCTTGCGCTCCAGCTTGTCTTCGATGACTTTGCGCTCCGCCGCGAGATCCGCGGGCGCCAGCAGCGAACCCGGCACCGCGGTATAGGGCGCCTCCCCCTTCAGCGCCTTCTTCTGCAGCGCTTCCGGCCATCCGCCCGGAGGCTGGCCGAGATCGCCCTTCAGCATCGAGACGACCGAATCCGGAAACGCGATGTCCCTTGCCGGGTTCTCGACGTCGGCGACGGTCAGGTCCTGGGAGACCATCATCAGCGCCATGTCGCCGACCACCTTGGAAGACGGCGTCACCTTGACGATATCGCCGAACATCTGGTTCACGTCGGCATAGGTCTGGGCGACCTTGTGCCAGCGGGTTTCAAGCCCGAGCGAGCGGGCCTGTTCCTTGAGGTTGGTGAACTGGCCGCCCGGCATTTCGTGCAGATAGACTTCCGAAGCCGGCCCCTTGAGGTCGCTTTCGAAGGCCGCGTACTGGCCGCGCGCCGCTTCCCAGTAGAAGGAGATGCGGCGGATCCATTCCGGATCGAGGCCGGGATCGCGCTCGGAGCCCGCCAGCGCTTCGACGATCGAGCCGAGGCAGGGCTGCGAGGTATTGCCGGAAACCGCATCCATCGCCGCATCGACCGCATCGACGCCCGCGTCTACCGCGGCAAGCACCGTCGCTGCGGAAATGCCGGACGTGTCATGGGTGTGGAAATGGATCGGCAGCGAGGTCGCCTCGCGCAGCGCCGTAAACAGCACCTTTGCCGCAGCCGGCTTCAGGAGACCGGCCATATCCTTGAGCGCAATGATATGCGCGCCCGCCTTCTCCAGCTCTTCGGCGAGAGAGACGTAATATTTAAGGTCGTATTTCGGCCGGGCGGAGTTGAGCAGATCGCCGGTATAGCAGATCGCCGCCTCGCAGAGCTTGTTCTCCTCCTGGATCGCATCCATCGAGACGCGCATGTTCTCGACCCAGTTGAGGCAGTCGAAGACACGGAAGAGATCGATGCCGCCCTTCGCCGCCTGGCGGACGAAGTACTTCACCACGTTGTCGGGGTAGTTCTTGTAACCGACGCCGTTGGCGCCGCGCAGCAGCATCTGCAGAAGCAGGTTCGGCGCGTCCTCGCGGATCATCGCGAGCCGTTCCCAAGGGTCTTCGGTCAGGAAGCGCATGGAAACGTCGAAAGTCGCCCCGCCCCAGCATTCCAGCGAGAACAGGTTCGGCAGCGCCCGCGCATAGACGCCGGCCACGCGGGCGATGTCATAGGTCCGCATGCGGGTGGCGAGCAGCGACTGGTGCCCGTCGCGCATCGTCGTATCGGTCATCAGCACGCGCTTTTCGTTGCGCATCCATTCGCCGAATTTTTTCGGGCCGAGCTTGTCGAGAAGCTGCTTGGTGCCGTCCGGTATCGGCCCGTTGATATAGGGTAGGATAGGCTTGGCCGCGTGTTCGGAAGGTGCAGGCCGGCCCTTGGTTTCCGGATGGCCGTTGACAGTCACGTCGGCGAGATAGGTCAGCAGCTTGGTGGCGCGGTCCTGGCGCTTCACCTGCTCGAACAATTCCGGCGTCGTATCGATGAACCGCGTCGTATAGGAATTGTCGCGGAATTTCGGATGACCGATGATCGCTTCGAGGAAGGTCAGGTTGGTGGCCACGCCGCGGATACGGAATTCGCGCAGCGCCCGGTCCATGCGGCTGATCGCTTCCTGAGGCGTCGAGCCGGCGGCAGTCACCTTGACAAGCAGCGGATCGTAATAGCGGGTGATCACCGCGCCGGAATAGGCCGTGCCGCCATCGAGACGGATGCCGAAACCGGCCGCCGAACGATAGGCGGTGATGCGGCCGTAGTCCGGTATGAAATTATGCTCCGGGTCTTCCGTGGTGATACGGCACTGCAATGCGTGGCCGTGCAGGCGAATATCGGCCTGGGCCGGAACGCCCGATTCCGGCGTGCCGATCGCAAAACCCTCGAGGATATGGATCTGTGCCTTGACGATATCGATGCCGGTGACGACTTCGGTCACCGTATGCTCGACCTGGATGCGCGGGTTGACCTCGATGAAGTAGAATTTGCCGCTGTCGGCATCCATCAGGTACTCGACCGTGCCGGCTCCGACATAATTGGTCGCCGCGGCGATCTTCAGCGAGTAGGCCGCCAGTTCCTGGCGCTGTGCTTCCGACAGATAGGGGGCCGGGGCACGTTCCACGACCTTCTGGTTACGCCGCTGGATCGAACAGTCGCGCTCGAAGAGATGCACGACATTGCCGTGGGTATCGCCGAGGATCTGGCTTTCCACGTGGCGGGCACGCTCGACGAGCTTTTCCAGATAGACCTCGTCCTTGCCGAAGGCGGCCATCGCCTCGCGCTTGGCTTCGGTCACTTCCTTGGCAAGGTCCTTCGGGTCGCGGATGGCGCGCATGCCGCGCCCGCCGCCGCCCCAGGAGGCTTTCAGCATGACGGGATAGCCGATTTCCTCGGCCATCCTGGCGACTTCCGCCATATCGTCCGGCAGCGGCTCCGTCGCTGGCACGACCGGCACGCCGACCGAAATGGCGAGGTTGCGCGCGGCGACCTTGTTGCCGAGCTGGCGCATCGTATCCGGCCGAGGGCCGATGAAAATGATGCCTGCATCGTTGCAGGCCTCCACGAACTCCGGGCTTTCCGACAGAAGACCGTATCCCGGATGGATCGCATCGGCGCCGGAAAGCTTGGCGACACGGATGACTTCGGGAATGGATAGATAGCTTTCGATCGGCCCCATGTCCTTGGACAGATGCGGGCCTCGGCCGACCTGATAGCTCTCGTCCGCCTTGAAGCGATGCAGCGAGAGCTTGTCCTCCTCCGCCCAGATCGCCACGGTTTTGATGCCAAGCTCATTAGCAGCCCGGAAGACGCGGATCGCGATCTCCGAGCGGTTGGCAACCAGAATCTTCGAAATCGACAAGACGAATCTCCCCACACGCCATCGAGAAAAATGCTGCACTGCAAAGAAACCAATATCGTCTTATGCAAGCAAGCGCAATTTGTCGGGAGGGCCGGATGACACATTTATGTCGTGAGGAAATCGGGCTGACGCCGGGGTACTCTAGGTAACGAGACCGAGGCGAAACGCAGAAGCGACCACATGCTGGCGGTTCTTGGCGCGCAGCTTCTCCTGAAGGCCGTTGATGTACCAGTCGACCGTATGGCTGGAAATATCGAGCGACTTTGCGATCTCGTTGGAGGTCAGGCCGTCGGCAAGCAGCACTATCACCTCCATCTCGCGGCGGGTCAGCTGGGTATCGACCTTTGCGACGGCTTCCAGCTCTTCCGTCTGGCCGCGCAGGTCCAGAAAGCGCCAGAACACCTTTTTGGCGGCGACATCGAAAAGCGCCATTTCCGCGGGCGAGAGATCCACCGGGCGACCGCCGAGGCTCATATTGCCGAGCAGACCGTTGCGGCCATGAACCGGAAACATATAACCGTCCTGGAGGCCGTAACGGGTTCCCTCCTGCATCATCCGCTGCATCCGCTGCCGATGCGGATCGTTCCGCAGCCTGAGAACAGCATCCCGCCAGCGAAAGGGCCTCTGCGCGATGCTGAGCATGCGAACAGTCGGATCGACGAGCAGATATTTGCGGCCAAGATAGACTTCCTGCCAGCCTTCCGGCCAGCGGCTGGCGAGGATCAGGCCGGCCTGATCCTGAAGGGAGCGCGGCTGGATAGCCAGTCCATAATATTCAAAACCATAGGCTTTCAGCAGGGATTCGAGCTGAGCCGTCAGTTCTGCCTCGGTCTTGATTTCCCCGACGAGTATCAAGAGTTGCACGACCAACTGAATGTTCACGACCTGCTCCCTGCCGCGCTCTTTCCGGGCGCTTTTTCTCTTTACGTTAAATTTCAGTAACTTCCCTCTTTCACAATCGATTAGCATAGTTATCATTCTTTGAAGGTATACCGCGAAATCTAGCCCTTGACGGCTTTGTGAGGGGCGCCGTGGATTGGTTCAAGACACCGAATGCGCGAAGCCTTGCCCTCTATGAAACATTTCTGGCAGAAGAGTATTATCTCCGGCGTCCGTCGCGGAATTGCCGTTTCCGATCATTAGATTACCGATGCCGCCGGGATGGCGGCTCCATATGAAAAAGGTTGCGCAGTTGACGCTGTTCCAGGTTTACGCACGAGCCCTCAAATATCTGGCAAAGAACAAATGGCGCGTCACCGCCGTCGTCATCGCCAATATCGTGCTTGCCGTCATCACCATTGCCGAGCCGATCCTCTTCGGCCGGATCATCGATGCCATTTCGTCCGGCGGTAACGTTACCCCGGTCCTGTTATTGTGGGCCGGTTTCGGCGTCTTTAACACAGTCGCCTATGTGCTCGTTTCCCGAGAGGCGGACAGGCTCGCCCATGGCCGCCGCGCCTCGCTGCTGACCGAAGCGTTCGGGCGCATCATCTCCATGCCGCTTGCCTGGCACCATACCCGGGGCACGTCCAATGCGCTGCACACCCTGCTGCGTGCGGCCGAAAGCCTGTTCGGCCTCTGGCTCGAATTCATGCGCACTCATCTTGCCACCGCGGTGGCGCTCGTGCTGCTGATCCCGACCGCGATCTCCATGGACTGGCGGCTCAGCCTCGTGCTGCTGGTGCTGAGCATCCTCTATTGGATCATCGGCGTGACGGTGATGAACCGCACCAAGGAGGGACAGGCCTCGGTCGAGAACCATTACCACACGGTCTTCTCGCATGTGAGCGACTCGATCAGCAACGTATCTGTGCTGCACAGCTACAACCGCATCGAGGCGGAGACCCTGGCGCTGAAGGACTATACCAAGGACCTGCTTGCCGCCCAGTATCCGGTGCTCGACTGGTGGGCCCTGGCGGGTGCGCTCAACCGCACCGCCTCGACGGTGTCCATGGGCGTCATCCTCGTCATCGGCACGCTTCTGGTCCAGCGCGGCGAAATCCGGGTCGGCGACGTCGTGGCCTTCATCGGCTTCGCCAACCTGCTGATCGGCCGTCTCGATCTGTTGCGCCAGTTCGCAACCCAGATTTTCGAAGCGCGCGCCAAGCTCGAGGACTTCTTCATTCTCGAGGATTCCGTCGAGGAGCGGGCCGAACCGGCCGATGCCGCCGACCTCGGCGAGGTTCGCGGCGAGGTGGAATTCCGCGATGTCTCCTTCGGCTTTGCCAGCACCAGCCAGGGCATCCACAACGTCTCCTTCACCGCCAAGGCCGGGGAGACGGTCGCCATCGTCGGCCCGACCGGCGCCGGCAAGACGACGCTCATCAACCTTCTGCAGCGCGTCTACGACCCGCAGGAAGGCAAGATCCTGATCGACGGCGTCGATATCGGCAAGGTGACGCGGAAATCGCTGCGCCACTCCATCGCCACCGTCTTCCAGGATGCCGGCCTCCTGAACCGGTCGATCAGCGAGAACATCCGCCTCGGCCGAGAGGGCGCGAGCGAGGAGGAAATCGCCAAGGCGGCCGAAGCCGCCGCCGCCGCCGAGTTCATCGAAACCCGGCTGAACGGCTACGAAACCCCGGTGGGCGAGCGCGGCAACCGCCTGTCCGGCGGCGAACGCCAGCGCATCGCCATTGCCCGCGCCATCTTGAAGAACGCCCCGATCCTTGTCCTCGACGAAGCGACCAGCGCGCTCGACGTCGAGACGGAGGCCCGCGTGAAGACGGCCATCGACCGGCTTCGCGAGAACCGCACCACCTTCATCATCGCCCACCGGCTCTCGACCATTCGCGACGCGAACAAGGTGATCTTCCTCGAAAACGGACGGGTGGCCGAGATGGGCAGCTATGAGGAACTCAGCGAGAGCGGCGGCCGCTTCGCTTCGCTGCTGAAGGCAAGCGGCATCCTGACGGACGACGAAGCGGCGGGCCATCCGGGGCCGGTGGCACAGCCCGCCTGATCGGTCGGACCTCAATAAAAAACCCGCCGCCATTCGCATGGCGGCGGGTTTTTCTGTGTCAGCTTCCCGGTGAGCCGGGATCTCAGCTGCTGGCTGGTTCCGGCAGGCGCTTCACGGCTTCTCCGTCGAGAAGGAAACCTTCCGCCTCATTGACCACCTGGCCGTCGATCGTGACCGTGTCGCCTTCGACGACGATCCGGTGTGCGGTATCCCCGACGGTCAGTTCGGCGGTAAAGCCGTTCCAGTCGCTCGGCAGCACCGGATTGACGAACAGCCGATCGCCCTGGCGACGGATGCCGAGGATGCCTTCGGTGGCGGCGCGATAGAGCCAGCCCGCCGAGCCCGTGTACCAGCTCCAGCCGCCGCGGCCGGTATAGGAGCCATGACCATAGACATCGGCCGCGACCACATAGGGCTCGACGCGATAGGTCTCGGCCGCTTCACGATCGAGCGCGTGGTTGATCGGGTTCAGCATCTGGAAGCACTTCCAGGCATCGTCGCCGCGCTTGAGACCCGCCAGCGCCAGCACGACCCAGATCGCCGCATGGGTATACTGGCCGCCGTTTTCGCGCACACCCGGCGGATAGGCCTTGATATAGCCCGGATCCCTGCGGGTATCCTGGAAGGGCGGCGTGAACAGGCGGATGATGCCGGCCTCGCTGTCGACGAGCTTTTCGAGCACCGCGTCCATCGCCTGGGCGGCACGGTCCGGATCGCCGACGCCCGACAGCACGCTCCAGGACTGGGCGAGCGAGTCGATGCGGCATTCGTCGCTGGTGCTCGAGCCGAGCGCGGAACCATCGTCGAAATAGCCACGGCGATAATAGGTGCCGTCCCAGCCGGCCTTTTCGAGCGCCTGCTTGAGGGTTTCGATATGGTCGGTCCAGCGCTGGACGCGCTTCCTGTCCTTGCGCGCTTCCGCATAGGGAAGGAAGTTGCGCAGCGCGGCGGCCAGGAACCAGCCGAGCCAGACGCTCATGCCGCGGCCGCCGACGCCGACGCGGTTCATGCCGTCGTTCCAGTCGCCGCCGAGGATGAGCGGCAGGCCCTTGTCGCCGGTGCGGGTGATCGCCAGGTCCAGCGCCCTTGCCGCATGCTCGTAGAGGGATGCGGTCTCGGTCGAGATCGTCGGCTGGATGAAGGCGTCGTGTTTGCTCTTTTCGAGCACCGGACCCTCGATGAACGCCAGTTCCTCGTCGAGCAGCGATTGATCGCCGGTCACCGAGACATACTGGTGCACACCATAGGCGAGCCAGACGACGTCGTCGGAGATCATCGTCCGCACTCCGGCGCCGGAACCGGGCAGCCACCAATGCAGGACGTCGCCTTCCTTGAACTGCCGCGAGGCGGCATTGACGATCTGGCGGCGGGCGAGCGACGGCTCGTGCACCAGGAAGGCCAGCGTATCCTGCAGCTGGTCACGGAAGCCGAAGGCGCCGGATGCCTGGTAGAAGGCGGTGCGGGCCATGATGCGGCAGCCAAGCGCCTGATAGGGCAGCCAGTGGTTGACCATGTTGTCGAGCGACTTGTCCGGCGTCGAGATTTTCAGGCGGCCGGTGAAGCCGGTCCAGAAATCCTGGTTCGCCTCGAGGATCGGAGCAAACTCCTCGCCGCGCAGCTGGGCGACCAGCGCCTGGGCCTCTTCCTTCGTATCGGCATCGCCGAGATAGAAGGTGACCGTCTTCTCTTCGCCCGGCGCAAGCTCGATGTCATAGGCGAGCGCCGCGCAGGGGTCGCCGTCGAGATCGAGCGCGTTACTGAGCGCGGAAGCGGACATCACCGCCGCCGGCATCTGGACCGAACCGAAACGGCCGATGAATTCGCGGCGGCTCGCCGTGAAGCCGACCGGCGTCTCCTTCATGCCCATGAAGGCCACGCGGCGGTAGTCGATGCTGTAGGAGTTGGTGGCGAAGAGCGTGCCGGTTTCCTCGTCGCGGGTGGAGAGGATGAACGGCAGGGACCGGGCCGGATTGGCGCCGAGCAGCCATTCGACATAACCGTAGATGCGCAGCTTGCGGGTTTCCGAACCACCGTTGTGGAGGAGGATGGACGAGAGCTTTGCAGCCCGTACCCGGTCGACCGTCTGGGTAAGCCTGATCTTCAGGCCGTCTTCTTCGCTCGAGAAGACGGAGTAGCCGAGCCCGTGCCGGGTTTCGAACTTGACCTCCGGCTTGCGCGACAGGACCGCGAACGGCGTCATGACCGCACCGCTATCCCGGTCTGCGACGTAGAATGCCTCGCCCGGACGGTTGATGACCATGTCGTTGGTCCAAGCGGTCAGCTGGTAGTCGCGGGAGTTCTTGGCCCAGGTGAAGCCTGCGCCTTCTGCCGCGATGTGGAAGCCGAACTTGTCGTTGGAGATGATGTTGATCCACGGCTGCGGCGTCGACTGGCCGCCATGCAGGCGCACCACATATTCGCTGCCATCCTTGGTGAAGCCGCCGAAACCATTCCAGAAGTCGAGATCCGCCGGAGCCTCGACCGGAGCCGGAGCCTGGAAGATCTCGCCGTTCAGGAGCGGACGGCGATCGACCTCGATCTCCTGGTCCTTCGGCGGCGCGAAGATCGTCGCCGTGCGGTTGAGCTGGTCGCTGATCTTGCCGTTGCGGGCGTGCAGAACCACGCGGGAGGCGGCGATCAGGCCTTCCGAACCCTCGTCGTCCATGATGTCGCGACGCAGCGAGAAGACATGCTGGCGCTGGCCTTCCTGCTGGCTGAGACGGCGGGAGCTCTCAGAGAGATGTTCCAGCGCCTGCTGCATTTCCTGCGCATAGGAAGCCGCCCGCTCGTTGAAGATGACGAGGTCGGTGATGACGCCGCGCGAGCGCAGATATTCCTGGGCGCTCATCGCTTCCTTGGCGACCGGCATGTCGTTGTCGTCGTTGATGCGCAGCGTGAAGATCGGGAAGTCGCCGGAAACCGACGACGGCCAGAGCGCCGACTGCTGCTGCATGCCCGCATGGATGGTCGCCTGGTCGGCGCGCAGCTGCATGTCGGGATAGATGAGGTAGCGCGCCAGGTGCTGGAACGCCGCCGCATCCTGGGACGAGACGCCGAGATGGCGCATCTGCACCTGCGTGCGCGTCCAGGCCTGGGTGAGCTCGGTCTGGAACGCATCCGGGTGACGATAGCGTTCGATTGCCTGGTCGAGGTCTTCACGCCGGGGCGCTGCGATCGTCCAGAAGATCACGCTGACCTTCTTGCCGGCCGGCACGCGCACGACGCGGCGCAGCGACAGGATCGGATCGAGGGTGAAGCCGTCCGTGCCCGACAGCGTCGCGCCGGGATCGAAGGCGGCAGCTTCCGAAAGCGTGCGGCCGCGGCCGAGGAACTTGCGGCGGTCGGTCTCGAACTCGGTCGGGCGGGCCGAACCGGCATTGTCGGCCGCCAGATGGGCGATCACCATGTCCGGCTCGTTCGGTGTGCGCTTGTTGCGCCATGCGCGGATGACGTCGCCGCGACGGCCGATTTCCGTGCGGACGAACATCCGCTGGAAGACCGGATGGGCGTTGTCGTCGTCCTCGTTGGTGAGCACGGGTTCCATATAGGAGGTCACTTCGATGAAGCGGTCCTCGGTACCCATGTTGAGAAGCGTCAGGCGACGGCCTTCGGCATCGTGCTCGGTCGCGACGATGCATTCCACCGTGCTCGTGAGGTCGCCGATCGTCTTGTGGAATTCCGCCCGTTCGTCGGAGAAGATCGCCTTGGTCTTTTCACCCTCGATGCGGCGCGGCTCGGCGGTGGCGGACCACCATTCGCCGGTCGTGGTATCGCGCAGGAACAGGAACTGACCCCAGCGGTCTTCCGTCGGGTCGGGCTTCCAGCGGGCGACCGAAAGGCCGTTCCAGCGGGAATAACCCGTACCGGTCGCGGTCAGCATGACCGAATAATGGCCGTTGGAGAGCAGCACCAGCTCGCGGTCCTTGGTGGCCGGGTTGTTGACGGTCCGGATTTCCGGCCGCAGCAACTCGCCCTGGCCCTTGCCGGGGGTCTCCTCGTGCTTGGCGCTCATCACCGGGATGTCGCGCGGCGCCTTTTCCTGCAGCAGCAGCTCGGCTGCCTCGATGATCGGGTCGGAGTGGAAGAGCTCGCGCAGCAGGCCGTTCATGACGACGTTGGCGACCGCAGCGATCGACATGCCGTGATGGTGGGCATAGTAGTTGAATACCACCGCGCAGCGCTTGCCTTCCGGCACGCGGGTCGGCGTGAAGTCGACCGCATCGTGGAAGCCGAACATGCCGAGCGCTCCGAGCGAACGCAGCTCGCTCAGGTTTTCCAGCGCGGCGATCGGGTCGTACTGGCTGGCCAGGATCGACGCATAGGGAGCGATGACGGCGTTCTGGCCGAGACCGCGCTTGAGGCCGAGCGTCGGCACCCCGAAGTTCGAGTACTGATAGTTCATCTGATGGTCGAGAGCGTTGAATGCCGCTTCCGAAATGCCCCATGGCGTGCCCAGCCGGCGGCCGTGGTTCATCTGTTCCCTGACGATCAGATTGTTGGTCTGGTTGAGGATGCCGCCCTGGCGCTCCTGCATGACGAGCGGCGGCATCAGGTATTCGAACATCGAGCCGGACCAGGAGACCAGGGCGCCCCGCGCCCCGATCGGCACCACCTGACGGCCGAGCTTGTACCAGTGTTCGGTCGGCAGGTCGCCCTTGGCAATGCCGAACAGGCTGGTCAGGCGCGCTTCGGATGCGAGCAGGTCGTAGCAGGCCTCGTCGATTTCGTTGCTTTCGACCCGGTAGCCGATCGACAGAAGACGGCGGTCCTTGCGGAACAGGAAGCTGAAATCCATTCCGAAGGCGAGGTTGCGGGTCCGGTCGCGCAGCACGGCGAGCCGCTCGCGCAGGGATTCGATATTGCCGTTGTCGAAGACGCTGTCGGCGATGTGCGCCTCGCAGGCGGTGACGAGCGACGCTGACCAGCGGGTCACTTCCTCGCTCTGCGCCGAGCGGACCTCCTGGTCGAGGTTGATCGCGAGCTTCTGGATGTCGCGGGCAAGCACGGCGAGGTTGATGATCCGGATCGACGCAAATTCATGCTCACGCTTCACCGCGGCAAGCGCGTTGCCGAAACCGACGATACGTTCTTCGAGACGGTGGCGCAGCGGACGGACGGTCTTGCGGTCGTCCGGCAGTGCCTTCAGCGTTTCGGCCAGAATGCCAGATACATCGCCAAGGCCATCGAGATTGCCCTGAAGGTGCGCGGAAGGAGCCTCGGCCCAGATGCGCAGCGCCGAGGAAATGGCGATGAGGTGGCCGGCGAAGTTGCCGCTGTCGACCGACGAGACGTAGCGCGGCATCAGCGGCTTCATCGTGTCGGTGTGATACCAGTTGAACATGTGGCCGCGGAATTTCTCGGCTTTTTCAACCGTCGAAATCGTCTGCTCGATACGCTCGATCGTGTCGGTGAAGCTGATCCAGCCGAAATGCCGCGCCGAGATCGTCGACAAGAGATAGACGCCGATATTGGTAGGCGACGTACGCTTGGCGATGACCGGGTTCGGTTTCTCCTGGAAATTGTCCGGCGGCAGGTAGTTCTGTTCCGCGGTCACGAAGGTCTCGAAATACCGCCAGGTGCGGCGGGCGATCTTGCGCAGTTCGACGGAAACGGGTTCCGGCACGAACAGCCGGTCTTCGGTCTCCGCCGACTGGCTGACGTACCAGGCGACGAGCGGCGAGAAGATCCACAGCACCGCGAACGGAATGCCGACCAGGAATGCATTGTCGCCCGGCATCGCCGACAGGATGATGCTGAGCACGGCGATCGCCGGCGCATGCCACATCGTCCTGTAATAATCCTGCGGGCTGCCCTGCGCGCTCGACTGGATCGAGGCCGCGGTTCGCCATTCCAGCATCAACTTGCGGCTGAAGAACAGGCGATAGAGGGACCGGGCGATCGCATCGGTCATGATGCAGGCGGAATCCGCGATGAAGACGACGCGCAGCGCGACCTGGGCATTGGCGGAACGCATGTCCGACCAGACGGAATAGAAATGCGCGCCCGGCACGATATCGGTCGAACCCGGCAGCAGGCCGGTGACCAGGCCGAGGGTCGGGGCGACGAACAGCGAGAAGATCAGCAGGATCTGCCAGACGAGAGCGCCGAGCGGATCCATGAAGTACCAGCCGAGCACGGAAGCGAAGAACCAGGCGATCGGGGTCAGCGACCGGCGCAGGTTGTCGATCATCTTCCAGCGGCCGAGCGCGGTCACGCCCCGCTTCGGATCGAGGATGTAGGGCAGAAGCTGCCAGTCGCCGCGGGCCCAGCGATGCTGACGGGAGACTTCGACCTCGTAGCGGACCGGAAAGTCCTCGACCAGCTCCACATCGGTGACGAGAGCGCAGCGCGCGAACGAACCTTCGAGAAGATCGTGCGAGAGAACCGAATTCTCCTCGATCCGGCCTTTCAGCGACGCTTCGAAGGCATCGACATGATAGAGGCCCTTGCCGGTGAAGCTGCCTTCGCCGGTCAGGTCCTGATAGACGTCGGAAACGGTGAAGACGTAAGGATCGAGGCCGCGGCCGACGGAGAAGACGCGCTGGAAGACCGAGGCTTCCTTGCCGGTCGTCAGCGACGGCGTCACGCGCGGCTGCATCAGGCCATAACCATGGATGACGCGATTGGTCTTAGGGTCGAGCACCGGCCGGTTGATCGGGTGGTGCATCTTGCCGACCAGCTTGGTCACCGCGTCGCGCATCAGGCGGGTGTCGGCATCCAGCGTCATGACGTACTGGACATCAGGCGGAACGATATTGGCACCCGAAAGATAGCTGGTGTCGCGGTCGCCGCGCAGCAGCATGTTGAGCTCATGCAGCTTGCCGCGCTTGCGCTCCCAGCCCATCCAGACGCCTTCGTTCGGATTGAACAGGCGGCGGCGATGCAAGAGGTAGAAGCGCGCCTTGCCGTCCTCGTCATATTTGGCGTTGAGCGCTGCGATCTCGCGCTTCGCATAATCGAGGATTTCGAGGTCGGCATCGCTTTCCTCGAACTTGCTGTCGCGCCAGTCGCTGAGCAGCGAGAAATAGATCTCGCCGTGCGGGTTGGCGAGATAATGGACCTCGAGGTTGCGGACGAGTTCGTCCACCGTGTCGCGGTCGGTGATCAGGCAGGGGACGGCGACGAGTGTCTTCGCCTCTTCCGGAATGCCTTCCTTGAATTCGTAACCGACCAGCCGGGCCGGCCGCACTACATAGGTCACCAGCGTATTGAACAGGCCGGTCGCGCCTTCGGAAGCCGGCAGTGCAAACATCAGCAGGAAGAAGAAGACGACCGGCAGGGAAATACCCGCCTGCGCCAGGAACCAGCCGGCAACCGCCATGGCAAGCACGGTAATCAGGATGACCGGTCCGGCGATCGCGAACCAGTTGAGGCGCCGGACGAGGCGCACGAACCTCTGGACGAACAGCAGGTTGTAACCGACCGCGGCTTCCAGTTCACGGCGGCGGCGACCGACGACGAAGGCGCCGACATTGGTTTCGCGCGGATCGGAACCCGCCTCGGCGGAGGCTTTTTCGGCGAGCTGGATGGCGGCTTCAGCAACCTCGGACTCGCTCCTGCGGGAGCGGCGGGCAATCTGCTCGATGCGGTTGCGATAGGCGTTGCGCGAGCCGAAATCGAGCGCTTCGTAATCGGTGCGCTGGCGGAAGATCTTGTCGATCTGCGAAACGTCCTCGAACCAGACGCTCCATTCCGTATCGTCGATCTCACGCAGGCTCTTGATGATGTTGCCCATTGTCACGTTGCCGGACGAAAGGCGGTTCTGCTCGGCGAGCATCACCTCTTCGACATCGGTGCCGGCCTGCTCGAGACGCTGCTCCAGCCAGGCGACGGCAAAACCCGAACTCTGCGAGGCATTGCGGAGGCGATACAGGAACTGCGCCGTGAACGTGTTGTCGCTCGTGAGGTTCTCGATGCCCTTCAGGACATCGGCGCTCGCCTCCTCGTTGTTGAGGCGGATGATCTCGTCGGCCGTCTCGTTGGCGCGGCGACGCATGTTGCGCGAGCGATCGACGCGGGTCGCGATACGGCGCAGGTTCTCGATCAGCACGAAACGGATGAAGGAGGGCAGCGCCCAGAGCTCGCCGATCTCCAGCGGCTCCTTGATCTGGAACCCTTCGACCATCGCGGCCAGGCCCTCGCGGTTCAGGCTGCTGTGCGTATGGGCCACATAGAGCCAGGCGAGCACCAGCGTGCGCGGTATTTCCTGGCCGCCGACCATCATCGTCGGCAGCTGCCGGAAGAATTTCTTCGGGAAGTCGCGGCGGACCTCCTGGATCGCCTCTTCGACGATGTAGTAATTGTCGAGCAGCCATTCGGCGGCGGGCGTGATCGACGCGCCGGCATCGACGTCGGTCGCCGTCGCCCGGTAGACCCGAAGGATTTCCTTCTCGTTCTCCTGATGGCGCTTGAAGAATTCGAATTCCACGGCGCCCGGCAGGCTCGGCACGCCTTCCCTGCCGAGTTTTTCCCCGCATTCCCTCAATGCATCGATGTTGAAATAGGTCGAGCGGATCGAGTCGTTGTGATCGATCTGCTTGGCTTCGGTTTCGCGCGAGGAAGCTGACGGCGTAGTGTGAAATGACATGGATACGGGCTTCTGGTGAAAACTCTAAGGGTTTGTCGGCCTCGCCTTACTCGGCCTGCATCGGAAGCGCCAGTCATCATTTGGATTATGGTGACCGGCCGGATGCAAACCTGCGAGGGTGGGAAATAGAGGGCAGTCCGGATATTGCAAACGACTGGGGAAAATCTATTGCTCACTTCCTGCGGATTGACACGTATTCCGGCTCTAGCGAGCCCAGCCTGAATAAAACCTGAACGGAAGCAGGCCGTTGAAAATACGTCGGATTTTCGAACGCGCGAAATGGCTGCGATGGAACGCAGGGCGCCCCGGAGAGGCGAAATTTAATCGGCAAGGGTTACCTTCGCAAAGCCGCGCTGCTATTCATTGGAGACGCGAGGCCGATCTCGTCCTGCCCGCGACCGATCCAATCGAACTTTCGGTGTTTTGAGCGATGACGATCCAGTTTTCCAATGACATGGCCGAGGTAGTGGCAACCCGCCGCTACCTGCATCAATATCCGGAGCTTGGCCTCTCGGAATTCAACACGTCCGATTTCGTCGCCAGGCAGCTTGCCGACCTCGGATACGAGGTCACCCGAGGTCTCGGCCAGACCGGCGTGGTCGCCACTCTGAAGAACGGCACCAGCAGCCGCTCGATCGGCATCCGGGCCGATATGGACGCGCTGCCGATCGAGGAGGAAACCGGCGCGGAATACGCCAGCAGGAACAAAGGGCTGATGCATGCCTGCGGCCATGACGGCCACACCGCCATGCTGCTGGGCGCCGCCAGGATCCTGGCCCGGAGGAAAAATTTCGACGGCACGATCCACCTGATCTTCCAGCCGGCGGAGGAGAATTTCGGCGGCGCCAAGCTGATGATCGAGGACGGCCTCTTCAAGCGCTTCCCGTGCAGCGCCGTCTTCGGCCTGCACAACGACCCCGGCCTGCCCTTCGGTCAGATCGGCGTCAAGGAAGGTCCGATGATGGCCGCCGTCGACGAATGCCGCATCACCGTCAACGGCCGCGGCGGCCATGGCGCCGAACCGCAGGATACGTCCGACCCGATCGTCTGCGGCGCGAGCATCATCATGGCGCTGCAGACCATCGCCTCGCGCAACATCCACCCGCTCGACCAGATGGTCATCACCGTCGGCGCCTTCCATGCCGGCATGGCGAGCAACGTCATTCCCGAACGCGCCGAAATGCTGCTCACCATCCGCTCCTTCGACCCGAACGTCCGCAACGAGCTGGAGCGGCGTATCCGGATGGTCGCCGAGGGCCAGGCGGCGAGCTATGGCATGAGCGTCACGCTCGACTACAAGCGGGGTTACGAGGCGACCGTCAATCACAAGGCCGAGACGGATTTCGTCCGCGATCTCGCCCGCCGCGTCGTCGGCGAGGACAAGGTCATCGACCTGCCCCGCCCGTCGATGGGCGCCGAGGACTTCGCCTACATGCTGGCGGAGCGGCCGGGCACCTATTTCCTGCTCGGCACCAAACGCACCGACAACGACCCGCCGCTGCACCACCCTCGTTTCGACTTCAACGACGACGCGCTGCCGATCGGAACGAGCTTCTGGGTGGAGCTCGCCGAAGCGTTTCTCCCGACCCGATAGGTCCTCAAAGAAAAACACCTCCCGGGCGGCCAAGCGCGGGAGGTGCCTTCGGTCTTGGGAGGACCAAGCCCGAACCGGAAAAGACGAAGCCTGAAGGCCTCAGGGGAAAAGGCCCAGCGTCACGGCGCCGACGAAGATGAAGGCTGCCGTTACCAGGGCCGCATTGGCTGCCCATTGCCATTTGCCCGCGGCACCGCGGGCTGGGAAAGACCGTGTCTGATGCTCGATGTGACGCATGGATATCTCCCGGGTTCTGCCTTCGCCCTTTTCGAGCGTTGGCCTTATGCTAGCTTATCTCTACCAAGCCGATAGAGATAATGTTCCAAGCACCTGCCCGTTCCGTAGAAAATCCTTTTTTCTTAATGACCCATCGCCGCGATTAACGGTTTATTATGCTCAGGCGCCTTGTGAGCGCCTCAAGCGCCAAAACGGTCCAGCGCCAGACGGAAGATATCCGGGTCGATATTGCCGCCCGAGCAGACGGCGATCACCGTGTCGCCCAGCGTTTCGCCATGGAAGAGAGCGGCCGCCAATGCCACCGCGCCGCCGGGTTCGACGACGATCTTCAGCCGGCTGAAGGCGAGCGCCACCGCCTGCAACGCTTCGTTGTCGGTCACCACAAGGCCCGCGCCGCAGAGCTTCGACATGATCGGGAAGGTGATGTTGCCGGGCTGCGGCGTGACGATCGCATCGCAGAGCGAACCGCCCTGCGTCGCATTGCGCTCGATCTTTCCCGACGCCAGCGAACGCGTCACGTCGTCAAAGCCTTGCGGCTCGCAAGGGTGCACGACAAGACCGGGCGCCCTGGCGTTCAGGGCAAGCGCGACGCCGGAAATGAAACCGCCGCCACCCGTCGGCACCAGCACGTCGGCCTTCTCGATGCCCTCTTCGCTCGCCTGTTCGGCGATTTCGAGCCCGGTCGTGCCTTGGCCGGCGATCACCAGCGGTTCGTCGAACGGCTTGATCAGCGTCAGCCCCCGCTCCCCGGATAGCCGCGCGCCGATCGCATCGCGATCCTCCTTGAGGCGGTCGTAAAGCACGACCTCGGCGCCATAGGCGCGGGTGTTCTCAATCTTGATGCGCGGCGCATCGGACGGCATGATGATCACGCTCGGGATGCCATGCATCTTCGCCGCCAGCGCCACGCCTTGCGCGTGGTTGCCCGAGGAAAAAGCGATCACACCCTTGGCCCGGACCTCGGGCGACAGCGCCGAGATTGCCGACCAGGCACCGCGAAACTTGAAGGAACCCGTATGCTGCAGGCATTCCGGCTTCACGAAGAGGCGCCGCCCGGCGATGTCGTCGAGGAAAGGCGAGGACAGAAGCGGGGTGCGCCGTACGTGGCCGGCAAGACGGTCACGGGCGGCTTCGATCATGGCGATATCGGTCATGCGGGGGGATCCATTCGGAAATGACGAG
This sequence comes from Hyphomicrobiales bacterium, assembly GCA_900471605.1. GTDB lineage: Bacteria > Pseudomonadota > Alphaproteobacteria > Rhizobiales > Rhizobiaceae > Neorhizobium. Next base: position 11,742 of record UCEY01000010.1, on the reverse strand, counting down.
GCGGTGAGGCCGCAAGCCTATCGACGCTTTCCGCTCCGGTAAAGGCCGGGAGAGGACAGGCTCAGCCGGCTTCCGCCTTCTCAGGGATCGGCATCGAACCGAGCTTCACCAAAGCCTTGATCGGCAGATGGTCGGAAGCGAGCCTTGCGAGCGGGCTGTCATGGGTTTCCACGGCGTCGATCAGCCCGGGACGGTTCGCCATGATGCGGTCGAGCGCGAGCACAGGCAGCCGCGACGGAAAACTCGGCACCGCCGCCGGCAGACCGAAAACGGTCGCGAGCGTGTTCAGCGAAGACCGGTCGCCGAGCCGCCATTCGTTGAGATCGCCCATCAGCACGGTCGGCTGCTCGTCGCGCGACCGCAGAATGTCGAGGATCATCCGCGCCTGCTGCTGCCGCGAGCGGTTGAGCAGGCCGAGATGGGCGGCGATGATGCGAAAGGCGCTGCCGTCCTTGAGTTCCAGTTCGGTGATCAAGGCGCCTCGCGGTTCGAGCCCCGGCAGCTTGACCTGATGGACGTCCCGCACCAGGCCTTCGCGGAAAAAGACCACGTTGCCGTGCCAGCCATGCGCCCTGGCGACACCGGACACGGGCACCGGGAAAAGTCCCGTCTCCCTTTCCATCCAGGCCAGGTCGAGCAGCCCGCGCCGCTCTCCGAAGCGGGTATCGGCCTCCTGCAGCGCGATGACATCGGCGCCGATCTCGCGGATCACGTGGCTGGTGCGGCCGGGATCGAACTTGCCGTCGATGCCGACGCATTTGTGCACGTTGTAGGAGGCGATCAGCATCCCGTCGCCACGTTCGCGCCCCTCATGCGTTCCGGCGCCGCGGTTCCTTCGAGCCCGGATCGAAGCGAGAATGCTTTTCGGAAGATTTGGGCGTTTTTCCCGCATGGTTCTTTTGACTATTCGCCGATCGACAAAATTATAGGGCAGCGCATCCGTCTATCCACAAACTAGAGATAGGGCGAGCCCAGCCAAAGCACGCGCTCGATGAGGCGAACCAGAAAGGGCCTTGCCATCAACCCTTCGAGCGTCACTTCGGTTGCGGAGGAAATGGCCAGATCTATTCTCCGTTCCAGAGCTTCCGCGAATGGGCAATCCAGAACCTCGAGATCCACCTCGAAATTCAGCCGCAGCGAACGCGGGTCGAGATTGGAGGAACCGACATAGGCCCAGCGCCCGTCGATCACCAGAAGCTTGGAATGGTTGAACGGACCGGACGCCCGCCAGATGCGGCAGTAGTTCTTCAGCATCTGGTCGAACTGCGCCGTCATCGCCCCATCGACCAGCACCAGGTTGTTGGCGGTCGGCACGACGATGTCGACCTCCACTCCACGCCGGGCGGCGGTGACGAGTGCCGTGATCAGTTCGCGGTCCGGCAGGAAGTAGGGAGAGACGATACGGATAGACGACCGGGCCACGGAAAACGCGCCCATCAGCATCTTGTGGTTGGTCTCGACGCTGCGGTCGGGGCCGGATGAAACGGCGCGAATGATGACCGGCGATCCGGGCTCCGTCTCCGGCGCCTGCAGCGCCCAGGCCTCGCCGTCCAGCGCCTCGTCGGCCGCGTATCGCCAGTCGGCAGCGGCAATCGCAAACAGGTCGGCGATGACGGGGCCCGTCACCTTGAAGTGGGTATCGAACGAACATTTGCTGCCGCTGATCTCGCTCGAAAATCCTTCCCGAATATTCATGCCGCCGGTGAAGGCGACGCGGCCGTCGATGACCAGGATCTTCCGGTGGGTGCGCAGGTTCGCGTAAGGCAGGCGCAGGCCCATGATGACGTTGCCGTTGAAGACATCGACCGTGACGCCGCCGTCCCTGAGCATCCCCAATACGCTCGGCACCGAATACCGGGCGCCGACCGCATCGATCAGCACGCGCACTTCGACGCCGCGCTTGACCGCCGCGATCAGCGCATCCGCAAATCGTATGCCGATCCGGTCCCTATCGAAGATATAGGTTTCAAGGATGATGCTGCGCTTGGCTTTTCCGATCGCCTTCAGCATCGCGCCATAGGCCTCGTCGCCGGTATCGAGCGCCACGATCGTATTGCCGGTCGTCAGCCGATGCCGCGTCACCCGGTCGCCGAGCGTCTTCATTGCCCGGAAGCGATGCCCGAATTCCTCGATGATCAGATCGTTGGTCGCATCGTAGGACACGACATGCGCACGGATTTCTCCCTGCAGCAGCGCCCGCCGGTCGCTGATGACGGCGCGGCGGATGCGGTTTACCCCCGCCACGAGGTAAAGCAGCGCGCCGATGATCGGCGACAGAACGATGACGCCCACCCAGCCGATCGCGGAGCGGACCTCTTCCTTGGTCATGGCCGCGTGGATCGCAGCGGCAGCCCCCATCAGGACCGACAAAACGAAGAGGATATGCGGCCAATAGGGTTCGATGAGATCCAGCATGGCGAGCAATATAGGCGCGCGCTCGCCGTTCGCAATCGGGAGCCGCACCAATAGGTTAGCGCGGCTCCGGAAGTGGTTAGGCCGCGAGCTGCCTGCCGAAGGCTTCCAGCGACGCTTCGAACGTGTCGAAGATCGTATCGACCTGCTGCTCGTTGATGATCATCGGTGGGCAGAGCGCCAGCGAGTCGCCGATCGCCCGCGAGATCAGGCCCTTTTCGAGCATGATCGCCAGCAGCTTGGGACCGAGCTGGCCGGCCGCGAAACCGTCGCGCGGCTTGAGTTCCAGAGCGCCGATCAGCCCGACTCCGCGCGCTTCGATCGCCAGCGGATGGCTTTCCAGCGCCTTCAGCCGGCTCTGGAACTTCGGCGCCAGCGCCCGCACGTTGCCGACGAGATCGCGTTCTTCGATGATCGCCAGGTTTTCCAGCGCCACCGCTGCGGCGACCGGATGACCGGCAGCGGTCACGCCATGGCCGAACGTGCCGATCTTCGCCGATTCATCGGCAAGCGGGCCGTAGACGTTGTCGTTGATCAGCAGCGCCGAGATCGGCTGGTAGGACGACGAAATCTGCTTCGACAGCGTCATGATATCCGGCTGCAGCGAATAGGTCGTGGTGCCGAACATCTCGCCGGTACGCCCGAAACCGCAGATCACCTCGTCGGCGATCAGCAGGATGTCGTATTTCCTGAGCACCTTCTGAATCGCATCCCAATAACCGGCCGGCGGCACGATGACGCCGCCCGCCCCCATGACCGGCTCGCCGATGAAGGCGGCAACCGTTTCCGGGCCTTCCTTGAGGATCAAGTCTTCGAGATCCCTGGCGCAACGCTCGACAAAAGCTGCCTCCGTCTCGCTTTCCAACTTGAAGGCGCGGTAGTGGGGGCAGGTCGTGTGGAAGATGCCGGCCAGCGGCAGGTCGAAGGAGCGGTGGTTGTTCGGCAGGCCGGTCAGGCTGGCGCTGGCGATCGTCACGCCGTGATAGCCCTTGATGCGCGAAATGATCTTCTTCTTTTCCGGCTTGCCGAGCGCGTTCGAACGGTACCAGACCATCTTGATGGCGGTGTCGTTGGCCTCGGAACCGGAATTGGTGAAATAGGCCTTCGACATCGGCACCGGGGCCATCTGGATCAGCTTTTCGGCAAGATCGATCGAGGGGCCGTGGCTGCGCAGGGTAAAGGTATGGTAGTAGGGGAGCTTCGCCATCTGCTTCGCGGCGGCCTCGACGAGCCGGCTTTCGCCGAACCCGACACCGACGCTCCAGAGGCCGGCCATCCCCTCGATATATTTGTTGCCGTTCACGTCATAGACATAGATGCCCTCGCCGCGATCGATCACCAGCGAACCGTCGCGCTCCAGCGCGCGTGCATTGGTGTAGGAGTGGAGCTGGTAAGCCTTGTCCCGGGCTTCGATGGAATTGGGCTGGATAGTCACGAAGGGATCTCCTGTAAGACACGCAACGGCCTATGAATTCCATAGGCGGAAACGGCGATATTGGACACCCCAAAACGCCGTTTTCATCGGCATCAACCGTTCAAAATAGTTGACGCGTCGATCAGTTTATTTGGTCATTTCAGCGTCATCGCCGCCACCGGAGGTTCGGCGCCGTCAGGAATGGGGCTCTTGTAGTCCTGCCCCCTGCGCCGCTTCTTGAGATCGGCCCAGGCCGCCTCGCGCAGCTGATCGCTTGTCATCGCCGCAAGCCCGGTCGCGGCCATCGCCTTGGCGGCGGAAACCATGCCCTTGTGGGCGAGCGGGCTCTTGCCCTGCGCCACCACCTGCCAGGTGTGAAGCTGGGTGCCGACGGCAAGCGTCGCGCCATAGGCCTGCACGGTCGGCACCACCCAGCTCACGTCGCCGACATCGGTCGAACCGCCCATCTGGCGGTTTTCGGTGTGCGGCGGCAGGATGAAGTCGGCAAGCGGGACGTCCCGCTGTTCCAGCCGCTCCTGGTTCCAGCTCGCCGCGATGTCTTCCGGTGTCAGCGTGGCGCGGATCTTTTCCGCAAAAGCGATGTCGGCCGCGTCGAAGGGCGGCGGACCCATGCTGTCCCAGACATCCTGCATCGCGTCCATCAGCGGCGTGTTGACGACAAGATTGGAGACGCCCGCCAGGATCGTGCTTTCGACCTTGGTCTCGGTCATCAGCGCAGCCCCTTCGGCAACCTTCTTGACCCGTTCGATCAGGGCAAAAAGCCCAGGCAGGTCGGCGGAGCGGACGACATAGCGCACCTTGGCATGCGCCTGCACCACGTTCGGCGAGATGCCGCCCGTATCCAGGACCGCATAGTGGATGCGGCTCTCGGACGGCATGTGCTCGCGCATGTAATTGACACCGACGCTCATCAGCTCGACGGCATCGAGCGCGCTGCGGCCAAGCTCCGGCACCGCCGAGGCGTGGGCGGCGCGGCCCGTGAAGGTGAAGTCGATGCGGCAATTGGCAAGCGAAGTCTCCCGCTGCACGCCGGCGAAATTGCTCGGATGCCAGCTGATCGCGATGTCGACGTCCTCGAAAGCGCCGGCCCGCACCATGAACGCCTTCGCGGCCCCGCCCTCTTCCGCCGGGCAGCCGTAATAGCGCACGCGGCCGGGCGTGCCGGTCTTTTCGAGCCAGTCTTTCAGCGCCGTGGCAGCCAGAAGCGACGCCGAGCCGAGAAGATTGTGGCCGCAGCCATGGCCGTTGGCGCCGGGTGTCATCGGGTCATGCTGGGTGACGCCGGCCTTCTGGCTGAGGCCCGCCAGCGCATCATATTCGCCGAGGAAGGCGATCACCGGACCGCCCTCGCCCGCCTCGCCGATCAGCGCGGTCGGAATGCCGGCGACGTTTTCGGTGATCCTGAAGCCCTGCGCCTCCAGCATTTCGCGATGGGCGGCGGCGGAAAGCGTCTCCATGTAGCAGGTTTCCGGTGTCTCCCAAACGCGGTCCGCGAGTTCCGTGAAGACCTCTTTCTTGCGATCGATGAAATCCCAAACGAGGGGGAGGTTGGAGTTGCCTGTCGTCATGAAACCGTTGCCTCGATACATTTATGCTGGTCGGAAGGGCGAACCGTAGCCAATTCTCAGCCGATGGCAATGCGGCATTGCCGCAGAAATCGGCACTGCGGAGAGATTGGGCGAAAAGGACGAGGATGTGACCAGAGCGCGAATGTTACCATCTCGACAACGGGATCATAATCGCTATGCTCGCGCACCACGGCCCGCAGGCAAATCTAAGGCAGGAGCCGAAAACAATAAAAACGCATCGGGATTTTGCCAATTTTGTGGAAAAATTTCTAAAAAATAAAGCGGGCGTGAAATCCGATACGGCGGGAGGCCGGTGATCGGAATCAAACAACAATAGGGACATGCGCGGCTCATCGCCGGAGCGGACCCGCCAGGAGAAACGCATTTTGAAGGCCGGCCGCAGCGAAATATCGCCGGCCAGGAGGTGGACACAGGAATACCAGTCGTTGGGCGCCAAGGCGTTCCATTCCAACTGAAGACATCAACCGGGCACGGCACATAAGCCGGCCACAGGTCATTGGGAGATCCATATGAAATACAAACTCGCCCTTGCCGCAGCGCTGCTGTCGGCAACGTTCTTTGCAAGCGCGGCCAGCGCCAAGACCTTCGTATATTGCTCGGAAGGTTCTCCGGAAGGCTTCGATCCCGGCATCTATACCGCCGGCACGACCTTCGACGCTTCGGCGCATCCGATCTATAACCGCCTGCTCGAGTTCAAGCCGGGCACGACCCAGCCGGAAGCAGCCCTTGCCCAGAGCTGGGACATTTCCGCCGACGGCACGGTCTACACCTTCAAGCTGCGCCCGAACGTGAAGTGGCAGACGACCGACTACTTCAAGCCGACCCGCAACCTGAACGCCGACGACGTCGTCTTCTCGATCGGCCGCCAGATCGACGAGAAGAACGCCTGGCACAAGTATATTTCCGGCGCTTCGTGGGAATATGCGGAAGGCATGGGCTTTCCGAAGCTCATCAAGTCGATCGAGAAGGTCGATGACCTGACCGTCAAGGTCACGCTCAACCGTCCGGAAGCACCGTTCCTCGCCAATATCGCGATGCCGTTCGCGTCGATCGTCTCGAAGGAATATGCCGACAGCCTCGACAAGGCCGGCAAGAAGGAACAGCTGAACCAGATGCCGGTCGGCACCGGTCCGTTCACCTTCGTCGGTTACCAGCAGGACGCCGTCATCCGCTACAAGAAGAACGCCGATTTCTGGGGCACCGCTCCGAAGATCGACGACCTCGTCTTCGCGATCACCACCGACGCCGCCGTTCGTTACCAGAAGCTCAAGGCCGGCGAATGCCACCTGATGCCCTATCCGAACGCCGCCGACGTGAAGGCCATGAAGGCTGACCCGAACCTCCAGGTTCTGGAGCAGGAAGGCCTGAACGTCGCCTACCTCGCCTACAATACGACCAAGGCTCCGTTCGACAAGCTGGAAGTCCGCAAGGCGCTGAACAAGGCGATCAACAAGAAGGCGATCGTCGACGCCGTCTTCCAGGGCATGGCGACACCGGCCGTCAACCCGATCCCGCCGACCATGTGGTCCTACAGCAAGGCCACCCAGGACGACACCTACGACCTCGACGCGGCCAAGAAGATGCTCGCCGACGCAGGCGTCAAGGACCTCTCCATGAAGGTCTGGGCGATGCCGGTTTCGCGTCCCTACATGCTGAACGCCCGCCGCGCGGCCGAAATCATCCAGGACGATTTCGCCAAGATCGGCGTCAAGGTCGAGATCGTTTCCTTCGAATGGGCTGAATACCTGCAGCGTTCGAAGGACAAGAACCGTGACGGCGCCGCCATCATGGGCTGGACCGGCGACAACGGCGATCCGGACAACTTCCTTGACACGCTGCTCGGCTGCGACGCCGTCGGCGGCAACAACCGCGCTCAGTGGTGCAACAAGGAGTTCGACGAACTGGTGAAGAAGGCCAAGGTCGTGTCTGACCAGGGCGAGCGCACCAAGCTCTACGAACAGGCTCAGGCGATCTTCAAGAAGGACGCTCCCTGGGCAACCATCGACCACTCCCTGTCGGTGGTTCCGATGCGCAAGGGCGTGACCGGCTTTACCCAGAGCCCGCTCGGCGACTTCACCTTCGAAGCTGTCGATATCGCCCAGTAATTGCCGCTCCACGACGATTTTGCCGCGGGACGCGTTGCGTTTCCCGCGGCATTTTCTTATGAGACGACAAAATTTGGCGCAGACGCCAAGATTGCCGCATTCATGGCTTGACAAAGCTGCGAACCGGCCACGAACCAAAAACCACTGAAGGTTTCGAATGTTTGGCTTCCTTTTGCGGCGTCTTGCCGTGCTGATCCCGACTTTCATCGGGGTCTCGATCATTGCGTTTTCATTTATCCGACTTCTGCCGGGTGATCCGGTCGCACTTCTTTCGGGCGAACGCGTCATGTCGCCGGAGCGCCACGCCCAGATCAGCCACGATCTCGGCTTCGACCGGCCGCTGGCCGTCCAGTATTTCGATTATCTCGGCGGCGTGCTGACCGGCGATTTCGGCACCTCGATCGTCTCCAAGAAGCCGATCCTCGACCAGTTCTGGGCGCTCTTTCCGGCCACCGTCGAACTGTCCTTCTGCGCCATCGTCATCGCCATCGCACTCGGCATTCCGGCCGGCGTGATCGCCGCCATCAAGCGCGGCTCGATCTTCGACCAGGGCCTGATGGGCATCGCACTCGTCGGTTATTCGATGCCGATCTTCTGGTGGGGCCTGCTGCTGATCATCCTCTTCTCCGGCATCCTGCAATGGTTCCCGGTTTCGGGCCGCATCTCGCTGATGTTCTTCTTCCCGCAGGTCACCGGCTTCATGCTGATCGACTCGCTGCTGTCGGGCCAGAAGGGCGCCTTCGCCTCGGCGATCAGCCATCTGGCATTGCCCTCGATCGTGCTGGCGACCATTCCGCTCGCCGTCATCGCCCGCCAGACGCGCTCCGCCATGCTCGAAGTGCTCTCGGAAGATTATGTCCGCACCGCTCGTGCCAAGGGCCTCTCGCCCTTCCGCGTCGTCGGCATCCATGCGCTGCGCAACGCCATGATCCCGGTCATCACCACGATCGGCCTGCAGATCGGCGTCATGCTCGCCGGCGCGATCCTGACCGAGACGATCTTCTCCTGGCCGGGCATCGGCAAGTGGATGGTCGACAGCGTCTTCCGCCGCGACTACGCCGTCATCCAGGGCGGCCTTCTGCTGATCGCGGCGATCATCATGTTCGTCAATCTCATCGTTGATCTGCTCTACGGCCTGATCAATCCCCGTATCCGGCACTAAGAAGGAGAAACTCCCATGGCCGATACCCTTATCGAGAAGGCGCCGGAGCCGGTTTCCAGCTCCGCCATGCGCCGCCAGATGCTGAAAGAGTTCTGGTTCTATTTTTCCGAAAACCGCGGTGCCGTCATCGGCCTGTTCGTTTTCCTGGGCCTCGTCTTCGTCGCCGTGTTCGCGCAGATCATCGCGCCCCACTCGCCGTTCGAACAGTATCGCGACGCTGTTCTGGTTCCGCCGGTCTGGACCGAAGGCGGCCGCGCCGGTTACCTGCTCGGCACCGATCCGGTCGGCCGCGACATTCTCTCGCGGCTCATCTACGGCGCGCAATATTCGCTGTTCATCGGCGTGTTCGTGACGACGCTGTCGCTCACCGGTGGAATCCTCGTCGGCCTGATCGCCGGTTATTACCGCGGCTGGGTCGATACCGTCATCATGCGCCTGATGGACATCATCCTCGCCTTCCCGTCGCTGTTGCTCGCGCTCGTGCTCGTCGCGATCCTCGGGCCCAGCCTCACCAACGGCATGATCGCCATCGCGCTCACCCTGCAGCCGCATTTCGTGCGCCTCACCCGCGCCGCCGTGATGGCGGAAAAGACCCGGGACTACGTGACCGCCGCCCGCCTTGCCGGCGCCGGCCCACTGCGCCTGATGTTCCGCACCATCCTGCCGAACTGCACCGCGCCGCTGATCGTCCAGGCGACGCTCTCCTTCTCGAACGCCATTCTCGATGCGGCCGCCCTCGGCTTCCTCGGCATGGGCGCCCAGCCGCCGGCCCCGGAATGGGGTACGATGCTTGCCGAAGCGCGTGAGTTCATCCTGCGCGCCTGGTGGGTCGTCACCTTCCCCGGCATCGCCATCCTCGTCACCGTTCTCGCCATCAACCTGATGGGCGACGGCCTGCGCGATGCGCTCGACCCGAAACTGAAGAGGTCCTAGAGAATGGCGCTTCTGCAAATCGACAACCTGACCGTCGAATTCGAAACCGCGACCGGCTGGTTCCGCGCCGTCGACGGCGTCTCCATCTCGGTCGAAAAGGCCGAGGTCCTGGCGATCGTCGGCGAATCCGGCTCCGGCAAATCCGTCGCCATGCTGGCCGTCATGGGACTTCTCCCCTGGACCGCCAAGATCACCGCGGACCGCATGCTCTTCGAAGGCCGCGACATCCAGAACATCAGCCCGGCCGAGCGCCGCAAGCTGATCGGCAAGGATATCGCGATGATTTTCCAGGAACCGGTCGCCAGCCTCAATCCGTGCTTCACGGTCGGCTTCCAGATCGAGGAAGTGCTGCGCATCCATCTCGGCCTCGACGGCAAGGCCCGCCGCGCCCGCGCCATCGAACTGTTCAAACAGGTCGGCCTGCCCAACCCGGAAGAGCGGCTGAACCATTTTCCGCACCAGATGTCCGGCGGCCAATGCCAACGCGTGATGATCGCCATCGCGATCGCCTGCAATCCGAAGCTCTTGATCGCCGACGAGCCGACCACAGCGCTCGACGTGACGATCCAGAAGCAGATCCTCGACCTGATCATGGCGCTGCAGGCCAAAAACGGCATGGGCCTGATCATGATCACCCATGACATGGGCGTCGTCGCCGAGACCGCCGACCGCGTCGTCGTGCAGTACAAGGGCCGCAAGATGGAAGAGGCAGACGTGCTTTCCCTCTTCGAAAGCCCGAAGAGCAACTACACCAAGGCGCTGCTGGCGGCCCTGCCGGAAAACGCCACCGGCGACCGCCTCACCACCGTTTCCGCCTTCTTCGACGGCAATCCGGAACCGGCGCCCGGAGTAGGCGCATGAGCGAGACGATGACGAATAATACCATGCTCGAAGTGCGCGACATCAAGCGCGATTACGAACTGCCGGGCGGCCTCTTCAAGCCGAAGAAGATCATCCATGCGGTGAAGGGCGTTTCCTTCAAGCTGGAACGCGGCAGGACGCTCGCGATCGTCGGAGAATCCGGCTGCGGCAAGTCCACCCTTGCCCGCATGCTGACCTTCATCGACGAACCGACCGGCGGCGACCTTTTGATCGACGGCAAGAAGGTCGATACCCGCCCGGGCCACCTGACCCAGGACATGCGCCAGAAGGTGCAGATCGTCTTCCAGAACCCCTATGGTTCGCTCAACCCCCGCCAGAAGATCGGCGACGTGCTCGGCGAACCGCTGGCGATCAACACCGACATGTCGGCTGCCGAACGCCGCGACCGCGCCAGCGAAATGCTGACCAAGGTCGGCCTCGGCCCGGAACACTACAACCGCTACCCGCACATGTTCTCCGGCGGCCAGCGCCAGCGCATCGCGATTGCCCGCGCGCTGATGATGAAACCGAGACTGCTGGTCCTCGACGAACCGGTCTCGGCGCTCGACCTTTCGGTGCAGGCCCAGGTGCTGAACCTGCTCGCCGACCTCCAGGACGAATTCGACCTCACCTACGTCTTCATCAGCCACGACCTGTCGGTGGTGCGCTACATCGCCGACGAGGTGATGGTGATGTATTTCGGCGAGGCGGTGGAATACGGCACCCGCGACGAGGTGTTTTCCGACCCGAAGCACGAATACACCCGCACGCTTTTCAAGGCGACGCCCAAGGCGGATATCGAGTCGATCCGTGCTCGTATCGCGAAGAAGAAGGCGGCAGCCTAGAACGTCCTTCGAAGCGACCGCATCATGCTTTCCGGAAGTCCTATTTCGGAGAGCTGACGAGTGCGGTCGTCGGGCGATTTGAAAGAGCTTGTGCAGTGTCACACCCCCCTCTGTCCTGCCGGACATCTCCCCCTCAAGGGGGGAGATCGAAGGAGGCGTGCTCAGCGGTCCCTCTGTGATTTGTGCAAGGGCAGGAAGTCGGCAGGGAGTGGAGTACGGCAATCTCAAGGCTCCTGGTCAGGCAAGATCTTGCTTCTGGCCGATCTCCCCCCTTNNGCGCCTTCCAACGCCGTCCTTCGGTTTCGCCGTGGACAATTCATCGCCCCTGCCCAGCATCTCCAATGACTTAACGGCATCATCATCCCCGCCCTTCCAACCCGTGCCTACAATCCTCCCGCTT
>UCEY01000093.1 GCA_900471605.1 Hyphomicrobiales bacterium | reverse complement strand
TTTCCTATACCAAGCAGCGGATCAGGACGATCGCGGTGAAGGTCGGCACGGCATTGAGAGCCGCTTATGCGCTGACCTATGACCAGGCACCGTTCTCCAACACCTCGCGGCTGACCAAGGTCGACCGCTACGGCCGCGACGCCACCGTCTCAGCGGCAGGCGTCGTCACCGGCCCGACCGTCAAGACCATCCGCCAGATGACCTATGACAATGTCGGGTTCAATTATGGGCTAACGTGGATTCGCTATGAGCAACCTTGGTTATCGGGGCCATGCTGCAGTGGACAGGAGACAACGATTTACGAGGCTGCCGCAGATTTCGATTTCGACGGCAAAGATGAGCTTCAAATTGTCAAAGCAGTCACCCAGGACACCTATCCTAGCTCACTCACTCCATGGCAGCTCTATAAGTTCGGTACCGATGGCTTTGGCGTCTTAGCTTCTGCTGTTGACCTTGGAACTCAGTGGCCCGAGATACGGGTGTTCTCTCCTGGTCGCTTTATTGCAGGCAAACCTAAGGATGTTCCGGTTGTCTTGTATTCCTGGGGTAGCGACGTAGACGGCCAGCCCGTTCAATCCTTTCAGGCGAAGGTCATCGACGTTGCCCCGGGGCTCAGCGCCACCATTAGAGAATGCCCCTCTCATCCAGCGTGTCAGCAAGGGTTGTCTATACCGCCGAGGAACGCCTACCATCTGGAAGATTTGTACAACGTGACGGTCGATCATGATGGGGATGGGATCGACTCCATCGCCCATATCGGTGGTTATGTTGGTGGGGTGATCGACCTCGCTGCCAACGGGCGACAAGGCGCGGTGACTGAACACGGGACCTATCTGGTGACCAACGGCTCGTGGGGACCAGTGGATATTGCGGGATGCTATCTCGTGTCCTACGGCAGCACGTGCACCTTAGGTGATGTCAATGGGGATGGAGCGACCGACCTTATCTATCGAGTTGGGGGGAACACCGCCCACGTCTATATTTCTACGGGCAAGGCTTACGTTGCTCTCACCACGCTCTCGTGGAGCGATGGTCTGGCTTTGCGGGACGCGGACAATGACGGTAAGGTCGACATCTACCAGGGCGGCGGCGGGGTGTACGCTCTGGGGTTTACGTCAGGGGGCGCCAAGCTTCTGCCGTCGAACTACGCTTTACCGTCTCATTTCGTCGCTTCCGGTGACTTCAACGGTGACGGTCTGCCGGACCTGATGCGGCCCGGCTCCGACAACCCCATGATGTCGCAGGCGGGCTCCGGCAACCCTAACCTTTTGCGGTCGGTGAAGTTGGAGACTGGCGGGGTTGTTTCGGTTGACTACACGCCATCGACGCGGTGGACGAATGTGTTCATGCCGCAGGTTCTGCATGCGGTGACGCAGCTGCGGGTGGATGATGGACGCGGCCAGGTGGCTTCGACCGACTATGCCTATGCGGGCGGGCTGTACGATCCGAAGGCGCGCAAGTTTTTGGGCTACAAGACGATCACCATGACCAAGCCTCTGGCCAATGGCGAGACGGCGCGTCCGGTGGTCGAGACGACCTATCGCCAGGACCTGGCAAGCTACGGCCTGCCGGAGAAGACGGTTCTGCGCAGCAGTGCGGAGACGGCCTCCAAGACGGTGGTGGAGACCTACGCGGTCAATGCTGCCACCAAGCCGTACAAGGCGTTGAACACGGCGACCGAAACGACGCTGATCGAACAACGAGCCTCTCTGACTTTGCGCAAGGAGCGGATCTTCGACGCTTACGGCAATATCACTCACATCCGCGATCTCGGACGAACCGACGTCAGTGGCGATGAAAGTATGACCGAGTTCTACTACACCCCGCCTAATACCTCGAAATATCTCGTTTCCGCCGCGCACACGCGGCGAGTGATGAATATCACCACCGGCGAGTATCTGGCCTGGGACATTTATCACTACGACAATATCTGGGATTACAACACCACGCCGGCGGAGAAGGGAAATGTGACGTGGTTTGAACAAGTCATAAAGGATGGTCGCTCCGATAACGTGTGGACTGTCAACCTGACGACTTATGCCTATGATGTCTATGGCAATCGGACGGTCCAAATTGATCCGGTGGGCAGCCGGACGGAATGGGACTATGACGC
>UCEY01000088.1 GCA_900471605.1 Hyphomicrobiales bacterium | reverse complement strand
GCGGAGGTGCCAGCGCGCCCGCCGGGGCACGCCCACCAAATCTCACTCCTCCAGGGGCGGGGCGTTCCGGAGCCTTCAACGAAGCCAAGCGATCATCCGGTATCCCGACCAGCCAACAACCATCTAATGTTAAACCAAATTACGACAAAAGGGGTGATCTTCAGCCAGGGCGCGTGTATGAATTTGAAGTGAAAACCCCAGGAGGGGGCACTGCGACTAGAAGTATTCGTGAGGATTCCAAAGGGCATTTCTATCCAGATAACCCCTCCCAAAATCGCGGGCCTCACTTTAATGATAAGTGGGGAGGTCACTATGATTACTAATGTGCGTATTCAATATGCTGAAGATATTCGTGCGCCGAACGACATATTGAAACTTAGGTCGGTTTTACCGATCCGAACTCCGATATCGGCGGTATGTTTCTCCGTTATGTCCACGGACAGGCAACCGTCTGCTGAAGTCGCGCTCAAGGCATTGTTTGGCTACGTTCGGACGATTGAGATCGGGCTTCACGCTTATCTATTGGTCGGAAATACAGCTTTACAAACGCCTACGCGGATCGTCAGGCATCTGAGATTATGGAAAGCACTGGAGAAAAAGGGGGTAACGGTTCCCGAATCTAAGGTGAGGGCAGAATACGAAGTTACGTACGAAGGTGGTGTGAAATACTTTGGGTATATGCCCGTCGACGGCGAACCTACTCCTTCGGTCTGTGACGTGATGGTCGATGAAAAAAATGCCTACCTCTGCTTTTCAAAAACAGAGTCGGCGATCACCCAATCCGCGCAGCGAGGGTGGCTCCAAGCTACCGATTTGGATCCAGATCTCATTGAATTTTTGGTGTCAGAAGATGTACTGACTGGATTTTATTTTGGCGAGTTCGATGATCCAGAGACGGGGTTTGTGCTTCTTGGGAAGGCAGAGAAGATCTCGAAATATATGCCGGTCTAGCCTGCGGCAATTCGCTTACGTCGGTTATTAATCGACTCTCTTTGCCGAAGACGAGCCACGCCGAGATCCGGATGAAATGGTTCGAAGGGTGCCGCTGCAACCGCGTCTGACGATCCATTTATGCCACGCCCTCGGAACCTGTGGATAGAGTTCCCTCTACAAACATAATGGTCCAGAGCGCGCTATCCTTGATCCATAATGTGGGGATGTTCAGTGTCTTTTCTTTGCAAGATCAGAGATATTTTGGATTGGTGGAGATCCGCAGTCTTGCCCTTGCTGAACGCATTCAAAAGGCGATCAAGACTTCGTAGTGCCGATTCGCCGAAAGGGGCAGAGGCCAGTTCAAGCGGCTCTTCCGTTGAACTGGGGTTGAGCAAACTTACTCAAGGATCTACGCATGGTCTCGGTGGTCCAGTATTCGATGCGCCGCATCTCAAGTTCCAGTCGGCAACCATGCGCCTGCCATTCAGTCGATTGATGCAGATTGCCAGCGCCGCCGTCCAGGAAAAAACCCCTTTCGCTCTTGCAGACATTTACGTGCTGCCCGCACCAGATAAGGACGACGATCGCCAATCCTCATTCTACGTTATAAAGAAGGAGAGGATTGATCCAAAACTTGCCGAAATCGCCGCCATGCGGCCTCGGGTTAATCGGGTGGGCATTGTCGATGATGGCCAGGTAATTTGGCTTCCCTCTCGTGCCCTCGAAAACCTTCATCCCGCATTCCATCACCTCCGTCACTGGCGAAACGGTTTGCTGGCGGCGTTTGCGATCGTGATCGCCACAGGCGGTGCCACCTACGCGCACCTGCTTTTCAACTATTCCTCAGCTCAAGAGGAACTCGCCGGCGTGGTGGAGGCCCGGCGCACTGAAGCTCTACAGGTGCGAAAACTCCTAGATCGGCAACTGAAGAGTATCGCGGCTGTTGAGGCGGCCCGGAAGGGCAAAGCGCAGTCTGTTCCTGTCGTTCGAGTATGGGAGGAATTGACCCGGATTTTGCCGGATGACGCCTGGCTGACGGATATCGTAATCGATGGCGATATGTTAACGATCACCGGTTTTGCGACGGAGTCGGCGGCGGCCCTTATCGCTACGCTTGATGCCTCCGAACTTTTTTCGGCGCCAAACTTCACCTCGCCGGTTGTGCGTATTCCCGGTCAGTCCGGCGAACGCTTCGAGATCCGATTGCGGGTGCAACCTGCATGACGGAACTGCTGATCACCTTGATGAATGCGCCCCGCTATGTGCAGCGCTCTGTGGCGCTGGGCATCCTGAGCCTCGGCATTATCATTGTCGGCGCCACGGTCCTCTATCTGGGGGCCTTTCTATCGGCCAAGGTTACCCATATCGCGGACATGCGGGCTGAGCTTTTCCGGCTCAACGAGATCACTGCGCGCAAGCCTTTGACCGATGTTAACCCCTCAAGCGGGGAACCTGCTGCAGGAACCCTGTTCATCGAGGGCGAGAGCCTTCCGGCCATCCAAGCTAAGCTTCAGGAGCGAGTCAATGCGATCGCGCGTTCATCGGGGGCCACGATTGCATCGATCAGTGGCACGACGGAGATTGAACTCAGTGGTGCAGCTTATGTCGGCGTACGTGCAGACATGGAAGGAAGTTTGAAAGCTTTTCATGAGGTCGTCCGACAGCTTGAAACCTCCGAACCACCTTTGATCATCCGTCAGGTAGCGGTCCGTGGAACCAACAGGATTCTACAAGGCGTGCTATCGGAACCCCTTCAACTTGCCGGACAGATTGCGGTCTATGGTGCGGTCAACCCAGCGGTGGTTTTACCCGAGAAGGGAAAGCCATGATATGCTGAGATCATTCGATGGACGATGGCTAGCCCTGTTGTTGATGGTCTCGGCTTTGTTTTGCCTTGCAGGGCTCAATGCCGCGATTTTCGGGATGAGCGTGGATATTTCGCCGCTCGCCATGGAACTGCCGAGGAGCGCTGCGGTGTCGGCCTCCAAAGACAGGAACC
This sequence comes from Hyphomicrobiales bacterium, assembly GCA_900471605.1. GTDB lineage: Bacteria > Pseudomonadota > Alphaproteobacteria > Rhizobiales > Rhizobiaceae > Neorhizobium. The sequence goes on along the minus strand of UCEY01000088.1, from coordinate 12,121 downwards.
AGCCTGTAACAGTCGCAGATTGGAACTTGCCGGAGACGCTTGTCCGTCCGGTCTTCAGCCCGACGCGGCGTGATTTCGTTCCGCCGCCTACGCCGGTCGCGAAGCCCGTCGCGCCGGTCGTCATGGAAGCTCCACCCAGCCAGGCACCATCGCCACCGAACATCAAGCTTCGCGGGACCAGGACGGTTAGCGGCAGGTTCTCAGCCCTGATCGCGACAGATGAAAAAAACGTGGATTGGTTCGGGGAGGGGGAGAGGGTCTTGGGGTGGACCATCGTGTCCATCGAAGCGGATCGGATGTCGCTTAGCACCGGCACATCCAGCGCTGTCTTCTCGCTCTATGACACTGGAACGAAAAGAGCCGATGGCCCAGCAAACTGAAAGACAAGGGGATTCCGACGATAGCGGCTTTGCACTGCTGGCCGTGCTCGGCTTCATCTTACTGTTTGCGATGTTTCTGGCCCCGTTCGCGGCCTCTTCCCGGCTAAAGGCACTGACCGTCGGACATGAATATAACCAGGCCCGTCTCAGGAACGCCGTCCAGGCCATCAATGGCTATATTGCTTGGCGGATTGGTGCCGATTCTCGCTGGCGGGGGGTGGTGGACAGCGGAGGCCTTTTCGCGTCGGAGTGCGCTATCAAGGACGTCTCCATGAAAATCGCGATCATCCCGCATGTAAGCCTTATTAATCTGAATACGGCAGAGGAGCCACTGCTGGTTGCTGGTTTCAAAGGCATGGGTTTGAGCGGGATCGATGCTCAGAACACCGCACAAAAAGTCATGCGGTTTCGGTCGCCGGCTACGGGCAATGGTGACGATCGGGACATCGATGCCGGGCCGAAACATGCCCCCTTCGAAGATATCTCGGAGCTGCATGATTTCGAGGCGCTTCGCGGTATCGCGCTAGCGGATCTGGGTCACGTTTTTTCGGTGCGGGAGGGGCGAGCCATTCTCTCCAGGTCGAAGGAAACAGGCGGTGCGTCGATGTTTTACACGATCGAGACGGTACTATTCGATGGAGATGATTGGACAGGGTCCGCCTCGGTTTTTTCCGCGGCGACCCGTAGTGGCCCAAGCCAGAAGGTCGCGACTAATGATGTAGACACGAAACCTCCTGTGCCCAAGAGCAAAGGAAGTTGCGCGTCTTTGCTGGATGGGGATGTCACTCGGGTGTTGGAGGAAGTGCTTACATGATCTCCTCTTCGGCATCTCCTCAGGCGTTTTTGACCTACCTGGAAGATTCGGAACGGATCTCGATGGAGGCGGCAAGCCGTGCCAGAGCGGCTGAGCGAAAGACGGGCCATCCTGTTGACGTCATCATTCGAGAGCTGGGCATCCTGCCCGAGGTGGCCATTGCCACTGAACTGGCCCGGTTCCTGCAGATAGGGTCCGTGGCGAAGCTTCCTGCGATGGAAAGCAACGAGCTTCTCGAACGCCTTGGCCTTGATTTCGCGGCAGACAAAGCAATCGTTCCTCGCCTTGCGGAGAATGGTGAGCTGCTGCTCACGGTCGCCAATCCCTTCGACGCGGATACCATCGGCGCGGTGAGCTATTTCTTTGAACTTCCTGTTCGATTGGAAATAACGCCCCGAAGCGCGGTCGATGATTTTATCAGGGACATCAGGCAAACCTCAGAACCTGTTGGCTTAGTTGATGGCGTTGACGCGGTCGCCGATGTGGATCTCGAGCGGCTGCAGGATATCGCGCGCGACGCGCCGGTCGTAAAATTCGTCTCCAGGATTATCCAGAAGGCGGTCGATGAAAGGGCGACGGACATACACCTCGAGCCTGAGGCCAATTCCATGGGTGTCAGGTTTCGGCGCGATGGAATGCTGACCCATGTGGAAAGCGTTTCTCACGCTTTGCATGCCGGCGTGATCAGCCGCCTGAAAATTCTGGCCCGCCTCAATATTGCGGAGCGGCGGTTGCCGCAGGACGGCCGGCTTCGGCTTTCCGTGCGAGGGCAGGAGGTCGATTTCCGTCTTTCCGTCGTTCCTTCGATCCACGGTGAAACGGTCGTGCTTCGTATCCTGGATCGCGAGACGGTACGTTTGGACCTCCAAACCCTCGGTTATGATACCGCTTCGGCAGAGAAGATCAGGACCATCACGGGAAGGCCAAATGGCATGGTGCTCGTGACTGGTCCCACGGGTTCCGGCAAGACCACGACGCTTTATTCTATCCTTGCTGAACTTAATCGTCGCGAGGTGAAGATTTTTACCGTGGAAGACCCGGTAGAATATCGGATGACGGGGGTCACGCAGTTGCAGATCGATCCTGCAATTGGATTGACGTTCGCGTCCGCCTTAAGATCGGTTCTCCGACAGGATCCCGACATCATCCTGGTCGGCGAAATTCGTGACCGTGAAACTGCCGAAATCGCGATCCAGGCGGCGCTGACGGGCCATCTGGTTCTTTCGACACTCCATACCAATAGCGCGATCGGCGCCTTCAGTCGGTTGCGGGATATGGGTATTGAGCCATTTCTGATCGACGCGACCATGCAGGGGGTTATTGGCCAACGCCTCCTGCGGAAATGTTGCGATCACTGCCGAGATTTGGCGGATAAGTCCGGTTGTTTTGCCTGCGCCGGAACCGGTTTCAAAGGCCGTCAGGCGACGTTCGAGATCCTGCAGATGTCCGACCGTGTTCGCCAGGCAGTGGTACAGGGAGTAAGCCAGGAAGAGATCGAAGTGATCGCCAAGCAAGAGGGCATGATGCTGATGCGTGATCATGCTTTCCAGCTCGCGGCCGAGGGCAAGACCACGCTTGCCGAAGCTGTGAGGGTCGTCGAGCTGGAAGACCGCTAAATGCTGAGGTTTTCCTACACGGCTTTTAATCCGCAGGGCCGGCAACAGAAGGGGCAGATCGATGCGCTGGATATTGTCGACGCACGACGGAGACTGAGAGCCGAAGGACTTTCCGTCTCCACCTTGACGGCCGCAGATTCCGGATCGGAAAAGCCGGGGACAGCATCGTCAATCCGTTTTGGACGTGCCTTCAACAAAACGCGGTTTTTTGCAGATCTTTCAGTTTTGATGAACGCGGGTCTGGGCATCGATCAGGCACTGCGGGCTATGCAGGATGCCGCGCCGCGATCTGGAGACCGGCAAGTTGTCGGGACAATAATTGAGAGGTTGTCATCAGGCGCTACCCCCTCGGTGGCCCTGTCCAGCCTGAACGGTCTGCCGGAAGACGCTTTGGCATTGATCTCAAGCGGGGAGCATAGCGCGCGCCTTCCTCACGTGATGAGGATTGTCGCCGCTGATCTTCAAAAGCGTGATGCGCAGCGCAAGCAGCTTATCGATGCGTCTGTTTATCCGCTCTTTCTGTTGGTGATGATGTTCTTTGCGATAGGCGTGGTCACGTTCGTTCTTGTTCCGACGCTGGAGCCAATTTTCGAAAGTTCCGGCCGCAATCCGCCTTTTATCGTTGCCTTGCTTTCGGGCGTGCGAGAAGCGCTGAGCGATACCGTGATTCTTTTCGCAGTTTTTTCGAGCATCGTATTCATCGCAACGTTTGCCATTCTCCAGCCTTCGTCCGTACAGACCGCTTTCGCGGCAGTTTTGCTCAAACTTCCATTCCTTGGGCGTGCCGTTTCTCAATCCGCGCTTGCCCGATATCTGCAAAGCCTTTCTCTGCTTCTCGACAACGCGGTTCCACTACCGGAGGCGCTTGCGCTTTCCGCCCGCTGTTGCCCTGCGATCTCCTTCCGGGAAAAGTTGCTTTCCATGCGTGACGTGGTGATCTCGGGAAAAAGATTGCCGGAGGCTTTCACAGCCAGCGGCCTCTTTCCACGAGGTGTCGTGTCGCTGGTGGCGATCGGTGATGAGGTCAACAAACTGCCGACGGTCCTGGATAATGCTGCCGGCGTGTTGCGATCCGATGCTCAACGGCTCACCGATCGCTTGCTCGCATTGATGACCCCCGCCATCACGATATTCCTTGGCATCCTCATTGGCGGATTGGTGGTCTCGGTGATGACGGCGCTGTTGGGGATCAATGAGTTGAGTATTCAGTGATGGCGCACAGTATCACTCCCAGAGACGACATTGCCGGCTTCAGTCTGACCGAGATGCTGGTCGTTCTGGCCATCATGGGAATTCTGTTTTCTCTTGCCATTCCATCATACCGGTCATTGACCAGAGTGACGCCTCAAAGCATCGCGCTGCAGGTGCTTCATATGGCGCAATCGACGCGGCTGAGCGCTCTTAAAACGGGCATTCCAAGATCTCTGTTTCTTGAAACGACGAGCGGCACGATCCGATCTGACGCCAAGGTGGCCACCATTGTCATGCCGGCGGCGATCGCCTTTTCGGCCACGGTTGGCCGCGATAACCGAACGACCGCGGAACAGGGGAATATCACCTTCTTCCCGAATGGCAGCGCCACCGGGGGGACGATCCGCTTTCATTCCGGCGATGCACCTGAGGCCACCTTGCTCGTCAATTGGCTAACGGGTGTCCCCATATTGACCGAGGCGGCGTCCCATGAGGTTCGATAACAGTCGGGATGGTTTTACGCTGCTTGAGACGTTGATCGCTTTCCTGATCTTGTCGACAGCGCTGGCCCTTTCGGCGCAAGCTATCGCTATCGCCACTAAAAGCCTCTCGATGTCCGAGGATCGTCAGGAGGTTGTCAGGTTTGCAGACGTATTGCGTATCGAGACCTTGCCTCGGGTTCTGCGCGCCCAACGCGATGAAGAGGGGGCGAATGGAGCATTGCGCTGGAAGATTCACGTTGTACCTATCCAATCCCCACAGGCGGGAGAAAAGGGGGGGGCGCTTGCAGTTGTGACACTGTTCACGCGTTCAGGCGGGGCCCATAAATTCCTCTACTTCAATCCTGATCTTTGATGCCTCAGATGGCCACGCGGAAAACGCCGTCAAAAGATAACGCAGCTTCGCAGACCGGCGGCTTCACTCTCGTTGAAATGCTGGTCACGCTCTGCATCACAGCGCTGCTTTCGGGGCTGATGGTGGCTTCCATTGGTCAGCTCCGACCAATGCACAGGATCACGGAAGTCAATGACGCCGAGATGGAGCTCGAAGCTGCCAGCGCTTACTTGCAATCTCTCCTTCGGCAGGCCCGTCGTTTGGCGCCCATCAAAGATGATCCGGCAAAAAAAGCTGTCTTTTCCGGTGATGCAAGAGGGTTCAATCTTGTGGCAACCGCGATGGTCGGCAGTCAGCGCTTATCCCTGCGTGACGTAGAGATAAGGGCTCGCCAAAACCAGGATGAGTTCGATCTCATGCAAAGCAACATTCCACGAAGATTGTTTTCCAAGGCACAGAGCGAAGAATTTACGATCATCGCGTCCCTGAAATCGGTCAGGTTCTCGTATCTGGCGTCGCCAGAATATTCGGCGCCACCATGGAAAGATGTCTGGACCGACCGTGAAGCGTTGCCCTACGCGGTGAAGATAAATCTCGTCGGTATCCGATCCGGTCGCGAAACGGCGATCGAAAGGATTGCGATCATCGATATCGGCCGGTAATCAGTTTCCGGCGAGGTCAGCGTCCTGGCCGCTACCGCCCATCTTGCGGTCCCGTCCGAAGGACAAGATCTGGAACGGTTTTTCTTCCGCCGGGCTTCGGTATTGATATGGGCTATTCCATGGATCATTGAAGACGCCGGCATTCTTGATGTAGGGACCGTTCCAGGTCGCGGCATTGGTCGGTCGGGTGGCCAGGGCTGCAAGACCTTCTTCCGTGGTTGGATAGTGCCCGGTATCAATATAGTAGAGCTCTAGTGCGCTTTCGAAATTCTTGATTTGGGCTTTGGTGGTGTCAACCTTAGCCGACTCCAGATAGCGCAGAACCTGGGGAGTGGCGAGCGCGGCAATCAAGCCGATGATTGCCAGAACCACCAGAAGCTCGACGAGGGTAAAGCCCTCGACGGCAGCCCGGCGCTTGATGCCAGATTTAAGAATAGGCCTGAATTTGATCATGAAATTTGTCCGATGAAAGGTTCGCAAAGTCGTTCAAGATTCCAGGTGACAACCAGAGACCCGGCCAGGAAAGGGCCAAAAGGGATCTTCTGAGTTTGGACGTCTTTCCTGGCGAGGTTGAAGATCAACAGGAAAACGAGCGCCAATGACGACGCCAGAAACAGAAAGATTGGGAACATCCACGGGCTGAACCAGACAGCGGCCGCGCCGGCCAGCTTCACATCCCCCAGGCCCAAACCGACGCGACCAGTGAGTTTGAGATGCACCTGACGTATGGTCCACATCAGAAGCGCGACGAGCAACGCAAATGCGCAGGCCGTAACCGTCTCAACCCACCCCTGTTGAAGCCGAAACATCAATCCGGCGGCGAGGAGCGTGACGTTGACGGCGTCCGGAATGATGAACCACCGGAAATCAACGTAGCAGATGACGCCAAAGCAGATGACCAGAACGGCTGTCAGGATGAATATCACAGAAGAGCTCAATAACTCAGGCGTTTGATATCTTGTTCGAGCTTGCTCGATCCGCCGCGCCGTTTCTTGATGTCCGAGGAGAAGTCAAGCTGCTGCCGGAACTCTTCCGTCACGTTTCGGGCCTCGTTGACGTCTCTGACGATCCGCGGCTTGATGAAGATGATCAGCTCGGTTTTCTTGATGGTATCGGTTTTGCTCTTGAACGCATTTCCCAGGAGAGGAATGTCACCGAGGATCGGGACCTGCGTGCGAACCAGATCGTTCTTCTGCTGGATCAGCCCGCCAAGTGCCAAGCTTTCATTGTCGTTGACGACCACTCGCGTCGAAACTTTCCGCTGCTGGATCGTTGGTGAATCGATGCCGGACGAAGTGGTCTTCACCACGTCACTCACTTCCTGCTGAATATCCAGCATGATCTTGCCGGAGGTGTTGATGCGCGGCACGACTGTCAGGATGATGCCGGTGTCCTTCATCTCGACCGAATTGACAACCGGCGCTGCTGCATCGTCGATGCTGCGGGACTGGCGTGTCACGATGGGAACCTGGTCGCCGATCTGCAGGACGGCTTTCTGATTGTTGAGTGCCATCAGCGTTGGAGCGGAAACGACATTGACGTCGGTAACGCTGGAGAGTGCATTCAACGTCACGCGGATGTCCTTGGTGGCGTAGCTCCACGCCAGCGCCGGAAAGCTGGCACCGGTCCCACCGCTTGCAAGATCGGAAAAGCCAAAGTTGGAACGGCCGCTTTCGAAGAACCAGCGAAGGCCGAACTTGAGCTCGTCTCCGAGTGTTACCTCCGCAATGACCGCTTCCAGCATGACCTGCGTCGGAACGACGTCAAGCTGGCGGAGAAGTTTCTCGACCCGCTCGTATTCCCGCGCGGTCGTTGAGATCAGGAGGGCGTTGTTCTCAATATCCGCTACAACCGAAGTTTTGGGTGTGCGCGACCCCGCAGAGGGGCTGTTAGGCTGAGTGTTCGGATCGCCAGGCACAGCTTGGCGTGATCGCTGCTCGTTGTAGGCCGTGGCTATCGTTGTAGGTTCGAGGTCCGGAGCGATCGGATTGTCGATCTGGACTTGCTCGCTCCCAGTAGACTGGCGCTCTTTCAGAACGGACTGCAGCACTTGCGCGAGCTCTTTCGCAGGTCTGTTCTGGATGTTGTAGACGAACAGTCGTTCCTCATTCGTGCTGGCGAGCCTGTCCAGTTTAGCGATCCATGCTGTCGCACGGGCGAGATAGGCCGGCCGGGAGGTGATGACGAGGACGGCGTTCAAGCGTTCGTTCGGGATGAACCGGATGATCTTGTTGCCAGGCCCGTCTTCGGCCGCGAAGATCGACGTGAGCTCTTTGGCAACCGCTGCGGACTGTGACGCCTTCAACGGGTGAAGAGCGACCGACATGCCCTTCATCCAGTCGACATCGAAGATCCCGATAGCATTGCGCATCGCGGCGAGGTCGTTGCTGGTGCCGGCGAGCACGATAATGTTGCGATGGTCGTCGATCCGCAGGATCGATCCCTGCCTGCTGATGGGATCGAGAATACCTTTCATTTCGGCTGCGGCGACATATTTGAGTTCGATCGCCTGCACCTTTATCCCAGGTCCGCTGATGGGGCTCGTCGCGGTTGCAATTTCAGGAGTGGACGAGAAGGCTTCGGAGGCTGGCACGATTTGATAGTTGCCGTTTTGCTTGGTGACCACTGCTCCGTTGACGGTCAAGGCCGATTCGAAAATCTCCAGTAGCGCATCGCGCGAAACAGGTGTCGCGGTCTGAAGCGTCACCGTGCCGTTCACCCGCGAATCGATAACATAGTTTGCGCCCAACGTATCGCCGAGCACGCTTTTTGCCGCCGCGGCGATCGGCGCATTGACCAGATTGAGGCTATAGCCTTCGCCGCCTTTCGTCGTCTTGCCAGTCGATATCGCAGGCTGGGAGGAGAGGAAGGTTCCAGTACCCACTTGCGACGCACCGCTGAAAACGCCTGCATCCGAAGCGGATGCAGCGAAACTGTGAGTCGTGCCGTGCGAAACCGGAAGAGGTTTCCCTCGCGCGTCAAGTTCGTTCAGTTTTACCGAAAAGACATCGTTGATGGAATCAGTCGAACTACAGCCTGAAAGCAGCGCAATGGCCAGCAGGCAATACGACTTTGAATGCTTCATGAAAATGACCCGCCCACTTACGAGGGTAATCCTATAGGACGGATGCTTCGGCGCCATCGACCAAAACTCACGCGCCGGTTCTGTCCACAGGTTTCAATCCCGCTATGCGAGCGATTTCTAATATAGTGTGATGTACTCATATTTTTGTTGTTGGCGTCACAAAGTGGTTGCACGGGGTGGGTTGTGCGACGTTAGGATGCGTCGTGTTTTTATGACGAATTGATTCGCTTCGAGGGGCTCATGCGTCGCAGTCGGGTTTGTTTTGCGGCTTTTGCCGCCACGGTATCGCTTTGGGTTTTTTCGGGTGGGATGACGGGAGCGGTGGTTGCCGACGGCCTGCTGGGGCATGGGGCGCTGGCGGCCGAGCAGGGTGTGAAGCCGGGCGGGTTTGGCAGTGGTGCTGGTCTTGGTGGCGGCGCGATGGGCCGCACGGGAACTGGGCTATCCGGGCAGGCTGGTTCGGGCAGCGCGTCGGGAAGCGAGGCGCTTGAGCCGGGAGCCGGTGCCGGTGCATCGTCGAACGATCCTGCGGTGGACCGGACGCTTGGGCTCGGCAAGCCGCAGGGAAAAGGTTTGGGGACAGGGGCTGCTGGTAGCAAGGCCGCGGGTGGCAGTGCCGCGGATCCAGAGAACGAAACCGGCAAGGCTGGCACGACCGCGCTGGGGAAGCCTGCAAATGAGCAGGAGGATGGTGGCAACCAAAAACCTGCCGAGCAGGAGGCGATTACTACGATGTCCTCTGCCGGCGAGCCGGCCGGTACCATACAAGTGGCCAGCGCCCCACAGAAACCGTCGATCCCCGAGATCACCGGCAATGGTTTCTTCACCCAGAAGATCGGCATTGACGTTCCCGGCTTCCGTGGACTGGAGCCGAAGCTTTCTCTGGGCTACAGCTCGGCGCGCAAGACGCGGCTGGGCGGGCTCTACCAGGGCTGGCTCGGTTATGCCTGGGGCCTTGACGGTTTCGACGTGATCGAGCGGGCGACACCCGGTTACGGTTATCCGGCCTTCGATGCAGGCGACGTCTATCTGCTGAACGGCGAGGAACTGGTGACCTGCACCACCGGCATGGTGGCGGCCTCGTGCTCGGCCGGCGGCACGCATGTGACCGAGAACGAGAATTTTAAGCGGGTGATCTTCGATGCGGCGGCCAATACCTGGACGGTGACCGACCGCGACGGGACAGTGTCGCTGTTCAAGTCGGTGATGGCGATCTCCGGCAGCACGCCGGCGTCTGGCACGCCGGAGTACAAGGTTCAGCATGACGGCCGCTTCCTGCTGTCGTCGGTGACCGACACCAATGGCAATACCGTCAACTACGGCTACACCTGCCCGGACCTGCCGGTATGTTATCCCTCGGTGGTCAGTTATGGCGGGATGAGCGTCAACTTCTACTATGAGGCGCGACCGGATTATCTGGTGATGGCCAACGGGCTTGGGCTTTCCTATACCAAGCAGCGGATCAGGACGATCGCGGTGAAGGTCGGGGCAGCGCTCCGGACGGCCTACACGCTGACCTATGACCAGGCACCGTTCTCCAACACCTCGCGGCTGACCAAGGTCGACCGCTACGGTCGCGACGCCAACGTCTCCGCGGCTGGTGTCGTCACCGGCCCAACGTCCAAGACCATCCGCCAGATGACCTATGATAATGTTGGGTTCAGCTATCAGCAGACGTGGGTGGATATGCCAAGGGCGTGCTGCGGTGGGCAGGAGACAACGATTCATGAGGCGGCGGTAGATTTCGATTTCGACGGCAAGGATGAGCTCCAGATCGTCAAAACGGTTACTGGCTTGGACTTTTATCCTGGCTCGCTCACCCCATGGCAGCTGTATAAATTTGACGTTAATGGCGTTGGCGCTCTGGCATCCGCAGTCGATCTTGGATTTCCTTCGTCGGAAATACGAGTGTTCTCTCCCGGCCGGTTCATCGCAGGTAAACCTAAAGATGTTCCGGTCGTCTTGTATTCCTGGGAGTCAAATGGGGATGGTCAGCTTACCCAGACCTATCGCGCCAAAATCGTTGACGTTGCGCCGGGACTAGGCGTTACTATCGGAGAATGCCCCGCCTCTCATCCCGCTTGTCAGCAAGGACTGTCCATACCTCCCCGGGACCCCCATCATCTGCAAGATTTGTACAATGTGACGATTGACCATGACGGGGATGGGATAGACGTCCTCGCTCATATCGGAGGTTATGTTGGAGGCGTGATTGATCTTGCTGCGAATGGGCGGCAAGCTGCGGTGACTGAGCACGGAACCTACAAGGTAACGAACGGCTCGTGGGGACCAGTGGATATTGCTGGATGCTACCTCGTGTCCTACGGCAGCACGTGCACCTTGGGTGATGTCAATGGGGATGGAGCGACCGACCTTATTTACAGGATTGAAGGTGGTACCGCGTACGTCTATCTTTCCACCGGCAGCGGCTATGTTGCTGCCACCACTGTCTCATGGAGCGATGGCCTCGCTTTGAAAGATGCAGACAATGATGGCAAGGTCGATCTATATTTAAGCAATACTGTATATTCACTTAGTTCTGATTTGACCGGCTGGCACTTGATGCCGTCCAATTATACGCTCCCCAAGTACTATACCCCGTATGGGGACTTCAACGGGGATGGTTTGCCAGACTACTATAGAACCGGCTCCGACAACCCCATGATGTCGCAATCCGGCTCTGGCAACCCCAATCTGCTGCGATCTGTGAAGCTTGAGACGGGCGGCGTCGTCTCGGTTGATTACACGCCATCGACGCGGTGGACGAACGTGTTCATGCCGCAGGTTCTGCATGCGGTGACGCAGCTGCGGGTGGATGACGGCCGCGGGCAGGTGGCGGCGACCGACTATGCCTATGCGGGCGGGCTGTACGACCCGAAGGCGCGCAAGTTTTTGGGCTACAAGACGATCACCATGACCAAACCTTTGGCCAATGGCGAGACGGCGCGGCCGGTAGTCGAGACCACCTACCGCCAGGACCTGGCGAGCTACGGCCTGCCGGAGAAGACGGTGATCCGCAATGGCGCCAACACCGCCTCCAAGACGGTCACCGAGACCTATGCGGTCAATGCCGCCACCAAGCCGTATAAGGCCTTGAACACGGCGACCGAGACGACGCTGAACGAGACCGGAACCCCGCTTACACTGCGCAAGGAACGGGCCTTCGACGCCTATGGCAACATCTCCCAGATCAAGGATTATGGCCGCAAGGACCTGACTGGCGACGAGACCTGGACAGGCATTGCGTACCCCTACAATACAAGCACTTATATCGTGTCGTCGCCTCGCGTCAGATGGATTCAATCGGGGGGATTCGATCCGGCGACGTCGGTCTATGAGCAGTATGAAGCCTTGTATTACGACGGCAGCACGGACAACGCGGCGCCGCCGGTCAAGGGCAATGTGACCAAACGGCGATCTTTTAAGACCACAACACCAACGACCACCTACTACGAGGAGCTGTTCACCTACGACGTTTATGGGAACAAGCTGTCGCATGTGGACGGGGCAGGCAGCCGCACGGAATGGGACTATGACGC
>UCEY01000083.1 GCA_900471605.1 Hyphomicrobiales bacterium | reverse complement strand
GCCCTCACCGTGGGCTTACGATACGGGCATGGTGTCGGAGATGAAGTGCTGAAGGCGGTAGGCGTCGCACTTAAGGCCGGCCCGAACGTGCGTGCCTTTCGCCTTGGTGGCGAAGAGTTCCTACTTCTGCTGCGCGGTCACGAGGTGGATGCACAGGCCGAGCTTTGCCGCGAGGCGATCCCTGCGACTGTCGCCATGGCGGTTCCGGTCCTCGCAAGACCCGTAACTGCGAGTATGGGCATCACATCTATCTCTGGTGATGACGACTTTACGAGGTTGTATGAACGAGCGGACAAGCTTCTCTACGAAGCCAAGAGCGCCGGACGAAATAGAACCCTCAGCGCAACAGGGGCCGTGCATTCATCGCCGGCCGCCCAGAATAACCGGGTTATGATTGCATAGCCTACAACAGCGCGATCTGTCCGGTCATCACTATTAACGCTTCTGCAGAGATCGCGATTTTCGCAAGTGGCGCATAGGCTACGGGGCACTGCCGCAGAGCGGCGTCTGCTTCGGGTGTGCATCACATCCGATTCGAGGACTAAAATGAAGGCGAAGAGCGGTGATAGCCTCGCTCTTGGTTGGATTTGAACCTGCGACCAGAATATTCAGTGGCGCACATCGGCCATTAATTGCAACAGGGTAGCAAATCACCTGCCGGAACGGGCGCATTCTTACAATAAATGCCAAACGACATCTCATGCAACGGAAAGCAAACAGTCCGGGTGCGGCAGTTCAGCTGACGTCATGTCGAAGGCCTCGAGAGATGCGAGTGCGTCACGGAAGTTTTGTTCGTCCGAAAGCTCATGTCGCATCGCCTCCAGATCAGCTTGGGTCATCGTGCCGTGCATCTGCGCCCAGACATCCTGCCCTAGCTTCCAGACGACCGACTTTTGTTCATCGGAAAGCGATGCCGCAGCCTTCTTCCAATAGCGTGAGAGTTGCAGGCGATCGGCTCCCAATGCGAGCGTCGTAAAAAATTCCGCCTCCGACATCCGATCTTCGTTCGCGTAATGGCTCAAGCACATCTTGTCCCAGTCGCTCGGCGGATAGCAAAGACGCTCATCCAGCTTTCTCTCGAAGTCGGTTTCCCGCATCATGGAGCCGTAGAGGATCGCTAGGTCCTTTCCCCATGGAATTGCGGATGGAGAAGCACGAACAACATTCGCGAGATCCGGCCATGTTCGTTCCCACGCGTCAAGTTCGCTCAGAACCGTATCGGAATCGCAAGGAAATGCCTTTCCCCACGCTTGAAAATCCCGCCTCATCTGGATTCCGAGCGAGCCTTCGATCTGGTCGAGTGCTGCCTGCCACAACGTCAGCGATGCTTCGGGATCAAAGTTACTGGCCGTCATGGCTTTCCGGAGTTGCACTTGCAGAGCAGCGAAACTCGTACATCGCAAACCGAGGTCGGCCATCATTTCAGCGTCGATTGCGTCCATGCTTGGTAGAACGACCAGATTGCGCCAGACTCTGCTTTCGGGCGTTCTGTTTATCATGATCATCTCAGGGCTAAATGTATCATCGGAACTGGGGGATGAGGGCTCATTGCGACAGACTGAGTGATATACAAAGCGCACAGTGTAAGGAACCCCAACCACCTCCGTAACCGTTGGCGACAGATCTAACTCAACGACCTTTGCGCTCGCGTCTATGGGTAAGCTCATCCCTCCGCGGTCGCGCCTTCGAAGGTGCGTGGCAGCTTTTCATATCCCGAGCCGAGCAAGGTCTTGACATCTTCGGTCTGCGTTCTGCGGATGAACTCGATCAGGCTCGTTCCGGCGAAACGGATTGAGAGGCAGGCACGGTCGATGACGTAGAATTTAAACGCGCCGTCCTTGTCACGCCGCCAGCACAGGTATTCACCATTGATGCTGTTACCGTAGAAACGCAGGTCGTCGAAAAAGCTGGCGACGTCCTGGCTTTCTTCGCCATAAGGCTCGAGGCAATCGAGATCGCCAACCTCGGCGCCGTCTTCCCGAAGTTGATCGACCAGCCAGTGAACCTGTTCGTGGAGAGCGTCTCCGCGAGCGACAAGCCCGCCATGGCCAAACATGTTAAACGGCATTTCGATGACGAAAAGGCCGTTGGTCGTGCCATAACCGAATGTTTCGGCGAAAGTTTTATAGGACGGCGGCAGCGCGCCGATCTCCGCCTCGACTGCGGAGATTTCTTCGGCAGAGGCTGTACGCGTGACGCTTGAACGATTGAAAAGCTGAGTGACGTCGTCGGCCATCACGGACTTCCTTCCACTTTCTGCTCTGCCGCAAGACCATTCGGTACGATGCGCGAGTCGAGGGCATATCGGAAAAGCTCCAAGCCGCCTGCAAGGCCATTGGTGTATGGTGATAAGGTATCCGTCAAGCGATGAGGTTGCGAGAGTTATTCTAGGCCTTGTCTGGCCCTTCCGGCGAAGGTGTTGGCGATCACGTCTGGACCTAAGAGCCTGCCCGGCTTCGTCAACGTCCCGAAACCCGGATTGCGTCCAGATCGCCGAAACTCCGTTGCACCGCTGCGATCTTGTCGGCCGCGATATCGGCCGAAACCTCGATTTCACTATCCAAAGGTGCATCAGTCCGCGCATCGCCATTGCTTCCGACGTCGCCGCCGGAAGGTGCGGATCCCGCAGAGTTTTCAGAGGCGACCGGCTGCACGAAAATATCGGGCCGGGAAATTCCATGCTGCTGCACAAGATGTTCAATCGCAAGGTCCGCGGCCTCGCGGGTCTTAAAGGTTGCGCGGATGGTAGTGGTGCTATCGTCAGACATGAGTTTCTCCCTGCGTTTGGTCATCGTGTACCAAACGTCGCTCGGGTCGGGTTGTTTCGGTCCCAATGGAAAACTCAATCTAGTCGGGTTGGATTCGTGCCGGGCCGCTGCTATGTTCTCTCTTTGTTTCCTCCGCGCTGTTGATCCGCATGAACGTCATGGCCGCACCATCTGCTCGCAAGATTATCCATGTCGACATGGACGCCTTCTATGCGTCGGTAGAACAGCGCGACAATCCGGAGCTGCGCGGCAAGCCTCTTGCGGTCGGCGGCGCGGCTGCTCGTGGCGTGGTTGCTGCGGCAAGCTATGAGGCCCGCGAGTATGGCGTCCGCTCGGCCATGCCGTCGGTGACGGCGGCTCGGAAGTGCCCGGAGCTGATTTTCGTGAAACCACGGTTCGAGGTCTATCGCGCCGTCTCGCAACAGATCCGCGACATCTTCGAGGAATATACGCCGCTGATAGAACCGCTGTCGCTCGACGAAGCCTATCTCGACGTGACGGAGAATCTCAAGGACATGCCGATTGCCACCGAGATCGCGCTGGAGATCCGCGCGAAGATAAAGGTCGTCACTGGTCTCAATGCATCGGCCGGCATTTCCTATAACAAGTTCCTCGCCAAGATGGCATCCGACCTCAACAAGCCGAACGGCCAGGCCGTCATCACGCCGAAGAACGGGCCGGCCTTCGTCGAAGGGCTCGCGGTCAAGAGGTTTCACGGCGTCGGTCCTGCCACCGCCGAGAAGATGCACCGTCTCGGCATCGAGACCGGAGCCGACCTTAAATCGAAATCGCTGCAGTTCCTGACAGAGAACTTTGGGAAATCCGGTCCCTACTTTTATGGCATCGCTCGCGGGATCGACGAGCGTCCTGTCCGACCCGACCGGATCCGGAAATCAGTGGGCGCCGAAGATACGTTTGTCGATGACATCGACGATCTTGCCCTGGCCACCACTGAGCTCAAACCGCTAGCGGAAAAAGTCTGGTCGTATTGCCAGGCAAAATCGATCAGCGGCAGGACGGTGACCGTGAAGATCAAGTATTCGGACTTCACACAGGCAACACGAAGCAGGACGGAGACTTCTCCTGTCGCGGGCGTTGCCGGGATCATGGAGGCGGCATCGACGCTGCTTGCCACCGTCTATCCGTTCAAGCGTCCGGTCCGCCTGCTGGGCGTGACGCTCTCCTCGCTGACCAACGATCAGACTGAACCGCCCCGGGTTTGC
>UCEY01000084.1 GCA_900471605.1 Hyphomicrobiales bacterium | reverse complement strand
CCCTCACCGTGGGCTTACGGCATAGCCGAAGCCTTTGTCAAAACTTTCAAGCGCGATTACGTCTCGGTAAACCCCGTTCCCGATGCCCAGACGGTCATCGACCAACTGCCAGTCTGGTTCGAGCACTACAATCGCTTTCACCCTCACAAAGCTCTCGGCTACCGGTCGCCAAAGGAATTCCTGGCCGACAAGGCACGCCAGCCCTCGTTCATTGGAAGAATTTGATGACAGTAACTGTGATATTGGGTCCGGAATACGATAAGACCCTCCGAACAACGGTCATGGATGTTATGGAGCAGCTTGGTGCTTCAGTCGAAAGTCGGAATTGTTTCGTTGCTGGTTCGCAGGAAATTGAGACCGTTCAGGCGCGATTGGCCGGACAAGAAATCATTATAGAGGCAGAGACCTATATTGGCCTTTCCATCACTGGAGATGAGGACATGATCAATGAAATCTCCGAGCGAGTGAGGCAGGCTACTCAGACGATCCCAACCTGATCCTGTCCGGTATTTTGGGGGCAACTACAACCCTGGACAATCGCAATGCGACCTACGCCAGCTCACGAGTTTCTATTGCGTCTATCTGGCCAATAGTCTTGCGCCGCCGCGAGCGTATTGTTGCGCCGATTGGCGACGCGATCTATGGCGGATGGCTGGACGAACAGGTCGTAACGGGTAAGATCCCGTTCAAGGGCGGCTACGAGGCATTTCGTGCCAATCGAGACCGCCTTCTCTGGACGCAATGGCGTGGCCCCGCGAAGCCG
Source organism: Hyphomicrobiales bacterium (assembly GCA_900471605.1). Taxonomy (GTDB): domain Bacteria; phylum Pseudomonadota; class Alphaproteobacteria; order Rhizobiales; family Rhizobiaceae; genus Neorhizobium. The sequence goes on along the minus strand of UCEY01000084.1, from coordinate 30,409 downwards.
TCGGCCGACGATAGCAAGAGTGCCGAAGCGTCGGGGGAAGGTTCACATGGCTCAATTCTCAATGGAAATTATGCGCCTAACCGGCTCAGTTCTGCGTGGAAACCAACAAAAGAGCACAAGTAGTACACGTCGCGTGGCATGCGGTCCCCGTACGATCGTTCTAATGTGTCGGTGCGTACAGCTTCGAAGGCTGAAGTAGCTCGTAGGTCGGATTTGAATAGCTCGCAAAGCTTTATTGGGACTTCTTGATGTCGGCTTCGTAGCTTTCCAGCATCTTCTTGCCGAGCATAGTGAAAACCTCAGGATCGGCTTTGGCAAGCTTGTCGGCCAGCTTTTTCGCCACTAGTGCCATTGGTTCCTTTACGTGCTCGTGCGGTAGTGGGATGTTGCGTAGCGTAAGCTCTCCCATATGGGCGTTCATCTGCTTCGAGCGTTCTTCGTCATCGATGTCGAGTGACCAGGCAGTTACGGCTGCAACATACCCTTCGGCCAGTTGCGCATCCGGGACACCTTGCAGAACGCGACCTTCCTGTTGGTATGCTGCCACCGACTTCATATGACCGCTGGCGAGGAGGTGGTCGCGCGCCGCCCGCAAAACTTGAGTTTCGTCGTCGTTCATTTGATTCCTTTGGGTCTGTTGTCTGACGCGTCAGCGTCAATGTGCGTCAACGTTGATGCGTCAGCGCGGCAGATGCTTCGCGCCGATCGCCTGGTATAAATCGAATAGGTCGCCGTGGATGCGGCGCGCCCGCGCATAGAATTCCCGGTCGAGCATTATCGTCGGATGTTCGATCAGGTGGCGAGAGACCATCTCCATGAGCAGCGAGGCGGTGTGAAGTGCCTCGTGGCAGCCGTAGGAGCCAGGTATGAACTTTTCCGGCTCGATGTTCACCTTGGCAAGGTCTGTCCGGCGCTCCCGTTCCAATTCCGCTTCGTCGTTCATGTCACCTCCGGTTAGCTTGATATCCGGCCGATTAGTTCGCCGAGCTTTTTGCAGCAGCGGAGTGTTCTAATATCGCCATCGACCGTAATCTCGTATTCGAAATCCGTGATGGATTTAACTTCGGCTATAAGCTCTTCGATGCCCTCCGGGCTTCCATGAAATTCAAAGGTGGCTTGGGTGTTTTCCTGCTGGGCCAAGATGGTCTCCATTTGCGGGGTGCCGAATTTGTGCGAGCCAGCCCTACAGCCAAAAATGATTGATTCTACAAGCATACCGGTTGGGCCATCGCGGGCGGTTTGCCGCATCTTCACCGATCAGGAGAAAGCGAATGCAAGGATAATATAGCCTATCAGGAAAAATAGAATCGAAGCAGCGAGCGAGACAATGCCGGCAAACATATAGGCGTCAGAAGTTTTGAGGTGGGCTTCCATCATGCCGGCTTCCGGCTCGCTCTTATCGACATAGCGTGTGGAAATGAAGCCGAAAATCCATGTCGCTGCCGCCAACGCCGTGCCGACCGCCCAAACCTGCATTCCGCCGGTAACGGAGGAGGCGAGGCCCTGATCCTTCAGATCAGCGGCTTGACTGAGGAGCGCAAGCGCAGCGCCACCGTTCAGGATAAAGGCGGCGTTTATTCCCTGCTTGGCATACTCCTGTGAGATTTCGCGATAGCCAGCCATCACGTTATGGATTCGCCTCTAGTGAGGATCGGGAAGGAGCACGGTTCCGGCTGAAATCAGTATACATCCGCAGTTAATTTTCAGGTTCATTATTTTTAGATGTATTCGAATTGAAAGCTCGGCGAATATCTTCAATTTTTTCGCCTCTATCCTGTAGAATTCGTGAAACAGTTCGCTCCGAAAAAGCTTTTTGACGTTTTTTTATTTCACCTATCCGCCTGATTAAATCAGCTTTGCTTTCTAGCGCGTCAGAAAGCGAGACCTCATCCAGTTTTGAGTTGGACGATGGACCGGCTTCAATCAACCGCAAAAGATTATCCGCCCAAATCAACAGATCGACGGGAATGTTATCGGCGTAAGAAAGAACGTGCCACAGTACGGATGCGGCAAGCTCTTGTTGCTTGTCCATAAGCATTTGTTGACGACCAAAAGCTGCACGAAGGTCCGACGTACCCCGCAGAAGGGCGTCAATATCAAGTCCACTATTTTCAATAGCGAAGTTCAGTAGCTCGATGATTTTAGAGTTCATCGAGACGCCGTCTTCATCAGCAAGCCGTTTTATTTCTTCGCGCATTCCATCTGGAAAACGAAGCGGAAACTGGTCTGACCCGCGCCCAGGCTTCCTGTCAGCTACCATATGTCCCTCCACACGAATGCGAAATCACTGTAATTTCTTTGGTTGACTGTCAATGAAATTACGGTCATTTATATCACCGTAATTTCATCGGGAGTCGTGACTATGGATTTTCCAGGAAGAAATGATGATCAGTTCATCGTTCGTATGCCTCATGGCTTACGGGAGCGGATCAAGCTGGAAGCGAAAAGCAACCTACGATCGATGAATGCGGAGATCGTGTTTCATCTCAGTCGAATTTACAGCGCTGAAACGAAAAAAGCCGACGCACAGCGAGCCTAGGAACTCGTGCGTCGGCTTTTCTAACACCTGAAAGGTCATCAAATGCCAAAACAACTTACACCACTGAATTCCGGGAACGCAAGCGTTTCTCGGCCAAACGCCGCCACCGGCTCCGCCGTCACGTTGTGGATACGAGGTTTCGAAAAGGAGGTTACGGCCTATAACGCAGCTAACGAGGCTTGGAAAAAAACGATAGGTACGCCTTTGGAGAACGCGGCGTGTGACGCGGTTCGGGGAAACTTTCTTTTCCTGCTGGCGAAACCCTGTCCCTTTCCGGAGGCCGTACTGCACAAAGTACGGTTTCTTACCCAGGACCCTGAATTGCCGGAATGGCTCGGTCACGAGCTCGAAACATTTCGCATCTTCCTGTCCTCGCTTCTGTGCTTGCAGCCTCATGTGGCCGCGTCGATCGACCTTCTGAACTGGATACAGCCAGCGCCTTGTGCGTTGGCCGAGCTGCGAGCATTTGATACTGTGCTGAGTAAGTATGTTTCGGCGTTGGCCTCCCTAGAGGCGACGCTTGGCGCCGATTATAGTGAGGACGAGGAGGAAACCCTTGGTCGTGCTGTTGATGACGCTTTCGACAAGTTCATGGCGTTCCCATGCGTCACTACTGAAGTGGTCGTTGGCAAAGCGCGGCATCTTCTGACGAGCAGGGAGCATGCCGACGAGTTTTTCGAATTTCCTGCCCAAGTCCGAGCGCTTATCGCGTCCTTTTTTCACCTAAAAGGCGACGAAGCATGAGCGCGGCCGTCCCTCTCTTACAGAGGATCGAGAACTTCCGGGCAGCGCAGAGGCGAATCATCGCTGAGCTTCCCGACGAATTTGAAGCCGAGGCACAGTTCATTACCGATGTGCTCGATCCTCCGACAGATGCGTTGCGTAAGTTGTGCGGGCCGGCGGCGGATCATCGCGAAGTGCTTGAGGCGCTACGCCTCGCTGATGAGATCGCCCGCGACAATGATTATACAAAGAGCCTCGCGTCACCATTGGTCGAAGCTGCCATCGGATACCTTGATAAAACGTCGGAACTGCTCTCAACCGATCTGTCTCCAGAATTAGGGTTAGCCGCCAGTGCGATCGCTGTCTTCAGAAATCGCTTGCATGAGTTGCAATGCGAACGTTTCGATGTAGAGAAAAGGTTGAAGGGCTGTGATGCAGGTCTTTGGCACTCGAAGCCTGAAGGCAGGTTGCGCGACGTGCTTTGCGAGCAGGAAGAGGCTTTCGCGGCTGTCAGATTCGCGCTGGAAGATTTTATCCGTGTCAGAACCTGCGGCACGATCGGAGATCTAATCCACAAGCTCGCGCAGGACGAAACGAGGCTTATGCGCGAGCCTCTCCATCAAGATGACACTGCGGATGATGCCCGGCAGAATGCTGAACTTCTGAAAAGCATTTTGCCATGGATGCAGAAAGTCGCGGTGCTTGGCTCCCAATTCAAGGAGGCTGAGGTATGCCGGCCGCCAGTTTGAGAGAAATATCACTTCCACGGTTCGCGCTGCGGCGAGACGAGGCGGCCGCCTCGCTCGGGATATCACCTTCCACCTTCGATATCTGGATAAAACAAGGCATGATGCCGAAAGGCCGAGCCCCGCGCGGCTCCAAGATCGTGCTTTGGGAGGTGGAGCAGCTTCGAGATTGTTTCTTGAAGCTGATGGAGCCTGATGAGCCATGGGCTGACGACGGTGAGAACCCGTTTGACCACAGGGTGGTCTGATGAAAGCTCAACTTCGCTATCTTGTTTACGATCCCGACAAGCGCGGGAACGATAGGTACTACGTGCGCCTAAAAATCGCTGGCCGTTTCGCTAAGAAGCGGATCCGCCAGAGGTTCAAGGATGATGATGGCAGCATCACCCAAGAGTTCATGAAAGCTTATTGGGCGGCGCTGGCCGAGCTGCGAGGCGAGGCGGCGGCGCCGAAGAAGAAGGACACTCCGCGGGAAGACACCTTCGACTGGCTGTTCGAGCAATACTATCGGTCGGCGGCGTTCAAGAAACTCGATCCCGCGACGCAGAAGGACAAGAAAAGTGTTCTAGGCCGGTTCGCCGAAACCGCTGGCGAGTTGCCATATAAGAAGTATCGTCACGAAGATATGGAGAGGAGCCAGCAGGCGCGAAAGGAGACGCCCGGTGCGGCCGACAAGCTGGTGAAGGTTCTCCGAGCCGTCTTTAACTGGGCAATGAAACAGAAGCCGCCACTTCTGGCCCACAACCCGGCGGTCGGGATCGAGACCATCAACAAGAAGAAGGGAGGCTTCCATACGTGGAAGCCGGCCGAGATCGATCAGTTCCGGGCTCACTGGACGGTTGGGACGACGCCGCGACTCGCCATGGAGGTGATGATTACAATCGGCGCGCGTCGGTCTGACGCCGCGAAGATCGGCCCGTCAGACGAGTTTGTTAAGGACGGAAATCGCTGGGTCCGCTTCACGGCCCACAAGGGGCGCAACCGACACCCTGTGGAAATCGAGGCCCGCCTGACCAACGAACTCATCGAGGCCCTGGAGAAGGGGCAGTCGGGGCAGGGGACTTACATCACCAAGGCGGGCGGTGGAGCCTACACGATAGAGAGCTTCGGCAACGCCTTTTCCCGATGGTGCGATGATGCCGGCTTGCCGCAGTGCTCTTCACATGGGCTGCGCAAGGCGGCGGCCGTCGCCTATGCCGAGAGCGGCGCCACAGCGCCAGAACTGATGGCCGTGTTCGGATGGTCGAACCTCAGGACCGCGCAAATCTACATCGAGCAGGCGGAAAAACGGCGGATGCGGACGAACGCTTTCGAGCGCCGCGAAGAATACGAGAAACGCAAGAATGTCCCACTTTCCGCTCCGAAAAGTACGGATGAGACAAACGAGGTAAAAAACGATGAAGAAACAGACTGATTTTGGAAAGATGGTGGGCGATGAGAGACTCGAACTCCCGACATCCTCGGTGTAAACGAGGCGCTCTACCAACTGAGCTAATCGCCCGCTCGCGGTCGCCAGGCAACAAGGCCTGCCGCGTCGGTGGCCGTGATCTATGCGGATCGCGGAAAAACCGCAAGAGCTTTCATGATGTTTTTTTGAAATTTTTGGGGAAGCCTCGGCTGGAGAGGCTCGCGCATGGGGCAGGGGCGTGCAAAGCGACGGAGCGTCATCCTTTTGTCTTGAAACGCGCTTGACACCCGAACTCGAACCTCTTAGTTAGCCGCTCAACCGAGCGATCGAGGTCGCACGGCCCCGGGGTTTCGGCCTCGAGAGAAATGCGCGGGTGTAGCTCAGTCGGTTAGAGTGCCGGCCTGTCACGCCGGAGGTCGCGGGTTCGAGCCCCGTCACTCGCGCCATTCTCCTCCTCGAACTCTCCGCCGGTTGCGCCCTCGGGTGCGGAAGGTGGTCGCCGCCAAGCGGCATTATGCGCGGGTGTAGCTCAGTCGGTTAGAGTGCCGGCCTGTCACGCCGGAGGTCGCGGGTTCGAGCCCCGTCACTCGCGCCATTCACCACCTGGAAAAGCGGACTTACCGAAGCGATCCGGCCGTCACCGGTCCCCCATGGTCCCGGTCCATGGTTGTCGCTATGATACAGCCGCTGGTAATCGTTTGAATTGCTCCATTTTGGCACAGGATGCGACATTCAAAAAGCTTGCGCCGGGGCTTCGCCTGCGCTAACCACGGCTTGTTGCAATGCACGTTCGCTTTGCCTGTGCATTGATATTCAGGCGTCGTCTCCCGACGCTTCAGGCAAGCTGGGATCGAATACCATGAGTGAACTCCTCACTTCCTACATCCCGATCGCGATTTTCATCGGCATTTCCCTGGTGATCGGCATCGCGCTTCTGGTTGCGCCCTTCGCCGTCGCCTACAAGGCGCCCGATTCGGAAAAGCTGTCGGCCTACGAATGCGGCTTCAACGCCTTCGACGACGCCCGAATGAAGTTCGACATTCGCTTCTATCTGGTCTCGATCCTCTTCATCATCTTCGACCTCGAAGTGGCCTTCCTCTTTCCCTGGGCCGTGTCCTTCGGTGCGGTGGGCTGGTTCGGCTTCTGGTCGATGATGGTGTTTTTGGCCGTTCTGACGATCGGCTTCATCTATGAATGGAAGAAAGGAGCGCTCGAATGGGAGTAGTCGACAACGGCAGCACCCTCGTCGCGCCGCAGGCCAAGGGCATTATCGACCCGAATACCGGCAAGCCGGTCGGCAGCGACGACGCGTTCTTCGGCGAGATTAATAACGAGCTCGCCGACAAGGGTTTTCTCGTCACCTCCACCGACGAGCTGATCACCTGGGCCCGCACGGGCTCGCTGATGTGGATGACCTTCGGCCTTGCCTGCTGCGCGGTCGAGATGATGCAGCTTTCGATGCCGCGCTACGACGTCGAGCGTTTCGGTTTTGCGCCGCGCGCTAGCCCACGCCAGTCGGACGTGATGATCGTCGCCGGCACGCTGACCAACAAGATGGCGCCGGCGCTTCGCAAGGTCTATGACCAGATGCCGGAGCCGCGTTACGTCATCTCCATGGGCTCCTGCGCCAACGGCGGCGGTTATTACCACTATTCCTATTCGGTCGTGCGCGGCTGTGACCGCGTCGTGCCGATCGATATCTATGTTCCGGGCTGTCCCCCCACGGCGGAGGCGCTGCTTTACGGCGTGCTTCTGCTGCAGAAGAAGATCCGGCGGACCGGCACGATCGAGCGCTGAGGGCCAAAGGCCAAGGGTAATAGGACAAGATCATGAGTGAAGCCCTTAACGAGCTTTCGACCTACATCCGCGAGGCGCGCCCGTCGCTGGTGGCGGATGCGCAGGTCGCCTATGGCGAATTGACGCTGACGGCGACGGCGGAAAACGTGCTGCCGCTGCTCACCTTCCTGCGCGACGATGTGCAGTGCGGGTTCATCAGCTTCATCGATATCTGCGGCGTCGACTATCCGGCCCGCGAGAAGCGTTTCGACGTCGTCTACCACCTTCTGTCTCCTCGCCAGAACCAGCGCATCCGCGTCAAGGTCGCAACCGCTGAAGACGAGCCGGTTCCGTCGGCATGCTCCGTCTATCCGGGCGCCGACTGGTTCGAGCGCGAAGCCTGGGACATGTACGGCATCCTGTTTACCGGCCATCCGGATCTGCGCCGCATCCTGACGGACTATGGTTTCGAAGGCCACCCGCTGCGCAAGGATTTCCCGACCACCGGCTTCGTCGAGGTCCGTTACGATGACAGCGCCAAGCGCGTCGTCTACGAACCCGTCGAACTGCGCCAGGAATTCCGCAGTTTCGATTTCCTCTCTCCGTGGGAAGGGACAGATTATGTCCTGCCCGGAGATGAAAAGGCGAAAGCTTAAGGATCGGCGCAGCCGCGCCGTCCGTCCGCACTTCTTTCCCGCCCGGTGCGACCTGTCCGCCCGGCATGGAGTAAGCAGAATGACCGAACATAACGTCCGCAATTTCAATATCAATTTCGGACCGCAGCATCCGGCGGCGCACGGCGTTCTGCGTCTTGTGCTGGAGCTTGATGGCGAAATCGTGGAGCGCGTGGATCCGCATATCGGTCTGCTTCACCGCGGCACCGAGAAGCTGATCGAGGCCAAGACCTATCTGCAGGCCGTTCCCTATTTTGACCGCCTCGACTACGTCGCCCCGATGAACCAGGAGCATGCGTTCGCGCTTGCGGTGGAAAAGCTTCTGGACATCCAGATCCCGATCCGCGGCCAGCTGATCCGCGTGCTCTATTCGGAAATCGGCCGCATCCTGTCGCATCTCCTCAACGTCACGACGCAGGCGATGGACGTCGGTGCGCTGACGCCGCCGCTCTGGGGTTTCGAAGAGCGCGAAAAGCTGATGGTGTTCTACGAGCGGGCCTCCGGCTCGCGCATGCATGCCGCCTATTTCCGCCCGGGCGGGGTCCATCAGGATCTGCCTGTGGAACTGGTCGAGGATATCGGCAAGTGGTGCGACGAATTCCCGGCAAAGCTGGATGATATCGACGACCTCTTGACCGGCAACCGCATCTTCAAGCAGCGCAACGTCGATATCGGCGTCGTCAAGCTCGAGGACGCCTGGGCATGGGGTTTCTCGGGCGTCATGGTGCGCGGTTCGGGCGCTGCCTGGGACCTGCGCCGCTCGCAGCCCTACGAGTGCTATTCCGAACTCGACTTCGACATTCCGATCGGCAAGAACGGCGATTGTTACGACCGTTACCTGATCCGCATGATCGAGATGCGGGAATCCTGCAAGATCATGAAGCAGTGCGTCAACCGCCTGCTCGGCGACGCAAAGACCGGCCCCTTCTCGTCCACGGACGGCAAGGTCGTGCCGCCGAAGCGCGGCGAGATGAAGCGGTCGATGGAAGCTCTGATCCACCACTTCAAGCTCTATACCGAGGGCTATCACGTGCCGGCGGGCGAGGTTTATGCCGCCGTCGAGGCGCCCAAGGGCGAATTCGGCGTCTTCCTCGTTGCCGATGGCACCAACAAGCCCTATCGCTGCAAAATCCGGGCTCCGGGTTATGCCCATCTCCAGGCCATGGATTTCATCTGTCGGGGACACCAGCTGGCCGACGTTTCGGCTGTGCTTGGCTCGCTCGACATCGTCTTTGGCGAGGTGGACCGCTGATGCTCCGCTCTGTCGTTTTCGCTGGCCTTCTGGCTGCTGCTCCGGCTGCGTTCGCGCAGCAGGCGCAGACGGACGGCGCGATTTCGACGCAAGGCGGTGGATCCAGGTCGATGCGCGATCTCCTGTCCGAAGGATATGAGATCAAAACCTCCGTTCCCAACGGAACAAAGTTCATAGTGTTCATGCAGAAAGACAAGTCTGCCTATGCCTGCGAATTCGTGTCGCTCACGAAATCGCGGTGTGGATCCATAAACTGATAAGGCGTGGAAAAGAATGTCCGTTCGTCGATTAGCCGAAGACCAGGTGCAGCCGGCAATATTCGCCTTCAATGACGAAAACGCCGTCTGGGCCGAGGCAACGATCAGGAAATATCCGGCGGGCCGGCAGCAATCGGCTGTCATCCCGCTTCTGATGCGTGCGCAGGAACAGGACGGCTGGGTGACCCGCGCGGCGATCGAGTTCGTCGCGAACAAGCTCGACATGCCCTATATCCGCGTCCTCGAAGTCGCGACCTTCTACACGCAGTTCCAGCTGAAGCCGGTGGGCACCCGCGCCCATATCCAGGTCTGCGGCACCACGCCCTGCATGCTGCGCGGCGCAGAGGACCTGATGAAGGTCTGTCAGCACAAGATCCATCACGATCCCTTCGCGCTCAATGCCGCCGGCACGCTTTCATGGGAAGAGGTCGAATGCCAGGGCGCCTGCGTCAACGCGCCGATGGTCATCATCTTCAAGGACGCCTATGAGGACCTGACGCCCGAGCGCCTCGAAGAGATCATCGACGCCTTCGAAGCCGGCAAGGGCGACGAGATCAAGCCGGGTCCGCAGATCGACCGTATCTTCTCGGCCCCCGAGGGCGGACCGCAGACGCTGAACGACGAGATCAAGCCGGTCCGCACCAATCTCGATCCGCAGCCGAGCGCCGAAGAGGCCGCTGCCGCGGCAAGCGTTCCGCCGGCCGATGCCGCTCGTCCGAAGGACACGGCGCCGGAAACGGATCCGAAGCTGAAGACCCCCGCGACCGCCCCGGCGGCGGCCGCCGAAAATGCCAAGGCCGCCGAAACGCAGCCGCTCTCGGGGACAGCCAAGAGCAAATCGGCTCCGAAGGCCGGCAGCGCCGTGGAAGGCGCGCCCCCGGAAGAGGGCGCCGTTTCCGGTGACCTGAAGCCGAAGCGCACGCGGCGCAAGACCACGACCGAGGGCGAGTCGTGAGACCAGAGAATTTGTGTGCGGCCTTTCAAAAAGGCTGCATTATATCGACTGACAACCGGCGTAACCGCTACGGACTTGTGGAATAGATCATGTTGAAAGATCAGGATCGCATCTTTACCAATATCTACGGCCTCAAGGACAAGTCCCTGAAGGGCGCGATGAGCCGCGGCCATTGGGACGGCACCAAGGAAATCCTCGAAAAAGGCCGGGACTGGATCATCAACGAGATGAAGGCCTCCGGCCTTCGCGGCCGTGGCGGCGCAGGCTTCCCTACCGGTCTCAAGTGGTCCTTCATGCCGAAGGAATCGGATGGCCGCCCGCATTACCTCGTGGTCAATGCCGACGAATCCGAGCCCGGCACCTGCAAGGACCGCGATATCATGCGCCACGATCCGCATACGCTGATCGAAGGTTGCGTGATCGCCGGTTTCGCCATGGGCGCCCACACCGCCTATATCTATGTGCGCGGCGAATACATGCGCGAGCGCGAAGCGCTGCAGGCGGCGATCGACGAGTGTTATGATTTCGGCCTGCTGGGCGGCAACAACAAGCTCGGCTGGGATTTCGACATCTACGTTCATCATGGCGCTGGCGCCTATATCTGCGGCGAGGAAACCGCGCTGCTGGAAAGCCTCGAAGGCAAGAAGGGCCAGCCGCGCCTTAAACCCCCGTTCCCGGCGAACATGGGCCTCTACGGCTGCCCGACCACCGTCAACAACGTCGAATCGATCGCGGTTGCCCCGACCATCCTGCGCCGCGGCGCCGGCTGGTTCTCGTCCATGGGCCGCCCGAACAATGTCGGCACCAAGCTGTTCATGCTTTCCGGCCACGTCAACAAGCCGTGCACCGTCGAGGAAGTGATGGGCATCACCTTCCGCGAACTGGTCGACAAGCATGCCGGCGGCATCCGTGGCGGCTGGGACAATCTGCTGGCGGTCATTCCGGGCGGCGCGTCCTGCCCGATCGTGCCGGCCAAGGACATCATGGACTGCCAGATGGATTTCGACGGCCTGCGCGCCGTCGGTTCGTCCTTCGGCACCGCCGGCGCCATCGTCATGGACAAGTCCACCGATGTCATCAAGGCGATCGCCCGCATCTCGGCCTTCTTCAAGCACGAGAGCTGCGGCCAGTGCACGCCGTGCCGCGAAGGCACCGGCTGGATGTGGCGGGTGCTTGAGCGCATGGTCAAGGGCAATGCCCAGAAGCGCGAAATCGACATGCTGTTCCAGGTGACCAAGCAGATCGAAGGTCACACCATCTGCGCGCTCGGCGATGCGGCGGCCTGGCCTGTCCAGGGCCTGATCCGGCATTTCCGTCCCGAGATCGAAGCACGTATCGACCAGTATACCCGAAACGCGACGGCGCATGGCGCCGTCCTGGAAGCTGCGGAGTAAGCACGTGACGAAACCGGGCAAGGAGCATGAAGGGGAGGCGGCGGATCGTTCGGCGCATGATCCCGCGCGTCTGCCCGATTTTTCCGAGGCGATGAAGCTCAATCCGCTGATGGCGAACATGGCTGCCGCGACCGCGATCAGCTTCGGCATCGCCAGCCAGATGGCCGGTGCCTTCTTCGGCGCGCTGCATGGCGCGATGGAAGCAAGCAATCGTCAGAAGGCTGCAGGCGAGGCGCCGCCCGTCGAGGCGCCAGCGGCCAACGATGCGCCGGCTCCAGCACAGGCGCCGGTCGTTGCGGCAGCTGCCGCAAAGCCCGTGCCGGTCCCCGAAAAGCCGAAGGCAAAGCCTGCCACGTCGGCTCGCAAGGCGGCGGCACCGGCGACCAAGGCTGCCGTAACGGCGCCGAAGGCCGAACCGGCTGCCAAGCCGGTCGCCAAGGCAAAGGTTGCGAAGGCCGCAGCTACGAAGGCTCCGGCAAAGCCGGTTGCCGAGGCGACCAAGGCGCCCGGGGCGAAGACCGGCAAGGCCAAGGCTTCCGGCGGCGGCGATCTGAAGCAGATTTCGGGCATCGGCCCGAAGCTGGTGGAAGTACTGAACGGTCTGGGCGTGACGAGCCCCGCGCAGATCGCGGCCTGGAGCGAAGCCGATATTGCCCGCTTCGACGCGGAATTGGGGCTCAACGGACGCATCGCCCGCGACGACTGGGTCGGCCAGGCGAAAGCTCTGTTGAAATAAAAGAATATGTCCCCCGAGTCGCCTGACCCTCAGGTGACCCAAAGGATGGAACTAAGGACGTAAGTGAGACGATGGTTAAGCTGAAGGTTGACGGCAAAGAGGTCGAGGTTCCGGATCATTTCACGCTGCTGCAGGCGTGTGAGGAAGCCGGCGCCGAGGTCCCGCGCTTTTGTTTCCACGAACGTCTTTCGGTCGCCGGCAATTGCCGCATGTGCCTGATCGAAGTGAAGGGCGGCCCGCCGAAGCCGGCGGCCTCCTGCGCCATGGGCGTGCGCGACATCCGCGGCGGCCCGAACGGCGAACTTCCGGAAGTCTTCACCAACACGCCGATGGTCAAGAAGGCCCGCGAAGGCGTGATGGAATTCCTGCTGATCAACCATCCGCTCGATTGCCCGATCTGCGACCAGGGTGGCGAATGCGACCTGCAGGACCAGGCGATGGCCTTCGGCATCGACAGTTCGCGCTATACGGAAAACAAGCGCGCCGTCGAGGACAAGTATATCGGCCCGCTGGTCAAGACCGTGATGAACCGCTGCATCCACTGCACGCGCTGCGTCCGCTTCACCACCGAAGTCGGCGGCATTTCCGAGCTCGGCCTGATCGGCCGCGGCGAGGACGCGGAGATCACCACCTATCTCGAACACGCGATGACGTCGGAACTGCAGGGCAATGTCATCGACCTTTGCCCGGTCGGTGCGCTGACCTCGCGCCCCTTCGCCTTCACGGCCCGTCCGTGGGAACTGAACAAGACCGAATCGATCGACGTCATGGACGCCGTCGGCTCGGCGATCCGCGTCGATACCCGCGGCCGCGAAGTGATGCGCATCATGCCGCGCGTCAACGAAGAGGTGAACGAGGAGTGGATCTCCGACAAGACCCGCTTCATCTGGGATGGATTGAAGACCCAGCGTCTCGACCGGCCTTATGTCCGCAGGAACGGTCGTCTTCAGGCCGCCTCCTGGGGCGAAGCCTTCGGCGCCATCAAGGCTGCCGTTTCCGGCACGTCGGCCGACAAGATCGGCGCGATCGCCGGCGATCTGGCCTCGGTCGAGGAAATGTACGCGCTCAAGGAGCTGATCCGCTCGCTCGGATCGGAAAATCTCGACTGTCGCCAGGACGGGACGGCGCTTGATCCGTCGCTCGGCCGCGCAAGCTACATCTTCAACCCGACCATCGAGGGCATCGAACAGGCCGGCGCCCTGCTTCTGATCGGCGCCAATCCGCGCCTCGAGGCTGCCGTCCTCAACGCCCGCATCCGCAAGCGCTTCCGTCGCGGCAACTTCCCGATCGGCGTGATCGGCGAAGTCAGCGAACTGCGCTACGTCTACGACTATCTCGGTGCCGGCGCAGACACGCTCTCCGAGCTCGCATCGGGCGCCAACGCATTTGCCGACAAGCTGCGCGGTGCCAAGAACCCGATGATCATTGTAGGGCAGGGGGCTCTCTCCCGGCCGGACGGCGCGGCGATCCTTGCTGCCGCAGCCCAGCTGGCTGGTTCGGTCGGCGCGCTGACCGAAGAGTGGAACGGCTTTGCCGTCCTCCACACCGCGGCTGCCCGCGTCGGCGGCCTCGACCTCGGCTTCGTGCCGGGTGCAAACGGCGCCGATGCGAACGCCCAGCTTGCCGGCATGGACGTCCTCTTCCTGCTCGGTGCCGACGAACTCGACTTCTCCAAGAAGGGTGCCAAGTTCACCGTCTATATCGGCAGCCATGGCGATGCCGGCGCGCACAATGCCGACGTCATCCTGCCGGCCGCTGCCTATACCGAAAAGTCGGGCACCTGGGTCAATACCGAAGGCCGCGTCCAGATGGGCAACCGCGCCGGCTTTGCGCCGGGCGAGGCCCGCGAGGACTGGGCGATCATCCGCGCGCTGTCCGACGTGCTCGGCAAGAAACTACCCTTCGATTCGCTGCAGGCCCTGCGTGCGAAACTTTATGCGGATTACCCGCATTTCGCCGCCATCGACGAGATCGCGGCCGGCTCCGTGAACGAAATTGCCGCACTCGGGCAAAAAGCCGGTGCGATGACGAAGTCCGGGTTTGCGTCGCCGATCAAAGACTTCTATTTGACGAACCCGATCGCTCGCGCTTCGGCCGTCATGGCTGAATGCTCGGCATTGGCCCGCAACAATTTCCAGGCTGCGGCGGAGTAATTTTGAACATGGATTCGTTCTTTTCCATCTACGTCTGGCCGGGCATCATCATGGTCGCGCAGTCTCTGCTGCTGCTGGTGTGCCTGCTCGTCTTCATCGCCTATATCCTGCTCGCCGACCGCAAGATCTGGGCAGCCGTCCAGCTGCGCCGCGGTCCGAACGTCGTCGGTCCCTTCGGCCTGTTCCAGTCCTTCGCCGACCTTCTGAAGTTCGTCTTCAAGGAGCCGATCATTCCGGCCGGCGCCAACAAGGCGGTCTTCCTGCTTGCGCCGCTGGTTGCCGTGCTTCTCGCCCTGTCGACCTGGGCCGTGGTGCCGCTCGCAGACGGGTGGGTGATTGCCAATATCAATGTCGGCATCCTCTATATCTTCGCGATCTCCTCACTCGAAGTCTACGGCATCATCATGGGTGGCTGGGCTTCGAACTCGAAATATCCGTTCCTCGGCGCGCTCCGCTCGGCGGCCCAGATGGTTTCCTACGAAGTCTCGATCGGCTTCGTCATCGTCACCGTGCTCCTCTGCGTCGGCTCGCTGAACCTGACCGATATCGTCAATGCCCAGCATGACGGCCTCGGCACGATGATGGGCCTGCCGGCCTCGTTCCTCGACTGGCACTGGCTGGCTCTGTTCCCGATGTTCGTGGTGTTCTTCATCTCGGCACTGGCCGAAACCAACCGCCCGCCCTTCGATCTTCCCGAAGCGGAATCGGAACTGGTCGCCGGCTTCATGGTCGAGTACGGCTCTTCGCCATACATGATGTTCATGCTCGGTGAATACGCAGCCGTCTGCCTGATGTGCGCGCTGACGACCATCCTGTTCCTCGGGGGCTGGCTGCCGCCGGTCGATATCTGGATCCTCAACTGGGTACCGGGCATCGTCTGGTTCATGCTGAAGTCGATGCTCGTCTTCTTCATGTTCGCCATGGTGAAGGCCTTCGTACCGCGCTACCGCTACGACCAGCTCATGCGCCTCGGCTGGAAGGTCTTCCTGCCGCTCTCGCTCGCCATGGTCGTCATTACCGCTTTCGTGCTGAAGCTGATGGGATGGGCATGATCATGATCGTGAACATCTCCGTCCAAGCTTCCGGCATCATTGGAGAATAAACATGGCAAGTCTCGGCCAGGCCGTGAATTCGCTGTTCCTGAAGGAGTTCGTCGGGGCTTTCTTCCTGTCGATGCGCTACTTCTTCAAGCAGAAGGCGACGATCAACTATCCGTTCGAGAAGGGCCCGGTTTCCCCGCGTTTCCGCGGCGAGCATGCGCTGCGCCGTTATCCGAACGGCGAGGAGCGCTGCATTGCCTGCAAGCTCTGCGAGGCGATCTGTCCTGCCCAGGCGATCACCATCGAGGCAGGCCCCCGTCGCAATGACGGCACCCGCCGTACGGTGCGTTACGACATCGACATGGTGAAGTGCATCTATTGCGGCTTCTGCCAGGAAGCCTGCCCCGTGGATGCGATCGTCGAGGGGCCGAATTTCGAATTCTCGACCGAGACGCGCGAAGAACTCTATTTCGACAAGGCGCGTCTCCTGGAGAACGGTGACCGCTGGGAGCGCGAAATCGCTCGCAACATCGCAATCGACTCGCCCTACCGCTAAGGCGGGGTGATTTGTCCGGCGCCGCCCCCATTCAGCGGGCAGTGTGCCGGTGACATCTGGATGAAATGCCCGGCGCATATCACAAGGCCGGGTTTCGACGGGTAGGGGCATTTGTCCCGATCCCGGTTGAGGGACGAAAAGGCACCACGATGGGTCTGCAGGCAATCTTCTTCTATCTCTTCGCGTTCATCGCGGTGGCGTCGGCATTCATGGTCATCTCGGCCAAGAATCCGGTGCACTCTGTGCTGTTCCTCATTCTGGTGTTCTTCAACGCAGCCGGCCTCTTCCTGCTGACGGGCGCCGAGTTCCTGGCGATGATCCTGCTGGTCGTCTATATCGGCGCCGTCGCGGTTCTCTTCCTCTTCGTCGTCATGATGCTCGACATCGACTTTGCGGAACTGCGTTCGGGCGTGCTGCAATATGCACCGATCGGCATGCTGGTCGGTCTGATCGTCGCAGCCGAACTGGTCGTCGTCATCGGCGGCAGCGTGCTGACGCCGGAAGCCGCCAAGGCGGTGACCATGCCGATCCCGAACCCGGCGAGCCGCACCAACACGGCCGCCCTCGGCGACGTGCTCTATACGAATTATGTCTACTTCTTCCAGATCGCCGGCCTCGTGCTTCTGGTGGCGATGATCGGTGCGATCGTGCTGACGCTGCGTCACCGCACCCACATCAAGCGGCAGGATATTTCCGCGCAGGTAGCCCGTACGCCTGCGACCGCTGTCGAAGTGGTCAAGGTCAAGCCGGGCCAGGGCGTCTGAAGCGGGTAAAAGGAAAAAGAAAAATGGAAATCGGTCTTTCCCATTATCTCACGGTCAGCGCCATTCTCTTCACGCTCGGCGTTTTCGGCATCTTCCTGAACCGCAAGAACGTCATCATCATCCTGATGTCGGTGGAGCTCATCCTGCTCTCGGTCAACCTCAACATGGTGGCTTTCTCCTCCTTCCTGAACGACATCGTCGGCCAGGTCTTCGCATTGTTCATTCTGACCGTCGCGGCTGCGGAAGCCGCCATCGGTCTTGCAATTCTCGTCGTCTTCTACCGCAACCGCGGTTCGATCGCCGTCGAAGACGTCAATATGATGAAGGGCTGATCGGGTCATGATCTACAAGGCAATCGTCTTCTTACCCCTGATCGGCTTCCTGATCGCCGGCCTGTTCGGCCGTTCGATCGGCGCAAAGGCCTCCGAATACGTCACCAGCGGCCTGATGATCGTCGCCGCCGTGCTCTCCTGGATCGTCTTCTTCAACGTCGCGCTCGCCCATGGCGAGGCCGGCGAGGTGATCAAGGTGCCGGTGATGCGCTGGATCCAGTCCGGCGGCATCGACGTCGAATGGGCCTTCCGCGTCGACACGCTGACGGCCGTCATGTTCGTCGTCGTCAACACCGTCTCGACGCTCGTGCATGTCTATTCGATCGGCTACATGCATCACGACCCGCACCGGCCGCGCTTCTTCGCGTACCTGTCGCTGTTCACCTTCGCGATGTTGATGCTGATCACCTCGGACAACCTCGCCCAGATGTTCTTCGGCTGGGAAGGCGTCGGTCTGGCCTCCTATCTGCTCATCGGCTTCTGGTACAAGAAGCCGTCGGCATCGGCTGCCGCGATGAAGGCCTTCATCGTCAACCGCGTCGGCGACTTCGGTTTCGTGCTCGGCATTGCCGGCGTGTTCGTGCTGTTCGGCTCGATCAGCTTCGAGACGATCTTTGCGGCCGCCGCCACCTATCTGCCGGCCGCGGGTTCGCCGGAAGCGTCCCAGGCGGTCGTCAACATCTTCGGCATGTCACTCGACAAGGCGAACGCCGTCACCGTCGTCTGCCTGCTCCTGTTCATGGGCGCGATGGGCAAGTCGGCGCAGTTCCTGCTGCACACCTGGCTGCCGGACGCCATGGAAGGCCCGACCCCGGTTTCGGCGCTCATCCATGCCGCGACCATGGTCACCGCCGGCGTCTTCCTCGTCGCCCGCATGTCGCCGATCTTCGAACTGTCGCCCAACGCACTGCTGGTCGTGACGATCATCGGCGCGATCACCGCCTTCTTCGCGGCCACCGTCGGCCTCGTGCAGAACGACATCAAGCGCGTCATCGCCTATTCCACCTGCTCGCAGCTCGGCTACATGTTCGTGGCGCTCGGCCTCGGCGCTTACGGCGCGGCGATCTTCCACCTCTTCACGCATGCCTTCTTCAAGGCTCTGCTGTTCCTTGGCGCCGGCTCGGTCATCCATGCGGTCGATGGCGAACAGGACATGCGCTACATGGGCGGCCTTCGGAAGCACATCCCGGTCACCTTCTGGATGATGACGATCGGCACGCTGGCGCTGACCGGCGTCGGCATCCCCGGCACGATGATCGGTTTCGCGGGCTTCTTCTCCAAGGACGTGATCATCGAAAGCGCCTACTCGTCGCATTCGCCGGCGGCGGGCTTCGCCTTCACGCTTCTGGTCATCGCGGCTTTGTTCACCAGCTTCTATTCCTGGCGCCTTGCCTTCCTGACCTTCTTCGGCAGGCCGCGCGCGTCGGCGGACGTCATGCACCATGTGCATGAATCGCCGATGGTCATGCTGGCGCCTCTCTACATTCTCGCTGCCGGCGCGGTTGTCGCGGGCGTGCTGTTCGAGGGGTATTTCTTCGGCCACGAATATGCCGAGTTCTGGAAGGGCGCGCTGTTCACGCTTCCGGAAAACAAGATCCTCGAAGAGTTCCACCACGTGCCGGTTCTGGTTGCCTGGAGCCCGTTCATCGCCATGGCGGTCGGTTTCGTCACGGCCTGGTACTTCTACATCAAGTCGCCCTCGACACCTCGTCGTCTGGCCGCTTCGCAGAAGGTCCTCTACGAGTTCCTGCTCAACAAGTGGTATTTCGACGAACTCTACGACTTCCTCTTCGTCCGCTCCGCCAAGGCGCTCGGCCGGTTCCTGTGGAAGAAGGGTGATGTCGGCGTCATCGATACCTACGGCCCGAACGGCGTTGCCGCCCGCGTGGTCGACGTCACCAACCGGGTAGTCAAGCTGCAGTCCGGTTACCTCTATCATTATGCGTTCGCGATGCTGATCGGTATCGCCGCCCTCGTCACCTGGAT
Organism: Hyphomicrobiales bacterium; assembly: GCA_900471605.1. Lineage (GTDB taxonomy): Bacteria > Pseudomonadota > Alphaproteobacteria > Rhizobiales > Rhizobiaceae > Neorhizobium. The sequence continues at coordinate 11,118 of UCEY01000084.1, read as the reverse complement.
GATGCTCGGGAGCTCTATCTAATGACCGACTGGCCAATTCTCTCGACGGTCACCTTCCTGCCGCTGGTCGGCGTGCTGTTGCTGCTTCTGACACGGGAAGACGGCCCCTACGGGCGCCGCAACATCCTGAACGTCTCGCTGTTCACGACGGTCTTCACCTTCATCGTTTCGCTGTTCATCTGGATCGGCTTCGACAATTCGAATGCCGGCTTCCAGATGGTCGAGAAGCACAACTGGCTCGGCACGGGCATCTCCTACCATCTCGGTGTCGACGGCATTTCCATGCTGTTCGTCATCCTGACGACGTTCCTGATGCCGTTCTGCGTGCTTGCCAGCTGGACCTCGGTCGAGAAGCGCCTGAAGGAGTACATGATCGCCTTCCTGCTTCTGGAAGTGGTGATGACCGGCGTCTTCGTCTCGCTCGACGTCGTGCTCTTCTATGTCTTCTTCGAAGCGACCCTGATCCCGATGTTCGTCATCATCGGCGTGTGGGGCGGCAAGGACCGCGTCTACGCCTCTTACAAGTTCTTCCTCTATACGCTGCTCGGTTCGGTGCTGATGATGCTCGCCATCATGGCCATGTACTGGCAAGCCGGCACAACCGACATTACCGAACTCCTGAAATACGGCTTCCCGGCCGGCATGCAGACCTGGTTGTGGCTCGCCTGCTTCGCCGCCTTCTCGGTCAAGATGCCGATGTGGCCGGTCCACACCTGGCTTCCGGACGCGCACGTCCAGGCCCCGACCGCAGGTTCGGTCATCCTGGCCGGCGTCATGCTGAAGCTCGGCGGTTACGGGATGATCCGCTTCTCGCTCGCCATGTTCCCGATCGCGTCGGAACATTTCGCGCCGCTGGTCTTCTCGCTGTCGGTTATCGCCATCATCTACACCTCGCTGGTGGCGATGATGCAGGACGACATCAAGAAGCTGATCGCCTATTCGTCCGTCGCCCATATGGGTTACGTCACCATGGGCATTTTTGCGGCCAATGTTCAGGGCCTGCAGGGTGCGATCTTCCAGATGCTGTCGCACGGCATCGTCTCCGGCGCGCTCTTCCTCTGCGTCGGCGTCGTTTATGACCGGCTCCATACCCGCGAGATCGCGGCCTATGGCGGCCTCGTCAACAACATGCCGAAATATGCCGTGGCTTTCATGATCTTCACCATGGCAAACGTCGGCCTGCCGGGCACGTCGGGTTTCATCGGCGAGTTCCTGACGATCATCGGCGTCTTCCGCGTCAACACCTGGGTCGCGCTCTTCGCCGCGACCGGGGTCATCCTCTCGGCCTCCTACGCACTCTGGCTCTACCGCCGGGTGATTTTCGGGGCGCTCGAGAAGGAAAGCCTGAAGGCCTTGCTCGACCTTTCCGGCCGCGAAAAGCTGATCCTCTATCCGCTGATCGCGATCACCATCTTCTACGGCTTCTATCCGGCACCGATCTTCGATGCGACGGCAGCATCGGTAGACCTCGTGGTCAACAATTATTCCGCAGCCCTGGCAGCAGCGAAAACCCTTGCGCTGAACGCGCACTGAGACGGGACACGACTGGACATGACCGCTGAAATTCTCTCCCTAAGCCTGCAGCTCTCCATGCCGGAGATCATCCTGGCCGTGGGCGCGCTCGCTCTTCTGATGATCGGCGTCTTCTCCGGCGACAAGTCCGCGCCGACGGTGACGGGTCTTGCGGTGGCGCTGCTGGCCGTCGCCGGTCTCTGGCTGATCTTCATGCCCGGCGAGGGCGTGGCCTATGGCGGCGCCTTCAAGCTCGATGCCTTCGGCCGGTTCATGAAGGTGCTGGCGCTCATCGGCTCGATCACCGCCATGGTCATGTCGGTCGGTCATGCCAAGTCGGATCAGCTCAACCGTTTCGAGTTCCCGGTTCTGCTGGTTCTGTCGACGCTCGGCATGCTGCTGCTGATCTCCGCCAACGACCTGATCGCCTTCTATCTGGCGCTCGAATTGATGTCGCTGGCGCTCTACGTCATCGCCGCGTTCAATCGGGACAGCCTGCGTTCGACCGAAGCCGGACTGAAATACTTCGTCCTCGGTGCGCTCTCTTCCGGCATGATGCTTTACGGCATGTCGCTGGTCTACGGCTTCACCGGCAATACCGGCTTCGAAGGCATCGCCAAGGTTCTCTCCTCCGAGACCCGCGGCATGGGCCTGATCTTCGGCATGGTCTTCGTGCTCGCCGGTGCCTGCTTCAAGATTTCTGCCGTGCCGTTCCATATGTGGACGCCGGACGTTTACGAAGGCGCCCCGACCCCGGTTACCGCCTTCTTCGCAGCCGGTCCGAAGGTCGCCGCCATGGCGATCCTGGTGCGCATCGTTTCCGACGCCTTCCTGCCGATCGTCGCAGACTGGCGCCAGATCATCGTGTTCGTGGCGATCGCCTCGATGCTGCTCGGTTCGTTCGCCGCGATCGGCCAGCGCAACATCAAGCGACTGATGGCCTATTCCTCGATCGGCCACATGGGTTACGCGCTGGTCGGCCTTGCTGCCGGCTCCGAGACGGGCGTTTCCGGCGTCGTTCTCTACATGACCATCTACATGGTCATGACCCTGGGCACCTTCGCCTGCATCATGGCGATGCGCCGCAAGGAAGGCGGCAATGTCGAGAATGTCGACGATCTCGCCGGCCTGTCCTCGACCAAGCCGTTCATGGCGGTGGTCCTGACCGCGCTGATGTTCTCCATGGCCGGCATTCCGCCGCTCGCCGGCTTCTTCGCCAAGTATTTCGTCTTCGTGGCTGCGATCGAAGCCAAGCTCTATGCGTTGGCGATCATCGGCGTGCTCTCCTCGGTCGTCGGTGCCTACTATTACCTGCGCATCGTCAAGCTGATGTGGTTCGATGAAGCCAAGGGCGAGTTTGCCCGCATCTCCGGCGAACTGCGCCTCGTCTTCGGTCTTTCCGGTCTCTTCGTCGTAGCCTATGTGCTGATCGGCGGACCGATCGGGACGGCGGCGAGCGCCGCCGCGAAGTCCTTCTTCTGAGGATGCCGGGGGAAAGGGACCGCTTCTCGCTCGATGCGTTTCGCCACGAGGCGCTCGACGAAGTCGGATCCACCAACAGCGAATGTCTCGCCCGCGCTCGCGCGGGCGATTCCGGTTTGTTGTGGCTGACTGCGAAACGTCAGCTTGCCGGCCGTGGCCGGCGTGGCCGGGCCTGGACCTCGGAACCCGGAAATCTCTACGCTTCCCTGCTGCTGATCGATCCCGCGCCGCCGGAGCGCATCGGCTCTTTGCCGCTCGCTGTCGCTGTCGCGGTTCATGCTGCCATCAGGTCCGTCCTGCCGCCGGGCGGCGAGCCGCTCGATGTGAAATGGCCGAACGACATATTGATCGGCCGCAAGAAGACCTGCGGCATCCTGCTGGAGGGCGAGGGGCTGCCGGACGGCCGGCGCGCGCTTGTCATCGGCATCGGCATCAATATCCGTCATATGCCTGACAATGCAGCCTATGCGGTGACCCGGCTTGCCGACCACGGCGCCAACATCTCTCCGGACGAGCTTTTCGCGCATCTTTTCAGGGAGATGGCGGTGGTTCTGGAATCATGGAATGAGGGTCGGGGCACGCCTGAAATCAGCCGGCGCTGGCGTGAGATCGCCTGCGGCATCGGCGAAAAAATCACCGTCAACCTGCCGGACCGCTCGCTTGTCGGCACATTCGCAGGTATCGATGACAAGGGATTTCTGCTGCTCGACACCGGCCTGGGCTTGGCTGTGCCGATCGCCGCCGGTGATGTATTTTTTCAAGGAATGGAATAGACAAAGAAAATGGCCAAGCAAGAAGAACTGGTGTTTCTGCCGCTGGGCGGCGTGGGCGAGATCGGCATGAACCTCGCCCTCTACGGCTATGGAACGCCGGAGAAGCGCCAGTGGATCATGGTCGATTGCGGCGTGACCTTTCCGGGTCCGGAACTGCCGGGCGTCGATCTCGTGCTGCCCGATATCCGTTTCCTCGCCAGCCAGCGCAGCAACCTCAAGGCGATGATCATCACCCACGCCCATGAGGACCATTACGGCGCCATGAACGACCTCTGGCCGGGCCTCAACGTGCCCGTCTATGCCTCGCCGTTCACCGCCGGCATGCTGGAGGCCAAACGTGACTATGAAGGTTCGCGCGCCGAAATTCCGGTGACGATCTTCAAGGCGGGCGACCGCATCAATGTCGGCCCGTTCGAGATCGAGGCCGTCGGCGTCAACCACTCGATCCCCGAGCCGATGTCGCTGGTCATCCGCACTCCGCTCGGCAATGTCGTCCATACCGGCGACTGGAAGATCGATCACGCGCCGTCGCTCGGGCCGCTCACTGACGAGGCCCGTTTCCGCAAGCTCGGCGACGAGGGCGTGCTGGCGCTGATGTGCGACTCGACCAATTCCATGCGCGAGGGCGTTTCGCCGTCCGAGGAGGAAGTCTCCGAAGGCCTGCGCAAGATCATCGAGGCCGCCGAGGGCAGGGTGGCGATCACCACCTTCTCGTCGAATGTCGGCCGCATCCGCTCGATCGCCCAGGCCGCGGACGCCGCCGGCCGCGAGGTCCTGCTGCTCGGTTCCTCGCTCAAGCGCGTCGTCAACGTCGCCCGCGATATCGGCATCATGGAAGGTTTGAAGCCCTTCATCGCCGAGGACGAATACGGCTATATCCCGCGCGACAAGATCGTTGTGATCCTGACCGGCAGCCAGGGCGAACCCCGCGCCGCCCTCGCCAAGATCGCCCGGGACGAGATGCGCCACGTGGCGTTGACCTCGGGGGATACGGTTGTCTTCTCCTCGCGCACCATTCCCGGCAACGAGAAGGCGATCCTCGAGATCAAGAACGGCCTGATCGAGCAGGGCATCAAGGTGGTGACCGACAATGACGCGCTGGTGCACGTTTCTGGCCATCCGCGCCGCAGCGAGCTGGTGCAGATGTACGAATGGACCCGCCCGCAGATCCTGGTTCCCGTGCATGGCGAGGCGGCCCACCTGACCGCTCAGGCCGAACTCGGCGCCGCCGCCGGCATCAAGACCATTCCGCGGGTGCGTAACGGCGATATCCTGCGTCTCGCACCCGGTCCCGCCGAGGTCATCGACGAGGCGCCGCATGGCCGGATCTTCAAGGACGGCAAGCTGATCGGCGATTTCGAGGAGATGGGTATCGGCGACCGTCGCAAGCTTGCCTTCGTCGGCCATGTCTCCGTCAACGTCCTGCTCGACAGCCGCTACGACTTCGTCACCGATCCCGATCTCGTCGCCTTCGGCCTGCCGGAATTCGACGACGAGGGCGAGGACATGGAGGACACGCTCTACGACGCCGTGCTTGGTGCCGTCGAAAGCATCCCGCGCGCCCGCCGCAAGGATCTCGATATGGTCCGCGAAGCCGTCCGCCGCGCCGTCCGCTCCGCCGCCAACGAGGCTTGGGGCAAGAAGCCGGTCGTGACGGTGTTCGTGACGCGGCTGTGATTGCCGAGTCGAAGGTGTGAAAGAGAACGGTGCCACGAGTCGATCTCCCCCCTTGAGGNNGGCAGGACAGAGGGGGGTAACCTCTCGGCATATTCTTCCGCTGCAGCACCGTCGCTACCCCCTCTGTCACCTTTGGTGACATCTCCCCCTCAAGGGGGGAGATCATAGGGAGCCTGCGGCACCGTCCGCATCTCAATAAGCAGTTGCTCCAACACCGCCTAACTTGCACTCGGGAGGACCAAACCATGCTCGGACGCGTCAATCACATCGCCATCGCCGTGCCGGATCTTGCCGCCGCGACCTCGACCTATCGCGACACGCTCGGCGCCCGCGTTTCCCAGGCCCAGGCCCTGCCGGAACACGGCGTGACCGTGGTCTTTGTCGAGCTCCCCAACACAAAGGTGGAACTGCTCGAGCCGCTCGGCCCCGATTCGCCAATATCGGCCTTTCTCGAGAAGAACCCTTCCGGCGGCATGCACCATATCTGCTACGAGGTGGACGATATCGTCGCGGCCCGCGACACGCTGAAGGCGGCCGGCGCGCGGGTGCTCGGAGACGGCAATCCGAAGACCGGAGCCCATGGAAAACCTGTGCTTTTCCTGCATCCCAAGGATTTTAACGGCACGCTCGTCGAGCTTGAACAGCTATGATTCCCACAGCTGTGACATCACGTCGGGCCGTCTTGGTTTGAGCTTGTCCGCCTTTCGGCCTATAAGGGCGCCACTTCTTCGAACCGGAATCGAGTAGACATCATGCCTCTTTTGACGGTCGCGGCCATCTACTTCATCATCTGGTGGACCGTGCTCTTCATCGTCCTTCCGCTCGGCTATCGCAGCCAGCAGGACGATGGCGCGGTGACCACGGGCACGGTGGAAAGCGCCCCGACCCGGTTTCGCGGCGGCCGCGTCGTACTTTTGACGACGGTGATCTCGACCCTGCTCTACGCGGGATACCACGTCGCCTCGGTCTATTTCGGCGTCGGCATTGCCGATATCCCGGTCATCGTGCCCACCTTCGAATAAGTGGGCAATGATGTGGCCGGGCCGGGCAGGATCATCGGGAGCCTGTCATTTCCCTGTCATGATTTAAAGGCATAGGAAGCGGCGGCAAAGGCCCCCGGATAGAGCCGTTCGCGCAGGCGAAAAAACAAATGTTCGCAGCCGAGAAAGCAAAAAAAAACAAGGCGGTTAAGCCTTGTTTTCTAGTTTCGCGTGATCCTTAACCGTTGCCGGGGCAGCGACGAGCGCGCCTAAGATCTGATCCTCCCAAGACTTGACCGCGAAATGGCAAGAATTTGAACTCCTTGCCTCTTTTGTGAGCTGAACCTAGCTCAAAGGATGTGCTTTGTCATCCGCTTTTTTTGTATTTTTGCTACACTTCGATAAAATTTTTCAGTTGACAAAAATGTCGCATACTTGCCACGAAATCCCCTCTTTTAGCGGGTCTGAAAATGCCGGCGCGGAATGGTGAACAACCTGCGATTCATGCGGGGGCGGGTTCCCTTGAGAACGCGGAACGGCTATGTACCCTCGCAATATTGTTGAAGAAAGCGGCCGATTCCTCACCTGACGGATAGGCCTGACAACCTCGGAAATCGCGATGCGCCTGTCCCGCTATTTTATGCCCATCCTGAAGGAAAACCCCAAGGAAGCGGAAATCGTGTCCCACCGGCTGATGCTGCGTGCCGGCATGATCCGCCAGCAGAGCCAGGGCATCTATTCCTGGCTGCCGCTTGGCAAGCGCGTGCTCGACAAGGTCAACGCGATCATCCGCGAGGAGCAGAACCGCGCCGGCGCCGTCGAGGTGCTGATGCCGACGCTGCAGTCGGCCGAACTCTGGCAGGAAAGCGGCCGCTACGACGCCTATGGCAAGGAAATGCTGCGCATCAAGGACCGCCAGGAGCGGCCGATGCTCTACGGCCCCACCAACGAGGAAATGATCACGGACATCTTCCGGTCCTATGTCAAATCCTACAAGAACCTGCCGCTCAACCTCTATCACATCCAGCTGAAGTTCCGCGACGAGATCCGTCCGCGCTTCGGCACCATGCGCTCGCGCGAATTCCTGATGAAGGACGCCTATTCCTTCGACCTGACCAAGGACGCGGCCGAACATTCCTATCGCAAGATGTTCACCGCCTATCTGCGCACCTTCTCCAGGCTCGGGCTTCGCGCCATCCCGATGCGCGCCGATACCGGCCCGATCGGCGGCAACCTGTCCCACGAATTCATCATCCTGGCCGATACCGGCGAGTCGGAGGTGTTTTCCCACAAGGATTTCGTCAACTTCGACATCCCCAGCACGGACACCAATTTCGATGACGTCGCGGCCATGCAGGCGGTCTTCGACAAGTGGACCTCCGTCTACGCCGCGACCTCGGAAATGCACGACGAGGACGCATTCAACGCCATTCCCGAGACCGATCGTCTTTCCGCCCGCGGCATCGAGGTCGGCCACATCTTCTATTTCGGCACCAAATATTCCGAGCCGATGGGCGCCAAGGTGCAGGGACCGGACGGCAAGGAACACGCTGTCCACATGGGTTCCTACGGCATCGGCCCGACACGCCTTGTTCCCGCCATCATCGAAGCATCGCATGACGACAACGGAATCATCTGGCCGGCATCGGTCGCGCCGTTCGACGTCGTGGTGATCAACATGAAGCCCGGCGACGAAGCCTGCGACCGGATCTGCGAAACGCTCTATGGCGGTCTCGCAACGGTCGGCAAGGACGTGCTCTACGACGATACGGACGAGCGCGCCGGCACCAAGTTCGCGACCGCCGACCTGATCGGCGTGCCGGTCCAGGTGATTGTCGGACCCCGCTCCGCCGCGTCAGGCGAAGTGGAGGTCAAGGACCGCAAGACCGGCGAGCGCGAAACGCTGACCGTCGAAGCGGCCATGAACAGGCTCGCCGGCCTATAAACCGGCATGGCCGGTGAACGATGAAGTGGCGGCTCGTCCGCCGACGGCAGGTTTGAGGAAACGGCATGGCGAGCGTGGCGGCGAATGGTGAAGCGGACAAGGCGGACGGATCCCGTTCGGCCGGTCCTTTCTCGGCCTTCGAGCGGATGGTCGCCTGGCGTTACCTGCGCTCGCGCCGCCGCGAGGCCTTCATCTCCGTCATTGCCGGGTTTTCCTTCATCGGCATCATGCTCGGCGTTGCGACGCTGATCATCGTCATGGCGGTGATGAACGGTTTCCGCACCGAGCTCATCTCGCGGATCCTCGGCATCAACGGCCACATGATCGTCCAGCCGATCGACGGGCCGCTCACCGATTACGCCGAGCTCACCCAGAAATTCTCGGCCGTGCCGGGCGTCAAGATGGCGCTGCCGCTGGTCGAGGGCCAGACGCTGGCATCGGGCCGCGGCGGTGCGGGCTCCGGCGCGCTGGTGCGCGGCGTACGCCCCGAAGACCTCGAAAAGCTGTCCGAAGTGGCCGGCAACATCAAGTCCGGCGACATGGTTGGTTTTGCCTCGGGGCAGGGCGTTCTGGTCGGCTCGAGGCTCGCGGGCCAGCTCGGCCTGTCCGCCGGCGACCAGATCACCTTGATTTCGCCGGAAGGCGACGTCACGCCGATGGGCGTCAATCCGCGCGTCAAATCCTATCCCGTTTCGGGGATTTTCGAGATCGGCATGTCGGAATACGACGCGACGATCATCTATATGCCGCTCGAGGAATCGCAGCTCTATTTCAATGCCGAAGGCCTCGTCCAGTCGATCGAGCTGTTCATCGACAATCCCGACAATGTCGACGACCTGCGCCCGAAGATCGAGGCGGCGGCCGGAAGGCAGATCTTTATCACCGACTGGCGCCAGCGCAACCAGACCTTCTTCTCGGCGCTTCAGGTGGAGCGCAACGTCATGTTCATGATCCTGACGCTGATCGTGCTGGTGGCGGCGCTCAACATCATCTCGGGCCTGATCATGCTGGTGAAGGACAAGGGCAGCGATATCGCCATCCTGCGCACCATGGGCGCCGGATCGGGTGCGATCATGCGTATCTTCTTCATGACCGGGGCTGCGATCGGCATCGTCGGAACGTTCGCGGGCGTGCTGCTCGGCGTGGTTGTCTGTCTCAATGTCGAATCGATCCGCCAGTTCTTCTCCTGGGTTTCGGGCACCATCCTTTTCGATCCGGAGCTCTATTTCCTCAGCCAGCTGCCGGCGGAGATGAGCTTTGGCGAGACCTTCTCGGTGGTCATGATGGCACTCGTCCTCTCCTTCATCGCGACTATCTTCCCGGCATGGCGGGCCTCCCGGCTCGATCCTGTCCAGGCCCTTCGGTACGAATAGGACTTGGCATACTTCATGGCACGCAAAACCGTCTTGCAGCTCTCTGGCGTCGAACGTCACTATGGCCAGGGCGAGACCACGCTTTCGATCCTGAAGGGGGCCGATTTCGAGTTGAGGAGCGGCGAGATCGTCGCGCTGGTCGCCCCCTCCGGCACCGGCAAATCGACCCTCTTGCATCTCGCCGGCCTGCTCGAACATCCCGATGCCGGCGAGGTCTTTCTGAGCGGACATGCCTGCAACGGCCTTCCCGATTCCGAACGGACCGCGATGCGCCGCAATCAGATCGGTTTCGTCTACCAGTTCCATCATCTCCTGCCGGAGTTTTCCGCGGTCGAGAACATCATGATGCCGCAGCTGATCGCCGGCCTGTCCAAGGCGGAGGCGAAGGAGCGCGCCGGCCAGCTTCTGGAATATATGCGCATCGGCCACCGCGCCGAACACCGCCCCTCGGAACTCTCCGGCGGCGAGCAGCAGCGCGTGGCGATCGCCCGCGCGGTCGCCAACGCCCCGCGCGTGCTCCTTGCCGACGAACCGACCGGCAATCTCGACCCGAAGACCGCCTCCTACGTCTTCGACGCGCTGGAGGCCCTGGTGCGCCAATCAGGCCTTGCTGCGCTGATCGCCACCCACAACCACGATCTCGCCGCCCGCATGGACCGCCGGGTCACGATCGAGGGCGGCAAGGTCGTCGAGATGTAATCGAGTTCTGGCTTGCAGCTTTGCTCGATGCGCATATAATTTGCGCATGATGCGGAGGAGTTCCCATGCCGTCAGCCGTTCGCAAACCTGCCAATCTCTCCCTTGATGCCAATATCTTGTCGGAAGCCCGCGAGCTGAAGCTCAATATCAGTCGCGCGGCGGAAGATGGTATCGCCAGCGCCATAAAGGCGGAGAAGGAGCGGCTTTGGCGAATTGAAAACGCCGAAGCGATCCGGGCGGAGAATGAATATATCGAGAAGCATGGGTTACCACTCGCCAAGTACCGGCAGTTCTGATGGCGCGTTTTGAAGTCTTTCGAATGAAAGACGAGCCCTTCCTTGTGCTCGACCTGCAATCCGATCTTTTGGATGCGTTGCCGACCCGAGTGGTTGTCCCGCTGTTTTCGATTGGCGAAATGGCTTGGTCGATCAACAGGTTGAACCCGCGTTTCGACATTGATGGGCAAGCGTATGTGATGGCGACCCAACGGATGGCAGCGGTAAAGGCTAACGAAATTGGGCCGCTCGTGGCTGATCTTACGGCTCATGCAGATACCGTCACCAGCGCGACCGACTTCCTGTTTCAAGGTTTTTGAACCGCAGCCAACTGAGGGTGGGATTCGCTCCGGGTCTCCTCCGATCAAAGGCTTGCGCGATAAATCATCCTCTTTCATCCCC
>UCEY01000080.1 GCA_900471605.1 Hyphomicrobiales bacterium | reverse complement strand
TGTGGGGAGGGGTTGGGGAGGGGACTTGGCTCCGCATCAAAACCCCTCCCGCCTGCCGGCCACCCTCCCCACAAGGGGGGAGAGTTAGGACTGCCGCGCCGTCTCACATTCTCTATGCGATTATCCCACTATCGCGCTGCCTCTCAGTCCGGCCAGCGAAGCGCGCCGTCGAAGCGATGGCGGCTGCGTTCTTCGATCGGCGTCGCGATGATCTCGTTGGAGGCGCGCGCCTTGTCGAGTTCTTCCGCCAAGCGGGCCGCGACGACGGTTTCCTGACCCGGATGCAGGTTGCAAGGGTCGAGGTAGAAGTAGTGATGCTCCACCTCATGATCGCGGACGATGACCGGCGGATTGCCGCGGCCGAGTGCTGCGGCCAGATCCCAAGCGGTGATATGCGCTTCCGGCGCGGAAATGATCACACGCATGCGGTCGAGCGGATTGTTGGTCGGGTCCGGCTCGATCAGCGCCGTGACCCCCGGACGGCCGTCGAGGGTCCGCTTCCAGAGATTAAGATAGCTCGTCTCGCGCTCGCGGATGCCCGCGTGGTCTCGGCTCTCCCAGGCTTCCAGCGCCGCCATGACGCCGAAGACGCTTTCCTTGCCGACCTTCATGCCGCGGCCGATGCCCATGTTCTGCAGGAAAGCGCTGCGCACCAGTTCCTTCTTGCCGGCGACGATGCCCGAAGTCGGGCCGCCGAGGAACTTGTGGCCGGAATAGAGCGCGATATCCGCCCCCTGCGCCAAAAACAGCTTCAGGTCATATTCGGAAGCCGCATCGACGATGACCGGTACGCCCTTCGCATGGGCGATCTCGACGAACTCGACCAGGTTCAGCAGGCCGTAATCGACCACATGATGCGACACGACATAGACGGCGGCGGCCGTCTTTTCAGTAATCGCGTTTTCCATGTGGTAGCGGTGCGTCGAAGTCGCCTGGCCGACCGGTACGACCTTGCCTCCGGCAAGCCGGATCGCCTGGTCCACCGGCGCACCGTAGCTGACCACATGGCCCATCTGCACGAGCACTTCGTTCTTTTCCGGCACGGTGTCCGGCAGCTTCTCGATTGCCAGCAGGTTATTGCCGGTAATCGCGCCCGCGACTGCGAGGCTGATGCCCGAGGAGCAGGAGGCGGTCACGAAGCCCGCTTCGCCGCCGGTCAGCCGCGCGATGACCGCGCTCGCCTTGCGCTGCAGATCGTTGATCTCCACGAATTGCGGCAGGATCGCCGCCATCGCCTGGATTGCCTCCGGAACCACGATGGAAGCGCCGAGGCTCGTCATCGTGCCGGAAACGTTGATGACCGGGCGAAGGCCGATCTGCGTGCGGATATCATCGGTCATTGTGGTTCTCCAAAGTGCTGTCTCTTGTAAATGATCGCGGCTGCGAATAACCATCGACAGCTATGCCATAGTAATGTAATAGCCTCTCGAAATCAGACGAGGAGCGTTGAATTGGACGCCAAGACTTCATCCGCAGACCTCTCCGCTGGGACCGGTTCCGAATTGGAAACGGAAGCCAAGGGCGCGCGCCGCTCGCGCGTGAGCGGCATCGACCGCGCGCTGCAGGTGATCGACCATCTCTACGAAACGGGTGCGCCGGCCGGCGCCTATGCGATCGCCAAGGCGATCAAGGCGCCGCTCTCGACCGTCTACGTGATCATCGACGATCTGGTCGAGAAGAACATGCTGGCCCGCAATGCCGACGGCTCTATCTGGCTTGGCGCCAGGCTCTACCATTACGGCCTCGCCTATGCCCGGTCGCTGGATTTCATGAGCGTCGCCACCCACGAAATGCACGACCTCTGCCGCGAGGCCGGCGAAACCGTGCAGGTCTGCGGCCGCGACGGCGACTACATGCTGGTGCTCGCCATGGCGGACGGCCCGAGCCATTACCAGGTCGCGTCGCGTGTCGGCACCCGCGTGCCGCTCAACTGGACCGCGTCCGGCCGGCTTCTGGTCGGGCACTTGGCCGAGGCCGAGCGGATCGAGCTTTTCAAGCGCTGCGCCCGCACCTCGCCGACCGGCCGCGCCGAGATCGACGCCCGCACGCTCTCCGACTCGGCCGGCAAGGCCTTCGAAGAGCGGCTGTCGATCCAGGTGGCGGAGTCCGATTATGCGGTTGCGTGCATCGCCTCGCCGGTCTGCGACCGGAGCGGTGCATGCGTTGCGACCATTTCCATCGTGCTGCCGGAACAGAAAGTCTTTTCCGACGAGAACCACTATACGGAGCACGTCCGTGCTGCCGCCCAGCGGATCGAGAAGCTGATGGGTTGGCGCAACCACTGACCTTGCCTCCTCAGTCGTTCAGCGAGACGATCGCCTCGATTTCGACGGTGATATTGCCGGGCAGCGAACCGAAACCGACCGCCGAGCGCGCATGCTGGCCGGCATCGCCGAACACCGAGATGAACAGGTCCGAGCAGCCGTTGATGACCGTCGGATGATCCTCGAAATCCGGCACGGCATTGACCATGCCGAGCAGTTTCACCACACGCTTCACCCGCGAAAGATCCCCGAGCGCCTCGTGCATGACCGCCAGCAGGTTGATGCCGACCAGCCGCGCATGCTGATAGGCAAGATCGACGCCGACATCGGCGCCCACCTTGCCGGCATGCAGATGGCCATCCGCCTCGCGCGGCCCCTGGCCGGAAAGGTAGAGCATGTTTCCTTCGCGGACATGCGTGACGAAATTGGCGATCGGCGGCGGCGGCGGCGGCAGCTTGATGCCGAGCTCAGTCAGCCGGTCGTAAGGTGTCTGTGCCGTGGGAGCGGCCTTTGCTGAAGACGTGTTCACGTCGACTCCTGTCATGCGATTTCAAGAATGCGCCTCAGCGCCAGGAATAACCGTGGCTGTGGCGGACGAGCTTGCGGGCCCGCGGGATGTAGCGGCTGGCGGTGATGGCTTCCGAACCGATGACCGCGTAGCGCGGCTCGAACAGTTTCCGCAGGCGCGAGACGTCGCCGTTGGAATCGGTCGCTTCGAGATCGGCATCGATGAGATCGAACACGGTGAAGTCGGCGCGTTCGCCGACCGACAGCCGGTTTTCCATCGGCAGCTTGATGACGGAAGCCGGCGCATGGGTGACCGCTTCGACCACCTTGTCGAACGGCATGCCGACCGACAGCAGCTTGGACATGGTGGTCGCCAGGTCCCAGACCGGGAAATTCATCGAATGGCCGTGCAGGTCGGTCGAGATCGAATAGGGCAGCAGGCCGCGGGCGATCGCCGCTTCCGCCACCTTGAAGGAGAAGGACGCGCCGCCGTGGCCGATATCGAGGCGGATGCCCTCGCCGGCGCAGCGTTCGGCGAGATTGTAGAGGTCCTCGTCTTCCATGATGCTCGAACCCGCCTTGCCGTTGAAGCAGTGGGTGACGACGTCGCCGGGGCCGAGGATTTCCAGCACCTCGTCATAGAGCGCCGGCGGCTCGCCGACATGCACCATCATCGGCACTTTCAGGATCTTGGCGATCTTCTTGCCGAGCTTGACCGGGGTGACGCCCCAGGAACCGGTAATCACATGGCTCGCCCGCACCTTGATGCCGACGATATGTTCCTTGTTCTCCGCATAACATTCGAGGATGCGGTCGAGGTCGATATCGCGGATATCGCGCAGCTCGGCAACGCGGTTGCAGGCGACGAGGCCGATCGAGCCGAGGTTCAGGAAGGCCTTGATGCGCTCTTTCGACGGCTCGATGATGTATTCGCGAAAGCCGTGGAAATTGGCCTCGCCGGCGGAACCGGCATCGACCAGCGTCGTCACGCCGCGCTCGGCGCCGCATTCGGACGGGCGGATCGAGATATCGGTGCCGCCATGCCAGATATGCACATGCAGGTCGATCCAGCCGGGCGAGATGAAGGCGCCCTTGCCGTCCACCCGGACCGCATCCGCTGGAGCTGCGAGCGACGGGCCGATGGCGGAGATCTTGCCGTCGCCGCCGACCAGGATATCGGTCGTGCCGGAGGGCGCATTGCCGCCGAAAGCCATCGGCTTCACATTGGTGAGGAGGAGCGGCTGGCCCGCTGTTTCACCGGTCATTTACAGGTCCTTTCGAAGTCTTGGATCGAGCATGTCCCGCAATCCGTCGCCGACCATCTGCAGCGACAGGACGGAAAGAATGATGGCGAAGCCCGGGAAATAGGTCATCCAGTCTGCCTGGCCGACATATTGGCGGCCGGCGGAGATCATGGTTCCCCAGGTCGGAATTTCAGGGCTGACGCCGAGGCCGAGGAAGGAAAGTCCGGCTTCGGCAAGCATGGCGCTGGCGAACAGGAACGTGCCCTGCACCAGGATCGGCGACACGAGATTGCGCAGCACGTGCCGGGTCATGATGTGGAAGGTCGAGATGCCGAGCGCCTCTGCCGCCTCCACGTAAGGCAGTTCGCGGATCACCAGCGTCGAGGCCCGGACGATACGCGCAAGCCGCGGCGAATAGACGATCGACAGCGCGATGATCACCGTTACCAGTGAAGGCCCGAGCGCCGCGACCAGCGCGATCGCCAGCAGGATGTCCGGAAAGGCCATCATCGCGTCGATCAACCGGGCGATCGGCGTGTCGAGCCTCCGGAAGAAGCCGGCAAGCAGGCCGAGCGTCACGCCGATGACCGCCGAAAGGGTGACGACCGCAGCCCCCACCAGCAGCGACAGCCGCCCTGCATAGATGGTGCGCGAGAAGACATCGCGGCCGAATTCGTCGGTCCCAAACCAGTAGAGTTCGCCCGGCGGCTTCAACCGGTTGACGATCGACAGTTTCGACGGTGAATAAGGTGCGATCCACGGCGCGAAGACAGCGAGCAGGACGAAGATCACGAGGACGATCACCCCGAGCGCGACCGTCTTGCGCTTGAGGAAACGGCGGAAGAACTTCATCCCCTCGCCGGTCGCCGGTTTGCTGGTAACAATCTCCGCCATCAGTAGCGCACCCTCGGATCGACCAGCAGATAGAGCATGTCGATCGCAAAATTGATGAGGACGTAAAGGCCGGCAATCACGAGCAGCGCCCCCTGGATGACGGGATAGTCACGCCTGAGCACCGCCGAGACCACCAGATTGCCGACACCCGGCAGGCCGAACACGGTTTCGGTGACGACGGCTCCTGAAATCAGCACGGCGGCGGTCAGGCCCAGCACGGTGAGGATCGGGATCAGCGCGTTCTTCAACGCGTGTTTCAGCACGACGCGCCGCTCGATCAGCCCTTTTGCGCGGGCGGTACGGATATAGTCATCGCCGAGCACGTCGAGCATCGAGGCGCGGGTGAACCGCAGGATCAGCGCCGAGGAAACGAGGCCGAGCGCGAAGGCCGGCAATGTCAGGTGATACATGCGCTCGGCGAAGCTGGCGCCCGGCCCGCCGTAACCGGAAACCGGGAACAGGTTCATCCGCACGGCGAAGAACTGCATGAGGATGAGACCCAGCCAGAAGCTCGGAATGCTGGCGGCCAGCATCGCGACCGTCGTCGCGGCCTGGTCGACGAAGGACCCGCGCCGATAGGCGGCATAGATGCCGATCGGCAGCGCGATGACGCTGGCGATGGCGAGCGAGAAGACCGTCAGGAAGAAGGTCGGTTCGGCGCGGTCGAGCAACGCCGACGTCACCGGCATGTTGAGGAAGATCGACTGGCCGAGATCGCCCTTCAGAAGCTGGCCGATATAGAAGACATACTGGACGGCGATCGACTGATCGAGGCCGAGACGGGCCCGCAATTCGGCGATATCCCCGGCCGACGCATCGGGACCGAGCATGACTGCGGCCGGATCGCCGGGCGTCACGCGAACGATGACGAACACGATCGTGACGACGAGAAACATCACGACGATCATGCCGGCAAGGCGTTGGAGAATGTATCGTATCATTCGAAGGTGTTCCTGTGTCCGGCCGTGCGGACATCATCGGGAACGGATGCCGATCCGTAAACCGGCATCCGCGTTCCCTGGGAGGATCTTACTTCTTGATCGACGCGTTCCAGAAGTACGGCCACGGAGCGGGATCGACGCCCTGGAGCTTCGTGGACATCGCCGAGACGGCGTTGAAGTCGCCGATCTTCATGAACGGAGCCTCGTCATACATGGCCTTCTGGACATTCGCCCAGAGCTCGACGCGCTTCTTCGGATCCGACTCCGCCGAGAAAGCATCCACGGTCGCCTTTCTGGCAGGCGTATCCCACCAGCCCGGCGATGTCGGGGCCAGCGAACCGATCAGCGCCGGCTCGGGCAGGAACGGGCTGTGGGTGATATAGATGTCCCAGAGCGCCTTGTCGGTGCGGCGCTGGGTAAGCGTCGCCCAGTCGACCACCTGCATGTCGACGGCAAAGCCGGCAAGTTTCAGATACTCGGCTGCGACCTGCGCCATCTTGTAGTGGAACTCGTACTGGCGGCTGGTCAGGATGCGGATCGGCTTGCCGTCATAACCCGCGGCCTTGGCGGCCTTGGCGGCGCCTTCCGGATCGGCGACGTTGTAATTGCCCTTCACGCCGGCATCCGTGCTCCAGGTGAAGGAGGCCGGATAGATATTGCCGTCGAGCGCGTAGAAGTCCTTGCTGCCGAAGGCGGCCGCAAGCATGTCTTCCATGCTGAGCGCCTGGCGGATCGCCTTGCGGACGCCAAGGCTCTTGGCGGCGCCTTCCGCGGTGTTGAAGACGAAGACCGGGTAACCGAACGGCTTCAACAGCAGCGGCTGCGTGGCCTTCGAGGCCTTCACCTTGTCGAAGGATTCGACCGGCAGCGAGTCGATATAGTCATACTGGCCGGAAACGGCGGCTTCGACGCGGGTGTTCGGGTCCGGGACCGGCACGAAACGGATTTCGTCGAGATACTGGTGGCGGGCGCCGCCATAACCGTCGCTCTCGCCGGAGCGCGGCTTGTAATCTTTGAAGCGGGTGAGCTGGATATACTGGTCGGCCTTGCGCTCCTTCAGCATGTAGGGGCCGGTGCCGATGAAATCGGTCATCGTATCGGCCTGCTTCTCAGCCGGGATAATGATCGCGGCGGAGTTGTTGAAGGCGAGCAGCGAGGCGAGCGGCGCATAGGGCTGCTTCAGCTTGATCGTCACGGTCGCCGGGTCGGCGGCGGAAATCGACTCGATGAAGCCGGCCGCCTGCTTGCCGCGCGAGGCGAGCTTGGTCCAGCGGGTGAGCGAGGCGACCACGTCTTCCGAGGTCATGTCGCTGCCGTCGTGGAACTTGATGCCGGTCCTGAGCTTGATCGTGTAGGTCTTGCCGTCGGCACTCACCTCCGGCAGGCTTTCCGCCAGGAGCGGCGTGACATCCCACTTCTTGTTGAACGTATAGAGCGTCTCGAAAATGTGCTGGGTGACGATACCCACGAGGTCGGCGGTGGACGTCATCGGATCGAGCGTCGGCGGTTCGCCGATGGTCGCGACGTTGATGACGCCACCCTTCTCCTGCGCCATCAGAAACGACGGCGTGGCGACGAGCGCGGTTGCGACAAGGAATGCGAGCTTCAATTTCATGGCAGTCTCCCGTTTATGTTCCACAATTATGTTATGTAAGCTTTTATAACAGAATATAGGAGACAGCCGCCCTGTCAATGGGCAGACGGAACATGCTGAAGTCGAAAACCGGGTATGGCGGCCGAGCGGCCGGACGCCTGCTGGCGCGGCGCCGAATGTTCTTCGAAGTGAGGGGCGGCCCCCTAACAAAATCTCGCCCGCTCTCCTACGTGGGACTGGACGAACACGTCTTCGACAGCGAAAAGACATGGCCGTCGCATCCTCTTCAAATGCTAGGAGCCAGAAGTGACCGATTCCAACTACACTCCGCCGAAAGTTTGGACCTGGAACAAGGCCAATGGAGGCCAGTTCGCGAGCATCAATCGCCCGATCGCCGGCCCGACCCATGACAAGGAATTGCCCGTCGGCCGCCATCCGCTCCAGCTCTATTCGCTGGCGACGCCGAACGGCCAGAAGGTCACGATCATGCTGGAAGAGTTGCTGGCGCTCGGCCATTCCGGCGCCGAATACGATGCCTGGCTGATCAAGATCGGCGACGGTGATCAGTTCGGCTCCGGCTTTGTCGAGGTCAATCCCAATTCCAAGATCCCGGCGCTGATGGACCGTTCCGGGCCTAAGCCGATCCGGGTCTTCGAGTCGGGCTCGATCCTCGTCTATCTGGCTGAAAAGTTCGGTGCCTTCCTGCCGACCGACCCTGCCAAACGCGCCGAATGCCTGTCCTGGCTGTTCTGGCAGATGGGCAGCGCCCCCTATCTCGGCGGCGGCTTCGGGCACTTCTACGCCTATGCCCCGACCAAGATCGAATACGCGATCGATCGCTTCGCAATGGAAACCAAGCGCCAGCTCGACGTCCTCGACCGGCGCCTTGCCGAAGCCGAATATCTGGGTGGCGACGACTACACGATCGCCGACATCGCGGTCTTCCCCTGGTATGGAGGTCTCGTGAAGGGCTGGCAGTATGGCGCTGCGGAATTCCTGTCGGTCCAGGATTACACACACATCCACCGCTGGGCCGACGCGATCCTGGAACGCCCGGCAGTCAAGCGCGGCCGCATGGTCAACCGGGTCAGCGGCGATCCCTCCCAGCAGCTTCACGAACGCCATGACGCCAGCGACTTCGAGACCAGGACCCAGGACAAGCTGGCAGCAAGCTGAGGAACGCGCGTCGATCCGGTAGACAAAACAGGATAGATGTGGCCCATTCGGGCCACATTTACTGGGAGGCAGACTTACCAACATGACCGGCAATCTCAACGACACTTTCGCGAACGGCCTTTTCGTCGGACGGGCCTGGAATCCGGCAGCATTAGGCCCGAGCGTCATCACGGTGCGTGACGGCAGCCTGGTCGACATCACCAGCAAGGAAGCGCCAACCCTCAGCGCGCTTCTGGAACGTTCCGATGCCGCGGATTTCGTTCGGAACGCCCCCGGCCCGGTCCTCGGCACGTTGGAAGACATCGCGAAGAACAGTTCCGGTCGGCCCGACCCGTCGCGTCCCCATCTGCTGGCGCCAGCCGATCTGCAGGCGATCAAGGCCTGTGGCGTTACATTCGCGCAATCGATGATCGAGCGGGTCATCGAGGAAAAGGCGGCCGGGAATCCCGACAGGGCGGCGGCGATTCGCCAGACCGTCAGCACCATCATCGGCGGCAGCCTCAAGGACCTCAAGGCCGGTTCGCCGCAGGCGGCGAGCGTCAAGGACGCCCTGATCAGGGAAGGCATGTGGTCGCAATATCTGGAAGTCGGGATCGGTCCGGACGCGGAAGTCTTCACCAAAGCGCCGGTGCTCGCCTCGGTCGGCTGGGGCGCCGATGTCGGCCTGCATCCGGTATCGACCTGGAACAATCCCGAACCGGAAATCGTGCTGGCGGTCGATAGCCGCGGCGAGATCAAGGGCGCGACCCTCGGCAATGACGTGAACCTGCGCGACGTCGAAGGCCGCTCGGCTCTGCTGCTCGGCAAGGCGAAGGACAACAATGCCTCGTGCTCGATCGGGCCTTTCATCCGCCTCTTCGACGAAAGCTACGGCCTGGACGATGTCCGCAATGCCGAACTCGACCTGAGGGTCACCGGGCCGGAGGGATATGTCCTCAACGGCAAGAGCTCCATGTCGCAGATCAGCCGCGATCCGCTCGAACTCGTCAAGCATACCTGCGGCGAGCATCACCAATATCCCGACGGCTTCATGCTGTTTCTCGGCACGCTGTTCGCGCCGACCGAGGATCGCGACGTGCCGAACCAGGGCTTTACCCACAAGATCGGCGACATCGTCGAGATCTCGTCTCCCGGCCTTGGAACGCTGCGCAACACCGTGCGTCTCTCCACCGAGTGCCCACCCTGGAACTTCGGCATCTCGGCGCTGATGAAGAACCTCGCCGCCCGGGGGTTGCTCTAGACAAAGCAATCCTCCTTCTCCCATCGGCTCTACCATCGGCCTCTCGCCCCTCGCCACGGCCGTCAAATCGGTCTATGAGACCGGCTTGGACGAGACGGGACGCCTGAAGAATGAATACGCCTTGGAACAAGCCGGTCATCATATCGATCGGCGAGCCGCCGGCTGAAACCGCGATCGAGACGACGCAGGCAGCCGCCTGGGCGATGATCGAAGACTGGCCGACGGAAGATGGCGCAGCCCTCGATCGGGCGCTGGCGGTCTGTGCTGCGGTGGACGCCGGAAAGAGCAAGCCGGAAGAGGCGCGAAAAGCCTTCGTCCAGGCAGCGACCGAAGCACATATCCTGATCCGCGCGTAAGCCGTCCGCCGGAGCGAACCCATTCCCCGCTACCGGACCGGTTCGCCCGCTCCCTCGCCTGGAACAAGCGCACGGCGGCGCGACCGCCGGTTATGCAGCTTTGCCAGGATCAGGTAGATGATCGGCGTCGTGTAAAGGGTCAGGATCTGGGAGATGACCAATCCGCCGACGATGGTGATGCCGAGCGGGCGCCTGAGCTCCGAACCCGGCCCGGTGGCGATGATCAGCGGAACGGCACCCATGATCGCCGCCAGCGTCGTCATCAGGATCGGCCGGAAACGCTGCAGGCATGCCTGAAAGATCGCCTCTTCCGGCGCAAGCCCCAGCCGCCGCTCGGCCTGCAGCGCGAAATCGACCAGCATGATGCCGTTCTTCTTGACGATGCCGATCAGCAGGACGATGCCGATGAAGGCGATGATCGTCAGCTCCGTGCCGCTGATCACAAGAGCAAGCAGCGCCCCCAACCCCGCCGAAGGCAGGGTCGAGATGATCGTCAGCGGGTGGGCGAGGCTCTCGTAGAGAATGCCGAGCACGATATAGACGGTCAGGATGGCTGCGGCCATCAGCAGCGGCTGATTGTTCGACGACCCCCCGGCCCCGGCGTCTCCGGCAAATTCCGCGTGAAGCGAATCCGGAATGTGCAATTCGCCGACCGCATGCAGCACCGCGTCGTTGGCATCCTGCAGTGTTCCCCCGAGCTTGACATTGTATGACATCGTCACCGAGGGAAACTGGCCCTGGTGATTGACCACCAGCGGTGCGAGCGTCCGCTCGACCGAGGCGACGCTCGAAAGCGGCACCAGCTTGCCGCCCGATCCCGGCACGTAGAGCTCGGAAATATCCGACGGATCGCGGGCCAAGCGGGGATCTGCCTCGAGCACGACCCGGTATTGATTGCGCTGCGTGTAGATGGTCGAGACCTGCCGCTGGGCGAATGCGCTATTGAGCGCGCTGTCGATCGACTGGATGCTGACGCCGAGGCGCGCGGCCTCGTCACGATTGATATTCACCGTCGCCTGCAGCCCGTTCGCCTGCCGGTCGGAATTGACGTCGGTGAGGACAGGCTCCTTGCGAAGCGCATCGAGCACCTTCGGCGCCCATGCGATCAGTTCGTTGAAATCCTCGTCCCAGAGCGTGAACTGGAAGGGCGACGGCGCCGAGCGGGCGCCGATGCGGATATCGGATGGCGAGAACAGGTAGCTGTTGAGCCCCGGAATGGTCGCCAGCTCCTTGCGCATCCGCTCGATCACTTCCGCAGTCGAGGGACGCTCGGAAGGCGGCTTCAGCGCGATGGTCAGCTGGCCGCGATTGACCGAGCCGAAAAAGCCGCCACCGGCCGAGGAACCGATGCCGGCCACCGCCGGATCGCGGCCGGCGATCTCCGCCGCCTGGCGCTGCAGGGCGACCATCGCCGGATAGGATATGTCGGTCGAAGCCTCCGTGCCGCCCTGGATGAAGCCCGTATCGTCCTGCGGGATGAAACCCTTCGGAATTTTCACATAGAGGTAGGCGGTTAGACCGACGGAGGCGAGGATGACGATGACGGCGGCGACCTGATGATGAAGCACCGCCTTCAGGCTGCGGCCATAAAAGCCGATCACCGCTCCGAGCAGACCTCCCCGCTCCCCGTCCGGCGCATGGGCAGGTTTCTGACGCGCCCGCAGACGGTGTGCGCAGATCATCGGCGTCAGCGTCAGCGAAACCGCGGTGGAAATGACGATCGCAAAACCGAGCGTCAGCGAAAAGCTCTGGAAGAATTTGCCGATGATGCCCCCGAGGAAGAACATCGGAATGAAGGCGGCCAGCAGCGAGGCGCTGATCGAGAGGACGGTGAAGCCGATCTGCCGCGCCCCCTCTGTCGCCGCCTGCATCGGCTTCATGCCGGTTTCGAGATTGGCGTAGATGTTCTCGATCATGACGATCGCATCATCGACCACGAAACCGACCGACACCGCCAGCGCCATCAGCGAAAGATTGTCGAGCGAAAGACCGCAGGCCCACATCGCCGCGAATGTACCGGCCAGAGACAGAGGCACGGTGACGCCCGCCGCAACCGTGGGCGTCGAGCGGCGCAGGAAGAGGAAGACCACCATCATGACCAGCACGACGGTAATCAGCAGCGTCCACTGCATGTCGTCGACGCTGGCGTGGATGGTCGTGGTGCGATCCGCGAGGATGGCGATATCGACACCCGCCGGCATCAGCGCCTGCAGTTCCGGGATCAGCGCCTTGACGGCATCGACCGTCTTGATGACGTTGGCGTCGGTGCCCTTGGTGATGTTGAGCAGCACGGCCGGCTTGCCGTTGTACCAGGCGTCCGAACGCCGGTTGCGCACGCCGGGCTCGACGATCGCGATGTCCGACAGGCGTGTGGCGACCCCGTTATTGCTGTGTATGACGATCCGGCCGTATTCCTCCGGCGTCCGCAACTGGCCGTTCATGCCGATCGAAAAGGCGAGATCGCTGCCGTTGATCGAACCGACCGGCCCCAATGTAGCCGCGCTGACGATGGCCGTGCGAACGGCATCGAGCGACAGGCCGATCGCCGCGAGCCGGCTCGGATCGAGCCGGACGCGGATCGCCGGCTGGTCTGCGCCGCTGACGCTGACATCGCCGACCCCGTCCACCTGCGAGATGCGCTGCACCACCAGCGTATCGGCCGCATCGTAGATCGCGCTCGGCGCGACGTTGTCGGAGGTCAAAGCAAGGCTGAGGATAGGTGCGGCGGCGGGATTGACCTTGCGAAACGACGGCAGCGACGGCAGGTCCGCCGGCAAGTCGACCGCCGCCGCGTTGAGCGCCGCCTGAACGTCCTGCGCCGCCCCATCGATCGTCCGCGCGATGTCGAACTGGATGGTGATGTTGGTCGAGCCGAGCGCGCTCGACGAGGTCAGTTCGGTGACGCCGGCAATCGCGCCTAGATGCCGTTCAAGCGGCGCAGCGACGCTCGCCGCCATGCTGGACGGATCGGCGCCCGGCCGGCTTGCCGTCACGCGAATGGTCGGCAGATCCACCGAGGGGAGGTTCGAAACCGGCAGGAACCTGTAGGCGGCGATGCCCATCAGCAGCAGCCCGATCGCCAGAAGCGTCGTGCCGACCGGCCTGCGGATGAACGTCTCCGAAAGGTTCACGGGGACCCTCCGAGTTCGCCGCCGGGCGCGGATAACGGCCCGGTCGGCCGGCCGACGACGCGGCTGCGCAGGTTCTCGAACGCCAGGTAGATGACCGGCGTCGTATAGAGCGTCAGAAGCTGGCTGAGCAGCAGGCCGCCGATGATGCTGATGCCGAGCGGGATGCGCAGTTCCGAACCGGTCCCCTCCGCCATCGCCAGCGGCAGCGCCCCGAACAGCGCGGCAAGCGTCGTCATCATGATCGGGCGGAAGCGCAGGATCGAGGCCTTGAGGATCGCATCGCGGGGAGATAGCCCCTCCGTCCGCTCCGCCTCGAGTGCGAAATCGATCATCATGATCGCGTTCTTCTTGACGATACCCATCAGCAGCACGATGCCGATCAGCGCGATCAGGGACAGGTCCTGGCCGAACAGCATCAGCGCCAGAAGCGCACCGACGCCGGCCGACGGCAGGGTCGACAGGATGGTGACCGGGTGGATGGCGCTCTCATAGAGCAGGCCGAGCACGATATAGATCGTCACGATCGCCGCCAGGATCAGCCAGGGTTCCCCGGCCAGCGAGTTGGCGAACTCCTCGGCATCCCCGAAATAGTCCCGCTGGATCGTCGCCGGAACCCCGATCTCCTCTTCCGCCGCCTTGATGGCGCTGACGGCCTCGCTGAGCGAGGCGCCCGGAGCGATGTCGAAGCTGATCGTCACCGACGGAAACTGTTCGTTATGGCTGATCACCAGCGGGGCCGCCGTAAACGAGGTCTTGGCGAAGGCGCCGAGCGGGATCTGCGTGTTCGAGGCGCCGGAGACATAGAGCCGCTCAAGCGATTTCGGATCGGACTGATATTGCGGCGCGGCCTCCAGGATGACGCGGTACTGGTTGGACTGCGCATAGATCGTGGTGATCTGCCGCTGGCCGAACGCATCGTTGAGCGTATCGCTGACCGCCTGCATCGAGACGCCGAGGCGAGACGCGGTCTCGCGATCGACATCGAGCAGCAGGCGCCCTCCGCCCATCTCGACTTCCGACGAAACGTCGACCAGTTCCGGGAGCTGCTCCAGCCGTTTCGCCAGCCGGTCGGCCCAATCCGCGACGCTTGTCGCCGTCGCACCGGTCAGGATGTATTGATAGGGCGCGCGGCTGACGCGGGTGCTGATGCTGATGTCGCGCACGCCCTGGAAGGTGACGCGCACGCCGGGCAGTTGCGAAACCTCCCGCCGCAGCCGGTCGATGACCTCGGGCACGGACGAGGTCCGCTCGCTTCGCGGCTTGAGGACCAGGCTCAGCGTGCCGGTATTGAGCGTGAGATTGTTGGCGCTCGCGCCGACCACGGAGACGATGCCAGTCACATCCTGGTCCTGCCGCAACCTGTCGGTAACGATCGCCTGGGTCCGCTTCATCGCATCGAAGGATGTCGTCGGTTCCGTTTCGATGACGGCGGTGATCAGCCCCGTATCCTGCGGCGGCAGAAAACCCTTGGGAATGAAGACGTAGAGCGCGACCGTGGCCGCCAGCGTCGCGATCGTCAGGATCAGCATCAGCGCACTGCGGTCGACCGCCCAGACAAGGCTTCGGTGATAACCCGCAATCACCCGGTCCATGACGCGATCGGCACCGGCCAGCAGGCCGCGCCGCCCTTCCGCCGGCCTGCGCAGGATACGGGCGCACATCATCGGCGTCAGCGTCAGCGAGATCACCGCCGACACGACGACGGCGATGGTCAGCGTCAGGGCGAATTCGCGGAACATCCGGCCGACGATGCCCGACATGAACAGCAGCGGGATGAACACGGCAATCAGGGAGACGGTCAGCGAGATGATCGTGAAGCCGATCTCGCCCGCCCCTTTCAGGGCGGCCTGCATCGGGTTTTCGCCTTCCTCGATATGCCGCGCGATGTTCTCGATCATCACGATCGCATCGTCGACCACGAAACCGGTACCGATCGTCAGCGCCATCAGCGACAGGTTGTCGAGGCTGAAGCCGGCAAACCACATCACCCCGAAAGTCGCGACCAGCGAAAGCGGCAGCGCGACCGCCGCGATAATGGTAGCCGAAAGCGTCCGCAGGAACAGGAAGACGACGAGGATGACGAGGCCGATACTGACCCCGAGCGTCCATTGAACGTCGTGGATCGACGCCCGGATGGTTTCGGTGCGGTCGTTGACGATATCGAGCGAAATCCCCGCCGGCAGCACCTCCCGCAGCCGCGGCACCTGCCTCAGAATGCTGCCGACCGTATCGATGACATTCGCGCCCGGCTGCTTCATGACATCCAGGATCACCGCCGGCTCGCCCTGATACCAGGCGCCGACGCGGGTGTTTTCGAGCCCTTGGACGATGTCCGCCACATCCTTCAGCCGCACCGGCGCATTGTTCCGATAGGCGACCACGACATTGCCGTAGATTTCGGGATCGATGATCTGGTCGTTGGCGGCGAGCGTGAAGGACTGGTGCGCGCCGTCGAGCGCACCCTTGGCGCCGGCAACGCTGGCGCTGGAGATCGCGGTCCGCAGATCTTCCAGGCCGATGCCATAGGCGGCCAGCCGCGGAATATCCGCCTGGACGCGGATCGCCGGCCGAACCCCTCCCTGGATCGAGACATTGCCGACGCCGGAAACCTGGGCCAACCGCTGCGCCAGAAGCGTATCGGCGAAATCGCTGAGGTCCCGGATCGGATAGCTGGTCGAGCGAAGCGCCAGCGTGATGATCGGCGTGTCGGCCGGGTTCACCTTGGCATAGGTCGGCGGGTAAGGCAGGTTGCGTGGCAGGCCGGAACCGGCAGCATTGATGGCGGACTGCACGTCCTGCGCGGCGCCGTCGATATCCCGGCCGAGCGCAAACTGCAGCGTTACCTGGCTGATGCCGAAAGCACTCGAGGAGGTCATCGAGGTCAGCGACGGGATCTGGCCGAGCGGGCGTTCGAGCGGGGCCGTCACCAGCGCCGCCATCGTCTCGGGATCGGCGCCGGGCAATTGCGTCGTCACCCGGATCGTCGGAAAATCCACCTGCGGCAGCGGCGCAACAGGAAGGTTGATATAGCCGAGAATGCCACCCAGCAGCACAGCGACGCCGAGCAGCGAAGTCGCGATCGGGCGTTTGATGAACAGCGTCGACGTGCTCATTGTTTTGCTTCGGGCGACACGACCGGCGCGGCACTTGCGGCTTCGGCCCCACCTGTCTTCTGTGGCCGGCGGTTCGGTTTGCGCTCCTCATTCGGATTGCCGGGCACGGCGGCCGGCGGCGGCTGCGAGGCCGCCACCTCCACATGCTCGCCGTCCTTCAGCCGCGAAAACCCGGTCGTCACCACCTTGTCGCCGTCCGCCACGCCTTCGGCGATCACGGTCCGCACATCGTCCTGCTGGCCGAGCTTGACCATTTTCATGCCGACGGTCTGGTCGGGCTTCAGGAGGTAGACGAAGGTGCCGTTCGGTCCCCGCTGCACGGCGGCCGTCGGCACGACGATCACGCCCTTCAGCGTCTCCACGAGAAGCCGCGCGTTGACGAAGGCGCCCGGCCAGAGCGCCAGCTTTTCGTTGGGGAAATTCGCCTTGATCCTGACGGTGCCGGTGGTCGCATCCACCTGGTTGTCCACTGCGGCCAGCATGCCGTTATCGATCACGCTCTTGCCGTCGCCGGCGAGAGCCTCGACGGTTAGCTGCCCGCCGCCACTCGCCGCGTTGACACGGGCAAGCTGCTGCTGCGGAATGGAAAACACCACCGAGATCGGCTTGATCTGCGAAAGCGTGACGATACCCGCCGCATCGGAAGAGCTGACGATATTGCCGACATCGACATTGCGGATGCCGGTGCGGCCGTCGATCGGCGCCCGGATTGTCGTATAGTCGAGCGAGGCCTGGGCACTGGCGATCGCCGCGTCGTCGGACTGCACCGCCGCCCGATACTGCTCCACCTGGGAACGCGCCGTATCGAGTTGCTGCTGCGTGCCGGAACTCGACTGAACCAGTTTCTGGTAACGGTCGAGGGCAAGTTCGGCGTTCTGGAGCAGCGCCTGGTCCTGGGCCTTCTTGCCGATCGCCTGGTCGAGCTGGGCGCGATAGACCGCGTCGTCGATCCGCACGAGGACGTCGCCCTTCCTGACGTCCTGCCCTTCCTCGAAATGCAGTTCAACGAGCTTGCCGCTCACCTGCGGGCGAATGGTGACCGTGTTCAGCGGCCGGACGGAGCCGACGCCGTCGATGAACACAGGTACATCGCTCGCCTTGGCATCGGCCACCAGCACCGGAACCGGCTCCGATTGTCCCGATTGCCGGCCATTGCGCCGGCGCCCGCCGCCTGCCGGGCGTCCCGAAGATTGCGCGGTCGTCGCCTCGGTCGGCGCCAACCCGAGCATGGTTTCCACACGGCCGAGCCAGCGATCGCGAAGCGTATAGGCTCCAAAGCCCGCTGCGCCCAGGATTATCACAGAGACCAGGACCCAATGCCTACGCGCCATCGACCGTAACTTCTTGAATGCTTGAAAAATCAACCGGATTGACGCTACCGCTCCGCCGCCCGCAATGGAAGGCGCTTTCAGCGGCCCCGGATTACAAATTGGATAGCTTGGCCCCGATGCGGAAACCACCGAACGGCCAACCAGAGCGAAGAAAGGCGTTGACAGCCGCGCGGTTGGTTGGGGACAAGCGGAGGGACGCCTTGCCCTCTTCGCGGCGGGCGTCAACGAAGGGTGGTCGATCGACTTCGATCGGCAGCATGAAAAGGGGATTTGATCGCATGACCGATTTCGATGCCGTACACGAACGCCGGGGCACCGGCAGCTCGAAATGGAGCAAGTATCCGGACGACGTGCTGCCCATGTGGGTCGCCGACATGGATTTTCCCGCGGCACCAGAGATCGTCGATGCCATCCGCAACCGGCTCGAACATCCGCTGCTCGGTTATGGCGTCGCTCGCGACGAACTGCGCGCCCGGATCGTCGCCGACATGCAGGACAAATACGACTGGACGGTCTCGCCCGACCAGATCGTCTTCCTTCCGGGCGTCGTGCCCGGCTTCAACATGGCGCTGCATGCGATGCTCCAGCCCGGTGACGGCGTGCTGGTCCAGACGCCGGTCTATCGTCCCATCCTCGAAGCTCCGGCGGACTGGAACCTTATCCGTCGCGAAGCACCGCTTGTGCCGACCGCCGAAGGCCATGTGATGGATAACGACGTTCTGGCGACGGAACTGGCGAAGTCGAAGGCGCTGTTGTTCTGCAACCCGCACAACCCCACAGGCAAGGTCTTCACGACGGAAGAGCTGAAGACGATCGCCGATCTCTGCCGAAAGAACGACACGCTGATCATCTCCGACGAGATCCATTGCGACCTTCTGTTCGACGGTCGCCGCCACGTGCCGATCGCCACGCTTTCGGAAGATGCCGCCAACCGCACGATCACACTGATGGCCGCCAGCAAGACTTACAATATTGCCGGCCTCAAGACCGCCTTCGCGATCGTCGGCAACAGGGAGATCCGCGAGAAGTTCAACCGGGCACGGCTCGGCATGGTCGATAACGCCAATATCATCGGGCTCGAAGCGACGCTTGCGGCCTTCTCGAAGGCGGGCGACTGGAAGACGCGGATGCTCGCCTATATCGAGGCCAACCGCGACTACCTGTCGGCCGAAATCGCCCGCCGCTTCCCAAAGATCAAGCTTATAAAATCAGAGGGCACGTTTCTCGCCTGGCTCGACTGCACGGCACTTGATCTCAAGCCGGATGCCCAGAGCTATTTCCTGGAGCACGGCAAGGTCGGCTTCAACGCCGGATCGGACTTCGGCGAGGCCTACGGCAACTTCGTCCGCATCAATTTCGGATGCCCGCGAGCCTTGCTGGAAGAAGGCCTGAGCCGCATGGAACGCGCAATCGGCCGAAACACCTGATCGGAGTTCGCCCAGCGGAAAAAAGGTTGGCCACGGCAGAAGCCAGTGGCTTTTCCCTAATTGCTGGCGGGGCCCTCCGCCAGCATCCTCGCGGCCCTGAAGGTCAGACGATCCCGCCGCCGCCGCTGGCGGAGGCCGGACGTTCTGCCGCGACCCGCTTGCGATAGCCGCTGGCGCGATACGCCGCGACCGGATCGATCGCGCCGCCGGCACGACGGCGGGCTTCGGCAAGGATCGGCTCGACATCGGTGCGGTATGCACGCTTCAGCGTCTCCGACGCCATCAGCGCATCATTTTCCTGCTGGAAACCGTCGAGCGCACCCCGATCGACCAGCAGGGCCTGCGCATAGGCCCGGCGAATCTCGTTGGCGCTGGAAATCAGGCTTTCGATCGGGTCGGTAACGTTGTGCGACTGGTCGATCATATGCGCCGGCCGGAAATCCTTCACCCCTCGATGCTCTGCATCGACCAGTTCGTTGAAGACGAGGAAAAGGCGGTAGGGCTCGATCGCACCGGCATCGAGATCGTCGTCGCCATATTTGGAATCGTTGAAGTGGAAGCCACCGAGCTTTCCGAACTGGATCAGGCGGGCGACGATCATCTCGATATTGGTGTTCGGCGCATGATGACCCAGATCGACGAGGCAGAAGGCCTTCGGTCCGAGCGTGTTGGCGATCAGGTAGTTGGTGCCCCAGTCCTGCACCACCGTCGAATAGAAGGCCGGCTCGTACATCTTGTGTTCGGAAAATAGCCGCCAATCGTCCGGCAGCGCCTTGTAGATCTCCGCCATCGAGGCGAGATAACGCTCGAACATGCGGGTAAAATGGCTCTGGCCCGGAAAGTTCGAGCCGTCGCCGACCCACACCGTCAGCGCCTTGGAGCCGATCGCCCTGCCGATCTCGATACATTCGAGATTGTGTTCGATGGCTTGGCTCCGCGTCGCGGCGTCCGTGTGGCTGAGCGAGCCGTATTTGTAGGAATGCGCCTGCCCCGGCGCATCGGAAAACGTGTTCGAGTTCATCGCGTCGAAACCGAGGCCGAGCGCATCGCCCTTGGCCCGCAACTCCTTCGCATCCGCCTTGTCCCAGGGAATGTGCAGCGAAACGGTGGGCGTCGCCCGGGTCAGCTGATGAATGACGGCGCAGTCGTCGAGCTTGTCGAAAATGCCGCGCGGCTCTCCCTGACCGGGGAAACGGGCAAATCGCGTGCCGCCGGTGCCGACACCCCAGGAGGGCACGGCCACGAAGAACTTTTCGACCTCGCCGGTGATCGTTTCGATATCGATCCCGCGCCGCGACAGATTTCCGCCGAGCGCGTCGTAATCGGATTTGAGCGCGCTCAAGCGCTTCTCATTTTCGGCGGCGATAATGTCCGCGGAGATTTTCTGTTCAGTCATGTATTCCCTCCCGTAGGCTCTGGTGGCCCCTCATCCGCCTGCCGGCACCTTCTCCCCGCATGCGGGGAGAAGGACATATGCCGCGCCGCCTACAACCCTCTCCGACGTTGCGTGGGGCACGTCCCCTCTCCCCGTCAGAACGGGGAGAGGGTCAGAACTTGCTCAACGCGTAAAACTCTGCGCATTCCCCGCATCGACGTTGATGATATTGCCGGTCGATTTCGCCGAGGCATCCGACGCCAGGAAGTAGATCGCCTCGGCGATATCCTCCGGGAAGACGTTGAGCTTCAGCATCGAACGCTTGCGGTAGTGCTCCTCGAGGTCGCTCACTTCGATCTTCGAGGAAGCGGCCCGCTGTTCGCGCCATTCGCCGTTCCAGATCTTGGAGCCGCGCAGCACCGCATCCGGATTGACCGTGTTGACGCGGATGCCGGCATCGGCGCCTTCCAGCGCCAGGCAGCGAGCGAGATGGATTTCGGCCGCCTTGGCCGTGCAATAGGCCGACGCGTTCGGCGACGAGGCAAGGCCATTCTTGGATGCGACGAACACGACGTTGCCGCCGAGATTCTGGCGCCGGAACAGCCGGAAGGCCTCGCGCGAGACGAGGAAATAACCAGTTGCCAGGATGTCGATATTCTTGCTCCACATGGCAAGCGTCGTCTCCTCGACCGGTGCGGAAGACGCGATCCCGGCATTCGAGACGAGGATATCGACACCGCCGAATTCCACGCTGGCCTCGGCAAACGCGGTGATCACAGCGTCCTCGGTCGTCACGTCGAGCAGAACACCGCGCACGGCATCCTTGCCGAAGGACTTTTCGAAATCGGCCTTGGTCGTCTCGAGCGCACCGCCGTCGATATCGGCAAGCACCACGCAGGCACCCTCGCCCATCAGCCTTGCGGCCGTCGCCCGCCCGATGCCGCCAGCGCCGCCGGTGACGAAGGCCACCTGCCCGGCAAGGCTCTTCGGCTTCGGCATGCGCTGCAGCTTCGCCTCTTCGAGCAGCCAGTATTCGATATCGAAGGCCTCCTGTTCCGGCAGGCCCTG
Organism: Hyphomicrobiales bacterium; assembly: GCA_900471605.1. Lineage (GTDB taxonomy): Bacteria > Pseudomonadota > Alphaproteobacteria > Rhizobiales > Rhizobiaceae > Neorhizobium. The sequence goes on along the minus strand of UCEY01000080.1, from coordinate 10,637 downwards.
ATATTCGGACACGGTGGAGGCGCCGCGCATCACGTTGATGGCGTTGACGTAGAATTCGCCGGCGATGCGGGCGGTCGCCTTGTCGCGCGCGAACGACAGCAGGCCGACGCCGGGGATCAGGAAGACGACCGGGTTGGGGTCGCGGATCTTCGGGGAATTGTCGTGCTTGCAGGCCTCGTAATAGCGCGTGTAGTCAGCGCGGTAGTCCTCAAGCGCCTTGTCGAGGCCGGAAAGAACCGCGTCGACATCCGGCTTGGCAGGATCGAGATCAAGGATCAGCGGGCGGATTTTCGTACGCAGGAAATGGTCCGGGCAGGACGTACCGAGCGCACCGAGCGGCTTCAAATTCTTGGAGTTGACGAATTCCAGCACCGCGTCCTGATCGTCGAAATGGCCGAGCTTGCGCTCCGCCTTGCCGATCCGGCCGCGGATTTCCGGCATCAGCCGCGCCGCGATCGCACGGCGCTCCGAGGCGGGCAGGCTCTTCGCCACCGCTCCGCCAAAAATCGTCTTGCCTTCGGTCTGCTCGGCAAACCATTCGATCGCCTTGTTGATGATGTCGAGCGTCAGCTCGTAGCAGGCCTTGGCGTCATTCGCCCAGGTGAACAGGCCGTGGCTTTCCAGCACGACGCCCTTGGCGGTCGGATTGGCCTTGACGAAGGCTTCGAGATCGAGCCCGAGCTGGAAACCCGGCCGCCGCCACGGCAGCCAACCGATCTCGGCGCCAAAAATCTGCTGCGTCAGTTCCTTCGAATTCCTGGAAGCCGCGATCGCTATGATCGCGTCCGGGTGCATGTGGTCCACATGCGTGAACGGCACGAAGCCGTGCAGCGGCGTATCGATGGAAGCGGCGCGCGGATTGAGGTTGAAGGTGCAGTGCGGCAGGAAGCCGACCATGCGGTCCTCGTCCTCGACGCCCTTGTAGAGCCCTTTCAGCGCTTCCAGCTTGTCCATGTAGAGGGTGGCAAAACCGTCGAGCTTGATCGTACCGACATCGCCGCCCGAGCCCTTGACCCACATGACCTTCACTTTTTCGCCGGTCAGCGGATCGGTTTCCATCACCTTGGCAGACGTATTGCCGCCGCCGTAATTGGTGATGCGCTTGTCGGCACCGAGAAGATTGGAGCGATAGAGCAGCTTGCCCGGCTCGTCGAGCTTGGCGGCCTGCGCATCGTTCCAACGGTTTTCGAGAAGGCGGGTTTGGCCCGACATCGCTTGTCCTCCCAACGTGTTTTCGGCTCACGGCGACGGTGCAGCCGCCATCTCCATGCTGTGGGTATCGCGCATTGCCGCGCTATCTGTCAATCACAAACGATCATAAACTTTCATTGTGCAGCGCAATAAAAGCGAATTTGATCGTTTCTGATTGACATCGTAAATTTTCCAGCAATAGTTGTCGGCAAGGAGGAACCCCATGCACGAACGTGAACGCCATCGCATCATTTTGAGCGCTATCCAGGAAAAGCCCGTCATCACGGTGCAGGATATCGCCGAATTGACCGAGGCCTCGGAAGCGACGATCCGGCGCGACATCGCCTCGCTGCACGTTCAGGGCAAGCTCAGGCGGGTCCGGGGCGGCGCCGAGGCGGTACATCCGCCGCAGATCGGCCAGCTGGCGGCTCGCTCGTTCCGGGTATCGGAATCGGTCAATATCGACAAGAAGCGCGCAATCGCCCGCCGTGCCGTGGAACTCTGCGACGAAGGCGATTCCATCATCATCAACGGCGGCACGACGACGTTCCAGATGGTGCATTTCATGTCGGCGCGGCGGCTGCAGGTGATGACCAATTCATTCGCGATAGCCGAACATCTGGTCAAGCATTCGAAGAACACCGTGACGATACCGGGCGGCGCGATCTACCGCGAGCAGAGCCTGATCCTGTCGCCCTTCGACAACGACGCGATCCGCAATTTTTATGCCCGGCGCATGTTCATCGGCGCGCAGGGCGTCGGCCCGCTCGGCGTGATGGAAGCCGATGCGCTGGTGATCCAGAGCGAGCAGAAGCTGATGCACCAGGCCGAGGAACTGATCGTGATGGTGGATTCGTCGAAGTTTTCGCGCCGATCGAGCCTGATCCTCTGCCCGCTGGAGCGGGTGACGACCGTCATCACCGATGACGGCGTGACCGACGATGCCGCGCGGATGATCGAGGATGCGGGCGTCAAGCTGATTATCGCCGGTGCCGCGGCAGCGGACATGGCCAAGGAGGATTCCTCGTCGGCCGCGTGAGGAGCGACCGGCGGGAGGAAGATCGAACTATCAACCGGGAGGACCAACATGAAACTTGCAAAGAAACTCGCCATCGGCGTGGCGCTCGCCTTCGCCGCAATGACAACGGCGGCAAGCGCCGCCGACGTGAAGATCGCGCTCGTCGTCAAATCGCTTGGCAACGGCTTCTTCGAAGCGGCCAATAAGGGCGCCCAGGAAGCCGCCAAGGAACTCGGCGGCGTCCAGGTCATCTATACCGGCCCGACCTCCACGACGGCCGAAGGCCAGATCGAAGTGATCAACTCGCTGATCGCCCAAGGCGTGGATGCGATCGCCATCTCCGCCAACGATCCGGATGCCGTCATCCCCGCCCTGAAGAAAGCCGCACAGCGCGGCATCAAGGTGATCTCCTGGGATTCGGCCGTGGCCAAGGAAGGCCGCATCATGCACCTGAACCCGTCTTCCAACGAGCTGATCGGCAAGATGTGCCTGACGCTCGCCAAGGATCATCTCGACGGCGGCAAGGGCGATTTCGCCATCCTGTCCGCCACCACCACTTCGACGAACCAGAACACCTGGATCGCCGAAATGAAGAAGCAGCTCAAGGACTTCCCCGGCCTCAACCTCGCCACCACCGTTTATGGTGACGACCTCGCCGACAAGTCCTATCGCGAAGCTCAAGGGTTGCTGAAGTCGCAGCCGAACGTCAAGGTCATCGTCGCCCCGACCACGGTCGGCGTGCTCGCCGCTTCGCAGGCCGTCAAGGATGCAGGCATGATCGGCAAGGTCTATGTGACCGGCCTTGGCCTGCCGTCTGAAATGGCCGGCGCCATCAAGTCCGGCGCGACCAAGGAATTCGCCATCTGGAATCCGATCGACCTCGGTTATTCCGCGACCCAGATCGCCTATCACCTGGTCAAGGGCGATACCGACGCCAAGCCCGGCTCCGCCATCAAGGCCGGCCGCATGGGCTCGATCAAGGTCGGCGACAATGGCGAAGCCGCGATGGCCGACCCGTTCGTCTATAATGCCAAGAACATCGACGAGTTCTCCAAGATCTTCTGATCTTTGAACTACTCCTGCCGGCGGCCGCGAATGACCGCCGGACCTCTTTTTCCGATTTTACTGGCTGACTTATGATGAACGCTGTCGCACCCACGGCCGACCAGAGACCCGAAGTGCCCCCGCTTGCCGCGGAAACGCCGATCCTGGAAATGCGCGGCATCAGCCAGATCTTTCCGGGCGTCAAAGCCCTCGATGGCGTCAGCATCAAGCTCTATCCGGGCCAGGTGACGGCGCTCATTGGCGAAAACGGCGCCGGCAAGTCGACGCTGGTCAAGATCCTGACCGGCATCTACCGCCCCAACGAGGGCGAGATCCTGATCGACGGAGTGCCCACCACGTTTTCGAGCGCGCAGGCCGCGATCGACGCCGGCGTCACCGCCATCCATCAGGAAACGGTACTCTTCGACGAACTGAGCGTCGCGGAAAACATCTTTCTCGGGCATGCGCCCCGCACCCGCTTCGGCACGATCGACTGGCGGCAGATCAATTCCGGCGCCAAGGCGCTGATGCTTCAGCTCGAAAGCGAGATCGACCCGACCATCCGCCTCCGCGACCTCTCGATAGCCCAGCGCCATCTGGTGGCGATCGCCCGGGCGCTCTCCGTCGAAGCACGCATCGTCATCATGGACGAGCCCACCGCCGCCCTCTCCCGCAAGGAGATCGACGACCTCTTCCGCATCGTCGAGGGCCTGAAGCGGCAAGGCAAGGCGATCCTCTTCATCAGCCACAAGTTCGACGAGGTCTACGAGATCGCCGAAAACTTCGTTGTTTTCCGCGATGGCCGCGCCGTCGGCCACGGCCGGCTGAAGGAGACGCCGCAGGACGAGATCGTCCGGCTGATGGTCGGCCGCGACGTCAAGGACGTTTTCCCCAAGGTCGAGGTCAAGATCGGCGCCCCGGTATTGCGCGTCGAGAACTACTGCCACCCGACCGAATTCCGCGACATTTCCTTCGAGCTTCGCCGCGGCGAAATCCTTGGCCTCTATGGCCTGATCGGCGCCGGTCGCTCGGAACTCTGCCAGTCGCTGTTCGGCATGACGCGGCCCTCGTCCGGCCGGCTCGTGCTGGACGGTACCCCCCTCGACCTGCGCTTCTCGGGCGATGCGATCCGTGCCGGCATTGTCTACGTGCCGGAGGAACGCGGCCGTCACGGACTGGCGCTGCCGATGCCGATCTTCCAGAACATGTCGCTGCCGTCGCTCGGCAAGACGTCCCGGGCCGGCTTCCTGAAAGCCGCCAACGAACTCTCGCTCGCCCGCAAATATGCCGAGAGGCTGGACCTGCGCGCCGCCGCCCTTTCCGTGCCGGTCGGCACGCTGTCCGGCGGCAACCAGCAGAAGGTCGTCATCGGCAAGTGGCTGGCGACGCAGCCGAAGGTGATCATTCTCGACGAACCGACCAAGGGCATCGACATCGGCTCCAAGGCCGCGGTGCACGCCTTCATCAGCGAACTCGCAGCCGAAGGCCTGTCGATCATCATGGTGTCCTCGGAGCTTCCAGAAATCCTCGGCATGTCCGACCGGGTGATGGTGATGCGCGAGGGCCTCGCCGCCGGCATGTTCGAGCGGGACGCCCTGAGCGCCGAAGCGCTGGTCCGCGCCGCGACCGGCAACCAGTGAGGAGAACCCCATGAACCGCCTCCTGAAAAACCGCGAAATCCTGCTCACCGTCATCATCGCGATCATGATCGCCGGCTTCTCCACCCGCGCGCAGGGCTTCGCGGCGCCCGGCAACCTCGCCAACATCTTCAATGACACCTCGATCCTGATCATCCTTGCGCTCGGCCAGATGACGGTGATCCTCACCAAGTCGATCGATCTCTCGGTCGCCGCCAACCTTGCCTTCACCGGCATGGCGGTCGCCATGACCAATGCCGCCTATCCCGGCCTGCCGCTCGCCCTGCTCATCGTCATGGCGATCGGCATCGGCGCCTTTCTCGGCGCGATCAACGGCTACCTCGTCTGGGCGCTGCGGATACCGCCGATCGTCGTGACGCTCGGGACGCTCACCATCTATCGCGGCATGGCCTTCGTGCTGTCGGGCGGCGGCTGGGTGAACGCCCATCAGATGGGGGCCACCTTCCTCAATGTGCCGCGCCTGCCCGTGCTCGGCCTGCCGATCCTCTCCTGGATCGCGCTTCTCATCGTGCTCGGCGCCTGGTTCGTACTGACCCGGCTGCCCTTCGGCCGCGCGGCCTATGCCTCCGGCGGCAACCCGACGGCGGCGGTCTATGCCGGCATCGATATCGGCTGGACGAAATTCATCGCCTTCGTGGTGTCGGGCGCGCTCGCCGGTCTCTCCGGTTATCTCTGGGTGTCGCGTTATGCGGTCGCCTATGTGGACATTGCCGCAGGCTTCGAACTCGATACGGTGGCCGCCTGCGTCATCGGCGGCATCTCGATCGCCGGCGGCATCGGCTCGGTCGCCGGCGCCGTGCTCGGCGCGCTTTTCCTCGGCGTCATCAAGAACGCCCTGCCAGTGATCGGCATTTCGCCCTTCGCGCAGATGGCGATCTCCGGCATCGTCATCGTGCTCGCCGTCGTCTTCAACGCCCGCGCCGAACGCAAGGCCGGCCGCATCATCCTGCGTGACCGGGGTGCAAAGGAGGTCTCCGCATGAGCGACGCCGCATCGTCAAAACGGATCATCCCCGACCGCCTCGGCAGCAGAACCTCACGCCTCCTGGCAAGCTGGGAAGTCCTGCTCTTCGGCGTGGCGGTGCTGATCTTCGTCTTCAATTCGTTAGCTTCGCCTTACTTTCTGAACGCCTGGAATCTTTCCGACGCCACCTTCAACTTCACCGAAAAGGCGATGATCGCCTTTGCCATGGCGCTGCTCGTCATCGCCGGCGAGATCGACCTGTCGGTCGCCGCCATCATCGCGCTTGCCTCGACCGCCATGGGGGCTGCGGCCCAGGCCGGCATCGGCACGCCGAGTCTCGTGGCGATCGGCATCGGCACCGGCCTCGTCTGTGGCGCGTTTAACGGCCTGCTCGTCGCCGGCCTCAAACTGCCGTCGATCGTCGTGACCATCGGCACGATGAGCCTCTTCCGCGGCATTTCCTATATCGTTCTCGGCGACCAGGCCTATGGCAAATATCCGGCAAGCTTCGCCTATTTCGGCCAGGGTTATGTGGCCTGGGTGTTTTCCTTCGAGTTCGTGCTGTTCATCGCCCTTGCCGCAGCCTTCGGCATCCTCCTGCACGCCACGAATTTCGGCCGGCAGGTTTATGTGATCGGCAACAACGAATTCGCCGCCCGCTTTTCCGGCATTCCGGTGGAGCGCGTGAAATTCGTCCTCTTCCTGCTGACCGGGCTGATGGCGGGCGTCGCCTCCGTCTGCCTCACCTCCCGCCTCGGCTCGACCCGGCCTTCGATCGCGCAAGGCTGGGAGCTGGAAGTCGTTACCATGGTCGTCCTCGGCGGCGTCTCGATCCTCGGCGGCGCGGGCACCATCGCCGGTGTCGTCATCGCCGCCTTCGTGATGGGCCTCGTCACCTTCGGATTAGGGCTGCTCAACGTGCCCGGCATCGTCATGTCGATCTTCGTCGGCCTGCTGCTGATCGTCACCATCGCAATCCCGATCATCGCCCGCCGCATCAAGGAAATGAGCTGATGAGCCTTCAGAAACACGCCTTCAAGATGAAGCTTCATCCGGGCATGGAAGCGGAATACCGCAAGCGCCATGACGAGATCTGGCCGGAGCTTGTCGATCTCTTGCGTGAGGCTGGCGCCAGCGACTATTCCATCCACCTCGACCGCGAGACCAACACGCTGTTCGGCGTGCTGAGCCGGCCGGCGGACCACACGATGGCGAGCCTGCCGGACCACCCGGTGATGAAGAAGTGGTGGGCGCATATGGCCGACATCATGGAAACCAATCCGGACAATTCGCCTGTCCAGAGCGATCTGGTGACGGTTTTCCACCTGCCATGAGCGCACCGCAGAAGATCGCCGTCCTCGATATCGGCAAGACCAACGCCAAGGTCGTGATTCTGGACTGCACGACCGGCGAGGAAATCGCCGAAAAGCGCACGCCGAACCGCGTTCTGCCCGGCCCGCCTTACCCGCACTACGATATCGAAGCCTTGTGGGCTTTCGTGCTCGAAGCATTGTCAGCCTTTGCCGCACATCCCGGCTTCGATGCGATCTCGATCACGACCCACGGCGCATCGGCAGCGCTTCTCGATGCCGAGGGCGGACTGGCCCTGCCGGTGCTCGACTACGAGCACGAATATCCGGAAGACATCCGCAGAGCCTATCAAACGATCCGCCCGCCCTTTTCGGAAACCTTCTCGCCGTCCCTGTCCGGTGGCCTGAATGTCGGCGCGCAGCTTCATTACCAAAAGACAGCGTTTCCCGAGGCCTTTGGCCGCGTCCGAGCCATCCTCACCTACCCGCAATACTGGGCGTTCCGGCTGACCGGCGTGGCGGTGAACGAAGTCACCTCGCTCGGCTGCCACACGGATCTCTGGCGGCCACGTGAAGGGACCTATTCATCACTGGTCGATGCGCTCGGCATCCCCGACCGGATGGCACCGGTGCGTTCGGCCTTCGACACGCTCGGCCTCCTGTTGCCGGAAATCGCATCGCGGATCGGCCTTGCAGGCCGCCCGGTCCCGGTCCATTGCGGCATCCACGATTCCAACGCCTCGCTGCTGCCGCATTTGGTGGGGCGCGAGCCGCCGTTTTCGGTCGTCTCCACTGGCACGTGGGTCATCAACTTCGCGGTCGGCGGCGATCTAGATCATCTCGACCCGCGGCGGGATGCCCTCGCCAACGTCGATGCCTATGGGCGCGCCGTCCCCTCGAGCCGCTTCATGGGCGGCCGCGAATTCGAGATGCTGACGGCGGAACTCGGCCCGCTGTCGCCGGAAGCGGCGCTGGCGGCCATGCCGGATGTCATCGCCAGACGCCTGATGCTTCTGCCGAACATTGCGGGTGGTTCCGGCCCTTTCCCCGGCCGCGGGCGGCAATGGATCAACGACACCGACGCCTCGACCGATCAGCGCTGGGCCGCCGCCTGCCTTTACCTCGCGCTGATGACGGAGACCTGCCTCGACCTTATCGGGGCGAAAGGACCGGTTCTTGTCGAAGGCCCCTTTTCCGCCAACCCGGCCTATCTGCAGGCGCTGACCGCGCTGCTCGGCCGCCAGGTCATGGCGCTTCCAGGCTCGACCGGTACCAGCCAGGGCGCAGCACTTCTGGCGGGCATCGTGCCAAAAACCAAGCCGGGCCGCGCCGTCCCGACGCCCTCCTGGACGGTCGGGGCTTATCGCGCCGCCTGGCACGAAAGCCTGGGCGCCTGATCAGCCTCCGGTCGCTGGCCGCCGATTGCGCCGCAGCCGCCGTCCCGTCTGTTCCTCCAGGGCATTTTCCAGAATGCCGAGCCGCCGTTCGGTGATCGCGGCGATCCGGCCCGGATCTCCGGATTCGATCGCCTGCAGCATGATCTCGATCAGTTCGAGTGACAGCGCAAGATCCGCCCGTGTGTGCAGGGTCCGGTGCCGCATCGGCTCTACCCATTGCAGCAGCAGTTCCATCAGTTCCAGGACGAGGCCGTTGCGGGTCGCCTGCGCCAGGGCAAGATCGAAACGCATCGAGGCGATGATGATCGAACTGATGTGCTCGGGGCTGCTCCTGGTGACCTCCGGCGGCGGCAGCGCATCGCGGCCGAACCGGATCGCCTCCCGCATCCGGTCGAAATCCGCATCCTCGGCATATTGCGCAGCGATCTGCGCCACCCAGGGCAGGATCAGCCGGCGCACTTCGATCGCCTCGTCGATATCGCCGGGCCGCATGTCCGGCTTCGGCACGATCAGGTCGAGCGGCACGATCTCGCTGCTGACGAACGTGCCGCCGCCGGCGCCCGGCCTGACGGTAAGGATGTTCGCCTCGACCAGCAGCTTCACCGCCTCGCGAACGGTCGGGCGGCTCACCTGCATCTGCTCGGCAATGCTGCGTTCGGAAGGAAGCCGGGAGCCGAGCCGGAAAAATCCCGCCCGGACGGCATCCGCCAGCCGGCGCGCCACCTCTTCGCTCGGGAGCAGAACCTTGACGGGCTGAAAATGTCGATCCACCGGCATCTCCTGTCCCGCTCAGACCGAAAGCACCTTGCCGGTGTTCAGAATGTTGTTCGGGTCGAGCGCCAGCTTGATGCGCGCCATCAGCGCCAGTTCCTCCGGCGTGCGCGACAGCTTGAGATACGGCTTCTTCAGGAGGCCGATCCCGTGTTCGGCGGAAATCGTGCCGCCTTCCCGCGCGATCGACCCGAACACCAGTTCGGTGATCTCCTTGTGCGGCTGGTCATTGCCGGCGGACGGGATGTTGCAGACGAGATGCAGGTTGCTGTCGCCGATATGGCCGTAGCTCAGCGCGATCGCATCCGGCCAGCGGGCTTTCATCGCGGCCTCGATCTCGTCCACCACCCGGCCGGCGGCGCTGGTCGGAAGGCCGACGTCGAAGGCGGTCAGCGGCCCCATCAGCTTGCCGTATTCCGAGACGCTTTCGCGCACCGCCCAGAGGTCCTTCGTCTCGCGCTCGGAGGACGGCAGGACCGCATCCGAAACCCAGCCGGCTTCCAGCGCATCGGACAGCACCTGCTCCAGCAGCGGCCGGTTCTCTTCGGCATTGCGCCCGCCGGTTTCGATCAGCACATAGATCCCGTGCGGCTGCTTGAAGGCGCGGCGCAGGTCAGGGAGCTTGCCGGTCATGAAATCGTAGAAGCTCGGCCACATCACCTCGAAGGAAGTCAGCGCCGATCCCATGTTTTGGCGGGCGCTCTTCAGGAGCTCCAGAAGCGAGGGGAAATCCGGGCAGCCGCAGAAGGCGCTGGCAAGCTCCGCGGGTTTGGCCTGCAGTCGCAGCACGGCGCGGGTGATGACCCCGAGCGTGCCTTCCGAGCCGATGAAAAGCTGTTTCAGGTCGTAGCCGGCATTGTTCTTCAGCATCTTGTTCAGCGACGTGACGATCGTGCCGTCCGGCAGCACCACTTCGAGGCCGAGCACATGTTCGCGCGCCATGCCGAAGCGGATCACCCGGTTACCGCCGGCATTGGTGGCAAGGTTGCCGCCGATCACGCAGGAATCGCGGGCGCCGAGATCCAGCCCGAAGAACAGCCCGGCCTCTTCCGCCTTCGCCTGGATGACGCTGAGCGGCGTGCCCGCCAGAACCGTCATCGTCGCCATCACCGTATCGATTTCCTCGATGCCGTTCATGCGGTCGAGCGACAACGCCACGCCATTTTCGATCGGCCGTGCGCCCCCGGCAAGACCCGTCAATCCGCCCTGCGGCACGACCGGCACCTTGAACTCGTTGCAGAGCCGCAGCGTTGCCGAGACCTGCTCCGTCGTGCGCGGCCGCACC
>UCEY01000077.1:44824-45231 GCA_900471605.1 Hyphomicrobiales bacterium | reverse complement strand
AGCTGCTGCTGGGTCTGCAGTGCCTTGAGCTTGGTCGACTCTTCGTTCATGTCGGCATCCACCAGTCGGCCGACGCCCTTGTCGATCGAGTCGGTGAGCTTCGAGACGAAGTCGGACTGCATGTCGATGCGCTTCGAGACCGCGCCGAGCTTGGCAGCCGCGCTGCCCATCGCTTCGAGCTGGCCATCGACGAACGATGTCAGTGCAGCCATGAGGTCTTCATCGCTGGCTTTGGTCCCGAGACCGAGATAGCTGACGCCGCTGGAGTCGCGGTAGTCTTCCAGCTTGGTGATGTCGAGGTCGGAAACCGAGATGTCAGCGCCGTACTTGATGCCGGACGTTGCGGTCGCACCAGCCGAGAAGTCGTAGCCCTTGGTGGTGTAGACTGCGTCGATGTAGGCGCCGCC
>UCEY01000077.1:0-44811 GCA_900471605.1 Hyphomicrobiales bacterium | reverse complement strand
TCTGGTCGAGAAGACCGCCGCGGCCGCCGGAAAGGTCGAACAGGACGTTGGTTTCGTCGAGAGTTACGTTGACAGACTTGACCGAAACGTTGCCGTCGCTGTCACGAACGAACGAACCGACGAGCTGCTTGGTGATCTCGGTGTTGGCATAGATGATGCCGGTGGTGGCGCTCTGCGAACCGCCGATTTCGGCCTGCAGCCAGTTTTCGCCGGAGAACGAAGCGGAAGAAGCGATGCTCTTCAGCTGGCTCTGCAGCTGGGTGATTTCTTCCTGGACCTTGGACTTGTCGACGCCCGGCTCGGAAGCTGCAACCAGCTTGTTCTTGATTTCGGTGACGACGTCGATGGCCGATTCCATGGCGGAATAGGCAGTGTCGACCTTGGCGGCGCCAAGACCGAGAGCGTCCTGAACGGTCGAGAGCGAACCCTTGTCAGAACGCATGGTGGTCGCGATCGACCAGTAAGCGGCGTTGTCGGAAGCGGTGCCGACGCGCAGACCGGAAGAAACGCGGCTCTGCGTGGATTCCATGTCGTTGCTGATGCCGCGCAGCGTCTGGAGCGCGGCCATCGCCGACACGTTGGTGAGAATGCTAGCCATAGTTGATTGTCCCTTTGAACTAAATACTTGGAGGGGGGACATACCGGACTGTATATTTTACCGGCACTTCGGTCCGGCATCATGCCAACTCGGTCTCTTCAGCCTGAAGGAGCACCAAACCCGTCGTGTGAGGCAAATCTCGCAGCAATTCCTTGCTAAGTTCTTTAAACAGCACGAGGACCTGAAAACCGTTCGGGCGGCATAATTAACGGAAGGTATATGAAGCGCCCGCTCCGCCAAGGTCGGCCTCATGCAAGCTTGGCTTGCCACGATGCGCGGTGAAGCCGATTTGCCGGGACGCCGGCACAACTTTACTGGAGCGGGAAGCCTTGAAACCCCTGAAGATACAACGGCAATATGTCGCAGCTCAGAACCACTTCGACAAAAAAGAATATCACGATGTATTGGGCATCCTGAACAAGCTGCTGGACGTTCACAAGGATCCGAGGCACTACGCACTCCTGGGCGCAACGCTGCTGAAGCTCAAGATGAAGACCGAGGCCGCCCAGGCTTTCCAAATCGCCGGCGAGATGGAATCTCCGCACAAGCTCAAGTACACGCGCGAAGCCATGCGGCTTCATTTCTCCAATAACGACGACATCAACGTCCTGCGCCTCGGTGCGCGAAACCTCAAAGAGGCGATTGCCGATCCGGATATGGCAGTCCTCATGTCCGGCGCCCTGATGCGCCAGGAACTGGACGGTGCCGAAGCCTTCCGCAATACGCTCGCAAAAAGCGACGAGCCGACACACCGGCAGCTTGCAGCCCGCTCGATCCGGCTGCAGGACCGCAGCGACGAAGAGAACAAGTGCATTCTCGAGATCTTTGAGAAAGACCCCGAGGACCGGATCGTGCGCAATTTCTATCTCTCGGCAATGAGAGATGCGCTCGACTACGATGTCATCCGGAAATACGAACCTATCCAGCGGGAGGAAATCGCCAGGGGCGAATTCGAAGCCGTTGCCGACGAAGTCTCGCTCTTTAACCTGCGCTGGTGCGACGACGAAAAAACGAACGCCGTCGCAGGCTCCAGAATGGGCGAGCGGAAACCCAAGAATGCCGCCTCGAAAAGGCATAACATGCCGCATCGCTGGGGCCATAAACTGCGCATAGGCTACCTTTCTGCCGACCTTTGGACGGAACACGCGGTCATGAAGGCGCTTCGCGGCATCCTGGAATCGCACGATAAGAGCCGTTTCGACATCACCCTCTTCTGCAACGCTCCCGCCGAGCGCCTGCGCAACGACAACAACGCCATCCGCGAGGAATGGGGCCGGGTCGTCCGTATCCGCGGGATGACGGATGACGAGGCGGCCGAAGCCATCAAGGCCGAGAACATCGACATCCTTGTCGATCTGCAGGGCCACACCGCGGAAAACCGGGTCTTCGTAATGAACCGGCCGACCGCGCCGGTGCATGCGACGTGGCTCGGCTATCCGGGCACGGTGGTCAATGTCGACATCGACTACCTGATCGCCGACAGCACGGTGGTGCCGGAAAGCTCCTTCCCGAACTATTACGAGAAGGTCGTCTGGATGCCCGAGACGTTCTTCCCGAACGAAGCCGTCCATCGCCCGATGCCGCAACCCATCGATCGGGCGCTCTGCAACATGCCCGAGGACGCCTTCATCTTCTCGTGCTTCCACAGCCACTGGAAATTCACGCCCGCAACGATCGACCTTTGGGTACGCGTTCTGAAGGAAACGCCGGAAAGCTTGCTCTTCCTGATCTGCCGCGAACGGTTCGGCGCACGAAAGAACCTGATCAAGGCTTTCGCGGAAGCGGGGATCCCCGAAAGCCGGCTCATGTTCGGCGATCGCGTCAACAACTATGCGGCCTATATCAACCGAATCGGCCTGACGGATCTCGGCCTCGATACCTACCCGTATAACGGTCACACGACGACCTCCGAGAAGCTCTGGGCCGGACTTCCGATGCTGACCTACAAGGGCAAGAATTTCGCATCCCGGGTGAGTGAAAGCCTGCTGAATTCGCTCGGCTTGCCGGAGCTGGTCTCCGACGATCCGGACGATTTCGTTCGCCGCGCGGTGCACTACTACAACAACCGCGAGGAGCTCAAAGAGGTCCGCAAGCGGCTGGAGGCGAACCGCTTCACGCATCCCCTGTTCGATGCCGAGCGTTATACCCGGCATCTGGAGACTGCCTACACGATGATGGCGGATCGGGCGAAAGCCAAGGCCAAGCCCGATCATTTCAGCGTCCCGGCCCTCCCCCCGCGGGAAGGCCCCTTCAGCACACGCACGAACTGATAGCCAACAAAAAAACGGCGGGGGATTCCCCGCCGTTTTTATTTCGACATCTCTGCGGTCAGTTAAAGGACCGGACCAGACTGCCCACGAGCAGGTTCCAGCCGTCGATCAGGACAAAGAAAAGGATTTTGAACGGCAGCGAAATCGAGGTCGGCGGCAGCATCATCATGCCCATCGCCATGGTGATCGCCGCAACGATCATGTCGATGACCAGAAACGGCAGAATGATCAGGAAGCCGATTTCGAAGCCGCGCCTGATTTCCGAAAGCATGAAGGCCGGGATCAGGACGCGGTAGTCGATCGCCTGCGGCGTGCCGACCGACTGGCGCCGCTCCCGGGCGATTTCGACGAAGAGCTGCAGATCCTTGTCGCGCGTATTGGCCGACATGAAGACACGGAAAGGTTCCGCGATCCGCTGAACGGCCTGAGCCTCGGTGATCTGGTTTTGCAGAAGCGGCTGGACGCCTTCGTTCCAGGCCCGATCGAAAGTCGGCGACATGACGTAGAAGGTCATGAACAGCGCCATCGAGACCAAGATCATGTTCGAGGGCGCGGTCGACAGGCCCATGCCTGACCGCAGGATCGAGAAGGCGATCACGAATCGCGGGAAGCTCGTGACCATGATCAAGATGCCGGGGGCGACGGACAGGACAGTCAGCAGCCCGAAAGTCCGGATGATCCACGCGGCTGCGGAACCATCGACCGGCAGATTGAGGAGATCCGCGGGCGATTGCTGGGCGAGTGCGAGCCCTGGTACAGCCATCAGAGCGATGAGCAGGTAGATCAGCCGAATCATGCGATCACGAAGGTCCTTTGCGTCACCTTCGATAGTCATCCCAGCCGTTGCAGGTCAACAGCTGGGGGCCGCCTGCGGGAGTTCGTACACAGAAAGGCGCGTCCGCCTGGCCAATCGCAACGCCCGGGTCGCCGACGCGACCTCCATTCAGCTTGGCGCAAGTCTGGTTGAATAGCCTCAAAACAGGAATAGCTCATGGACGTGCAGAGCCTGGAAAGCCACGCGCTGGTTCTAACGTCGATCGGAAGCGCCTCGGAACATCTGCCGCTCGGCGTCCCTTGCTTGCGGCGGGTCCGCGGCGTTTTCGAGCAAATCAGGTCGAGGAAATTCGGTGTCTTCCATCAAGCTCAGCATATGCATCCCCACCTACAACCGTGAGAAACACCTGCACGATTGCCTGGAACGGTGCCATCGCGATTTCCACTTCGATTTCCCTTACGAAATCGTCATTTCCGACAACGCCTCTACCGACAATACCGGCGCGGTCGCCAAGGAATTCATCGAGCGGGGAATGCCGATCCGTTACGTCCGGGGCGCAGAGAATGTCGGGATGATCCCCAACATGAACAGCTCGCTGCGGCTGGGACGTGGCGATTACATTCTCTACCTCGCGGACGACGACCGCCTGATCCCCAATGAAGTCGCCAATATCGTCGCCTATCTCGACGAGAACCCGAACATCACCGTCTGCCATGCGCCGTGGGTGATGTATGACGGCATCAACGAGGTGGAGGGCGGCCAGTTCTACACGGTGAACGAAGACAAGGTCTTCCCGGAGAAAAGCTTCGCCGAAGTTTTCAACTACATGTTCCGGGGACACATCTTCCCTGAAATCGGCATCTATCGCAACAGCGCCTTCCGCGCCTCCTGGGTTCCGAGGGACATCTGCTTCTATCCGTTCCCGATGCTTGCCCACTTTCTGGACCAGGGCGACATCGTTTTCCGCAAGACGCCCTTCTACCGCCAGGTCATCGCATCCGGCGTCGAACGCGATCGCGTCCAGGGCGGCGCCCAGATCGCGGCGACGGGATGGGACCAGTACCGCGGCGGCCTGGAATATTTCCTCTATTTCGCGTCCAAACGCGGCAAAGTGGGGACCTCGCCCGACGAACGCGCAACCCAGGAACATCTGTGCAGAAACTTCACGCTGCAGCGGATGGCCGTCTCGATGCGATTGCTCGTGGGCATGCGCGAATACGTGAAGGCATACGAAGTCTATACGAGAATGGTCTTCGGAGGATTCGACGAACATCCGGAAGTCATGTCCTTCAAGGAAGGCGGCCTGCTCGCAACGGCGCTGCAGACCCTGTCCTGGCAGTTGACGGTGACCGCCGGCATCGAGAACCTCATCATTTCAGGATACCCCGACATCGTCACCCTCAAGGAGCGGCTGCAAAGGGTAAGGTTCCCTTCGCGCGTGGAGATCATCGACGAGCCGGCGGAACCCTCTCCCAAGCAGCTTGAGAGCACCGCAGTCCTGGTGCACTTGCCGGAAGAGCGAACCCGTTTCGTGGAGATGGGTTATCTGCCGAACATGGTGTTCGCCCAGGACGATCTGATCAAGACTATTTTGCTTTAGCGGGAAGGCATCTTGCACGAGTGATCAAGCCCAACTCGCTTGGCTCGCTGACGATCGTCGTTCAAGGGATAGCCCGTCAGTTACGGAGAGACGGAATTGAAAGCTGTAATTCTCGCCGGTGGGTTGGGAACCCGCATCTCCGAGGAGACGCATCTCAAGCCCAAGCCGATGATCGAGATCGGCGGTCGGCCAATCCTCTGGCACATCATGAAGCTCTACTCCGCCCATGGCGTGAACGAGTTCATCATCTGCTGCGGATACAAGGGCTACGTCATCAAGGAGTATTTTGCGAACTATTTCCTGCACATGTCGGACGTCACCTTCGACATGGCCTATAACGAGAAGCAGGTCCATCGCCGCAGTGCCGAGCCCTGGAAGGTCACGCTGATCGATACCGGCGAAGCGACGATGACCGGCGGCCGCCTGAAGCGCGTCTCGGAATATCTGCGCAACGAGGAAAGCTTCTGCTTCACCTACGGCGACGGCTTGAGCGACGTGAACATCACCGAGCTCGTCAAGTTCCATCGCTCGCACGGCCGGAATGCGACGGTCACCGCAGTCCATCCGCCGGGCCGATACGGCGCTCTCGAACGCTCCGGCAATCAGGTCACCGGCTTCGTCGAGAAGCCGCGCGGCGATGGCGGCATGATCAACGGCGGTTTCTTCGTGCTTTCTCCGAAATGCATCGATCTCATCGAAGGCGACACCATTCCGTGGGAGTCCGCGCCGATGGCGAACCTTGCCACGATGGGCGAGCTGATGGCCTACGAGCATGAAGGCTTCTGGCAGCCGATGGACACGCTGCGCGAAAAGAACCTGCTCGAAGATCTCTGGGCCTCCGGAAAAGCGCCATGGAAAATCTGGCCGTGAGCGAGGGAACTCCTCCGGACCGCAATTTCTGGGCTGGTAAGCGCGTTCTTCTGACGGGGCATACGGGCTTCAAGGGAGCCTGGCTGTCCATCTGGCTCGGGCGTCTCGGCGCCGAAGTCACCGGCATCGCCCTGCCGCCGGAAACGCAGCCCAGCCTGTTTGCACTCGCGCGTCCGAACCTCAAGGAAAGTCATTTCCAGGATATCCGCGACGCGGCTAGGTTTGCCGAACTCGTGCAGGCCGCCTCCCCCGAGATCGTGCTGCATCTCGGCGCGCAGGCGCTGGTGCGCCCAAGTTATCAGGATCCGCTCGGCACGTTCGCGACCAATGTGCTCGGAACGGCCAACCTGCTCGAGGCGGTCCGTTCGGTGCCATCGGCGCGCGTGGTCGTCGCGATCACCACCGACAAGGTCTACCGCAACCTCGAACACGCCTTCCCTTACCGGGAGACCGATCATCTCGGCGGGCATGATCCGTATAGCGCCAGCAAGGCCGCGTCCGAGATCGTCATTGCGAGCTATCGCGATTCGTTTCTGCGCGAAAAAGGCGTGGCGGTTGCCAGCGCCCGCGCCGGCAATGTGATCGGCGGCGGCGACTGGTCGGCCGACCGGTTGCTGCCGGATGCGGTGCGTGCCTGGCAATCCGGCAATACACTGAGCGTCCGGCGCCCTGAGGCGAAGCGCCCGTGGCAGCATGTGCTCGAGCCGCTTTCGGCCTATCTCGTGCTTGCCGAGCGGCTCTGGGCCGATCCGGCCGTCGGCGATGCCTTCAATTTCGGCCCGATCAGCCACGAAGCAGCGCCGGTGCGCCAGGTGATCGAGATCGCCCGCGCCTCCTACGGCCGCGGCGAGGTGCAATATGGCGACGGCACCGAAGGGCCTCACGAAGCTGGCTGGCTTGCCTTGGAAACCGCCAAGGCGCGGCATATGCTGGGCATCGAACCACGCTGGTCGTTGGCGGAAGCCGTCGACCGGACGATGAAATGGTATCGTGCGCAGAATGACGGCGCTGACGCGCGCGCCCTTTGCGAAGCCGAAATCGCCGAATATGAGGCACGCCCTTGAGCCGCTTCACTGTCACCGACCTGCCGCCTGCCGGCCTGAAACTCGTCGAACGCCAGAATCTCGGTGATTCGCGCGGCTTCCTGTCACGCATGTTCTGTGCAGAGGAACTGGCGTCGGCGGGTTGGGCAAAGCCGATCGCCCAGATCAACCTGACGATGACGGCGCGCAAGGGCACGGTGCGCGGCATGCACTTCCAGCATCCTCCACATGCCGAAATGAAACTGGTCAACTGCCTGCGTGGCGCGGTCTGGGATGTCGCCGTGGATCTCAGGCGCGATTCTCCGACCTTCCTGAAATGGCATGCGCAGGAGCTTTCCGCCGAGAACCGCCGCTCGCTGCTGATCCCGGAAGGGTTCGCGCACGGCTTCCAGGCACTGACCGAAGATTGCGAGCTCCTTTATTTCCACTCGATGCCCTATGCATCCGGTTCGGAAAGTGCGCTGAACGCGCTGGATCCCGCACTCGATATTCCCTGGCCGCTGGAGATCACCGAAATGTCGGATCGGGATCGCGGCCATCCATACCTAACATCACAATTCACGGGACTGACGCCATGAACTGCCGCCACTGCGGGACCGCACTCCGCTGCGATTTCCTGGATCTCGGTTTTGCGCCGCCGTCCAACGCCTATCTTGCCGCCGAGGATCTTTCCAAGCCGGAAGTCTATTTTCCCCTAAGGCTGCAGGTCTGCGAGGAATGCTGGCTGGTGCAGACGGAAGACTATGCGTCGGCCGAATCACTCTTCAGCGCCGAATACGCTTATTTCTCCAGCGCCTCGACGAGCTGGCTCGCCCATGCGGCCCGTTATGTGGAGATGATCACCTCCCGTCTCGGCCTCGGCCGGGACAGCATGGTCATCGAGGTCGCCTCGAACGACGGTTATCTCCTGAAGAATTTCGTCAGGGCCGGCATTCCCTGCCTCGGCGTCGAGCCGACTGCGAGCACGGCCGAAGCCGCCGAGGCCCTCGGCATTCCGGTCCGCCGGGAGTTTTTCGGCGAATCGCTCGGCAAGCAGCTGGCGGGCGAAGGCAAGAGCGCCGACCTCATCCTCGGCAACAACGTCTATGCCCATGTCCCCGACATCAACGACTTCACCCGCGGCATCACGGCGGTGCTGAAGACGGGCGGCACGGTGACGCTGGAATTTCCGCATGTGATGCGGCTTATCGAACACAACCAGTTCGACACGGTCTATCACGAGCACTTCTCCTATCTTTCGCTGTTCACGGTCGGAAAGATCTTCGAAGCGGCGGGCCTGCGCGTCTTCGACGTCGAGGAACTGCCGACTCACGGCGGCAGCCTGCGCGTCTATGGCTGCCATGCGGGTGATTCGCGACCGACGACGGAGGCGGTTACCGCCCTGCTCCACGAAGAGGCGCGACGTGGCCTTCAGACCCCCGCGACCTATGCCGATTTCCAGGCCAAGGCCGAAAAGGTCAAGAACGATGCGCTCGCCTTCCTGCTGCAGGCAAAGCGCGACGGCAAGACGGTGGCGGCCTATGGCGCGGCCGCCAAGGGCAACACCTTGCTCAACTTCGCCGGCGTCAAGCCGGACCTCCTGCCCTATGTCTGCGATGCGGCCGCCGCCAAGCAGAACAAATTCATGCCGGGCAGCCACATCCCGATCCTGCATCCCGACGAGATCGTCGCGCGCCGCCCGGACTATGTGATGATCCTGCCCTGGAACATCGCGACCGAAGTCAGGCAGCAACTGGCTTCGCTTGCCGAACAGGGCACGAAGTTCGTGACGGCCGTGCCGGAGTTGCAGATCGTATGACGCCACTGGTTCTGCTCACCGGAGGAACAGGTTTTGTCGGCCGGCAGGTGCTGCGGTCGCTGACCGAATCCGGTGCGCGGGTCCGGGCGATCCTGCGCGATGGATCACCGGAAGGCCGACTTGGCGATCTTGCAGCCGTCGAGAGCATCGTTCGAACGCCGGATCTGTTCCGCGAATCAGTCGAGTGGTGGGCCAAAACGCTAGAAGGCGTCGATACGGTCGTACATGTCGCCTGGTACGCCGAACCCGGCAAATACCTGCAATCACCGGAAAATATAACCTGCCTCGAAGGCACATTGCGGATGGCGCAGGGCGCGGCCCTTGCGGACGTCAAACGGTTCGTGGGCGTGGGCACGTGTTTCGAATACGACATTTCCGCCGGTATGCTGGCGACCGATACGCCGCTGCGGCCGATCAGCCCCTATGCCGGCGCGAAAGCCGCGGCGTTTCTGGCACTATCGCAATGGCTGCCGCTGCATCAGATCAGCTTTGCCTGGTGCCGGCTTTTCTATCTGTTCGGCGAAGGCGAGGATGAACGGCGGTTGTTTCCCTATCTTCGGGCGCAGCTTGCCGCGAGCAAGCCCGTCGATCTGACGAGCGGCAACCAGATCCGCGATTTTCTGGACGTTCGGGAAGCAGGAAGGCAGATCGCCGATATCGGACTTGGCAACAGAACGGGAGCAGCCAACATCTGCTCCGGAATTCCGGTCACGGTACGGCAGATCGCCGAGCGCCTGGCCGACGAGTATGGTCGCCGCGATCTCCTACGATTCGGCGCCCGTCCCGACAATCTGGTGGATCCTCCCTGCGTTGTGGGATTAACGAGGTGATGACATGACGACGAAAGATACCCTGCTGCTTTACGAGCAGCCGCAGCTGCCGACCTTCCAGAACCGGGTGTATTCCACGGCCGCGGAAGCGAAAGCCTGCGCCAAGGGCGATATCCGCCTGGTACAGGACATGAAGACGGGGCTCGTCTATAACGACGCGTTCGATCCCAAGCTCATGGACTACGACGGCAACTACAATAACGAGCAGGGCGTCAGCCGGCATTTCCACCAGCACCTGGAAATGGTGTCGGGCATTGTCGAGCGGACGATGGGCCGCGAAAACCTGGTCGAGGTCGGCTGCGGCAAGGGCCTCTTCCTCGAAATGCTGCTTGAAAAGGGTTTCGACCTCACCGGTTTCGATCCCACCTACGAGGGCAACAATCCCCGCGTGAAGCGGCATTATTTCGAGGCCGGCGTCGATGTGCAGGGCGATGGGCTGATCCTTCGCCACGTGCTGGAGCATATCCAGGCCCCGTATGATTTCCTCGTCGAGCTCTGCAAGGCGAACGGCGGCAAGGGCCGCATCTATATCGAGGTGCCCTGCTTCGACTGGATCATGGAACACCGTGCCTGGTTCGACGTGTTCTACGAGCACGTCAATTATTTCCGGCTCTCCGATTTCCACCGGATCTTCGGCACCGTCATCGAAAGCGGCCGGATTTTCGGCGGCCAGTATCTCTTCGTGGTGGCTGAACTGGACTCGCTGCGGCCGCCGGTGCGCGAAGAAACCGATCTGGTCGCGTTTCCGGCCGATTTCACCCGTACCCTGGGCGACCGGATCGCTCCAGGCCACAGCTCGGCGATCTGGGGCGGCGCGTCGAAGGGCGTGACCTTCTCGCTGCTGAAATCCCGCCAGGGGCAGCCGGTCGACATGGTGATCGACATCAATCCCGCCAAGCAGGGCAAATTCCTGCCGGCAACCGGCCTGATGGTGCAATCGCCGGATCACGCGCTGGCGAAACTTCCCCACGGCTCGACCATCTACGTCATGAACTCCAATTATCTCGAGGAAATTCGAATGCTGTCTCACAACGCCTATACCTATGTGGGGATCGACAATGAGTGATTTCACCAAGGAAGTTGAAGCCCGCGTCGCGGCCGTCCCTGCAAACAAGGACCTGAACGACAGCGCAGCGCAGTTCATGCGCACGTCGATCGCCTCGCAATATTCCTACAACTATTTCTGGCTCGGCCGGCCGATCATCCAGTATCCGCAGGATATGGTCGCCATGCAGGAGCTGATCTGGACGGTGAAGCCCGACCTGATCATCGAGACCGGCATCGCCCATGGCGGATCGCTCATCCTCAGCGCCTCGATGCTGGCGCTGCTGGAACTGTCGGAAGCCGCGGAAAAGGGCGAGGTCGTCGATCCGGCCAAGCCGAAGCGCAAGGTTCTCGGCATCGACATCGACATCCGGGCCCACAACAAGGCCGCGATCGAGGCTCACCCGATGGCGTCGCGGATCGAAATGATCCAGGGCTCCAGCATCGCGCCCGAGATCATGGACCAGGTCCGCAAGATCGCTGCCGGCTACTCTCGCATCCTGATCAGCCTCGACAGCAACCATACCCACGACCACGTGCTCGAGGAGCTCAAGCTTTATGCGCCGCTCACCAGCATCGGCAGCTATTGCGTCGTGTTCGACACCGTCGTCGAGGACCTGCCGAAGGAACTCGCGGGCGACCGGCCGTGGGGACCGGGCGATAACCCGAAAACCGCCGTCTTCGAATATCTGAAGACCCATCCGGAATTCGAGATCGACAAGTCGGTCGAGAACAAGTTGCTGATCACCGTGGCTCCGGACGGTTTCCTCAAGCGGCTCCGTTAACCCGAACAAGCCGCTCCTTCCGCCCATGCCGGAAGGAGCGGACAGCCGGACGGAGACCCCTACCCAAACAAAAAGCGGCCACTTGCGGGCCGCTTTTTTTCATGCTCGATCGTTGGGATCGTCCCTATTCGATCACGAAGGAACGGAACATCACCTTGGCGACCTTGCCCTGCGAGCGAAGGTCGATGCGTTCCTTGATATCGTCCTTCAGATACTGAAAGCCCCGCGGGCCTTCGATCTGCTGCAGCGAAACGGTGCGCATATAGGCGAGGATATCCTGGTGGATATTTTCGGCGAGCGCCAGTTCCGGCGGGCCCTTGAAGGCAAGCGCGACTTCCAGCCGGATCCAGTTTTCGGACGGATAGGCAAGATTGGTGGTGATCGGCTCCAGAAGAATGACGCCGTTAGCCGCGGTGGAGATATGAGGAAGGCCCTCTTCCTTCTTGCCGGCTTCGCCATGCTCGCCACCGGCAGCCGCCGTCTCGTGGGCCTTTGCCGCGTTCGGGTCCTTCGGTGCGATCATGCCGCCGACGATCCAGCCGCCGGCTGCACCGACCACCGTCAGGATCGCGACGCCCGCCACGACCATGATGGTGCCGTTATTCTTTTTCTTACCGGCGTCGGCCGCCTGTGCTTCATCCGCCATGGCCTTCAAACCTTCACATCAAGAGAGCTTCGTCAGAAGGGCGAGAACAGATCGACGACCTGCTGACCGACCGGAGGCTGCTGGACTTCCATCAGACGACCACGGCCGCCGTAGGAAATTCGGGCTTCGGCAATCTTGTCGTAGGAAATTATATTGGTGGAATCGACATCCTGCGGCCGGACGATACCGGCAACGTTGAGGATGCGGATCTCGTGATTGACGCGAACTTCCTGCGAGCCGCTGATCAGGAGGTTGCCGTTCTCCAGAATGCCGGTCACCACGGCGGCAACGAGCAGCTTCAGGGTTTCGGCCCGCTTGATCGTTCCCTTGCCCTGGGTATCCGTGTTCGAATCCGTACCGAGGTCGCCCGTCGTCTTCGCCTTGGGGGTCCAGCCAAACAGGTTGCTCAGGCCGGCGTCCCAGGTCAGGCTGGTCGAGTTCTTGCGGTTGCGTTCCGTCTCGTTGTCGAACGATGCCTTGTCGTTGATCTTGATATCGACCGTCAGGATGTCGCCGACGTTGAGGGCGCGCGAATCCTTGAACAGGGCCGACTGGTTGTCGCTCCAGAGCGAATAGCCACTCGCCATCTGCCGCGGCTGCTTCGGATAGGACGACATCTGCGGCGCCTGCGCATATTGCAGGCCGCTACCGATCGGACTCATCGCCGGCGCATTGCCGATCTCCTTGATCGTCTGGCTGGAACAACCGGCGAGGAGGAGAACGGAAAGGATTGCGGGAATGGGTTTCATCATGAGGGCACTTTCGGAACATTGGGAGTGCGTGCTTTCGACGTATTGGGGTCGGAAGCGCTTGAGATGATCGTCGAGATCATGCCAGCCTTCTGGGGGTCCATTTCCGCGAGGAAAAGGGCCGACTGACGGGCCGGAAGCTGCATGATGATCGCGGCTGCGACCTCCATGTTCATTTCTCCCAGCTGCGGCGCTGCCGCATCCGGCTTCATGGTCTTGAAGATGTCGACCAGGCCGGCCTGGGCCCGCGCCAGGAAGTCGTTGCGGCGCTTCAGCCAGTCCTGGTATTCGGCGGTGCGATCCTGGAGCGCCTTGATGCGGGTGTTGACGTCCGCCTCCAGCTTTTCAAGCTCCTGCTTCTGCAGCAGATAACGCTGGTCGCGCGCGGCGTCGGCGATATTGGTGCAGAACTTCTGGATCTCGTCGCTGGTCGATGCTTCGCTCACCGAAGCGGGCTGCTGCGCACCGACTTGCGAGACAAGCGTCACGACAGCGGCAGCGGCAAGCACCCGGCGGGCCAGCTTCTTCGAAATGGAAATGGTGAACAATGTCTCGGTCATTGCAGGACGAGCTCCGCTTGAAGGGCGCCGGCAGACTTGATGCCCTGCAGGATGGCGATGATGCCGTCCGGCTTGACGCCGATGCTGTTGAGGCCGGCCACCAAGGTCCTCAGATCCGGACCGTTGAGGAGCGCGACCTGGCCGCCGTTCTTCATTGCCATGATATCCGTCTGGGGCTGGACAGCCGTCTCGCCGCGCGAGAAGGGTTCGGGCTGGATCACCTGCGGGGTTTCGGTGACCTGCACCGTCAGCGTGCCGTAGCTGACCGCGACACGCGAGACCTTTACATCTGCACCGATGACGATGGTGCCGGTCCGCTCGTTGACCACGACCTTGGCCGGCGTGTCGGTTTCGACCACGAGGTTTTCGATCTCAGCCATCAACCGGGTCAGATCGGCGCTCTTCGGCTTTTCGATC
Organism: Hyphomicrobiales bacterium; assembly: GCA_900471605.1. Taxonomy (GTDB): domain Bacteria; phylum Pseudomonadota; class Alphaproteobacteria; order Rhizobiales; family Rhizobiaceae; genus Neorhizobium. The sequence continues at coordinate 30,826 of UCEY01000077.1, read as the reverse complement.
ACCACTTCCTGGCTGTCGCGGGGTTCGGCGATCGGGCCACCGTAGCGGCGGGCCGCGAAACTGTTGACGATGTCTGAAACGCGCACTGCCGTCGAGAAATCCGGGTTGCGGAGCTGCAGGACGAGGTTCACCGAATCCTTGAACTTCGAGGGCAGCTCACGCTCGATGATGGCACCGTTCGGAACACGGGCCGAGGTCGTGACACCTTCGGTCAGCGTGGCCGCCTGACCCTGGGCCGAGAAACCGGACACGACCAGCGCGCCCTGGGCGACGGCATAAATCTGGCCGTCGGCGCCGGATAGCGAGGTCATGACAAGCGTGCCGCCGCGCAGCGAGGTCGCGTCGCCGAGCGAGCTGGTCGTGACGTCGATACGGCTGCCGGGGCTGGCGAAGGGAGGCAGGTTGGCCGTGACCATGACGGCCGCGACGTTCTTGGCATTGGACTGGCTGCCCTGGGTCGAGATGCCGAGGTTCTGCAGCATCGCCTTCATGGACTGGTCGGTGAAAGGAGACGAGCGCAGGCTGTCGCCGGTGCCCTGGAGGCCGACGACGAGACCGTAACCGATGAGCTGGTTGTCGCGGCCGGCCTGCAGCGAAGCGATATCCTTGATGCGGGCGGCGACGACATAGGGGCCGTCGGCGGACGCCGGCGCGCTTCCCAGCAGGGAGCCGATCACCGCGAGAGTAAGGAAGAAACGGGTTCTCATTTCGCCATCACCTGGATTGTCCCGTCAGCCATGACGGTGCCGCTGACCGTGACGCCCGAATCGATATTGCGGACACGAATGACGTCCCCGACCGCCGCATTTTCGAGCGGCGAGCCGGAGGCTGAAATCGTCATGGTGCCGATGGTGAAGGTCAGGCGAACCGCTTTGCCGCGGGTGACTGCGAAGGCTTCGCGAAGCGCCGAAACCGGAACGGTGCGACCGGGCAGCAGCGTGCGCTTTGCCACCATGCCCACGACTTCCTTGGTCTTGCGGGCATAATCGCCGCTCAGATTCGGATTGGTGATCTGAACCTCTTCGACCCTGCCCTCGGTGATCTCTTCGCCGGGATAGATGGTCTGGGTCGGCACGACGGCCGTCCCCATCCCGGCGAGGACCGGCGAGCCCGTTGCGGCAAGAAGAGCTGCCAGGAGCCGCAAGGCCAGCCTGGCGCCAATCGCATTTTTCCGGCGAAACTTCATGTCTGCCCGTCTCCTGGTAATTATTTCAGGTTTTTGCTGACGATCGTTGCCATCTCATCGGCGGTGGTGATGACCTTGGAATTCATTTCGTATGCGCGCTGGGCGGAGATCAGATCGGTGATCTCGCGGACGGCGTCGACGTTGGAGCTTTCCAAATAACCCTGTTTCAGGTAGCCGAAGCCGGGATCTTCCGGAGCGGCAACGATCGCTTCGCCGGATGCCGCGGTCTGCGCAAACAGGTTGTCGCCGAGCGGCTGCAGGCCGGCCTCGTTGACGAAGTTGGCGGTGGTCAGCTGGCCGATTTCGGTGAAATCCGCCGAGTTGCCGGTGCGAACCATGACCTGGCCGGTGCGGGTGATCTTCGTTTCGCTGACATCCGCCGGGAAAGTGATGTTCGGCACGACCGCATAACCATCGATCGTGACGAGCTGGCCCTGGGCATTCTTGTTGAAGGCACCGGCGCGGCTGTAGAGCGTCTGGCCGTCCGGGGTCTGGATCTGGTACCAGCCGCGGCCGACGATCGCCACGTCGAGATCGTTCTCGGTGTGGGTCAATTCACCCTGGGTGTGGATGTTGCGCACGGCGGAGGTCTGAACGCCGAGACCGATATTGGCGCCTTCCGGCACGATCGCCTGGTTGGCCCGGTTCGGCACGCCCTGGGCGCGCTCGCTTTGATAGAGAAGATCGGAAAATTCGGCGCGGGCGCGCTTGTAACCGGTCGTGTTGATGTTCGCGATATTGTTCGCGATGACTTCGAGATTGGTCTGCTGGGCATCCATGCCCGTTGCTGCGACGGAAAGCGCTCTCATGTCTTCGTCCTCAAACTCTAGATCTGCATTTTCGTGACTTCGAGATAGGCGGAGACGATCTTGTCGCGCAGCGCCATGGCGGTCTGGAGCGACTGTTGCGCTTCAAGGACCGCATCTACGACTTCACGGGTATTTGCCTTGCCCTGGATGGCCTTGAAAGACATCGATTCCGCGCCCTTGAGGCTGTTCATCGTGTCGGTCGCCATGTTCGCCATGACGCTGGAGAAATCCATGCCGGTATTCTGGCCGGGCGTGGTGGCGATGCCGCCGGCGAGCGTGGAGCTGCCGGTGGAGCCGATCTCGTCGATGCCGTTCGACAGCGAAAGGGAGCTAACGTTTTGAATCTTGTCGATCATTGTCCGGCCTTCAGAAGGTCAATCGTCGCAGCGATCAATTCGCGCGTCTGCTTGATGGTCTGGATATTTGCGTCATAGGAACGATTGGCTTCGCGCATGTCGGCCATCTCGATCAGCATGTTGACGTTGGGCAGCTTGACCATGCCCTTGGCGTCGGCGGCCGGATGGGACGGATCGTATTCCTCGATGAACTTGGAGCTGTCGTTGCCGAGCTTCTTGACCCCGACCACGTCCACGCCGCTTGCCTTGTCCAGCTGCGCGCCGAAGGTGATGGTCTTGCGGCGGTAGGGGTCCGCACCCGGCGTGTCGCCGGTGGAGCGGGCGTTGGCTATGTTTTCGGAAACGATGCGCAGACGTGTCGACTGCGCCTCCATTCCCGATCCAGCTATCTTCAGGGAGGCTGAAAGCGGATCCATTTGCTTACCTCTTCACTAACGTCAGCATCATGCTGTGAAACGATTTCACCAGTCCTGTGCTCAATTCGTATTGGCGCTTGATTTCACCCGTCTTGGTCAGCTCGTCGGCCAACGAGACGGTATTTCCGGATTCCTGGACACCGATTTCCTCGTTGAGTTCCGACGGCTTGATGTCGACCTCATCGCTGAGGTCGTTGCTGGCAAAATGGGCCGGGTTGGTGCGGGCCATCGGGATATGCGTGCGGTCCAGCACCGAATTGAAAGGCGTAATGTCCTTAGCCTTGAACTTCGGCGTATTGGCATTCGCGATATTGCCCGCAACGACTTCCTGACGCACTGAGAGCCATTCGGCCTGCCGGGATGCCATTTCGAACAATTGAATCGGTTGCATAGGCTTATCTCCATCTTCTGTCCGGAGACTATGCGAGTAAGCTTGCGTCGGACTTACGGGCGAGCACTTCCGCCCGTGTCCCGATAAACTTCTCCGCTGGAAGTAATGATCACCCACTTGCCGTCCCGTTGTTCGAGCGTCGCAAGCTTGCTGTTGTCGGGCAGGACCGAACCGACCCGCACCAGATACATTCCCGAGCCGTCTTCGATAAGGGCGCGGCCGTTGGCCACATGGAGCAGCCGGAAATTGCCTTTGCCCGGGAAGGGCTGCTCTTCCTGCAGATTGCCGTTGTTGCGCGTCTGGCCGATCGACGATGTCGTGGCCGTGGTCAGCCCATCCATAGGCTCGACCGGCTTTACCCAGTCATCCTTGGAACTGTCGGTCATGGCGAGCGGCGATACGCTGACGACCGGCCGACCGATACCGGGCGGCAGATCGCGCGTGCGGCCGAGGGCTTCCGTCCGGATGCCGAACTTGTCGGCATTCAGGAAGACATACCAGGGAAAAAAGGCGGAGGCGGCAGCCAGGCTGATGCCCGTGGCCACCAGAATCTTGTCGCCCAGGCGCGACTGAGCCTCATCCGACTTCGATTGAGCCGCCGCTTCCTGGTTGTTCTTGTCGCTCATCGAATAATCACCTTCTTGCTATGGCCGTCTGCGGATTGCCCTGTCCGGCCGCAGCCCGGAGCGCATTGGCCAGGTCCGCATAAGCGTCGAGCGTCGGCTTTTCCGCCGGCGTCTGCTTCAAGACCTCGTAAATCACCGGAACCTGCTTGATCGCCATGTCGAGATCCGGATCGCTGCCGGCGCGGTAGCCGCCGATCAGGCGCAGGTCGCGGGTTTCCTCGTAGCGATGCACCAGGGATTTCAGGCGCGACACCAGCTTTTCCTGATCCTCGGTCCAGGCCTTGCGGGCAAGACGCGAGATCGAGGCGAGCGGGTTGATGGGCGGATAGCGGCCTTCCTCGGCGAGCGAACGGTCGAGAACGATGTGACCGTCGAGAATGCCGCGGGTCGAGTCGGCGATCGGGTCGTTGTGGTTGTCACCATCGACGAGGATCGAGATGATCGCGGTGATCGTACCCGCGCCCTCGACGCCCGGACCGGCGCGCTCCAGCAGGCGCGGCAATTCTGTGAAGACGGAGGCCGGATAGCCACGGGCGATCGGCGGTTCGCCGGCCGCGACCGCGACCTCGCGGATCGCATGGGCGAAGCGGGTGACGCTGTCGGCGATGAACAGGACGTTGTCGCCCTGGTCGCGGAAATGTTCGGCGATGGTGATCGCCACCAGCGGCGCCATCTTGCGCAGCATCGGGCTTTCGTCGCTGGTCGCGACGATGGCGATCGATTTCGACATGTTCTCGCCGAGCGTATCCTCGATGAATTCGCGCACTTCGCGGCCACGTTCGCCGACCAGCGCGATCACCACCTTGTCGAAGGCGTCGGCTCTTGCGAGCATCGACAGGAGCGTCGACTTGCCGACGCCTGAGCCGGCGAAAATGCCGAGACGCTGGCCGAGGCAGAGGGGCGAGAAGATGTCGATCGCCCGGACCCCGGTCCTGAAACCCTTTTCGACGCGGCTGCGCGTCATCGAGGGCGGAGCGGTATTGGCGATCGAGCGCGGATGGAGCCCGCGGACGATCGGACCCTTGCCGTCGATCGGCTCGCCGAGGGAATTGATCGTGCGGCCGCACCAGCTGTCGTCCGGCGCGACGCGGAAGGCGCCCTTGCGAATCACCGTATCGCCGATGCCGATCGGCTCGCCGGGTTCGATCGGGCAGACATAGATGATGTCCGGTTCGACCCGCACCACTTCGCCGAGATGGATGCCCGTCGCGCTGCGATGCGCGACGAATTCGCCGAGCCGCACATGTTTCGACAAGCCCGCGACGGTGTAATGCCCTGCAGCGATGGTCCTGACATGACCACCATGGGCGACGGAGAAGGCCGGATCGGCATAACGCGCCGAAAGACCGGCAAGCTGGGCCAGCTTGCCGCCGTTGACTGCATCGAGGATAGCCGCTTCCATCATGGTGGGCCCTGTTTCCTATCGTTTAAGCGTTGGAACCGCCGAGTGTCTTGATCGCATCATCGAGCGAAGTCTCGCTGTCGCGCATCAGCGAAGAAATGCTTTCGAACGCGCGGTTGACCTGGATGAGCTGGGTCATCTCGCTGATGCCGTTGACGTTCGAGCCTTCGAGATAACCTTGCACGACGGAATTCTCGATGCCTTCGAGAACAGGCTGCGGGGTATCGACGGTGATGACGCCCGAGTTGTCGTGGCGGACGAAGCCCTTGCTGACGTCTGCCGTGAACAGACCGAGGCTGGCGACCGGCTGCTCGTTCTGCCGGATGATGCCGTCGGAGCCGACGGTCGGGGGACCGCCGTCGCGGTTGAGCTGGATCGGGGCGCCACCGGAATCGAGAACCGCGTAACCGCGAATCGAGCGGAGCGCGCCGAGCTCGTCCATCGTGAAACGGCCGTCGCGGGTCAGCACCTTGCCGGCGGGCGTATCGATTGCGAACCAGGCGTTGCCCTTGACCGCGAAGTCGAGCGGGTTGCCCGTGCGCTGCATTTCACCGGTGCGGGTCGAGAGATAGTCGTTGCCCTGCGTCACGAACGCGACCTTCGCGCCGATGTCGTTCTGGGTCTTGCTCATGACCTCGTCGAATTTGACCTCCGTGGAACGGAAGCCGACGGTGTTCATGTTGGCCATGTTGTCGGCGATCGTGTTCAAGCGGCGCTCGAGCGCGATCTGGGAAGAGATGCCGACGTAAAGTCCGGACTGCATATCATTTGCCTCCGAGTTTCAGATTGTTGATCGAGATCAGAAGGTCCGTGGAAATTCCGCTCGAGGACGGGGAATTGAAGACGGCGAGCGGATCGTAACTCTCGGTGGGATTGTTGATCTCCCACATGGCCGTGAACCGCTCGAGGAATTTGTTGACCTTGGCCGGATCCTGTAAATCCTCGATCTTGACCGTGTCTTCGATGTATTTGGCCTGGCGATCGAGGTCGGCGCCGATGATTTCCTCCGGCATGCCGAGCGCCGTACGCACCACTTCCGACAGCGCGTCATCGGCGAGGACTTCCATGCCGGACTTGATCGTCGGCGCGGTGCGCTCGAAATACAGCGCAAGCCGGACGCCCATGTTGTCGGCGCCCGCATCCTCTTCCAGCGTCTGACGCTGGAACTTGTCGACGACGCCCTTCTGGGCCTTGTCGAAGGAGGTGGCTGTCGTGCCGTAAGCGGCAAAATTGAGGGACTCTGCCAGCTGCGCATAACGGCTGTCGGAGAGCTGGTTGGCGAAGTCCGCCTTGTTGTCGGTGCCTTCGGTCAGGACCTTGCGGATGAACGCCTTCGCATAGGCCATGTCCTCGAGACCGTGGGCCTTCAGCGCGTAATTGTAGACGCGCGTATCGGCCATGAAATCGTCGATGGTTTTGATACTGCCGATCTTGGAAAGATAATATTCGGTCTCGCGGGCGACTTCCGGCTTTTCGGCGACGCGCTCCAGCGACTTTGTCATGTCGCGGCTGATCATTGCGTAGCTGGTATAGGTCGTAATCACGGTCGCTCTACCCAAGTCCGCGGAAGCGGCGGACATCGCTGCGGAGCGGGCAATCCGGTCCGATCCTGGGCAGAACTAGGCTCGAAGACTTGTGCGAAGCTGTTCGGGGCCTGCTTTTATGAGCGGCTTCACAGCCAGCTTCACGCAAGCCAGAAGCCTTATCCCCAAGACAAACGAAAACGATCGGGCACAGGTACGCGATGAATATTATTATCGGCTTTGTCATCACCGTTGGCTGTATTCTCGGCGGCTTCATGGCCATGGGTGGCCATATCAACGTTCTCATCCAGCCTTTCGAGCTCATGATCATCGGCGGCGCCGGTCTCGGCGGCTTCATCATGGCCAATCCGATGAAGGTCGTGAAGGACAGCGGCAAAGCGCTCGGCGAGGCGTTCAAGAACGCAGTTCCGAAAGAGCGTAACTACCTCGACATTCTCGGCGTGCTTTATTCGCTGATGCGCGACCTCAGAACCAAGTCGCGCAACGAAATCGAAGCGCATATCGACAATCCCGATGAATCGCCGATCTTCCAGCTTGCTCCGACGGTCCTGAAGAACAAGGAACTGACGGCCTTCATCTGCGACTACGTTCGACTCATCATCATCGGCAATGCCCGCTCCCACGAGATCGAGGCGCTGATGGACGAAGAAATCAATACGATGTTCGCCGACAAGATGAAGCCCTACCACGCGATCACCGCGATGGGCGATTCGTTCCCGGCCATCGGTATCGTCGCGGCCGTTCTCGGGGTTATCAAGGCGATGGGCAAGATCAACGAATCGCCGGAAGTTCTCGGCGGCCTCATTGGTGCGGCTCTCGTCGGCACCATGCTCGGCATCTTCCTGTCCTATTCGGTCTGCAACCCGCTGACCTCGCAGATCAAGATCGTCCGCACCAAGCAGCATCGCCTGTACATCATCGTCAAGCAGACCCTGCTTGCCTACATGAACGGCTCCGTGCCGCAGGTCGCGCTCGAATACGGACGCAAGACGATTTCCAACAAAGAACGGCCCTCGATCGACTCGGTCGAGCAGGAAATGATGAATCCTGGTGGAGAAAAGGCGGCATGATGACGTCGAACCAAGCAACTCAATCAACCGCGTCAGGCATGGACCTGGCGCTCCTGGCAAAACTGACCGGAGGTCTCGGCGACAAGAAGACCGTCGAGAAGATCAGCAGCGAGTTTGCGCAACTTTATGCGGAATTCCTGCCGGACGTCTTCCACAGCGAAACCGGCATCCGGATCGGCGTCTCCTATGTGAGCTGTACGTCCGGCCTGATGACCGACCTCATCGCCGATCTCGGCGATGGTTTCGCGCTTTCCGACGGCTCCCTGCGCAACTGGTCGCCGAACTTCGTGCTCGGTTGCGGCAACAGCTTCGTGATCGCGCTCATGGAGCTGATGCTCGGTTCTGCGCCGAACACGATCGAGCAGCCGATCGAACGGCCGCTTTCGGATATCGAGCTCGACCTCGCCGTGATGGTCTTCGAGCGCATCGCCAACGTGCTGCGCTCGGGCGTCAACGCCCCGGGCGGCTTCGAAGCAAGCCTTGAACGGCCCCACAACGCCGAAGACCGTCCAAGGCCGGACGATCTGGCGCGCCCGGAATTCGGGGTTTCCATCCGCATGGCATTCGAGCTCGGTTCGGTCACGTCCGAATTCGCCCTCGTCATCCCGCAGCGCGCGTTCCTGAAGACCAAGGTCACCGCGCCGAAATCGAAGGCTCAGGGCTCCAAGGCCAAGCAGGAATGGACCGACCGCATGAACGATCAGGTACGCCGTTCTCATGTCACCCTCGAAGCCCGTATCCGGCTGCAGAAATTGACGCTCGGAACGATCTCGCGCCTCGCCGCCGGTGACGTCATCGCCTTCCAGGACAAGCGCGATGTGCAGGTTCAGGTCAGTGCCAACGGCCGTGACATGTATTCGTGCGAATTCGGCCGGTCCGGCGAGCGCTATACAGTCCGCGTAAAGGATAACATCAGCACGGACGACGAGATTCTCCAACACCTGATAGGCTAGATCCGCGGCCAGCCGTTGCCGGTTTTTTTCGCCAAGGCAGGCTGACGCAAGTTTCAACAGGAATAATCACCGCATGGCTACGAAGAAGACACCTCTCACCGATGACGACTCGCTGATGCCGCTCGGCAATGACGCCGATCTGGATCAGGCCATCGACGATCTGCGCGGCGTCTTGAAGACGGATGCCGATGGCGGCGTGCCGGGCTTCGATGCGGATTTCGGCGCATCCGCAACCAGTGATTTTTCGGCCGACGCTCCTTCATTCGGCGGCGGTTTCGAAACACAGGCGGACACATTCGGCGGCGGAAGCTTCGGTGGCGGTTCCGGCGGCCTCGGCGGCGCGAAAAGCTTCGGCAGCAATGATTTCGGCAGCTCGCCATCTGGCAGCGCCGCCTATCAGGAACCGGGCAGCGCGCTCAACGCCAATCTCGACCTGATCATGGATATCCCGATCGACGTCGAGATCGTGCTCGGGACGAGCCGCATGCAGGTCTCCGGCCTGATGACCCTCGAGGAAGGCGCGACGATCGCGCTGGACAAGAAGATCGGCGAGCCGGTGGAGATCGTGGTCAACGGACGCCGTATCGGCAAGGGTGAGATCACCGTGCTGGAAAATGACGAAACGCGTTTCGGCGTAAGACTGACGGAAGTACTGAGCACGAGAAGAACCTGATCCCGGTTTGGGACAGAGAAGGAAGACCATGATGGACTTTGAGGATTTCGGTGCCGGCGCCCTCTCCACAAAACCGTTGTCCAAGGCCGAAAAGGCCGCGGCAGTGCTCCTGGCTATGGGCAAGGGCGTCGCCGGCAAGCTTCTCAAATATTTTACCCAGGCCGAGCTGCAGAATATCATTGCCTGTGCTCAGACGCTGCGCGCGATCCCGCCGGACGAACTCCTCGAACTCGTCAACGAGTTCGAGGACCTGTTCACCGAGGGCACGGGTCTCATGGACAATGCCGCGGCGATCGAAGGCATTCTCGAAGCGGGCCTGACGCCGGAAGAAGTCGACGGACTGCTCGGCCGCCGCGCCGCGTTCGACGACTACCAGGCCAATATCTGGGACCGCCTTCAGGACGCCGATCCGGCATTCGTCGGCAAGTTCCTGTCGCGCGAACATCCTCAGACCGTCGCCTATATCCTTTCGCAGATGCCGTCGATGTTCGGCGCCAAGGTTCTGCTCCAGCTTCCCGACAGCCGCCGCGCCGATATCATGAACCGCGCCGTCAACATGAAGGAAGTCAGCCCCAAGGCAGCCCAGATCATCGAAAACCGGGTGATGGAACTGATCGCGGCAATCGAAGCGGAACGCAACTCGAACGGCTCGAACAAGGTCGCCGAGCTGATGAACGAACTCGACAAGAGCCAGGTCGATACCCTGCTCAACTCGCTCGAGACGATCAGCAAGGAGTCCGTCAACAAGGTCCGCCCGAAGATCTTCCTCTTCGAAGACCTCATGTACATGCCGCAGCGCAGCCGCGTCATGCTGCTCAACGACGTTGCAGGCGACATCCTCACGATGGCGCTGCGCGGCGCCACCAACGAGATCAAGGAATGTGTCCTCTCGGCGATCAGCCCGCGCCAGCGCCGCATGATCGAAAGCGATCTCGCGGTCCAGAACATGAACCTCAATCCGCGCGAAGTGGCGATCGCCCGTCGCGCGATTGCGCAGGAAGCGATCCGGCTCGCCAATTCGGGCCAGATCCTTCTCAAGGAAGAAAAGAAGGAAGACGACAAGGCCGCCGAGGCCGCCTGACCTGCCCACCAAGGCAGAAGAGCCGAGACACGAGGAACAAAACGGAGCGGGAAAACATCCCGCTCCGTTTTCGTTTCAGCCCGCCCTTCCCGGTTATTTTCCAACCGCCCACAGCCTTTTTGTTGACTCGATTAGCGGCTAGCAGGCGATCGGATATCATTGCGGCTGGCGGCGGCCGATTCGTTTGAGCCACGTCCTCGCAACCGGAAGACCGATTGGTTCAACGCCGTGTCCGACGACGATAAAGACAGTAAAACAGAAAACCCGACCGCCAAACGAATGTCGGAGGCGGCGGACAAGGGTAACGTCCCTGTCTCCCGGGAAGTGCCGCTTTTCGCCTCGATCCTGGCATTCTATGTCTACCTCGTCTTCTTCCTGCCCTCCGGCATCGCAAAGATGGCCGAGACGCTGAAGGACCTGTTCGAGCAGCCGGATCAATGGAGACTCGAAAATTCCACGGACGTCGTCTCGCTGAGCGTGCATCTTGGCTGGGCAATCGCGGCGTTCCTGATTCCGGTGATGCTGCTGTTCATCATTTTCGGGCTTGGCTCCTCGTTCGCCCAGAATATGCCCTCGCTGGTCCTCGAACGCGTGCGGCCACAGATCTCACGCGTCTCGCCTTCCAAGGGCTTCGGGCGGATCTACAGCGTCCCCGGCTTCGTCGAATTCGCAAAATCGATCTTCAAGATCCTGGTCGTGGCGGTGATCATGTATTTCGCCCTGCGCCGCGAATATTTCTCGACGCTCGACGCGATGTTCTCGGAGCCGCAGGTCATTCTCGTCAAGCTGGACGAAGTCGTCCGCAGAATGGTGATCGTCGTCGTCATGTCGGCGGGTCTGCTTGCCGTCGTCGACGTGCTGTGGACGCGTTACCACTGGTACAACGAACTCAAGATGACCAAGCAGGAGGTCAAGGACGAATACAAACAGGCGCAGGGCGACCCGATCGTCAAGCAGCGCCAGAAATCGGTGGCGCGCGACCGCGCCCGCCGGCGCATGATCAACAACGTGCCGCGCGCAACGCTGGTAATCGCCAACCCGACCCATTTTGCCGTGGCGCTGCGTTACGTGCGCGAGGAAAACGACGCTCCAGTCGTCGTTGCCAAGGGCCAGGACCTGATTGCGCTCAAGATTCGCGAAATCGCCGAGGAAGCCGGCATCCCCGTTTTTGAAGATCCGCCCCTGGCGCGCTCCATGTTTGCGCAAGTCTCGGTGGATAGTGTCATTCCGCCAGTCTTTTACAAGGCTGTGGCAGAACTCGTGCACCGGGTCTACGCTTCCCGGTCGCTCAACAAACGGACACGCTGAGCGTCATGATGAAATCTACCTATTCCACCGAACGAGAAGAAATCGTCGCACAAGCAATCAGCCCGGTGGCTTCGGAACTTCGCCTGCTCGATGCGGGTGATCTCATCTCACTTTTACGTCTTGAGTGCCACAGCAGTCTCGCCGACCTCGTTTCTTCGGCAGCCGAACTCTATTTCCATCCGGGCACCGTCAGTTTCGGTGCAGGCGGCGACTACAAGCTGGAATGGAACGGCAAACCGGAAGTCGTTCTCGACCTGGAAATCAAGCCCCGCGGCGTCTCAGTCTATGCGCGCCTGACGCTGGCCGACCAGCAGGCAGGGCTCGAGATCGATCACATTGCCTTCCAGGCCCCCTTCGAAGATCCCCATGACAATACCGCGTTCCTGGAAAAAAGCCTCCAGGAAGCCAAGTTCGTGAAGACCAGCAACTCGCAAATCTGAGGTTCCGAGACCCGGGGACGGCTTTTCGGTCAGAACCGGGCAAAATGGTTCAGTGGATGTAGCCGAGCCGGATCGCCTTGGCGATCGCCTGGATGCGGTTGACCGAATCGAGCTTGATGGTCGCCGAACCCAGATAGGCGTTGACCGTGTGGACGGAAAGGCCGAGCTTTTCGGCAATTTCTTCGCTGATACGACCGTCGCCCGCCAGTTGAAGACAGGCTATTTCGCGTTCGCTCAGCGATTCCGCCGGAACGCTGCGGCGTTCGTCAAGCGCCAGCAGATCCATGACCACCTGGCAGCTTCTGACATGCTGGTCGATGATGATATCGCTCACCAGCTCCATCGAGGTGCCGAAGAAGGCGACGTAGCCGTTGCCGAGAGCACCGAGGCGCACCGGGAAAGCAATCCCCGAAAACGGCACGGCACCCGCTTCCAGCCGATGCGTCAGGGGCGAGAATTCACCGGCATCCGCAAAGCTGGTATTTTCCGATCCGTTCCAGATCAGCGGCAGAAGCGACGTTTCGATATGGTCCAGCAGCGCCTCGCCATAGGCGCCGACAAACTGGTTACTGCTTTCGAGCGCGCCGGCTCCCCAGTTCTCAAGCTCGCAGACGAGCTTGCGCTTGTTCGGCAGGCCAGCGCCGGCGACCCGGAAAACCGCAAAATTCCGCGCCTTCAGATTTTTCTGCATGGCAATGAGCTTGGGAAAGATGTCCGAGCGGCTCGATGCGCGCTGGAGACGCAGATACTGGATGCTCCCAGGTCCATCTGCCGTGCCGCTGCGCGAATAACCCATTGAGCTTATTTTCCTAAACTAGGTTGTTGCGAACCGCGTAGGCTATCGCCTCGGAGCGCGTTTTGGTTGCCGTCTTGCGCATCACGCTGGTAATATAATTGTTGATCGTATTGCGGGATATGCCAAGGATGACCGCGATCTCGTCGCTGGTCTTGCCCTCGGCGATCCAGAACAGACATTCCAGCTCGCGTTCCGTCAGTTCGAAATCGCGTTCGGTCCGGGCGTCTGCGTTCTCTCCGAAGCTGGCGCCATAGGCGGCGAACAGGCCAACCTCCCTCAGCCGCTCCTGCGACAGGATGATACCGTCCTGAAACAACAGCATCAGCGAGAAACGCGTCCTGCCGACGCAAAAGGTCAGGGCGCAGTACTGCCGGCTGATGTCGTCCGGCGGCACGATATCGTCGGGCAGAAGTGCAAAGCTCGGAGTCAAAAGCGAGAGGCATTTTTCGAGCTCGGTGGAGCGCGCGTAACCGCTTGCCAGCTCGGAGCCAAGGCGCCGCACCAGATCGAACGGCCAGTTGGAAGTGACTATGAAGTCGAGGCCCTGTTCCTGAATGAGGTCGTAGCGGGCCAGCAGAAAATGAGAGGCACCGACATAATCGGCAAGCAGACGCATGACCGCCTGGACGTTGTTGGAACCCGCCAGAACCGAAAGACGGCGGACCAACTGCTCACGCGATATTCCCCGGGAGCCGGCGGACTCCGCATAGGAGCGCCCCTCCGTCATCATTTCTACCCCCGACAACTCCATTCGCTATCTGCTCCCCGCCGGGTGGCGCATTCATCATGAATGCGCGCATCGCGGCATATTGCAACTTTCATACAACCCCTCCCCCACAGAAACGATCCCCGAACCAGACGAATTCACCAAAGGACACTGTTTACAGTCGCTTCACTCGTCATCCATGCCGGGATTCCCGCCAGCTCCACCCTCCTGGAGCCTTCGGAAGTCGTTGTACGAATCAAAGGCATTGTAGGAGACACTTGGCGAATTACCATCGCCTCGACACCGGATTTCCCCAGTTGCGCCACATTCATGTTGATTCGCGCATGGACAAATCGGCCAAGTGCGCGTCGGGGCTGAACAGAAATGGGCCGGACAAGGTCCGGCCCATTGCGATCATATTTTCGTGATACCTGATCAGGCGGCCTTTTCGAGGGCCCACTTGCGGAGAATTTTCGCCGCACGCTCTTCGGAGATCTCGACCATCCGGGCAAGACGCTTTTCCGGGCCTTCCTTGACGCGGCGATTGAAACCATCGTCGTCGCCGCCACCCAGCATGTCGTTCGAGCTGTCGAAGCCGAAATCGGAACCGAAGCCGTCCATGAGCGCCGGGGCTCCGGTCGTCGGAGAGAAGTCCGGCAATTCGAGGCCGGCGCCCTCGGTCGCGTCGCCGACGCCATTGGTGCCGCTGACGGTGCGGATGAGCGGACGAAGACCGAGCCAGACCACCAGGAAGGCAACCAGGACGAAGGCAAGCGAGTTGATGATGCCGCCGACATTGCGGCTCAGCATGTCCATGATGCCCGGACCGCTGGCGGCCTCGTCGAGAAGCTGGTTTTCGAGGAAGTCCATCGCCGTCAGGGTCACGACGTCGCCACGGCCCGAATTGATGCCGGCGGCGGATGCGACGATCTTCTGCATCTCGGCGAGATAGGCGTCGACCTTGGCCTGGTCAGCCGGCTCGCCGACCATTTTCGCGATCCGGCCCTTGTTGACGACGACAGCGACCGAAACCTTCTCGATCTGGTAGCTGTTGCGCGTCGTGGCGACGGTCTTCTGGTTGATTTCGTAGTTGGTCTGCTCTTCCTTCTTGTCGGACTGATCAGACGATTTCGGACCATTGGCGCCACCCGGAGGCGGAGCGGCCTGCGGCACGTTCTGTTCCACGGTGGTGGCGTTGTCGTCCTGGCTCTGCTGGGACTTCGACGCTTCCTTCGTGGTGCGCACCGAACGCTCGACGCGTGAGTTCGGATCGAACACGGTCTCGTTGATCTGCTGGCTGTCCGTATTGAGCGCCGCCGTGACGCTCGACCGGAAATTGTCCATGCCGAGGAAGGGCGCCAGCGCCTTGTCGATGTTGTTCTCGATTTCCTGCTGAACGTTCTGGACGATGCTCAGCGACTTGTTCATCTCGCTGCCGCCGTATTCGTCGCCGGATGCGAGCAGCTGGCCGGTCGAATCGAGAATGGTGACGTCGTCGACATCGAGGCCCGGAACCGCCGAAGCGACGAGGTGGCGGATGGACGAAGCAGCCTTGCGGCCGGTCGTGGAGGCGGCCCGGATCATCACCGATGCGGTCGGCTTCTGTTCGCCGCGGCGGAAATTGCCGACATCCGGCATGACGATATGGACGCGGGCGGCATTGACGCCGCTGATCTGCTGGATCGATCGGCCGATTTCACCCTCAAGGGCGCGAACGCGGGTGACTTCCTGCATGAAGGAGGTCAGGCCGAGAGAACCGACATTGTCGAAGAGTTCATAACCGGCATTGGCGCTGTTCGGCAGACCGCGCTCGGCCAGCAGAAGCCGGGCCTTGCTGGTGGATCCGGCCGGAACCTGAAGGCTCGAACCGTCCGTGCCGACCTGGAAAGGCATGTTTGCCTCTGCCAGCGCAATGCTCACCTGGTTGAGGTCGGCCTTGTCGAGGCCGACATAGAGCGTCTCGTAACCGGGCTTGTTAACGAAAAGGGCGGCCGCAATAACGATCGCAATTGATATGACGCCGACAGCGCCCAAAGCAATAAGTCGCGTCTGACCTAAACCGGCCAGATTTTTAAAGACTTGTGAAAATTGAGCCAACAGATTCATTCTGTTCCCACATCGCCAACTTGGTATTCGAGCCCATGCCCAGTCGCACCTTAGAAAGCGAAGCTTGTGCGAGCGTTTCGCTGGCGCATGGATTTGACGATTGTGGAGGGATTGGGAGGCTGGCGGTTTCAGACGGCCGTCATGGCCGAAACGCGGATGCCAGGCGGGCGATCAGAAGAAATCGAAATCGCCGGCTGCCTTGCTCAAAGGCTGGGAATGGCCGTGACGCATGCCGTTGGTCAGCGCCTTCTGCATGTCGGCAAGCTTGACGAGATTGAGTGCGGTCGAGACATCGACCATCCATTCATTGGGGATGCCGCCGGTGATCGTGTCGACGAATTCCGCAAGGCCGCGGGTCTTCTGCACCGCAAGGTCGATGCCCTGCAGGACTTTCACGCTGTCGGGCGATTGCAGGATGGATTCTCCGCCCAGTTCGAGAAGCTGCGGCTCGACCCGTTCGATCAGGTAGGCGACGTCATGAAGCTCCGAGACCAGGCGCATCAGGACTTCTGGCAGAGATTCCTCAAAGGGAGCGATTGGCATCTTGACGGTGTCGTTCATGGCTTTCTTCGCCCCGAGAAATGACTTTTTAAAAGAACTCGATCGAGTTCTCGACCGGCTTCGGCGGCATGCGTACCGGACGCTCCTCCATAGCCACGGTCCGCTGCGTTTCGGCACCGGTCAGCGGATACTGGCGAGCCCGGCCGCTCACAGGCCAGAACTCCAGCTTGCGCCCATGATCCCCACCCGTCGAGGAACCGACGACCGGAATGCCCTCGTCCTTGAGAAACTGCATGGCAAATGCCGCATTCTGCTCGCCGACATTCGAAAAACTGGCAATCGTCTTGGCGCCGCCGAATATCTTCGCTTCCAACCGGTCTCGCCGGGCTCCCTGCTTCAAAAGCCCGTTAATCAGCAGTTCCATCAGATGCACGCCGTAACGCGTCGCATCGCCGCCCGAGGCCATGGAACCCGCTGATCCGGGTAGCAGGAAGTGGTTCATGCCGCCGATACCGGCGACAGGATCGCGAAGACAAGCAGCCACGCATGAGCCCAGAATCGTGGAGAGAACGGCATTCGGGTCGTTTAAGACCTTATATTCCCCTTGAATGATATGGACACGCCTGACTGCAGCGGCGTCATTCATTTCAATGCTCCAAACACCGCTTCGATAGCGGCCTTCATCTTTTCGATCGTGAACGGCTTGGCGAGAACGTTGTTGGCGCCAAGCTGAGCCGCTTTCTGAACCAGGGCGCGATCACCTTGAGCCGTGAGGATGATGAAGGCGGCCTTCTTGGTGTTCGGATTGGCGCGAACGGCCTGCAGGAAACCGATACCGTCCATTTTCGGCATGTTGAAATCCGAAATGACCAGATGATGCGGCTGTTCGGCCATGATCTTCATGCCCTGCTCACCATCGCCGGCCGAAGTGATCTGCTTGAAGCCGAGCTGTGTCAGGGCGTCGCTGAGCAGCAGGCGGCTGGTGACCTGATCATCGACGATCAGAACTTTGATTTTTTCAGCGATAGACATTTATTCGGTACCTTCTTTTCGGGCGGCAGTTAACTTCAACACTTCTTCTCCAATGGCGCCTAGCGGCAGTTGCTGCTCGACAGCGCCAATCTCATGGGCGACCCTCGGCATGCCGTAGACCACACAAGTCTTTTCGTTCTGCCCGATCGTGCGTGCGCCCGCGCTACGCATTCTGAGCAAACCTGCAGCTCCGTCGCGCCCCATGCCGGTCAGGATGACCCCGACCGCATTGCGGCCTGCCAGGTCCGCGACCGAGTCGAAAAGGACATCCACCGAGGGCCTGTGGCCGTTGACCGGTTCCTTTTCGATCAGCCGGCAACATGGCGCCGACGGATTGACCACCTGCAAGTGCCGTTCGCCACCGGGCGCCAGATAGATCCTGCCGATCTCCAGCCGCGCGCCGTCGGTAGCTTCCTGCACCACAGGAGCGCAGATACGATTAAGCCGTTCAGCAAAACTTTTGGTAAACGTGGAAGGCATATGTTGAGTAATTACAGTCGGCGGGCAGTTTTGTGGAAACTTCTGCAGGACCGCGATCAGGGCTTCCACACCCCCGGTTGACGACCCTATGGCCACAACCTTCCTGCCGACCCGATATTCCGCCGCAGGAGAGGCCGCGATGACCGGCGCCGGGCCGTTCCGACGCGGTCCCGACCGGGCCGCCGCCTTTACCTTTTCGGCAAGATCCATGAAGGGGCGAACATCCCCGGGGGCCGGCTTGCCGACGCAATCGAAGGCGCCGATCTCGAGAGCGGCCAGCGTCGCATTGGCACCGTGATGGGTCATGGCGGAGACCATGATCACCGGCATCGGACGCAGGCGCATGATCTTTTCGAGGAATTCCAGCCCGTTCATATTGGGCATCTCGATATCGAGGGTCACGACATCGGGATTGAGCTGCTTGATCGCGACGCGCGCTTCCAGCGCGTCGCCGGCCTGGCCGACGACATTCACTTCCGGATCGGAATTCAGGACCGCCGTGATCAGGCCGCGCATGGTGGGTGAATCGTCAACGACAAGGACCCGTGCCGGAGCGCTCATGCTTTCCTCCCTGCGTTCTTACCGGCATGTCGATAGGTCGTGATGCCGATGTTGTCGAACAGGTTCTTGGCGTCGCCGGAGACGCGCTCGGAATGGCCGATATAAAGGTGTCCGCCTTCGGGCAGCAGCGACGCGAAGCGCGACCAGATCTTCATCTGCGTCGGCTCGTCGAAATAGATGACGACGTTGCGGCAGAAGATGACGTCGAAATTGCCTTTGAAAGGCCACTGCGCCATCAGGTTCAGTTCGTTGAAGGTGATCAGCTTCTTGACGCGGTCATCGATCTGGAACCGGCGGCGACCACCGGCATCGACCTCCCGAAACCATTGCTTGCGCATGGCGGGCGTCATGGTTTCGAGCGCGTTCTCGTCGTAAACGCCGGCGCGGGCCGCAGCCAGGATCTTCGGGTCGATATCGGTCGCCAGGATGCGGAAATCCAGGTCGGCCACATTGGGAAGCAGCGACAGCACGGTCAGCGCAATCGAATAGGGTTCCTGCCCGTCCGAGCAGGCGGCAGACCAGATGCGCACGCGACCACCGCTCTTGGCGCGGTTGATGAGACCCGGCAGGACCTCGTCGCGCAGATGCTCGAAGTGGTGGTTCTCGCGGAAGAAGCGCGTGAAGTTGGTCGTCAGATGCGACAGCATCTCGCGGCGGGCAGCGGCACCTTCCGGCGACGCGACCAGCGCGCAATAGTCCTTGAAGCCCCGCAGGCCGAGCGAGCGGATATGCTTGGAAAGACGGGAATAAACGAGCGAAGCCTTGGAATCGTTGAGATAGATCCCGGCATCCGAATAGATCATCGCCGAGATGTCGGTAAGGTCACGGCGCGTCAGCGGATATTCTCCGCTTGCGAGGACCTCATCCGGTGACTGTCGGCTTTCGATGGCGCCCAAAGGCTTCATGCAGCTTCGCTTTCCTGGTCTGGGAAGAGGGCGTCCAACTCGATCATGCAAATCATCCGCTTATCGACCGCGAGAATTCCCCGGGCGTACTGTCTCTCCAGGTCGGAGGAGACTTCCGGTACTGGCTGGATATTCTCCTCGGTAATCGTAAGGATATCGGAAACGGCTTCGACGAGGAGACCAACAACTTTGGTCTTCATCTGCGACACGATGATCACGTGGCGCGCCGTCGGCTCGGCGTCCTTCATGCCGAGCCGGGCGGAGAGGTCGATGATCGGCAGAACTGCGCCGCGCAGATTGATGACGCCCATGACGTAAGGGGGGGCATGCGGCAGCGGCGTTGCCTGGGTCCATCCGCGGATTTCGCGGACGGACATGATGTTCACGCAAAATTCCTGATCGCTGATGCGAAAAGCGATCAGCTCCTTGCTTCCCTCGATCAGGCTCTTCACGGCATACGACATGTTAGACTCAACCCGTAGCGGCTAAAGACATTTCAGGTTTCATGGACTGGCCCCGCGACGCCGCGACCACGGCATCGACATCGAGGATGAGCGCGACGCGGCCATCACCGAGAATGGTGGCTGCGGCGATACCCGGGACGTGGGTGTAGTTGGCCTCGAGCGACTTGATGACGACCTGGCGCTGGCCCTGGATGGCATCGACCATCAGCGCGCGCTGGCCGCCGCCTTCCGACTCCACCAGCAGGGCGACGCCTTCGACCGGATTGGCCTGGGTGGAGCGATAGTTCAGGACCCGACCGACATCGACCAGCGGGCAGAACGAGTTGCGGATCGAAATCAGCCGCTGGTTAGCGCCGAAGGAATGGATGGCGGAAGCCTCCGGCTGCAGCGTCTCGACGATCGCCGTGAGCGGCACCACCAGCGTCTGGCCGGCGACCGTGACCACCATGCCGTCGAGAACGGCAAGCGTCAGCGGAAGGCTCATGGTGAAGGTCGAGCCATGACCCGGCCGCGAGGAGATCGAGATACGGCCGCCGAGTGCCTGGATCGACCGCTTGACCACGTCCATGCCGACGCCGCGGCCGGAAATGTCGGAGATCTTGTCGGCGGTCGAGAAGCCGGCCATGAAGATCAGGTTGTCGATTTCGTCGTCCGACAGGTTGGCGTCGGCAGCGATGATGTCGTTGTCGACCGCCTTCTGGCGGACCCGCTCGCGGTTGATGCCGGCGCCGTCGTCCTGAAGCTCGATCAGAATGCGGCCCGAACGATGTTTCGCCGTGAGCTTGATCGTGCCTTCCGGGTTCTTGCCGGCGGCCTCGCGCTTCTCGGGCGTTTCGATGCCGTGGTCGACGGCGTTGCGGATCATGTGGGTCAGCGGCTCGGCGAGCTTGTCGATGACCGTCTTGTCGACTTCGGTGTTTTCACCTTCGGTGACGAGGCGGATCGACTTGCCCACCATGTCGGCGACTTCGCGGACGATACGCGACATGCGCTGGAAGACCGGCTTCACCGGCTGTGCGCGGATCGCCATGACCGAGTCCTGGATCTCGCGGGTGAGCTGCTGCAGCTCTTCGAGGCCCATGTTGACCGCGGACGTGCCGGTCGCATCGTTTTCGATGACGCTCTGGGAGAGCATCGCCTGGTTGATGACGAGCTCGCCGACGAGGTTGATGAGGCGGTCGACGCGGTCGAGATCGACGCGGATCGTCTGGCCGGCAGCAGCCGCGGCGGCTGCGGCATTGTTCTGGGCAGCGGCGGCAGCAGCGGCGGCCGCAGATTCCTTCTTTTCCGAAGCGCGGGACGCAGCCTTGGTGACGCTCGTTGCGGTTTCGGCAGCGGATACGGCGGCGGCAACGGTCTCATCCGCCGACGACTGGACGGCCTTTTCGTCCTCATCGGACGCCGAGCTGTCATCGAGGATCGAAAGGTCGAAGGGAACCGGAACCATCGGCAGTTCCTCGTTGGAAGATGCCTCTTCGGCAAGCTTCACTTCGAGGTCGCAATCCCATTCCGCGAATTCGAAGACGGCGCGGATGTCGTCCTCGCTCTTGGTGGTCCGGATCGAAATCTTCCAGCTGAAATAGGAGGCTTCCGGGTCCATCTTGTCGAGGGCCGGCAGGGCGTCCGTATCGCAATTGATGCTCATCTCGCCGAGACGGGACAGATCGCGCAGCAGGAGCGCTGCCTCATTGCCCTTGGAATAGAGTTCGCGGCGGGGCTTGAAGGAGACTTCGTAGACCGAACCTTCGATCGCCGGCTCTTCGTCCTCGCCGAAACCGTCGAACGAGAAGGGGATCGGCTGGAAGCCGCTGTCGTCGGTAGGCTTCGGAGTCTCCGCCTTCGCCGCGGGAGCCGGAGCTGGCGCAGCCTTTGGAGCGGGCGCGGCCTTGGCGGCCGGCTTCGGAGCCTCATGGGCGGAGGACGACGGCATCTCGCCGTGCGCAAGCGCCTCGAGTTCCTTGACGAGGCCGCGGCTTCTCGATTCATCGACGCCGCTGCCGTCACGGGATGCGCTGACGAGGTCGGCGAGCACGTCGGCCGATTTCAGCATCACCTTGAGGACGTCCTGCGTCGGTTCCAGCTTGTTGGAACGCACGCAATCGAGCGTCGTCTCGAAGACGTGAGCGAAGGAAACCAGGTCATCCAGACCGAAGGCGCCTGCGCCTCCCTTGATGGAATGAACGGCACGGAAAACGGCGTTCACCGTTTCGGGGTCGCGATCCCCGTCGTTCAGCTTGAGAAGACCCGACTCCAGTTCAGCGAGCTGCTCTTCGCATTCCTGAAAGAAGATCTCTTTGATTTCGTTCATATCCATCGGGGGAATTCCTGGCTCAGGCGGTTACACGCTCGATCGCATCAATCAGTTTGGCAGGATCGAAAGGCTTGACGATCCAGCCTGTCGCGCCAGCCTGGCGGGCGCGGTTCTTCTTTTCGGCGTCGCTTTCCGTCGTCAGGACGAGGATCGGAACGGCGCGATATTTTTCGTTGCGGCGGACGCCTTCGATGAAACCGAAGCCGTCGAGGCGCGGCATGTTGATATCCGTGACGATCACGTCCGGATTGCAGCCCTCGAGAACCTCGAGGCCTTCAACGCCGTCTTCCGCCTGAATTGTCTCAAAGCCTGCATTATTCAGGGTCACCAGAAGCATGTTCCGGATCGTCCGTGAGTCATCCACGGTCAGTACTTTCTTCTTCATTGCTAGATCTCCTTAGCAACCAAATTTTCGTGATTGATGCCGATGAGTTGCATCGTCTTCTGAAATGCATCCGAAGCCTTCTCGACGAGAAAGGACTTCTTGTCGTCTTCCCAAGCCTTGACGCCAGCAACCAGGACCTGGGCGCACTGGACACCGACCCGCTCGACGCCCGAGGCATCGATCACGATATCGCTGCCTCGCATGGAGACGAGCTTGCCATGCAGGTTCGAGGCCTCGTTGAGGTCCAGCACCGCGGCCAGCTTCACACTTGCAGGTCCAGCCTTCTTTGCTGCCATCAGCTTATTCCTTGTCGTTTCTGAAAGAGGTATTCACCGTCATCTTCCCGGGCGGCCGTCACCGGCGCGATCGAGACGAGGGTCGGCTGAGGTCTTGGCGCTGCGGGGCGACGTGCATCCGCATAGCGGTTCTGCCGTTCGATCCGGAACTCCCGGACCGTGCGGCCGAGTTCCAATATGACGGTGTGGAGTTCGTCGGCGCCTTCGCCTGCGCGGGACGCAAGGCCCGCGTTGGAGGCGACGTGTTCGCTGACCGAACCGATTTCCGCGCTGAGCCGGTCGAGGCCGACGGCCTGATCGCCGGTATCGCGGGCGATGCCGGCGATCGCGTCATTGATGTCGGAGACCTGGCGGACGATGCCGCCGATCGCTTCCTGCGTCCGGTGGACCATGTCGACCCCGGCATCCACCTGGGACTTGGTGCCGTTGACGAGCGTCTTGATCTCGCGCGCTGCATCGGCGGAGCGCTGGGCGAGAGCGCGCACTTCCTGGGCGACGACCGCAAAACCACGGCCGGTTTCGCCGGCACGGGCAGCTTCGATACCGGCGTTGAGTGCGAGAAGATTGGTCTGGAAGGCGATGTCGTCGATGACGCCGATGATCTCGCCGATCTTTTCGGCAGACGATTCGATGTCGGCCATGGCGCTGATCGCGCGGCCGACCACCTCGCCGCTTGCCTCGACCGAACGGCGGGTCTCGGCGGCGGCCTTTTCGGCTGCAGCCGTCTCGGCGGCGCTGCCCTTGACCTTGGCGGTAACATCCAGCAGCACCCGCGCGGCATCGCGGAGGCGGGCGGACTGTTCTTCCGAAGCGGAGGCAAAGGTACGTGCACCTTCGGCAAGCGACTGCGTCAGCGCACCGGCCTTCTGGCCATGGGTATCGGCGGTCTCGACCGAGGAACGCATGCCGGCGACTGCCTGGTTAAGGAGATCAGCAAGCTCGCGATAGGCATCCGGCACGTCCGCCGGAAGAGAGGCCGTCAGGTCCCGCTCGGCAAGGGCTGAGATGACGTCGGTGAAGGTTTCGATCGCCTGGGAATGATCGGCCTCGCGCTGTTCGGCGAGTGCGCGCTGGTGCTTCTGGCGCTGTTCGTTGAAGCGGAGCGAAACCGCGATCTCGACATCGACCATCACCAGGCGGGTGATCGCACCAACGAGATCGAGCAGTTCCTGTTCGCGCTTGCGGCCGCCCGGCAGCAGGGATTTCGGAGCGAGGTCAACGATCGCGCCGGCGATCAGGTGTTCGAGCATGACCGCGTGGCCG
The DNA here is from genome assembly GCA_900471605.1 of Hyphomicrobiales bacterium. GTDB lineage: Bacteria > Pseudomonadota > Alphaproteobacteria > Rhizobiales > Rhizobiaceae > Neorhizobium. Next base: position 6,765 of record UCEY01000077.1, on the reverse strand, counting down.
GCAACGTGCCAGCGCGGATCGAGGCCCATGCGCCTCTCGGCATCGGACAGAACCTTGACCCGCTCGGCATAGAGCGCGTCGAAGCGGGCATCGGTCAGCACGCCCCAATGGGAGGCCTGCAGGTCGTGCAGCCGTTCGATCTGCTGCTCGCTCTCGAAATTGCGGGCGGCTTCGGGAAAGGATTGAAAGCGATGGAAGAGGTCGCGCAGGCCGGTCTTCAGGTGCCGTTCGAGCTGCGGGCGGCTGCGGCGCAGCAGATCGCGCAGTTCGCCGTCGAGGCCGGCAAATGCCAGTCTCTCGCCCAGGCTGCCTGCCTGGCCACGTCGCGCCTGATCCGATGGCATTTCCTGCACCAAAACCCGTCCCCAAATAATCAAGCCAATCCTCGGAAGGTATCGGCGGCATGCGAGCTGCTGTCGGCCAGAGCCCTGGATGAACGGGGGATGCTCGCCAGACCGGATCAATATCCGTCGGGCATGGGCAACGCGGTCACCACGGGCTTTCCTGGATTTTCATGAGCGGATACCGGATTGGACCGGTACGGCTTTGCGGCTTCATGCCTGGTGGGGGACCGCAGTCATCCCATTTCGCCGTGGTTTCTAATATGTATGGTTAATTCCTTGCCTGAAGGTTAATAGAGCGTGCAAGAGAGCCTGTTTTGCTTCAAGCGGGCGCATATTACCCGTCATGCCTGCATTTGCTTCAGGATGCGCGGAACGCCTGGTCCCATCAGTTCGCCGCCCCGACATCGGCCAGTCCGCGCAGGCCTGCCTTGTCGCCGGTATCGGCGAGCGCCTGGAAGATCCGCGTGGCATCGGCATATCTGCCGAGGTTAAGGTGCGCATACCCCCGCAGCGACATCAGGTCGGATTGTTCGGGGACGATCTGGGCCCGCTGGTCGAGCGCCAGCAAGGTTTCGCGATAACGTCCGGCCTTGAAGGCGTTGAGCGCGCGGTCGGAGAGGATCGCCGCCTGCAGCTCGACCGCACGCTGGTTCGTCTGGGCGGCATCGGCCGCGGCGACGGATGCCTTGTCGGTCAGGCCGGCGCGCAGGTAGGCAAGGCTCTTGCCGTAGGCGGCATCCGAACGGGCAGCGGCCGAGTTGCTCCCATAAGCCGCATCGAAAGACTGCGCGGCTTCCAGGGGGCGGTTGAGATCCATCAGGCACCAGCCCCTCGCCAGCGCCGCCTCCGGCGACATGTGGCGCGGATCCTGTGTGGTCGAGCATTGTCCACGGCGGGCTTGTGCTGGCGCTCTCGCAGTCCTCTGGACAGGCTGGGGTGCGACGTGCACCACGGGGGCCTCGGTCCGGACGATCGGATAGCTCTCCGCAGCGGGGGCTTCGGCTGCCAGGGCGTTCGTTCTCGCGCCGTCGACATTCTGCCTCGTCGCGATGACCGGCTGGCGGCGTGGTGCACCCCGCTCGGTCACCGGTTCGCCGACCCTCGTTATACGTTCCGACCGGCCGTTCCACGCCCTCTGGATCTGCGCGACACCTGCCTTGTCGCCAAGGTCGCTGCGCGTCAACGCGAGCCCATAAGCGGAAGGTTCGTCATCCCTCTTCCAGGAAAGGGCCGCCTGAAACCATTCGGCTGCCGTTTCGAGCTGTTGCATCGCGCGCGCATACCAACCGAACTGCTGGGCGGCATCGGCATTGCGGGCGGCTATCACCACGGGCGCCATGCGGCGCAGCACCTCGTCCTGCAGGACCGGCGGAGGATCGAGCGCCAGGAGATTGGCGACGGCGGCAAGATAAGCCTCTTTCGATCCGCTGGACGTGTCGCGCCAGCGATAAAGTACGGCCTCAGCTTCCACCGGCGATTTCTGGGCGACCAGCGTCAGGGCCAGACCTTCGGCGGCAGAAGCGCTCTCCTCCTTGTTGAAGGCGCGGCGGAACCAGCGCTCGGCACCGCCGAGATTGTCGCGGCGATAATAATGCCAGCCGAGCAGCAGCGCATCGGAGGGCAGGCCATTCGCTTCCGCGAGCCGTTCCAGTCGGGTCAGATATTTTTCCGGCACGACGAGCTTTGCATCGGTATTGCCGCTCGCCACCAGCCGCCGGGCGATATCGTCGCGCAGCGGTTCGAATTCGGGCTGGCTGCCGGGGGGCGTCCGCTCTTTGGAGAGCAGGTTCTCCAGCATGTCCGGCGGCAGCAGCTCGCTCGCCTTCTGCGCGGTCGCGAACCGTTCCGAGGGATTGTCGCAGTTATTGAGTATGTAGGCGTAGGCGTCGCGTCCGCGGCCCTGCCGGTCGGTTCTTGCGAAGGCTTCCGCCACCCGCCACAGGATGTCGACTTCGCTGCAGGTGAGCAGGCTGGCGTTTTCGGCCGCCATGCGGATCACCAGGTCGTAATTCTTGGCATCGGACGCCACCACCAGGCCGGCGCGTGCTTCGGCGAGCTTCAGGCGATCGAGAAGATCCGACGGGGGTTGCCAGCCGGGCTCGCCAAGCTGGCGCTCGGCGATTGCCTTGCGGACATCCGCATAGCGAGACTGCGCATAAAGCTGCCACATCATTTCGAGCTGGCGGTCAGTGGTGACCTGTACGGCCAACGGATCGGCCGGCGGCGTCCAGTTCGGGTAGAGCGTCCTGAGGCGGGAAATCTCCGCCTGCAGCCGGGCTGTGTCGCCCCTTGCCGCGAAATAACGCAACGCGCTTTCATCGACCGCCGGCTGCTGGCCGGAAGCTGGAGCGTTGGCAGGGACGGCCGGCTGCGGATCTGCAGGTGCTACCGGTGGAGCGGATTGAGCCGTGGAAGGCGGGGCCTGGGCGATCACCAGCGATGAAGAGCCGGGCTTGGCCGCCGCAGGCGCGTCCTGATTCGGATAGAGGAGCTGGGCGACGGTGCGTTCGGTCTTCTCGGCAGGCGGCGGCGATGGGCGCGTCCCCTTTGTCGGCGCGGGAGCCGAGTTTACCGAACTCGTCAGCATGCCGACGTCGACCGTCGGCTGACGGCTCAAACCATACAACCCCACGGCGCCAATGCCCAAAACCGTCAATGAGATCAGCGAGAACCGCATACTCACTCCGCTATCGTCCTTACTCCCCGTCTACGCCTCATGCTGCGGGCTTCGGCTCTTTAAGCTTTCTGTTTCTAAAGAATGAACTCATATGGTTAACGAACAATTTAGATTTACCGCATCAAATGACCGAGTCGGTCCAGGCAATCCGTTCTGCAGCTCGCTCTGCAACGAACGGCCGTCCAGGGCCTCCGGCGGGCAATGAATGTCCGCGACCTATCGGTATTGCTCGGCATGGCGGAAAAGCATCTGGTTCGAAAACGGAAAATGAGCGGCCTTGGCCATCTGGGTGCAGCGGTTCTGTTTTGCGGGCTGCCGCTTCTGGCTGCCGGCTGCGCCGGCCAGCCCGTGCAGATGGGTACATTCGCCAAGAACGTCCCCGCCGAACAGGCAATGGTCCTGCCGCCCCCTGCCGGCCCCGGGATCGTCAGCGTCATCGAGCGGCGCTTCAACAACGCGATCGAGCAGGAGATCTTTCTTTATACCTCGGCCCTTACTCCGGGCCAGAATGTGCTGAAAGCGCAGTTCTTCGGCACCGCCAGCCCGTTCAAGCTCAGCGACAACACGCTCACCTCGACATCGGTCACCGAAGCCGGGGTCGCTTCCGAAATGCGTCGATTGCTGCCGGGCGTGCGCATGGTGCGTTCCTCCTTCTTCGTCCAGAACAATTACGGCCCGTTCGGCTACGCTTTCGGTCACGGTTCCGGCGGCGACCTGTGCATGTATGGCTGGCAGCAGGTCCGCAGTCCGTCCGGCACCGTCTCGCCGCTTGCCAATCACGGTTCGATCCAGATCCGCGTGAGGATCTGCGAGGCGAACGCGACCGAGCAGAAGCTGCTGGCATTCATGTACAATTACACGATCACCGGCGCGGTGGATAACGGCGGCTGGAACCCTTACGGCGAACCTCAGCCGGTCTCCCCGAGCCTCGGCGGTGTCGGGGCGCCGATCTATCCTCGGCCGAGTTCCGCCGAGCCGATCGTCCCGGTCCTGCCGCAGAGAACCGTCGTTTACACACGTCCCGCGCCGGCACCTGTGGTCCGGCAGGCGCCGCCGGTTGGCGCCGCCCCGGCTGCGGCCACGCCGCTTGCCGGCGGTCCGACGGTCGCCGTGCCAAGACCGACGATGACGCAGACTGCCGCAAGCGCTCGACCGATCGCAAGCGCTCCGCCGGTCACGACCGCGCCGTCCGTTTCCCGCGCCCCGCTCGTTCCCTCGCCGTCAGGCCTTTCCGCAACCGGGCGGGTGAGCGTTCCATCGCCTTCCTGCACCGACGCCACCAGCGGGGCCGCCAATGCGTGCCGTTAATCCGAACCATGCCGATCGACCGATGCCCGGCTCTTCCGGCCGCTGGAGATAGCCCAAGATGCGGACATTTCTTTCTGCGGTCATCTGGGCACTCGCCAGCGCGCTGATCATCACGCTCGTGACGCTGCCGATCAATACGCGCACCCAGCTCATCGCCAGCATTCTCGTCGTCGGCATCATGGCGATCATCCGGCTGCTCAAGGCGGGCGGCAAATGGCGCCTGGTGGCGCTCGCCTTCGGCACCGCGATGGTGATGCGCTATGTCTACTGGCGCACGACGAGCACGCTGCCGCCGGTCAACCAGCTCGAGAACTTCATTCCCGGCCTGCTCGTCTATCTGGCGGAAATGTACAGCGTGCTGATGCTGTCGCTCAGCCTGTTCGTCGTCTCCATGCCGCTGCCGCCGCGCCCGCCCTATGGACGCCGCGACCGGGAGCTGCCGACCGTCGACGTTTTCGTGCCGAGCTATAACGAGGACGAGGTGCTGCTCGCCAATACGCTCGCCGCCGCCCGCAACATGGATTATCCGCCGGAAAAACTGACGGTCTGGCTGCTCGACGATGGCGGCACCGTGCAGAAGCGCAAATCAGCCAATGTCGCCGACGCCCGCGCCGCGGAAGCCCGCCACAAACTTCTGCAGAAGCTCTGCGAAGAGCTCGGCGTGCGCTATCTCACCCGCGAGCGCAACGAGCATGCAAAGGCCGGCAACCTCAACAACGGGCTCAAGCATTCGACCGGATCGCTGGTCGCGGTCTTCGATGCGGACCATGCGCCCGCCCGCGATTTCCTGCTGGAGACGGTGGGTTACTTCGACGAGGACCCGAAGCTCTTTCTTGTTCAGACGCCGCACTTCTTCCTCAACCCTGACCCAGTCGAGCGCAACCTGCGCACCTTCGAGAAGATGCCGAGCGAGAACGAGATGTTCTACGGCATCATCCAGCGCGGGCTGGACAAATGGGATGCGGCCTTCTTCTGCGGATCGGCGGCGGTGCTGAACCGCAAGGCGCTCGAAGTCTCCAACGGCTTTTCGGGCGTCAGCATCACCGAGGATTGCGAGACCGCGCTCGACCTGCACAGCCTCGGCTGGCACAGCCTCTATCTCGATCGGCCGCTGATCGCTGGCCTGCAGCCCGCCACTTTTGCAAGCTTCATCGGCCAGCGCAGCCGCTGGGCGCAAGGCATGATGCAGATCCTGCGCTTCCGCTTTCCGCCGCTCAAGCGCGGGCTCTCGCTGCCGCAGCGGTTCTGCTACATGTCGTCGACGCTGTTCTGGCTGTTTCCCTTCCCGCGCACGATCTTTCTCTTCGCGCCACTCTTTTACCTGTTCTTCGATCTGGAAATCTTCACCTCCTCAGGCGGTGAGTTCATGGTCTATTCGCTCGCCTACATGGTGGTGAACCTGATGATGCAGAACTATCTCTACGGATCGTTCCGCTGGCCGTGGATCTCGGAGCTCTACGAATATGTGCAGACGGTGCATCTTCTGCCCGCCGTCGTTTCGGTGATGCTCAATCCGCGCAAGCCGACCTTCAAGGTGACCGCCAAGGACGAATCCGTCGCGGTCAGCCGGCTGTCGGAAATCAGCCGGCCGTTCTTCGTCATCTTCTTCGTGCTGCTCGTCGCCTTTGCGATCAGCGTCTACCGCGTCTATGCCGAGCCTTACAAAGCCGACGTGACGCTGGTGGTCGGCGGCTGGAACCTGCTCAACATCATCCTGGCCGGTTGCGCGCTCGGCGTCGTGTCGGAGCGCGGCGAACGGCAGGCCTCGCGGCGCGTCAAAGTCAGCCGGCGCTGCGAATTCGGCATCGACGGCCGCTGGTTCACGGCCACCATAGAAGACGTCTCCGTGCACGGCGCCGCGGTGCAGATCTATACGGAAGGGTTCAGGGATATCGCGGTCGAGAAGAAGGGCTTTCTCCGCTTCCAGCCCTTCAGCGACCTGCCTGTCAGCGATCTGCCGGTGGAGATCCGCAACGTGGAGACGATCGGCGACGTCACCTCGATCGGCTGCCGTTATACGCCGGAAAAGGCGACCGATCACCGGCTGATCGCCGACCTGATCTTTGCAAATTCCTCTCAATGGACCCAGTTCCAGATCTCGCGCCGGCGCAATCCCGGGCTGGTGGCCGGGACATTGTGGTTTCTCGGACTTGCGATCTACCAGACGGCGCGCGGGCTTTCCTATCTCGTCCGCAATACCGGACGCGACAGCGCTGCAGACGCACAGAAATAGGAGGGCGTGATGAAAAAGGCTCTCGCAACCGCAGTTTTTCTTCTCTCGGCAGGCATCGCGCTGGCCCAGGCGATGGCCCAAGCGCCGGCGCCGTTCAGCATGAACCCGGAGCGATCCTCGGAAAGCCAGCCGCCGGCCGCTCCCCCGGGCCAGCAGGCGCCTCCGCCGCGGCCCGTGCAGCCGGCACCCGCGCCATTCCAGGC
>UCEY01000076.1 GCA_900471605.1 Hyphomicrobiales bacterium | reverse complement strand
GGCAAACCCGGGGCGGTTCACTGGCTCAGCAGTGCAGACAGCTCCTCTCGCCCCTTCGCGATCACCTCGTCCATCGGTGGAATCCCACATGGCACGACGTGGTGATGCGTAAAGAGAAGTGATGATTGTGCTCCTAGTGAATTCAGAGCCCTCTTCAGCCAGTCCAGATGTTGAGAGATAAGCAATCGGCAGGGTGCCTTCTTGCGTGTTAAGACACCAGAGCAGCCGCGCCTAATCGCATGGCTTGCCGACCGCTCACTGCCCATAGTTGGAAAAGGCACGGCAATGGTGACGGGCAGAGCGCCCGTTTCTTCGACATTCTTGACCTACGCTCTCGCGAGCCAGGCGTTTGGATAGTCTAAGAAGGACAGCTGAAAGACATAGCCGGCGGATCTCCGCTCACCAGGGCGACAAACCCAGCTAGACTGAACCGATGCCATTTTCGCACCAAAATCGGTTCTGAATTATCATAGTTCCTGGTGGTTGAAATTTACCGCGGACGCCTATCCTGCATTTTACGCGCCAAACTTAACTCACAGGGCAATGTCTTACACCGCGTGAATTTTAGGCTATGTCGAGAAAGCTGTCTTGTAAGCCGCAACCAATGATGCCACAACAAGTTATAATTGTATTTATCTTCGCAATGCCGCCTTGGGGGGACTTGTATGATGATGCGCAATGTTTTCTTTTTCATGATTTTCATGGCTTGGCTACCGCCAGTTCTTCACGCGGCGAGTCCGTTGCCTGAATTTTACTACTACGATGCGTCTGAAGTCCCAGGTCCTCGTGGAAGCATCGTGCGCTCTGAGGAAGTGGCCGCGCGGTTGCAAGGGGCTAAAGGGTATCGGGTCCTCTACCGCACAACCACCTTTGGAGGCGCGCCCATCATCGCCTCAACTTTGCTGTTCATCCCAGAAGGGCAAGAAGCGAAGCCCCTTGGAACGGCAGTTTGGGCGCATCGAACAGTCGGGATAAGGGCGCGTTGCGCACCCTCCATACTGGATGATGGGCCCGGTTCACATGCCTTTTCAAGTGTACCAGGGCTGCCAGCACTGCTGCAAGCCGGCAACATCGTTGTGGCTCCCGACTATGTCGGTCTCGGCGCAACTCCGAGCGCGGCTGCGGGAACGACGGTTCATCCATATCTCCTGTCATCAGCTTATGAGAATGTCTTCGTTGATGCGATCGAAGCTGCGAAGAGCTTCTTGGCCAAAAGTGCTTCAGGAGGCGTTCTAACGACGCTCAGCGGCGACGTGGTGTTATACGGGCATTCTGAAGGCTCCTTTGCAATCCTTTCTGCGCTCCCCTCGTTTGAGCGGCTTCCGCATCCGGAGTGGCGCCTGCGCGGATTTGCAGTCTCCGCCCCCCCGAGCAACCTAGGTAGCCTGCTCCCTCTTCAGCGAACGATGATAGGCCAGATCCTAACAGCATATGTGACGAGTTCTTATGCTCGGGTCTATCCGAAGCTCAAACCGTCTGAGTTAGTCACGCCTGAATTTTCACAGGTAGCAGAACGGGTCGCCGAACTGTGTATTGCGCTTCCGGATGAGCGTGAGCGTCAAGATGGACTCTTCGAAAGCGTTGGATTGGGCCCAGTGACAATTGATAATGTGACGGAGGGCCGGCATCTAACGACGGTTGCCTTGAGCGAGGAATGGCGAGCAGTGTTCGACGATAACGTGCCTAAGTCGCTCGATACAACGGCGACCAATGCTCTGGAGGCATATGTGTCGCAAGGTGGGGCAGACACCATTGTTTTCCCGGCGAGCGCGAAGGAAGCAATGTTTGGGGTATGCTCATATGCACGCAACAAGGCGGCAATTTCCCTTTACCCTTACCGCAGTCATGACAACCAGTTCACTGAAGCAAAAGATGACTTTGTGAGGTTTGTTGCGGCTCTGCTCGCGGATGGGACGTTCAAGCCACCTTCAAATTATCTGCCGGTGCTTGAGAATGCCGAGGCCGTCAAGAAGTTGAGGATTACCTTTCCGTGCTCGGCGCTTCCGTTCAACTAACACATTCATCCGGTCGTTGATGCGATGAAGCGATAACTCGGCGAACTGAACAATCTGGATCGAGTTGCGCCTGAAATTATGATCGCCGGGCCAGATGTCATGGATCGATGCAATGCTTTCCTGCTCTTACCGTGAGAAGAGAATCCTGGGCGAGCACTGAATGGGGGACGATATGGATTTCGAGCGTAAGGCATCGGCTAATGGCATGACTTTCAAGGTGTATCGGGGTGAATGTGCCGCCCTGCTGGCATTCGATCTCGAAAAGTCAAAGGCGACCCGCGACTTTGTCGGCTTCTCGGTCGAAGTAAAATATCCGGGGTCAGCAAAATGGAGAGCGTTGCGCAATCGGCTTCACTTTGACCATCCCCCGAATGTAGAACGGCCGCGTTCCTTCAAGTCGACCGAAGCGCCTTTCCAGAAATTCCGCTGGATCCATGTGCCGACGTCGACACCCGATGGCGAGTTTCAGTACCGTGTCACGGCCCAGTACATGCAGGCGGACGGCAACCTCAGAAGCGGAGCCCAGGTAGAGCTGGCGATCTCGCTCGCTTCGGCGACGGTCGATGGCTTCCTCAATATCGGCTTCACGCGCGGATTCGCGTCTTCCCAGGCTTACGTTGACAATTTCGGCAACGAGCAGGGCATCCTGCCGGCCGTGGGAGCCCCGGCCAGGGCGAGCCTCGACCACGATATGGCACCGTTCGAAAAGGAATACGCATGGCTGGGTTTCGAGAACCGGCGTCTGGTCTATGATCTGCTAGACGCCGTCGTCGCCGATGAGAATCTGACGCTCGATGCCCTGGTCTACGAATGCAAGGAGCCGCACATCCTGTCCAAGTTGGAGAAGCTCGGCGGCAGGTTGCGGGCGATTATCGATGATCATGGTGAGCAAGCAGAAGCCGAAAGCTGCGAGACCCTCAGCGCGGAGCGCCTGGAAGCGGCGGGCGCGCAGGTGAAGCGCATGCATTTCGGCAGGCAGCAGCACAACAAGGTGCTGATCGTTCGGCGAAAGCAGGACGGCAAGGCCGTTCGCGTCCTCGCGGGATCGACCAACTTCTCCCTTCGCGGCTTCTATATCCAGGCGAACAACGTTCTGCTGTTCGACGATCCGGCCGTCGCGGGCGCCTTCGCCACAGCGTTCGAGGAGTATTGGACGTCACCGAGCAGATTCCGGCAATCGGCCGTGTCCCAGACCTGGCACGTCGTGCGCGATCAGCCGGGGTCCCGGGTGTCGCTATGCTTTTCGCCGCATGCCGATCCGGCCGTGTCGCTCGCACCGATCGCCAAGACTATCGCCCAGGCGGACTCATCGGTTCTCTACTCGATGGTGTTCTTGAGCCAGCTGACAGGCGTGGTTCGCGAGGAATTCGACGAGCTCATGAACCGCACTTTGTTTTCCTATGGCGTGGCGCAAAGAACCAACGGCCTTGCCGTCAAGAAGCCCGACGGCTCCACCGGACTGCTGCCGTTCGCCTTTCTCGGCGAGAATGCGCCTGAGCCGTTCAAGTCAGAATGGTCCGGGAACACCAGTGACCGGTCGAACATGGTCCATCACAAGTTTCTCGTGACCGACTTCAACGGCGCCAATCCGATCGTCTACACCGGTTCCTCAAACATGGCGGCCGGCGGGGAGAAGGCGAACGCCGACCATTTGATCCGGATCGAAGATCGTAAGGTGGCCATCGCCTACGCGGTCGAAGCACTTCGGATGTTCGACCATTTCCATTTCCGGGTGAGGGTCCAGCGCGCGACCGAGCCGCAAAGTCTCCGCCTTGCCAAGCCGCCCGAGGGCAATCAGTCGACCTGGTTCGCGTCCTACTATCGAAAGAGCCATATCAAAGAGCGCGACCGCAAACTGTTCATTCGCTGAGACCTGATGCTGCATTTCGCGTCCCGGTTGACGTAACGCGCTTGGCGGATGAACTATGTACTGCCGGGGAGGACCAGATTGCACATAGTTCATGCGACACGCTATTGGCGAATTTCTGTGAACGAGGTAGCGTATACGGTGTTGCAGGTCAGATAAGCTGAGTCGCCACACGACTAGGATTGTCCAGCCTGCTTGGGGGAAATTCACCGGCACAGGGGAAAGCCGATGAAGGTCGATATTCAGTTTCCGGATACTCTCTCCAACCGGGTCTTCCTGACATGGAGACCCGTCAAGGCAACCGTGCGGGCGATCGACGCTCCTGCCGGGCAGCCAAACGTCGCGATCAGGCTCGAGGGCAAGTCGAACGTCGGCGGCGGAGCAATCTCCTTCACGAACCGGCTGACACATGCTGGTGCCCCGAGCGTTGATCTCCAGTTGTCGAGCGATGGAACGCCGGTCGATGTCTGGATCGGCGGCGCTTTTCCGACCGCGAGCAAGGCCTATGGTGACGTGTCGGTCGAGGCGCGGCAGGTCGTCGGCGGACAAGCCGTGGCTCCGCTCCTCGCACGCGTCCCAGTCATGGTGCGCATTCGCAAGAACGCCGAGGCCCTAACCAATACCGAGCGCGATCTCTTCCTCTCCGCAATGGCGGCGCTCAACGGCAAGGGAACCGGCCGCTTCGTCGATTTTCGCGACATGCACGATGGCGATGCATACGAGCAGATCCATGGCAACGTGAGCTTCCTGCCATGGCACCGGGCCTATCTGCTCGACCTCGAACGCGAGTTGCAGGTAATCGAGGACCAGGTTGCGCTACCCTATTGGAAATTCGACGAAGCCGCCCCGAAGCTGTTCCAACCCGCCTTCATCGGTCAGTCGGACCGAAGCGCCACCGTCCAATTCGCCCCTACCAACCCGCTTCGCAATTGGGTAGGGGATCTCAACAGGCGAGGGATCTGGCGCGGCAACGCCGTAGGACCGACAACGGTCATCAATGTTCGCAACGAGTTCGATTGCATGCGTATCAGCGAGGGCGCTAACGCCAACTTCACTGAGTTCTCGGATTGGAAATACACACCGACCTCCGCGCCAACCGGTCTTGAATCCGATCCCCATAACGGTGCCCACAACAGTCTTGGCGCAGGGTGGATCACCGATCCGACGACCTCGCAGCTCGATCCGCTCTTTTATCTCCTCCACAACAATGTCGACCGTCTCTGGGCAAAATGGCAGTGGCTTCCGAGCGGCAGTGGCGGGGCGCGTAGCGATCCGACTTCGGCCATCAGCTACTTCAACGGGCCTCCCCGGCCCAATGGGCACAACCGAGGCGACACGTTGTGGCCTTGGGACGGCATCGTGAAGGCGGGCGTTCCCACCAGGCCGCCGACCGCACCCGGTGGCGGTATGGCCGACTCCTCGATGACCCGCGCGCCCGGCCTCAAGCCGATGGTGAGCTCAATGATCGACTATCTCGGCGCGCATGGCGGCGACCCTCTCGGCTTCGCCTATGACGACGTGCCGTTCGAACTGTGATATGATCGAGATAAGAGGGTGGCCATGGATCCGGAAGCCTATCGCAAGGACTATCTCGCAAAGATTGAGAACGCGCCACGCGGCCAACCCCGCGACGGCGTGGCGGACCGGGGCATGAAGCTGGCGGCGAGCGAACCAGGCCCCGGAACCGGCATCCACCGGCTGATGGCGGTTGCAGGCGATCCAAAAGCTTTAGTCGAAACGAGGCTTGAAGCCATAGATGCGATCAATCGGTTCGCCTTCGATCTCCAAGCCTTTCGGGAATACAACGCCGAGTATACCCGCCTGCTGAAGACGCTTCGCACCGATGCCAGCAGCAAGGTACGCAGCGCCGCCTTCCAGCGGCTTGCGCTATCGCTCGACCAAGACACCCGCGCGTTGCTGCAAAAGGGGCTCTCCGGCGATGCATTGCCGCTCGTCTCGGAGAAGACCGCCATCACCCTTCTTGGTCTAGATGACCATGCGTCATCGCGGGCAGCACTTCGTGTTGCGGCCGAACGATCGGAAGAATCCACCAGACGGGCTGCGCTACGCGGGCTGGCAGCGGACACCAGTTCGGCGGCACTGCTCGAACGGATTGCCGCGAATTCGGCTGAGAGCACACCCGTGCGGGAGACCGCCGCACTCAGCCTCAAGGTCGCGTCTCCGAAACGCTTCGTCAAACTGGCCAAGAAGCTCGCGCTCGACAATGGCGAGGAGGATCGCCTCCGCGCCACTGCCGTCTCCGCGCTCGCGCACAATGCTGAGACCCGCCAGCTCGCATCGAGCGACAAGTTCAAAAAGGAGCTCGAGGAGGTGTCGCACCGCACCAGCTCGCGCGCTTTGAAGGCGTCGATCGGGCGCTTCCGCACCCTCGCGAGGTAGCCGGCTCATGGTGTTTTCGCGCGCGCGGCTTGACGCGGTGATCGATCGCCTGCCTTCTGTGGCGCTTCAGCCGGACGGCTCCGAAACCATTGCCGCCATGCTGGCTGAGGACCAGCGCCATTTCACGGGTTTATCGGCCGACGAGGCTGACTGGCTTCGCGGTCATCTCTACGCAGCAGCCGCCTTGTCTCTTGATCCGGTGCTCGTGGCCGAACCTGCGCGCGAAGATCTGCGCACGACCACCAGTCCCGTCGTCCTTGCCGGGATCGCCCGCGCCCTTCGCGCGATGAACGCCGGTACTGAGTGGCTTGCCGATCTCGATGCCGCAGCGCACCGGATACGCTTCAAGGATATTTATCCTGAGTTCCGCTTCGACCCCACCTCCAGTTGTTGCCGGCCGGCGCTCACATCCCTTGCCGAGTTGGAAGCCGCGCGCGTGGCACTCGCGTCGGATTCCGGCACTACCGCCGGTGTGGCGAGGGACGAAGCCGAGGGTTTGGGTACCCTCGAGCCAGCGTTCGTCACAACGAAGCTCGAGAATCAGTCCGGCATGCCGACCGACCTCGCGACGCTGGCTAATGGCAGGCCGCTCGTCCTGGTCCTCTTCTACACGCGATGCATGAACCCCCTCAAATGTTCGCTCGCGATCACGCGCCTCGGGCTGGCCGCGTCGCAGTTGCGCGATCTCGCGTTTGTTGGGATGACCTATGATCCGGCGTTCGACACGCCGCATCGACTGCTGGGCTATGGGGGCACGCGGAATGTCGCATTCGGGTCGAACGCGAGCTTGGTTCGCTGCACGGGCGATTGGTCGGCATTGCGCGACAGACTTGAGTTGCGAGCAGGCTATGGGGCCGCGACAATCAACGCACACGCACGTGAGCTGTTTCTGATCGACCGCACGGGGCGGCTGTTCCGGCTTCCTCCCAACTGGCTGGCCGAACCGGAGCGCCTGAAGGCCTTCGCAGGCGGCACGGATGGGTTGGCAAGGAAGCTTTGAACGAGAAACCAGTCCTAGTCGCGCCAGCGCCCGAGATCACCGGCCAGCCATGACAAAGTCTTCGTCTTCCTTGGTATGTTGCACGCGAGGCTGCGGTACGTCATTGAATTGGGCATCAGTCTTTGACCTCGCGACTGAGGCATTTGCTTTGGACGTCACCTCAAAGCCAGATAGGTGATCGAAAGCCTTCGGGATCGAGCGCAGCAACGCTGAACATCCGGAATGATAGGGCGCTGAGCGGTCATCGAGCAATGGAAGCATTTTGCTGAAGACGCCGTTCCGTCCGGCGTCATCGCCTTGAAGGGGATCGAACCAGAAACCCGTAATTATTTCCGGCAAATAGGCAATTTCAAAGCCCTAGAAATGCCAACGCCTCCAGGCGTGTCACACTTTCTTCGTCAATTTGCGCCTGCAGGCCCTGTATTGGAGAGAACGGCATTAGCTGGGGTTGCTCAAGCGGCTTGCCGTCAAGGAATTTTGCCAATACCTCGCATAGCGTGATGATGTTGAACCAACGCATTGCAAGGCTAGGGTCAGGACCCATTGATTTGAACTGACGGCTGTGATTCAGACGGGCTTATAGGAGCCTGACTGATGAGTAATTTGTTTTGGCTGACGGACGAGCAGATGGCCCGTCTTCAGCCTTATTTTCCCAAGAGCCATGGTCGCCAGCGCGTAGATGATCGACGCGTTCTGAGCGGTATCATATTCGTCAATCGCAATGGTCTCCGGTGGTGCGATGCGCCGAAGGAATATGGCCCGGCGAAGACGCTTTATAACCGGTGGAAACGCTGGGGCGACAAGGGCGTCTTTATTCAGATGATGGAAGGCTTGGCTGTGCCTGAGGCACCGGATCGCAAGACGATCATGATTGACGCGACCTATCTCAAGGCCCACCGCACGGCTTCCAGCCTGCGGGTAAAAAAGGGGGCGCGGGCCGCCTGATTGGGCGCACGAAAGGCGGCATGAACACCAAGCTTCATGCCGTAACGGATGCGAGTGGCCGCCCGATCAGTTTCTTCATAACGGCCGGTCAGGTCAGCGATTACACCGGTGCTGCCGCCTTGCTTGATGAACTTCCCAAGGCCAAATGGCTGTTGGCCGACCGTGGATACGATGCCGACTGGTATCGTGACGCTTTACAGGCGAAGGGGATCACGCCCTGCATTCCGGGTCGGAAGTCCCGCAACAAGACCGTTAAATACGACAAACGTCGCTACAAACGGCGCAACCGGATCGAGATCATGTTCGGGCGTCTCAAAGACTGGCGGCGTGTCGCGACGCGCTACGACAGGTGCCCGATGGCCTTCTTCTCCGCTATCGCTCTCGCCGCAACCGTCATCTTCTGGCTATGAGCAATGAGTCCTGAGCCTAGTCATGGTCACAACGCGATCCTTGCTCAAGGGCCGGCCGAAACCATTGGGCTTCAGGCCCAAACCTGCATTGTTGAGCACAAATCCGCACATAGTTGCTTCAATTGGCGAACTTCTTGACAAGTGCAACAACAGGACTGGAGGCGCGGTTGTTGCGTAATTCAGTTGGAATCCTCTCCGTTGCTTCGGTAACACACCGCGGCTATCGGCGCCCGCGCAACGAGGATTGCGTGCTCGTTGGCAATCGGATCTTGTGTGGGGATTTCGAAGGCTGGGAACAGGATTTTTCGGTGCGGTCAGGCGTTATACCCTTGGCTATTGCCGATGGTCTTGGTGGGCATCGTGGTGGGCAAATTGCGAGTCGATTTGTAGTAAGCGAACTCGATGCTCTATTCAGTGGGATGCTTTCTGCCCACGCGACATCGTTCCCGGAGGTCTTGAACGATTTAAGCTTAGGCCTCGCTGCTCAAATGCAGCAAGATCCCGATGTCAGTGGTATGGGAAGTACGATCGTTTTAGTATGTATCGAGCCGGATGCCTTAACTTTTGCCAACGTGGGTGACAGCCGCGCTTACTTCTTTGACCACCAAGGGCTTATTCAAATCTCGGTCGACGACGTTCCGCAGCCGAAGGGGGGCCTGGAGGGAAAACCAAGATCGGCAGCAATAACGCAGGCGCTTGGCGGAGCTGCGGCCGGTCTTAAATCTGTCATTCCTCATCTACGAACGATGGAATTTCCAATGGGCGAATGGTCGATAGTGTTGTGCTCCGATGGCGTTACTGATTTTGTGCCCGATTCAGATATCCTTGAAGCCCTTCTCGGAGGAAATTTTGACGTCATGCAGCTTGTAAACAAAGCCCTTGCTGCCGGAGGACTAGACAACATTTCGATTATTGCGGCAACTTTTCGGCCCTGCTAAGTCTGACAACCAACTCACACTCAGGTGCCGTCTAGCTATGGCCGCAATGGGCTAAATATCCAGGATCTCTGGTGGCGACTTAAACGGATTAAGGATCCTCACCCCGCGTCCTGTGAAATCGGAGACGTTTCTTGTCACAATCGTCAAACCATGGACGCGAGCGGTCGCGGCAAGCGCAACGTCCCATCGGTCCTTATTCTTGTTTCCGAGAAGTCGCGTCCATTCCGCGACAACTGGCCCGTCGATCGGAATAATGCGATCAGAGAACAATTTTTCAAGCATCTCGATACCATCGAGGATCTTCCGAGCGCGCACGGATGCACGCTTCATCAATGCTTCGGCCCCCCGCCGCTTTTCGAATAGCGTCGCGACACTCAGCCGTAGATCCGTGTCATCGACCGTTGCAATCCATTGATGCACGTTCTTATGCCCGCCGCGCTTGAGTTCACGGAGAACATTTTCGTCGAGCAAATAAAGCGTCACGGAATGGCCCTTGGTCCGACTTCATCAGGGTCACCGTCCTCGTCAAACGCACCAGCGTCAGCCAAAGCGTTCAGAGTGGTCTTCAGGCTCTTCGTTGGATAGGGCCGGCCCCGCTTCGGGTAAGCCTTAGCATACTCGACTGCCGCTTGAACCTGTTCCCGCGTCATGGAAGGAAAATCTGCAAGGACGGCATCAACGCCCCCGTCTCGCGTTAAAGCTGCGATCAGGTGCGGCGAAATAGTCGTTCCGCGAACGACCGCCTCACCTCGATCGCCATTGCTATCAATCCTACCTCTGACTGCCTCAAGTCTCGCCATTCGGTCTTTAAGATCGGTATCAATTTGCGCAAGATCCAGCTCAAGCCTGCCAAGCTGTAGTTTGTGGACATCACTAGGCAACTTGCGCAAGGCACCATAAAGCCGGCGCCGCCCTGCTAGGGTCAGGTCTTTGTCGAGTTCATCTGCAAGCCGCAGAAAACGCAGTTCGGCCGGGCCTAGGAGCCTCTGAACCATGTTTCCGACCTTCTTTTGCCGGGCGTGAATCACACCTGTGTCAACGGCCTTATTGAGCATCGCTGGGGTTCTGCCCAGGACATACCCTGCTTCGCTTAGCGTGAAATTTTGGACTTGGGACAAGCGCCACTCCTTCATCAATTGATCCCAGTATAGGGACGAATTAGAAATTTCACAAGGCCGTAGGATTAGCAGTGGGATTGGGACCTGAAACCGAGGCCCCCTATGATCGGATAGAGCATTACGTTCGCGGTCATTGCGATCATTTTCAAAGGGCAAATGATTTTATGATTCTCTAGCGGCGTTGATTTGCGCCTATCCAAGCGGAGAAGCCGTGCATCAGCACGACCGTAGGGCGGCAGGGCGCGGCCTCGACCCTCCGCAAGATAGCAACTTCTGAGATCGTCTCTCATCGAGTGCGGTCAGCCTCGAAGCGGCATGGTATTATATCGACGAGCCTCAAACGCTTCGCAATTCGGTCGGCGGCCAGGTTGCTGAGCTGCTTACCGAGTTCGCAGCTCGAGAAGTGCAGGAAAAATGGTTTCAGCGGCTGTCGCTATGTCGACATGGTGCGATATGCCATCTAGGCAATTGATCGCGGCTTTCAGCGCGGCCGGCCACGCGTCGGCAATGGCGACTATATTCTTGGCAATCAGATTGCAGATCTCCATTAGCGGACGCTTGTTGGTAGCTGAAAAAACGTAAACGGCGTTAAACAACGCGACGGACGCCTTACTGGCCTCGTTGTCTTCGGCCAAATCCACGCGGGCGCGTGCCCATTTCCGCGCGCAGTCTTCTGCAAGGCCTGCAAGCCAGCTCTCGAACCCGGAGAGATCGTGCAGTCGTGCAAAGACCCGAGCAAGCGCGTCCGTGACGGCGAGGAAGACATGATCATCTAGCACAGGTGATCGTTCCATCGTTGTCTTGAGACGCTCGCGCAACAACGTTAGAGGCTCTTCGCTGACGCGATCAAGGTCAACGATAACCAGGACGAGGGACGCAAGAAAACCGGCCTCCGCTTCCTTGCTCTCTTCAAGAATACTGGCCATGAGCGCATTTTGATCGCGGTGGCGCAAAGGGTGATCAGGGCCCATCCAGCCGGCAGTCATCATCGCAGGGACCGGATCGACCGAAATCCAGAATGGGGCGTCGAGCGATTCGGGCGTCGCGACCATCACCTCTGGCAGTGGCGTCCAGTGATTTTCTCCGGCCTGCCCGATCATCGTCTTCAGCCATCCCGGAACCAAAACTCCCGCAGACAGCAGAGTTGATGCCGCCTTTGCAAGAAGAAGATGACCTGTCAGCTGAATGCAGCTTTGGCGCAACCAGTCGTCCCAGATTTCCTCGTGCTTGAAGTCGAATATCATCGGCCGTGTACGCGCCGAAAGCCATCGTCCAAATTCGTGAGGATCGATCCCCGATCCGGCCACAACGCGCGCCAGCTGATCGGCATGTAGCCAGACGAGGCAGAACGCGAGTTCGGCCGGGAGCGCCCGCCAAGCGGGGTCCTTTGTCGCCTGCCGCCCGCCATGTCGCAGCAAACGCACGACGAGCTTGGCGTGGCTCAGCGAAAGGCCCCAATCAAGGCCGGGTTCGTCGTCGCGGATCGGTTTCCCGGCTGATGCCAATGCAAGCAGCCAGACAAGCGACGTATTGATTGATTCCCACCGTGGCGCCCAGGTATCTTGTCCTGCTTGCGAGACCGCAGCCTCGAATTCGAGAAGAAGTTTGCGCTCGAACGTGTAGGGGATGGCCGACACACGGTAGATCGCCTGCTCGATGCCAACAGCTGGGCGAAGCGCTTCGATGGACGCAGCGACAAGGTCGGTAGCCGAACCCCGAAATTCCCTTGAAACGCCGAGATAATCGAAAAGATGGTCCGGCGATGGAAGATCGAAATCGGCAAGCTCGACCGAACCGGTCTTTGACAACCGTTCCCACAACAGGTGCTTTGTCCGTCGAAAGTCAGATCTCAGCCGTTCATGAAAGTTGTCGACGCGGAATTCGACGTTCTCGTTGCTTGCAAGATCGTCCAGGTAGGCTGACGTGATCGGTCGTCCGACGGGTCCCTCTTCCCCGATTGTCTGCAGCAATTTCGCGCGAACGGTCTTGTGGGGATGAACCAGTCCCATTGTGCTCGGGTGGATCGAAAGGCGACGCCGGCCGATGACTAGTGTACCGGTAGGCAAGCCCTCGGCATCCGTGCCCAATTCGAGCTTTGCCTTCCTGTGTGAATTATGCAGGGCGAGATCACAGCGCGTGAGACCTTCCGTAACACAACGCTGCAGTGTTTCTTCCAGGACTTTGACGCTGAGCTGCAGGTCGCCATCAACCGTCAGCAACATCACCATGACGATCGATAGCTGCTGCTTCAGGTTGCCCCGGCTGGTGATCCGTTCTTCCCAGTCATCCGGCAACAGGTCCAGAAAACGGCGAGCCGACCGTGTCAGCTGCATCTTGAGTGCCTGGGCGACGTCGATTTCCAGTCCTTCGGGAATCTCGACCAGGCGCGACAGCATCGAGGCGACGGCTTCAGCTGTCAGGTCAGCGGTGTCGAGATCAGCCTTTGCAAGTGGGCCGATCACCGAATTGATCGTCCAATTGAGCAGTCCTGCGTAACGCTCCTTCTTGAGTTTCCTGCGGTCGAGATCGGTGTGGATCGGCACCATAAGCATCTGTGCTGCGTTCAAGGCCGAAATCGATCGTCTTCCATCGGGGTCAGGAGCTCCGAGCGGCGAAGGCAGGTGCGTTAGGCGCAGGTTTGACCAGACCCAGGTCGAGCGCGCATTGAGTTCATCGTCGGAACCCTTGCCATCCAACCACAACCGCTTGATGAGCTTGCTGGAGAGAGAAGATAGATCGATCGTTCGGCGCACTTCCCCGATGATGCGACCTTGCTTGTCCGCCTGATGGCTCTGATCGACATAGCGAAGATGCTGGAGCTCGTTGGCAAACCAACGCCGCAAATCGCCAAGCGGCCCATTTTCGACGATTGCGCCGGCAACCACCGGCGCTGCCTCGATGATCGTCGCGATCTCTTCTTTATCGATCGGAAGGCAAAGGTAGCCCCATTGGCGAAGCGATGTCTGAATACGGGAGTAGCTCGGCTTATCGAGAATGCCCCGATCGCGCAGGACCGCGAGAACTTCCGGCAGCGTCAAAAGGCGTTTGATAGGCTGCCTTGAGATGGTCCGATCTTCGATCCACAGAAAGTCATCAAATGTGGCATGGTCCTTTGGCAAGACTTCCACCAGGCAGCGCGTATGCGACGGAAGCATGCCCGACCGCTCATCCTCTCGTACCGTCTTGTTTGGCGCGATCGTCGTCCATTTTGAAGTGGCAAGTCTTTCCGCGACAACCTTGGTCAGGCTACGCAGGTTCGACTTGATCTCCTCTTCGTCCTCAGCGAAATCCAGCTGCCTCAGCATATTATCGACCGTTCGTTGTTCGGCTATCAATAAAATGGATCTCGCAAGCGGTTCCAGGACGCCCGCCTGAGCAAAGGCAGTGATGGCATCCTGACCAAGAGCAAGTTCTGCAATCTGCTGGCGAGGTGTCTCGGGCGAGATTTCGAACTGAGCGGAAATGCTCTCAAGCTGAGACCGGTCGATATGGCCGGTTTGGAAGGCCCGATCGAGGATATATGCAACGCGGTGCAGGTCGTCGCCCTCGAGCCCTCCCCTGACGACCGACAACTCCGGGACGCCTGCGGGTATCGTTTTACGGATAGCGACCGAGCTGTCGCCGCGCGCAACGGCTCTTACGCCATCGGCGATAACCTTTGATACGTCGTGGAATTGGGCCTCCAGCAGAACCAGGGCTTCCGGAAGAGATGCCGGAACCTGGATCGAGAACACGTCATCCAGCGCGTCAACAATGCCCACCCGGTGGGCAATCAGCAGCCCGCTGAGGTCGAGGCGTAAGGTCGGGCGCTCACCGGCTGGGATGCGCACGTCCGGCCGTTCGGTGCCCGATCGCAACATCATCGGCATGGCGTCTCCGGCGCGGTTACGGCGTGCCGTTTTGCTGGCGAGGAAAAGCGATACAAAATCCTTGCCGTCATTTCGCATGGCAGCGACCGCAGGGATCGTCCCATGCAGCCATTGGTCAAGCAGAGCCCGATATCCGTTTGCCTGTTCCTCGAGCATCGTCAGAAGCTCTTCAACAGTGTCAAAGCTTCTGAAGTTAGCCTTCTTTTCGGGATCGGTGACGAGCTTGCGGATCATCTCCTGTTGCAGGGATGCGATACCGAGGTTGCTCGCAAGCTCAAAGACCACATTTTCAAGGTCGGTCGGCACATCGTAGCTGCCAAGCCCCTCTAGCGCGCGACGTGCAACATCGGGCGCATGGCTTTGCAAGGCAATCGCGAGCTGAACTGCTTTGCGTTTGTCGATGATGCCGCTGTCCAGGGCAAGCTCGGCCTGCTCCTTGACCCGATCGAGCGCGCCGATCCGCAGATAGGCTTCGAGCAGCTCCTCGCGCAATTCCGGGTCTTCCCGGTCTCGAAGCTGTTCTTGAATATCGTCTATGAGTGCATGGTGATTGCCGAGCGCCTTCCAGGCACGGATCCGGACATAGGAAAGCCGCCGCGTATTATCCAACCCTTGTGCCAGTGCCTGATCGAGGATCTCGATGGACGCTCTCGCATCGTCGTTGTTGAGCGCTGCCACCGACGCAAGCTCGATAGCACGTGCGGATAGTATTTTTGAGAGCGCTGGCCGCAGCTGATCGACAAGATCGAAGGCACCGCGGGACGCAAGGAAATCGGCGCCGGCGAGGAGGTTTTCGACTTCAAAAAGATGGCTTGAGACGTAGCCATAGACCTGTGCGACATTGTCGGTGGCAAGACTGTCACGAAGGCTTTGTGCAAAGGTCGAGGAGCCGTCGTCGCCGGCTTTTGCTCCAAACTGTTGGCGCCAGGCATCAAAAAAGGCGCTTGCTTCTGGAAAGATCGCAGCGAATTTGTCTATCTGTGCGATCCCCTTGTCCGGGCTTGCCCTTCCTGCTGCCATCATGGCGAGAACGACAACGTGGCTCGGCGTGCCCTTGCCGATGCGTATGGCATCGGCGAGGGCCTTTCTGATCCGGCCATGCTTCAACGGCAGGCCGTGCAGAAGGCTCCAGGCAATGACCGAAGGGTCGATATTGGCTTTGGCAAGCAGGGAACGCGCGTATAGCCGTCCCCGATCTCGGGTGTCCTCGTTGAGCAGAAGTACTGCAAGACGCCAGACCTCGACGTCTCGCTTGAAGTCGCTCTCGACGGTCTCGTGCAGACGGGCAAAATCTTCCGCCGCCTGGAGAAGCAAGTTTCGAGCGTCGGGCGTCGATAGGACGAGCGAACGCCCGATGGGGTTCGGCACGCTGCCGAACTGAGGCGATGCGCCGTCGACGAGTGCGCACGCCATGCGCACCACCCCGCGGGCAAACAGTGCCATCGCGGAATCAGGCTCCTTGGCCGTGGCCGAGCCGACAAGTTTAAGCGCCTCGGCACGTGTCCCGCCGTTTAACAGGGTTGCGACCGCTCGCAGGCGGAGGACCTCGGAGCTGGCATCATCGCCTGTCAACGGCGCAAGCACCTCAAGCGCCTCCTGCGCCCGACCCTCCTCGATCAGGAGCGCGCCGGTCAATTCCCGCTCACGTCTGTTTTCCGGCGACGTCATATAGGACAGTGCCTTGCGTCCATCGTCCCGCGAACGGATGAGAAATGCGCGCGCGACCCGGTCGGGAGGAAGGGCGAACGCGTCAGCCTCATCGAGGAGGCGTTCTGCGGTCTCGATGTCGCCTTCGCCAAGAACAACCATCGCAGCGGCACGCAGGCCCTTAGCTCGTGTCTCGGCACTAGCGCCATTCCATTTAACGATGTCTGATTGCGCATCGGCCAACCAGTCTTTGACAGCCGATCGCTTGCCTCGTCGCAGCTTGGCGATCGCCTCTTCGAGATTGCGAGACAGCGCATCGTTCAAAGGTCCCTGATATGTCGCTTCGATCTGCGCAAAAACGGCCATTTGAGAGGCCGTCGGGCCAGTCACAGTGAAAGGTACACTCGCCGCCACCGGAGTTAATGGGTCGCGATCGGCGGATAGTGCCTTGACCCATGCCTCGTTAAAATATCGGTCGATGAGCCGCGGGTCTTTCCTGAGGAGCTCGGAGAGCTCGACCGAATCCCATAGGCGAAAGCGAATGCCTTGCGCGCGCAGCTTAGCTGCCAATTCGCGAGCGGCGTCGTTCATATCGTCATCGTTGGCCTCAACACTGACGGCGATAATGAATTCCTTGACGCCCTTGCCTTTCCAGTGACCTTCGAGATGTTTGGTGAAATCTTCGATCCAGGCGCGGAATTCCCATGCTGGAATGTGCTTGTAGCACTTGGCAGAAACCACGGTCACTGGATTTTGGAGATCGTCAAAGCCCTCGACGTCGACGCCGAACTGGTCCTGGCCCGTCCGTCGTTTCAGGGCGATGCGGTAGTCAGGATAGGCCTGCCTCATGATGTCTCGGCACAGTTCTTCGAACTTCCGGCTACCGATGTCCACAAGGGGAAGGATCGGGTGGCGATGAACCGAAGGTGGCGTAATCGCTTCAGCCGGAAGGGTCTCGTAACGCCGTGGATATTGCTCCGCCTTAGGGCGCCTTTGATGTTGTTTGGTCATGGCTCTGCTCTGATTCGCGCCATTATCCCACGAGAACAGAGAAGCAACATCTTAGGCGTTGCCAATTTCTTGTAATTCAAAGGCGCGAGGGCTCGCCCACGTAAGTTAATGACCAAGTTGAAGGACCTGTCACTGAAGATGCTCGTCCTCACCTTCTTCATTGTTTGGCGCTTCGACCTCATTCTTTACCGCATGCCTGCTCAGCAGGCCGGCGCCCTCAAGCGCTTCGATGTTTGGCAGCTCGCGGAGCGTCTCCATGCCGAAGGCGGAGAGGAAGTGCGGCGTCGTGACATAGGTATAAGGCGCTCCCGGCGTCGGGCTGCGCGGCCCTGAGCCGATGAAACCTGCACCACGCAAACTGCCGATGACGTCACGGCTGACTTCCCTGCCAAAGATCTTCGACAGCTCACCTCGCGTCACAGGCTGGAAATATCCCACCGCCATCAGCACCATCCCCTCGAACTCGGAGAGCGCCGCCGCCCCTCCCCTTGTCTGCGCGGAAGACGCACGGATCGTTTCGGCAAACCGAGGCCGGGTCCGATGCTGCCAGCCGCCGGCGACCGAGACCAGTTCGTAGGGCCGGTCTCGAAGCTCCTCGACGAGGTCGTCGATCAGCAGATCGATGCTGCAATCCTTGCCGACCACACGCGCCAGCGTCTCGCGGCTGACCGGTTCGGTCGAGGCAAAGATCACCGCCTCGACCCGCAGCATCCATTCTCGCCAGCGCATTTCCGCCGGCAGATACTCAAGCTCTCGATCAAATAGGACATCGTCCTGAGGATTTCTTTTGGCGTTGCGGCGTGGTTGCGTAGCGGCGCTCATACCAGTCGCCTCACAACCCGAATATCCGAAAAGACGATCGGCCGGAGAGTTCGCGCACTACATCGAAAGTTTCGAGACGCTCGAACAGCCGGTTGGCCGCCCAGCGCGACAGGTTGCTGCCCGGCGCCGAGGCCGGCACTGCATCCTCCGCCAGCAGTTTGCGGATCACCGGCTCGGCTCCTTTGGTCCGTACCTTCGATCGCACAACCAGCAGCCGCGCCGCACGACGGTCGATCTCGACGGCAGACCGAAGCGCCGCCTCAACGCCGTCAACCAATGCGAGACAGATCGCCTTCGCGTACGCCGGCTCTCCTGGCCGGACGCGCCCGCGGCCACCGATGGTGCGGAACGCCGGGCCAAAACGCTCGGGCGTCAGCAGAAGGACGGACTTCTGCCAGTTCAGCTTGTGCGCCAGCACGGCCTCGGCCAGACCGAGCGCCATCACCTCGGCGTCCGGGCGGGCGGCAAAGATCGCGGTTAGAAGGTCCGCTACCGCGAAGGGTGCTGCTCGCCCGGACTGGATGGCAGAATCGATCATGTCGGGGATCGAGGCAAGGCTGTCGTCCCAGCGAACCCCGAAGAGGTCGGCAAGGTCCCTAACATAGGGTGTGGTAGTAGTCCCGGTGCGACGCGTTAACAATCGCGTGGCCAAAAACAGCTTGCCGGCCGGTCCGGGATCGTCGCCGGCGACGGTCAGCAATACCGCATCGCGGATGGCGCTTTCCTCCTCGCTGCGGCCGGCCATTCGGGCAGCGACGGCGGCCGATTTCAGGGCAAGCCGATCGCGCCAGCAGCCGAGCCATGGCGGGTCGGCACGGATCAGATCATCCAAAGATTTCAGTGCGATGCCAGCGGCGAAGGCGGCGTCTGTTTCGTTGATGTCGCGACCACGCGGGCGTGCCCATCCCGGCACGCGGGGCGACCAGGCGGGGGCGGTTGGAGCGGAGGGCGCGAACGAATCCATGCGCCGGAGTGTAAATTAGGTGCGCGGTTTTATCCAGCAAGATCGATCCAAACCGCACGGCTCGTCTCCAACATAAAACGTCCGATAATCTTGCATTATCGGACATATTTGACAGAGCCAGGGAATTACGGTAGAAATCTTATAAAAGGTAGACTTCTGGAGATTCTCGTGTCGCTGAATATCAAAAATCCGGCTACGGTAGCGCTGATCGATGAGCTCGCGCGGCGCCAAGGGATCAGCAAGACGGCGGCAATCCATCAAGCGCTCGCGGAGCGGCTGCACCGAATGGGTCACGCCGTCGCTTCCCAGGAGCGCATGCTCAGCGAACTTCAAGCCATCCGGAAAAGGGTAGCGCGCCTTCCCGAGCTCGAAAGTCGAACGGACGAGGATATCGTCGGCTTCGATGAGCACGGAATTCCGAACTGATGGTCATCGATACATCCGCGATTGTAGCGATCCTGCGCGGCGAGCCACAGGCGGAGCGGCTAGAAAAATCCATCGTCACCGACCCAGTTCGACTCGTGCCGGCGACATGCGTGCTCGAAGCCCGTATGGTCATGGTCAGTCGGCGTGGTGAACATGCGCTGGCCGAGGTCGATCTTTGGCTTTCAAAAATCGAAGCCGAGATCATTCCGGTCGACGCTGACCTGGTCGACCTGGCGACACAGGCCTGGCTGATCTATGGCAAGGGTCGCCATCCCGCGGGACTGAACTTCGCCGATTGTTTTTCATACGCCTTGGCTAAACGCGCCGATGATGCCCTTTTGTTTATCGGAGAGGATTTTAAACAAACCGATATCGAGGCAGCATGAATAGCCCAGGCGAAATCGTTCTCGAGGAAGATCTATCGCGGGTCGCCCCCTCCCCTGCCCTCAAGCCGGGGTCCAGCCTGTCCGCCCAGCTTCAGGATCTCACCGACCGCGCGCGCGGCTATGTCGAGGCGGCGAGTTCCGCTAATACCCGAAAAGCCTACGCTTCCGACTGGAAGCACTTTTCAGCGTGGTGCCGGCGGTCGGGCTTGTCTCCCCTTCCCCCTCATCCGCAGACGGTCGGCCTCTATATCACTGCCCGCGCCTCGGGTGCAGCCGAACGGGGCGTGAAGGCAAATTCGGTATCGACGATTGAACGCCGCCTCTCCTCGCTCTCCTGGAATTTTTCGCAACGCGGTCTCATACTGGACCGGAAAGATCGGCATATCGCAACCGTGATGGCCGGCATCCGCAACAGCCACGCCAAGCCACCGGTCCAGAAGGAAGCGGTCATGGCTGAAGACATCATCGCCATGGTCGAGACGCTCGATCGCGGCTCTCTGCGCGGCCTGCGGGATCGGGCGATGTTGCTCATCGGCTTTGCTGGAGGTCTTCGGCGCTCCGAGATCGTCGGCCTCGATCTGAAGGCCAACCAGACTGAGGACGGGCGTGGTTGGATCGAGATCCTCGACAAGGGCATGCTTATTGTCCTGCGCGGTAAAACCGGATGGCGGGAGGTCGAGGTCGGTCGCGGTTCGGCCGATGCGACCTGCCCGGTCGCCGCGATCGAGACCTGGATCAAGTTCGCTAAGCTGGCGCATGGTCCCCTTTTCCGCCGGGTGACGGGACAAGGGAAGGCCATCGGGTCCGGGCGGCTGAACGACAAGGAAGTCGCCCGGCTTGTGAAACGGGCCGCCATGGCCGCAGGCGTTCGCGGCGATCTGAGCGAAATCGAACGCGCCTACAAGTTCTTCGGCCATTCCCTTCGTGCGGCCTGGCCTCTTCCGCCGAAGTGGATGAGCGTTACGTTCAAAAACAGCTCGGTCATGCTTCAGCGGAAATGACCCGCAGATATCAACGGCGGCGCGATCGTTTTCGCGTGAATCTGACCAAAGTATCAGGGCTTTAGTCGGCCCCCTCCCCTCCTCGGGAGGGAGAACCGCAAGGGTAGATCTCAAGCGGGGTCTTTCTCACCGCCACACCTGGCGAATTGCGGAATGAACGATTTCGCCTGGTCATGGCGGTGTTACGTTGCGATTTTCTCGCGCACGTCATTGCTGTCGCGAAGCCTCACGATATCACTCAGGGCTTTGTGGCTTTCCATTGCCTGAAGCAGTGAGGGCAAGGTCCTGTTACCCTCGCGAAAGAGATTGATGCAGATTTCGGCGGCGATACGCGCATCGGGGTCACCTTGAGGCAGCGCGTGGTGCGTTCGCCAGGTCCGCAAAGCAGTGTCGAGGACGTTCAATTCTACGGGGCCAAATGTGGTTTCGAAAAATGATGGCATAACAGAAGACCTCTCCAGCGCCGTCCGATGTGGTGGGCGGGCCTAGAAAATCAAGTCTCAAGTAACGGCGAGGTCGCCATCGCCTCGAGTTTTGCCTATCTTGCTAAGTGGTCCTTGTCGCTTCTTGAACCGCCCCGGGTTTGCC
>UCEY01000073.1 GCA_900471605.1 Hyphomicrobiales bacterium | reverse complement strand
CAAACTTGCTCTTTGCCATTTCCGGCTTCTCCGTTCTTATCCCCGTCAGGGGTTATTCTCTCATTGATTGGGCGGGGTTACCCCGGTCACTTCTGACCGGAGTACTTGGCCTGGATCTCGGTTGCGACGTTGTTCGGAACCGGTGCGTAGTGATCGAAAGTCATCGAGTACTGCGCGCGGCCCTGCGACATGGAGCGCAGGTTGTCGACGTACTTGAACATGTTCGCCAGCGGCACGTGGGCATTGATCACGACGGCGATGCCGCGCGATTCCTGACCCTGGATCTGGCCACGACGGGAGTTCAGGTCGCCGATGACGTCACCGACGTAATCTTCCGGAGTGACGACTTCGACCTTCATCATCGGCTCGAGGAGCTGAGCGCCGGCCTTCTTCGCGGCTTCACGGAAGCACGCGCGGGAGGCGATTTCGAACGCCAGGACCGACGAGTCGACGTCGTGGAAGGCACCGTCGATGAGCGTCGCCTTGACGCCCAGCATCGGGAAGCCTGCCAGCGGACCGGAGGACAGAACGCTTTCGATACCCTTCTGAACGCCCGGGATGTATTCCTTCGGAACAGCACCGCCGACGATCTTGGATTCGAACTTGAAGTCGTCGCCTTCCGGGTTCGGTTCGAAGATGATCTTGACGCGCGCGAACTGGCCGGTACCACCGGACTGCTTCTTGTGCGTGTAGTCTTCTTCGTGCTGGCGCGTGATGGTTTCGCGGTAAGCAACCTGCGGCGCGCCGACGTTTGCTTCAACCTTGAATTCGCGGCGCATGCGGTCGACGATGATGTCGAGATGCAGTTCGCCCATGCCGGCGATGATCGTCTGACCCGATTCCTGGTCCGTCTTCACGCGGAAGGACGGATCTTCGGCAGCCAGGCGGTTGAGCGCGAGGCCCATCTTTTCCTGGTCGCCCTTGGACTTCGGCTCGATGGCGATCTGGATGACCGGCTCGGGGAATTCCATGCGCTCGAGGATGACCGGCTTCAGGGGATCGCAAAGCGTGTCACCCGTGGTGGTTTCCTTGAGGCCTGCAAGAGCAACGATGTCGCCAGCGAAGGCTTCTTCGATGTCTTCACGGGAGTTCGAGTGCATCTGCAACATGCGGCCGACGCGCTCGCGCTTGTCCTTGACCGTGTTCATGACCGACGAACCCTTTTCGAGCTTGCCGGAATAGATGCGGGCGAAGGTGAGCGAACCAACGAAGGGGTCGTTCATGATCTTGAACGCGAGCATGGAAAGCGGCTCGTTGTCGTCAGCGTGACGCTCGATCTCGGCTTCCGTCTTGAAGTCGATGCCCTTGATCGCCGGGATGTCGAGCGGCGACGGCAGGTATTCGACGACGGCGTCGAGCAGCGGCTGAACGCCCTTGTTCTTGAACGCGGTGCCGCAGAACATCGGGTGGAACTTGACGTCGATCGTGCCGCGGCGAACCAGGGCGCGGATCTTGTCGTTGTCCGGCATGACGCCGTTCAGGTAGTCTTCCATCGCCTGTTCGTCGATCTCGACAACCGTCTCGATCAGCTTTTCGCGATATTCTTCGGCCTTGTCCTTCAGGTCTTCCGGGATTTCGACGACGTCCCACTGGGCGCCGAGCGATTCATCACGCCAGACGAGAGCGTTCATCTCGATCAGGTCGACAACGCCCTTGAACTCGGTTTCAGCGCCGATCGGCAGCTGCATGACGACGGCCGTTGCGCCGAGACGGGTCTTGATCATCTCGACGGAGCGGTAGAAGTCCGCACCGGTCTTGTCCATCTTGTTGCAGAAGATCATGCGCGGAACGTTGTACTTCTCGGCCTGACGCCAGACGGTTTCCGTCTGCGGCTCTACGCCTGCGTTGGCATCGAGAAGAGCGATCGCACCGTCGAGCACGCGCAGCGAACGTTCGACTTCGATGGTGAAGTCGACGTGGCCGGGGGTGTCGATGATGTTGAAGCGGCGCATCTTGCCGTCACGGCCCTTCCAGAAGGTCGTGGTCGCAGCGGACGTGATCGTGATGCCACGCTCCTGCTCCTGCTCCATCCAGTCCATCGTGGCTGCGCCATCGTGAACTTCGCCGATCTTGTGCGACTTGCCGGTGTAATAAAGGATACGCTCGGTGGTCGTGGTCTTGCCGGCGTCGATATGCGCCATGATACCGAAATTGCGGTAGTCTTCGATTTTATATTCGCGAGCCATAGGACTGCCTTTCGAAATTCGATCGGGTGAAGATTACCAACGGTAATGCGAGAATGCGCGGTTGGCGTCGGCCATCTTGTGCGTGTCTTCACGCTTCTTGACGGCGCTGCCACGGTTGTTCGCAGCATCCATGAGTTCACCGGAAAGACGATCGACCATGGTGGTCTCGTTACGCTTGCGGGCAGCAGCGATCACCCAGCGGATCGCCAGCGCCTGACGGCGCTCGGGACGGACGTCGACCGGAACCTGGTAGGTCGCACCACCGACGCGGCGCGAACGCACTTCGACGTGCGGCGCGACGTTGTCGAGCGCCTGATGGAAAACGGTGACCGGATCCTGCTTGGACTTGCCCTGCACGGCGTCAAACGCACCATACACAATGGTTTCGGCCACGGACTTCTTGCCGTGGAGCATGATCGCATTCATGAACTTCGTGACGACCAGATCGCCGAACTTCGGGTCCGGGTTGATCTCACGCTTCTCTGCACTATGGCGTCGGGACATACTTCTCGTCTCTCAATTGTTGCGGGCGCTTTACCACGCGGAGAACCTCGCGCAGCGCCGGATAATCAGATTTCCGAATTACTTCGGACGCTTCGCACCGTACTTCGAACGGCGCTGCTTGCGGTTCTTGACGCCCTGGGTGTCGAGAACGCCGCGGATGATGTGGTAGCGAACGCCCGGCAAGTCCTTGACGCGGCCGCCGCGGATCATCACGACGGAGTGTTCCTGCAGGTTGTGGCCTTCACCCGGGATATAGCCGATGACTTCGAAGCCGTTGGTCAGGCGGATCTTGGCAACCTTACGCAGAGCCGAGTTCGGCTTCTTCGGGGTCGTCGTGTAAACGCGGGTGCAAACGCCGCGCTTCTGGGGATTTTCCTGCAGAGCAGGAACCTTGTTACGCTTTACGTTCGCCTGGCGAGGCTTGCGGATCAGCTGGTTTACGGTAGGCATTCAACCATCCCTTACGTTTTTCTCAGTACCCTTTCGGGCCGATCTGATGCCGTTTCCGGCGGCGGCACACACATTTCCTCATGCGCAAAACGTGGCCCGATCCGCTTTTCCGGATGGACCACAGAAAGCAGAGGACGCATTCCTCATGCGTCGTGCGTGCAGCATTCGTATCTTCAACGTGCGTATGGAACCGTGTCTGAGGCATACTCCGGAACGAGTCATTCCGAACGGGCAAGCCTCACATCGCTTCCGATGCGGGGCGTGTACTGTTTTCCCCCCTGTCCGTCAAGACCGAATCCTAATTTATTGCCCCGAACCCTTGGTTTCAGGGCCAAACGGAGGGTTTCGAGGCAGGGTTTCATGAAATATGACATGCCTTCGCGGATAATGTTTGGGAATCATCGCCGATCGCACTAAAGAGTGCGGGAACCTTCCGTTCCGGCTCGCCTTCGGACGATACCAGAGATTCGCTTGCGGAGATGACCATGATCGCCACACCCGACAATGACAACAACCTCGACGGGCCGATGGTCTTCATCATCATCGGCAAGGGCTATGAGACGAAAGGGGCCGAGGGCATCGAGCTGCATATCATGCTGCGCGCGCCCGACGACGATTCCGCCGTGCGCGAAGCGCTCAACGCGCTCTCCGAAGAAGGCTTCATCGAAGCCGACCTCGACCAGATCGGCGTCCTGACCGACGAACCCACCGAGGAGCCGCATGCCTCCGCCTACCAGGGCGCGCTCGAAGGCGAAGTGGCGATCATCCGGTTCGAGTAGTCCCGATCGACGACGAGGTGCGACTGCCCTCACCTCCTCCCTCGGTTGGCGGATGCAAGGTGCGGATCTGCCCTCGTTCTTCATTGCCTCCCGACAGCAGCGATGCTGCCCCCATTTCGCCAATCAATGCCCGAAGCCGCCGAACACCTCCGGCGGCTTTTTTGTTGTCCGCTCCCTTGGCCGCTCAAAACGAAAAAACCGCCCGGATCGCTCCGGGCGGTTTTGATTTCCAATCGGCAAAAGCCGGATTATTCGGCGGCCGAAGCCTTTTCGCCGGCGAGGTCCTGGAGCATCGGGGTGGCGGACGAAGCGCCCGAACCCTTCTTGCGTTCTTCAAGGATGAGCTCGTCGCGCGACGTGGCGATACGGCGGATCTGGGTCATGGTGCCGCCGGTACCGGCCGGGATGAGACGGCCGACGATGACGTTTTCCTTGAGGCCCTGGAGCGTGTCCATCTTGCCGGCGATCGCAGCTTCCGTCAGCACCTTGGTCGTTTCCTGGAAGGACGCGGCCGAGATGAAGGACGGGGTCTGCAGCGACGCCTTGGTGATGCCGAGCAGAACCGGTTCGCCGTAAGCGGGCTTCTTGCCTTCTTCGGCGAGACGCTCGTTGGCTTCGTCCAGTTCAATCCGGTCGACATTGTCACCGACGATGTACTGGCTGTCGCCGGCATCGGTGATCTCGACCTTCTGCAGCATCTGACGGACGATCACCTCGATGTGCTTGTCGTTGATGACAACGCCCTGCAGACGATAGACTTCCTGGATTTCGTTGACGAGGTAGGAAGCGAGTGCTTCCACGCCCTTGATCGCCAGGATGTCGTGGGGTGCCGGATTGCCGTCGAGGATGTAGTCGCCCTTTTCGATGTAGTCGCCTTCCTGAAGGTGGAATGGCTTGCCCTTCGGGATCAGGTATTCGACCGGTTCGACACCGTCTTCGGCAGGCTCGATCATGACGCGACGCTTGTTCTTGTAGTCGCGGCCGAGGCGGATCGTACCATCGATCTCAGCGATGATGGCGTGATCCTTCGGACGACGGGCTTCGAAGAGCTCGGCGACGCGCGGCAGACCACCGGTGATGTCCTTGGTCTTGGCGCTTTCCATCGGCACACGGGCGAGAACGTCGCCCTGGCTGACCTTGGCACCCGGCTCGACCGACAGGATGGCGTCGACCGACAGGTTGAAGCGGGCTTCGCCACCGCGGGCCAGCTTCATGATGTTGCCGGAAGCGTCCTTGATGACGATCGCCGGCTTCAGGTCGGTGCCGCGCGGGGTCGAACGCCAGTCGATGACCTGGCGCTTGGTGATGCCGGTGGATTCGTCGGTCGATTCCGAAACCGAGATCGAGTCGACCACGTCTTCGAACTGAACCGTACCTTCGACTTCCGTCATCATCGGGCGCGTATAGGGGTCCCACTCTGCCAGACGCTGACCGCGACGAACCTTGTCGCCGTCATCCACGAACAGCTTCGAACCGTAGGCGACGCGCTGCGAGGAACGCTCGACGCCGCGCTCGTCAAGAATGGTGACCGCCATGTTGCGGCCCATCGCGACGAGAACGCCTTCGGAGTTCCGCAGCATGTTGCGGTTCTTGATCTGGATCGTGCCTTCGTAAGACGCTTCCAGGAACGACTGGTCGACCACGTTTGCCGTACCGCCCAGGTGGAAGGTACGCATGGTGAGCTGGGTTCCCGGCTCGCCGATCGACTGAGCAGCGATGACGCCGACGGCTTCGCCCATGTTGACCGGCGTACCACGGGCCAGATCTCGGCCGTAGCAGACCGAGCAGACGCCCGTCTGGACTTCGCAGGTCAGTGCGGAACGAATGCGGATCGACTGGATACCAGCCTTTTCGATCTCGATGACATCCGGCTCGAGGATCATCTTGCCGGCATCGACGATGCGCGCACCGGTGACCGGATGATCGATATCGTCCAGCGCGGTACGGCCGAGGACGCGGGCGCCGATCGACGCCACGACCTGACCGGCGTCAACGATCGCCGTCATGGTGAGACCGCTTTCGGTGCCGCAATCGACGAGATTGACGATGCAATCCTGCGCGACGTCGACGAGACGGCGGGTCAGGTAACCGGAGTTCGCGGTCTTCAGGGCGGTGTCTGCGAGACCCTTACGGGCACCGTGGGTCGAGTTGAAGTACTCGTTAACGGTCAGGCCTTCCTTGAAGTTCGAGATGATCGGCGTCTCGATGATTTCGCCCGAGGGCTTGGCCATCAGGCCGCGCATGCCGCCCAGCTGGCGCATCTGGTTCGGTGAACCGCGGGCACCCGAGTGCGACATCATGTAGATGGCGTTCATCTGCTTCTGACGACCGGTTTCCGGATCGAACTCGACGGCCTTGATGCGGGCCATCATGTCTTCGGCAACCTTTTCGGTGGCCTTGCCCCAGGCGTCGACGACCTTGTTGTACTTCTCGCCCTGAGTGATCAGGCCGTCGTTGTACTGCTGCTCGTATTCCTTCACCAGGGCTTCGGTTTCGCCGACGATCTTCACCTTGGTGTCCGGAATGACCATGTCGTCCTTGCCGAACGAAATGCCGGCACGGCAGGCATGGGTAAAGCCGAGCTGCATGATGCGGTCGCAGAAGATCACCGTGTCCTTCTGGCCGCAGTGACGGTAGACCGTGTCGATCATCTTGGAGATGTTCTTCTTGGTCATTTCCTGGTTGCAGGTCTCGAACGGCACGTTGACGTTCTTCGGCAGAAGTTCGCCGATGATCATGCGGCCGGGGGTCGTTTCATAGATCTTGGAAACCGGCTTGCCTTCGGCGTCCACGGTCTTGAAGCGGCCGCGGATCTTGGCATGCAGGGTGACGACCTTGTTTTCCAGAGCGTGGTGCAGCTCGCCCATGTCGGAGAAGGCCATGCCTTCACCCGGCTCGTTCTGGTTCATGATCGCCAGATAGTAGAGGCCGAGAACCATGTCCTGCGACGGAACGATGATCGGTGCGCCGTTGGCCGGGTGCAGGATGTTGTTCGTCGACATCATCAGCACGCGGGCTTCGAGCTGGGCTTCCAGCGACAGCGGCACGTGAACGGCCATCTGGTCGCCGTCGAAGTCGGCATTGAAGGCCGTGCAGACAAGCGGATGCAGCTGGATCGCCTTGCCTTCGACCAGGATCGGTTCGAAGGCCTGGATGCCCAGGCGGTGCAGCGTCGGTGCGCGGTTCAGGAGAACCGGATGTTCGCGGATGACCTCGTCGAGGATATCCCAGACTTCCGGCTTTTCCTTTTCAACCAGCTTCTTGGCCTGCTTGACGGTCGAGGAGTAACCCTTGGCGTCGAGGCGGGCGTAGATGAACGGCTTGAACAGTTCGAGCGCCATCTTCTTCGGCAGGCCGCACTGGTGCAGCTTCAGTTCGGGACCGGTCACGATGACCGAACGGCCGGAATAGTCGACGCGCTTGCCGAGCAGGTTCTGACGGAAGCGGCCCTGCTTGCCCTTGAGCATGTCGGACAGCGACTTCAGCGGACGCTTGTTGGCGCCGGTGATGACGCGGCCACGGCGGCCGTTGTCGAACAGCGCGTCCACAGATTCCTGCAGCATGCGCTTTTCGTTGCGGATGATGATGCCCGGAGCGCGCAGTTCGATCAGGCGCTTCAGACGGTTGTTACGGTTGATGACGCGGCGATAGAGATCGTTCAGGTCGGACGTCGCAAAACGGCCGCCATCGAGCGGAACCAGCGGACGCAGGTCCGGCGGGATCACGGGCACGACCTTCATGATCATCCATTCCGGGCGGTTGCCGGATTCCATGAAGTTCTCGACGATCTTCAGGCGCTTCATCAGCTTCTTCTGCTTCAGATCCGACGTGGTGTCGGCAAGTTCCGAACGCAGGTCGCCGGCGATCTTTTCGAGATTCATCGAGGCGAGCATCTCATAGATGGCCTCGGCGCCGATCATCGCCGTGAACTGATCTTCGCCGAACTCGTCGACGGCGATCATGTATTCTTCTTCGGAAAGAAGCTGGTTTTCCTTGAGCGAGGTGAGGCCCGGCTCAGTGACGATGTAGTTCTCGAAATAGAGGACTCGCTCGACATCCTTCAGCGTCATGTCGAGAAGGGTCGAGATACGCGACGGAAGCGACTTCAGGAACCAGATATGGGCAACGGGAGCGGCGAGCTCGATATGGCCCATGCGCTCGCGTCGAACGCGCGACAGCGTGACTTCGACGCCGCACTTTTCGCAGATGATGCCCTTGTACTTCATGCGCTTGTACTTGCCGCACAGGCACTCATAGTCCTTGATCGGCCCGAAGATGCGGGCGCAGAAGAGGCCGTCGCGTTCCGGCTTGAAGGTACGGTAGTTGATGGTCTCCGGCTTTTTGATTTCGCCGTAGGACCAGGAGAGAATCTTCTCCGGAGACGCGATCGAGATCCGGATCGAGTCGAAGTGCTGTGCAGGCACCTGCGGATTGAAAAGATTCATGACCTCTTGGTTCATGCCTATCTCCTTTAGGGGCGGAAGCCCTCAGCTGGCGATCGATACGGTCCGAATTCCCGGCAAGGACCGCCCGATGCTCTAAAACGGTATTAGCCGCGAAATGCGGCAAAAATCCCCCTGCCCTTCGGTGCGAACCGGGGGCGGGAGTGGCGCGCGCCCATTCCTGGCGCGCGCCGGCTTTTGTTCTTATTCGGCTGCGTCCGGCAACTGACCGGCAGTCGCATCGTCGATCTTCGAGTTCTCGAGTTCGACGGACAGGCCGAGAGAGCGCATTTCCTTGACGAGAACGTTGAAGCTCTCCGGAATGCCCGCCTCGAACGTGTCGTCGCCGCGCACGATCGCTTCGTAGACCTTGGTGCGGCCGGCCACGTCGTCAGACTTCACGGTCAGCATTTCCTGCAGCGTGTAGGCAGCGCCGTAGGCTTCGAGAGCCCAGACTTCCATTTCGCCGAAGCGCTGGCCGCCGAACTGCGCCTTGCCGCCAAGCGGCTGCTGGGTGACGAGCGAGTACGGACCGATCGAACGCGCATGGATCTTGTCGTCCACGAGGTGGTTCAGCTTGATCATGTACATGTAGCCGACAGTCACCTTGCGGTCGAACTGCTCGCCGGTACGGCCGTCGTAGAGCACGGACTGACCGGACGGGTTGAGGCCCGCCTTGGTCAGCATCGCCGCAACGTCCGGCTCATGCGCGCCGTCGAAGACCGGCGTTGCGATCGACAGACCACGCTTGGACTGCTCGGCCAGGCGAACGAGAGACTCGTCGTCGAAGCTTGCAACTTCGGCGTTCGCCTCGCTCTCATAGGCTTCCGTCAGTTCCTTCTTCAGGTCGGTGATGTCGTTCGACTTGCGGTACTCTTCGAGCAACGCACCGATGCGCTTGCCCATGCCGGCGCAAGCCCAGGCGAGATGCGTCTCGAGGATCTGGCCGACGTTCATGCGCGAAGGCACGCCGAGCGGGTTCAGAACGATGTCGACATGCGTGCCGTCTTCGAGGAACGGCATGTCCTCGACCGGTACGATGCGCGACACGACGCCCTTGTTGCCGTGACGGCCGGCCATCTTGTCGCCCGGCTGGATCTTGCGCTTCACAGCGACGAAGACCTTGACCATCTTCATGACGCCCGGAGGCATTTCGTCGCCGCGCTGGACCTTTTCGACCTTGTCCATGAAGCGCTGCTCAAGGCGCGACTTGGATTCGTCGTACTGGCCGCGGAGCGCTTCGATTTCGCCCTGCACCTTTTCGTCCTCGACTGCGAACATCCACCACTGCGAGCGGGGGTATTCGGAGACGACGGCGTTGGAAAGCTCGACGCCCTTCTTGAAGCCCTTCGGACCGGCAACCGACATCTGGCCGCGCAGCATGTCCATCAGACGGCCGTAGACGTTGCGGTCGAGGATGGCCTGTTCGTCGTCACGGTCCTTGGCGAGGCGTTCGATTTCCTCACGCTCGATCGCCATGGCGCGTTCGTCCTTCTCCACGCCGTGGCGGTTGAAGACGCGAACTTCGACGATCGTGCCGAAAGTGCCCGGAGGCATGCGCATGGAGGTGTCACGAACGTCGGAGGCCTTTTCGCCGAAGATGGCGCGCAGAAGCTTTTCTTCCGGCGTCATCGGGCTTTCGCCCTTCGGGGTGATCTTGCCGACGAGGATGTCGCCCGGCTGGACTTCGGCGCCGATGTAGACGATGCCGGCTTCGTCGAGGTTCTTCAGCGCTTCTTCCGAAACGTTCGGAATGTCGCGGGTGATTTCTTCAGGACCAAGCTTTGTGTCGCGCGCCATCACTTCGAATTCCTCGATGTGGATGGAGGTGAACACGTCGTCGGCAACGATACGCTCGGAGAGCAGGATCGAGTCTTCGTAGTTGTAGCCGTTCCAGGGCATGAACGCGACGAGCGCGTTGCGGCCGAGCGCCAGGTCACCCAGGTCGGTCGACGGACCGTCGGCGATGATGTCACCCTTGTTGAGGATGTCACCAACCGAAACCAGCGGACGCTGGTTGACGCAGGTGTTCTGGTTCGAACGCTGGAACTTCATCAGGCGGTAGATATCGACGCCGGACTTCGACGGATCGAGGTCTTCGGTGGCGCGGATAACGATACGGGTCGCGTCGACCTGGTCGACGACGCCGCCGCGGCGGGCAGCGATGGCGGCGCCGGAGTCGCGGGCGACGACCGGTTCCATGCCGGTACCGACGAACGGAGCTTCAGCGCGTACCAACGGCACGGCCTGACGCTGCATGTTCGAGCCCATCAGAGCGCGGTTGGCGTCGTCGTTTTCCAGGAACGGAATAAGCGCTGCCGCGACCGAGACAAGCTGCTTCGGCGAGACGTCCATCAGGTTGATGGTGTCGCGCGGCGACAGCATGACTTCGCCGGCATGACGGCAAACGACGAATTCTTCGACGAAGGCACCTTCCGGCGTCAGCTCCGAATTCGCCTGGGCAACGTAGTACTTCGCCTCTTCCATGGCGGAGAGGTACAGCACTTCCTTGGTGACGACGCCGTCGATGATCTTGCGGTACGGGCTTTCGATGAAGCCGTACTTGTTGACGCGGGCAAACGTCGCGAGCGAGTTGATCAGACCGATGTTCGGGCCTTCCGGCGTTTCGATCGGGCAGATACGGCCGTAATGGGTCGGGTGAACGTCTCGGACTTCGAAGCCGGCGCGCTCGCGGGTCAGACCACCCGGGCCAAGTGCCGAAAGACGGCGCTTGTGGGTGATTTCCGACAGCGGGTTCACCTGGTCCATGAACTGCGACAGCTGCGAGGAGCCGAAGAATTCGCGAACCGCGGCGGCTGCCGGCTTCGCGTTGATCAGATCCTGCGGCATGACGGTGTCGATCTCGATCGACGACATGCGTTCCTTGATGGCGCGTTCCATGCGGAGCAGGCCGAGGCGGTACTGATTTTCCATCAGTTCGCCGACAGAACGGACGCGGCGGTTGCCGAGGTTGTCGATGTCGTCGATCTCGCCCTTGCCGTCGCGCAGTTCGACCAGCATCTTGACCACGGCCAGGATGTCGTCCTTGCGCAACGTGCGGACGGTGTCGGCGACTTCGAGGTCGAGACGCATGTTCATCTTGACGCGGCCGACGGCGGAGAGGTCGTAACGCTCCGCATCGAAGAACAGCGAGTTGAACATGGCTTCGGCCGATTCCATGGTCGGCGGTTCGCCCGGACGCATGACGCGGTAGATGTCGAACAGAGCGTCCTGACGGTTCTCGTTCTTGTCGGCGGCAAGCGTGTTGCGGATATAGGCGCCGACATTGATATGGTCGATGCCCAGAACCGGGATCTCGTCGAAACCTGCATTCAGGATGATCGGCAGGGTCTTTTCGTC
Organism: Hyphomicrobiales bacterium; assembly: GCA_900471605.1. Lineage (GTDB taxonomy): Bacteria > Pseudomonadota > Alphaproteobacteria > Rhizobiales > Rhizobiaceae > Neorhizobium. Next base: position 7,930 of record UCEY01000073.1, on the reverse strand, counting down.
GATTTCGTCGCCGGCTTCGAGATAGATCTCGCCGGTTTCCATGTTGACGATGTCTTCGGCGAGATAGTTGCCGTAGAGGTCGTCATTGGTCGCCTTCAGGGCCTTCAGGCCCTTGTCCGTCAACTGACGGAGCAGGCGCGGCGTGAGCTTCTTGCCGGATTCGACAACGACTTCGCCGGTATCGGCGTCGACCATGTCGGAAAGCGCCTTGGCGCCCTTAAGGGTTTCCGGCTGGAACGGAATCCGCCAGCCGTCGCCGTCGCGCTGATAGGACGACTTCGTGTAGAAGGTCGACAGGATGTCTTCGCCGTCCATGCCGAGCGCCATCAAGAGCGAGGTCACGGGGATCTTGCGGCGGCGGTCGATACGGGCGTAGACGATATCCTTGGCGTCGAATTCGATGTCGAGCCAGGAACCGCGATAGGGAATGACGCGGGCTGCGAAAAGCAGCTTGCCGGAAGAGTGGCTCTTGCCCTTGTCATGGTCGAAGAAAACGCCCGGCGAACGGTGCATCTGGGACACGATGACGCGCTCGGTGCCGTTCACGATGAACGTACCGTTGTCGGTCATGAGCGGCATGTCGCCCATGTAGACCGACTGCTCCTTGATGTCCTTGATCGACTTTGCGCCCGTATCCTCGTCGATATCGAACACGATCAGGCGCAGCGTCACCTTCAGCGGCGCAGCATAGGTCAGGTCGCGCTGACGGCATTCTTCCACGTCGAACTTCGGCAGTTCGAATTCGTAGGACACGAATTCGAGCATGGAGGCGCCGGAAAAATCGGTGATCGGGAAGACCGACCGGAAAACAGCGTTCAGACCTTCGTCCGGACGGCCGCCCTTCGGCTCATCGACCATGAGGAACTGGTCATAGGATGCCTTCTGAACCTCGATGAGGTTCGGCATTTCGGTGACTTCGGGGATTTTTCCAAAAAACTTGCGTACGCGCCTGCGACCATTAAAGGAAAGGGTCTGAGCCATCGTCGCTCCTTCAAACTTGCATCCGGGCCTGCAACGGACGGGGTTCGCTGGCCAGTCGATCCCGTCGATCAATGGGTATTCCCAATCTCGTCCCACCTCTCGAACACGCCAGGCCGGATTGCCTTTTCGGTTCGATTCGGGACCATCCTCTTGAGAACCCATTACCCAGGAACCGTTTTGGACGGTTCCTGGGTAATATGTTCGGAGGAAACCGGCGGGAGAGGAGACCTCTCCCGCCGCATTCCGATATTACTTAACGTCGACCTTGGCGCCGGCGTCCTCAAGCTTCTTCTTGAGGTCAGCGGCTTCAGCCTTGTTGACGCCTTCCTTGACAGCCTTCGGAGCGGCTTCAACGAGATCCTTGGCTTCCTTGAGGCCCAGGCCGGTGATGGCGCGGACTTCCTTGATGACGTTGATCTTGTTGGCGCCGGCATCAGCGAGGATGACGTCGAACTCGGTCTTTTCTTCTTCAACAACGGCAGCAGCAGCGCCACCGCCAGCAGCAGCAACAGCTACCGGAGCAGCTGCGGAAACGCCCCACTTCTCTTCGAGCAGCTTGGAAAGCTCAGCAGCTTCCAGAACGGTCAGAGCAGAGAGGTCTTCAACGATCTTTGCGAGATCAGCCATTTTATTAGTTCCTTATATTCGGTTCGAACTTGGTTTGGGTATGAACAGCGAAAAACCGCCTTACGCGGCTTCCTCGTCCTTCTTGGCGTAGGCCGCGAACACGCGGGCAAGCTGGCTTGCCGGTGCGGCGACAACCGTCGCGACGCGGGTGGCCGGGGCATTCAAGAGGCCCAGCAGCTTGCCGCGAAGCTCGTCCAGCGAAGGCAGGGTCGCAAGCGACTTGACCGCATCCGCAGAGAGCGTGGTTGCACCCATGGCGCCGCCGAGCACAACGATCTTGTCGTTGGTCTTGGCGAAATCCATGACGACCTTCGGAGCCGTTACCGGGTCTTCGCTGAATGCGATCAGCGTCTGACCCTTGAAGAGATTGGACATCCCTTCCGACTCCGTACCCTGAAGAGCGATCTTGGCCAGACGGTTCTTCGCGACTTTGACGGTGCCGCCAGCAGCGCGCATCTTCGAACGAAAATCGTTCATCTGCGCAACTGTGACACCAGCATAGTGGGCCACGACAACCGAACCGGAAGCCTTAAAGACTTCGTTCAGCTCCGTGACAAATTCGCGCTTTTCCGCTCTTTCCACTGTCTGTCTCCAGTTGACGGGACCGCAATCCTGCAGGCCCCATCGGGTTGCCTTTGCCTCAAGGGATCCCTTGATTAAGGACCCCAAGCGACGCTTGAGGATCCTGTCCCCTCGCACTGTCGCCACAGGGGCTCCAGGCACAAGGCACACTAGGCTCGAACCGAATTTTAAAGCGCCTGGGCGCTCATGAATCTCGGGTCTTACCCGTCTCATGCAGGCAATTAAGGCCTAAGCCACCTGCAATCTCGGACAGGAATTCCGGATTTCTCCGGAAATTCCCGGCCCCGAAGGACCGGGAATTCAGTCGACCGAAACCCGAAGGCTCCGGCAATTCATAATCAGGCCGTGACCGTCGACGGATCGATCTTGACGCCCGGACCCATGGTCGAGGAGATCGCTACGCGCTTGACGTAGTTGCCCTTGGCGCCAGCCGGCTTGGCCTTGATGACCGCGTCAGCGAAAGCCTTGATGTTCTCTTCGAGAGCCTTGGCTTCGAAGGAGGCCTTGCCGATACCGGCATGGATGATGCCGGCCTTCTCGACGCGGAACTCGACAGCGCCGCCCTTGGAAGCCTTGACGGCGCCCGTGACGTCCATGGTGACGGTTCCGACCTTCGGGTTCGGCATCATGCCGCGCGGGCCGAGAACCTTACCGAGGCGGCCGACGAGCGGCATCATGTCCGGGGTGGCGATGCAGCGATCGAAATCAATCTTGCCGCCCTGGACGATTTCGACGAGGTCTTCGGCGCCGACGATGTCCGCGCCGGCTGCCTTGGCTTCGTCAGCCTTGGCGCCACGTGCGAAAACGGCGACGCGAACGTCACGGCCGGTGCCGTTCGGCAGGTTGACCACGCCGCGGACCATCTGGTCTGCGTGACGCGGATCAACGCCGAGGTTCATGGAGATTTCGACGGTTTCGTCGAACTTCGCCGTGGCACGAACCTTGACCATCGAGATGGCTTCCGTCAGGGCGACCAGCTTGGTGGGGTCGACGCCTTCGCGAATCTTCTGAATACGCTTTGCAAGCTTTGCCATGTTAAGCCACCACTTCCAGGCCCATGGCGCGGGCGGAGCCCTCGATCATGGCCATTGCGCCTTCGATGTCGGCAGCGTTCAGATCCTTCATCTTGGCTTCGGCGATCGTCTTGATCTGAGCCTTGGTCAGGGTGCCGGCCTTGGCGCCCTTGCCCGGGGTCTTGGAACCCGAAGTGATCTTCGCTTCCTTCTTCAGCCAGTAGCTGACCGGAGGCTGCTTCATCGCGAACGTGAAGGACTTGTCCTGGAAATAGGTGATGACGACCGGGATCGGCATGCCCTTTTCCATTTCCTGCGTGGCGGCGTTGAACGCCTTGCAGAATTCCATGATGTTGATGCCGCGCTGACCAAGTGCAGGACCGATCGGCGGGGACGGATTGGCCGACCCTGCCTTCACCTGCAGCTTGAGCTGGCCCATAACTTTCTTAGCCATTACTCTCTGCCTTTCGTTAGGGACCGGTTTCCCGATCCGACATGCCGGCTCTCGCCGGCGGCTGCGGTTGCGTGGTTCGGCCAAAGTGCCCGGCTAAAGGCACCGAACCTCCCACGCGCTTGCGGCGAACGCCGCGCGAGGCCCGCTGAGCAAACAGCAGGCCCCATTTAAAAACTCATCAGACCTTTTCGACCTGAGCGTATTCCAGCTCGACCGGGGTGGCGCGACCGAAGATCGAGACTTCGACCTTGAGGCGCGAGCGCTCTTCGTCGACATCCTGAACGGTGCCGTTGAACGACGCGAACGGACCGTCGGAAACGCGAACCTGCTCGCCGATCTCGAAAGTGATCGAGGACTTCGGCCGCTCGACGCCTTCCTGGACCTGACCAAGGATGCGCTCGGCCTCGAAGTCCGGGATCGGAACCGGCTTATTGTCGGAACCGAGGAAGCCGGTGACCTTCGGCGTATTCTTGATCAGGTGATAGGCTTCGTCGGTCAGGTTGGCCCGAACCATGACGTAACCCGGAAAGAACTTGCGTTCCGAATCCACCTTGCGGCCGCGACGCACCTCGACGACCTTTTCGGTCGGCACGAGGATCTTCTCGAACAAATGCTCAAGCCCCTTCTGGCGAGCCTTGTTCTCGATATCCTCAGCAACCTTCTTCTCAAAATTAGAATATGCGTGGACGATGTACCAACGCGCCGCCATCTTCATTCTCCAGAATCAAACGCTGACGTTCAGTACGAGACGTAGCAGCCAGCCCATAAGCTGGTCGGCAGCGAAGAAAAACAGTGCAGCGAACACAACCATAACCAGAACCATGGCCGTGGAGATCATGGTCTCGCGACGAGACGGCCAATGGATTTTCGTCGCTTCGGAGCGCACCTGGCGCAGAAACGTAACGGGATTGGTTTTGGATGCCATAGATTGTCCACGCAATTACGGCACGTAAAGCTGAACTCGCTCAGCCCCACGCACCGCGTGTCTGTTTTGACCTACATAAACACCCCTTCCCCTTTACACAAGAGGGAAAACAGTGTTCGATGAAATTTCGCCGTCTTGCACGGCGGCCATTTCCCGACAATTCCGCTGCGGATAATCTCGCGCCAATCATCTGAAAGTGGCAGGGGCGGCCGGGCTTGAACCGACGACCTGCGGTTTTGGAGACCGCCGCTCTACCAACTGAGCTACACCCCTTCAACCCTGGCGGATCGTAAACCGGAACTCCGGTTCGCCGCCAACTGGCTAGGCGCTCCCTTTAAGGGGATGCGCCGCGCTTTGCAAGAGCATTTTTGAATATCGGACCGTTCTATCTGAGCTTTCGGCCAGACCTGTCGGACGCGTCCACAAAGCGGACGACCGAAAGCGCCGGCTCGGCCCCACCAGCGAGAATTTCCTTGCCCGGCAGCTCGATCCCGCCCGGCAACAGGCCGGAGGAATGGGGCTTCCGGTCGGGGGATACCGGCAGTCGCCGCCAGGAAAGGCGCGGCGGCCGTGCCACATAGGCATCCGGCTGATTGACCAGGCCACCCGAGATACGGGCGATGATTCCCTCGATGCCGTGCTTGCGGCCTTCCTTGTGGTAGAAATTGCCCTTCACCTGAATGCTGCCGGCGAGCGCCTTGATGAAATCGGCGAGCAGTTGCGAATCGATCGGCTCGGGATGGCGCCAGAAGCTGTCGATGCCGCCCTGATGGGTGAGGCCCGGCACGTCGTAGACCGCGGCTCCAACGGCGATCGTCGGCACCCCGGCCCGCAGACTGTGCATGGCCGTCGTCGAATTGACCACGATGGTGCCGTGCGCGTTGCGCAAAATGGTGGTCAGGTCGCCCTTTTCGATGAAGACCACCCTGCCCTGCACACGATGGCGTGTTGCAAGACGGGCGACAACCTTGCGCCAGCCTTCGAGATCATTGTCGAGCGGATGCTGCTTGACGATCAGCCGGCTGTTTTCCGGTGCATAGCGGGCAAAGGACTGGATCGTCTGCTCCAGCATCTGGGAGAGATGCCGGTAGGGCGAATTGGCGCGGATCTGGTAGTCGCTCTGGAGCTGGAGGGCGAGAAGGTAATTCTTCTTGGACGTGTCGTCGAAGAAACCTTCCGGCAGGTCGTGCCGCGGCCGGAACATGCGCGGCAGCCAGGAGAGATAATCGAACAGCGGATCATAATACTTGTCGGACCGATAGAACGGGAACATCGGCCGGCCGAAATAGGCGGCGAGATTATAGACGACCTCGTTCGTCGCCTCCTGGCTGAACGTATGGCCGAAATGCGCCTTGAGATCGGGGACACCCACCTTGGCGGCGATCTGCCTGATATGATCCGGGTCATTGGGAAAATGCGAGAACCGCCCCATGCCATCCCGCTCAAGGGTGATCCAGTCGGGCCTCAGATAGCCGAATTCCACCGCATGGCAGCGGACACCCAGCTTGCGGGCGACATGGGACGCGAGACGGTGATAGGGAAGCCGGTCGGCGTAATAGAGGACGTCGGTAAAACCTTCGCGGCGGATCAGGTCCGCCAGATAACGCGGCCAGGCACGCAGCGTGCCGCGATAGTTGATCGCGCCGCGCTTGCGCCAGTAGAGCTGGTCGCCGAAGGAAAAATTGACACGTTTGGTTGCGATCCCCTGCGTCTCGAAAGCGTCCGCCAGCTCGCGCCAGAATACCGAAGGTGGCCCTTGCAGGAACAGGACTTTCGTCATGCGGAAACCAGTGCTGGTTGAGACTCGGATCTTACAAAGGCGGTTTCAATTGCAAAATTTGTCGATAAGTATCGGCGGCATCTTTCAACAACGCAGCTCGCCTCGTCAATGCCAAACCCGACGCCCACAGTTTTTCCAACAGGTTGTGTGACATGAAAGCCCGCACGTTCCTGTTTGTCCAGGGGCCGGCCTCGCCTTTCCTCAGGCTGCTGGCTGAAGCCGTTGAAAAGAAAGGCGCTTCCGTCCGTCATATCGGCCTGTGCCTTGGAGATATGGCGTTTTGGTGGCCGAGGAAGGGGGATTTTTTCACAGCCCGCGCGAATGAATGGGGTATGTATCTCAAAAGTTACATTCGTGATCACGATGTCACGGACATTGTCATGCTGGGCGACGGCCGCTCTCCTCATGCGACGGCGGCGGAGATCGGCATGGAGCATGGTGTTCGGATCCACATCCTCGAACACGGCTACCTCCGGCCCGACTGGCTGACCATCGAGCCGGACGGCATGTCGGCCCATTCCCGTTTCCCTCGGGAACCAGTTGAAATCGGCAGGCTGGCTACCGGCCGCCCTGCGGTTGCACCGGGCGGCCTCTACCGGTCGAGCTTCCTCACCTATGCGCTTTACGATCTCGCCTACCATGTTCCGAACGTGCTTCTCGGCTGGCTGGTCCATCCCCATTACCGGACGCATGGGCCGGTGCATCCGTTGGTGGAATATGGCGGCTGGATCTGGAAGGCGCTGACCTTCTCCCCGCGCCGGCGAAAGGCCGGAAAAGCCATCGCCGCCTGCCTGTCACCCGACGCGAACGGGCATGCGCATTTCTTCCTGTTTCCGCTGCAACTGCCCGGGGATTACCAGATCCGCAACCAGTCACCGGGCGGAGACTTGCTCAAGCTGGTGGATGCGGTGATCGCCTCCTTCGCACGGCATGCCCCTCCTGAAAGCCGGCTGCTCTTCAAGGTGCACCCGATCGACAACGGTCTGTCCCGCTGGGCCGCCCGAGTAGGCGACGCGGCCGAACGCCTTGGCGTGGCGGACCGCATGTTCGTCGCCGACGGCGGCAATACCGACGATCTGATCGGAAGGTCGGCGGGCATCGTCACCGTCAATTCCACGGTCGGGCTGACGGCGCTTGGCCTCGGCAAGCCGGTCATCGCGCTGGGCTCGGCAATCTACGACGTGCCCGGCCTCACCTTCCAGGACAGTCTCGCAGCCTTCTGGCAGCGCCCGACGCCTCCCGATGCGGATCTGTTCGACGCCTTCACGCGGGCGCTTGCGGCAACGACGCAGGTCCGTGGGGGCTTCATCGGCCCAGAAGCGATCCGCGCCGGCGTCGAGAATGTCGCCGAGCGGCTGCTGGAAACCGAAGAGCGCCTGCCAATCGCTTTCCGAAAGCCGCGCGGCGCGGCGAACTTCCGCTACGGGAGCGAGCTCTTTCCGGAAAACTGACTCCGGGTGAGCTTATCGATTGACTCACGGTCAGGCTCAAACGGAAAAGGCCCCGCCGTCGCCGGCAGGGCCCTGTCTATTCCGATGTCGCTGTCGATTACTCGACGATCGAGGCAA
>UCEY01000052.1 GCA_900471605.1 Hyphomicrobiales bacterium | reverse complement strand
CAAACTTGCTCTTTGCCATTGAATGCTTCCTGTGAACATAAGGGTGGACCCGGCGACCGGGTTTGGTGTCGCCGTTTAAGGCTTTCCACTAGAATGCGCAAGACATAATTACGACGCGCGCCCGGACAAGGGGAGCAGGCGAAATCCCGCGGAAATCGTCGGCAGACGGCGCGATCCGCCGCATGCCTTTGGCGGGCGCCTCCGTTCCATGACAGCTGTAAAAACAAAGGGCCGGCCGTCACCCCTCAATACGGGAGACGGCCGGCCCCTTCAATTCGCGAGCGCCAGATGGGCCCTTACTTCGCCGGCTTCAGCGAGTTGATCAGCGCCAGCAGTTCGGCCCCATGCTTTTCCTGTTCGCCCTTGGTGCCCCAATAGGTGATGACGAGGAGCTTGTCCGGCTTCGGCGCGACGAGCGAGACGCCGATCGAGACGGCGCTGTCCTTGTCCTTGCCGCTCCAGTCGAAATTGGTCATCTTCATGCCGTTGAACGTGTCTTCCGACTGTTTCTGGGTGGCCGGATCGACCGTCACGCCATTCTCGCTCAGGAAGGAGAACACGTCATCGATGACCTTGTCGGTGGTTTCCGCGGTCGCGACGTCAATCGACAGATAGATCGAGTCGTCATCGGAGTTCGCCTGGATGCCGCTGTCGGTTTCCTCCGGGTTCCAGGCATCCGGAATGGTGATCTGCGCGACGGGGTCGGCGCTCGGGAAAAGCAGGGTTGCGGCAAACGACGGAGACGACAGGAGCGTCGTCGCAAGGGCTGCGGCGGCAAGTATTTTCTTCATGGACAAAGTTCCATAGCTGGTGGTGGGGCGGCCTCTGTGCCGGCGAAAAAGCTTCTATCGAGAATGCTTTAAAAAGTTGCGAGCGTCATCCGGACAATCCGAGGCGATCGGCGGAAATCAGGGTTCCACCCAAAAAAAGTACGGCGCTGCGGTGACGGGGATAAGAGGCCGGACAAAGGCCATGAAAGTCGCGCGCTCAAGCGAGCAACACGCCGATTTCCGATATGATCTTGAATATGGAGCGGGTAGCGGGAATCGAACCCGCGTATTCAGCTTGGAAGGCTGCTGCTCTACCATTGAGCTATACCCGCGGTGTGGTGTCCGATCAGAGACGAATGGTGGAGAGAGTTGGATTTGAACCAACGTAGGCTGAGCCAACGGATTTACAGTCCGTCCCCTTTAACCACTCGGGCATCTCTCCAGTTTTTCGTCCGGATCGTGAGACCAAGTTCGTCAGACCTTCGAAGCTTGCCGCCCCTCGATCTGCGCCGCGTATATGACCGCCTCGTTCCCGTCTGTCAACACGATGAAGAAGCAAAAATGACGAAAATAAATCAGTCGCTGTTTCGACCCGCCTCCCCGCCGAGGGCTTTGCCGCGAGAGCGAGGATGGCTATAAGGCCTGATGAGCAAGGACGACAAACAAGACAAATCCACCCGCGACACCCATTACGCGACGCTTCGGCGAGCCGTGCGCGACGCCCGGCGCGAACGCGGGGAAATTCCGACGCCGCCGCAGAGGCGGCCGAAATCCAACAAGGACTGGAAACCGCCGCAGCTTCAGCCGGAACAGGTCTTTCTCTACGGCCTGCATACGGTGCGCGCGGCGCTCGACAATCCCGAACGCAAGCTCATCAAGCTGTCGGTGACGCAGAACGCCTTTGCCCGCCTCGATATCGGCGAGCCGGAAACGTTGTCCTTTCCGGTCGAATTCGTCTCGCCGCAGGATATCGACAAGGTGCTCGGCCCGGAAGCCATCCACCAGGGCGTGATGCTGGAAACGCGGCCCCTGCCCGTGCGCCGGCTGGAAGCCTTGAAGGCAAGTCCGCTTCTCCTTGTTCTCGACCAGGTGACCGATCCGCACAATGTCGGCGCGATCATGCGCTCGGCCGTCGCCTTCGGTGCCGGCGCCATCGTCACCACCCAGAGACACAGCCCGACCGAATCCGGCGTGCTCGCCAAATCGGCTTCGGGGGCGCTCGAACTCATACCTTATATACAGATCACCAATCTCGCCGACGCGATCGAGGAACTGCACCGGCTCGGCTTCCAGACGATCGGGCTCGATTCGGAAGGCCCCGCCCCGCTCGAAGGCACGTTTGCCGGCAATCGGGTCGCGCTGGTGCTCGGCTCCGAGGGAAAAGGGCTGCGGCAGAAGACACGCGAGACGGTCAACGCGCTTGCCCGCCTCGACATGCCGGGGGCCATCAAATCGCTCAACGTCTCGAACGCCGCCGCGATCGCGCTCTACGCGACACGGCAGCATCTTGCCAAGGTCGGCTGACCTGCCCCGTTCAAGGCTCCCAAGCGCGGGGCGAACGTGTCATGGGAAGTCTACGCAACCGACGTGATCAGCCGCCATGGAATTCATGCTCGCCACATTCGAAAAAGCAGCCCTTCTCGCGGGCCAGGCCATCCTGGACATCTACAGGGCCGGCCCCAGCACCAGCTACAAGGCCGACCGGTCCCCGGTCACGGAGGCGGACGAGCGGGCCGAGGAGATCATCCTCGCCGAGCTCGCCCAAACCTTTCCCGACATTCCGGTCGTCGCGGAAGAATCGGTGGCGATGGGACGCATCCCGTCGATCGAGGGGCGCTCCTTCATCTTGGTCGATCCGCTCGACGGCACCAAGGAATTCATCAACAAGCGCGAGGATTTCACGGTCAATATCGCTTTGATCGAAAACGGCGTGCCGGTCCTCGGCGCGGTCTATGCGCCTGCTCTCAAGGTCGCCTATCTCGGCGGCGGCGGCCGGGCGGAAAAGCTCGTCATCGGTGACGATTTCGCGGTGGCGAGCCGGACGCCGATCGTCGCAAGGCCCGTCGAGCCCCGCCCGATATGCGTCGCCAGCCGATCGCACAATTCCGCCGAGACCGAAGCCTTCCTCGAAAAAGCCGGGGCAGCCGATATCCGTTCGATCGGCTCTTCGCTGAAATTCTGCCTGCTGGCAGAAGGCGCCGCCGACCTCTATCCCCGCTTCGGCCGGACCATGGAATGGGATACGGCGGCGGGCGATGCCGTGTTGCGGGCCGCGGGCGGCAACACGGTGACGCTCGACGGCGCGCCGCTTGCCTACGGCAAGACCGGCCGCCCGGATCTCATGGATTTCGCCAATCCCGATTTCATCGCCTGGGGGTCGCGGCCGGCGAACAGTTAAAGCACCGTCGTCCTATTGTCATCATTCGGTGACATTGGCCAGAGAACCGATTGCAAGGGCACCGGTCGCAAGGGGTCAATCCGGCGCGTTGCATTCCCTTGCCGATGCGCTTAGGAAACCGCTGCGCGTGAGATTGCCGAGCAAGGATGAGGATTATTGATGCGTATTGTGATGGTGGGATCGGGTTATGTCGGCCTCGTGTCGGGCGCCTGCTTTGCGGATTTCGGACATGACGTGATCTGCGTCGACAAGGCCGCCGAAAAGATCGAGGCCCTGAAACAGGGCGTCATCCCGATCTTCGAGCCCGGCCTGGATGCACTGGTCGAATCGAACGTCAAATCCCGTCGCCTTTCCTTCACCACGGAGCTCGGCCCCGCAGTGGCCGATGCGGATGTCGTGTTCATCGCGGTCGGCACCCCGTCGCGCCGCGGCGACGGCCATGCCGACCTCGGTTACGTCTATGCCGCAGCCCGCGAAATCGCCGAAGCGCTGACCGGCTTCACCGTCATCGTCACCAAGTCGACCGTGCCGGTCGGTACCGGCGACGAGGTGGAGCGGATCATCCGCGAAACCAATCCGGATGCGGATTTCGCCGTCGTCTCGAACCCGGAATTTTTGCGCGAAGGTGCAGCGATCGAGGATTTCAAGCGCCCGGACCGGATCGTCGTCGGCCTTTCCGACGAGCGCGCCCGCGGGGTGATGACGGAAGTCTACCGTCCGCTCTATCTCAACCAGTCGCCGCTCCTCTTCACCAGCCGCCGCACGTCCGAGCTGATCAAATATGCGGCCAATGCCTTCCTGGCGATGAAGATCACCTTCATCAACGAGATGGCCGACCTTTGCGAGCGCGTCGACGCCGACGTTCAGGACGTTTCGCGCGGCATCGGCCTCGACGGCCGCATCGGCTCGAAATTCCTACATGCCGGCCCCGGTTATGGCGGTTCCTGCTTCCCGAAGGACACGCTGGCGCTCGCCAAGACCGCCCAGGATTATGACAGCCCGGTGCGCCTGATCGAAACCACCATCGCCATCAACGACACCCGCAAGCGGGCCATGGGCCGCAAGGTGATCGCGGCCGCCGGCGGCGACGTGCGCGGCAAGAAGGTCGCCGTCTTCGGGCTGACCTTCAAGCCGAACACCGACGACATGCGCGACAGCCCGGCGATCGCCGTCGTCCAGACGCTGCAGGATGCCGGCGCGATCATTTCCGGCTACGACCCGGAAGGCATGGAAAACGCCAGGCAGATGATGGACATCGAATTTGCCGGCGGCCCCTACGAGGCCGCCGAGGGGGCCGATGTCGCCGTTCTCGTCACGGAATGGAACGAATTCCGGGCGCTCGACCTGGAGCGGCTGAAATCCGTGATGAAAAGCCCGATTCTCGTCGACCTGCGCAATGTCTACCGCGCGCGGGAAGTGGAAGCGCATGGCTTTGCCTATACCGGCGTCGGCAAAGTTCGCTGAGGAAAGTCCCGAAGGCGTCGGATCGAAGGCGTTGCCCGGAACCTTGGGCTTCGCACGAGAGGTGTCCGAATGACCACGGAAGCGAAAATCACTTGGGTCTTAGCGGCGCTGCTGACGGCGGCGCCGGCTTTCGCCCAGACCGAGCCGATCCGTTCCGCCGAACAGCACATATCCTGTTCCGCCTTCTATTCGATGCGCGGGATCATGGCCAAGGAGTTCGGCAAGAACGACATCACCGCTGGCATCGTATCCCGCGACGAGGCGCATATGCATGCCGCGCTGGTGATCCTGCGGGATATCGGTTATCCCCAAGACCAGACCAATGCCCTGTTCGAGAGACAGACGCAGCTGATGCTGGAAAAGACCCAGTCGATGGCCGGGGCGGATTTCGCCGCGCTGGACCGGTCCTGCCAATCGCTTCTGGAGCAATCCACGCGATAGACGAGCCGGTTCGGAACGTTCCCGGTGCCGAAGGCTTTCAAGCCGCGGCCTGATTGGGCATATTGCATGCCGATGATGTTTCGCCGTCTCATGCAAACAGGCCTGGCCTTGTCATTGGCAGTCCCGCCCCATGGCGGGCGCATCGCGGCTGCCGAAAACCCAACCTCTCCCGAATGCCGATACGAGCATGCGGCATCGGGCGGGATGGACCGGTTCTGCATTCGCGCCGAAACCTTCAATCAGGATCTCTGCGAGGCGATGGAGCGGCTTGCCGTGACGAACGGGCTGCCGCCGGAATTTTTCGCTCGGCTGATCTGGCGCGAAAGCCTGTTCCGGGCCAATGCGGTGAGCCCGAAAGGCGCCGAGGGCATTGCCCAGTTCATGCCGGGAACAGCAAAGATCCGGGGGCTGGCAAACAGCTTCGACGTCGCCGAAGCACTTGCCGCGTCGGCTCGCTATCTCAGCGACCTGCGCGGCCGATTCGGCAATCTCGGGCTTGCGGCCGCAGCCTACAATGCTGGGGAAGCGGGGCTGGAAACGTTCCTGAAGGCCGGGCGCCTGCCGATCGAAACGCGCGACTACGTGTTTGCGATCACCGGCCATTCCGCCGAGACATGGAGGGACAATCCGCCGGAGGCGGCGGCTCAGGCGCTCGATCCGGGCAAACCCTTCATCGACGGCTGCTTGAGGCTCGCCAACACGAGGCGGCTCAACGAGAGCGTTCTGATTGCCTCGGCTGACTGGGCCCCGTGGGGCGTGCAGCTTTCGGCCCACTACAATCCGAATATCGCCGGCCGGCTGTTTGCCACCACGATCGGCAGGCTGCCGGCGCCCCTCAACGCTGAACGGGCGCTTGTGGTACGGCAGAAACGCGGCAATTTCGGCTATCGCCCGCGCTATGCTGCGCGGATCGGCCGTGCCACCCGAGCGGAGGCAACCGATCTGTGCGCCAAGATCAGGGCTCAGGGGGTGCCGTGCACCGTTCTTAGAAACTGAAACCACGCTGGTGGAGCGGGAAGCACACCTCCCGCTGCCACACCGGAGTTTGGATCAGCAATTTTGCGCCTGCCCGGCCTGGGGAGTCCCGCCAGAATTGGTCGCGGCACCGCCGCCGCCCTGAGGCAGATTGTTCGGGGCGCAGTTCGAACCACCGGAATTGCTGGAGGTGCTGCCCGTCGTATTGGAATCAAGCGCACCACGCCCTGCCCCGCTAAGCGGGGTAGCCGTATTGCCGTTGAGCGTCGCAGAACCGGAGCCGCTCGCCCCCGAGCCCGACACGGATCCGCTGGTTCCCGCGGAACCGGAGCCCGAAGCGCCGCTGGATCCGGAGCCTGAGCCCGATTGGGCCACCGCGGCGGTGGCGAGACCGAGCGACAATGCGCCGATGGTGAGAATCTTTGCAAACATTGGATTTCCTCTCTTGGAGTTCTCCAGACATGCCCTACGACCGCCTAACCGGGCCGATCGCATAAGGTTTCCGGAATTCCCAAGAGCCTCTTCCGCTTGCGGACGACGGCGACGCAAAACGGGCCGCCGTCGAAAGGGTCGCCTAGCTAAGCCGGATCGAAGAGATTCGCGTCTTCAAAACTCCGTGGCGGTTCCTCCCCAGGCCACTGCACTTTCAGGCCATGGCCCCAGCCTTGGATATGCTCAGAGGCAACGACCGTCCCAATCCCTCTTGTACGACCGAGCTTCAATTCGGCGCCAAGGCGCGGCTTGACGCGATCGCCAACCGAAAATTTCGTTCTATCGAATTCAACCATACCGTTTTTCCGTGCGCCGCATGGCCGGCGCGGGCAAATCGACGAGGGTCGACTTAATCCTACCTCTCCCACAGGAATGGTTGCCGTCACCATTAGGTTCGACGTTTTCCTGGTCGCCGATCCTCATCGCACGGAACCCACGACAACCCACAGGCAAAATCCGGCCACATCGACGGAGAAGCCTCCCATGACCCTAAGCAATTCATTTATACGAGATTTTTATGGTGCCCCCGGCAGGGTTCGAACCCGCGACCCCCTGATTACAAATCAGGTGCTCTACCAACTGAGCTACAAGGGCACTTCAGAGTGGGGGAGTTACCAGATTCTGCCTTCCTGTAAAGAGAAAATCGCGGCGACGGTGCGGAGCGGGTGTAGGGATTTCAGGGTTTCACCCGCTCACGCTGCTGCAAGGTGCTTGTCCAAAAGCCTGTTTTTCCTGTACTGAGTGCCGTCCCGCCGGCATGTTCCTGTCACAGGATCGTGTTAGCTCGACTGGTTACAGCGTCCCTTGCGCGCCCCGTCGGGTGGCGGCACCTTCAAAGGCCCGTTCATGGCGTCCCAGACGAACAAGCTCTCCATCATCGCCTCGACCGCGCCGGAAGCACAGTCCGCACTGGAGGAACTCGTGCGGCTCTACGGCAACGTGCCGACCGCGGAGGCCGACGTGATCGTGGCGCTCGGCGGCGACGGCTTCATGCTGCAGACGTTGCATGACACGATCCATACGGGCAAAAGCGTCTATGGCATGAACTGCGGCTCGGTCGGCTTCCTGATGAACGATTTTCGCGCCGAGCAGCTTCACGAGCGGGTTGCCTCTTCGGTCGAAAACGAATTCCACCCGCTGAAGATGACCACCGAAAACGAGGACGGCTCGACATCGACGGCGCTCGCCATCAACGAGGTCTATCTCTTCCGGCAATCCTACCAGGCAGCCAAGCTGCGCGTCGAGATCGACGGCCATGTACGGCTGGAGGAGCTGATCTGCGACGGCCTGATGATCGCCACGCCCGCAGGCTCCACCGCCTACAATCTGTCGGCGCATGGACCGATCCTGCCGCTGGAAGCGCCGCTGCTCGCCATGACGCCGGTCTCGGCGTTCAGGCCGCGGCGCTGGCGCGGCGCGCTTTTGCCGAACCATGTCTGCGTCGACATCCACATCCTCGAGCCGGAAAAACGGCCGGTCAACGCCGTTGCCGACAATACCGAGGTGAAGTCGGTGCTGAAGGTGCGGGTGGCGCAATCGACCGAGATCACCGCGCGCATCCTGTCCGATCCCAACCATTCCTGGTCCGACCGAATTCTTGCCGAGCAGTTCAACAACTGACTCAGCGTCAGCGCACCCAAATAAAGCCTCTTGCCCTCGCGTACGTAAAGCTCAGCGCTTCGGGGTGAAGGCGCGCAAGAATGTGCGGGTGGCGTTCGCCGCCATCTGGTCGATCTCCGATTCCGGCGTCTGGCGGCCGATCTGCTGGTCGTAGCGAAGGTCGGTCGCCAGAAGCGCCATGTACTGGCGGGCGGCAAGCGCCGGATCGTCGATCTCGAGATAACCGCCATGGGCAAGCTGCGCGAGCCGTGCGGCGATGGCCGGATATTTCTTGCCCGGCCCGTATTCCTTCCAGGTTTCGAAAAGCTCGGGGAAACGGGCGCCTTCGGTCTCGACCACCTTGCGCAGCCAGCGGCCGTTCGGGTCGCAGATCGCCTTGCGCAGGAGCTGGGCCGAAAATTGCGTCAGCTCCGTCTCGATATCCTGCGGCGCCACGGGGAAAGTATCGAGGACGCGAAAAAAACCGGCGCTGGAGCGGTCGGTGATTTCAGCCACCACGACCTTGAAGAGGTTATCCTTGTCGCCGAGCTGATTGTAGATCGTCTGGCGCGACACCCCTGCCCTTGCCGCGATCGCATCGATGCTGGCGCCACCAAAACCTTCCTGGGCAAAAACATCGGCTGCCGCGTTGAGGATCGCCTGGCGCTTGTTCTGTGCCGGCGGCCAAGTATCTAAATCGCGTGAAAGTTCGGCAGACGAATTTTTCATGACATCACTATAGCGGGGGTTGACGAATTGGACAATTGTGTCCAAAATCTTTTACATGATTGATTAGGCCCATCCTCCCGCACGCGGCCGGCTTTCATATTCATCTCCCATAATCGTCCTTGCCCTGCCGTTACCACGGCAGATGTGGTGACGGGAAAGGTTTTTTCCAAATGCAAAGCAGAGCTCCTTCGCATGCCCTGTCGCTCGGGCTGCTTTCGGCTATCGGGCTTTTCGCTCTCGACATGTACCTTCCGGCGCTGCCGACCATCAGCGCAAACCTCAATGCCAACAGCCACGAGGTACAGGCGAGCCTGATTTCCTTCTTCGCCGCCATGGCGGTGTCGCAGATCGTCTACGGCCCACTCTCCGACATGTTCGGTCGCAAGCGGCCGCTTTATGTCGGCCTCTCCCTTTACGCCATCGGTGCGATCGGCTGTGCGCTGTCGCCGTCGATCGAGTGGCTGATCGCCTTCCGGTTCCTGCAGGGCATGGGCGCCTGCGCCGGCGTCGTCATCTGCCGCGCCATCGTCCGCGACCTGCATACCGGTCCGGCGGCGGCCCAGCTGATGTCGCGGCTGATGCTGGTGTTCAGCGTCTCGCCGATTCTTGCCCCGCTTGCCGGCAGCATCGTCACCGTGTTCGGCGACTGGCGGCTGATCTTCTGGGTGATGGTCGGTGCCGGCGCGGTCGGCGCCATCGTTGCGGTCTTCTTCCTCGAAGAAACCCGCCTGCCCGCCGCCCGCAGCGAAAGCAGCCTTGCCGGCGCGCTGAAATCCTATGGCACGCTGCTTCGGGATCCCTATTATCTCGGGCTGGTGCTGATCGCCTCGTTCGGCATGTCGAGCTACATGATCTATGTGGCCAATTCGTCCTTCGTGCTGATCGAGCATTACGGCCTGTCGCCGACCTTCTACAGCATCGTCTTTTCGTGCAATGCGGTGGCCTTCATCGGCATGTCGCAGCTGAACGGCTGGCTTTCCCGCAAGATCGGGCTTCGCAAAGTGATCCGCAGCGCGGTGTTCGGCTATTCGACGATGATGGTCATGCTGGCATTCGTCACCTCGCTCGGCATCGACCGTCTCGATGTGATGGCCGCCTTCCTGTTCGGCGGCTACGGCTTCCTCGGCATGATCATCCCGACGGCAGCGGTGCTGGCGCTCGAACATCACGGCCGGATCGCCGGCACGGCATCGGCGATGATGGGCACGATCCAGTTCGTGACCTCGGCGGTCGTGGTCGGCCTCGGCGGCATGTTCGCCGACGGCACGTCGCTGCCGATGGTCACGGTCATCGCAGTGTGCTCGGTCGTCGTCTTCATGCTGTCGCTTGCGGTGCTGCGCAGCCGTCAAGGTGCCGTGGCGGCCGCGGAATAAATCCTCTGCCCCCAAACAAAAAGCGGCCGGACTTTTCGAAGTCCGGCCGCTTTTTTGTTGTGCAGTGAAACCAGCCTTAGTCGATATCGGCCGCCATGTCTGCGGCACCGCTGATGCGGTGCGCAAGGGCCGCTTCCATGAACTCGTTCAGCTCGCCGTCGAGCACGTCGTCGGGCGCCGTGCTCGAAACGCCGGTGCGCAGGTCCTTGACCAGCTGGTAGGGCTGCAGCACGTAGGAGCGGATCTGGTGGCCCCAGCCGATATCCGTCTTGGAGGCAGCTTCCGCATTGGCCGCCTCTTCGCGCTTCTTCAGCTCGGCTTCGTAAAGGCGGGCGCGCAGCATGTCCCAGGCCTTGGCGCGGTTCTTGTGCTGCGAACGTTCCTGCTGGCACTGCACGACGATGCCGGACGGCATGTGCGTGATGCGCACCGCCGAGTCGGTCGTGTTGACGTGCTGGCCGCCGGCGCCGGACGAGCGATAGGTATCGATGCGGCAGTCGCTTTCGTTGATGTCGATCTGGATCGAATCGTCGACCACCGGGTAGACCCAGATGGACGAGAAGGACGTGTGGCGGCGCGCGTTGCTGTCATAGGGCGAGATACGGACCAGGCGGTGCACGCCCGATTCGGTCTTCAGCCAGCCATAGGCATTGTGGCCCTTGACGAGGATGGTCGCCGACTTGATGCCGGCTTCTTCGCCGTCATGCACTTCGAGCAGTTCGACCTTGAAACGCTGGCGTTCGGCCCAGCGGGTGTACATGCGCAGGAGCATGTTCGCCCAGTCCTGGCTTTCCGTGCCGCCGGCGCCGGAATGGACTTCGACATAGGTGTCGTTGCTGTCGGCTTCGCCCGAGAGCATGGCCTCGACTTGGCGCCGGCCGGATTCCGCCTTCAGCGCCTTCAGCGCATCCTCGGCTTCCTTGACGATCGTTTCGTCGCCCTCTTCCTCACCAAGCTCGATCAGCTCGATATTGTCGTTGAGTTGGCTCTCCATGGCCCTAACGCCATTGATGCCGTCATCGAGTTGCTGGCGCTCGCGCATCAGCTTCTGCGCCTCGGCGGCATCGTTCCAGAGGTTCGGGTCCTCTGACTTGTTGTTCAACCAGTCCAGTCGTCTTACCGCCTGATCCCAGTCAAAGATGCCTCCTCAGCAGGCTTATGGCCTGCTTGATTTCGTCGACTACATTGATGATTTCCGCACGCATGGCGCTTGTTCTTCGCTCTTTGTGTTGGGGTTTTAGGTGCCGTGGACATAGTTGCAGCGAGCCCGGATGTAAAGCCCGGGCCGCCCGCAAGCCATTCGCTCGCTACTGAATCAGAACAGTCCCGGCATGCCGGAGGTGACCGCCTGCTGCGCCTGGGGCGAGTTGGTGAAGATCTGGTCCTGGGTCATGTATTCGCCGTCGCCGATGACCTGGAAGACGTCGGCCGGGCCGGTGCCGGGCTTGAAGGCTTCGACGATCGTGTCCGGCTGGCCTTCCATGGCCGCCATGCCGGTCTTGCGGTTGACGGCGACGAGCTGCATGCCGTCCGGCACGTGGAACTTTTCGGCCGGCGTCAACTTGGCTGCCTGCGCGAGGAACTCGCCGAAGATTGGGGCTGCGAGACCACCGCCGGTGCCGGCACGGCCAAGCGGCGTCGGCGTATCGAAGCCGATATAGAGACCGGCCACCAGGTTCGGCGTGAAGCCGACGAACCAGGCATCCTTTTCGTCATTGGTGGTACCGGTCTTGCCGGCGACATCGCGGTCCTTGACCGGGATCTTGCCGGCAGCCGTGCCGCGCAGGACAACGCCCTGCATCATCGAGGTGATCTGGTAGGCCGTCATCGGATCGAGAACCTGTTCGCGGTTGTCGACGATGCTGGGTTCCTCCTGGTGGGCCCAGTCATTGGAGTTGCAGCCGTCGCAGGCGCGCTCCTCGTGGCGGAAGATCGTCTTGCCGTAGCGGTCCTGGATGCGGTCGATGACCGTCGGCTTGATCTGCTTGCCGCCATTGGCGATGACCGCATAGGCCGAGACCATGCGCATGACGGTCGTCTCGCCGGAGCCGAGCGACATGGCGAGCACCGGCAGCATCTTGTCGTAGATGCCGAAACGCTCTGCATATTCGGCGACCAGTTCCATGCCCATGTCCTGCGCCAGGCGCACGGTCATCTGGTTGCGGGACTTTTCGATGCCGGTGCGCAACGTCGACGGGCCGCCCGCCTCGCCGCCGTAGTTTTCCGGCCGCCAGACCTGACCGCCGGAGACGATCTCGATCGGGGCGTCCAGGATGACCGAAGCCGGCGTATAGCCGTTGTCGAGCGCTGCCGAATAAACGAAGGGCTTGAACGACGAACCCGGCTGGCGCATCGCCTGGGTGGCGCGGTTGAATTCGGATTGCGAATAGGAGAAACCGCCCGCCATCGCCAGAACGCGGCCCGTATTCGGGTCCATGGCGACGAAACCGCCCTGGACCTTCGGCGGCTGGCGCAGCCTGTAGGTCTTGGCCTGCGGATTGATCGGCTGCACGTAGACGACGTCGCCCGGCTTCAGCACGCCGTCCGGAGATTTCGCCGGCTTGCGGCTATTGGCGGAGTCCCGATAGGCCCATTTCATGTCGTCGGCATTGATCGTGCCCATCTCGCGGGCCGCATCGACCTTGCCGGCCGCATCCGTCGAGGGCTGCAGGCCGATCGTGGCGGATTTCGCCGAGACTTCCGTCACGACCGCCAGCTTCCATTCCGGCACGTCAGAAAGCGACTTCTGCTTGGCGAGTTCCGGACCCCAATCCGAACTTCCAAGGGCGCCGCTCATGGCGATCTGGGCGATCGGCCCATGAAAACCGCGACGCTCGTCATATTCTACCAGACCGTTCTGCAGGGCGCTGCGCGCGAAAACCTGAAGGTCAGGATCGAGAGAGGTCCGCACCGAGAGACCGCCCTCGTAGAGCGCCTTGTCGCCATAGCGCTCGATAAGCTGGCGCCGCACTTCTTCCGAGAAATAATCCGAGGCGAACACATGCGCGCCGGTGCGGCGCTGCTTGACGCCGAGCGGCTGCTTCTTGGCGTCGTCGGCATCGGGCTGGGTGATGTAGCCGTTCTCGGCCATGCGATCGATGACCCAGTTGCGGCGCTCGAGCGCCGCCTTTTCGCGGCGGAAGGGATGGTAGTTGGCCGGGCCCTTGGGAAGGGCGGCAAGATAGGCGGCCTCGGCGGTCGTCAGTTCGGTCACCGACTTGTCGAAATAGGTGAGCGCGGCGCCGGCGATGCCGTAGGAGTTCAGGCCGAAGAAGATCTCGTTCAGATAGAGTTCGAGGATCTTGTCCTTCGAATAGGTCTGCTCGATGCGGAAGGAGAGGATCGCTTCCTTGACCTTGCGGTCGATCGTCTGGTCGGCGGAGAGAAGGAAGTTCTTCGCCACCTGCTGGGTAATGGTCGAGGCACCTTCCGGCCGGCGACCGGAGCCGAGGTTCTGAAGGTTGGAGAGGACGGCGCGCCCAAGGCCCGTGATGTCGATGCCGGGATGGCTGTAGAAATTCTTGTCTTCGGCCGAAAGGAAAGCAGCCTTGACCCGATCAGGAACCGCCTGGATCGGCAGGAAGAGGCGCCGTTCGCGGGCATATTCAGCCATCAGCGCGCCGTTGCCGGCATGAACGCGGGTGGCGACCGGCGGTTCGTAGGAGGCAAGCACCTCGTAGTTCGGCAGGTCCTTGGTCATCCCGGTGAGGTAGATACCGACACCGGCGGCCACGACCAGAAACAGGACGCAGGCCAATCCAAAGAGATAACCAATCAATCTTACCATATCGGGGCTACCGTTCAGCTTTCATTCGGCGCGTGGAACACACCATCGCATGGTTACAGGCGTTTTGCACGGTGATTGCACCAGCGCAAGGCGAAAGCGGATCAATTGCCCCCTCGTCCATTGCGCCCGGTAATCTTCGAATAACCGCCCGAATGTGAGTAAAATAGGGCTCTTACTCTGCAATTTCCGGTAACCGGCACCCCCTGCAGCATATTCGCCGGCGCCTGTGGCACCCGCGCCACGCGCGGCGGGGAGAATCAGCCGCCGTTCGCCACCGCGCGGTCCCGATAGCGCCTGATCGCATCGACCATGCGATCGATCACCTTCGAGCGCCACGACTCATCCAGAAGCAGCTTTTCGTCCTCGGCATTGGACAGGAAGCCGAGTTCGAGAAGCACGGACGGAATGTCCGGCGCGCGCAGAACCTGGAAACCCGCGTAGCGGTGGGGATTGTTGATGAGCCCGATCTGCCCTTCGAAGGATTCGACGACATTGGTCGCAAGCGCGATCGAAAACGCCTGGGTCTCGCGCCGGGTCAGGTCGAGCAGGATATCGGCGACTTCGGGCGGGCCGCTCTGGAGCGTATAGCCGGCCAGTTCATCCGAGAGGTTTTCGCGGGTCGCGAGGTTTTCCGCCATCCGGTCGGAGGCCTTGTCCGACAGCGTATAAACGGTCGCGCCGCGGATATCCTTCTGGCCGAGCGTGTCGGCATGCGCCGATACGAACAGATCGGCGTGGCCCTGGCGCGCGAGCGTCACCCGCTCGGAGAGCGACAGGAACGTGTCGTCGTCGCGGGTGAGGAAAGCCTTGATACCGTCGACCTTGTTCAATCGTTCGGCAAGCGTCTTGGCGAAGGCGAGCGTAATGGTCTTTTCGGGCGTCTTGGTGCCGGCACCCGTCGCGCCGGCATCGATCCCGCCGTGGCCGGCATCGACGGCGACAGTGAAGACGTTATCCTTCACCTTCACCGCCATCGCCAGCGGGTCGGGAGCGGCGGCGCGCGGCATCGCCCAGTTCTGGGTCTTCACAAGATCGGCGAAAACCTCCTTGGAGGCCATTTCCGCATCGAGCACCAGGCGGTAGCTGCCGTTGTCGTTCGACTGAACCTCGGCGATCGACAGTTTCACCGGCTTCTTGGCGGTCAGCACGATGCGGGCGCTCGCCTCGCCCATCGTGCCGTAACGGATATCCTTGAAGAGGCCCCGCGCGGAGAGGTCCTCGGCCGGGAAGCCGAAAGCGGTCGCCGGCAGGTCGACGATCACCCGTTCGGGGGCGGCAACATAATGAACGGAGAATTCCGGCTTCTTCTCGAAATCGATGACGATGCGGGTGCGCGCCTCGTCGCCGGCGACCCGGGCGCTGAAGGCGAGAAGCGGCTGCGGCGTGGCGCCAACGGCAGTGGGAGAAAGGGCTGCGATGGCGCTGATCAGAAGAAGAGCCACGCAACCGATTCGTGCAAAAAACCGCTGCCGGCTTCCGCCGCAGGCCGTCGCCGCGCTTGCCTTCACATCCACCCTCAAAACGCCACTCGCATTCAAAGCCCCACCGCAATCGCGCCACTCGCATCAAAGTGCCCATTTTAGAAGGCATTTGCACGTCAAAAGATGCGAATCATCCGCCCGTTCCCTGCCATCCATAAGGGGTCTAATTCCATCGAGAATATGGCAAACTTGGCTTTTCCCTTGCTATTGTGACAGATAAACCATACAACGCGCATGAGGGTTAAAGTGTTGACGGGATAGTCTGCCGATAGGCTGGCCAGCCTCTTCAGGACCTGGCGCCGGAGACCGACAGTCATCCGCCGTCGTTACACTTTATCCTGATACTCGATCCATCCGGCGGTGGCCGGAACAGTACCGGGTGGCATGCCACCCACCGCTCACACGGAGCACATTCATCGGGCCCTCGAGGGCCTATGGTATCGTCATTCTCGTTTGGTTTTTGATGTCGCGGCACAATTTTCAGAACCTGGAGAGACAGCGGGAGCAACGCTCCCCGTCATCTTTCCGGTTGCCGTCACAAATGCGCCCGGCGGGAACATCTTTATCCGGCGCAACGACCGCATTGCATGACGGGCCTGTCCTTGTGGCAGCCTTTTCTGCACTCCCCCGGCGGCGCCGAGGAGCAGAATTTCAATGGCAGACAAAATGCTTATCGACGCGTCTCACGAAGAGGAGACGCGCGTAGTTGTCGTTCGCGGTAACCGGATCGAGGAGTTCGATTTCGAATCGCAGCATAAGAAACAGATACGCGGCAATATCTATCTGGCGAAGGTGACGAGGGTCGAACCCTCACTGCAGGCCGCCTTCGTCGACTACGGCGGGAACCGTCACGGCTTCCTCGCCTTTGCCGAAATCCATCCCGATTATTATCAGATCCCGCTCGCCGACCGTCAGGCCCTGATGCAGCAGGAAGCCGAGGATCAGCGCAAGATCGCCGAGGCCGAGGCCGCCGATCCGGTGGTCGATCTCGCCAACCAGGATCAGCCGGATATCGGCATCGCTGCCCCTGCCGCCGAGCCCGCCAGCGAAGCCGGCGCCGAAGCTGCGGAGGCCACTCCGGTCGAAGCGGTTGCCGTCGAAGAAGAAGCCGAAAAGCCGAAAGCCAAGCCGAAGCGCAGCCGCGCCCGCAAGAAGCCGGCCGAAGCCGCCGCTGACGAAGCACCCGCTGCGGAAGCCGCAGCCGCCGAGGGCGAAAGCGCGCCCTCCTCCGACAATCATGACGACGACGGTTCGACGCCCGGCGAAATGGCCGCGATGGTCGAGACCGATTCGATCTCGGAAGATGTCGATGCCCGCCGCGGCGGCCGCAACGACGATTTCGATGACGACGACGATGACGATCACGGCGAGAAGGAAGTGATCGAGTCGGTCGGCGCCGAAGACGCGATGGAAGAAGTTCCGGACCGCGTCGTGCGCAAGCCGCGCAAGCAGTACCGCATCCAGGAAGTCATCAAGCGCCGCCAGATCCTGCTCGTGCAGGTCGCCAAGGAAGAGCGCGGCAACAAGGGCGCGGCTCTCACCACCTATCTCTCGCTCGCCGGCCGTTACTCGGTACTGATGCCGAACACGGCACGCGGCGGCGGCATTTCCCGCAAGATCACCCAGCCGCAGGACCGCAAGCGCCTCAAGGAAATCGCCCGCGAGCTCGACGTGCCGCAGGGCATGGGCGTGATCCTGCGCACCGCCGGCGCCAACCGCACCCGCGTCGAGGTCAAGCGCGACTTCGAATACCTGATGCGCCTGTGGGAAAACGTCCGCACGCTGACGCTGAGCTCGACCGCGCCCACCCTCGTCTACGAGGAAGGCTCGCTGATCAAGCGCTCGATCCGCGACCTCTACAACAAGGACATTTCCGAGATCATCGTGTCCGGCGAAGAAGGCTACCGTGAAGCGAAAGACTTCATGAAGATGCTGATGCCGAGCCACGCCAAGGTGGTCCAGCCCTATCGCGACCTGCATCCGATCTTCGCCCGTTCGGGCATCGAGGCGCAGCTCGACCGCATGCTGCAGCCGCAGGTGACGCTGAAGTCCGGCGGCTACCTGATCATGAACCAGACGGAAGCGCTGGTCGCCATCGACGTCAACTCCGGCCGTTCGACCCGCGAGCATTCGATCGAGGAAACCGCGCTCCAGACCAACCTGGAAGCAGCGGAAGAAGTCGCCCGCCAGCTTCGCCTGCGCGACCTTGCCGGCCTGATCGTCATCGACTTCATCGACATGGAAGAAAAGCGCAACAACCGCGCCGTCGAGAAGAAGCTGAAGGATTGCCTGAAGAACGACCGCGCCCGCATCCAGGTCGGCCGCATCTCGCATTTCGGCCTGCTGGAAATGTCGCGCCAGCGCATCCGCGCCTCGGTCCTCGAATCCACGACGCAGATCTGCACCCATTGCGGCGGCACGGGCCACGTGCGCTCGCAGTCGTCGGTGGCGCTGCACGTACTGCGCGGCGTCGAGGAATACCTCCTCAAGAACACCACGCATGACATCACCGTTCGTACCACGCCGGAGATCGCGCTCTATCTCTTGAACCACAAGCGCTCCAGCATCGTCGATTACGAGAACCGCTTCGGCGTCTCGATCTTCATCGAATCGGATGTCAGCATCGGCTCCAGCCACTTCGCGATCGATCGCGGCGAGCCGGTCGAAAACCCGGTCAAGATCGAAAGCCTGATGCAGTTCGCGGCCATCCCCGTCGAAGAGGACGATGACGACATCGTCATCGAGGCCGACGAGGAAGAAGAGGAAGAGGTCGCGGCCTCATCGCAGCCGGCCGCTGCCAATGGCGAGCGCACCCAGCAGCAGGGCGACGACCAGAACGGCCGCAAGCGCAAGCGCCGCCGGCGTCGGCGCAACCGCGGCGGCGAGCGCGGCGGAGACGCCCAGGCCGCCCAGGGCGGCAATGACGACATGGCCGATGGCGACGAGGACGGCGACGAAGGCGAGGACGATGTTTCCGAATCCGGCGAAGCATCCGAAGCAACGGCTGCAGCCGACGCCGATTCGGACGAAAACAACCGCCGCAAGCGCCGCCGTCGCGGCAAGCGCGGTGGCCGTCGCAACCGTAACGGTGAGGACGGGCAGGAGCTGAGCGCTTCGGATGACGACGAAGCAGCCGACGACGATGCGTCCGGCGAAGTCGATGGCGACGCAGCGGTAGTCCCTGCCGCAGCAGCAGCGTCCGAAACACCTGAAGAAGTCGTGGCCGAAGCTGCGGCGGCCCCCGCCGAAGCGGAAGCGACCCCTGTCGGCAAGGCAGACGCCAAGCCCCGCCGCTCGCGTCGCGGCAAGGCCGCGACTGCGGCCGATGCAGCGGCTGCGGACGAGGTCCCGGCGGCGGTCTCCGCTCCGGCACCCGTGGAAACCGTTGTGGAACAGGTCGAGGCCGCACTTGGCGAAGAGCCGCAGGCTGCCGAGGTCGCTCCGGCTGCGGAAGCTCCCGCAAGCGAGACTGTAGAGCCTGCCGATACCGGCGAAGCAAAGCCGGCCCGGGCCAATCGTGCGTCCAACATCTCCTCCTCCGCAGAGGCGGTGGTGAAGAGTTCCGATCCGGCGGCCGCGCCCGAGGCCGAAGGCGACCCGTCGAAGCCGAAGAAGGCGGGCTGGTGGCAGCGCCGCGGCTTCTTCTGAGCCAACCGACATCGATGAAAAACGGCCGCGTAGAACGCGGCCGTTTTTGTTTTGTCCCGCCGAACCTTCAGAAACCGGATCAAGCGCCTGCCGAAGCGATTCCGCAAACGCATCCAACCTGTTGAATTCCGACTCCATTCCGCCGCCCAGCCAGTGTCCGGAAGGGCGTCATACGCAGTTGTGAACCGGTCGAAACCGGCTGGAGATGATTTTGAGGTTTTTTGGAAAGCCCGACTGGCTTACTTTGGGCACAAATCGCAACAATGGTGCGCGGGATTCGTGTGCCGACCCAAGAGGATATGAATGACCCGCCTGTTCAAGACGCGCGTTTTCAAGATGTTGGCCGCCGGCTCGGTGCTGGCCCTGGCGTTTTCCGCGACCGCCCCAGCTCTCGCGCTGGACGACCAGCAGAAAAAGGAAATGGGCGAATTCATCCGCGAGTATCTGATCCAGAACCCGGAAGTGCTGGTCGAGGTTCAGAACGCGCTGGAAGCCAAGCAGCAAAGCCAGCGCGTCGAGCAGTCGACAAAGGGGATCGCGGACAACAAGCAGGAGATCTTCTCCTCGCCGACCGACATCACGCTCGGCAATCCGAAGGGCGACGTCACGGTCGTCGAATTCTTCGATTACAATTGCGGCTACTGCAAGCGGGCGCTTTCCGACATGGACGACATCCTGTCCAAGGACAAGAACGTCCGGTTTATCCTCAAGGAATTCCCGATCCTCGGGCCGGACTCGGTTGCGGCCCACCGGGTCGCCAACGCCGTGCGTCTGGTCGCTCCCGAGAAATATGCGGAATTCCACCGCCAGCTGCTCGGCGGCAAACCTCATGCCTCGGAAGCGACGGCGATTGCGGTCGCCGGCGCTCTCGGCGTCAAGGAGGCGGCGATCCGCAAGTCGATGGCCGACCAGCCGAACGATGATCTGGTGCGCGAAGCATACCGGCTCGCCAACGCGATCGGCATCACCGGCACGCCGACCTACGTGGTCGGCGACGAAGCCGTGTTCGGCGCCGTCGGCCTTGAGACGATCGAGGAGAAGGTCGCCAATGTGCGCGCCTGCGGCAAGGCGACCTGCTGACAGGGCACAGCTCACCGACAGATGTTCCATCTCAGTGGACTCACGGGCTTTCGGCGCGGCGGGGGCTTTCCCTTGCCGCCTCGCCGGTCTATAGGTGGCCCCTGAATTTCAGTGTGGAACAATAGAGTAACGATGAGCAAGACGGTCTTCGTCCTTAACGGCCCCAATCTCAACATGCTGGGCAAGCGCGAGCCCGGCATCTACGGCGCAGCCACGCTGAAGGACGTCGAGAACGACTGCATCGCGGCCGGCAAGGAACTCGGCTTCGAAGTCGATTTCCGCCAGAGCAATCATGAAGGCCTGCTGATCGACTGGATGCACGAGGCCAACGAAAAGGCCGTGGGCGTCGCCATCAATGCCGGCGCCTTTACCCATACCTCGATCGCATTGCACGACGCCATCAAGGCGATCTCCGTGCCGGTGATCGAGCTTCATATTTCGAATGTCCACGCGCGGGAGGAATTCCGCCATCATTCGATGATCGCACCGGCGGTAAAGGGCGTGATCTGCGGTTTTGGCACCGCGAGCTACATTCTGGCGTTGCACGCCTTGAAATCCATTACCGCCTGACAAGATAAACAGAACAATAGGGTTTGCCATGTCTGACAAGAAGAACGGTATCGACAAGGGACTGATCCGCGACCTCGCGAACATTCTCAACGAGACCGACCTCACCGAGATCGAAGTCGAACAGGACGATCTGCGTATCCGCGTATCGCGCGCCGGCACGACGCAGTATGTCCAGGCCCCGATCGCAGCGCCCGCCTACGCTCCGGCTGCCGCAGCCGCTCCGGTTGCCGCTGCAGCGCCTGCCGCCCAGGACAACAAGAACGCCGTCACCGCACCGATGGTCGGCACCATCTATCTCTCCCCGGCCCCGGGCGCGCGCGCCTTCGTCGAAGTCGGCGCCACCGTCAAGGAAGGCCAGACGCTGCTGATCATCGAGGCCATGAAGACGATGAACCAGATCCCCTCGCCGCGCTCCGGCAAGGTCACGGAAATCCTGGTCAACGACGCTCAGCCTGTCGAGTATGGCCAACCGCTCGTCGTCATCGAGTAAGGCGCATCCATGATTTCCAAGATCCTCATAGCCAACCGCGGTGAAATCGCGCTTCGCGTGCTTCGCGCCTGCAAGGAGCTCGGCATCGCGACCGTCGCGGTCCATTCCACCGCCGACGCCGACGCCATGCATGTGCGGCTTGCGGACGAAAGCGTGTGCATCGGCCCGCCGCCGTCGCGCGAGAGCTATCTGAACATCCACCAGATCGTTGCCGCCTGCGAGATCACCGGCGCCGACGCCGTGCATCCGGGCTACGGCTTCCTGTCGGAAAACGCCAAGTTCGCGGATATCCTCGACGCGCACGGCATCACCTTCATCGGCCCGACCGCCGACCATATCCGCATCATGGGTGACAAGATCACCGCCAAGCAGACCGCGCAGGAACTCGGCATCCCCGTCGTTCCCGGCTCCGACGGCGAGGTGAAGCCTGAAAACGCGATGGAAATCGCCCGTCAGATCGGCTTCCCGGTACTGATCAAGGCGACCGCCGGCGGCGGCGGGCGCGGCATGAAGGTCGCCAAGACCGAGGCCGATCTCGACGAGGCCGTCTCGACGGCCCGCTCCGAGGCGCTCGCCGCATTCGGCAACGACGCCGTCTACATGGAAAAATATCTCGGCAAGCCCCGCCATATCGAGATCCAGGTGGTCGGCGACGGTGAAGGCAATGCCATCCATCTCGGCGAGCGCGACTGCTCGCTGCAGCGCCGCCACCAGAAGGTCTGGGAAGAGGCAAACTCCCCAGCCCTCAATGTCGAGCAGCGGATGAAGATCGGCGAGATCTGCGCCGATGCGATGCGCAAGCTGAAATACCGCGGCGCCGGCACGATCGAGTTCCTCTACGAGAACGGCGAGTTCTATTTCATCGAAATGAACACCCGTCTCCAGGTCGAACACCCGATCACCGAAGCGATCACCGGCATCGACCTCGTGCACGAACAGATCCGCGTCGCCTCCGGCGGCGGCCTGTCCGTCAAGCAGGAGGACATCGTGTTCTCCGGCCATGCCATCGAATGCCGTATCAATGCCGAGGATCCGCGCACCTTCGTGCCGTCCCCCGGCACGATCACGCATTTCCATGCACCGGGCGGCCTTGGCGTGCGCGTCGATTCCGGCGCCTATGCGGGCTATCGCATCCCGCCTTATTACGACAGCCTGATCGGCAAGCTGATCGTGCACGGACGCACCCGCGTCGAATGCATGATGCGCCTGCGCCGCGTGCTGGACGAGTTCGTCGTGGACGGCATCAAGACGACGCTGCCGCTTTTCCAGGACCTCGTCGACAATCCGGATATCGCCAACGGCGATTATGACATTCACTGGCTGGAACACTATCTCGCCGGCGACAAGACGCATTAGGGAGATCGATGGCAGGGCGACGTGGCAGATATTACCCGGCGATAACCCCGGAAATCCTGCTGCGCGCCTATTCCATCGGCCTCTTCCCGATGGCCGAATCGGCAGACGACCCGGAAATCTTCTGGGTCGAGCCGGAAATGCGTGGGCTCCTGCCGCTCGACGCCTTCCACGTCTCGAAAAGCCTCGCCAAGGCGGTCCGCAAGGCCCCGTTCGACATCCGTTTCGACACGGCCTTCGAGCGCGTGATGGCCTTATGCGCCGAACCTGCCGGCGACCGGCCGAGCACCTGGATCAACTCCACCATCCGCAAGCTCTATACCGAACTGCACCGCATGGGCCATGCGCACAGCGTCGAGGCCTTCGAGGGCGGTGAGCTGGTCGGCGGGCTTTACGGCGTTTCGCTCGGCTCCGCCTTCTTCGGCGAGAGCATGTTTTCGAGGCGCACCAACGCCTCCAAGATCTGCCTCGTGCATCTGGTGGAGCGGCTTCGGGAAAACGGCTTTACCCTGCTCGACACGCAGTTCACCACCGAGCATCTGAAGACGTTCGGCGCGATCGACGTTCCCAAGGACGACTATCTCAAGCTCCTGAGAGCCGCGGTCGAAGTGCCGCATCTGACGTTTTAAGGAAGATCAGTTGGTCGCCTTCGGCGGCGGGACGTCGGACTTCTGCTTGCAGCCAGTCAGCCACACGTCATAGATCGGATGTTCCACGGCGTTGAGGCCGGGGCTGTCGGCGAACATCCAGCCGGTAAAGATGCGGCGGATCTTGCGGTCGAGGGTGATCTCGTCCACTTCCACGAAACCGTCGATCTTCTGGGCTTCCGTCTCGTCGCGGGAATAGCAGACTTTCGGCGTCACCTGCAGCGCGCCGTACTGGACGGTCTCGTTGACATAGACGTCGAACGTGGTGATGCGGCCGGTGATCTTGTCGATGCCGGCAAAGACCGCAACGGGATTGCTCAACCGCGCCGCCGATACACCGTCCGCCGCAAGCACGGATGCCAGCGCGATCAGTGCGCCGACCATTGGCTTGCGTGGAAAAACCGTCATCAATCCCATTATGCTTCCCGTCTCGGCAAATCCCGTCGGCACCGACCCCTAGAGGTCGAATGTGGCCAAAACAGGTGTCAGTTGCCGGGCGTCCAGGCGTCGTAATCGCCGGTGACGCGGGGGCGTTCGCCGGTCGCGGCAAGCGAGCCCTGCGGGCGATAGGCGAGCGGCGTGCCGGTGGCATTCGGCTTGTGCGGCTTCTGCCATTCCCGCGCCTTGTAGTCTTCCTTCGAAGGCGGAACGTCGGTGCGGTAGTGCATCCAGCCGTGCCAGCCAGGCCCGATTGCGGAGGCTTCGGCGTAGTTCTTGTAGATCACCCAACGCTTCGGCTTGCCCCAGGAGGTCATCGGACCTTCGTAATAGACATTGCCCAGCTCGTCTTCGCCGACCCTCTTGCCGAAACGCCAGGTGAAGAACCGGGTGCCCATGGTCTGTCCGTTCCACCAGGTGAAGATCTGCAGCAGGAGGTTTTTCATGGATGTTCCGTCGGCTAGGCAAACAGGATGACGATCGAAGTGACTGATCCGCTTATGCCGCTTGGCGCCTTCGATGTCCAGTGATTCCAAATGTCGCGCACCCTCATTTGAGCTTCATCTTGAAGCCGAAATGGCTTTTGGCGAAGCCGAGGCGCTCATAGAAGCGATGCGCATCGGTGCGCGCCATGTTGGAGGTGAGCCGGACGGTGCGGCAGTCGCGGCGCCGCGCCTCCTCGACCGCATATTCGATCATCCGCGCGCCGATGCCTTTGCCGCGCATGTCCGACCGGGTCTGGACGGCTTCCACGACCATCGACAGCGAACCCCTGCCCGTCAAAGTCCGGCTGAACATGATTTCGAACGTGCCGACCACCTCTCCCTCGATATCGGCGACGAAAAGCTGCTCGTTCTGCGATGCATCTATGACGTTGAAGGCGCGCAGATAGTCTTCATAGGCGCTTTCGTCTGTCGTGTCGCCGTGTCCACCCACGTCGTCGGCGGCAAAAAGGGCGATCAGCGCCGGAAGATCCGTTTCGCGAGCCCGGCGGATAATAAGCTTCTCCGTCATCTCTTTCCTTTCAACGCAGAATCGGCATGATTCCCGCGAAGCTTAGAGGGGCTGGGGCGATGGCACAAAGACCTGGGGTGATTTTATTGGCTGTCGTCATGGCGGCGTGGCCGATGGCGGCCTTTGCGGAAGGCCGCGGCGCGGTCGGTTTCTCCCAGGCGCCGGAAATGAGCAGCGGCGTCTGCTTTGCGTCCTCGATCCGCAAGGCGCTCGACTGCGCCAAGAAGAAATGCATCAAGGACGGCGGGACGGCCGAGGACTGCCTTGAAACGACTGCCTGTTTCCCGGCCGGCTGGAGCATCGACGTCTTCGCGCAATCCAAGGAGGGGCCGCATTGGCACGAGACCTTCTGCGGCTTCGACAGCAAGGAGACCGCCATCAAAGCCTCCAGATCCATCTGCGACATGAAGCAGCGCAAGGGCCTGATGGAATGCAGCCTGGTGGCGATCTACGACGAGGACGGCAAGAAATTCGATCCTGCGCAATAAGGGTGTCGTCGGGCGGCAACCGTCAGACCGGTAGCCGCTTCTCCATGATGATCGCCGGCAGGCCGGAATTGGGGGCGCCCCATTCCTCCATCCGGTCGACCTCGGAAAATCCGAGCCGCTCATAAAAGGAGAGCGCCCGCACGTTCGGCAGCGCCACCTCGACCCGCATGATCTCGGCATCCGGGAAACAGGTTTCGAGCTCGGCGAAGATATCCCGCCCGATGCCCTCGTTCTGGCAGGACGGCTTGACGTAGAGCTGATGCAGCATCGCCGTCTTCACCATCTTCGGATACATGGCGGCATAACCGATGCCGCCGATCTCCCTGCCGTTGTCGGCCACCAGGAACTCGCCACCGCGCTTCTGGATGCGCGCCCGGACGGCTGCCGCCGAATGCCAGCCGCTCACCATCCGCTGGACCTGGTCCACCCCATAAAACGGGTCATAGGTATCATGGAAGGTCGCCGCCAGCAGGGCGCGGATCTTCTCGACGTCAGCATCACCGGCGGTGCGGACGAAGTAGACCATCCGGCCTACTCCTCTTCGATCCCGAGCTTCGCCTTGACGAGCGCCTGCACGGCCTGCGGGTTGGCCTTGCCGCCGGTGGACTTCATCACCTGGCCGACGAACCAGCCGGCAAGCGTGGGTTTCGCCTTGACCTTGGCGACCTGGTCCGGGTTGGCGGCGATGATCTCGTCTACGGCCGCCTCGATCGCGCCGGTATCGGTGACCTGCTTCATGCCGCGGGACTCGACGATCTCGGCCGGATCGCCGCCTTCGGTGAGCACGATCTCGAACAGGTCCTTGGCGATCTTGCCGGAAATCGTCTCGGCCTTGATGAGGTCGATGATGGCGCCGAGCTGGGCGGGAGAAACCGGAGTCTCTTCAATGTCTTTGCCGGTTCTGTTCAAGGCGCCCAACAGGTCGTTGATGACCCAGTTGGCGGCGATCTTGCCGTCGCGGCCTTCGGCAACCGCCTCGAAATAATCGGCGATCGCCTTTTCCGAGACCAGAACCGAGGCGTCGTAGATCGACAGGCCGAGCTCCTTCACGAAACGGGCCTTCTTATCGTCGGGCAGCTCGGTCAGGCCTGCACGCAGTTCCTCGATGAAGGCATCGTCGAATTCAAGCGGCAGCAGGTCCGGATCGGGGAAATAGCGGTAGTCGTGCGCGTCTTCCTTGGAGCGCATCGAACGGGTCTCGCCCTTGTTCGGGTCGAACAGCCGGGTTTCCTGGTCGATCGAGCCGCCGTCCTCGAGAATGCCGATCTGGCGGCGCGCCTCGTATTCGATCGCCTGGCCGATGAAGCGGATCGAGTTGACGTTCTTGATCTCGCAGCGGGTGCCGAATTCGGCGCCCGGACGGCGTACCGAGACGTTGACGTCGGCGCGCATAGAGCCTTCGTCCATGTTGCCGTCGCAGGTGCCGAGGTAACGCACGATCGAACGCAGCTTGGTCATGTAGGCCTTGGCTTCGTCGGAGGAGCGCATGTCGGGCTTGGAGACGATCTCCATCAGCGCCACGCCGGAACGGTTGAGGTCCACATAGGACATGGTCGGATGCTGGTCGTGCATCAGCTTGCCGGCATCCTGTTCCAGATGCAGGCGCTCGATGCCGATCTCGATATCCTCGAACTGGCCCTGGCGATCCGGGCCGAGCGAGATGACAATCTTGCCCTCGCCGACGATCGGATCCTTGTACTGGGAGATCTGGTAGCCCTGCGGCAGGTCCGGATAGAAATAGTTCTTGCGGTCGAACAGCGAACGCTTGTTGATCTGGGCCTTGAGGCCGAGACCGGTGCGCACCGCTTGGCGGATACATTCCTCGTTGATGACCGGCAGCATGCCGGGCATGGCCGCATCGACAAGCGAGACGTTGGAATTGGCCGGCTTGCCGAACTCGGTCGAGGCGCCGGAGAAGAGCTTGGAATTGGAGAGAACCTGGGCGTGCACCTCCATGCCGATAATGACTTCCCAATCGCCGGTGGCGCCGGGAATGAAGCGTTTCGGATCGGGCGTGCGGACGTCGACAAGGGTCATCTGATGCTCGTGAAATGGTCTCGACTGGATTTTCTGGAGGTAGAGCAAATGGCGCGGAGGTGCAAGACTTGCCGCAAGCAGGGATCGCCGCGAATGCTATTGTTCAGCCGGTTTTAACCGGACTCCGGTGAAATTGCGGGATGGAGCTATCGACCCTACTCACGCCATTCATCCTTTATCTACTCCTGAACGTCGTCGCATTCTGCATGTATTGGTGGGACAAGCATGCGGCGATCGGCGACACGTGGCGGATCAGCGAACGCACGCTCCTGGGCATAGCCTTCATCGGAGGCAGCCTGGGCGCTGTAGCTGCACAGCAGATGCTGCGGCACAAGACCCGCAAGGAGCCTTTCCGCACGTTGCTGATGATGATCGTCACCCTTCATGTTATCGGAGCGGCGTCATGGCTGCTTGCGCCGGATTTAATGCGGCAAGCTGTAGCGGCGATTGTAGGGGCGATCTAGAAACTTGGCCCGTAAGTTTCCGGCGCTTCGAGGACGAGGCGCTTCGAGAGACCGACCGACTGCACGTCGCGGTCGATCTTGGGGGAATAGGTGATCGACAGCCAGTTGATGGAGTAACCCTGCTTCTCGAAGAAGCCGACCGCCTCGGCATTGCGGGCATGGGTCTCGACGCGGGCGACTTCGAAACCCTGATGGACGATCTCGGCTTCTACCTCCGTCAGAAGCGCGCGGCCGAGCCCCTGCCCCTTGAAAGACGGGTCGATCCAGAAATCGGAGATCAGTTCGTCAAGCTTTTCGCGCGCAGCCCAGCCGGCAAGATTGCCGCCCTGTTCGACGACGGTGATGGTGAGCCAGGAGGAGCGGGTAAAATTCTGGAAGGCGGTGCGGGCGCTGGAGCGCATATCGGTCATTTCGCCGATCGAAATCATGGCCTTCTCCCAGGAGCGGAAGCCGATTTCCGCCAGGATATCCACCTCGTCCTCACGCGCATTGCGAATATGGGCCATATCTTCCCCTGCTGCAGCGTCAGTAGAACACTGAGTCCGCGCTTTGACCAGTGCAACTTATAGGGCGCTTTCGTCAGGTGCTTGACCGAGAGGGAAAACCCGCCTAGTGCGGA
This sequence comes from Hyphomicrobiales bacterium, assembly GCA_900471605.1. Lineage (GTDB taxonomy): Bacteria > Pseudomonadota > Alphaproteobacteria > Rhizobiales > Rhizobiaceae > Neorhizobium. Next base: position 34,589 of record UCEY01000052.1, on the reverse strand, counting down.
TAGCGTATCGATGGAGTTTTGATGTTCTCTTCCGTAGAGACCCGCTAAGGGGCCGGCCCCGCACCTAGCCGCGCCGGCCCAGACAAAAACGAGAACCCCGACGTTTTGCGACGCCGGCAACGTTTTTGTGCGCTCGTTTCGAGCGCTTCTCCGGACATCAAGACATGGACATTTCCCGCGCCGAACAGCGCATCCTCCATCTGCTCGCCCAGGGCGGCAGGATCGAGATTACCCGCGACGACAACAGGAAGATCGAAAAGCTGCAGCTCGTCACCCGCGAGGGCTGGGCTTTCTCGGGCCTCGACCTCGTCACCTTCCGCAAGCTCAAGCAGAAGAAGGCGATCAAATCCCAGGGCGGCAGGCCATACCGCATCACCGAAAGGGGGCTGGTACTGGTGAGAGCCGAGCAGGATAATCGATAGAAAGAAACGCCGCGTGCCTCCTTGGCGCGCGGCAAACTTTACAGGCGTCAGGCAACCGTAAGCTCGACCTTCATCGCAGCCCACTCTTCGCCGATCGAGCCGATCCGCTTCTTGCCGGCTCGGCGGTACCAATAGTCGGCGTTCCAGTCGTCGCCTTCGATGCGGTGGCAGAGCGCGTGGCCCCAGTCGAACGGCTTGTCGCCTTCATGGGCCTGGCAAATATTGTGGACCGTTTCCCATTCAGCGCCCATCGTGAAGCCCGCGTCGGCGAGCTGGTCGAAGGCATCGATCAAGGTTGAAAGATCAGATTTCGACATGAGGTCTCCTCCAAAGTGAGAGACCTATAACAGGCGCCGCCCCGAAATCCGAGACGGCACCTGCCTTATCAGTCACGCAGATTGACGATGTCGTGCATCAATCCGCCGGTGCCGTTATGGATGGTCAGGTGACCAACCTTGCCGGCGATGGTTTCGAGCGCTTCGAGCTCCTTCAGGCGCAGCATGACCGGGTTTTCGGCCATGACCTTCGCCGTGTTGAGGAGCGAACGGGTGGCGTTCGTTTCCTCGCGGCGGCGAATGACGTTGGCCTCGGCCTGCTTTTCGGCGGTAACGACCTGGTTCAGGATCTCACGCATTTCGCCCGGCAGGATCACGTCCTTGAGCTCGATGCCGGAGACCTCGATGCCGATCGCCGCCATGTCCTCGCGGACCTTTTCGGCGGCTTCGGCATTGATCGTCACCTTCCGCTCGAGGATCTGGTCGAGCGTCAGGCTGCCGAGCGTACGGCGGAAGACGAACTGCAGCGCGCGGTACAGCGCGTCGGAGAAGTCCTTCACAACGGTCACCGCCTTGACCGGATCGGTAACCCGGTATTCGGCGGAGATGTTGACGCGGATCGTCACGCGGTCACGGGTCAGGAGTTCCTGGCCCGAAACGTCGAGCGACTGCCACTTCAGGTCGATCACCTTCACCTGGCAAGCCTTGCCGACATTCCAGAAGGCATGGATACCAGCGACGAGCGTTCCGGCCTGCGCGCCGTCGATGAACAGCAGACCCACCTGCCCTTCGTTGACGAGATGCATGGTGATCGCTTCGGCCTTACGGGCCTGGACGATCCGGCGCGTCAATGCCGGGTCGACGGTCAGGTTCTCCGAAACGTCGATCCGCTTTTCCGTCCACGGCCCGGCGTCCTTCCAGACGACGAGCTTCTGGTTCGGCATCAAGACGGAGTGGATCACACCGTCCCGCTCGATCACCGCAACCTCGGTGGCGGCAGTTCGGAAAACGGTCAGGTTGCGCTCGGCGACATCCGGGAGCCTATCGAACAGAGCCTTCTCGTAAACCGAAACGAATGCCGGGTTGGTCAGGTCGTAGCGCGCGATCTCCAGGCTATTTCGGGTGTTCCGCAGCCAATGCATGCCGGCCCCGTAAATGCCCTGAATACGGCCCTCGTTGAGGGCGATCACACGTTCGTTTTCCTTTACCAGGACGCGCTTGCGCCCCAAAATCATCTCGAGAAGCTTTGTCATGTTCGTTACTCCTTCGGCGTTGCTCAAGTCATCGACCGATTGTTCCTTTTGCGTTTCGTGTTTCGTTTCGTTCAGTTCTGCAGTTCGCCCGGCAATGATCCGGGAACCGGTGGCAGACGGCACTTGCGGAACGGCGGGAGCGGACGTCGCAGCACACGGGCGAGCCCTGGAGCGCACTCCCTGGCCGGCCGGCATGCGGCTTGGTCATCACTGTCGTCCTGGCTTGCGCCCCTGGTTTTTAGAAAAGTCCGAGACCTTTCGGCCTCTTTCCTTTCCTCGACATTCCGGTTCCCGAACCGTCAATCCTGTTTGACACCTTCGCAGGGTGTTGCTGGTTAGGAGCCAGCCTTGGAGAAGGATTCGAACCTTCGACAATCAGATTATCAGTCTGATGCTCTACCCGTCTGAGCTATCCAAATGGGGCGTATAACGGGATTCGAACCCGCGACCTCCGGATTCTGCATCCGGCGCTCTTCCTGGCTGAGCTATATCCGCTTGTCCGACCTCCGATGCGGCATCCGTATGCAGGACGGCAAAGCCGGCTGCACGGGAGGAGGTTTGGAACTCCATCCGTTGACGTCCACACCGGCTGACGACCGGGAGGGCGCGTTTAGGGCATTTCGGGCCGCATATGCAACGGGTAAAATTACAGCGGAGAGTTGCAATCGATCGGTAGTTGCATAACCGCAACAAATTAGAAAATGCAGATCTTCAACCCAGACGCTTTTCAAGGTGCAGTTTTTCGAGCGGGATGCCGAGCCCGGAATCGAACTCCTCTCCCCTCCAGACGACCGAAAAACCACACCGCTGATAAAGCCTTGTCGCACCGGCATTGGTGGCGCGGGTATGTATCCTGGCGATCGAGAGACCTTCCGTCTCGATGCGCTCCAGGAAATACCGCACCAGCGCCGAACCGATACCGCGGCCCTGAAAGGCGGGATCGACCCAGATATCGGAAATACTATCGGGTTGGTCCTCGCGGGCGCCCCAGCCGGCCACCCTTCCCTCAAGCTCGGCAACGGCGACGTCGCCTTTGGCTTTAACGGGATAATCAAGGAAAGCCTTGCGAGCGGCTTCGATCACGGACGGGTCGGTGAAACCCGCTTCGCCCGCAGTGCTGGTTTTCCAGGCTGCAAAACCGACTTCGCCGACCACATGGTGGTCGGCGAGCGTCATTTTCCGGATTGTAAGACCGCTTACCACCACTTCGCCGGCGTGAACCGGCCGGCGGCCTGTTCGATGACGTAAGCGGTGCGGAACAGCGTTTCCTCCTCGAACGGCTTGCCGATCAGCTGCAGGCCGAGCGGCAGGCCCTTGGCGTCGAGGCCGGCAGGAACGGCAATGCCCGGCAGGCCGGCCATATTGACCGTCACCGTGAAGATGTCGTTGAGGTACATCTTGACCGGATCCGACGCGAGGTCCTCGTCGGCGATGCCGAAGGCCGAGGACGGCGTGGCGGGCGTCAGGATCGCATCGACGCCGGCGTCGAAGACGATCTCGAAGTCGCGCTTGATCAGCGTGCGGACCTTTTGGGCCTGCAGGTAATAGGCGTCGTAATAACCGGCCGACAGAACATAGGTGCCGATCATGATACGGCGCTTGACCTCGGTGCCGAAGCCGCTCGCGCGGGTCTTCTCGTACATGTCGACGATGTCCTTGCCGTCGACGCGCAGGCCGTAGCGCACGCCGTCGTAACGGGCGAGGTTCGACGAGGCTTCGGCAGGGGCGACGATGTAATAGGCCGGCAGGGCGTATTTGGTATGCGGCAGGGTGATGTCGACGATCTCGGCGCCGGCATCCTTCAACCAGGCGATGCCTTGCGCCCAAAGCTTTTCGATTTCTTCCGGCATGCCCTCGACGCGGTATTCCTTCGGAATGCCGATCTTCATACCCTTGAGCGACTGGCCGAGGGAGGCTTCGTAATCCGGCACCGGCAGGTCGACCGAGGTCGTGTCCTTGGCGTCGACCGACGCCATCGACCTCAGCATGATCGCGGCGTCGCGTACGTCGCGGGCGATCGGGCCGGCCTGGTCGAGCGACGAGGCAAACGCGACCGTGCCCCAGCGCGAGCAGCGGCCGTAGGTCGGCTTGATGCCGACGGTACCGGTGAAGGCGGCCGGCTGGCGGATCGAACCGCCGGTATCGGTAGCGGTCGCACCGGCGCACAGGAATGCGGAGACGGCAGCGGCAGAACCGCCGGAGGAACCGCCGGGCACGAGCTGCTGGTTCGAGCCCTTGGCCTTCCACGGATTGACCACGGCGCCGTAATGCGAGGTTTCGTTGGAAGAGCCCATGGCGAACTCGTCCATGTTCAGCTTGCCGAGCATCACCGCGCCGTCGTCCCAGAGGTTCTGGGTCACCGTCGATTCGTATTTCGGCTGGAAGCCGTCGAGGATGTGGCTGCAGGCCTGGGTGTGGACGTCGCGGGTGGCAAACAGGTCCTTGATGCCGAGCGGGATGCCTTCCAGAGCGCCGACCTTGCCTCCGGCGCGGCGCGCGTCGGAAGCCTTTGCCATGTCGAGCGCCTTTTCCGGCGTCACGGCCACATAGGCGTTGAACACCGAGTTGGCGGCGTCGATCGCGGCGAGATAGGCCTCGGTCAGTTCGACGGAGGTGAATTCCTTCGCTTCGAGCTTTTCGCGGGCTTCGGCAATGGTGAGGCTGGTGAGTTCGGTCATGGGCTCTTCAAACGGTTCGAAAACGAGGAGGAGGTTCGGCGGGGGCGCTATTCAAGCGCTCACTCGACGACCTTCGGCACCAGGAAGAAATTATGGTCGGTGGTCGGCGCATTGGCGACGATATCGCCGGCCTTGTCACCATCGGTAACGGCGTCGGCGCGCTTGCGCATGTCCATCGGGGTGACCGAGGTCATCGGTTCGACGCCAGTGACATCGACTTCGGAAAGCTGCTCGACGAAATTGATGATACCGTTCAGCTCGCCGACCATGCGATTGGCATCTTCCTCGGTGACCGCAATGCGGGCAAGGCGCGCGACGCGCTTGACGGTGGCGAGATCGACGGACATGGCATGACTCCGGGCAAGAAAATTCCTACCCGCTATAATCGCCGCGTCCGCCCTTCGCAACAGGGAGCGCGCCTCAATTTGCGAAGGCGCGCGCCGCAGGAGGTATGGATCAGAACGTCAGGCTGCCGCCCGGAGCCGGCGTCTCGACGCGGGTGCGGGTGCCTTCCATGCCCTTCACGAATTTTTCCGGCGTCTGATCGACGCCCGGCAGGCCGTAATGGCAGGGCAGTGCATGCTTGAAGTCGAAGAAGCGCTGGCAGGCGAGCGCTGCGACGGCACCGCCCATGGTGAAACGGTCGCCGATCGGCACGATGCCGATATCCGGCTGGTGCAGTTCGTTGATCAGGGCCATGTCGGAGAAGATGTCGGTGTCGCCCATGTGGAGGACCGAGGGCTCGTCGTCGAAATGCAGCATCAGGCCGTTGGCATTGCCGAGGCAGTGGGAAACACCGTCTTCGGTGAGCGAGGCGGAAGAATGCAGCGCATTGGTGAAGGTGGCGGTGAAGCCGTCGAAATTGATCGTGCCGCCGGTATTGCCCATTTCGAGCTTTTCAACGCCCTTCTTGGCCAGCCAGACGCCAAGGTCGTAGTTGGCGAGCACGACGGCGCCGGTTTCCTTGGCGATCTGCACCGTGTCGCCGACATGGTCGCCATGGCCGTGGGTGAGCAGGATATGGGTCAGGCCCTCGGCGGCGGCCTTGATGTCCTGGCCGGCAAAGGCCGGATTGTAGGTCAGGAAAGGGTCGATCAGGATCTTCGCCTTGGCGGTCTCGATGCGGAAGGCGGCATGGCCGAGCCAGGTGATCTTCATGGAAAACTCTCCTTCAATATGATGCGGGATGGTAACGACACATAGCCGATATGAGGCTAAAGGGAAGTGGACAGCGGGTGGGACAAACTCTCCCCGGTCACCCTTTTTGGATCGCGGGGATGAAGAACGCATGACGGTGATGACGATCGAGGAGCTGGCCGAAGCCCTTCAGCCCGGACAGGCGATCGCCGGGCTCGACCTCGGCACCAAGACGATCGGGCTCGCCATGTCGGATATCGGGCGGCGTTTCGCCTCTCCCCGGCCGGTCATCAAGCGGGTGAAATTCACCCAGGATGCGCAAGTGCTGCTCGGCTTTGCCGAGAAGGAGAAGGTGGCGGGCTTCGTCATCGGCCTGCCGATGAACATGGACGGATCTGCCGGCCCGCGGGTGCAGGCGACGCGGGCCTTCGTGCGTTCGATGTCGGAAAAGACCGCCCTGCCCTTCGTCTTCTGGGACGAACGGCTCTCGACGGTCGCCGCCGAGCGGGCGCTTCTGGAAATGGACGTGTCGCGAGCCAAGCGCGCCGAGCGGATCGATTCCGCCGCGGCGAGCTTCATCCTTCAGGGAGCGCTCGACAGGCTCTCTTCGCTCGGCAGGGAAACCGATTTCGCAAGCTGACGCCTCTGCCACCAGGCGGCAATGGCCTTGCGCTTGCGGAATGCGACGATGGCAAACACGACCAGACTATCAAAGGCGATAGCGCGGGCCACCAGCGGCGGAATGGTTTCCGGCGGAATTCCGAGGATATTCCCGTAAACCTGGAAGACCAGATCATGGGTCTGGCGGGTGAGCATGAAGAAGCCGAAGCTCATGTCGTAGTAGGAAAGCCCGTACCAGCCGGACAGCAGCAGGACCGGTCCGGCCCACAATATCAGGAACCACTTCATGCGGTCTTCCCCCTCGGCTCGACCGGATATATTTCCAGCGACACGAGCCATCTCGACAGAGCCATCAGGCTCAGGACCAGTGCGGGAACCGCGATATCAAGCGCCAGCACCGCGAAGATCGTCGTCATGACGAGCAGCAATGCACTCTCCCTGATTGTCGTTCCCATCCTGAGCGCGCCCGGCCAATGTCTTGGTTAACAATGCGTTAATGCCAATCTAGGCCGTGGGGGATTTCCTGCAACGGAAACCGGGCGGCATGGTTAATTCCGGCAGGGCGGCTGTGGATAACGCGGCTCAGGCCGACGGCGGCACCGGCTTCTTTGGAATGTAGGGACCGCCTGTCTCGCCCCAGCCCCATTTCGGCATGGGAGCATGTTCGTAGACCTTTGCGCCGGGCTGAGAATTGATGACCGCCAGCCGCGTTCCCCATTCCAGGTAGCCGACCAGCGCCGAGGCAAATTCCGGGTCGGCGGGAAGCCCGAGGTCGGTATAGCTGTCGAACAGAAGATTGATCCAGCGCCGGCGCATCTGTTCCGTCAGGTGCCTGTCGAGATGATGGCGCACCATGGCCGGGTGACCGCCGTGCTGCTCGGAATAAAGCTTCGGCCCGCCTATGACTTCGGCGATGAACATCGCAACATGCTCGGGGTGGTTCTTGTCCATGCCGGCGAAGACCGGGCCGAGCAGGTCATCTGCCGGGACGCGACGATAGAACTCCGTCGTCAGCCGCAAAAGCGCGTCGAAGCCGCCAATCCATTCGTAAAGCGTCGGTACCGTCATGATCACTTCCTCCGTCTGCCAAAGAGATATTAGGCAGAGGTTACGGCTTCAAGACGTGTCGGCGGATCAGCCGTAGATCGCACGCACCAGCCGGCGAAGCGCGTTGCCGACCTTGTCCCAGTCCTTCTCCGTTTTCAACGCCATGCCGGCGAACTGGCCGCTGACGGCCGCTGAAATCACCAGGTGCTGGATGGCCGCGAAAAGCAGCGCATTGGTGGTCGCGGCATCGACACCCTTCGGCGGCGTCAGCGAGCCGCGCATCTTCTCGAGCCATTTGCCGAGCGCCTTGGTGCGCGCCTCCGACAGCCGGCGGACCTGCGGCGTATCCTGCGAGACTTCCCAGGCGACGATCTTGCAGACCAGCGGGTCGTCGCGCAGGGCTTCCATGAAATAGATGGAGAGCTTTTCCATCAGGTCGCCATAGGTGAGCAGGAACATGCCGCCCGTATCTTCCGGGATGCGGTCCTTGACCCAGGTGCCGAGATCGGCGCCGATCGCCTCGATCAGCCCGTCGAGGCCGCCGTAATACCGATAGATAAGCTGCTTGTCGCAGCCGGCCCGGCGCGCCACCGCATTGATGCCGAAACCCTGGAACCCTTGTTCCGCAAGCAGCGCACGGGCCGCCAGGAAGATCGCCCGCTCGGTGCCGGCGCGGCTGCGCACTTTGGCGACCGAACCTTGTTGCGCTGTCACTTCAGGGATCTGCAGCATTGTCCGCCTGTTTCGGTTTCATCTTGACCCACCGCGATAGTCCGAGCCATCCACCGCCGCAAGCGGTCTCGGCCGCCATGCACAGGATTGCGCACGCCGCACTTGAATTCACCCGGGGTGCATTGCACTATCGGCACGGGAGGACTAACGAGATCGTATCCTCCCACCGACATGCCCTCCCCATGCTCATCGTCTTCCAAAGCGTCCTGCCGATCTTCCTGCTCGTCCTGCTCGGCGTCGGGCTGAAACGCGCGCCGATCATCAATCCCGAATTCTGGGACGGGCTCGAGCAGTGCAGCTACTGGGTGCTGTTTCCGGCCCTGCTCTTTGCAACCATGGCCAAGGCGGATTTCTCCAACAGCGACAACCTGACAGTCAGTTTCGCGGCGATCATTTCCGTGCTGGTGATGTCGGTCGGGCTGCTGCTGGCATGGCCTCTGCTGCGCAATCTGCGCGTCGGCGGGCCGGCCTATACGTCGCTGTTCCAGACGGCGACGCGCTGGAACGCGTTCATGGCGCTGGCGATCGCCGCAAAGACCTACGGCCCGCAGGGCCTGACCATGGTCGGCCTGGTGATGGCGGCGATCATCATTCCGCTCAACTTCATCAACGTGACGGTGCTGCTGTGGTTCTCCGGCCACGACCGGAACTATAGGGCGATCCTCTATAGAATCTGCACCAATCCGCTGATCCTCTCGACGGCGCTCGGCATCCTCGTCAACGTCGCCGGCATTCCGATCTACGAGCCTGTCATGGTGACCGTCGACCTTCTGTCTCAGGCTTCGCTCAGCCTCGGCCTGATCACGGTCGGCGCCGGCCTTCGGGTCATGGATGCGCTCAGGCCCCGGCCGATCACCCTTCTGGCCGTCGTGCTGAAGCTGATCGCCTTCCCGGTCGTCGCCGTCGGCGTCGGTTTGCTCTGCGGGGTCCAGGGCAACGGCCTCGTGCTGCTTGCATTGAGCGCAGCGGTCCCGACCGCGATGAACGGCTATCTGCTGGCCAAACAATTGAACGGCGATGCGGACATGTACGCCGCGGCGGCAACCCTGCAGGTCGTCGCCTCGTTTCTCACCATTCCAGTCGTGATGACGACCGTGGCCTACGTGGCGGCGGGATAAAGCAGGTCGACGATATAGCGAGCGTCGAACCGGGCATCGAGCATGCCGTAGGTCGAGCGCCAGCCGCCGGCGAGCCGCGTTTCCAGGAAGGCATCGGCGATCTTGCCGGCCCCGAGCCGCACCAGTTCGGATGCAGCCGCCGCAAGGGCCAGTTGCTCCACGAGAAGGCGGGCAGCGCCCTCATCGGTTTCGCAGAGCGCCATGGCGGCGCGCAGCACTTCGACCGTCTTTTTGCCCGCCGGGCCAAGATCCCGCTCGAAACCCGCAAGCACCGTGTTGAACAGGTCCCGCCCACGCGACAGGACCCTGAGCACGTCGAGCGCCATCACATTGCCCGAGCCTTCCCAGATCGCGTTGACCGGGGCCTCACGGTAATGCCTCGCGATCGGCCGCTCCTCGATATAGCCGTTGCCGCCGATGCACTCCATCGCCTCGTAGATCAGCGAAGGCGCGATCTTGCAGTTCCAGTATTTGATGACCGGGGTCATGACGCGGGCAAAGGCCGCGTCGGCCGGATTGCTGGCGGCGCGATCGAAGGAGTCGGCCAGCCGGAACGCGAGCGCCGTCGCGGCGGCCACGTCGAGCGCCATGTCGGCCAGCACGCGGGTCATCAGCGGCTGGTCGACCAGTTTCTTGCCGAACACGGCCCGGCCGCGGGTATGGTGGACCGCTTCGGCAAGCGACGCGCGCATGATGCCGGCCGAGGCCAGCGCGCAGTCGAGCCGCGTCAGGGTGACCATGTCGAGAATGGTGCGGATGCCGCCACCGGGTTCGCCCAGCAGATAACCGAAGGCATCGGTGAACTCGACCTCGGAAGACGCGTTCGAGCGGTTGCCGAGCTTGTCCTTCAGACGCTGGAACTGCAGGCCGTTGGCCGACCCGTCCTCCAGCAGCCGCGGCACGAGGAAACAGCCGATGCCGTCGCCGGTTTTCGCCAGCATGACGAAACCGTCGCTCATCGGCGCCGACATGAACCACTTGTGGCCGGAGAGCCGGTAGATGCCTTCGCCGACCCGCTCGGCGGTCGAGCGGTTGGCGCGCACGTCGGTGCCGCCCTGCTTCTCCGTCATGCCCATGCCGAGCGTCACCGCGCTCTTCTGCAACGCCGGGCGATTCGTCGAATCGTATTTGCGCGACAGGATTTTCGGCGCCCACTCTTTCTGGACGCGGGGCGAGGCCATCAGCGCGGCGATCGAGGCGCTGGTCATGGTCAGCGGGCACAGATGCCCGCATTCGAGCTGCGCCGTCAGATAGAACCGCGTCGCGCGCGCCTTGTGTTCGTGGCCCTTGGCTTCGGGCACGTTTTCCCACACCGACGAATGCAGGCCGGTCTGCATCGAACGGCGCATCAGCGCATGCCAGGCCGGATGGAATTCGACGACATCGAGCCTTTCACCGCGCGGACCGTGGGTCTTGAGCTTCGGCGGGTTTTCATTCGCCATGCGCGCGAGTTCCTGCGCCTCCGGCGAGGTGACGTAACGGCCGAGCTGGTCGTATTCCTCGCGGATGGTGCGGTTCAGCGTGCTCGTCAGGTCGACGACCAGCGGATCGGATCTATAGGCATTGATGCCGGACCAGGGTTTTGGCTGGTTGAGTTCGGCAAATTTTTCTTCGGCGCGCGACATCTGGTTCATGAAACGGGTTCTAGCGGAAGTTACCGGGCCTGGGAACGGCGCCCAATCAGGAATCCGGGCGTTCTCAACAAAAGGCCGCACCTGCCTCAAAAAACCTTCATGTCGCGATCCTCTCAAACAAGCAGTGAGATAAACCCCTCGCCGGCTTGCGGCTCCTGCCGTCAGACCTTATAGACCGCCGAACGCAAGCGGAGACGTGTCCATGGTCTTCTTCCCTCACCGCCATCTGATCGGCATCAAGGGCCTTACCGAACAGGATATCACCTTTCTTCTCGACAAGGCCGACGAGGCCGTGAAGATTTCCAGGCAGCGGGAGAAAAAGACCTCCACGCTGCGGGGGCTCACCCAGATCAACCTGTTCTTCGAAGCTTCCACCCGCACCCAGTCGTCCTTCGAGCTGGCCGGCAAACGCCTCGGCGCCGACGTGATGAACATGTCGGTCGGCAATTCCTCGGTGAAAAAAGGCGAGACGCTGATCGACACGGCGATGACGCTGAACGCGATGCGGCCGGACGTCCTGGTGCTGCGGCATTCTTCGGCCGGCGCCGCGGCGCTTCTGGCGCAGAAGGTGGCCTGCTCGGTGGTCAATGCCGGCGACGGCCAGCACGAGCACCCGACCCAGGCGCTGCTCGACGCGCTGACCATCCGCCGGGCCAAGGGCAAGCTGTCACGGATCATCGTCGCCATCTGCGGCGACGTGCTGCATTCGCGGGTCGCCCGCTCCAACATCCTGCTCCTTAACGCGATGGGCGCGCGGGTCAGGGTGGTGGCGCCGTCGACCCTGCTCCCCTCGGGCATCAGGGACATGGGCGTCGAGGTCTTCCACTCGATGGAGGAAGGGCTCAAGGATGCCGACGTGGTGATGATGCTGCGCCTGCAGCGCGAGCGCATGGCCGGCGCCTTCGTGCCGTCGGTGCGCGAATATTTCCGCTTCTACGGGCTCGATGCCGAAAAGCTGAAGGCGGCAAAGCCGGATGCGCTCGTCATGCATCCCGGCCCGATGAACCGCGGCGTCGAGATCGCCTCCGAAGTCGCGGACGGCCCGCAGAGCGTCATCGAGGAACAGGTGGAAATGGGGGTCGCGGTGCGCATGGCCGTGATGGAGGCCCTGCTCGTCTCCCACAACGCGGGAGAACGCGCATGATGCAGAACCCCATGACCCCGACCGTCCTCAAGAACCTGCGCATCATCGATCCGTCGCGCAATCTCGATGAGACCGGCACGATCGTCATCGGCGCCGACGGCCGGATCCTCGCCGCCGGCGGCAAGGCTCAGAACCAGGGCGCTCCGGAAGGCGCGACCGTCAGGGACTGCAAGGGCCTCGTCGCGACGCCCGGCCTCGTCGATGCCCGCGTCTATGTCGGCGAGCCGGGCGCCGAGCATACGGAAACGATCGAATCGGCGAGCCGGGCGGCGGCAGCCGGCGGCATCACCTCCTTCATCATGATGCCGGATACCGATCCGGTGCTCGACGATATCGCGCTGGTCGAATTCGTGCAGAAGACGGCCCGCGACAAGGCGGTCGTCAACGTCCACCCGGCGGCGGCGCTCACCAAGGGGCTCGCCGGCAAGGAAATGACCGAGATCGGCCTGCTTCAGCAGTCCGGCGCGGTCGCCTTCACCAATGGCCGGCACGGGCTTTCCGACACGCTGCTCCTGCGCCGGGTGATGACCTATGCGCGCGAGTTCGATGCGGTGGTCTCGCTGGAACTGCGCGAAAAATATCTCGGCAACGGCGTGATGAACGAAGGCCTGTTCGCGAGCTGGCTGGGCTTGTCCGGCGTGCCGAAGGAAGCCGAAATCATCCCGCTCGAACGTGACTTAAGGATCGCCGCCCTGACGCGGGCGAAATACCATGCGGCGAAGATTTCCGTAACGGAATCGGCCGAGGCCATGCGCGTCGCCCGCGCCCGCGGCGCCAACGCCACCTGCGGCGTGTCGATCAACCACCTGGCGCTCAACGAAAACGACATCGGCGAATACCGGACCTTCTTCAAGCTGTCTCCGCCGCTGCGGTCGGAAGACGACCGCGTCGCGATGGCCGACGCCTTGGCGGACGGCACGATCGACATCATCGTCTCCTCGCACGACCCGCAGGACGTCGATACCAAGCGCCTGCCGTTTGCCGATGCCGAGGATGGCGCCATCGGCCTCGAAACCCTGCTTGCCGCCGCCCTTCGTCTGCATCACGACGGCCGCGTGCCGCTGATGCGGCTGATCGATGCCATGTCGACCCGGCCGGCGCAGATCTTCGGCCTGGATGCCGGCACGCTGAAGCCGGGCGCGAAGGCCGATATCACGCTGATCGATCTCGACGAGCCTTGGATCGTCTCGAAGGATATGATCTTGTCGAAGTCGAAGAATACGCCGTTCGAAGACGCGCGATTCTCTGGCCGCGCCGTCGCCACCTACGTGGCCGGCAAGTGCGTCTATACGCTTTAAGGGGAGCACGGGCGTGAGTGAACTCTTCAACTGGCAGATCACCCTGCCCATCGCGCTGGCGGCACTCGCGTTCGGCTACCTGCTCGGCTCGATCCCCTTCGGCCTGATCCTCACCCGGGCCGCCGGTCTCGGTGATATCCGCTCGATCGGATCGGGCAATATCGGCGCGACCAACGTGCTGCGCACCGGCAACAAGAAACTCGCCGCCGCCACCCTGCTGCTCGACGCGCTGAAGGCAACCGTCGCGGCTCTGGTCGTCTGGTATGTCTTCGGGAAGGAAGCCGGCCTGCTCGCCGGCTTCGCGGCCTTCCTGGGCCACCTCTTTCCCGTCTGGCTCGGCTTCAAGGGGGGCAAGGGCGTCGCCACCTATATCGGCACGCTGCTCGGCGTCTTTCCGTGGATGGTGCTTGTCTTCGCCGTTGTCTGGCTCGGCGTCGCCAAGATCAGCAAATATTCGTCGCTCTCCGCTCTGGTTGCAACCCTTGTCATTCCGGTTGTGCTGTGGTTCTTAAACGAACCGAAGATCGCGCTGGTCATGGCTGTCATGACCGTGATTTCCTGGTGGAAACACGAGGAGAATATCAAGCGCTTGATCGCCGGCACCGAAAGCAGGATCGGCCAAAAGGGATAAGCGGGGAAAACAATGCCGGATGGCAGCGCAAGGCGAACGGGAATTGCGCTGACGGAGAGGCAAAGGATCGCCTGGCTGAGGCTGATCCGTTCCGACAATGTCGGCCCCGCCACCTTCAGAGACCTCATCAATCATTGCGGCTCGGCGGAAAACGCGCTTGCCATGCTGCCGGAACTCTCCGCTCGCGGCGGGGCGACGCGGGCGATCCGCATCGCCAGCGTTCAGGAAGCAGAGCGGGAACTGGAAGCAGCCCATCGCCATGGCGCGCGGTTCATCGGCATCGGCGAGCCGGATTATCCGCCGGCCCTGCGCCAGATCGAGGGCGCCCCGCCGCTTCTTGCCGCCAAAGGTGATCTTTCGGCCGCGACACGGCCCTCGGTCGGCGTCGTCGGGTCGCGCAACGCTTCGATATCAGGCGCCAAGTTCGCAGCGATGATTGCACGCGATTGCGGCCGGGCCGGTTATACGGTGACGTCAGGTCTTGCGCGCGGCATCGATACATCAGCCCATCGCGCCAGCCTGGAGACGGGCACGATCGCGGTGCTCGCCGGCGGGCTCGACCAGCCCTATCCGCCGGAAAACATCACGCTTCTGGAGGAGATTACCGAGGGCGCCGGGCTTGCCGTCAGTGAAATGCCGTTCGGCTGGGAGCCGCGGGCGCGGGACTTCCCCCGTCGCAACAGGCTGATATCCGGCATTTCGCTCGGGCTTGTGGTGGTGGAGGCGGCAGAGCGCTCGGGTTCGCTGATCACGGCGAGGCTCGCGACCGATTTCGGCAGGCTCGTCTTTGCAGTTCCCGGCTCGCCGCTCGATCCGCGCTGCCACGGCACGAACGGGCTCCTGAAACAGGGAGCGATCGTGACGACCGGCTCGGCCGACGTCATCGAAGCCTTGGCGCCGCTCTCGCAGCTTGACCTCTTCGCCGGGTCGGTGATCGAGGAGCCGGATAAGACAGGCGACATTTTGCCACCCAATGACGACGAGCGCGCGATCCTCATCTCGGCCCTCGGGCCGACACCGGTCGATATCGACGACATCATCCGGCATACGGGACTGCCCGCCTCCTCCGTCTATCTCATCCTCCTGGAACTCGACCTCGCCGGCCGGTTGCATCGACATGCCGGCGGCCTTGTCTCACTGGCGATGGAAGACTGAGCGGGGACGCCGCCCGGCCTGCACGTCTCCGGCCTCCACATAGGCCATCTCGATGAGATAGCACAGCATGTCCGCGCCCTCCCCCAGGGCGACCTGCCGGAGTTCTCCAAGCATCTGCCTTATATAAGCAATATTTTCCCTGGGATCTTCCTCACGCCGACTGTCCACCTCATTGCGAGAAACCATATCCTGTCCTGTCAAAAAAAGCCGGTCACCGGTCCAAATAAATTCACCCAGAGGTATGCGGGGGACCATACAGCATTTATTTAAGATTGCAACCAATTGCAAATCTTCCAAGGGTTGCATCGCGTTGTACCGTATAATTTGACAGACGCCCCTTGACCGCGAGGCAAACGCCCTCCATGTCGGGAGGTCAGATTTTCGCCTGGACCGTAATGGTTCCGGGCCAAGCCTCTATTGCAGAGAAGCAAAATGAATGTTGTCGTTGTAGAATCTCCTGCCAAGGCCAAGACAATCAACAAGTATCTCGGCTCCGGCTACAAGGTTCTCGCCTCTTTCGGCCATGTGCGCGATCTTCCGGCCAAGGACGGCTCGGTGCTTCCCGACCAGGATTTTGAAATGTCCTGGGAGGTCGATACCGCGTCGCAGAAGCGCATGAAGGACATTGCCGATGCCGTAAAAGGCTCGGACGGCCTGTTTCTCGCGACCGACCCGGATCGCGAGGGTGAAGCCATTTCCTGGCACGTGCTGGATCTCCTGAAGAAGAAGAAGGTCCTCGGCGACAAGCCGGTCAAGCGCGTCGTCTTCAACGCCATCACCAAGAAGGCCGTGCTCGATGCCATGGCGAGCCCCCGCGACATCGACGTGCCGCTGGTCGACGCCTATCTCGCTCGCCGCGCGCTCGATTACCTCGTCGGCTTCAACCTGTCGCCTGTCCTGTGGCGCAAGCTGCCGGGCGCCCGTTCGGCCGGCCGCGTGCAGTCGGTTGCGCTGAGACTCGTCTGCGACCGCGAATCGGAGATCGAGCGTTTCGTCTCGGAAGAATACTGGAACCTGTCGGCGCTGCTGCGTACCCCGCGGGGCGACGAGTTCGAGGCGCGCCTCGTATCGGCCGACGGCAAGCGACTGCAGAACCGCGCGATCAAGAACGGCGAGGAAGCCAACCGCCTGAAGGCGCTGCTCGACGGCGCGACCTATCTGGTCGAGACGGTCGAGGCAAAGCCCGTCAAGCGCAATCCCGGCCCGCCCTTCACCACCTCGACGCTGCAGCAGGCGGCGTCGTCGAATATCGGGTTCAACGCCTCGCGCACCATGCAGGTGGCGCAGAAGCTCTACGAAGGCGTCGATATCGGCGGCGAGACCGTCGGTCTCATCACCTATATGCGTACCGACGGCGTGCAGATGGCGCCGGAGGCGATCGATGCCGCCCGCAGCGCCATCGTCGGCCAGTTCGGGCAGCGCTACCTGCCGGAAAAGCCCCGCTTCTATTCCACCAAGGCGAAGAACGCCCAGGAAGCCCACGAAGCGATCCGGCCGACCGATTTCAACCGTACGCCGGATCAGGTGCGTCGTTACCTCGATGCCGACCAGGCCCGTCTCTACGAACTGATCTGGAAGCGCGGCATCGCCAGCCAGATGGCGTCGGCCGAAATCGAGCGCACCACGGTCGACATCCTCGCCGACAACAAGGGCGAGAAGGCCGGCCTGCGCGCCGTCGGCTCGGTCATCCGTTTCGACGGCTTCCTCGGTGCCTATATGGACAGCCGCGAGGAGGGAGAAAAGAGCGAGGACGACGACGAAGACGGCCGCCTGCCCGAGATCAACGCCCGCGAAAAGCTCGACAGACAAAAGGTCAATGCCAGCCAGCACTTCACCGAGCCGCCGCCGCGTTATTCGGAAGCCTCGCTGATCAAGAAGATGGAAGAGCTCGGCATCGGCCGCCCCTCCACCTATGCCGCGACGCTGAAGACGCTGAGCGACCGCGAATATATCGTGATGGACAAGCGCAAGCTGGTACCGCATTCCAAGGGCCGTCTGGTAACCGCCTTCCTGGAAAGCTTCTTCACCAAATACGTGGAATACGACTTCACCGCCGATCTGGAAGAAAAGCTCGACAAGATCTCGGCCGGCGAACTCGACTGGAAGCAGGTTCTGCGGGAGTTCTGGCAGGATTTCTTCGCCCAGATCGAGGACACCAAGGAACTGCGCGTCACCAACGTGCTGGATGCGCTGAACGAAACGCTGGCGCCGCTGGTCTTCCCGAAGCGGGAGGACGGCAGCGATCCGCGCATCTGCCAGGTCTGCGGCACCGGCAACCTGTCGCTGAAGCTCGGCAAATACGGCGCCTTCGTCGGCTGCTCGAACTACCCGGACTGCAACTATACCCGCCAGCTGTCGTCCGAAGGCGGCGCGGAGGCGGAGGCGAACGGCCTCAACGAACCGAAGGCGCTCGGCGCGGACCCGCATACGGGCGAGGAACTGACGCTGCGTTCGGGCCGGTTCGGACCCTATATCCAGCGCGGCGACGGCAAGGAGGCCAAGCGTTCGTCGCTGCCGAAAGGCTGGAAGCCCGAGGATATCGACCACGAAAAGGCGCTGGCGCTCATCAACCTGCCGCGCGATGTCGGCAAGCACCCGGAATCGGCCAAGATGATCTCGGCCGGGCTCGGCCGTTATGGGCCGTTCCTGCTGCATGACGGCACCTATGCCAATCTGGAAAGCATCGAGGACGTGTTCTCGATCGGCCTCAACCGCGCCGTCACCGTGCTCGCCGAAAAGCAGAGCAAGGTAGCGGCCGGCGGCGGCCGCAGCCGCGGAACGCCCGCGGCGCTGAAGGAACTCGGCGACCATCCGGACGGCGGCGCGATCACCGTGCGCGACGGCAAATACGGCCCTTACGTCAATTGGGGCAAGGTCAACGCGACGCTGCCGAAGGGGCTAGACCCGCAATCGGTGACGATGGAACAGGCGATGGCCTTCATCATCGAAAAGGGCGGCAAGGCGCCGTCGGCCAAGGCGAAGCCGAAGAAGGCCGCCGCCAAGGCAGCGACCGACACCAAGAAGGCGGCACCGAAAGCCAAAACGGCCACCAAGGCCAAGGCTCCGGCAAAGAAGGCCGCACCGAAGGCGAAGAAGACGGGAACGTGAGAGAACCGCGCGACAGATCGAGACATCAGGGAAAACGCCCCGACAAAGCCATCCGAGGCAACGCCGCTTCCCCCACGGGGAAGCCGGTGATCATCCATGGTGCCGTGCCGCCGCGCGACGTTCTGCTCGAATTCATTGCCGACAATCCCGACAAGGGTTCGAAGCGCGAGATCGCCAAGGCGTTCGGCCTCAAGGGCGACACCCGTGTCGAACTGAAGGACCTGCTGCGGACGCTTGAAGAGGAAGGCCTGCTCAAGAAAAGCCGCAAGTCGCTCACCCGGCCTGACGCTTTGCCGCCGGTCACGGTGCTCGACATCACCACCCGCGACAAGGACGGCGAATTGATCGGCCGGCCGGCCGAATGGCCGGAGGAACTGGGCGCGGCGCCTGCCGTGCTGATCCGCCAGTCGTCGGACAATCGCGGCAAGGGCAAGGCGCCCGCCGCCGGGCTCAACGACCGGGTGCTGGCAAAAATCTTCCCGAACAAGGACCGCAGCGGCCCAGCCTATACCGCCCGCGTCATCAAGATCATCGACAAGCGCCGCGGCGCCTCGCTCGGCGTCGTCCAGAAACTTGCCGACGGCGAGTTGCGCCTGCTGCCGATCGACCGGCGCGGTGAGGAAATGGTGATCGAGCCCGCCGATATCGCCGATGCGAAGGACGGCGACCTGGTCGAAACGGAAGTCGTCCGCTCCGGCCGCTTCGGCCTGCCGCGCGCCCGGGTTCTGTCGGTCGTCGGATCGGTCGGTTCGGAAAAGGCGATCTCGATGATCGCCATCTATTCGCACGGCATTCCGCATATCTTCCCGAAACAGGTGCTGGACGAGGCCGAGGCGGCGAAGCCGGCCTCGATGGCCCATCGCGAAGACTGGCGCTCGCTGCCGCTGATCACCATCGACCCGGCCGATGCCAAGGATCATGACGACGCGGTCTATGCGGAGCTCGATCCCTCGCCCGACAATCCGGATGGGGTCATCGTCACCGTCGCGATCGCCGACGTTTCCTGGTACATCCGCAGCGGTTCGGCGCTCGACCGCGAGGCGCTGAAGCGTGGCAATTCGGTCTATTTTCCCGACCGCGTCGTGCCGATGCTGCCGGAGCGCATCTCCAACGATCTCTGCTCGCTGCGCGAAGGCGAAGACCGGCCGGCGCTTGCCGTGCGCATGGTGTTTTCGAAGGAAGGCCGCAAGGCGGGCCATACCTTCCACCGGATCATGATGAAGAGCGCCGCCAAGCTCTCCTACAACCAAGCCCAGGCGGCGATCGACGGCAAGCCGGACGACAAGACCGGGCCGCTGCTCGATCCGATCCTCAAGCCGCTGTGGCACGCCTATGGCGTGATGAAACGCGGCCGTGACCGCCGCCAGCCGCTCGAGCTCGACATGCCTGAGCGCAAGATCCTGCTGAAGCCCGACGGCACCGTCGACCGGGTGTTCGTGCCGGAGCGGCTCGATGCGCACAAGCTCATCGAGGAGATGATGATCCAGGCGAACGTCGCCGCCGCCGAGACGCTGGAGAAGAAGCGGCAGATGCTGATCTACCGCGTCCACGACGCCCCGTCGCTCGCCAAGCAGGAGACGCTGCGCGAGTTCCTCGCGACTTTGGGCATCCCGATGGCCAAGGGCGGCCAGATGCGCGCCAATTCCTTCAACGGCATCCTCGCCAAGGCCGAAGACACGCCGCACCAGGTGATGGTCAACGAGATGGTGCTGCGCTCGCAGAGCCAGGCGATCTACAGCCCCGAGAACATCGGCCATTTCGGCCTCAACCTGATGAAATACGCGCATTTCACCTCGCCGATCCGCCGTTATGCGGACCTGATCGTGCACCGCGCGCTGGTCGGATCGCTCGGCCTCGGCGAAGGCGGCATCAAGCCCGACGAGGAAGCCCAGCTCGACGATATCGCCGCAGAAATCTCGACCTTCGAGCGCCGCGCGATGGCTGCCGAGCGCGACACGATCAACCGGCTGATCGCGCATCATCTTTCGGAGCGCATCGGCGAGGAATTCGTCGGCCGCATCTCCGGCGTCACCAAGGCGGGACTATTTGTCTCGCTTCCGACCTATGGCGCTGACGGATTCATACCTATATCCACGCTCGGCATCGACTACTTCATCTACGACGAGGCGCACCAGGCGCTGTCGGGAGAGAAGACCGGTCTCGGCTACCAGCTCGGCGATACGGTCGATGTGCGGCTGAAGCAGGCGATCCCGCTTGCCGGTGCGCTGCAGTTCGAAATGCTGAGCGAGGGCAAGAAACTGCCGACCGCGACCCGCTCCTTCCACAAATCGGGGCGGCGCGGCCGGGCACAACCCGGCACGCGGCCTCCGCGGGGCGGACGAAGGAGATAGGAATGCAGAAACAGGTCGAACGGACCGTCCGATATGGTGGAGCTCAGGAGGCCGAAAGGCCGCTGGGGCGATCCATCAAGCGGGGCTTGCTCTCCACCTGTCCTGCCTGCGGCACCGGCCGCCTGTTCCGGGCCTTCCTGAAACCGGTCGATACCTGCGCCGTCTGCGGCGAGGAAATCTCCCACCACCGCGCCGACGACCTGCCGGCCTATCTTGTCATCGTCGTCGTCGGCCATGTGCTGATGACCGGCTACATGCTGACCGACATGACGCTGCGGGTTTCTCCCTGGGTGCATCTGGCGATCTGGGTGCCACTGGCGATCCTCGCGGCGATCTTGAGCATCCAGCCGATCAAGGGCGGCGTCATCGGGTTCCAGTGGGCCCTGAAGATGCATGGCTTCGGCGGCACCGAGGACGAGGCGGTCGATCCCGGCCGGGGCGGACCGATCGCATGACATCCTCCGCCGAGGAACATGCTCCGTTTGCAATGGATACGCCGAAGCATGCGCGCGTCGCCGGCGTGACGCCCAAGGATGCGGCTTCGCTGATCCTGATCGACCGTTCTGGCGGCAGCTCGCGGGTGCTTATGGGCCGGCGCGGTAGCGGTCATGTCTTCATGCCCGACGTCTACGTGTTTCCCGGCGGCAGGCGCGATGCCCGCGACCACGCCCTTCCCTTCAGCGCCGACCTCGACCGGCTGGTTCTCGAAAAACTCACCGCCGGCACCACGGCCCGCATGACCTCGGCCCGGGCCCGGGCACTGGCGCTCGCGGCCCTCAGGGAACTCCACGAGGAGACCGGGCTTGGCGGCGGCGACGCCGATCTCTCCCGCCTGCGCTATGTCGCCCGCGCCATCACGCCGCCCGGCAATGTCCGGCGCTACGACACGCGTTTCTTTCTCGCGTTTACCGACGAAACTCTCTTCGACATGGCGCGTCTTGGCGACTCGGACGAACTTCAGGACGTGCGCTGGCTTGACATTGCCGAGCTTTCGGGTCTGAAACTCCCGCGCATCACCCAGGCGGTTATGGAGGACGTGAAAAACCTGATGGCATCCGATCCGTCTTTACCGTTTGGAAGCCCGGTTTCCTTCTACTTCATGCGTCATGGACGATTCGTCCGCAGCCGACTGTAAGGAACATTGAATGCCTCAGCCGACGACAGACGCCAACGGCCATGTCGAGAAGATCCACTGGCCGTCGCTGATCGCCGCCATATCCGCCATCAGTGCCGTGGGCATTGCCATCGGTCTCGGCCTGCCGCTCCTCAGCATCATTCTTGAAAAGCGCGGAATCTCGTCCACCCTGATCGGTCTCAACGCCGCCATGGCCGGCGTCGCCTCGATGGTCGCGGCCCCGATCACCACCAAGATCGCCCATGACTACGGCGTGGCGCGGACCATGATGTTCGCGGTGGTCGTCGCGGCCATCAGCGCCATCGGCTTTTATTACGCGGATGCCTTCTGGATGTGGTTCCCGCTGCGCTTCACCTTCCACGGCGCGACGACGACACTTTTCATCCTGTCGGAGTTCTGGATCAACGAGGCGGCCCCGCCACGGCGTCGCGGGCTGGTCCTCGGCATCTATGCCACGGTGCTCGCCATCGGCTTCGCGACCGGTCCCCTGCTCTTCTCCGCGCTCGGCAGCGACGGCGTCCTGCCGTTCCTGGTGGGTGCCGCGATCATCATGCTGGCGATTATCCCGATCTTCGTCGCCCGCCATGAGAGCCCCGTGCTGGACACCAAGCCGGAGCGCCATTTCTTCCACTATATATTCCTGGTGCCGACCGCCACCGCCGCGGTCTTCGCGTTCGGCGCCGTGTCGGCGGGCGGACTGTCGCTGTTCCCGATCTATGCGCTGCGCGAGCAACTGACGGAATCGCAGGCCGCCGTGCTGCTGACGGTGATGGGGATAGGCAACATGGCCTTCCAGATCCCGCTCGGCCTCTATTCCGACAAGCTGAAGGACCGCCGGCCGCTGCTGACCACCATGGCGGTGCTCGGCGTGCTCGGATCGCTGGCACTGCCCTTCCTGATCCAGAACTGGATCCTGATGGCGGTGATCCTGTTCTTCTGGGGCGGCTGCGTCTCCGGCCTCTATACGGTCGGCCTGGCGCATCTCGGGGCGAGACTCAGCGGCCCCGACCTTGCCGCCGCCAATGCAGCCTTCATCTTCTGTTACGCGGTCGGCACCGTGGCCGGTCCGCAGGGCATCGGCGCGGCCATCGATATTGCCGGCAATGACGGTTTTGCCTGGGCATTGGCGGGATTCTTCGGGTTCTATGTGCTGGTTTCCCTCTGCCGGATGCTTTTCCGATCAAAACGGAGTTGACTTTTCGGGCGCGATTTGTAATTTCGCGCCAGATTTTGCCGTGGACCCTACCCGCGTCCGCGGCTTCATTTTTTCTTAGAGGCAGAACACCATGGCGAAAGCTACGACCATCAAGATCAAGCTGCTGTCGACGGCTGACACCGGTTTCTTCTACGTCACCACGAAGAACAGCCGCACGATGACCGACAAGATGACCAAGACCAAGTACGATCCGGTCGCCAAGAAGCATGTCGAGTTCAAGGAAACCAAGATCAAGTAAGACTTGATCCTACGGTTTGTCGAAGGGCGCCAGCCGATCGGCTAGGCGCCTTTTCTTTTGGTTTCTCTCCGGCATGTGATCCAGAGTGGATCAGGCTGCGTAGAAACGGAAAAGCGCCGCTCCAGAGGCCTGGAACGGCGCTTTTAATTGGGGGTCGACCAGCCTGCAATCACGGCACGAGGAACCGCTTTGGTATGCCTGCCAGTCGACCGACCCCACGACCCAGGAGATGCGGCGGACCTGAGCATCATGGGGTATCGGCGTCCCTTTCGGGTACACTGTCTGTGTTGCGGTCAAAATTGCTCAAAACGAAAAGAAAATCAACAGATTCTTAATCTGATACCGGGTCAGTCACTGTTGTTGGTTAAAATTCGCGTCCGCTATTCGCATTCTGCTTAAATTCTTCCACATAATCCCAAGGTCATTCCGGATGCCTTATAGGATTACAAGCAATCAAACCCTTGGAAATTTGTTCCCAATTCAACAACCTCTTTGACGAACATTGTTTATCTTGCCAGCCATGCAAAAACATGAAAGCCAATTCGACAGCTATTCTCGATTGGCTAGCCTGATGCCCGCCGCGGATACATTCGAAATTTCTTGGATGCGCCGCAGCAACAGGATTAACCGATCCCTGTTCATGAAATTCTTCAATTAATTCGCACCTACAAAAAATTGGGTTCCGCCTCAGACAAACCCGGTGCTCCAGAGGTTTTTCCACAGCACCCCTGCATTGCAGGCCGCCAATTCGCGCAATTTAGAATTTTCTGATTCTCTACGCGGCGGCTGCAACCACGCGATTGCGTCCGCCGTTCTTCGCTTCATAAAGGGCGCGGTCGGCCTGCTTTATCAATTGCTCCGGGGTTTCGGCGCCATGGGTGTTGCAGGCGATCCCGAGCGATGCGGTGATGTTGAGCATGATGCCCGCCGTCTTCAAATGGAACGGCTGGTTCTCGATGATGCTGCGAAGCCTCTCGGCAATCGCGGCGGCCGACATCGCGTCGGTATCGGGCATGACGACCACGAATTCCTCGCCGCCGTAACGGCAGGCGAGATCGGCTCCCCTCACAGTCGAGCGGACGCGGGCCGCGAACTCCTTCAGCACCTCGTCGCCGGCATCATGACCGTAGGTATCGTTGACCGATTTGAAGCGGTCGATATCGGTGATGCAGACGGACAGCGGCCGCGAGCGTGCGGCAGCGCGGTTGAACAGCACCTTGAGGTGATTGTCGAGATAACGCCGGTTGTTGAGGCCGGTCAGGCCGTCGGTAACGGCAAGCTCGATCGTCTGGCGCACACTCATGCGCAGTCGGTCGTTGTAGCGCTTGCGCTTGATCTGGGTCAGCACGCGGGCCACCAGTTCGTTCGGGTCGATCGGCCGGACGATATAGTCGTTGACACCGAGGTCGAGCGCCCGGACGATCAGATCGTCGGCGCCCATTTCGGTGACCAGTAGCAGCGGCAGGAAGCGGGTGCGCTCCAGCGAACGAAGCTGCGAGCACAGCCTCAGCGGATCGTAGTCGTCGAAATTGGCGTTGACGATCACCAGATCGACCGGGTTCTCCGCCGCTTCGAAAAGGGCCGCCTGCGGATCGGACATGGCGATGACGCCGGCGACCGGCTTCAGCGCCTTGATGATACGCTCCTGCGAGCTTGCGCGGCCATCCACGAGCAGAACCTGGGCCATCTCGTCGCGGCCGTCGGCGCCTTTCAGCATGTCTTCCAGCGCGATATTGTTGGCGGTATCGGCGCGAATGCGCAGCTCGTCGCTCAGCGTCTTCAGCCGCACCAGGCTTTTCACGCGCGAAATCAGCTGCAGGTCGTTGACCGGCTTGGTCAGGAAATCGTCGGCGCCGGCCTTCAATCCGCGGACGCGATCGGACGGCTGGTCGAGCGCGGTGACCATGACGACAGGGATATGGGCGGTGCGCGGATTGGCCTTCAGCCGCTCGCAGACTTCGAAACCGTCGATTCCGGGCATCATGATATCGAGCAGGATCAGGTCGACATGGGTGCTGTCGCAGATCGAAAGCGCCTTGTAGCCGTCGTCGGCCGTCAGGACGTCGAAATATTCGGCGAGAAGCCTGGCTTCAAGCAGCTTCACGTTTGCCGGAATATCGTCGACTACCAGTATGCGCGCCGTCATGAAGTCCGTCCCGTTCTCATGCGTCGCCGAGATATGTCTTTATCGTCTCGATGAATTTCGGCACCGAGATGGGTTTCGAGACATAGGCTTCGCAACCACCCTGGCGGATGCGCTCCTCGTCGCCCTTCATGGCAAAGGCGGTCACCGCGATCACCGGAATGACATGCAATTCATCGTCTTCCTTCAGCCATTTGGTGACTTCCAGACCCGAAACCTCGGGCAGCTGGATATCCATCAAAATCAGGTCGGGGCGATGTTTGCGTGCAAGATCAAGCGCTTCCATACCGTTGCGGGTCTGGATGGTATCGTATCCCGATGCTTCGATCAGGTCGCGGAAGAGCTTCATGTTCAGCTCGTTGTCCTCGACGATCATGACCCGTTTGGGCATGGCGATCCGTTCCTTAAATCCCGGCTTGCATGAGTGCCTTCAGTATATAAGCTCCCGGAACGGCCGATTCCACAGAGCGCCTATCAGGCACGGTAGAGCCATTTGGTTGAAAAAGAGGTAACTCGGCAGACAATGCGGCGCGATCCCGACAATACTCGAAACAGCGGAAGCCAGGCGGAAGAGACGGCCGGCGCCATTCTCGGATGGCTCGCCAATGAGCCGGACATGCTTGGCCGTTTCCTCGCACTTTCGGGCGTCCAGCCCAACCAGCTGCGCAACGCGGTAAACGATCCGGGCTTTCTCGCCGGCATGATCGATTTCCTGATGGGTCATGAGCCGACGCTGCTGGCCTTCTGCGAGGCGACGGGCACAAAGCCGGAAACCGTGGCGGCCGCCTGGCACCACTATTCGGGACCCGGGCCCGGTTCCGGTGAATTCGATTCCGGCGACTATTGAGATGACCGAGATTCTCGACCTTTCCCATGTGCGACTCGGCGACCGGCCGCTCGTCGTCTGCGACGTCGACGACGTGGTGCTGCATTTCGCGGCCCCTTTCCAGGATTTTTTGCGCGGCGAAGGCCATGAGCTGCTGCCGCGCTCGTTCCGGCTCACCGGCAATATCGTCTCCACCGAGACCCAGATCGCGCTCGAGCCGACGGAAGTGCGCCGGCTGATCGAGGCTTTCTTCGAGGCTCAGGAGAACTGGCAAATCCCCACCGACCTCGTCGTCCAGACACTCGAAACGCTGTCGAAGGATGCCGATGTCGTGTTCCTCACCGCCATGCCGCCGCGCTACCGGGAGCACCGCCGCCGGCTTCTCGACCGCATCGGCCTCACCTTCCCGATGATCGCCAGCGAGGAGCCGAAGGGGCCGATCATGCAGCGCCTGCATGCCGGGCGCCCCCTGCCCACCGTCTTCATCGACGACATGGCGCATAACCTTCATTCGGTACGTGAGCATCTCGCCGAATGCCTCCTCCTCCACATGATGCCCGACTCGCCGCTGCATCTGCTGGCGCCGAAACCCGCCGAAGGCATTGCCCGGGCAACGGACTGGGCCCATGCCGCCGAGCTGATCCGTGGCCATATCCGGCGCGAAGCGGCCTGACATCTAAAGTTCCAGCCGCATCAGCGGCCGCCCGT
Organism: Hyphomicrobiales bacterium; assembly: GCA_900471605.1. GTDB lineage: Bacteria > Pseudomonadota > Alphaproteobacteria > Rhizobiales > Rhizobiaceae > Neorhizobium. The sequence continues at coordinate 7,719 of UCEY01000052.1, read as the reverse complement.
CCTTGCGGCGCTCCACCACATCGAAGCCCGCCGCATCGAAGATCGCCGTCGAGCCGATGCACAGCGTCACCGATTTCGACTGCTTCACATGATCGATCGGACAGGCATCGATAAAACGCGCTCCCATATGCCGGGCATATTCAACTGCGCCGGACAGCAGGCGGTGGCTCAGTCCCCTGCCCCTGAGCTTCGGCTTCAGGAAAAAACAGCTGACCGCCCAGACCGTGGGATCGGCCGCATCGGCCTGCTCCAAGGGGCGCGAAACGGTGCGCGGAGAGTTGAATTGCGGCACGTCGTGGCGCGGCCCGACCTGCACCCACGCGACCGGCTCGCCCTCCGAATAAGCCAGAATGCCGGGCGGCGGACCGGCGGTTATACGGCTGTGAATATGGTCCTTGCGCTCCTGCGGCAGCATCTTTGTGCGAACCGCATGCGGCAGACGCAATGCGACGCACCAACAGTGATAAAAGGCACCCTGAGGACCGAAGAGCATTTCGAAATCCTCCCAACGCTCCGCCGTCACAGGCTCGAAACGAAGATCGATATCCACGCCAAACCTCTACGCTCTCCCTTGTGACTCACGAGCTTAGGCCTTAACGTCGCTGCGTTCAATCTTTGTTCTCCGCCATGACGCCTACGCCTGACAAGACACCCGGCTTCTGTCGCGACTGCCTTGCGGAGCAGAAGGCGGAAGTGCGCCGTTGCCGCGCCTGCGGCAGCCCGCGCCTCGTCTATCACAAGGAGCTCTATGGCCTGACGCTGGCGCATATCGATTGCGACGCCTTCTATGCGACGATCGAAAAACGCGACAATCCGGATCTTGCCGACAAGCCGGTCATCATCGGCGGCGGCAAACGCGGCGTCGTCTCGACCGCCTGTTACATCGCCCGCATCAATGGCGTGCGATCGGCCATGCCGATGTTCAAGGCGCTCGAACTCTGCCCCGATGCTATCGTGATCCCGCCGAACATGGAGAAATATGTGGGCGTCGGGCGGCAGGTGCGCGCCATGATGCACGATCTGACGCCGCTGGTGCAGCCGCTGTCGATCGATGAGGCCTTTCTCGAACTCGCCGGCACCGAGCGGCTGCACCACGCCCCGCCGGCGCGCATCCTCGCGAAATTCGCCAAGCGGGTGCAGGACGAGATCGGCATCAGCATTTCGGTCGGCCTTTCCTATTGCAAATTCCTCGCCAAGGTCGCCTCCGACCTGCAGAAGCCGCGCGGCTTTTCGGTGATCGGGCAGGAAGAGGCGCTGGAGTTTCTGGCGGCCCGGCCGGTCACGACGATCTGGGGCGTCGGCAAGGCGTTCAGCGCGACGCTGGAGGCGGACGGAATTCGCACCATCGGCCAGCTCCAGACCATGCAGGAAGCCGACCTGATGCGCCGCTACGGCACGATGGGCCAGCGGCTCTATCGCCTCTCGCGCGGCATCGACGACCGCGAGGTGCATCCGAACGAGGCGGCGAAAAGCGTTTCGGCCGAGACCACCTTCTTCGACGACATTTCGCGCTATGACGACCTCGTGCCGATCCTGCGCCGGCTTTCGGAAAAGGTCTCGGCGCGGCTGAAGAAGCACGGTATTGCCGGACAGACCGTCGTCCTCAAGCTGAAGACCGCCGACTTCAAGAGCCGGACCCGCAACAAGCGGCTGGAGGACCCGACCCAGCTGGCCGACCGCATTTTCAGGACCGGCCTTTCGCTGATGGAGCGCGAGACCGACGGCACCAAATTCCGCCTGCTCGGCATCGGCGTTACCGATCTCGGCGACCCGACGCTTGCCGATCCGCCCGATCTCGTTGACCACCAGGCGGGCCGCCGGGCGGCTGCGGAGGCGGCGATGGACAAGCTGCGCGACAAGTTCGGCAAGGCCGCGGTCGAGACCGGATATACTTTCGGCAGCCGCCGCCGGGATCAATGAAATGTGATCCGTTATTAACCATGACGTTAAAACTACTCGCGTCGCGGATAACCTTCCTTAAACCTCATGCGCTAATATGAGCGTCTTGTATTGCGTATGGGGTCGGTCATGTTGCGTCGCCTGGTGTTCGGGTTAGGTCTTTTGTCTGCGACCACGCTGTCGCATGCGGCTTTTGCGGAAGGTGCCCGCACGCTGCAGATCATCGTTTCCAAGGACAAGCAGTCGCTCACCGTCTACGACGGCGAAACGGTCGTCACCACCTCGAAGGTCTCGACCGGCAAGGAAGGCCATTCGACCCCGAGCGGTATCTTCTCGATCCTCGAAAAGCAGAAATATCACGAATCCAACCTCTATTCGAACGCGCCCATGCCGTGGATGCAGCGCCTGACCTGGTCGGGTATCGCGCTGCACGAATCCAACAGCGTGCCGAACTATCCGGCCTCGCATGGCTGCGTGCGCATGCCCGGCGCCTTCGCCAAATCGCTCTTCCAGATGACCGAGCGCGGCGCGCATGTGCTGATCACCGATGCGCCGGTCGTGCCGCAGCGGATCGAGAGCGCCAGCCTGTTCCTGCCGCGAAAGCCGCTGCCGACCGGGCCGCTGCTGTCCGATGTGCAGCTCAGAACCTCCTCGATCGTCAGCAGCTCCAAGCCGGTCGAAGTGGCGATGAATGTCGTCCCGAACAATCCTTCGATCGTCCATCCGACCACCGATGCCTCGCCGACGGTGACCAAGCCGGCCGCGGCGACGGCCGAGGACGCCGCCCCGCTTCGCATCCTCATCACCCGGCGCGGCGACCGCGAAACGCTGATGGATGCGCAGATTCTGCTGCAGCAGCTCGGTTTCGACACCGGCGGCGGCGACGGGTTCGCGGGCCCGATGACCCGCAGCGCGATTGCCGGCTTCAAGCGCTGGAAGAACCTTTCGCCCAAGGGCGCGCTGGTGACGCCGGAATTCCTCGAGGCGCTTTACGAGACCGCGGGCCAGCCGCGCCCGCCGATGGGCCAGATCATGGTGCGCCAGAACTTCCAACCTATTTTCGAAGCGCCGGTCGGCATCAAGAACCCGGAAGTGGCGCTTGGCACGCATTTCTTCAGCGTCGACAAGGTCGAACGCAATGAGGAGACGGCCGAATGGCATGCCGTCACCGTGCCGAACGGGCTGAGCGCCGCGGTGAAGCAGCGGCTCGGAATCACGGTCGCCGACGCCCCCTACGCGCCCGGCGCCGCCGCAAGGGCGCTTGCCCGCATCGAGATCCCGGCCGAGATTCGCGACCGGATCGAGACGCTGATCAGCGACGGCTCGTCTCTCACGATCAACGACCAGGGGATCGGCCCCGATACCGGCAACGGCACGGATTTCATCACCATCACCCAGCCTGTGCAGCGGGTCGCGGAAGCCCAGGCATCGGTCGACAAGTCGTCGATCGTCAAGCCGCAGCCCGTCAGCCAGCGGCGGACGGACGCCAAGCCGCGCGCCTACGGCCTCTACTGAGAACCGTCAGACCAGTTCGACATCGAGAACGCCCGGCGCGGTCCTGAGCGCCGCGGCGATTTCCGGCGAGATGCGGTATTTTTCCGTCAGCTCCACCTCGATCTCCCGCTTGCCGTCATCCTTGATGACCACAAAGGAGACAAGCCCGTCTCCCCTTGCATTCAGATGCCGCGCAACCGTGCGCAGCGGGCCTGAATCGCGCACGAAGACGCGCAATGCCTTCTGCATCTGCACCGACTTTTCCTCGAGCGACTGCGCGGTCTGGATGCGCAAACCGATGCCTTCCGGCCGCTCTTCCGCCTGCACGGTGATGACCAGCGACTTGCCGGGTTCGAGCAGGTCTCGATATTGGGCCAGCCCTTCCGAGAACAGCACCGCCTCGAACTGAGCGGTCGCATCCGAGAAGGTGACGATACCCATCTTGTTGCCGGTGCGGGTCTTGCGTTCCTGCTTGCCGGTCACCGTTCCGGCAAGCCGGCCGGCCGTGGCACCCTGTTTCACCGCAGCGGAAAAATCCGCGAAATTCTGGACGCGCATCTTGGCGAGCACGTTCGCGTAGGCGTCGAGCGGATGGGCGGAGAGATAAAAGCCGAGCACCTGATATTCGCGCATCAGCATTTCGGACGGCATCCACGGGGTAAACGACGGAAAGATCAGCGTTTCCGGCCCGGATGCCGAGGACGAGCCGAACATGTCGTGCTGGCCGCTGACCTTTTCCCCTTGCGCGCGCTGCGCATAACCGATGATGCGGTCGAGGCCGCCGCTCAGCTCGGCGCGATCGCGGCCGAAACAATCGAAGGCGCCCGCCGAAATCAGGCTTTCCATGACACGGCGATTGACCTGCTTGGGATCGATCCGGAGGCAGAAATCCTCGATGCTCGCGAAAGGCACGTCGCCGCGCACGTCCGTGATGTGGTCGACGGCCGATTCGCCAACGCCCTTGATGGCAGCCAGCGCATAATAGATCCTGTTGTCGCCGGTCTCGAAATGCCGGAACGAGGTCTGCACCGAGGGGGGGATGACGGCGATGCCGAGCCGGCCCGCATCCTGACGGAAATCGTTCAGCTTCTCGCTGTTCGACATATCGTAAGTCATCGACGCGGCGAGGAACTCGACCGGGAAATGCGCCTTCATGAAGGCCGTCTGGTAGGAGACGATGGCGTAGGCCGCGGCGTGCGACTTGTTGAAGCCGTAATTGGCGAACTTGGCGAGCAGTTCGAAGATATTGTTGGCCTGCGGCTTGGAGACGCCGTTCTTGATGGCGCCGGAGACAAAGCGCTCGCTCTGCTGGTCCATCTCCGCCTTGATCTTCTTGCCCATGGCGCGGCGCAGCAGGTCGGCCTCGCCGAGCGAATAGCCCGAGAGCACCTGGGCGATCTGCATGACCTGCTCCTGGTAGACGATAACCCCCTGGGTTTCCTTGAGCAGATGGTCGATCATCGGATGGATCGACTCAATCTCCTCCTCGCCGTGCTTGCGGGCATTGTAGGTCGGGATATTCTCCATCGGACCCGGGCGGTAGAGGGCGACCAGCGCGATAATGTCCTCGATGCAGTCCGGCCGCATGCCGATCAGCGCCTTGCGCATGCCGGCACTTTCCACCTGGAACACGCCGACAGTCTCGCCGCGCGAGAGCATTTCGTAGGTCTTCTGATCGTCGAGCGGGATCTTGGCCAGATCGACCTCGATGCCGCGCTTGCGGCAGAAATCGACCGCGGTCTTCAGCACCGTCAGCGTCTTCAGGCCGAGGAAGTCGAACTTCACCAGGCCCGCCTGCTCAACCCATTTCATGTTGAACTGGGTGACCGGCATGTCGGAGCGCGGGTCCCGGTACATCGGCACCAGCTTCGAGAGCGGCCGGTCGCCGATCACGATGCCGGCGGCGTGGGTCGAGGCGTGGCGGTAAAGGCCCTCGATCTTCTGGGCGATATCCAGCAGGCGGGCGACGACCGGCTCCTTGTCGGCCTCCTCCTGCAGCTTCGGTTCTTCCTCGATCGCCTTCGACAGCGGGGTCGGATTGGCCGGGTTGTTGGGCACCAGCTTGCAGATCTTGTCGACCTGGCCATAGGGCATTTCGAGCACGCGGCCGACGTCGCGCAGTGCTGCGCGCGCCTGGAGCGAACCGAAGGTGATGATCTGCGCCACCTGTTCGCGGCCGTATTTCTGCTGCACGTAGCGGATCACCTCTTCGCGGCGATCCTGGCAGAAGTCGATGTCGAAGTCGGGCATCGAGACGCGGTCGGGATTGAGGAAACGTTCGAACAGAAGCGAGAAGCGCAGCGGATCGACGTCGGTAATGGTCAGCGCGTAGGCGACCAGCGAGCCGGCACCCGAGCCACGGCCCGGACCGACCGGAATGCCCTGCTGCTTGGCCCATTTGATGAAGTCGGCAACGATCAGGAAGTAGCCCGGGAACTTCATCTTTTCGATGACGCTGAGCTCGAAATCGAGCCGCTCGCGGTAATCCTGCTCGGTATAGCCGCGCGTCATGCCGAGCGTCGCGATGCGCTCTTCGAGACCTTCGACCGACTGGCGGCGCAACTCGGCGGCCTCGGCCCGCTCGGCCTCCGCGGCGTCGTCGGTCGCGCCGGTGAAGCGCGGCAGGATCGGATTGCGGGTCTTCAGGACGAAGGAGCAGCGCCGGGCGATCTCCACCGTATTTTCGAGCGCCTCCGGAAGATCGGAAAACAGCTTCGCCATCTCGGCCCGGCTTTTCAAATAATGGTCCGGCGTCAGGCGGAAACGGCTGTCGTCCGAGACAATCGCGTTATGGGCTACAGCCATCAGCGCGTCATGGGCATCGTAATCCGCCTTCGACGGAAAGAAGGCCTCGTTCGTCGCCACCAGCGGCAGGTCGTGGTCGTAGGCCAGCGTCACCATTTTCTGCTCGTGGCGCCGGTCATAGGCGCCGTGGCGCTGCAGTTCGACATAAAGCCGGTCGCCGAAGATTTCCCTCAGCTTCAGGAGCCTTGCCTCGGCAAGCGTCGCATTGCCCTCCTTCAGGACCATGTCGACCGGACCGGTGCTCGCCCCGGTCAGCGCGATCAGGCCTTCGGTACCGCCCTCTTCCAGCCAGGAGCGGCAGATATGGGTTGTCTGGTGCCCCTCTCCGCCGAGATAAGCGCGGCTTATCAGGTCCACCAGCCGTTCGTAACCGATAGCATTCGCCGCCAGCACCACGATCGCCGGCAGCTTTGCCATTTGCTGGTGATTGCTACGCCGCTCGTCGGACTGGTCTTCCATATCGATCGAGAGCTGGCAGCCGATGATCGGCTGCAGGCCGTCGCCGATCGCCTTCTGGGCGAATTCCAGCGCAACGAAGAGATTGTTGGTGTCGGTTATCGCGATCGCGGGCTGATTGTCCGCGATCGCCTTCGAGAGGATCTTCTTGAGCGGCAAAGCGCCTTCAAGAAGCGAAAAGGCGGAATGGACGCGAAGGTGAACGAATTGAGGGGTGCTCCCCAGCTCTTCCGATCCCGATTTTACGTCCACTATGTCTGCCATGCCTGCGCCTTACCCGTTTGATGAAGCGGGAACCATCTCATGAATCAGGCTATTGTCCGGCGCAGGGCCTTGAGAGTCCAGTTCGGATTTCCCTCCTCAACGCCTTTCGGCCGTGGGACTGATCCGATCCGGGATCACATGGCCATCATGATCATGGAAAGGCTCGCCACGAAGGTGGCAATCGAAGCGAATGCGGCAATGTCACGAAGCAAGTCAGTCATCGTCGTCTCCCGTGTTCTCTTATGTTTTTAGTTTGTTCTCATTTTGTTTGAGAGTCAACAAAAGAACAGACCGGAAACAAACATATCGCGATATCCTCCCTCACCTGGTAAACAAGGTGTTAATTCGAGATCGCAGCCGGTTGAAGCGCATGCCGGCGGATCCGGACTTGGATGACCAATCCGGGTTGGAGCAAGTTCGGACGGGACGCTGAAAGCTGCCTCGTAAGTTAATTTATAGGTGACACCTCTCAGCGCCCCGTTCGGCGGTTGATATCCGCGACTTCGGTCCCTCTGCGATGGCGAGGTTTGTGAGGAGGTGGTTTGGGTTCCCGGCAAGCGGGCCCTGCCATCCTCAGACCGGCATTTCTACAGGCGACCGGCGACCCATCTGGATCGCGACTGCCCGGCGCATGGTCTTCCACCTGCGCCGCGCGGCCAGAGTTCCCCCCTGGGATACGAATGGGAAGTCGGTCCGACTGCTTCCCGTTCGCCCCACATCGCCGGAGGAGAACCATTTTCCGCGGACCCGGACGATGAGGTTTTGCGTCTCACCGTCAACGCCCGCGCCGGTCCCGCCTCG
>UCEY01000072.1 GCA_900471605.1 Hyphomicrobiales bacterium | reverse complement strand
ACTTCGTTCGACATGTCCGTGTGCGGGATGGCGATCGTGACATTTTCGTCGGCGACGGCTTCCAGCGCGCCATGCACGGAGGCAAGCGGCTTGGTAATCCCGCGGATCACCACATAGGCGCCGGCAAGCGCGATGATCAAAGCGACCGCGCCGATCATGATTGCGTCCAGCACCATCCCGCGGATCTGGGCCTGCAGGTCATCGGTATAGACGCCGGTCGCAAGAACCATCTGCCAGGGTTCGAATGCCTTTGCATAGGAGCTCTTCGAAAAGTCCCCATCGGGCTGGCCGGGCTTGCTCGTGCTCATGTAATCGACAATGCCGCCGCCGGACCTGCCGACGGAGACCATTTCGTCGCGGAACAGTTTCCCGGCGGAATCGGGCTTGCCCTTGCCGTTTTCTCCAATCTTCTTCGCATCGGGATGCATCAGCATCTTCACGTCGTAGTCATAGGAGAAAAGATAACCGTCAGGCTGGAAGCTCATGGCGGAGACTGCGGCGAATGCCTGCTTCTGGGCTTCCGCGCGCGTCAGCTCGCCGGCTGCCTCGCGCTGCTGAAACTTCTTGAGGATGCCGATGCCGGACTCCACCTGGGTCCGCAACATTCCATACCGCTCGGCATAGATAGCCTGCGTCGAGGCCCGGAGTTCGAAATAGGTCACGACGGCGAAGCCGCCGATCAGGGCCAGAACCAGCAGGACGAGCTGCTTTGAAATCCTCAGGTTTTTCATATTCGTTCCATAGGTGATTGAGCTCGCCTTGAGCGACCGGGAAGGGTAATTTCTGAGTGGAGAGGCGCATCCTGCGCAGGAAGTCGTGCTGCATTGCACATTCATGAGAATATGACGGGATATTTGAATAAAAATTTAACAATAGCGAATTTGAGGGAATAATATTCGATGACTGGAAACACTATGAAGTTGTTTCCATGTTTAGTTGTGCATTCAGGGTTGGGATAAATAAAGCAAAGATAGAATAACTGAATATGCCGGTCTGAAGAGATTCAGGGACGATATTGATGAATTCCGGAATATATACTCGTATTATCTAATATTATGATATTCGATCGCCAAATAGAAAAAGCCGCCGAACCTTTCGACCCGGCGGCTTTCTGTCCTGCGACTAATTTTGGTCAGCTGGCGCGGCG
>UCEY01000070.1 GCA_900471605.1 Hyphomicrobiales bacterium | reverse complement strand
ATGATCAAGGTCGGCGGCGCCTACATCGACGCGGTCTACACCACCAAGGGCTATGACTTCTCGGCCGGTGCGACCGCAACGTCCGGCATCAAGTACGGCACGGACATCTCGGTTTCCGACCTCGACATCACCAAGCTCGGAGACTACCGCGACTCCAGCGGCGTCAGCTACCTCGGTCTCGGGACCAAAGCCAGCGATGAGGACATCATGGCGGCACTGACATCGTTCGTCGATGGCCAGCTGGAACTGATGAGCAGCGGCGCTGCCAAGCTCGGCGCGGTCTCGAAGCGTCTCGAAATGCAGACCGACTTCGTCTCGAAGCTCACCGACTCGATCGACAAGGGTGTCGGCCGACTGGTGGATGCGGACATGAACGAAGAGTCGACCAGGCTCAAGGCGCTGCAGACCCAGCAGCAGCTGGCCATCCAGTCGCTGTCGATCGCCAACTCCGACTCGCAGAACATCCTGTCGCTGTTCCGCTAATCGAACCAGGAGAAATGGCGCGGGGGCTGACCGCGCCATTGACCTCAAGAAAGGCCGGGTCCGAATTCGGACGCGGCCTTTTTTTATTTTCCCACTCTACATCCCGCGCGAGACGGGGATGTTTCTGCGCCATTGCACATATTCTTGCGGCGGCCGTTCTCTTTTTCTTCCGATGGAAGGATTTTGAGCTTGCGCCGCGAAAGCGGAGCGACTAGGGAAAACATGCTCATCGAGCAGGTCGGGGCGTAGCGCAGCCCGGTAGCGCACTTGACTGGGGGTCAAGGGGTCGTCGGTTCAAATCCGGCCGCCCCGACCAATTAAATCCCCTTGAAATCTCAGTCAAAATCAGGATTTTGGATGTTCTCCCCGAAAGGGGAAAACGGAACAAAAACCGCTCAAAATGCGAAGATCCGCGCATTAGGTCCCGAAAAAGTCCCGAACTATTCCGGCCGATGTTCTGCATTCGTGCTGACGCGCGATCGCAGCCTCTCTGAACCGTGCCCATTTCTCAGCTCGATTTCAGAGAGATTTTTAATGGACATGTCATTTCGGCCGGCCGCGTCGCCGTCCCTCACCCACCCCGGAGCGATCGTCCAGACCTTCTCCGAAGCCGCCGAGAGCTACATCGAGAATGGCGGCCAGGCGCAGTACCTGCCGCGCATCCTCGACCGGATCGGCAGCAAGGTCATGAGGGAGATCTTCCGTTCGACGTAAAGCAGCTCGCCACCCAGCTATATCCAGCACACCAGAACTCGACCCGGAACCGTTGCGTCATCACGCCGGTCCGCCGTCATTTATCACGCTTATGATCGAGGATGGGGACCGACGATCAGGCTACGGAACCTCAAGGAGGACCCGCCGAAGCGAAAGAAGGCCGCCTCACAGCCGTGGCTGCATGCATTCGTCAGGCAATGCGCGAAGGACGGCCTTCCTCATCTGGCGGCACTGGTGATGTTCATGAGCCAGACCGGCGCGCGCGTGTCGGAGGCGATCGCCCTGCGATGGAGCGAGGTCGACCTGATGAACAGGATCGCATTGCTGCTGAAGACAAAGACCAGCGCCAATTCCATGCGGTTTCTCACCGACCAACTGATCAGCCGACTATACGAACTCGGCCGAGACGCGCCGACCGATGCTCGCGTTTCCGCTATCGGAACCGGCACGCCGTCAACGAACGCATAGCGGCAGTGTGCGAGCGCGCCGGCATCACCTATAAGCCATCGCACACCTGCGGCCGGCATGCGTTCGCCAACATCGCATTGTCGATGGGGCTAGATATCAGGTCGACGATGGATGTGGGAAGATGGAAAAGCGTTGCGGTTTTTCTGGGTACCTACGTCAATCCGCGCAACGCCGGACGCCTCGTGGCAGAGCGGATGAACATTTTTCAGTATGAGGCGGATCTTTAAGCTGCAGCTTGGGAAGCTCGACCCTTTCCTTTGATTTCCGTGGCGTGCCTGTAAAACAGCGCCTTTCGCGCCGGAAAAAGCCGAATGTGTTCAGTGCCGCTGTAAAACTGTGATGCCTTGACGTGAGGGGCCGATTGCGCCATTTCAGCGACGGGGCATATTCAGAACACACGACCGATGCGGCCGGTCTCGAACACGAGAGTGATTCCGCATGACTGAGATAGGACGATTTATCGAGCATATGCCCATGGGCGTATATGGCTCCTTGAACGCCATCCCGCGCCACATGGTCATTATGGCCTCCCGCCTATCGTGCGGGGCGATGAAGCAGATGGACCGCAACGTCCCGGCAAGGGCGACACGTGGACTGGAGCTGATGCGGGAGAGCGCGACGCGCCTGCGATGTGCCGAGTGCGGCCAGAAAAACGCCAGACTGATGACCGGGTATTACGCGCCATCCGAAAACGAAAAAAGCCCCGCAGCCGGTTAAGGCTAAAAGGCTTGAGGTCCGCCATCGATTGTGCAGGGGCAGGATATCACAACTTTCTCAGGGGTAAACCTCCGACCGCGTGATCCAGAACGGGTGACACCGGCTGTAGATCTCGCCAGATGACTGGTGCGCACCTCATTCGGGTTCACCTCGATGATGTACGGACTGGAAATATGGTGGCCGGGCGGGCGCGTAACGCCGCTTCCGCTGGCGCCATCGACTCGGAAGTCGACCACCTGGTAGCTGTTACCGATCTCTCCGTTGAACCAAGCGAATCCGGCCGGCGTACATGATCGTTTCTTCTCGAACGCGAAGACCGCTTTGGAATAGCCATCGCCGTATGGCTCCACGGAGACCAACCTGAATTTCCCGTAGGCCGGCCAGAACTTCGTCTCGATAAGCGACCCGATCGTGAATACGCCCATCATCAGCACCATCGCGGCGCAGACATAGAGCGCGAGAAAGGCAAGGTTCCTGCTCACGGCGATAGCCCCCCGGACAATAAAGGTCACGAATGCGGTGATGATCGCACCGATGAAGATCATGAGCGCCCACTTGCCCAGGCTCTTTATAGATTTGATGTCTTCTTTGATATTCTCAATGTCTGCCTGCAAAGCCTTGTCCCGTTCCGTCTCGGCCGCGCCTTTGACGCGGTTATCCTGTTGAGCCTCTTCGAGCGATTTCAGCCGCCCTTTGATCGACGACAACTCATCGGTGAGCGCCGTCACCATCCTCGATACATCGCTGACGTTGCGCTCGATCGCATCAACGCGGCGGCCCAAATTCTCTTCCTGCATCAATTGGAACCCTATGAGGCTATTTGCGGCTCACGAGGCCGTGATGGGCGCATTCCTCGGACGTCCACACCTTGCCGGCGCAGATCCCCACGACGGTCCGGTCAATCTCGCGCTGGTCCGCCGGCGTTGCCCCACGGGCTCCGACGAGGTCCGTCCCGACCACGCGCCTAAGGCCGGCCACATTTGCCGGCCCCGAAGTCCCACATGCCGTCAGGGCAGAGATCAAAGCGAGAGCGATCATTTTCTGAAGCGTTACCGGCTTCATTGTTCTGCCTTTCGATTGCGTTGCGAGCCTCGTCGCCGGCCTGCTTCCAGAACCAGCCGCCGATCGCGACGAGGATGATGAGGATGCCCAGGGCACCGAATATCCGAGTGCTGAAGAACATCAGCTTTCCAACCCCGCCCGGATTTCCTTGACTGCGCCGATGAGCTGATGCCGCAGCAGGAGCGCCACGACGGCCACCAGAAGCAAGACGCCGGCAATCACAACGATGGCCTGCCATTCCATGCCGGCGATCCCAAGCGCGCTCAAACCACCTGTCGAGAACAGGCCGCTGATCCAGCCGAAGAGGTTGAATTTCTTCTTCACGCTATTTTCGACCGAAGGGGGGAACGATGGGCTTTTCGACTTCCACGCTCGTCTCTTCGACCACGGGGCCGGCCTTCACTTCCGGCCGCTCTGCCTGGCCGGGTGCGAGCGCGACAAGCTGGCGATGCATGGCGGCGCGCGTCTGAGGCCCGCTGACGCCATCAACGGCCAGCCCAGCCTTTGCCTGAAAGCCTCGAATGTCCGTGGGTGCATAGCCGAGAAGGACGAGCGCTGACCGATCATAATAGGACAGCCGGTCCTCATAGCCGTTGAGCCCGCCATTCACCTTGCGGGTGATCATCTCGATATCGTTCGAGTCGGCGTACTTGTTGAGGCTCCGGGCGGACCAGTACCAGACGACAGTCCAACCGGCCCACGGCGCCGTTGCCATAAGCTCCGGGTTTTCGATGAAGTTCGGCGGATCGATCCCACGCTTCTTGCACCACCGGTAGAATGCAGTCGTGTTCGCGCGGCCGGTCACCTGAATAGGGCCATAGCCGCGGAATTTCGATCCGTCGCCCTTCTGGACGTTGCCGAGATCCTTGCGCCCCTCGTAGCCTTTCTGGGCTGCAGTCAGGCCCCATACCTCGCGGTCGAAGAACAGGCCGCTACTCTCGTGCGTCACTTGCGCAAGCACATGGGCGAGTTGGTGAGGCTTGTACTGGTCGACAACTGTGGTGATCGCATCGAGCAGGTTGGCCTTGGGAGCCTTGCTTTTGCTGATCTTGCGGAGATCGACTAGCGTGACTATGGATAATTCCTCCCACGGCCTTCCGGCCCGCGGCGCTGGTTCGCATCGCAGTCATGGTGATGTCCTTTGGGGGTTAGGTCGGACGGAGGGCTTCACTTCCACATCCCCGTCCGCTATCGAAATGAAATGAGCATTCAGTCTATGATAGAGAGCCTTCGCCAAGCGCCTGGGCCGGATCGAAAACTCGATTTTGCGATTGCGACATTTGTCGGCTTTGAGCGCCGCGTGGCTCCGCAGGACGACCCGACCGATACAGGCGTGAAGATCGTCTATGTCCGTCCGCCCTCCGAAGAGCCGGTAAAAGTCCCAGATTTCACGAGATCGATCGACGCAGCCTATGCGCTTGCACAGGTCGCCGCCCCCAGGCACGTCGGCGCCGTCACCTGGGAGGGAGCTAAGTTCAGAGCAAAGCTGAACGATGGGGAGGTTTGCGAAGCGGCAACCCCCGCAATCGCCGTGTGCATCGCCGCCTTAACCGAACTTGCGAAGAACCAGCGAGCTTAGGTTGTCGGGCCAACGATTAGTTGTTAACGCTTCACATTATCCCGCAATTCCGAGCGCGTATTGGAGAGGACCACATGGACGACGATCACCTTGAGGCACTATTGGCCGTCGATGTCGCCCATACTACAGCGATTGCTTTCGCTTTCTGAGCAATACTCATGATTGTTGGAGTAGACGAAAATAGCCCAGAGGCCCGAAAATTGGCCGCGGACTGGATAAAAGACACTCGATAAAACGAGATTCACCAGTCTTCCTGATGATGCCCCAGAAGAGGATCATCACCAAGGCCAAGCGTAACATTTCCCACCTTTTTGACACTATAGTTCCGCAAGCTTCGAGAGGAACGCATGGACCAAGCCGAACCCAATAACATCATTGACCTATCTGTCTTCGCAGCTCGCCACAAACAGTTCCCCGGCCGCTTTCAACGAAGCATTAACCTAATCAAGGAGCATGTCATTCCGCTCGTTCCCGCCGGCAAGATGATGGAGATTGGAGCGCAGCATCAGCAAATCGGTACCCGTTTTTCCTCATTCGACTACTGGACGATGGACATCCGCAAAACCGCGGAAAACGTAATCATCGGTGACATTACGGAATGTCCCCAGATTGAAAGTTCATCTTTTGATGTCATCGTCAGCATTGATGTTTTCGAACATCTCAACCGGCCGTGGAAAGCCGCCGAGGAGATCATGCGCCTACTGAAGCCAGGCGGCGTGGCCTTTACCAGCACGATTTTCGCTTGGCGATATCATCCGTCGCCGATCGACTATTACCGCTATACGCCAGATGCACTTGAGTTTTTGTTCACAGGCCTCGAAACAATTCACAAGAGCTGGGACTATGTTGAGCGGCGACGGGACAGCCGGAAGGTAACATCGATAGAGCCTGTCGATGAACTGGGCGGATGGCGAGAGAATGTGCGGGTCAACTATATTGGCCGCAAACCCGCAGCTTAATGTACTTCTCCTAAATGGCAGCCCATGCGTCGGGCTGCCGTTTCGGATTAATCGAGTATTCTGAACTTCTCGCTGCCTCGCGGTAGGAATACCACATCATAGAATCTAGCGTTCGGCTTGAAGTTATTTAGGATGTTGAAGAAAACAAAGTCGTGCTTCAGAAGCTCTGCGACGAGATCAGAAAACTGATAACTCCCCTCCGCTGTGTCGCGGATGTTTGCCTCGCAAATAATGAAATCGACTTGAGGCATAATCCCGGTCATGCCGTGAATTGCCTTCAATTCGAAACCCTGAATATCCATCTTGATTCCAAAGGGGCCTTTGGCCCCAACGTCTTCTAGAATGGTATCCAGCCGATCAATCTCGACCTCATATCGCTCCAGGGCGTCGAATCCGAAGACACCCTTGTAATTGAGCAGAGATGTCTTGCCGCGATTGACATTTAACGTAAGTTTACCCTTGGCGTCTCCGATACCCTTTTTCACAAAAGTATAGTTGTTGGGCCGCGATATCATCGTCTCTTCGATCCCCCGGGCTGGATCAATCAAGACAAACGGCAGTTCGGGAAACGCCTTATAGAGGTTGGGGGTCCCTTCAAAGACCCCGGCATCTACGATCGTTTTCGAATTTGTCGCAAGACTCCGGAGATAGTCTGGCCTCTCGCTAGCATCTACTTTCTTGATGAAATTGAAGCCGAAGGTGTCGACAAAGAGTTTGAGAGTTTGAAACTCCCGGTCGAGTTCCGGGTTGTTCGATCTTCCCACAATTAAGGACATACGATCCATCGTCTCGCGAATGGCTGTGATGGAAGGCCCCTTTTGCCTCAATTTCATTTTTTAGTAGCTCCCTGCATGCAATGAACGGGACGGTAGAGATTTGCATGGCCCTTTGTAAAGGGGAAATTCCTCTATCAAATTTCGTACGTCACCTCGAAGTATATTCGCGATGTCGCCGTCAAATTCACAGATACAAGGTTTGAATCGGACGCGTTGTCCCGCATTGAGAGCTCGATCTGTTGCCTATTTGGAGCCACGTAGCCAGCAAGCACCTCGCCAGCCGTCAAGATGACGTCCCAGGGAGTGGTGTAGCAGGAAGGCGGCCATCAGTGTTTTTCCGATAGGGTCGGGTTGTTCAAGCTCAACCTGATGGAAATATCACCGATGACCGACGAGATGATGAACCTTCGCTCGCTTGTTGAGAGGAGTGCGGATGCGGATTTGCTACGAGAGATGATCGGCTTTGCCGCCGAGAAGCTGATGGAGCTGGAGGTCGGGGCGAAGACGGGCGCGGCCTATGGCGAGAAGAACGCCTTTCGGCTCGCCCGGCGTTAAGGCGTTCCGAATCCAAGGCCGAACCGGCTCGATACCTGCTTTCCCGGCGCAAAGCATCTACGGACCTAATGGGTTCTCTGATATGCAAATCGACGGATGGTTCTACAACGACGGCCCGCTTGCGGATCGCCAAGACCATGGCGCTCTTATCGACATCGACTACAAGATGCAGTCGAATTGGTCCGATGGTTCGAACGGTGGTCAAAACGCAAATTTCTCGGGCCGCTTTGATTGCGCCGGCAAATGGTCAATCAAGCTTGGTCATTGCCGGTCTGTTCGTATTGACGCCAACTACTGCGAAACTGGTTCGCTATACCAGTCTCAAACACCCGCAGCTCCTCGCGCTATCGTTCAGACAGACTCGACCTGCACGGGTGGGGTCTACATCAGGTCGGGACGATGGCTTTCGAATAAACGTGTTGATGAGGGCACAGACGTTGCGCTCTACAACTTCAATGCCTTCCCTGCTCTGGGGCGTATGCTTGAATATGACGGCGAGGAAAGTGGAGAAAGAATGGCCTGACGATGAGATCAGGTGGTTTTGACAACAACGTTGTTGTTCAGCACGGTTCGGCAGCCCCTAATGGTGAGATCAGGGGTGTCTACAAGGATAGCTCCGGGATCGATACCTACCTTAGGCGCCGCCGGCGGGCGGCTGGAAAAGGTGAGCAGAGTTTCGACGGAGCGTCCTAGTACTCCTATGAAGAGGGCGCTTGGACACCTTCAATAGCCGGTGAGACAACGCCGGGCACATACACCTTCACGTCTGCCGGTAGTTGGACGCGGAAAGGCCGAGAAGTCACTGCAAAGGGCTGGGTTGTGCTATCAGCGATCGGCGTTGCTGGAACCGGGCAGATAGTCATCACTGGCCTGCCGTTCGCATCCCGGAATAACTCGGCTGCTGTAGCTGCCGTCAGTTTCATGAATCTTGCATCCTTGTTCTTGACGAGAGACGGACGGCGATCGTGTGCCAGGAATGAATCGAGCGGAATGCCAACCGGCCGACGAACCAGCTAGTCCCGCAACTCCGCTGCGAACGCCGGTCCGAAGGGAAAGGCCCTCGAGGTAGATTTGTGATCCGAGAAACACCAACATCGGGTTGATCGGATCATCGTCATCCTCCTTCGAAGTCCAGACGCGAGATACCCCGCCCCCTTCCGTCCAGAAAGTGGTTCCAATCTGAGGATGTGGCGTGCCGGGCGTACCAGTGCTGTCGCCGTGCATCTCGTCTCGAACGCCCCGCAGTGTCATCGTCCGCCAGATGACCAAGCTATCGGAAAGAGGATGACGCCCTTCGGGAAAAGCAGCAGATCCGTTTCGTTGGCGTCGATCGCGGCCTGGATGCCCTCGACGGCGTATTGGCCGAACAATGCGGCCCCATCTATATACGATCTGATGTCGAGGCCATCGAGTAGGTTGGTTGCTGCCTCAAGCGCGGTTCCCCAGGCCCGAATTTCGGACTTCTCGGGTTTCCACTTGCCAGATCCCGGTACGCCATCAGTTACGCAGTCGCGCCAGATCTGCTTGGCGGTTTGAACAAGTCCCATCGAATTCTCCAAGCGAATACGCTCCAGCAGCCGCCAGAGGTCAAATTTCAGGGCGTGATGTTTTTCAGGTGACGTTGAACGAGCCGGTCGCGACGGCTGCAGCCGGGGTGCCGGACGCGTTAACGGCGACGATGAACCCGTATTTCAAGCCGGCGCTCAGCCCGGTAACCACCTTGCCATCTGCGATGTTCGGCGGCCCGTATTCGGTCCCGACAAGGGTCGAGCCCGAGAAGCCGTTGACGGTGTTGAGGTAGAGACGTGCCGCGGCATAATTTGCGCTGTTGGGAGCGACCCAGGTATAGTCGGCCTGCCCGGATCCGCCGGTTGCCGCCGCGCCTGTCACTACGCCGGGAGCCACGGGATCGGCCGTCGCCGTACGGATTTCAAAGCTCGTATACGCAGATGGCGTGCCATTACCCCATGAGTGGATGCGGAACCGGTACTCGACGCCATCAGCGAGGTAAGAAGGCCTCCCCTCTTCCCTGCCTGCATCGATAAGCACCTGTCGCGGCTCCTCAGAAAGGGAGGTCGGCTGCCATTCGAATTCGTAACTCAGGCTGTTGCCGCCCGCCGGGATCTCCCAGGTAGCTTTCGCATAGGCGGCTGTTGCGCCGCCCGCCACCACTTCCGTCAGGATCGTGACATTGAAGTTCTCCGGCAGAGGAACTGGCTACGCCGCCAGTTTTTCCGGGTGCGGCGGCGGCTCGCCCTCCTCGATCGCCGCATCGAATCCGTAAAGATCGGCTATATCCTCGGGGATTACGATCCCGGAAAACTCTATCGTCAGGTTGCGCAGCGAAAGCTTTGGCGAACTCGTGATCTCGATCACCGCCTCGTCGAGCTTGGGTGGTATATGCACCCGAATGAAGCGGCGGTACGGCACATTCTTGGCAGGCTCGTAATGCGCTAGCCCGGAAACGCGCGGCGCATTGGCGTGGCGCGGATCATCGCGATCTTCTGCATCCGCTGGATATGGTTGTGCGACTTGACGACCTGGTTGTCGATCGTCTTCGTCCGTTCGGTATCATCGCCGACATAGGGATCGCCCCAGATCGCCGCGTCAGCAGTATTGTAGTCGGCTCCGGATCGACAAAGCGCCCACGCACCGCAAGCACCGCTTCCGCCCACTCCGGCCAATACATGTCGCCGTGCGCAAGCTTGCCGCCGACCGGATGTGTCAGATGCCAGAACCGCATCAGGGCGATATTGCGGCTGAACGCCGTGCTCTCGTTCCTTGGATCGAATAGAAGCGCACCATCGATCACTGACGACGGTTGCGGCATCTGGTTCGGATAGACCGACATATACTCCTTCTGCCCGGTGGTCGCCGCGCTCATGCGGATAGTGGCAAGACCGTCTCCGCGGTGATCGTTCGTCCAGATCGTTGGAAAGTTAGATACGACGTCCGCATAGGCCGTCTCGGCATCGAGACCAAGGCGCGTCAGGATCTTAACGTAGCCCACGGAAACACCGCCTGTGACCACGCCGCTACCGTCCAGCGTTACCGCCTTGTTATGCAGGTAATGCTTCACTTAGCCCTGGATACGATGGCCGGCCTGAACGATGATGTGGAAGGCCGTTCCTCCGCTCTATTCAAGGAAAGCGTAACCGCCCGCCTTCTTGTCCCGGCCCAAAAATCTCAGTCAGATCAAAAGCCTTTTGCAGTAACCGGGACTCTTCCGACGCGGTTGCCCCACCCCGCCGGATCCGGCAGGGCGGGCAGAATTCTCCCCGGCTGGGAACGCGACCTCAATAAGGCGAATAGCACTGCTGGCGCGGACCGTAATAGGGCTGGAACGTGTTGTCGTAGGCCCTGTAGGACCGGTAGCGGGCATAACACCAGTTCACATGGGCATTGCCGCCCACATAACGCCGGGGGGCGTAATAACGCGGCGCGTATCTTGGCGTATAGCGCGGCTGGGCCAGCGCTCCGCCGATGATCGCGCCAAGGGCAAGCCCTCCGATGATCGCACCGGCATCAGGGCCACGGCGATGGCGGCGATAGTAGCGGTCGCCATCATAACGGTCGCGATAATAGCGTCGCCCTCCCCAATCTCCGCGATCGCGCCAGTAATACTGCACCTGCTGGACATCGCGGGATGTCTCGATTCGGGGAGCGCTGATCGACGGGAAGGCCTGGGCGGGAGCGATGCCGCTAAAAGCCGTAATCAGGGATAAAACGGCGACGGCGAGCTTTTTCTTCATGATTCACCTCCTCTGATTTTCCTTATGAAGAAATGATCCTCCATTTCTCCTGAACCAGAGGTGAATGGTAAATTTTGCTTAACATTGCCGCGAGTTGGATTAACGAACCTGATCCAGGAGGCGTTTGCATTCCAGGAGATCGAACAACGCTTCCTGCAACAGGGCACGGTCTTCCTTGCCGACGCTGGATTTGCCGATCGACACTTCCATGTCCTCGTCGTGGGAGGCGCCGAAACCGAAGAAGCGGCCGCTCGGCTTCACCTTGGGGCGGCCGACGATCTGATCCTCTTCGGCCGTGCTGATCTTCGGCTCGACCTGCTTTTCGCTGTTTGCCGCCATGATCGCTTCCATCGTGGCGAGATCGCCGGACGCGATCGCCGAGACGAACTTGTTGCCGTTCGTCTTCAGAAGCTTCTGCACGCCTTTTATGGTGTAACCGTGGTCATAGAGCAGGTGGCGGATGCCTTTCAGGAGATCGACGTCCTCCGGGCGATAATAACGCCGCCCACCACCGCGCTTCATCGGCCGGATCTGCGGGAAACGCGTCTCCCAGAAACGCAGAACATGCTGCGGCAGATCGAGGTCGTCGGCGACCTCGCTGATGGTACGAAAGGCGTCCGGGCTCTTCTCCAAGGGTCACACTCCAAACGGCAGGCGGCCCAGCCCCAAGGGCAGACTCATAGCCTCCGATATATGCGCGAATTATGCGCCGAATCGGGCATATCTCAACGGTTTAAGCCGGGAGATTCAAGCATGTTCACAGGATTGCGGAAAGGTCGCGGCTGTTCAGGCAACCGGGCTTGCGGGCTTCAGTTTGGCCTTGCGCGCCGTGTGCGCCTTGAGGATACGGCTCTTCAATACGTTGGAAGCCTTGAAGGTCATGACGCGGCGGGGAGAGATCGGCACTTCCTCGCCGGTCTTCGGATTGCGGCCGATACGCTCGTTCTTGGAACGGACCTGGAAGGTCGCGAAAGAGGAAAGCTTGACCACCTCGCCCCTGACGATCGCGTTACAGATCTCGTCTATGACCGTCTCGACGAGCTCGGCCGATTCCGTCCGCGAAAGCCCGACCTTGCGGAACACCGATTCCGCCAGATCCGCGCGTGTTACTGTCTTGCCGGCCATGATCCCCGCCCAATTTTCGAAATTGATCTTATCAAAGCCGATAGACAGTATTTTGCTTGAGCGCGAGGGTCAAGCACCTGTGCTCAATCGCTTATTTACGTTTCGGCCTATCCTTGCCACCCTACCAGCGAACCAGCAACGCGCCCCAGGTGAAACCGCCGCCCATGGCTTCGAGCATGACGAGATCACCCTTCTTGATGCGCCCGTCGGAAGCGGCAACCGAAAGCGCCAGGGGAATCGATGCCGCCGAAGTATTGCCATGCAGGTCGACGGTCACGACGACCTTTTCGGAGGGAATGCCGAGCTTTTTCGCCGACCCGTCGATGATGCGGCGGTTCGCCTGATGCGGCACCAGCCAGTCGAGATCGTCTGCCGTCGTGCCGGTCGCGGCGAACGCGCTGTCGATCACGTCGGTGATCATGCCGACCGCATGCTTGAAGACCTCCCGGCCCTCCATGCGCAGGTGCCCGACCGTGCCCGTCGAGGATGGGCCGCCGTCGACATAGAGCTTGTCCTTGTGCGAGCCGTCGGAGCGCAGATGGGCGGTCAGCACGCCGCGGTCGGCGATCGTCCCCTCGCCTTCCGCCGCTTCCAGCACCAGCGCACCGGCACCGTCGCCGAAAAGCACGCAGGTGGTGCGGTCCTTCCAGTCGAGAATGCGGGAAAAGGTCTCGGCGCCGATCACCAGCACGCGCTTTGCCATGCCGCCGCGGATATGCAGGTCGGCGGTCGCCATCGCGTAGACGAAGCCGGTGCAGACCGCCTGGAGATCGAAGGCATAACCATGCGTCATGCCCAGACGGTTCTGGATATTGACGGCGGTGGCCGGAAAGGTGTTGTCGGGCGTCGAGGTGGCGACCAGAACCAGATCGATGTCGTCGGGCGTCAACCCGGCATTGTCGAGGGCGGCGCGCGCCGCCTGCTCGCCGAGCGAAGCGGTCGTCTCGCCCTCGCCGGCAATGTAGCGCTGACGAATGCCCGTGCGCTGCACGATCCACTCATCGGAGGTCTCGACGGTGTCTTCCAACTCGCGATTGGTCACTACCCGCTTCGGGAGCGCTGCCCCGTAACCGCGAACCACTGAACGGATCATTCTTAACTCACATCCTGTCGTCATGCCGCTTCAGGGCCAGCCGGGGGCTGGCGACGGGCATGGTAAATTGCCAGATCCTGCCGGATCTTCGCGTTGAGATCATTGCGTGCCATGTCATAACCGACATCGATCGCGGCAGCAAAACCATCGGCATTGGCGCTGCCATGGCTCTTGATGACGATGCCGTTCAAGCCCAGGAAAACGCCGCCATTGACCTTGTTCGGATCCATCTTCTCGCGCAGCCTGTCAAAGGCCGGCTTGGCGAGAAGATAACCGATCTTGGCCAGCAGCGTGCGCGACATCGATTCGCGCAGAAGCGTGGCGATCTGCCGGGCCGTGCCCTCCGCCGCCTTCAGCGCGATATTGCCGGTGAAACCTTCGGTCACCACCACATCGACGGTGCCCTTGCCGATATCGTCGCCTTCGACGAAACCGTGATAGGCGATCGTCGGCAGGTTGGCCTCGCGGATCAGCCGCCCGGCCTCCTTGACCTCTTCCTGACCCTTCACCTCTTCAACGCCGACGTTGAGAAGCCCGACGGTCGGCCGGTCCACCTCGAAGAGGGAGCGCGCCATGGCGCCGCCCATAATGGCGAAATCGAGAAGCTGCTGGGCATCGGCACCGATCGTCGCGCCGATATCGAGGACGATGCTCTCACCCTTGAGGGTCGGCCAGATGCCGGCGATCGCCGGGCGCTCGATATTGGCCATGGTGCGCAGACAGAACTTGGCCATGGCCATCAGCGCACCGGTATTGCCGGCGGATACGGTGACATCGGCTTCGCCGAGCTTCACCGCCTCGATCGACCGCCACATGGTCGAGACGTAGCGCCCGCGGCGGAGGGCCGCACTCGGCTTCTCGTCCATGCTGACGGCGAGTTCGCATTCGTGGAAGACGGACTTGTCCCGCAGCTTGGGATATTTCGCCAGCACCGGTTCGCACTGAGCCTTCAGGCCGTAGATGAGGAAGGTCACGTCCGGATGGCGTTCCAATGCCTTTGCGGCACCGGCAATGACGACCTCGGGACCAAAATCGCCACCCATGGCATCGATAGAAATTCTGATCACGCGTCCCTGATCCTTATCTTCGCCGAACGCACTGCCCATCGGCATATGCGCCAGTTCTTACGTCTCCAGCGGCCCTTCGCTCCTCATGCGGGGCCGTGTCGGCGAAATCGTGGCCAAAATATAGTTTTTGTTGCCGCTTACAACCCGTCCTCAATCCTTTTTCCAGTCCTTGAGGACGGCAAAGGGATTAGGGCGTCCGGACTTTTCATCCGCATCGCCTTCCAGGTGATCGGTAAATTCCGCGCCCGCTTCACGCGGATAAGGATCGATCGCAAGCGCCGCGAATTCAGCCACCACCTCACCGACATCGATCGTATCGCCGGTAAACATTTCAGGAAGATCGGGACCTTCGGGATCGAGCACCATTTCCGCCGTATCGCCGGTGACGATCCGGGCGAGCTTCGACCCTTCGGGCACGAAGATCTGCTCGAACTCCTCGTCGATCTTCGATGCGACCGGTTCCAGCGTGACGACGGAGGACTGGACGATATCGGCCTCGACACGCCCCTTGACGCGCACGCCATCCTTCTTCCAGCGGGCGATCTGCAATTCGGCCTTCAACGAACCGACGGAGACGACCTGCCAAAGCTTTGCGAGCCCCTCGAGCTCGCGCGCATCGGCCTCGAGCTTCACGGTCACCGCATTGGCGGAGATGTTTCCGACTTTGACGGGATAGGAAAAGGGAGGCTTTTCGCCTCCGCCATGGTCATTCTTCATGAAACCTCACTCTTCTCGCGGCAGCGGACCCGGCATGGGCAGAACCGCTTGCCCGCGAGAAATATCATCTTCGGAAACGCCGGCCAGCGCCGCCTCCGCAACCAGCATCCAGTCCGCCAGGCCACGCATCGCGGGCCCATCCTCCGTCTTGGGATAGATATTCCGCCGGAGAGCGGCGGCAAGCGCCTCGCCGTCCTTGCCTTCGAGGGCGGAGGCATAGGTCTCCACCCGGCCGTAGAACATGCCCGCCAGCTTCTTCATGCGCTTCGGTACGCTCTGGTCGCCGATGCCGAGCTCGCGGATCGAATGGTCGATATCCTGGAAAAAAGCGTCGACGATCTCCTGGGCCAGTTCCTGGCCGCTCGAATCGGATTTCGCCGTCCGCCGGAAGAACAGGATCATCACGATCGAAAGCATCTCGAAACGGCCCATGACCGTGTCCGGGACATCCAGATCGCTATAGAAGAACGGCACGCGCGCCATCGACGTCAGGGTCGAGTACTGGCGGTCGATGATCGCGTGGTTCTGGTTTTTCTTCTTGAAAAGGCCGAAGATCATCTCAATTCCCGTTATTTGCCTCCAGGAACGCCCCAGCCAGCCGCCGGCCATGTTGCATGGAAACGAAAGCTGGTTTACCGAAGCATGCACGAATTGCAATGCCGTTCCGCCGGATGAGCGAACGGGCTGGGATCTTTGCGGCCTCAACATCCGGGTCGGGATTGGTCTTATGTCCCTGAATAGCCACAATGGTAGGATCAGCAGGGGCAGGTTGAGTTTGGGGGATGCCGTTGAACAAGCGGGTTTTCGGATACGAGATGACATTCTTGAGTAAAACCGCGATGGCGATGGTCGTCGCATCCATCACCGTCTCGGGCTGCACGTCCATGAATATCGGCGACACCATGTATAACGGCTACGTGGTCGATCAGAAGTCGCTGGAACTCATTCCGGTCGGGTCGAGCCGCGAGCAGGTGATGTTGACGATGGGCACGCCCTCGACGACCGCGACCTTCGATACCGAGGTGTTCTATTACATCTCTCAGAAACGCGAGCGCGCCGCGGCCTTCATGAAGCCGAAGATCGTCGATCAGACGGTGCTCGCCATCTATTTCGACAAGGACGGCGTCGTTGCCCGTCGCGCCAACTATACGATGCAGGACGGCAAGGTGTTCGACACGATCTCGCGCACGACGCCGACCGGCGGCCGTGATCTCACATTCCTGCAGCAGCTGCTTTCCGGCGGCGGTTCCGGTGCCGGCGGGGCAGCAGCACGCAGCATCCTGTCGGGCTTCGGCAAATAAGCACAGGATACGAATACAAAAGCCCGCGAGGATCGCTCCCCGCGGGCTTTTTGTTGGCTTGCAGGACGCGATCAGCCGGCAAGAACCGCCAGCAGCAGAAGCGCCACGATATTGGTGATCTTGATCGCCGGGTTGACGGCGGGGCCGGCCGTATCCTTGTAGGGGTCGCCGACGGTGTCGCCGGTGACCGATGCCTTGTGAGCCTCGGAACCCTTCATGTGACGGGTGCCGTCCTTGTCGACGAAACCGTCCTCGAAGCTCTTCTTGGCGTTGTCCCAGGCGCCGCCGCCCGAGGTCATCGAGATCGCCACGAAAAGGCCGTTGACGATGACGCCGAGCAGCGATGCGCCGAGTGCCGCAAACGCCGACGCCTTGTTGCCGCCGGAGATCAGCAGAACGCCGAAATAGACGACGATCGGCGCCAGCACCGGCAGGAGCGACGGCACCACCATCTCGCGGATGGCGGCCCGGGTGAGGATATCGACGGCGCGGCCGTAATCCGGCTTTTCGGTGCCCTCCATGATGCCCGGCTTTTCGCGGAACTGCTTGCGCACCTCCTCGACGATGGAGCCCGCGGCGCGGCCGACGGCGGTCATGGCGATGCCGCCGAACAGGTAGGGGATGAGGCCGCCGAAGATCAGGCCGGCGACGACGTAAGGGTTGGAGAGGCTGAAGGAGATTTCACCGACGCCCTGGAAATAGGGATACTGCGCCGCATTGGCGGCGAAATACTGCAGGTCGTTGGAATAGGCGGCGAAGAGGACCAGCGCGCCGAGGCCGGCCGAGCCGATCGCATAACCCTTGGTGACGGCCTTGGTCGTGTTGCCGACGGCGTCGAGCGCGTCGGTCGACTTGCGCACTTCCGGCGGCAGGTGAGACATTTCGGCGATGCCGCCGGCATTGTCGGTGACCGGGCCGAAGGCGTCGAGCGCCACGATCATGCCGGCAAGGCCGAGCATGGTGGTGACGGCGATGCCGGTGCCGAACAGGCCGGCGAACTGGTAGGTGGCGATGATGCCGCCGACGATGACGATGGCCGGGAGGGCGGTCGATTCCAGCGAGACCGCAAGGCCCTGGATGACGTTGGTGCCGTGGCCGGTGACCGAGGCCTGGGCGATCGAGTTCACCGGGCGCTTGTTGGTGCCGGTATAGTATTCGGTGATGACGACGATGAGCGCCGTCACCACGAGGCCGAGCAGGCCGCAGATGAACAGGGCCGTGCCGGTGATCGGCTTGCCGGCGACGGTGCCGATCGTGCCCCAGCCGATGGTGAGCGAGGTCGCCGCGCCAAGGCCGAGAATCGACAGGAGGCCGGTGACGATCAGGCCCTTGTAAAGCGCGCCCATGATCGAGCCGTTGGAGCCGAGCTTGACGAAGAAGGTGCCGATGATCGAGGTGATGATGCAGGCGCCGCAGATCGCCAGCGGATAGACCATGACGGTTGCAAGGATCGGCGCGCCGGCGAAGAAGATCGCCGCGAGCACCATGGTAGCGACGACGGAGACCGCATAGGTCTCGAACAGGTCGGCGGCCATGCCGGCGCAGTCGCCGACATTGTCGCCGACGTTATCGGCAATGGTTGCCGGGTTGCGCGGGTCGTCTTCCGGAATGCCGGCTTCCACCTTGCCGACGAGGTCACCGCCGACATCGGCGCCCTTGGTGAAGATGCCGCCGCCGAGACGGGCGAAGATCGAGATCAGCGAAGCGCCGAAGCCGAGCGCGACGAGCGCGTCGATGACTTCGCGCGAGCCGCTCGGATGACCGAGGCCAGCCGTCAATATCCAGTAATAGATCGAGACGCCGAGGAGAGCGAGGCCGGCCACCAGCATGCCGGTGATGGCGCCGGATTTGAAAGCGATATCGAGACCGGCCGCAAGGCTTTGGGAAGAAGCCTGCGCCGTGCGCACGTTGGCGCGGACCGAAACGTGCATGCCGATGAAGCCGGCAACACCTGAAAGAACGGCGCCGATGATGAAGCCGATCGCAGCAGTGCCGGACAGAAGCAGCCAGGCGAGGATCGTCACGACGACGCCGACAATAGCAATGGTCATATATTGGCGCGTCAGATAGGCCTGCGCGCCCTCACGAATATATCCGGCGATCTCCTGCATGCGGATACTGCCCTGGTCGGCAGCCAGCACGGAACGCGTCGCCCACACGGCATAAATGATCGATAGCAAACCGCATACGATCACACCCATAATTACGGTCATTCGCTTTTCCTCTCCCTTAGCGCCGGGTGGTCCATACCCTCCGGCCATGCACGCCCTGCGACGGCACACACCCACGGGATGAGCAAAACCGCCGCAGCACTCCATAGTGCGCATTCCGCGCCGACGACCGCTCCCCTCCCAAGGATTCCGGGATCGTCCACGCGGACGGGAGATTGCGGTGGAGATGAATTGGCGTCAAGCCCCGAAGGGACAAGACTCTAGGCGGATTTCACGGAAGAGCGCTTGAACATCAGCGCCAGAACCAGACCGAGGCAGACGATCGTCACCGGCCAGATGATCAGGTTCATGAAAGACCAGCCATAGGCGGTAAACACCTTGCCGGAGGAGAAGGAGGAGAGCGCCACCGTGGTGAACAGGATGATGTCGTGGAAACCTTGAACCTTGTCGGCCTCGTGGGGGCGGTAGCTGGAGGCAACGATCGCCGTCGAGCCGATGAAGGCGAAGTTCCAGCCGACGCCGAGCAGCACCAGCGCACCCCAGAAATTCCAAAGCGCAATACCCATATGGGCGATCACGGCGCAGCCCATCAGGATCAGCAGGCCGGCGGCGACGATCTTCTCGACGCCGAAGCGCGAGATCAGCATGCCGGTGAAAAAGCTCGGCGCGAACATGGCAAGCACGTGCCACTGGATGCCGAGGGTGGCCATTTCCGACGGGAAACCGCAGCCGATCACCATGGCAAGTGGCGCGCCGGTCATCATGAACGTCATCAGCGCATAGGAGGAAATGCCGCAGATCATGCCGGTCAGGAAGCGCTGGGTGACGACGATCTCACCGAGCGGGCGGGCCGGCGCCGCGGCCGTCGGACCGCCGGTCATCTGCGGCAGTTTCAGCGGCGACAGCATCACCAGGGCGACCAGATAAAGCGGAATGACCGCCACGAAGGCCCCGGCAAACAGGACCGGCGACAGAAGGTCCTTGGTCCAGATCGCAAGCTGTGGTCCGAGCACCGCCGAGACGATGCCCGCCGCAAGGATCCAGGAGATCGCCTTCGGCTTGTAGAAGGAGGGTGACGCATCGGCCGCGGCAAAGCGGATCTTCTGGGTAAAGCCGTTGCAGAGCCCGATCAGAAGCAGGCCGACCGCGAAAAGCCAGAAGTTGGAATGGAAAAGCGCGATTGCCGCGGTGGCAGCGCCGAGCGCTCCGACGATCGAGCCCAGCATGAAGCTCGCCTTGCGGCCGAGGAACCGGGAGGCGATCGCAACCGCGACGGCGCCTGCCGCCATGCCGACGTTGAAACCTGTCAAGGGCGCGGTCGCCAGCGACTTGTCGTCGCCGAGCAACTGGTAGCCGACGAGGCCGCCGAGCGCGAAAACCAGAGGCGGCGCCGAACCGAGGACCGCCTGGGCGCCGGCAAGCAGCGCGACGCTGCGCCGGGCGGTTTTCATCTGTGTCTGAAGACCGTCCACTGCGCCGTCCATGCTGCCCTACCCTGAATTGTCGTTGGCTTCTTATTTCTTGGCTTCGCCACGTACCTGCTTGGCGATGCGGTCGAGGACGGCGTTGACGATGCGCGGCTCTTCCTCCCCGAAGAAGGCGTGCGCGATCTCGACATATTCGGTGACGATCACGGCGATCGGCACGTCCTTGCGCTCGAGGAGCTCGAACGTGCCGGCGCGCAGGATGGCGCGCAGCGTCGAATCGAGGCGCGACAGCGGCCAGTCTTCCTGCAACGATGAGCGGATCAGCGGGTCGATCTTCACCTGATCGCGCACCACGCCGGCAACGATCGAGCGGAACCAGGAGGGGTCGGCCTTCAGATAGGTGTCGCCGTCGAGTTCCTGGCCGAGACGGTGGGTCTCGTATTCCGCCACGACCTCCAGCACGCCGGTCCCGCCGACATCCATCTGATAAAGCGCCTGCACGGCCGCCAGGCGGGCTGCACCACGCTGGTTGGCCGGTTTCACCGGGTGTTCGCCTTCCTTCGCCATAAAATCAACCGCCGTTCAGCTTTTCACGCAGCGCGATCATGGTGAGCGCAGCGCGGGCGGCAAAACCGCCCTTGTCCTTGTCCGAACGGCGGGCGCGGGCCCAGGCCTGTTCGTCGTTCTCGCAGGTCAGGATGCCGTTGCCGATCGCCAGCGATTCCGACACGGCGAGGTCCATCAGCGCACGCGAGGATTCGTTCGAGACAATATCGAAGTGATAGGTCTCGCCGCGGATGACCATGCCGAGCGCGACGAAGCCGTCATAGTCGGTACCGCCCTCCTCCGACGCATCGAGCGCCATGGCGATCGCCGGCGGGATTTCCAGCGCGCCCGGAACGGTGACCACGTCATAGGTCGCCCCCGCCTCTTTCAGAGCATGAGTTGCGCCTTCGAGCAGCGCATCGGACATATCGTCGTAGAAACGCGCCTCGACGACGAGGAGATGTGGAGCGGTTTCGCGTGACATGGTTCACCTTCGTTCAAAATCGGCCCCGCATGACCTCGTATCGCCTTCAAGGCGGGCCGAAAGGCATATGGGTCTCGGGCAGGTGGCGGTCAAAACATGCCCTGAGGGGAATGGCAAGCAATTTTCGCTGAACGCAGCGATGCGAATCGGGAATAGCTGGGCGAGCAACGACGTAGACCGGTATCGCCGCCACCGCCCGGAGCCCGCCATGACCATTGTCCCGACCCTCGAAACCGAACGGCTGATCCTGCGTCCGCACCGGCTGGAGGACTTCGACGACTATGCCGCCATCTGGGCCGATCCGGATGTGGTGCGCTTCATCACCGGAAGCCCCATTTCACGCGAGAACAGCTGGAGCCGCATGCTGCGTGTCGCCGGTTTGTGGCATCTGATGGGCTTCGGCTTCCTGGCGATCGAGGAAAAGGGGACCGGCCGCCTCCTTGGCGAAGCCGGTTTCCAGGACATGCGCCGCGAGTTCCAGCCTTCGATCGAAGGGACGCTGGAGACCGGCTGGGCGCTCGTGCCATCCGTCCATGGCCGCGGTTACGCGACCGAAGCGGTCACAGCAATGATCTCCTGGGGCAAGGCCCATTTCCCCGACCACAGGATGACCTGTATCATCAGCCCCGAAAATGCCGCCTCGCTCAGGGTCGCCGCGAAACTCGGCTTCCGCGAGTTCGCCCGCGCCGACTACCATGGCCCGATTGTGGTGCTGGCACGCGAAAACTGACAGCAGGACGTTCACCTTTCTGCAACCATCGAATGCAGAACATGGCGGGTGACTGCATTCCGGAAAAGCTCAACCAGAATATTCCGGAAGTTGCATGAATAGCCCGATTCCCGTTTCAGCTTTCTGTTTTATTAGGAAGTTGCGATATAGACAGACCTATATCATCGAGAACCATATGGACGCATTCGTGAAACAGCACCCTCTTTCGTCCGGTGGCATGGAAGACCTCATCCTGAGGATGTCGATGGCGCGCGGCCTCGACGAAATCATGGCGGTGGTCCGCCAGTCCGCCCGCGGCCTCATCGGTGCCGACGGAGTGACCTTCGTCATTCGCGATGGCGGCAAATGCTACTACGCGGACGAGGACGCGATTTCGCCGCTGTGGAAAGGCCAGCGTTTCCCGATGGAGACCTGCATTTCCGGCTGGGCGATGCAGCATGCCGAAGTGGTCGTCATCGAGGACATCTACAAGGACGACCGCATCCCGCATGCCGCCTACAGTCCGACCTTCGTAAAAAGCCTCGTGATGGTGCCGGTGCGGGAAGACGATCCGATCGGTGCGATCGGCGCTTACTGGGCGAAAGCCGAACGCCCATCTGCAGACGCCATCCGGCTTCTGCAGCAGATCGCCCACAGCGCCGCCGTCGCCATGACCAATGTCGCCCTGATCAATTCGCTCGCGGCCGCCAAGGAAGAGGCGGCACGGGCACGCGATGCGATGATCCTCGCCATGGCCTCGCTCGCGGAGACCCGCGACCACGAGACCGGCAATCACATCCGCCGGACCCAGCAGTATGTGCGGGCGCTCGCGGAGGCGCTGAAAGAATACGAACCCTATTGCGGGCAACTGAGCGACGAGGTGATCGACCTCCTCTACAAGTCCGCGCCGCTGCACGACATCGGCAAGGTCGGCATTCCCGACAATATCCTCCTGAAGCCGGGCAGGCTCGAGCCGGAGGAATTCGAGGTGATGAAGACCCATGCGGAACTCGGCCGGGCGGCGATCGCCACCGCCGAACGCTACATGGGGTCGTCAACGCCCTTCCTCAGCCTCGCCAAGGAAATCGCCCATACCCATCATGAAAAATGGAACGGCACGGGCTATCCCCAGGGCCTGCGAGGCGAGGATATTCCGATCGGCGGGCGGATCATGGCGATCGCCGACGTCTACGACGCGCTGGTCTCGGAACGGATCTACAAGCCGGCCATGCCGCACAATGATGCCGTCGACATCATCATCCGGGACAGCGGCACGCATTTCGATCCCGGTCTCGTCGAGATCTTTGCCAGGATCGCACCGAAATTCGAGGAGATCCACCGCAACTTCAAAGATGCGGCGTAAACCTCAGCCCTTGGCTGGGAATTCCGCGAGCCGCGCCGCGTAACGCGCCATCGTATCGACTTCGAAATTGACGAAATCGCCCGCCTTGCGATCGCCCCAGGTGGTGACCGCGAGCGTATGGCGGATCAAAAGAACGTCGAAATCCGCGCCTTCGACGGCATTGACCGTCAGCGACGTGCCATCCAGCGCGACCGAGCCTTTCGGCGCGACGAAGCGGGCAAGCGCCTCGGGCGCGCGAAGACGGATGCGTACCGCCTCGCCTTCATGTTCGATGCCGAGAATTTCCGCCTTGCCGTCGACATGGCCGGAGACGATATGGCCGCCGAGTTCGTCGCCGATCTTCAGCGCCCGTTCCAGATTGACCCGGGTGCCCTCGCGCCAAGCGGAGATGGTGGTCAGCCGCAGCGCCTCTTCCCAGGCCTCGACCTCGAACCAGCGCTCGTTGCTGCCGGCTTCCGGCAGCCTGGTGACCGTCAGGCAGACGCCGCCGTGGGAAATCGAGGCGCCCATGTCGATGGTCTTCGGGTCGTAATTGGTGGCGATCCTGAGCTTGACGCCTTCGTCCATCGGCGTCGTCGCCGCGACCGTGCCGACATCGGTGACAATTCCGGTGAACATCAGAAACCTCTTTCGTATTCGAAACAGCGGTCGGGCCCGAAGCTTTCCTCGCGGACGAGCTTAAATCCTGTCGGCATATCGGATGGCGTCAGCGGCGATTCAAGCCCGCCTTCGCCGACGGTGCCGGTGCCCTGGAACAGGAGAATGCGATCGACCAGGTTTGCGTCGAGGAAGGCCTTCGCCACGGTCGCACCGCCCTCGACCAGAAGCGAGGACATGCCGCGAACCGCGAGAACCGCCAGGAGGACATCGAGCTCGGTGGCGTCCATGATCTCGACGCCGGCTTCGATCAATTTCTCGCGCTTGTCCCCTGGGGTACCCCCCTCTGCCCTGCCGGGCATCTCCCCCTCAAGGGGGGAGATCGGCAAGGAGCCCGCACCCTGCTCGACACCGGCTGCCTCTTTTGCCGCTCCAGTATCGGATGCCAATTGGGACGAATGACCTCGCCGCGATTCGATCTCCCCCCTTG
>UCEY01000079.1 GCA_900471605.1 Hyphomicrobiales bacterium | reverse complement strand
CCATTCTCAAATTAAGTGAACGGGATAATGGGCTGATATCATTGAGTCGCGATTCTCGAAATTAAATGGAAAGTGACAAGTGGAGAGTGGATTGCAACTTGGCAGTCACGGCCCGGCTTTCGACGAAGCGGCTTTCACCGTCGCCGTGACCAGCCACGCCCCAGAGATTGGGTCGATAATCGATATCCAGCGCCGTTTTGGCCCCGTGCTTGCGTGCAAGCTTGAGCGCCTTGAGAACCGCGGCCTCGGTGCGGATGTTCGACAGATGTGTCCCCGTGGCGACGACGGACCGCGCCTCAGCAACCAAGGTCTCATCGATGTCATCTTCGCCGAGGGCCATATCAGCACAATTTTCACGATAGAAGATCAGTGGGAACTGTTCCTCGTCCCGAATGCCGAGGATGACGAGCGCAGTCAGTCGTTCATGGTCAGTCGCCACTCCACGCACATCGACGCCCTCACGCACCAACTGCTCGCGAATGAATCGGCCCATATGCTCGTCACCGACCTTGGTGATCACTGCGCTCTTCAAGCCGAGACGGGCGGCCCCGCAAGCGATGTTGGTGGGGCTGCCGCCGATATACTTGTTGAAGGAGCCCATGTCTTCAAGGCGACCGCCGATTTGCGCGCCGTAGAGATCGACTGATGAGCGCCCGATCGTGATGACATCAAGTGTTTTGTTCATGTGCGTCTCAAGTGGTTAGGGGTAGGCACCGGCATACCCATCCTCTTCGCGGCAAACGTTGCCGCGGATGCGTCCTGTTCTGAAGTAGATGACCGCCTCTGAATGCTTAGATTGCCTGCGGTTTGAAGTCAGCTGCGGCGCTTGGCATTACGCCCTGCAGGAGGGCAACGGATTTCTCCAAGCCTTCCAGGGAATTCAAGAGCACGTCCTCATGCTCGATCGAAAGCCACCCGTCATATCCGGCCATCTTCAGGCGATAGCAGAATCGACGCCACCACTCTTCCCCGTGGCCAAAGCCCAGCGTGATATAGGACCAGCTGCGAGCAGGGACATCCATCAGGCTACCGTTTTCGAGGAGGCTCGTAACAGCCTGCTTCGGCGCATTGAGGAATGTATCCTTGGCGTGGACATGATAGATCGCGTCGCCGAGAGCTTCGGCGGCAATCAGCGGATCCGCCCCCATCCAAAACAGATGAGAGGGATCAAGGTTGGCCCCGATGGTCGGTCCGACGGCGTGACGCAGCTTCAGCAGCGATGGCACGTTATAGACGCACTGATTACCATGAAGCTCCAGGGCGATCCGTTCGACACCATTCTCCTTCGCAAGCGCGACGATCTCGTCCCAAAATGGAAGCAACTTCTCTTCCCACTGATATCGAAGGATAGCCTGTGTCTCCGGCGGCCAGGACGAGACGACCCAGTTCGGCATCGTGTCGTTGGCGCTGCCGGCGGGCAGGCCCGACATTGTACAAACGGTCTTGATTCCCATCTCGCCGGCAACCCGGATCGTATCCTTCAGGCCTTCCCCTTGCGTTGGGTCTGTCGGATGCAAGGGGTTGCCGTTCGCATTGAGGCTGATGACCTCAAGGCCGCGGTCGGCAAACCCCCGGAGGAAGGACTTCTGCGCATCCCGGTTACCCAGCATGGCTTTGAGATCGAAGTGCGGTGCGGTAGACCATCCGCAGGTGTTGACTTCCACCCCCGATACGCCCATGCGCTTGGCATGGTCGAGCACGTCGTCGATTGGCACGCCGCCAAGGCTGTCGGATACTAAACCCAGTTTCATGCATAGAACTCCGGCTTGTTGATCATTTCGATGGCGACTTTGCGCCCCTCGTTCAAAGCTTTGACGCCGGCTTCCGCGACCATGGCCGCGCAGTAGCCGTCCCAGCAACTCGATGCGATCTCCGGAAATGCCCCGGTTTCGACGAAGCGCAGGAAGGCACGGTTCTGGCGACGATAGGCGTCATAGTACCGGCCGCGCCAGTCGCTGTCATAACCGGTGTGTTGGCCGAGACGCTGGTCGATCCGCGTAAACGCGACCTGGTTCAACGCGATCGAGGCTTTTTCACCAACGAGTTCCGCGCGCACGTCGTAGCCATAGGCCGCATTGTTATTGATTTCGATGTTCACCAATTGCCCATCCGCGGTCTCCAGAACCATGATGACAGGAGCGACCAGTGCATCCGAACGCTTCGGCTGAAACGCCGAGATCGCCACATATTCTGTATCCAGCACATGACGGACTACGTCGAATTCATGCGGCGCCGAATTGGTAATCGCCATCGCGCCCGTGAAGTCAGATGCGGGCGTTTCCACATTGCGATGAAAATTGTGCATTATCAGCGGGCGCCCAATCGCCCCGCTTTTCAGCGCCTGCTGCATCTCTACATAAGATTGATCATACCGGCGCATGAAGCCGAGCTGCACAAACCGCTCGCCGGCTGCCATTTCGGTGTTCATCACCTTCAGGCACTCGTCGGATGACTGTGACAGCGGCTTTTCGCAAAGGACCTTCTTTCCAGCTGCGATGCAGGCAAGTGAAAGCGGGGCATGCGTGAAATCCGGGCTTGCCACGATCACCGCATCGATGTCGGCACGGCGAATAACAGCCTCCGGATCGTTTCCGACGTCAGCCGCGCCGTATAAGTCGGCGATTTTGCGGGCACGGCCTTCGTCCATATCGCATACCAGCTGCAGCTTCGCGCCCTGCATTTCTTCTGCAACGATCTTCGCGTGATCCGCCCCCATTAGGCCTGCGCCGATAACTGCAATTCTTGTTGTCATGATTCTTCCTGTGATTCGGACAAATGGCGGATGGATAGCTGAAAGGTTCGGCGTGCCGGGAACGGATCCCCGACACGCCCGGGAGGAACTACTTCTTGATGAACTGATCGACGTTTTCCTTGGTGATGGAAGCGAAGGGGACCAGCTTCTCGGCCGGCGGCTGTTCGCCCTTCTTGATCCCTTCAACAACCTCGAAGGCGGCCTTTGCCTGACCAGCTGCGTCCTGGAAGATCGTCTGGGACATTTCGCCGGCCTTAATGGCGGTCAATGCATCCGGAACACCATCGACGCCGGAGATGAGGACACCCTTGAGGCGGTTTGCACCCTTGAGAGCTTCGAGAGCGCCCAGCGCCATCTGATCATTGGCAGCGATGATGCCGTCGAACTTCGGGAAGCTCTGGATCCAGTCTTCAGTCACCTTCATGCCTTCTGCGCGATCGTAATTTGCCGACAGGCTGGCGAGCGTGGTTATGTCAGAGCGACCTAGGGCTTCTTCGAAGCCTTTCTTGCGCTCTTGCGTATGCGACAGGCCCGGTGTGCCTTCAAGATAAAGGATCTTGGCATCCTTCGGCAGGTTCGCCTTCATGAACTCGCCCTGAAGGCGACCGGCGTCGATGTTCTTGGAGCCGACGAAGGTATATTTGCCGCCAGCCGACTGGATACCGAGTGCTATGACCGGAATGCCTGCCGCGTTAGCCTTTTCCACGCCAGGGACAATGCCCTGATAATCGACGGGAACGACAACGATAGCGTTGACCTTCTGGGCGATGAAATTGTCGATCTGGTCGAGCTGCTTGCTGGCGTCATTGTTGGCATCAGAGAAGTTGACTTCGATATCCGCATCGGACTTGGCGGCCTCGACGAAGGCGTTCTTGCGTGCCATGACGAAGACGTCGGTGTCGGCCATGTTCGCATAACCAACGACGAATTTGTCAGCTGCAAAGGCAGCGCCTGCCGACAGAGCTGAGACGGAAACAGCGCAGGCAAGAGCGAGTTTAGCGATGAGTTTCATAGGTTCCTCCCAATTGAGACTAGGTTACGTTTTGCGTCGTGAAGCGCACACACAGTTGGTCCTGGCCGCAGTCGTGGTGCGGCCCGAACAGTCAGGCCTTCTTTTTGCTGCGGGCCGATTTTGTCCAGACATCGAGGATGACGGCGATCGCAATGATCAGTCCCTTGATGATCTGCTGCCAGTACGAGCTGACGTTGAGGAGATTGAGGATGTTATTGATGACACCGATAATCATTGCGCCGATAATCGTGCCAGTGATCGTGCCGGTGCCACCCATCAAGCTTGTCCCACCGACGACGACAGCGGTGATGGCGTCGAATTCGTAGCCGACGCCGCCTGCCGGCTGGCCGGAATTGATGCGCGACATCAGAACGATCCCGGCAACCGCGCAGAGGATCCCGTTGAAAATAAACGCCTTGACGACGATGCTATCGGGATTGATGCCAGAAGCTCTGGATGCCCGCTCGTTGCCGCCGACGGCATAGACATAACGGCCGAACTTCGTCTTGTTGAGAAGAACCCATGAAAGGATGACAAAAGCCACCAGGATAAGCACGGAAATCGGAACCGGACCGAGCGAGCCCTGACCGATGACCTTAAAGTCGCCTAGACCGGTGACTGGTGAGCCGCCGGTGTAGAGAAGCACGGCACCGCGGGCGACCGTCGTCATCGCAAGCGTCATGATGAAAGATGGTATCCGGAAGAACGTGATGACAAAGCCGTTGATCAGGCCGGTGAAGATACCGACCGCGATGCCTGCGCAGACGGCAAGGATCACGCTGCCAGTCATCGCCATAACGCTCGTTGCTATAACGCCGCAAAGCGCGAGCACCGACCCAAGTGACACGTCAATATGGCCAAGGATAATGATGAAAGTGACGCCGCAAGCAAGTAGGCTGACGACCACAACCTGCCGCAGCACGTTGGTCAGGTTGGCTTCGGTGAGGAAAGTCGGGCTGAGAAGCGATGCCAGGATACAGATGCCGATAAAGATGAGCACCGTCCCGTATTTGCGGTAAATCTGCGCGAAGTCTAAATTACTCAGCGGCGACGGCTTGGTGCCTTGCTTCTCGCTCTTCGTTGCGGTTTCCATGCTCATCAGTGTCCTCCCGTTGCAAGGCGCATGACGCTTTCCTGGGACGCCTCGCTTCTTGTCAGTTCGCCGGCAACCCGGCCTTCACTCATCACAACAACGCGGTCGCTCATTCCGAGAACCTCGGGCAGCTCCGACGAGATCATGAGGATCGCCAGGCCCTGGCGGGCAAACTCAGTCATCAATTTGTGAATTTCGGACTTGGATCCGACATCGATGCCGCGCGTCGGCTCGTCCAGGATCAAGAACTTGAGATCGCCCAGAAGCCATTTTGCCAAGACGATCTTCTGCTGGTTCCCGCCACTCAGATTTTCGACGATCATCTCCGTGTTCGGCGTTTTGATCTGCAGCATCTTGATCATACGCTGGGCGGCTGTTTCCTCCTGCCTTTCGCTGATGAATAGCCCGGAGGCGAATTTCTTCAGATTGGCGAGCGAGATGTTTTCGCCGACCGATCGGCAAAGCACGAGGCCTTCAGCCTTGCGATCTTCCGACACCATGGCGATTCCCTGCCGGATTGCATCCGTGGGGGAGGCAATCTTAACCGGTGCACCATTCAGGCGGATCGTGCCGCCGTCACTTTGGTCCAGGCCGAAAATCACCCGGGCGACCTCTGTTCGACCGGCGCCGATCAATCCGGCCAATCCGACGATCTCCCCGGCGCGCACCGTGAAGCTGACATTGTCGAAGACGCCCGCGCGGCTGACATTGTCCAGCGAGAGCACCACATCGCCAATCGACACCTCTTCCTTAGGGAAGATGCTCGAGATCGTCCGGCCGACCATCTGGGAAATCAGCTTTGTTTCCGTGTAATCGCTGGATGGCCCTGCGGCGATGAACTGACCGTCGCGCATGACGGTGATGTCATCGGCGATCTGGAAGATCTCGTCCAT
Organism: Hyphomicrobiales bacterium; assembly: GCA_900471605.1. GTDB lineage: Bacteria > Pseudomonadota > Alphaproteobacteria > Rhizobiales > Rhizobiaceae > Neorhizobium. The sequence goes on along the minus strand of UCEY01000079.1, from coordinate 69,522 downwards.
CTTGTGAGTGATGTAGATGATCGCAACGCCGTTTGCCTTGAGGTCGGCGATCTGCTGGAACAGCATGGCAACTTCGGTGTCGCTGATCGCGGACGTTGGCTCGTCCATGATGACCAGCGAAGCTTCCCGCGATATTGCCTTGACGATCTCGACCAGTTGCATGGCGGCGATGGAGAGATCGCGCATCTCCATGTCGGCCGAATATCTAAGGCCCAGCCGATCAAGAAGTTTTTGTGTGTCGGCATTCATGCGGTTGAAGTCGACGAAGGAGGCGAAAACGCCCTTCTTTCCAACAGTAGGCTCACGACCGAGGAAGATGTTCTCGGCGATCGTCATATCGAGGACAGGGCTGAGCTCCTGATGGATCATCGAGATGCCGCGATCCAGCGCTGCGGCTGCATTTTGATGGTCGAGCTTTTCGCCTTGAAAGAAAATCTCTCCTTCGTCGATCGCGTATATGCCACTCAGGATTTTCATGAGCGTCGATTTGCCGGCACCGTTTTCACCGACCAGGACGTGAACGCTGCCCGGACGCACCTTCAGGTTCATGCCCTCAAGTGCCTTCACGCCAGGGAATGACTTCGTAATCCCCCGCATTTCGAGGACGTAGCCGCTTGCAGCGGCAGCCACCGCGGTGACGGTGCCGTTCGTCAGTGTCATATGAGTATTTCCTCCGAAATTTCAGGCTCTCCCAAGCCCGGCGCCACGAGGCGACTTGTCGATGCACGATCAATGGCCACTTCTTCAAAATCTGTCAATTTCGGTCTATCTTTTTCTTTCAAAAACGTTCAGAATGGATTTCACGAAATGGGAGAATATATCTTGTCGCGACCGACGATTGCCGACCTGGCTAAAGCAGCAAATGTGGGGATTTCAACCGTCGACAGAGTTCTTAACGGACGACAACCCGTCCGCCCCAAGACAGCAGACCTAGTGCTGGAGGCCGCTGAACGAATTGGCTTTCATGGCCTAACGGCGATCAAGCGGCGCATCGAGGCGGACAAGCCCGTTATCAAATTCGGCTTTCTGCTCAAGCAGCAGCACCGCAAACTTTACCAGATGTGGAGTGAGCTTCTGACAAGATCGGTTGAGGCATTCCCTGATGCTCACGGGCGGGCTATCGTACGCTTCATGGACGATCTGAGCCCCGACAAGGCGGCAGCAGCCATTCATGCGCTCAGCCGGGAGGCCGACGTCATCGGAATGATCACATCCGACCATCCTCAGGTCAATCACGCCATCGCGGACCTCTCTGCAGACGGCATCCCAGTGGTGACGATGATCTCGGACGTGTCGGCACCCGAGCGAGCCGGCTTCGTGGGAAACGATTGTGCCAAGAAAGGGCGAACGGCAGCCTGGTTCATTGCCCACCTAAATTCTAAACCGGGCGAGGTCGCTGTCTACGTCGGCAGCCACCGCTATCTCGCTCAGGAATTATGTGAAATGGGCTTCAGGTCCTACTTTCGCGAAGCTGCACCGAAGTTTCAGATGCTTGAGACATTGGCTACGATGGAGGAGCCTGAGTCTGCTTATCAGTTTACCAAGAGGCTTTTAGCTTCGCAGGATCGGTGGGTCGGTCTTTATGTTGCAGGAGGCGGTGTGACAGGGGTCATGCGAGCCCTACGGGAGGACCGCAGCCCGAAAGCTCAGAGATTGGTTGTCGTGGGCCATGAATTGACAACCGAAACGCGTGCTGGCTTAGCGGAGGGATTGCTAAAGGCTGTTCTTTCTCATCCTGCACGTCAATTGACAGAAACCTTAGTACGGACCATGGGAGATGCGGTGCTCAATAGAGCAGAATCATTTCCAATGACGCAAACTCTGCTTCCATTTGAAATTTACACCGCTGAAAACATTTAAGGAAGCCGCTCGAACTGTCAAAGGCGATAAATGCGCACTGCGAACTGGGGTCCATAAACTGCATTAACGCCACACTCTGCGACCTAATGGGGTTAAAGCACTCGTGATTTCAGTAGGTTGAAAGACGTGACGGACGGGTTTCTGGTTCGTATCCTTTCAAGGCGTCGGAGCGTTTGACAAACTTTGCCAAAACCCACTATGGTGTGTTCAAATGGAGGTTTCCCATGGCCACAATGAACGTATCTCTTCCAGACCCGATGAAGGATTGGGTGGAGGCGCAGGCCAGGAGCGGGCGATATTCGAATGCCAGCGACTATGTGCGCGATCTGATCCGACGCGACCAGACACGAAACGACAAGATCGCCGCCATGCAACGTTTTGTAGATGCCGGGCTCCAAAGTGGTGTTGGCATCCGATCAAAGGACGAACTCTTTGCTGAAGCGATGATTCGTGCAAGCAAGTCATGAGTTTAAGCTTTCTGTCGAGGCGGAAGACGACATTATTGCGATCGCCGAGCAAGGTGTCCGTTTGTTCGGGGCAGGCCAAGCAAAGCGCTACCACGATGAGCTTTTCGCATTACTCGATCTGATAGCTGCTAATCCACGCATTGCACGCGAACGGGATGAGATTGATCCGCCCGTCAGAATTCATCCCTTCAAAGCGCATCTCATCGTTTATCGGATTGAAGACGATGAGAAAATTTTTGTAATACGAATTCGCCACGGGCATGAAGATTGGGCAAGTAGTTCAACTTAGCGCACGGATGACGCTGTGGAATTTGGTGTGTCTCAGGTTCCAACAGGTTCAATACCAATAGGTTCAAATCCCGCCCAACGCTCGGTCTACGGCGAAGCGAGCCAGCTTCGAGCTGGCATGCCTTGAAGATAGGCGGCCAAACCACTTTTACTCATAGGCGACATCTCGACGATCGACGGAAGTGGCCGAACTCTGGACTGCTGGGCTTTGCAGGAAGCACCCTCATGCATCTCGCCACGCGCGCCTTCCTGATGCTGCTGGATACCCAGCCCGCCTTTACCCGCATGCTGATCTTGATCCAAGGGCAGCGCATCCGCGAATTGCTGACATGGGTTGAAGCTCTGACCAAGGTGAGTGCCGAAGGACGCCTTGCGGAGCGGCTTCTGCTGTTTCCCCAACGCGAGGCCAGCCGGTGGAGGGCGGGCTGAAACTCGCTATCATGCTAACGCAAGAGACGATGGTCGAACTGATCGGCATTACCCGCCAGCGGGTCAACCAGGTGATGAACCGTTGGCTTGAGGACGGTATCATCCGACTGGACGAGCGCTATATCGTCCTCACTGACATCGCCTGAAGAAGCATATCGATCTTGCCTAGTCCGGTCGTGCTTCGGGAAGGAGCCAAGACCCGTCGATGATTTCGGGGCGAGGCCGGTAGAGGCGGATCATGTAGTTCCATCCCGGCATGATCGGCAGGAAATTCGCTGCCTCTCCCGGTGTTCCTTCGAATTGCACGGTCACCGTGGCATCGGCGTCGCGTAGCGCGGTGAGACTGTTGACCGAATAGGCATCAAACGGATCGGCTTCGAAATACCGATCGCGATTGTAGACGCGGATAGGCCAGAAGCCGTTTGCGGCGGGGACGACGCTTCGATAGACTGCCGCGGTTTCAGGATTGCCACCCCATCCCGTGCCGATCAGATGCATGGCGGGATCGACCTCGGCGAGACCGATACTCATTCCCGTGGCTGTGAGCCGCCCGTTAGGAACTGGTGTTCATTGCCTCAGGAATACGGGACCCGCCTAGTCAAGATTGAGAAGGGATCGGCTGATTTCGCTCGAGGTCCGGATCTCGGTCGTCGAGTTAACTATACGTTAACCTCTTGACCTTAAAATTGATTTATATCAAGGACATGCGTAGTTATGCCATTTTCAGCAGTGAATAAAAACGACTTATCCGCTTTTGACGACTACGTGGATCTGCGTTCCGTTCCGCGCCATAGGCATTTCGTCAGGCACTCCATTGTCGACCGGATGCGGCTGGCGGTGCCGTTTGACCATATCGCCATCAGTGGTCTCGACATTGACGGCTATCGCTTCGGACAGGCAACATCGATCGACAGTGATTTTCCGCCTGCTTTTATCGAGGCATATGCGGCCGAAGGTTTGGTAGGCAACGATCCTTTCGTGAAGGCCGCTAAGAGCGGCCAAGGTATTGTGGTGGAAAGTGAGGTCTGGAAGACCTGCGAGCCTCCGCAGCGCTTGCTCTACCTCATGAGGTCGTTCAAAATTCTCAACCGGACGCTCATACCGGTTCGACGCAACGATATCGTATACGGCGGTGTATGCTTTACACGTGTGCACCCTTTTGATGCAGAGGAGCTTGCGTTTCTGGAGCTCGTCGCTGAACCTGTTCACACGACCATCGTCAGACCGTTGATGGAGAAGTTTGCAACCGCACAGATGAAGCTGACCGCCGGAGAAGTCGCTTGCCTGACCCAGGCTAGCTTCGGATTGACAAGCGAGGCCATTGCGGCGGTGACGGGCTACCAAGCCGACACCGTCAACAGCTATATCAAAAACGCCATCAAGAAGCTGGGATGCGCCAATCGTACGCAGGCGATCGCCGAAGCGCTCCGCAGGCGACTGATCTCCTGAAATGCTGGGTCAGATCGGCTGAGCTATTGCCCGCCCAATCCGGCGCAGGTAGCCGGAGATTTCCTCCATTAGGTGATCGCGGGGGCCGAACTTCTTGAGGATCGCCTTCACGTTGGTCGCCATCGGCTCCTGCGTCGGTTCGCCAATGCAATAACCGCGACCGACGCTCCACATGTCGCAGCCCTCTGCCAGCAGGGCGTTGACCAGATCAATGACGTGTCGCGACACTTCGTTGGGCATGATCCACCGCTCCGTCCTGATCGCCGTCTCCCGCGCAAAGAAGCTGCGGGAGGTCAAGTAGACAGATCATTCCCTGTTCATGCGTCAGCATTCCCTGAGTCGACCTCGCTCTTGAGCCCGCCACAACGACATCCGGCACAGATTGTATTTTCGAACTGCTGATTGTCAGAATGTCTGAGACGCTATCGACCAGAAGTCCCACGACTGCATCGCCAACCTCCGCCACCACGATTGCTGAGCGATCGGTACCTGAGGTCATTCCCATTCCAAGCCGGCCGGCAAGATCAATGATCGGAACGACCTCGCCGCGCAGGTTGATAACTCCAAGGACATCGATAGGTGCGTGAGGTACCGGCGTGCAAGCAACCCAACCACGAATTTCTCGAACCTTCGTCGTCTCAACGCAAAACTCCTGGCCCCTTAAGCGAAAAGCAATGATATCGAGATCACCTTCGGTTGTATGACTATGTGGATTCGAGAGCATCAGAAATCCTCCCACTGTTGGGCAACGGCTGCATTGCCATTGAACTGTCGGGACACTTGCCGGCGGAGTTCGTGAACCGGGGAGGTCTCCACAGAAGGGCGTGAGACTGGCCTCTTCGTGCCCGGCGCGACATCGTCATCCACTTTGAACTGACTGATCACGCTGAACAATGCCGTGGACTCAGCTGCCAATCCGTGGCTTGCAGCATTGGACTCCTCGACCATGGCGGCATTTTGCTGAGTGCCTTGATCGATCGTATTCACTGCGACGTTGATCTCGCGCAGTCCGACAGCCTGTTCTCTTGCGCCTTCTACGATTGCCGCGACATTGACGTCGATGTCTTTGATTTGCGTGGAGATGAGCCGTAAGGCCTGCCCAGTCTCGTCGACAAGTGTCACCCCTGTCTTTACCTGCTCACCCGAGAGGGTGATCAGAGACTTGATCTCCTTTGCCGCGGCGGCGGAGCGCTGTGCAAGTTCACGCACTTCCTGAGCGACCACCGCAAACCCCTTGCCCGCTTCGCCCGCTCGTGCGGCTTCGACGCCCGCGTTGAGCGCGAGGAGGTTGGTCTGGAACGCGATGTCGTCAATGACCCCGATGATGTTTGCGATTTCACGGGAGGACTTTTCGATGGCTCCCATCGCGTCAATCGCTCGTGCCACAACATGGGCGGATTGCTCGGCGTTAGACCGAGCAGCAATTACCAGCTTTCCCGCTTCGTCTGCCCGCCGACTTGAATCGGAAACCGTCTGAGTTATCTCCTCCAGAGCAGCGGCGGTTTCCTCGACGGAGGCAGCCTGCTGTTCTGTTCTCTTGGCGAGATCGTTCGCCGCTGATTTCATCTCCGAGGAGCCCGCGGCGATAGCCTGCGCGTTCTGTCGGATCGATTTCATCGTATCGCGAAGCCTGTCTGAGGCATGGTTGAAATCGACGCGCAACGGTTCGAGGGCCGGGATGAACGAGGCGGGAAGCTCGGCGCAAAGGTCCCCGGACGAAAGCAGTTGAAGTCCGCTAGCGAGCGCCAGAACATTTTCGACCCGACCGGTCACGTCGGTCGCAAACTTCACGACTTTGAAAACCTTGCCATTCATGTCGAAGATCGGGTTGTAGGATGCCTGTATATAGACCTTCTTGCCACCGCGTCCGAGCCGAGTGAACTCGTCGGACATGAACTCTCCATTGCGAAGCCGATCCCAGAAGAGCCCGTAGTCCGGCGTCCTGACGAGTTCCGGCTCGCAAAACATCGAGTGATGCTTCCCCACGATGTCCGACAGCCGGTACCCAAGCACGGTTAGGAAGTTCTCGTTGGCGGTAATGATTTCTCCGGACGGCGTGAACTCGATGACGGCCTGAGCCCTCGAAAGCGCATTGATTTTTCCGGCGTCTTCTGCTGCCTTGAGCTTTGTGGCGGTGATGTCGGTTGCAAACTTCACAACCTTGTATGGTTTGCCGCCGCGCAAGACCGGGTTGTAGGATGCCTCGATCCAGACCTCGCGACCGCCCTTCCCAATTCGCTTGTATTGCCGCTGCTCGAATTGTCCTGCGGCAAGGCGTTCCCAGAAAACCCGATATTCAGCCGACCCGGCTTCGACGGGGTCAACGAACATTCGGTGATGGTGTCCAACGATCTCTGAAAGCTCGTAGCCGAGAACCGCGCAGAAGTTGGTGTTGGCGGTCAGGACTTTGCCTTGCAGATCGAATTCAATAATCGCCTGCGAGCGGTTCATCGCTGACATGACAGCGGCTGTGTCTGAAAGTCTGAAGAGAGAGAGTGACATCGGTGTTTCTTCCTAATAAGCCGCGTCCAAACGTGCGGGTTGGTTCGCTGCCTTTCCGAGGCAGTCGCTGATAGAGCTATTGCGTGGAAGCAGCGAAAAGCGGCCACACACGGGATGGAGTTCAGATGGAAAGCTGGTCGTCTCAGATTTGGCTGCCGACGACGCGAAGGCCACAGGTCAAGGTCCGCTGACTTCGCTGACCCCGAAAATAGGAGTCAAAATCTAACGGAGGATTAAAAAAAACTCTCCAAGCCGACGGAATACGCGGTTTCCCGAGCAAATGCCCGAAAAGCGGTCAAAAATGGGATTGTTTGCGTCTTTAGTCTATAAGTCGGTGGCGGATGGCTTCTGCGATGGCGTGAGCCCTGTTTCGAGCCCCGAGCTTCCTGGTAGCCGTCTTTAGGTAGCTGTCGACCGTTTCTCTCGTGAAGCGGGACATGGCCGCTATTTCCTCACTGGTCAGACCCTGGCCTGCAAGCCGCAGGCATTCGACTTCTCCCTCCAGAAGGCCCGAGATCTCCGCGCCGAACCGGTCAACGACCGGACGGGTCACTTTCTCGTGCAGGGTTGGAGAGATCAACTGCAGGTACTCGATCTCGTTGGGCATGAAGGCTCCGCCCTCACGGGCAAAAACGACTGACCCATAGTTGCGCCGTCCTCTTTGGAGGAAGAAGGCCACCCGGTGCAAAATTCTGAAGGTTCTCAGAAGATAAGCCAGTCTCTGAGGCGTCTGGAATTTCTCCGGGACCGTTGTGTCACTCGCCACTAGCGCACCTGTCGAACCTGCCAGAACGACAGGGTCATTCAAATAGAGCTTTTCCTCTTCATATGCTTCCACGAACGCGGGCGGGAAGTTCGACGTCACGCCGGTGAAGTTACCAACCGTATAATCCCCGAGGTCAAGGCCGCTGACGCTAACGAATTCGAAAGGAACAGCCCGGCGCGCAAGTTCGAGCGCAGCATCCTGGACCAGCCTTCTATGTCTAGGAAACGAGCTCAAATCGGCGGGTAGTTCGGACATCTGCATCACTTTTCGCAGGCTCTCGGGAGAGCGACATAATCGAGGATCCGGTCAAAAATTGGGGTTAAGGTCTTAAATCCAGGTTAACGGAACCCCGTATAAGTTTAATGAACGGGCTTAATTCAACCGAGCCGCCGGGTCGACGGCTGACACCCCGCTGGAAAACTCGTCATTACCGCCCAAAAATCAAGCAGATGTATCGCATTCGAGCATCTTAGCTGACAGCCTGTAAACCTTTGCACCCTATATTTGGGGTGTTGGGGTGTTCAACAGTCTGTCAGAGATGATGCCAAACCGCCTCACGATCTTTCGGGTCAGCACCTTCGTTTGACTGATCCTTCCACGCCCTGAACGCAACGCCATGGAGGCGACGAAGTGATCGTATCGGCCCGCATTAATCTCGTGTTCTTTTTGGCTGCCTTGCTAATGGGGACCGGACCCGCCGCGGCGCTGGATGCGCCCAAAGGTGAGGTCATCTTGACGATTGTCTCGACCCACCTTGATCACCCTAATGCCGGAGAGACGGCTCAGTTCGATCTCGATATGCTTGAGAGCCTATCCGGCCGAGGCGCGAAGATGGAGACGCCCTGGACATCGGGAGAGGTGAACTTTTCGGGGCCGTTGCTGAGGGCCGTCCTGGAAGCAGCTGGCGCGAGGGGCAGGGTGCTCAGAGTAAAGGCCCTCAATGACTACGCGGCCGACATACCGTTCCAGGATGCCAGCCTTGACACCATTCTTGCCACGCGGATCGCCGGAAAAACGATGTCTATTCGCGAGAAAGGACCGTTATTTTTGATCTATCCTTTCGACAAGGATCATAACCTCTACAACGAGAAATATTTCGCTCGTTCGGTGTGGCAGATCAAGGAAATCGAGGTCATCGAGTGAGCCAGTCGTTGCATCCGGGCAGCGAGATCATGCGCAGGGCGAGCAAGGCCACGGTCGCAATGCAGGTCTTTTCGGTGCTCTTGTTGGTTGGCCTGGCAGTGATTTTTGCTGCCATTTCGCATCGATATGCGACCCTGCAGGACGGCATCCGCGAAAACGCGCTTTGGTCTGTCTACCAGCTCGACCGGGAAGCACGGAAATTTCACGAGACACTTCACTTCATTTCCATACGCGGGGAGCCAGATAAGGCGGCGTTGAAGGAAGCTTCCCAGCGTTATGACATCTTATATTCCCGAATGATCATACTTGACGAGGGAAAGTTCGATCGCCGGTTCGGAGGTGAACATGACGCGGGCCCTGCACTTAGTGACATCCGCTTGAACATAAAAGCATTGGAGAGCGTGTTCGACGGTATTGCTAAGGGTGGAAATCCGTCGTTGGCCGTTCTCATATCGGCTGACGACACTGCCGAGGACTTGTTGTCCAGGACCGAAGCTCTGCTGATCTACGCCAACAACGCCGTCAGTTCCGACCGGGCCGACGCTCGGGAAAGTCTGATGTCAATTCAGATCAAGTCCGCCATGCTCGTCGTGACGCTGGTGCTCTCGGTTGTCTTCCTGATTCATAGCCTGAATCGGCAGCTGCGTGCCGTGCGAGCAGCGGGTCTCAGCTTCGAGACGATAACGAACGACCTGCAGACGGCATACCAGGCTGCCGACGCGGGTAACCGGGCCAAATCCCAGTTCATGGCCACGATGGGCCACGAAATCCGCACCCCGCTGAACGGGATCCTTGGCACGGCGGAGCTGCTTCAGCTCGCGGCGCTTCCCGACCATGTCCGTCAGAGCGTAGCGACCATCCGAAAGTCCGGTGAAGCTCTGTTGGAGATCATTAACGAAATCCTTGATTATGCGAAAATTGAGAGCGGGATGCTGACTATGGAATTCCGTCCGACGGATTTGGAGCTCGTCGCGAGGGCTGCAATCGACATCGTCAGTGACAGGGCGCTGGAAAATGGCAATAGCATTCAGCTGGAAATTCCAGAACAACTGGTCGATCCAGTTGTCTTTGCCGATCCAACGCGGCTTAAGCAGGTTCTTCTCAATCTGTTGAGCAACGCGGCAAAATTCACCACCAACGGCCGCATCACCGTGAAAATTCTTCAGCTTAAAAACGATGTCGGCTCCCGGACGCGCTTCGAGATCAGCGACACGGGAATAGGCATAGATCGGGAGGGATTGGCTAAATTGTTCCGGCCCTTTAGTCAGGTTGACGCCACTATCAACCGGCGCTTCGGCGGCACCGGTCTCGGCCTAACGATTTGTCTGCAGATTGTTGAGGCAATGGGCGGCAAGATTGGAGCCGAGAGTGAGAAGGGGCGAGGCAGCACTTTCTGGCTGGAATTGCCTGCACCGGCGGCTCCGATAAAGGATGCCCGAGAAACGGCGCCGGCCCCCACGACCTGCATGTCATCGCTCGCACGGATGAAAATTCTGTTGGTCGAGGACAACAAGGTCAATCAGGATGTCGCCCGCGGCTTTCTCGCCAAACTCGGCCAAGAGGTCGTCGTAGCAGGCGACGGTGCCGAGGGTGTTGATATTGCTTCAATCCACGATTTTGACCTTGTCCTCATGGACATGCAAATGCCGGGGATGGACGGCCTCGAAGCGACACGCCGGATACGTCGGCGGGACGGCCAACGCGGTCGAGTCCCGATTGTTGCAATGACAGCAAACGCGTCAGAGGATGACCGACAACTTTGTAGCGAAGCAGGAATGGACGGCTTCCAGTCGAAACCACTATCGCTGGCAAAACTTCGCGAGCTCATCCTTTCCATCCAGCGGTATCACGCGCTACCCGTGAGCGCCGACCACAAATTTCAGGCCAGACGGCAGGAAGTCATCGAAGCTTTGGGCGAGGACGGCTGGCAGGAGCTGCTTGTCAGTTTCTTCGACGATGCCTCCGGTCTTTTGCGTAAACTCGATCACGCAGTTTCCCGAGGCGAGGTCAACGACGTTGATCGGCTGCTGCACACGTTCAAGGGGGCCGCCAGCAGCGTCGGTTTCCAAAATCTGGCCGACGAGTGTCAAAAATTGCGAGGCCGAGGTGTCACGGCCAATGATCTCCGCGAGCTCGACAAAACCATATTCACACACCGGACCTTCCTTGCCGCGTAGGAGCAAGTAATGCGTATTCTTCTTATCGACGATAACAAGACCAATCTCTTGTTCCTCAAGAAACTGGTTGAGAAACTCGGATGCGAGGCGGTGACATTTGAGACGCCAGGCGATCTGCTGCTGGCTATGCCTGCGCTTGACTATGACATCGCCATCATCGACTTCCAGATGCCGGTTTACAATGGCGTCGAGCTCCTTATCGAGATCGCCCACTTCGAGAAGTACCGCGACAAACCAGCTGTTTTTGTCACCGCGGATAACGATACGGCAACAAGGATGGCTGCGCTCGGCGCGGGTGCGATCGACTTCTTGACGAAGCCCGTCAATCCGCTGGAGTTTCAGGCGCGCATCCGAAATCTGATGGCCTTGGTGGATGCTCGCAACAAGCTCGCCGACAAAGCCGAATGGCTGAGGACTGAGGTCGAAAAAGCGATGGCTGAACTGAGGGCACGTGAAGAAGAAATCATCGAGCGCCTGACGATCGCAGCGAGCTACAAGGACAAGGAAACGGCAAAGCACACAAGGCGGGTCGGTTTCTATTCGGAGGCGATCGCACGTGCTTATGGCCTTGACGAGGCGCTTTGCGCCGATATCCGCCTGGCTTCTCCGATGCACGATATCGGCAAAGTCGCCATTCCCGACGCGGTTCTCTTAAAAGCCGGGAAGTTGACGGAACAGGAGTTCGCCGCAATGCAACAGCACACGACAGTGGGGCATGATATACTCCGGGAGTCGCGGTCTAGCCTTCTTAAACTGGCCGCGTCGATCGCCAGCAGCCACCACGAGAGATGGGACGGACAGGGGTATCCATTGCGTCTGTCCGGGACGGCAATTCCCCTTGTCGGACGTATCGTAGCGTTGGCAGACAATTTCGACGCATTGACGACGGTAAGGCCATATAAGGAGGCTTGGAGCATCGAGCGAGCTGTCGGCCATATCCGCGAGCGGGCCGGATCACAGTTCGATCCCGAATGCGTTGCGGCATTCGAGCAGGCGCTTCCGAGCATTATGAGCATTATGCTAAAGAATGCGGATGACGCAGTCCAGGATCGCGGTTCCGAAGGATCGACGACCGATAGCATCGTCGCCGCCTAGCCACTTCAATACCAAACTCTGGCGAAGATGTACCGTGACCAGCGGTGATTCTCGATGGCCTGAACCCCGATCACAGTCGCACTAGCAAACAGGAAATCGTTGGGTCCGGCCGTGCACGGGGATTTTCATTTGTTGTCAGTGTAATTTTACCGGCCGGCGGCGGATATTGTCGCTTTTGTGAGAAGCTTCAACATCGCCTTTATCGGCGGAAAATCCTTTGAGGACTTGTGGTAGGTGATGCCTGTGGGAATGCTCCAGCGGAAACCGTCCAGGTTGATCTCGCGCAATTGCAGCGTCGAATAACTCTGGGCAAGCGGTACCGGCATACAGGCGATGAAATTGTGCTCCACGAGCATTTTCAGCGCGATCTGCAGCGAGTGGGATTCGAGCGCGAGCGGTGGTGCGGGCAGCTCGTGGCTGGCAAAAAAGCGATCGATCTTGCCGTTCGCCAACCCCCCGCTGAAAAGGCTTAACCACGGATAGTCGAGTAGCTTTTCGGGCGTGATCTCGCGACCGTCGAAAAGCGGATGCTGGTGCGCGGCAAACAGCGAATTTGCCTGGTCGTAGAGGATATCGGTGATGAAATCCCGGCCCAGTCCATCCACCTCGCTTGGGACGCCGCCAGCATAGGCCCTGAGATCGCCTCGTTGGAGGAGCGGTAGCAGGTCGGCGCCGACGCCGGTTGAAACGGCGACCCTCAGGTTGGGGAAGTTCGAGCGCAGATCGGCCAGCATGTTGGGAAAATAGACCGCCGAATAAACGGGTCCACCGCCGATGCGCATCTCCCCGCCAAGGCCTCGCGTCTGAACCTTCAACTCGACGAGCGAGGCGTTCCAGGCTGCTTCGATCTCCCGCGCCCTGTGGCGGAAAAGCTCGCCCGCTTCCGTAAGCCGGACGCCGCCCGGCAATCGGACGAACAGCGGGCAGCCGAGGTCCTGCTCCAGAAGCCGGATTGATTTAGTCAGCGCCGGCTGACTGACATTGATCGTCCTCGCCGCGGCATGGAAGCTTCCCTGCTCCGCGACACTCAGGAAATGATGCAACCGCCAGATTTGATGCATTGTCATGAGCGATATCTCCCGGTTATCGACATCGATGTGAGAGGTATTAGCGCAAGCCTGGGACTGCCGCTAGTTTCCGCTCATGGAGGATTGCTGATGCGCGCAGTTTTTGTGCTGTTCGACTCGTTGAACAGGCTGGCTTTGGGTTGCTATGGAGGGACTGTCGTTCCCACGCCGAATTTCGATCGGTTCGCCGCCCGCTCCCTGACTTTCGATAATCACTATGTCGGCAGCCTGCCTTGCATGCCGGCGCGGCGCGACCTGCATACCGGGCGCCTGAACTTCATGCATCGGTCCTGGGGGCCGCTCGAACCCTTCGACAATTCGATGCCGGAGCTTCTCAAGAAGAACGGCGTCTACACGCACCTCCTGACCGATCATTTCCATTATTTCGAAGACGGCGGCGCGACCTACCATTCCCGTTATTCGACCTGGGATTTCGTGCGCGGCCAGGAATACGACACCTGGAAGGCGCTGGTTCAGCCGCCACTGGAGCGTTTCCGCAAGGAATATTCCAACCGGCATTACAATGGCCCGAACCAGGCGAACCGCCTGCAGCATCAGATCAACCGCGAATTCATCAGGGAAGAAAAGGACTTTCCGGCGGCACAGTGCTTCGACCGTGCCTTCGAATTCCTCGAGGACAACCGCAGCGCCGACAACTGGATGCTGCATCTCGAGTGCTTCGATCCACACGAACCCTTCTATGCGCCGAACCGTTTCCGCGAACGCCTGAAGACGAATTACGACGGCCCGATCATCGATTGGCCGAAATATGCGCCCGTATCGGAGAGCGAGGACGAGATTGCCGAGATCCGCGCCAACTATGCGGCCCTGGTCGCCATGTGCGACGAGTATTTCGGCAAGCTGCTCGATTATTTCGATGCCCACAATCTGTGGGACGATACCTGCCTCATCCTCACCACCGACCACGGTTATCTGCTTTCCGAGCATAACTGGTGGGCGAAGAACGTGATGCCCTATTACGAGGAAATCTCGCATATCCCGCTCATCGTGCATCACCCGGACCTCGGCGCACGCAAGGGCACCCGCACCGACGTGGTGACGCAGACGCCGGACCTGATGCCGACGATCCTCAAGCTTTTCGGTCAGGATATTCCGGCGGAAGTCCAAGGCACGTCGGTTCTGGAACTCGCCGAGCAGGAAGGCCGGGAGAGATCAGTCATCTTCGGCATGTTCGGCGGCGCGATCGGCGCCACGGATGGACGGCATACCTGCTTCCTCTATCCGCCGGACCTCGATGACGAGAACCTCAGGGAATACACCTTGATGCCGACGCATCTGCACCACTTCTTCGCGCTGGACGAACTGAAGACGGCGGAGCTTCACGCGCCGATGGATTTCACCAAGGGCTTGCCAGTGCTGAGCATCCGGGCGCTGAACGATGCCCGGCGCCCCCCCGGCGGTGACCGTGCCCATTTCAAGAGCTTCAGGACGGCGCTCTACGACAATGTCGCAGACCCCTACCAGCAGAACCCGCTCGATGCTCCGGATCTGGTAGAGCGCTTCAAGGCCGCCATATCGGCCATCCTCCGACAGCATTCCGCGACGCCGGAATTCTTCGACTGGATGGGTCTGGAACAGTCATAAGCGAGATTTCAATTCAGGGAGGAGAACCGAAATGTCCGACAGAAAACTTGGGAACTATACGAGAAGGACGCTGGGCAAGCTGCTTGGCGGCTTTTCCATCGTCGCATGCCTTACGATGCCAGCTCTTGCGCAGGATGCGGGAACTATCAGGATCCTGATCAGTCAATCGCCTTGGCTGAATTCGTTCGTGTCCCTCGTCGATCAATACCAGAAGGATACCGGCACCAAATTCCAGCTCGACGTGACGCCGTTCGGCGGGATGGTCGATAAGATGCGCAACTCGGTTCGCGCCCAGCAGGGTTCCTACGACATCATCAATATCAATGCTCAAGGGCTTGCCGAAATGTATGCCGGCGGCTTTCTGAGACCCCTCAAGCAGATTGACCCCAGCTTTTCCCTGCCAGATGGGGTTTTGGATTTTGGCGGCTCAGCCTATTGGAATGCATCCAGTAGCAGTTTCGATCCAAAGGGTGAACTCCTTGGCGTTCCGACCAACGGCAACGTCCTGGTGCTCTATTACCGCAGCGATCTTTACAAACAGGCCGGTCTGAAGGTGCCGCAGACCTGGGACGACCTGATGGCGAATGCCAAGAAGCTTCACAATCCGCCGAAAATGTACGGGTTCATTTCGCGCGGCACGCGTGAATCGATCCTGTTCGACTTTTCACCGGTTCTCTTCAGTCATGGCGGAAGTTTCTTCGCTGATCCGAAAAATGGTGACTTCTCCGTGACTCTCAACAGCCCGCAAGGCCTGCAGGCCTTGGAGACGTTCATCAAGCTCAACAAGGAAGTCGGTTCGGGCAATGCCGGCGCGCTCGAGCAGGCCGAACTGATTCAGCTTCTCTCCACCGGCAAGGCAGCCCAGGGCACGGCGGTCATCGCGGCCGTTTCGGATCTTCAGGATCCCAACAAGTCGATCGTCACCGACTCGATCGAGACCGCGCTTCTTCCGGCCGGGCCGGGCGGCCAGCATGCATCGGTTGCCGGCCACTGGATGGCGGGCATTCCGAAGAACGTGCCGGAGGCCAACCAGAAGAACGCACTGAAATTCCTGAAATGGTTCCTTCAGAAGGACACGCAGGTCGCCTATACGCAGGCTGGCGGCATCCCGATCCGCAAGGACTTGAGCGACACCAAGCTTGCGGGCGACCCCGCCTATCGCTTCATCAAGGCATTTTCCGACAATGCCGACGTCGCCAGGATGAACACACCCCTCAAGGAAGGCGTGCGCATGAAAGAAGTCATTTCGCTTTACCTCAACCGCGCGCTCATCGGCGAGATCTCTCCCAAGGATGCCCTAAATGGAGCGGCAACTGAAGTGAATCAGATTCTGACGGCGGCCGGCTACAAGCTCACTCCTCCCAAAATGCTGTGAGCCGCACGGTGTCCGGGGCAACACGTCCCGGACACCCCCTTCATGGAGTTATCTTTCACAATGGCGATACGTCCCATAGACGCGGCGAGAATCGAACGCGCTAACTTCTGGTGGAGGGTAGGCTCCCTTGCTCCCGCCATCATCGTCCTGGCCCTTCTGTCAATCTGGCCGGTCTTCAACCTGGGCTATCTGAGTCTTTCCGACGTGAAATGGATATCCGGCTCGGCGGTCGTCGATTTCGTTGGCCTGCGGAACTTCCACGAACTCTTCACTGGCGAAGCCGTCTATTGGGCCGGTGTCAGGAATACGATCGTCTTCGCGATCTGCGCTGTGACACTCCAGATGATCTTTGGCTTCACCATGGCGCTGGCGGTGCGCCGCGCCTCGAAGATCGGCCGCAGCCTGCTGACGGCGATCTTTCTTCTGCCGATCGTCATTCCGCCGATCGTGATCGGCGCGATGTGGCGGCTACTGCTTGGCCGCGACTTCGGTATCGTCAATGCGCTGCTGAGCTTCCTAAGTCTGCCGGAAGTCGACTGGCTTGGTGATCCGAGGTTTGCGCTGATGTCCGTCGTCATCGTCGATGTCTGGCACTGGACGCCTTTTGTTTTCCTTCTGACGCTGGCGGGCCTGGAGTCCCTCGATCAGGAAGTGTTCGAGGCCGCCAAACTGGATGTCAAGAATCGCTGGCAGGAACTGCGTTACGTGACGATCCCGCTGATGATGCCGACCATTCTCATCACGCTGGCATTCCGCATGATCCTCTCCTTCAAGGTTTTCGACGAAGTCTTTCTGCTGACCGGCGGAGGCCCGGGCACAGCCACCGAGGTCATCAACTTCTCGATCAACCGTGTCTTCTTCGCGCAGGACCGGGTCGGAATGGGATCGGCCATGTCCCTCCTGACCATCTTCGGGGTCGCCGTGCTGATCGTTCTTGCAAACACCGTCGTTCGCCGCCGCCGCCAACAGAGGGCAACCATATGAACGCCAGAAGAAGCCTCAGTGGCATCGGCGGGAACCTCATCGCCTGGGGCTACGCCCTGATCATTCTCGGCCCGATGATCTGGATCCTGTCCAATTCGTTCAAGCGGCAGATCGACATCCTGATGGGTACGACCGTCGCCCCCTTCACGCTCGTCAACTACCAGCTCATCATCAATTCCCGGCAGTCGCACTTCCTCTGGAATCTCTGGAACAGCGCCGTCGTTTCGGTCATCTCCACGCTGCTGGTGCTGGTCATCGCAACGCTTGCGGCATTCACCGTCGCCCGGCTGCAGCCGCCGCGGTGGGTCACTTTCATCCTGCTCGGCTGGGCGCTGGTTTTCCACATGCTGCCGACACTGACCTTTGTCGGCTCCTGGTACGTGATGTTCACACAGGCCGGTTTGCACGGCACCTATACTGCGCTCATCCTGGCGCAGGTCGTGCAGGGATTGCCGATGGCGCTCTTCCTGATGATTGGTTTCGTGATGAACATTCCAAAGGAACTGGTGCAAGCGGCAAGGCTCGATGGCTGCACCTATGCGCAGGTCTTCCGCCACTTGATCCTACCACTGTCGCTCGGCGGCATGGCGGCGGCAGGCGCTCTTTCATTCATCTCCGCCTGGAGCGATTTCGCCGTTGCGCTCAACCTGTCCAACAAGGACACGATGACAGCTCCAGTCGCTATCGCCACCTTCGCCCAGGAGCATCAGATCCTCTATGGCCAGATGGCGGCGGCATCTATGCTTTCAATGATCCCAGCTCTGGCCTTCATCATGTTCGGGCAGCGTTTCGTCGTGCGCGGCCTGCTCGCCGGCGCCGTCAAATAGGAAAATCCATGGCACACTTGCAGCTTCAGAAAGTCGGCAAATCCTACGGTGCGGTCGAGGTCATTCCCGGCATCGATTTCGAGATCAACTCCGGCGAATTCCTTGTCTTGGTCGGCCCTTCCGGCAGCGGGAAATCGACCTTGCTCAAGATGATCGCCGGTCTCGAAGAAACCACTTCCGGCAAGATCCTCGTCGATGGCGAGGACATCACACATCTCGATCCATCCGCCCGCGACCTGGCAATGGTGTTCCAGTCCTACGCGCTTTATCCGCATATGACGGTTAAGGACAACATGTCTTTCGCACTCAGGATGCGTGGCGAAGATCCCTCGGAAATCGAACGGCGCGTCAAGGAGGCGGTCGTCATGCTCGATCTCGGAGGGCTTGAAAACCGCAAGCCCGGCCAGCTTTCCGGCGGTCAGCGCCAGCGCGTCGCGATGGGCCGCTGCGTCGTGCGCAATCCAAAACTCTTCCTGTTCGACGAACCGCTTTCCAATCTCGACGCGAAGCTGCGAGCCCAGACCCGCATTGAAATTCGACGCCTGCACGAGCGGCTCAACGCGACCTCGATCTTCGTCACCCATGATCAGGTGGAGGCGATGACGATGGCGGATCGCATCGCGCTTCTGAAGGATGGCAAACTGCAGCAGATTGGCTCGCCGCAGGACCTTTATCTCCGGCCGAAAAACGCCTTCGTTGCCACCTTCATCGGCACGCCTGAAATGAACCTGCTGCCCGGCAAGGTCGGGATGATCGACGGCGGACTCTGGCTTGGTGGCAGCAACGGCATGCATTTGCCGGTCTCCCCGGAGCGCTGGTCGAAGCTCGCCAATGTAATGAAGCCTGGCGTGGCGGTGAAGGTCGGCATCCGGCCGGAGCATTTTGAGATGGTTCCTGCCGGCACCAACGGCGCGATGGAGGTCAGGGTCAATGTCGTGGAGTGGCTAGGCCACGAGATCTTCATCTTCGGCCAGGGATCCTTGGGTCCGATTGGTGTCCGCGTTCCGGAAGGCATGGCGACCGCGCCTGCGCCAAACAATGTCTTGAATATGCGGCCGATCTCCGATCGCTGGCACGTATTCGATGCCGCCAGCGGCGACAATCTCCTGGTCGAGTGATCGTGCGCCGGCGATATACGAGGTGATGAAATGGTGATGCTGTTCGGCCAGGCCTTTACGAAGCAGGAACTCGGGCGGATTTTCCCCGACCTCATGCAAGTGGCGGGCTTCAAGAAGCTGACGGTCGATGACGGCACGGGCCGCGGCATGCGACTGCTACAGATCGACAGCGGAGGCGGGCTGCGCATCGATCTTCTGCCGGATCGCTGCTGCGATATCGGTCAGGTATGGTGCGACAACATTCCCTTCGGCTGGATTAGCCCGATGGGCACGTCTGCGCCTCACGCGATCGGCGAGAACAACACACTTTCCGGCCTGATGGCGACCTGCGGCTTCGACCATATCCGCCAGCCGGAAACCGACGAAGGCCGCAGTTTTCCCCTTCACGGCAACATGATGAACTTGCCGGGCGAAATCATTGCGACCGATACGGTCTGGGATAGCGACGAATGCCTCTTTCGGGTCAAGGCGGAAGTGACGCAGTTCAGCCTGAACCACGGGGCAATCCGGCTGCAGCGGCATATCTACGTGCCGTTGGGTGGCCGATCTCTGGTCATATCCGATCGCGCGACGGTGCTGTCCGGCAACCTGCCGGTCATGGCGATGTACCACATCAACCTCGGCTTCCCGGCCGTCACGTCCACCAGCAAGGTGAGCCTCAACGGCTCGGATATCTCACGTGAGAGTCTGGCCGAGAACAATATCAAGGTCCGCCCGTCCGGTGCCGCGGTCTCGGAAGTCGAACTTTCGGCTGGGACTGATGCCGGCGCGCGTTTCCGGCTCAAATACGATGGGCGGAAGTTGCCTTTCCTGCAGACCTTGCGCAATGCCGATCAAGGGATAAACGTTCTCTGCATTGAACCTGCGACCCATGACCGCCTGCCGCGAACGGAGTTGCGCGAGACGGGAGCCCTGGCGCCGACGCTCCGCGGCGGCTCGCACATGTTCCACCTCGAAATGCTTTTCGACAGCGGCAGATAGTTCCCCTGAAAGTGCGGTTATCGAATGAGAAGTTTCGGGAAGATACGATGAGCGGATGCTGCGCGGCAGTCAGCCGGAACAATGGAAACGTAGGATCGGGTGAGGCTCCGGAGATCTCGTCGCGTGGCAAGGCCGGGGAGGTCGTCGCCGTGAAAGGTGGCGAGACGTTCGTGGGGACACACGAGGCGATCTTACCCGTCGATGGAGAGGGGCCTGAGCGCAAGGTTACGATCGGTGACTTCTTTCTTGAGGCCGAAACGGTGACGGTTGCGCGGTTCGCCGAATTCGTCGCCGCGACGGGTTATGTCACCGAGGCGGAAAAGTTCGGCTGCGCAGCGGTCTTCGCCGGTCTTTTGAACGACAAGAGTTTGATTGCCGAAAATGTCACGCAGACGCCCTGGTGGGCACGCGTCGATCAGGCGATCTGGAGCATGCCGGAAGGGCCGGGGAGTTCCATTGAAGATCGAGTGGATCATCCGGTGACTCAAGTGTCGTGGAACGACGCAGTCGCGTTCGCTGGCTGGGTCGGAGGCCGACTCCCGACAGAGGCAGAATGGGAGCATGCCGCCCGGGGCGGCAATCGTCGCAGGCGCTACCCCTGGGGGGACGAGGAGCCGACGGACGAGAAGACTTTCTGCAATATCTGGCAAGGCAGCTTTCCGTATCAGAACACCCTGGCAGATGGCTTCTTTGGCACCTCGCCGGTGTGTAGCTTTGAGCCGACCGAGAACGGTTTCTACAATCTCTCCGGTAATGTCTGGGAATGGACGAGCGACGCTTTCCGGGTTCGCTCGCTGTCCCGCCAGGCGAAGATACGCAACGAACAAGCCAGGAAGAATGCCGACAAGGTTCTGAAAGGCGGGTCGTTTCTCTGCCACAAAAGCTATTGCTACCGTTATCGGATCGCGGCCCGCATGGGGCTGTCACCCGATAGCGCATCCAGCAATACCGGCTTCCGCATCGCCTATGATGTGATGCCGGTTGCAACACCAAGGATATGAAGTCGTGAAGCATCGGAGAAAGCAAGAGTCATGCGCCCGAACATCCTGATGCTTTTTCCCGATCAATGGCGCGCCGACTGGCTCGGCGCGATCGGCGACCTCCCGCTCCGGACCCCGAATATCGACGCGCTTATTGCGAGAGGAATTTCCTTTGGCCGCGCCTGGACACCGAGCCCGCTTTGCGCGCCGGCCCGATCCTGCTTCGCCACCGGCAAAGGGTATGGCCGGGCGCCGGTGCGTGACAATCTGATGGATAACCCGCCCGACATGCCGACTTTTTACGCGCGACTGCGCGACGGCGGATATCAGGTCGCCAATGCCGGCAAGTCGGACCTTTTGAAGGGCGCGCATAGCTGGGGTGCCGATGGCCGCCATAGGGTCAACGGTATCGACCAGCTTGCGCAACTCGGCTTCAGCCACGGTTTCGACAGTGCCGGCAAGAAGGCCGCCGAAAAGGCTTATGCCGAAGGGTTTCCAGAACCCTATACCAATATGCTGAAACACCGCGGCCTGATCGACCGGTTCATGGCCGACTATTCGCATCGCTCGGTCGGCAAGGAAAAACCGCCGATGGCGGACTGGATAGAAGGCTGCGTCCAAAGGCCACCGGATGCCTATGCCAATGTGGCGCCGCTCGACCTGCCGGACGATGCTTATAACGACAATTTCGTCGGGCAGGCGGCAGACCGGATCATCCGTGATTTCGATCCCGCGAAACCTTGGTTCCTGATCGTCAATTTTCCCGGTCCGCACGAGCCGATGGACGTGACGGCCGACATGGCGGAGCGCTGGAAGGACGTTACCTTTCCGCTTCCTTGTCTGCGCAACAACGAAGATGCCGAACTGCAGCAGGATATCCGTCGTCGTTATGCCGCGATGCTGGAAAACATCGATCGATGGCTCGGCGTCTATATCAGGACATTGCGAGAACTTGGCCAGCTGGACGAGACGCTGATCGTTTTCGCAAGCGACCATGGCGAGATGCTGGGGGACCGAAATCTGTGGAAGAAGCAGGTTCCGTACGAACCGTCGGTGCGTATCCCTCTGGTGCTCGCAGGGCCCGGCGTGTCGGCGCAGGGACATGTGCCTGACCTGCTTGGAAGCCTCCTTGATTTGCCCGCCACTTTTCTTTCCCTGGCGGGCCTCACTGTCCCCAGCGATTATGAAGGTTGCGATCTGACCGGCATCATGAAGGGCGCCGAGTCATTGGACGGCAGGACGGTCACATCCGGGCTGGGCAACTGGCGGGCCATCACCGACGGGCGTTACAAGTTGCTCGTCGGATTCCGCACCGACATTTTTCAGGAAAGCCTGCAATTCGGCAGCCTGATGCCGGAAGCGTTTGAAACGGGAACCCTTTTTGACCTCGAAAAGGATCCTCTCGAGACAGACGATCTTTGGAGCAGCGCACCTGATATTCGCGATCGTCTACTTGTCCAGCTGCGTGCCGATGTTATCCGTTAGCGACGAGGGCCAGCCGTTCGCCATGATCCAATGCATGGCAAGGTGGCGCGTAGGTTTCGGGCTTGTCCTCGTATTGAATGCAGTTAGATCGTTTCGCCCACCGCTTCACGGCGCCGGCGATCGAGTTCTTCGCTGTAACGGCGCAATGTGTGGCTCTCGCTGAGCTGCCCGACCACACGCCTTGAGGCGAGGTTTTCGACAACGGCGAGCGCATCGCTCTGCGTTTTATCGAAGATCGACGCCGCCTGCCGTGCATTCATCTGCGGAAGCAGCATGTCGTTCCGGTACCGTATGAAGGTTTCAAGCGTCGTGGCTTCGTTGTCGGCTGCATCTGCAGCGTATATTTCTGCCAGAAGAATGATGCCGACATATCGATCACCGTCGTCGATGAGCACAATTCTCTGTGCGGAGCCAAGCGGGAAAGCTTTCCGGAATTCCTGTATCGAGAGGTTCGCATTGGCCTTCTTTACGTCCGGACGCATGAGCTTGTCGACCGTGAGATTCCGGATCCAGCCTATGTCATGAGCACTGCGGATGCTTTCGCCGCGCAGGTGAAAGCGCCAAGTCGCGAAGGAGTAGCCGAATGTTGTCCGAACGACGACCGAGCAGCTGATCGCGGCCGCCAGAACCAGCGCAGTGATCGGGAAGTCGCCGGTAATCTCCAGCGCCAGGAACGTCATCGTCAGCGGTCCCCCGATCAAGGCGACGGCGAGCGAACTCATCCCGACTACTGCAAACACGGTCGGGGTCAATGAGCCGTTAAAGGCGAGATCTGCGGGAAACGAGAAGATCTTGCCAAGCAGGGCTCCCATGAAGAGCGAAGCGAAGAAAAGTCCCCCGCGAAAACCGGACCCGATCGAAACGGCGGAGGCTGTCGCCTTGAGAACAAAGATCAAGGCCAATGTGGGAAGCGGGCTTTGTGTCTCGAAGTTCAGGTGCAGGGCGCCGTGCCCGGCAGACAGGACCTGCGGTGTAATCATCGCCAAAAGCCCGACAATGATCCCCCCCAATGCTGGGCGCAGTGCTGCGTGGATCGAGCTTTTCCTGGCCACCTGTTCTGTGAAGGCGACGCCTTTCATTATGACGATGCCCATAAGCGCGCAGAATGCGCCAAGCAGGATCGCCGGCAGGAAGTCACGGGGAGCGATCGCGCCGATATTCCCGACCTCGATCAGGAACGCGTTGCCGGAAAGAGCACGGGCGACGATGGTCGCAAGAATTGCGGCGACAACGACCGGAGCAAGGGCAATGGTGCTGTAGGTGCCGATGATCAGTTCGAATGCATAAAAGGAGCCGGTCAGCGGTGCATTGAACGCTGCCGCAATCGCGGCTGCGGCGCCACAACCGACGAGGATCCGCAGGTCCTCGCGCCTGAAGTTCAGCTTGGTGCCGAGCTTGGATGCAATTCCGGAGGAAAGTTGGGTGTAACCAGCCTCAAGCCCGACCGATGCTCCAAAGCCATTGGAAGCCAGATTCTGAATCGCGACAATTACGCTGTCGGTCAGGGAAATACGGCCGCCGTAAAGCGCGTTGGCTTCGATCGGGTCGACGATGGGGCGACTGCGCCTTTTCCGCAAGGCCAGGAACACGAGGCCCATGACGATGCCGCCGCCGATCGGCGCCATCAGCAAAAGCAGTTTATTCTCGATCGAGGCGGCGCTCAGCCCCTCTTCAAGCGTGATACCGAAGATCAGGCTGTGAAGCGCCTTGGAAATCCAGCTCATGCCGCTGACCGCACAGCCCGAAGCGATGCCCGCGAGCGCTGCACAGACGATCAGCCCGATCTCGCTTCCTCTCGCGAAGGCTTTCTTTTGCAGAAACTTGAGGCGGGTCTGGACGGTTCTGGAAAAAGAGAATGCGGTACGGGAAACGGACGATACGACTAACTGTGACATGGCTTGATTTGACTGAATTGTAGTTCGCTCCTTCGTCCACAGACGAGGGATACGCTACCGAGGGGAAAGCGTAAGGAGGTCAGTATGTTCTCCCTCATCCCGCGTATAATACATTTAACGCCGCATGTGATTTCCTTCGGTTATCACATGAGTAAGGCGTCGCAGATGGGAGCCGGAAATGTCCCTTCTGGCGGCTCGCGTCGTTCACCCGGCTCAACCAGCCATTGCAAGCGCCATTACCGCTATGAAAACTGCCCAGCAACGATATTGACGGCGTCATAATTATTTTCTACGCTTTAGAAATAAATGGTCGCCAGGAATGTTGGGAGGAACAGGTGGGCGCGCACCATGGTCAGATATTGCGTATTCTCCGGGACGAGGGCGCTCAATCGCGGGCAATTCTCGCTCGGCGCAGCAAGTTGTCCCCCACGACACTGACCCATGTAACGGCACAGCTTCTTGCCGATGGAGCTGTTGCGGAAGATGAACCGGTGGCCAGCAATGGTGTCGGCCGTCCTGGCCTGGCTATACGGCTCTTGCCGGACGCCTATCACGTCGCGGGTGTACACATCGGCGCGGGACTGGTGCAGCTTGTCGTTACCAATCTCATCGGTGTGCCCAAAGCTGCGGCTGCATTCGATTTCGAAGTGCCGCAGACGCAGCCGGATGCCGTCATCGCAAGGGTCGCTTACGAGATCGAACGGTTGGTGGCTGAAAGCAGTGTCGGCCGTCTGCTCGGTGTCGGGTTGGGCGTTCCGGGGCCGGTCGACGCGGAGCAGCGCTCCATTCTTGCCTCCCTCAACACGGGGTGGCGCAACCCGCCTCTCGCGGAAATGCTGGAGCAGCAGACGGGGCTTGCAACCGTTCTAGAGCACAATGTCAGCTCCATGGCTATTGCGGAGTCGCGCTTCGGCATCGGGCGCGACGTCCCGGCGGTGCTTTTTGTCTATCTGCGCTCCGGTTTCGGCGCCGGTCTGGTCATTGACGGTATTCCGTTTCGCCCCGGCGGCCACGGGGCCGTGGAGCTCGGCCACATCCAGATTTCCCAGAATGGCCCGCTCTGCAGTTGCGGTAACCATGGCTGTCTCGAAAGCTACGTGAACGAGCGGGTCTTGATGAGGGCGTTGGAGTTGAAAGGCCCGCCGCCTTCGGATCTGCTTGCCCAGCTGGAGAAAACAGCTGAGTGGGCGCCCATGCTCACCCGCCTGACGGATTCGCTCTCGATCGCCATCAACCTTCTGACCCCCGATCTGATCGTCTTCGGCGGCCATCTCGGGGAGGCGCCGGAAAGCCTCTTCTCCCATCTGCGAACCCATCTTCCCCCGCGTGTCATGCCGCATATGCGCGACATCCTGCGGCTCGAACGGACCAGTTTCGGATCACAGGCTGGAGCGATCGGCGGCGCCACGGTAGCGCTCGATCATTTTTTCTATTCGGGAGTCCGGCATTGAGCATTCACGCGGCCAAACATGTCGAAACCATAGAGAAGGCCCGGGCGAACATGCGTGTCCCGCCGCTTCTCTTGAACTTCGTTGCTTTCGCCTTCGCGGTCACCATCTGGTGGGCGATTACAGCCGCCAAGCTGGTGGTTCTGCCAGGCCCCCTCGAGGTTTTCCAACGCGCACTTCAACTGATTGCGAATGGTCAGTTGCCGCTGGACATCGTTTCCAGTCTTCGCCGCGTTCTGACGGGTTTTCTGCTTGGCGTCGCACTGGCCGTCCCCGTTGGATTTCTGATGGGGTGGTATCGGGTCGCCCGCGCGCTCATCGAACCCTATATCCAGTTCTTTCGCATGGTTCCGCCGCTGGCGGTGATCCCGCTTGCCATCGTCACCATGGGTATCGATGAAACACCGAAGATCTTTGTCATCTTCCTTGCATCTTTCCTGTCTTCCGTTGTCGCCACCTATCAGGGCGTCATCGGTGTCGACCGCACGCTGATCAACGCGGCACGGGTGCTCGGTGCCCGAGATCGAGTGATTTTCCCGCGGGTGATCATCCCGGCCTCGCTTCCGTTCATTCTCGTGGGTGTCAGGATCGGTCTCGGCTCGGCCTGGGCAACGGTCGTCGCGGCCGAACTCATTGCGGCACAATCCGGCCTCGGCTTCCGGATGCAGCAGGCACAGCTCTACTACGACCTCTCCACCATATTCGTCAGCCTCATCACCATCGGTGTGCTTGGCCTGCTCATGGATCGGCTTGTGCAGGCCGCGGAGCGACACCTCACCCGTTGGCAGGAGCGTGTGCAATGAGCCTGGATTTGCCGCAGGGCGGCGCGCCGAAGATCTCGTTTCAAAACGTCACCCGTCGGTTTGGCGATGACCAAAACGCTTTCATCGCGCTCGATCGGCTCAACCTCGACATTGCGGATGGCGAGTTTGTCACGGTGGTCGGGCCGTCAGGTTGCGGCAAGTCGACCGCAATGAACATCGCTGCCGGACTGATGACCGCATCGGAAGGACAGGTTCTGGTCGACGGGAGGCCGGTCAGCGGTCCCAGCCCCGAACGTGGTGTGATCTTCCAGCAATATGCGCTGTTTCCCTGGCTGACGGTCCGCCAGAATGTCGAGTTCGGTCTGCGTATCAAGCGCATCTCGGCCGCCGAGCGCAGGCGTATCGCCGACCATTTCATCGATCTCGTCGGTTTGAAGGATTTTGCCGACGCCCTGCCGAAGACGCTCTCCGGCGGAATGAAGCAGCGTTGCGCCATCGCGCGCGCCTACGCGGTCAATCCGATCATTCTCCTGATGGATGAACCGTTTGGCGCGCTCGACGCGCTGACACGTGTCCAGATGCAGGACCAGCTTCTCGATACCTGGAGCCGTGAGAGACGGACGGTAATCTTTATCACCCATGACGTCGATGAAGCCGTGTATCTCGCCAATCGCGTCATCGTCATGGCCGCAAGGCCGGGCCGGCTCCACAAGATCATTCCGGTGGATCTGCCCTATCCGCGCACCGAGGAGATCCGGCTTTCGCCTGCCTTTGCCGAGATCCGCAATCAAGTCTGGCATGCCGTTTATCATCAAAATCCGCAGATCAATCAAAACTCACGGTGAGGAGGAATATCGTGACTTTTACCAGGCGTAAGTTTCTTGGCGCGGCCGCTGCTGGCGCGCTTGCAACCCCGATAATCGCAGTCGCGACACGCGACGCCTATGCGCAGGCCAAACCCGTTCGCGTCGGCTATATCGCCGATTATTTCGGGACGAGCCTTACGGCAATCGCCAGCGATCAGGGCATGTGGGCCAAACATGGCCTCAAGCCGGACCTCAAGGTCTTTACCAACGGCCCGATCCAGATCCAGGCGCTGGGCGCCGGAAGCCTCGATTTCGGTTATGTCGGCCCCGGCGCACTCTGGTTGCCTGCCAGCGGCAGGGCCAAGCTCGTTGCCATGAATGCGCTCGGCCTGTCTGATCGCGTCATCGCGCAGAAGGGCATCAACACGATGAAGGACCTCAAGGGCAAGAAGGTCGGTGTTCCCGCAGGCACGTCCGGCGACATGCTCTTGCGTCTCGCCCTCGCAAAGGCCGGCATGCAGATTTCCGATATCGAAGTGATCAAGATGGATCCGTCGACGGTCGTTTCGGCATTTGCCTCGAAGCAGATCGACGGTGCCGGCATCTGGTATCCGCTGGTGGGCACCATCAAGAAGAACGTGCCGGATGTGGTCGAGGTCGCCAAGAGCGAGGAATTTTACCCCGCCAACTCCTTCCCGTCGGCTTTCGTTGCCCGTAACGAGGTGGTTGTCGAGGACCGCGAGACCGTCAGGAAGTTCATTGCCACACTCAAAGAGGCCAACGACTATCGCGCCGCAGATGTGCCGCGTTCGGTGCAAATCACCGCGAAATTCCTGAGCGTGCCGGCCGATGCCCTGGCGGTCGAAAGCCAGAACGGCAAGTTCCTGACCTCGGCCGAGCTGACGAAGGCCAGTAAGGACGGCACTGTGGTCGGCTGGCTAAAGGGCCTGAACGACCAGTTCGTCGCCTTCGGCACGATGCAGAACCCGCTCGACCCGAAGGACTACTACCTCGCCGATCTTTACGCCGGCAGTTAACGGCCAACCTGCCGGCGCGACCTGTCGCGCCGGCACTTTCCGCACGAGATATCCATGACCAAGAAGCCCAATATCCTGTTCATCATGTCGGACGACCATGCCGCGCGGGCGATTTCAGCCTACGGCGCCGGTTTGAACAGCACGCCGAACCTTGATCGTATCGCCCATGAGGGCATGCGGCTGGACCGGTGCTACGTGACCAATTCGATCTGCACGCCAAGCCGTGCGGCGATCATGACCGGCACCTATAACCATGTGAACATGGTGACCACGCTCGATACCCATATCGACAATCGCCTGCCGAACGTCGCCAAACATCTCCGCGCTGACGGTTATCAGACCGCGATCTTCGGCAAGTGGCACCTCGGGGAGGGCAGGGCGCATGAGCCGACGGGTTTCGACGAATGGTCCGTTGTGCCGGGCCAGGGCGAATATTTCGATCCGGTGATGATCGATCGTGACGGCCCAAAGGCGGAAAAGGGTTACGCCACCGACATCATCACCGATAAGTGCCTCGATTTCCTCGGCCGGCGCGATCCGGACCGGCCTTTCTTCCTGATGTGCCATCACAAGGCCCCGCACCGCAGCTTCGAGCCGCATCCGCGTCACCGGCATCTTTATGCCGATGGCACGCTGCCGGTGCCGGAGACGTTCACCGACGATTACTCCAACCGCGCGGCAGCGGCGGCTGCCGCGAAGATGCGCGTTCGTTCTGACATGACCTACAAGGATCTCGGCCTTGTTCAGCCTGAAGGGGGCGACGAAGTTGGCGAACTGCTTCTGGCCGGCTGGAGCCAGCGCAAAGTCCCCGAAATCAGGGACGGCGAGCAACTGCGCCTGATCGATGGCGCGACTGGCGAGAACCATGTTTTCACCGATCCGCACGAACTGGCCCTATTCAAGTACCAGCGCTACATGATGCGCTATCTGCAGACCATTGCCGCGGTGGACGAAAATGTCGGCCGGCTGCTCGATTATCTGGATGCCGAGGGCCTGCGTGACAATACCATGGTCATCTACACCTCGGACCAGGGTTTCTTCCTCGGCGAACACGGTTGGTTCGACAAGCGCTTCATGTATGAAGAGTCGTTACAAATGCCATTCCTGATCCGCTATCCCGAAGGGATAAAAGCTGGCTCGCAATCCGACCATATCGCGACCAACGTGGATTTCGCGCCGACCTTCCTCGACTATGCCGGTCTTCCGATTCCGAGCTACATGCAGGGAAAAAGCATGCGGCCGATCCTGGAGCAGCGGGTGGGCGGCAACGAAAAGGGGCTCGCGTACCACCGTTACTGGATGCACAAGGACGAGTTCCACAATGCATTTGCCCATTACGGCGTCCGCGACGCGCGCTATAAGCTGATCTACTGGTACAACTCCCCGCTGGGACAGCTCGGCGCCTTTCCGGGCGACGAACCCCCAGAATGGGAATTGTTCGATTGCGAGGACGATCCGTTCGAACTGCGCAATCGCGCTGACGATCCAGCTTACGCGGGCATATTCAAAGAGATGCTCGGCAAGCTTGACGCGAAAATGGCCGAGATCGGCGACATTCCCGAACATGTCAGTGCCGATGCGCTGGTGACCCGGCGTATCGAGGGGGCTTAGGCAATTCTACATCGCCGCCGACTGGTGACCACGAGATGGACTGCAAGCGCAGTCGTCGCCATCTCGCCATCCATGAAGCGTGCCGGTGCGGGCGGTTGAGTGATATCGGTCGTGCACGAGCAACAGGAGCAGGTCTGGCTCTTTACGAGAGCCTGACAGCGACGCGGGCCGGGGCAAGCATTGGCCTGTTTCTAATTCCGGCTTTGCGCCAGCGCTTTTCTGAGCGCGATGATTGCCCTGGATTCCGAGATCGAGACTTTGCAGACGACACCGATTGTGATCGGCCACAGTTCCCCATCGCATTGCAGCTTCACCAGTCCGTTTTCGAGAGCACGCGGCAAGATCATGTCGCTGACGATGGCATAGTAGTCTGTCTCGGCAAGCATTCCAAACATGACCGAAAGCGAGGTGGTCTGCAGGATCGGGGCAAACCGCTCCGCTTTCTGTCCCAACGCCCTCACAGCATTGCGTTCGAATTCCCGATCTTCGACAAACCCAACGCGACCCAGTTCCGAGACTTGTTCATAACTGGAAACCCGGTTGCCGAGAGGATGGCCTTTGCGGCCGATCGCGATCATCTCGCTCTTGAACAGCGGCATAGACACCATGCTGTCAGGAATAGCGGATTCCGGCAGAGCTGAGACGACTACGTCTAGATGGTCCCGATGTAGCGCGCCAATCAACGTGCTCGACACGCCGGTTTCTACCGTGACGGAAATCTGTGGGAATTGACGGTGGAACTCGGCGATGATCTTCGGAAAGGTCGTGGTTGCGAGGACGGGACCAATCCCGATCCGCATCTTGCCGTAGAGATTGTCGACCGATTGTTGCAGGTCGATCGACGCGAAACGCGCATCCTGATCGAGCTTGCGCGCATATTTGTGCAAAGTGTCTCCTGCGGGGGTCGGCTCAAGGCCGCGGCTGGTGCGGATAAACAGGGGCGCGCCGATCTCTTCCTCCAGGAGTTTCAGGCTCTTGCTCAGTGCGGGCTGGGATATGCCCTTCAGATCTGCGGCGTCGTGCAGGTTGAGCGCTTCATAGGTGACCAGAAAGTTTTCAAGGTGGCGTGATACGAGCAGGCGCATTCCGATAACTTCTTTTCATCGATACTCTACCAACAGGAATTTTCTTTTATCGCATCGCCGTGCTTTTTGCGAGATCGGAGGATCCATGAAAACAATCTTTGTTTTGTTCGACTCGCTGAACCGCGCGGCGCTTGGCGCCTACGGCGGCAAAGCCGTGAAGACGCCGAATTTCGATCGCTTTGCACAGCGGGCGGTGACCTTCGACCGGCATTATGTCGGCTCGCTGCCCTGTATGCCGGCCCGTCGTGATCTTCATACCGGTCGGTTGAACTTCATGCACCGCTCATGGGGGCCGATGGAGCCATACGACAATTCCTTCGCCCAGCAGATGAAGGAGGCGGGCATCTACACTCACATGATCTCCGATCATCTGCATTACTTTGAAGATGGCGGCCACGGCTTCCACACGAAATTCTCGAGCTATGACTACATCCGCGGCCAGGAATACGATCCATGGGTAGCGCTGGTGAAGCCGCCGCTCGATCGTATAAGCGAGCAGTTCGACGAGCGGCAGTATAACACGAAGAAGCCGGACAAGCGGCTACAGCATGCGATAAATCGGACGGAGATTATCGACGAGATCGATTTTCCGGGGCCGCGGTGCTTTTCGTCCGCGTTCAAGTTCCTCGATCAAAATCGGACGGCTGACGACTGGTTCCTGATGCTGGAATGCTTCGACCCGCATGAGCCGTTCCATGCGCCGGATCGTTTCAAGCAGCAGTATTCCGAAGGTTATGACGGCAAGATTCTCGACTGGCCGCAATACGAGCGAGTTGCGGAAAAGCCAGAAGAGATCGCGGAGATCCGCGCCAATTATGCGGCGCTTCTCGCCCTGTGCGACGAGTATTTCGGCCGGCTGCTCGATTACATGGATGAGCATGATATGTGGAAGGACACGTGCATCGTGCTTTCCACAGACCACGGCTTCCTGCTTTCCGAACACGGATGGTGGGGCAAGGCAAGGATGCCCTACTACGAAGAGATCTCGCATATCCCATTGATCATCCATCATCCGGATTATCAGGGGGAGGCGGGGACACGGCGCCAGGCATTGACCCAGACGACGGATTTGATGCCCACGTTCCTGGAAATCCACGGCCTTGAAATACCGCCCGAAGTTCGCGCGCACAGCCTGTTGCCGGTTCTGGCGCGGGATGAGAAGGTTCGCGACTCCGCGGTTTTCGGCCTGTTCTCCGGTCCGATCGGTGTTACCGACGGTGAATGGGTTCTTTATCATTATCCGCCGGATATCCACCGCGAGGGGCTGGTCGAATATACGCTTGCTCCGGCGCATATGACGGTTCCGTTCAGCATCGATGAGTTGAAGACAGCCCGCTTGACGCCGCCATTCGATTTCACGAAAGGCGTGCCGCTTTTGGCTTTCGACGCTCTCAAGGGAGCGCCGCGTCCACCGGGCAATGATTTGAAAGCCTTCGATGATCTGGGAACGCGCCTTTATAACGTGATCGAAGATCCGCTTCAAAAGCGTCCGACCGAAAATCCGGTCGTGCTCGATAATCTCTATAGGCAGCTGATGGCCCATCTGAAGGCGCATGATACGCCGGTGGAGGTCTACGGTTGGTATGGACTTGAAAACACTCATTGATCATCCGGGAGGTAGATATGATCAAAGTAGACATGACGAGACGCAATGTTCTCGCCCTGGCCGGCGCCGCGGGTGCGGGCTACCTGATGGGCTCTTCGGCCGGGAGAGCGGCTTCGGCAAACACCCTGGTTTTTATCGGATGGAGCCATACCGAAGCCGGCAGCAAGCCTTTCCTCGAGCAGACCTTCGAGAAATACCGGTCTGAGAACAAGGACATCAAGCTCGACACGGTCGGCGTTCCATTCGCGCAGATGGAGACCACGCTTCTCTTGCGCAAGCGCTCCAACCAGCAAACCGATGTCGGCCAGTTGCAGGAGCGCTGGCTCTCGCCCTTCGTGGCGGCTGGCGGCATGTTCGACGTCGATGAAATATTCGGCAAGGAATTCATCGACCGCACCTATCATCCGAGTGCACTGGCAATGACCAAGGTCAATGGCAAGCGGTATGCGCTGCCATGGGTTACCGGCTCAACCGGACTCGTCGCTCACGCCAAGGTGCTGCAGGATGCGGGCGTCAAGGAAATGCCGAAGACGATCGATGCTTTCGTCGATGCGCTGCGCGCCGTCAAGAAAGCAAAGCCGTCGTCCAGCCCAATGGGTTTCAGCACCAAGAACCCTTCGCTGACGCAGCTTGAGACGCAGCTCTTCTTATGGACCTTCGGCGGAACGTTCTTCAAGGACACTGAAGTGGTCGTCGATTCCGACGCCAATCGTCAGGCCCTCGCACTGCTGGCGGACCTGGTCAAGGAAGGCCTCATCCTACCCGGCAACGATCGTTTCGACATTCGCCGGCTCTATGCGCAGGAGCAGGTCGCCTTCTACCCCGATCCGCCGCTTGCCCGCGCCTTTGCCCGCGCGCAGAGCGGGCAGGGCGAAGCTTACGACAAGAACGTCGTTCCGGTCGCCATGCCGGTACTGAAGGCCGGCGATGCGCCGGTTTCGATCCAGTGGGGCCACCTGCTCGGCTTCTTCAACTATGGCGGCGCCAAGCCAACGCCGGATGGCGCCACCGGCCGTTTCGTCAATCTGGTGAGCCAGCCTGAAACGCAGATCGCCTATTACAAGGAAACCGGCGTATTCCCTGCGACGAACGCCGCAATCAGTTCTTTGAAGGACGATGCCTACCTGACCAAGTGGATCGATCTGTCGAGCACCGCGCGGCCGGACGAGCTTTCGTCATTCTCAAATGCCAACGAGCTGCGTACCGTCATCGGCGAAGAGGTTGCAGCCGCAATGCTCGGCCAGAAAACGCCGGCAGATGCGCTGAAGAGCATGTCCGATCGACTGAAGTCCATCGGTCCTAAGAAATAATAGAAAGCGCGGGTTCAGTTTGATGCGCAAAGCAAACTCCCTGGAGGCGGCCCAGAACCGGTTCGGATTTTCACTGACGATCCCTGCGCTGCTGGCCTTTCTCGTGCTGATCTTCGGCCCTTTTCTGAGATCCGCATGGCTGGCCTTCCACGAATACCTTTTGACATCGACTGAACCCCGCTTCATCGGTTTCGCCAATTTCATCAAGCTTCTGTCCGATCCCGGATTCCTCCTGTCATGGCAGGTTACGGCGGTCTTCGTGGTAATGACCACGGTCGTCACCACCATTTTCGGAACAGCTTATGCCTTGCTTCTAAATGAACCGATGCGGGGCCGCTCCGTCATTCGCGCCGCATCGCTTCTGCCCTGGGTCTTGCCGAGTACGGTAACGGCACTGCTTTGGAGTTGGATCTACAATGGCCAGTACGGCATCATCAATGCGGCGCTATTGACCTTCGGGCTGACTGAGCAGCCCATCTTCTTCCTCTCCGACAATGTCGGGGCGATGATGAGCGTCACTACCGCCAAGGTCTGGCTCAGCACGCCGGTCGTGATGCTTTTCGTGCTGGCGGCGCTTCAATCGCTGCCGCAAGAGCAGGTCGAAGCGGCGCGCATCGACGGCGCCAACGATTTCCACGTCATACGCTATATCGTCCTGCCACATATCAAGAAGACGCTTGGCGTGATCATGGTCCTGCAGGCGATGGGCAACCTGCAGATGTTCGACATCATTTACGCCATGACGTCCGGCGGTCCCGTTCGCGCCACGACGGTATTCTCGATCGAGGTCTATCGCCGTGCGTTCGAAAACTGGGATCTCGGAACCGCGTCTGCGGTCGGGATCATCTGGTTCCTCACGATCGCCTTCGTCGCCATTCCCTATCTTCGTTCGCTCTTTAAGGATGCCGACTGATGAATCCCCTGGTTCTTACATCGCGGCATCCGGTTGCGGTCACTTTTCGCGCCGTCATCACGATTCTGCTGATCGGTTTCCTGTTCTTTCCGGTCTATTGGATGATTGCCACGGCGCTGAAGCCGAATAACCAGATTTTCGTGCAATTCCCGTCGCTGGTTCCGACCGAGCCGATTATTGCGAATTTCTGGCGGGCACTCTCCCAGTCGAACCTACTGGGCTATCTGACAAACAGCCTCGTCACGGCCGGCGGATCTTCGCTCATCACTACGACACTTGCAGCTCTGGCGGCTTACGGTTTTGCGAAGTACCGGTTTTCCGGTCGCTTCGTCATGATGAACTTCATGATCGCCGCGCAGATGTTTCCCTTTGCGGTGATCCTCATCAGCCTCTATCCGATGATGCAGGCGGCAGGTCTCCTCGATACCCTGCTGGGCTTGACCATCGCCTACGTGGTTTTCGCGCTGCCGCCGGCGATTTACATCCTCTTCTCGTTCTATTCGCGGCTGCCGAATGAACTTATCGAAGCGGCCCGCATCGATGGCGCTTCGGAGCTTACCATCCTGAGGAAGGTCGTGTTGCCGCTGTCCCGGCCGGCGCTGATCTCTGTGGCGGTCTATTCCTTCACCTGGGCGTGGAACGATCTTCTCTATTCGCTGACGCTAGTTACCAGCGACAATCTGAGAACCATCGGGCCTGGTCTGCTCCTGACATTCTTCGGAGAGATGCAGCAGGACTGGGGAGGGGCAATGGCGGCCGCTATCATGGCGTCGCTCCCCGCCGTCATCATATTCGCTTTCCTGCAACGCTTCTTTGTCGCCGGTCTCACCTCCGGCGCGGTCAAAAGTTAGGTCGACACAAAAATGGCTTCCGTTCATATCAATAACATCGCAAAGGCCTATGGTGCGGCTAAGATCTTGCACGACGTGGCAGTCGAGATAGAAAACGGCGAGTTCGTCGTCCTGGTCGGACCGTCCGGCTGTGGAAAGTCGACCTTGCTCCGCATGATCGCCGGACTGGAAAGCGTCACGGCCGGAGAAATCCGTATCGGTGAAAAGGTCGTCAACGACGTGCTGCCGAAGGATCGCGACATAGCCATGGTCTTCCAGAGTTACGCGCTCTATCCACACATGACGGTGGCGGAGAACATGGCCTTTTCGCTTATATTGAAGAAGACGGAAAAGCGGGAAATTGCCGACAAGGTGGAGCGTGCGGCTGAAATTCTCAGCCTCAAGCCGCTGCTGGAACGGTTTCCGCGACAGCTCTCCGGTGGCCAGCGCCAGCGCGTCGCGATGGGGCGCGCCATCGTTCGCGATCCGCAGGTCTTCCTGTTCGATGAGCCGCTCTCAAACCTCGACGCCAAGTTGCGTGTCACGATGCGCGCAGAAATCCGCACACTTCAGCAACGGCTGCGAGCGACCATTGTCTACGTTACCCATGATCAGGTCGAGGCGATGACCATGGCCGACAAGATTGTCGTCATGAAGGACGGTCGCGTGGAGCAGATCGGCGCACCGCTCGATCTGTACGACGATCCGGACAACGTGTTCGTCGCCGGCTTTATCGGCTCGCCGTCGATGAATTTCCTGAACGTCACGGTTGGCTCCGATGGCACTCTGTCGGTCGGGAATATCCCTTTGCAGAAGCCCATCACCATGCCTTCGCTGCGCTCTTCGAACGTACAGTATGGTATCCGCCCCGAGCACATCGACATCGATGAAGGCGGGGTGCCGTTGGATGTCGTGGTCGTTGAGCCGATGGGCTCGGAGACCCAGGTCGCTGGAAAACTTGGCGGTCAAGACATCGTCTGCGTTCTTAAGGACCGTATCAAGGCGCGACCGGGCGACATACTGAAAATCAGGCCGCAGGCCGACAAAGCTCTGTTTTTCGACAGCGAAAGCGGCAAACGGCTTCGCTAAGAGGCTCTTGCTCTCTTGCGATGACCGTTAACGCGCGAAACAGAAGATTTTCTTCGCCAAGTCCATGAAGCGTGCGTTGCGGTTGCCGTCCGTTGCTTGAGGGCAATGCCTCCTTCCTCGAACAGGCTGAGGTCCGCATCGGTTAACGCAACCCGCCTGCGGGAACGGTCGAACAACTGAACATCCAGCTCATACTCAAGTTTTGCAATCTGCTGGCTAAGCGCAGACTGCGTGATGCGCAATCGCTCCGCCGCGCACAGCGGCCCATCAGTGCGACAATGCTCATCATGGTCGCGCTGCTGGTCATCGCGCCCGCATTATCCATTGTCCGCAAACAATTTAATCAGCGCGTCGTCAGTTGAAAGCGTCCTTCTTCAGATTATCGCGGGCGGCGGCCGGTCGCGCAGCAGCGCGCGCAATGCTTCCATATCGCCGGAAAGCGGACGGTCATCGGCATAGTGCGGCACGTGTGCCCGGACAATTTTCTGGACTTCCTCGGTTCCTCTGGCGCGCGGAGCGACCGTCTCCAAAAAATCATGAGCTTGCGCTGCGGCCATCAATTCAATCGCCAAGATATATTCGACGTTGTCTATGACGGCGAGTAGCTTGTTTGCGGCGGCGGTCGGATGGGCAAGGAAATCCTCTTGCAGAGCGGATGTCAGCCCACCGTCCATGGAGGCAGGAGCAGCAAGGCGACGGTTCTCGTTGCTCAGCGTCGCAGCCGTATACTGGGCAATCATGAACCCGGAATGGCTGCCGGGATCACTCGCAAGAAAGGGCGGCAGACCACTGACAAGCGGGTTGACAAGCCGGTCCGTCCGCCGCTCGCTCATTGCGCCGATCTGGGCGATCGCAATCGCAAGGCCATCGGCCGCCTGTGCAAGTGCCGGAGCAACTGCATGGGCTTCCGAAGAGACAACCGGATTTTCCGGCGTGCCCGAGATCGCGGGATTATCGGTCACGGAGGCGAGTTCCTGATCGACGATCTCGGCTGACCGTCCAAAAACATCGCGCGCTGCACCATGGGCATGCGGTATGGCGCGCAGGCTGAGGGCATCCTGCGTACGCCTACCCAACGCGGCGGCCACAAGTCCGCTGCCTGAAAGCCGATCGCGCAGCGATGCACCGACAGCCGCGATACCCTTTGAAGGGCGCAGCGCAAGCACCGCTTCGTCGAACGCTGCGATCTGGCAGCCGGAAGCTTCCAGGGTAAGGGCGGCGATTGCGTCAGCCCAGTCGAGCAGGCGGGCCGCCCGCGAAAGGGCGATGCACACAAGCCCGGTTGCGCAGGCGGTGCCGTTAACGAGGCTCAGCCCCTCCTTTGCCCCCAGGACGAGCGGGGCAAGACCGATCGCCCTCAACGCGTCGCGCCCTTGCATTGGCCGGCCGGCGACGCGGGCGGCTCCTTCCCCGATCAGGACCAGAGCGCAGTGGGCGTTATGGGTGAGATAGCCGGCGGAGCCTTTCGACGGCACATCGGGAATGCAATCGCTTTCGAGAAAAGCGATCAGATGGCTGACGATCTCTGCCCGTACGCCCGAATGGCCATGGGCAAAATTAGCGATCTGTGCGGCAATGATCGCTCGCACTTCGCGTGGCGCCAGGAGCGGACCGACACCGCAGGCATGACTCAATATGATATTATGCGACAGCCGGCTTTGCGAAGCACGATCGACGATCGTATCCGAGAGAGCGCCGACGCCGGTATTGATGCCGTAGGCTCGCACGCCGCTCTCAACGATGCGCTCGACGATACGGGCCGCGCGCACGATGCGCTCCGCCGTAGCTGGTGACAGTGCAAGTGCCTCCCCTGCGCCCACGCGAGCGATGTCGCGCCAGCCGAGGGTATCCCCGATCGTGATGGTCATTGTCCGCTTCCGAAATGACCGATGAACTGGCGGAATGCGGGCGATGCACCGGCGCCGAACATTTCCTCCGGCGGGCCGCTGCTTTCCACGAGACCTTCACGCA
Organism: Hyphomicrobiales bacterium; assembly: GCA_900471605.1. Lineage (GTDB taxonomy): Bacteria > Pseudomonadota > Alphaproteobacteria > Rhizobiales > Rhizobiaceae > Neorhizobium. Next base: position 30,559 of record UCEY01000079.1, on the reverse strand, counting down.
TGAAGATCACTCGATTGGAAACGTTGCGCGCAAAGCTCATTTCATGGGTGACAACGAGCATGGTCATGCCTTCCTCGGCAAGCGCGCGCATGACGCGTAGTACCTCGCCGACGAGTTCTGGATCGAGCGCAGAGGTCGGTTCGTCGAAAAGCATCACTTTCGGTCTCATTGCCAGGGCGCGTGCGATCGCGGCCCGCTGCTGCTGGCCACCGGAAAGATGTGCCGGGTAAGCATGCCGTTTGTCGGCTATGCCGACCTTTTCGAGCAGCGCTTCGGCTTCCGCGATGCACTCGGCTCGCGGGCGTTTGAGGACGTGAACCGGGCCTTCGATTACATTCTGCAGGATGGTCATGTGAGACCAAAGATTGAATTGCTGGAAAACCATCCCGAGTTCGGAGCGGATATGATCGACTTGCTTCTGGCTCGCCAGCTTGCTTCTGCCGCTCTTGTGCACCATCCGGATCTCTTCGCCATCGACCCAGATCTCTCCACTCGTCGCCGTTTCGAGAAGGTTGATACAGCGCAAGAAGGTCGATTTACCGGAGCCTGACGCTCCCAGCAGCGAAATCACATCGCCATCCTGCGCGTCGAGGGAAATGCCCCGCAATACTTCGTGGGTGCCGAAGCTCTTGCGGATGTTACGGACCGAAAGTCGGGTTACGCCGGGCATGAGGGCTCCAATCGGGTTCAGTCTGATCCTACGCCTTCGGCGCCAGCGGGATGGCGCGGCGATGTCGGGAAAGCGAATATTCGAGCAGGGCCATGCCCTGAAGGATGATGAAGTTGACAATCAGATAGATGATGGCGGCGCAGAGGAAGACCTCCATCGTGCGATAGGTCTGCGAGATCAGGCGCTGAGCCACACCCGTTACTTCCCACACGGTCACCAGGCTCGCCAGTGCCGTCGACTTCATCATCAGGACGATCTCGGTGGAATAAGCCGGCAACGCATGCCGGAAGGCAATCGGAGCCAGGATGCGGCGTACCAGCAGGAAGCCCGACATGCCAATCGAGCGGGCTGCCTCGATCTCCCGTGGAGAAATTGCACGAATACCGCCGCGGAAGATTTCCGCCGTGTAGCCGGCCGTGCAGAGCGCCAGCGACAACACCGCGCAGACGAAGGGCTCTCGTAGGAATGGCCACAGGAAGGAATAGCGGATGAAGCCGAATTGGGCGAGGCCGTAAAAGACCAGGAACATCTGGATCAGAAGCGGTGAGCCACGGAAGACAAAGACATAGCCTTTGGCAATCGCTGAAAGAACCGGATTGCCGCCGACGCGCATCCAGACAATCAACAGCGCCAGTACGCCGCCAAAGAAGATCGATGCGGAAAATAGCGCCAGTGTCATCGGCACTGCCTTCAGGAGCGTGATCATGGTTTGCGATAGGAAAGGGAAATCCATGATCGCTCCTCAGGCCTGACCCATCGCGGCTGCCGGCATGCTGCGGTTGGCTCGCCGCTCGGCACCGTTGAACACGCGGTCGGAAAGGCTGGTCAGGATAAGATAGAGCGCGCCGCCGACGATGAAGAACAGGAAATATTGCCGGGTGGAGCCGGCCGCAACCTGGCTGGTCCGCATCAGTTCCGCAAGACCCGTCACCGAAACCAACGCCGAGTCCTTAAGGCTCAACTGCCAGACATTGCCGAGACCGGGAATGGCAAAGCGCCAGACTTGCGGCATGATGATGCGCCGGAAACGCAAGCCGCGATGCATGCCGATGGCCGATGCCGCTTCGAGTTCACCCTTGGAAATCGCAAGATAGGCGCCACGGAAGACCTCTGCCTGATAAGCGCCGGAAATGATGCCGACCGCAAGCGCGCCGGCCGCAAAGGAAGGCAAGCCGAGAAAACCCTCGTAGCCCATTGCCACACCGATCGCAGTCACCGCGGACGATCCGCCGAAATAGATCAGATAGATGATCAGCAGTTCGGGAACGCCGCGAAAAACGGTCGTGTAGAGATTGCCGATCGCAACGAGCAGCCAATTGCCGGACAGTTTGGCGCCGGCGATGAGCGTCCCGAGTACCGCGCCAATTGCAAGGGCAGTCGCTGTTACGGCCAGCGTCGTCAACGCGCCGAGCAGCAGAAGGGCTCCCCACCCTGTCGAGCCGAAGCCAATCAGTTCCAGTGTCGCCATATCGGTTCCCCGCGCTGCCGCTCAAAGGGCAGCCGTCACAATAACATGCGATCCCCGGCGATAAAGCGGGGACCGTAGTTTCGGCCAGAGCCGATGCTTATTGCTGCGGGCTGACGTCGACCTTGAACCACTTCATCGAGAGGTTCTTGACCGTGCCGTCAGCAAGTGCCGACTTGATCGCTTCGTTGAACTTGTCGGCCAGGTCCTTGTCCGCCTTGCGCACCCCGAGGCCTTCGCCTTCGCCCCAGATGGAGCCGGTGATCTCGGGACCGGTAAAGGCAAGCGTACCATTTGCGGCTTCGAAGGCGTTGTTGAAATAGACGGCATCATCGAAGCCGAGGTCGATACGGCCATTCTGCAGGTCGAGGTCGCGGTCGGCGCCGGTCTTGTATTCACGGACTTCGGCAACGCTGCCGAAGTTGTCATACACAAACTTGGCGTAGACGGTTGCTGCCTGAATGCCGATTGTCTTGCCCTTGAAGACTGCCTTGAGAGCTTCGATTTCCTTCACGCCGGTCTGCCCGGGCGTCATCTTGATGGTCGATCCGGTGCCTGCTGCCTTGGAAAGGGGGCTATCCTTGGCTGTCGCGAAGGCGGCAGGTGTCGCGGCATAGGGAACCGTAAAGCCGATGATCTGCTTGCGCTCCTCGGTAATCGACAGCGCATCCATGATGACATCGAACTTGCCGGCATTAAGCGCCGGAATCATGCCGTCCCAATCGGACGCGACAAGCGTGCACTCGATCTTCGCCCGTTCGCAAAGAACCTTGGCGAGTTCCGGTTCGAAGCCGCCGAGCGAGCCGTCGGCATTGGTCAGGTTCCAGGGCGCGTAGGCGCCTTCGAGCGTTATGGTCGCTTTCTTCCAGTCCTTGGCGCCGAGCGGGGCGGTGAACGTTGCGAGCGCGAATACAGTGGAAAGAAAAAGTGTCTTGAATTTCATGGCATGCAATCTCCTCTGAAGTTGTCATTGACCTTGTGGCTGCACGAAACCGGTCTGCGCCGGCTTGCCTGTCGTCATCGATTTTACTCAAAGGGGCGATCAGGAGGTTGTATAGGGTACCATATGAGAGATTTCATGATATGCAAGAGAAAAGTCTGATTACCGGGCAGATTCCGGCGATGCAAAAGGAATGAGCAATGAAGCGTCCGAGCGAGATGAAGCGCGAGTTGTCGGAAAATGATACTGCGCCGCTTTATGCCGGTGTCAAACAGATGATCTTGGATCGCATCCACAGCGGCGAATGGCCGCCGAAGCACCGTGTGCCGTCTGAAAACGAACTGGTCGTCGAGCTCGGGGTCAGCAAAATGACTGCCAATCGTGCACTGCGGGAGCTTGCCAGCGAAGGCGAGCTGGTGCGCATCCAGGGTGTCGGTTCGTTTGTGGCGGAGCGTAAAGGCTATTCTGCGCTGTTCGAGGTGCGCAACATTGCTGATGAGATCGCCGAACGCGGAAACACGCATGAGGCGGCGGTCATTGTTCTTGGGAGAGAGGTCGCCGCCCCGGAAGTGGCTGATGCGTTGGAGCTCGAAATCGGTGATTCCATCTTCCATTCGCTCATCGTTCACAGTGAGAACGGGGTTCCGGTGCAAATCGAAGATCGCTTTGTCAATCCGTCGACGGCGCCGAACTACCTGGAGCAGGACTTCTCTTCCTTGACGCCGAATGCCTATCTCACCGCTGCAGCGCCCTTGAGCGGGTCCGAGCACGTCGTCGAAGCAACAATGCCCAGAAGCTGGGAATGCAAGCTACTCATGATCTTAAAAACGGAACCGTGCCTTGCGATCCGCCGACGCACTTGGTCGGGCAAGAAGGTCGTCTCGACTGCCAGGCTTGTTTACCCAGGACACCGGTATCGCCTGGAGGCGCGTAGCGGAAAGATTTTTGATGAATAGAGCCAGGTTCCATATGGAAGATAGGGTTGCCGATCAAGCGCTCAGGGAAGGACCTCATCAGGTATCTAGCCGGTCGTCAATTTCTCGGCGTTCCTGACGTCGAAGTAATCACGCCACGCTACGATGTGATCGCCTTCGACCTCGAAGATGCCCATCGCCGCGCCGATCTTGTTACCGTCAGCCCGCTTGAATCGATCCAATCGTTCCGTAAGCACGCGGTTCCCGTCAGCTGCAATAGCAAGCATATCGAAATAAGCATCCTTGATACCGGCCGACTTTTCCCCCGCTTCGAGTGCCGCGATTGCTCCCTCGATGCCGGTCTTGACCGAGATACCTTCACGCCATTGAGGCGTTCACGGCTCTTCGCCGTCCGGCGGGAAGGGATCTCGCCGACACACACGTCTTCGTGGGGAAGAACGAACTGAGCGACCAGTTCGCCTTTGGTGCTCAAACGGTCTTCGGGGCTAAGGATGGCGAAAAAGCGCCCTTGCACGGCTCAGGCGGAATAGGCGCCGTTTGCATCAATAGCGGCCGTGAAAAATACATAATCATATACTTAACTATTTTAGCGAGGATCGCCTGTTCAGATCCACTCAAGGCGAAGAGCGTCGTCGCCCAGTGAATAAGAAAGTTCATATGGACTTTGTAATTCATCTGCATTACTGATAGTGCGTTGTCGGAGAAAGCTATGGCGTCGAACGCACTAGTACAAACTCGCATTGATGCGGAAGTTCGGGACCGGGCCTCTGCGGTGCTTGAAAGCATGGGCCTTACGGTGTCGGACGCGGTTCGCATCTTGCTTACCCGAACCGCTAACGAAGGAGCACTGCCGCTCGAACTTATTTCCGGCAGCGAAGCTCATGATGCTTGGTTTCGCAGCAAGGTTCTCGAAGCGCTGAACGACACTCGACCGGACGTTCCGAATGGTGAAGTCGAGGCTCATTTTGAGAAACGTCGAGCGGCAGCGCGCATTAAAGCAGCTGCACGCAAGTCCTGAAGCTTTCGTGGTCAGCGTTTGCGTTGTCAGATCGAGACGCCATCTTCACCTTTATCGAGGCGGATAATCCTTCAGCTGCCATAATGGTCGACGAAAGGATTGTCTCTGCCGCTCGTCGTTTGATTGATTTCCGGCAAGTGGTCGCGTCGGTAGGATTGCCGGGACACGCGAATTGGTCATCACCGGCACGCCATACGTTGCGGCCTATGCCGTGACACCATCGGCGGTTCGTATTCTCCGCGTTCTTCATGGTGCGCAAGAATGGCCAGACTCTTTTCCAACCAGCTAGGCTTAGAACTTCGTGTCCGAGATTACTGGGTCGCCAGTTCGATTCCTTTCAAGAGCTTAGGTCATGTTGACAAAGTGAGGTAGCCATATCTTCGCCGCGGCGATTGCCAGGAATGCGGCGAATGGTGTTTTGGTCTTGTCATAACGGGTGGCAATCCTACGGAACTGCTTGATCCGATTGAACATGCGCTCGATACGGTTTCGATTCTTGTAAGCATGATAGTCGCAAGCTGGTGGCTCTTGCGACCTGCTCGCGGCGGAATGATCGGACGTGTGCAGTGAAATCCTGACGGATGCTGCCGGCATCATAACCCTTGTCCGCGAGGAGGCGACGAGACCTGTTCACCGGCATCGCGAGAAGATCGGGAACCGCGAGGTGGCCGGACATTTCGCCACCCGTCAGGATAAAGCCAAGAGGCGTCCCTGGCCGTCTGCTCGGGCATGGATTTTTGTCGTAAAGCCGCCGCGTGATTGACCAAAGGCCTGCTTATGAGCCCCCTTTATGGATGGCCCGCCCCTCCCGCCGGCACCAGTGTATGATGCCGGTGTCCAAGAGAGGAAGGAGCGAGCCATGCAAATAATGATCCTTGGTATTGACCTGGGCAAAACAGCTGCAGCGTCGTTGGCCTGAACGAAAGTGGGAAGGTCGTCGTTCGACGGCGGATGCGGCGTGACGGGGTCATCTCGTTCGCTGCCAAGCTGCCGCCATGCGTCATGGCAATGGAAGCTTGCTGTGGTGCCCACCATATGGGCCGGTCACTCGTGGCGTTTGGGCATGAGATTAGACTCATGTCGCCGGAGTATGTGCGACCTTACGTCAAGGCTCAGAAAAATGACGACCGCGACGCAGAGGCGATCGCCGAAGCCGCAAGCCGCCCGACCATGCGTTTTGTCGAACTCAAAAGCGAGGAGCAACTTGACATTCAAACCCTCCATCGCGTGCGCGACCGTTTGGTTGGTGAGCGCACTTCATTGACCAACCAAATCAGAAGCTTGCTTTTGGAGCGTGGGCTCGTCGTGGCACAGGGGCACGCTCGATTAAGTTTATTGCTTAGCGAACTACTTGACACCGATGCCGGCACGCTTAGCCCGCGCATGATGTTCCTGCTGCATGACATGCGCACACGTTGGGAGGAACTCGATCGGCGCATTGCTGCGTTTGATGCTGAATTTGCGTCCATGGCTCGAACTGACGAGCGAGCTCGGCGTTTGACGGACATTCCCGGGATCGGGGCATTGAACGCCACGGCGCTTGTCGCGGCTGTCGGCGACGCAACGACGTTTTCCAAGGGACGCGACCTCGCAGCGTGGTTGGGACTTGTGCCTCGCCAGGCCACTACCGGCGGAAGACCGAAGCTCTTGGGCATCACTAAGCGCGGCAGCAGATATTTACGCAAGATGCTGATCCAGGGCGCGAGATCTGCCATGCCCTCGTTGGCAAGGAGCGACACCGCCGTAGGGGCGTGGCTGCGAGGGCTTCTCGCACGTAGTCACTCCAATGTCGCCGTTGTCGCACTGGCCGCAAAGATGGCGCGAACCGTCTGGGCCTTGCTCCACCACGGACGAAGCTACAAGGTCATGTCGATAACGACTGCCTGAGACACATAAACAGCGCTCATGGCGAAAACGACGCCCGATGCGCCGAACTGCGAGTGGTAGAAGGAAGATGGCCTGACAGTCGATCGGCGTCCTGAAAACCTCCGGCGCTAAATGGCCTTCGAGGCCGGCCCCTTTATGAGGATGAGGACGCGCGGATCTCCATCTTGGCAGTGGCCAGCGCGCCAACATGCCGGATACGTTTGTGCAGACTGTTCACACCAGCATCCGATTATCGCTTGCAAACGGGGCGGGCCATACGTTGCGCCCGCTGCCTCTGAATGGCCGCGAACTGTTGTACTGTCCAGCATGTGCTGCCAATCGTCTGTAAGGCCGAGTTCGACAAGCGTTTCCAGGAGCGCATCCCATACCCCTTGCTCGGCCCAGCGCCGAAACCGGACATAAACGGAATTCCACTTTCCGTATCGCTCACGCATATCACGCCAAGGGCAGCCAACCCGAAGCACGTGCCACATGCCGTTTATGAACTGGCGGTTATCATGGGAAGGGCGCGACTTACGCCCGCGCTCTGCAGGAAGAAGCGGTTCCACGATCTGCCATTCCGCGTCAGTAAGATCACCTCGTGCCACAACTGCCTCCTAAAAGGCAGCCTTGAATCAGACCTCAGATGATTTGAGAAGTCACTTGTCAACATGACCTAGGCTGAAGTAAGCCACGGGCGCTTGCTCAACAGGTCAACCAGGTCGGCAGAAGGTTGCGGTTTTCCGAAGAAATAGCCTTGGCCCTCCTCGCAGCCCATAGCCGCGCGTTGGTCCGCCAAGTGCTCAGGGGGCAACGCAATGACGTCTTTCGGTCGAGAGAAAGCTCGCTGGAAACCTATCTCGAATGGCTAGACGCTCAATGGGCTGCTGGCAAGCGGAACGCTACTGAGGTATGGCGGCGGTTGAGGAAACAGGGGTTTCGTGGTTCGCGTCCGGTCGTGAGTGAATGGGCAACACGGCGGAAGCGGGCCGACAAAGCAGATGCGGAAACGTTGAACTGCCCGAACGATTGCTCGCCTTTTGACGACCAGAAGAGACAATCTGACGAAATCCGAGGCCGTCACCATCGCTGCAATAGAAGGCGGTGTTCCCCTGCTGGTTAAAGCTCGCGACGTCATCGCCGACTTCCATCGCATGATCCGCCGCAAGGCGGAAAACGAGCTCGCGCCGTGGATCGAACGCGCTCGCGAAAGTCCGGTTGCCTCCTTTGGCAATGGCGTTGCGAAAGACATAAAAGCAGTCCGAGCATCGATCGTCTCACCGTGGTCCAACGGACAAACCGAGGGGCAGATTACCAAGCTCAAGCTGGTGAGGCGCCAGATGTACGGTCGTGGAAAGCTTGATCTGCTTCAAGCCCGCCTAATCGGCGCGACATGAGGAAACCGCACCAAATCTGCGTTAGAGCCAATACCCCACGCCGATTGACATGCAAGGTACTTCTTGCAGGCGGCATACGCGCAAGTCTCCCCGTCGATCGGCCCGGAATGTTGAGCCCTTTCGGAGCCGGTTTAAGTGTCGAAGCAGTGCAACATTGTGCCAATGCGATCGTTGTCGCCGCCCACCGCAATCTATTGTTCACTGCCTTTGAGAAGGCACTTCTGAACCCTTGCTACTGCTCGAGTTTCCAAGTTGTTTGCCATCACGGTTGAAAGCCGATCGAGTTCAATCGTTGGAAATGGCCGACGGATCTGCGGAGCTGACGTCGATTGCCACGCTGCTGGACAACCTGTTCAGGTCTTCCGAAATTGCGACCGCTGCCGATTTGAGAATTGGAACATAGCGATCCCGCGCCTCCTGCTCTGAACCAAACGCGGCTTTGAAATAGGTCAGTCCCAGGCTTGCGAGCACCCGGCCGCTTTTGGCTATGATCGGAACGGCAATAGTGTCTGAGTTGCGGGGTTCGACGGTCGAGGAACGTGTTGCGTAACCGTTGCTCCGCACTTCGTTTAGCAGGCGAAGAAGTTTGTCACGGTGGTGGCTCAGTGCATTTTCCGGATTGTCGGATTTTTGCAGGATGTCGATCATTACATTGCGGTCTTCACCATCGAGAAAGGCAAGATAAGCGAGCCCCATTGCGCGGGTGAGCATGCACAGGCGCTTGTTGACCGTGCTGTGGAATGGCGAAATCAGGCTGTCAGGCACCGTACTGAAACGGATGATCATGTCATCATAATCCGGCAGGGCAATGGCGACGGGCCATTTGTGCTTGCGGGTGATGGCGATCGCCCACGCCCGGCCGGCTTCCACGACCAGTGGCCCCTTGTGGAAACCGGAACTGAGCGACGTAACGAGCGCACTCACCTGGTAGCCGCCCTGTCGCGTGTCGTTCTCCACGTAGCCTGCCTCTTCCAGCGTCCGCAGGATGCGCACGAGCGTTGGCTTGGGCAGTTTCGTGCGGGCATGAAGCTGCGCGATCGTGTTGATCGGCTGCTGGTTAAGCTCCTGAAGCACGTTCATCGCGCGTTCTATAGCTCGAATTGTCATGGGTCCTCCTCCCAGACTGTCCGCCAAGCCATTCCGGCTCGCGAAACGATAGAGACGATAGGTTGTCGCTGGGCCAAGTCAAGTTCTAAGGCTGCCTTAGATGCAAGGAGGATGACGTTCATGGCTTCGACAGAGGATACGAAACGCAACCGCGAGGAAGTTCGCCGACTGATCGCCGGTGTCGACGACGCCTTGGCGGCAAGCCTGCTGCGCGGCGCACTGGATCTTCATGTGCACTCCGGGCCTTCGACGATGCCGCGCCAGCTTGATCATCTGGAAGCGGCCGAAGAAGCCGCGGCGGCTGGCATGCGCGCTTTGCTTTTCAAGGATCACCACTATTCCGTGGCGCCGTTCATTCCCCTGATGGAGCGGGTGCTGGGGGATCGCGGCCTTGCCATGTATAGCGGCCTCGTACTCAACAATTCGACCGGCGGCTTCAATCCCTTTGTCGTGGACGCACAGTTGAAGATGGGCGCCAAGCTGATCTGGATGCCGACGGCACAGGCCGCCAATCATATCAGAAGCGCCCATCGCAAGGTCCGCCTCGCCTCCAATGTCGAGCTGAAAAACTCGCCGGCGCTCAGTGTCGTTGACGGGTATGGGAATATTCTCGACGAGGTAAAACAGATCCTCGACATGATCGCCGAGTTTGACGTGATCCTGTCTTCCGGCCATCTGCATGTCTGGGAAATCTGGCGGTTGTTCGAGGAGGCGAAAAAGCGCGGAGTCAAGCGCCTCCTCATCAACCACCCGATGTACGGCCTGCACTTCACCTATGACGACATCCGCGACCTGGCGGCCATGGGTGCGCTGGTCGAGCAATCGGCCGGCATGTATGTCGACAGCCGCTTCAACGCTTATTCCCCGCAGGAACTCAAGGAGCACATCCTGGCCGCCGGCGTTGCGCACTCGTCGATCGGTTCCGATCTGGGGCAGGTCGATAATCCGACACCTGTGGAAGGTATGCGGCAGGCCATCAAGCTCTGCCTGGCGCTCGGTTTCAGCGAGGCGGAGGTGCGGGCCATGGTTTCGGATAATCCGGCTCGACTGGTCGGTCTGGCAGATTGACGCGGCGGCGGGTTTGAGCTGGTGCAAGTCATTGAAATTGAAAAGCCGGGCGGCCCGGAAGTGCTCTGGATCGTTGAACGGCACATGCCGCAGCCTGGTTCCGGAGAAGTGCTCATCCGAGTGGCTGCAGCCGGTGTCAACCGGCCGGATGTCCAACAACGGCGGGGATTGTACCCGCCACCGCCCGGCGCATCGGACATACCCGGGCTCGATGTCGCGGGCATCGTCGAGGAGGTTGGCCCCGGCGTTGAAACGCTGAAGGTCGGGATGCCGGTCTGCGCGCTGGTCAATGGCGGCGGATATGCGGAATTCTGTGTCGCACCTGCCGTGCAATGCATGCCGGTCCCGAAGGGGCTGAGTTTCATCGAAGGTGCGTCGCTTCCGGAAGTGTTCTTCACGGCCTGGAACAACCTGATCTGGCTGGCGCGCCTCGGCGAAGGGGAAACACTGCTGATCCAGGGCGGTACGAGCGGTGTGGGCATGGCCGGCATCCAGATCGCGCGGAATCTGCGCCGGGCGAAGGTTTTTGCCACTGCAGGAAGCCCGGAAAAGCGGCAGGTGTGTCTGGCGATCGGGGCGAAAGCGGCGGTGGATTACAGAGGGAACTGGGACGAAGAAATCCGTGGGCTGACAGATGGCGCCGGCGTCGATGTCATCCTGGACGGACAGGCAGGACCGAAGACGCAACGGCAGCTCGATCTGTTGAAAGCCGATGGCCGGTTGGTCTTCATCGCAAGCCACGACGGCGAGATGGCGGAGGTCAACATAAGATCGCTGGTGCGCCGGCGTCTGACGATTGCCGGCTCGACGCTGCGGCCCCGGTCGGCGGATTACAAAGGCCGGATCGCCCGCGAACTTGTCGCGCAGGTCTGGCCGCTGATCGAGGACGGACGCATCAGAACGCATATCCACGAAGCCGTACAATTTCGCCAGGTGAAGGACGCTCACGCCATTCTCGACGAGAACCGGCAGATCGGCAAGGTGGTGCTGGTTGTCGATCCGTCGATCGCGACCACGGTGCCCGAACCCTATCAGCCAATCTAGCAGACGAGAATCCGAGATGACCGACCAACGCCCGAATTTTACCCTGTTTCGCCAACGCCTTCTCGCAAGGGAGCGGATGCTGGGGACTTTCCTGAAGCTGCCGACGACCCAGGTGATCGAGATGCTCGGCCCGATCGGCTACGATTTCGTGGTCATCGACCAGGAGCACGCGCCGCTCGATCGCGGAATAACCGATCTGATGATTCTTGCTGCCCGTGCCTCCAACATTGCGCCTCTCGTCCGGGTGCCGGAATTCACCGCGGCGGGCATACTCTCCGCACTGGATTGCGGCGCGATGGGAATCATGGTCCCACATGTGAACTCGGTGGAGAAGGCTAAGGCCGTGGCGCAGAGCTGCCGCTATGCCGGCGGCAGCCGCGGTTTTGCAGGGCTTACGCGTGCCAGCACCTGGGGCAGTGCCAATGGAGTGCAGCATATGGCGATGCAGGACAGGCAAGTTGCCTGCATCGTGATGATCGAAGACCAGGATGCGATCGAGCATGCCGGAGCGATTGCGCGGGTCGATGGGATCGACGCGCTGTTCATCGGCCGCGGAGATCTGACAGCCTCGTTCGGCGATGATCCGGATGCGGCAAGAAAAGTCGCCGAGATCAGCACGAAGGTCGCGGCTGCGGCCCGTGAGGCCGATGTCCCTTTGCTGATGCTGCCGACAAGCAGGGACGATTTCGAGTTCGCCAAGGGGCTTGGAGCAAGCGCCCTGCTGCTTTCGAGCGACCACGGTTTCATTCGCACCGCAGCCGCCAAGGCTATCAATGATTTTTCGGGCTGATGGCTCGATTGGAGGAACCTGTGGCTGCTATCGATATCCCCGCGCTCCGCATACCCCGAGTGGCGGTCATCACAGGCGGAAGCAGCGGTATCGGCCGGGCGACAGCGGCGCGTCTGGCGGATATGGGATCGATCGTCGTCGTCGGTTACAATAACCGGCCCGATGCGGCAGACGATGTGGTGCGGGGCCTTCAAGGAAAAGGGCATATCGCAACGCGCATCGCGATCAACAATCCGGCATCCATCGCCGAGGCCGTCGCCACCGTGACGGAGCGGTTCGAGAGCATTGACGCGCTCGTCAATTCCGGTGGCGCGACCACTCCGGTCCCGGCCGCGGATCTGGAGGGACTGACCGATGAAATCTTCGACCGCACGGTGACGCTCAATCTGCGCGGCCCTTTCGCGGTGATTCGCGCGTTTCGTCCGCTGCTGGAAGGCGGTAACAATGCCGCCATAGTGAATGTCTCGTCGATCGCGGCGCGGACGGGGATCGGAAGCAGCCTTGCGTATCTTTCTGCAAAGGGTGGTCTCGACTCGCTGACGATCGCGCTCGCCAAGGTGCTGGCGCCGAAGGTCAGGGTGTTTTCTGTGTCGCCGGCAGGTGTCGATACGGATTTCGTTCCCAACCGCACCCGTGAGCAACTGGAAAAGGTCGCTGAAAAGTTTCCACTCGGACGGGTGACGACGCCTGATGACGTGGCGCGGGCGGTGGTCGCCTGCATCGTCAACCTGACGAGTTCCACCGGAATCATTGTGCCGGTGGATGAAGGCAGGCATTTATAAGGTTGCCTTCTAAGGCGTCTTGTTGTCGTCTGGCGAAACGCCTTTGAGATCGCGTTGCTAGTCATGTCCAGCCCTGTAGTGTTTCTGAATTCCCAGTCTTTTAGTGTCACCAGCAGCGAACGGAACGATGGAAAAACTGAAGTTTTATATAGACGGTCGATGGATTGATCCGGCAGTGTCGGCCAGTATCGGCGTCACCAATCCAGCGACCGAAGAAACGTTTGCCCGGATCAGCCTCGGGTCGCACGAAGACGTTGACAGGGCGGCAAAGGCGGCCAGGCGTGCGTTCGCAACCTATAGTGAAATCAGCGTCGACGAGCGGTTGGGCTATCTCGAAAAGATCATTGCCGGGTTCAGGGCGCACCTACCGGAACTGGCGAGGCTGATGACGCTGGAGATGGGGTCGCCGATCACCTTTTCGACCGAACGCCAGGCGACCGTCGCGCTCTTCCATTTCGAGGAAGTGGTGCGCGTACTTTCGACTTACGAATTTGAGCACCGGATGGGCAACGGCATCGTGCGCCGCGAACCGATCGGGGTCTGCGGTTTCATTACGCCTTGGAACTGGCCGCTGAACCAGGTGGCTTCCAAAGTCGCGCCGGCGCTCGCGGCCGGCTGCACAGTTGTGTTGAAACCGAGCGAGATTGCACCGTTGAGCTCGATACTGCTCGCAGAGATCATCGATGCGGCGGGCCTGCCGCCCGGTGTCTTCAATCTGGTGAACGGCGACGGACCGACCGTCGGTGAAGCGATTGCTGGCCATCCCGAAATCGACATGGTGTCCTTCACGGGTTCGACGGCGGCCGGCATCAAGGTTGCGAAGCTGGCCGCCGATACGGTCAAGCGTGTCGCTCAGGAGCTTGGAGGAAAGTCCGCCAACCTCATACTGACGGATGCCGATCTCGAGGCTGCCGTCGAGGCTGGCGTGCATGCCTGCTACACCAATGCCGGCCAGAATTGCCAGTCGCCGACGCGCATGCTGGTACACCGCTCACAGCGTGAACAGGCATTCGACGCCGCCCGCAGGGCAGTCGACAGTATTCGCCTCGGTGATCCGCTCGACCCTAAATCCACGATGGGGCCGCTCGTCAGCCAGCAGCAGTTCGACAAGGTCCAGAACCTGATCCAGATCGGCATGAGCGAGGGGGCGACGCTAGTCGCCGGCGGGCCGGGCCGCCCTGCCGAATTGAACCGCGGCTATTATGTGCGCCCGACAGTCTTCGGCGACGTGACGCCCGACATGATGATTGCCCGCGAAGAAATCTTCGGGCCTGTTCTGTCCATTCTGAACTATGACACGGAAGACGAAGCAATTGCGATTGCCAACGATACACCGTTCGGTCTGGCAGGCTTCGTACAGTCAAAGGACGCAGATCGCGCCCGCAGGGTTGCGAACCGCATCCGGGCGGGGCGGGTCTATCTGAACGGTGCCGCGTTCGATCGCAGCCTGCCGTTCGGCGGTTACAAACAGTCTGGCAACGGGCGTGAATTCGGTCTGTTCGGTTTCGAAGAATATCTCGAGGTCAAGGCCATCCTTGGTTACCCTGCTTGAGGGATGGCCCGGCATCGGTTTCGGCGGGAGGAGCCGGATCGGTGATGATCTATCGTTTGCATCGGCGCAACACATAGGCCGGGCTTCTGTCAGTATTTTGGGAGGTTTACCGATGAGGATCGGGCAAGACAGCATATTGGGGCTCTTTTTCGCCGTCACCGGTTGTATTGCGCTGTGGATCTCCGTCCAATACCCGTTTGGCACAGCGGGGCGCATGGGGCCGGGTTATTTCCCGGTCATCATCTCCAGCCTCCTGGTTCTGACCGGCATCGGTGTTCTGGTTCGCTCCATCGCCGCATCGGGCGATGCCTTTCCGGAGATCAACTGGAAGGCATTGATCATGGTGCCTGCGGCAGTCGTCGTTTTCGGCTTGGCGATAGAGCCGCTGGGCTTCCTGCCGGCTGTCCTGCTGCTTCTCGTCCTGAGTGCGGCAACCAGCATCAAGTTCAAGCTCGACTGGAAGGCAGCCGTCGGCGCGTTGGTTTTTGCCGGCCTGTGCACTGTTCTTTTCATCCAACTGATCGGCTTGCCGATGCCGGTGCTTGGCACCTGGCTGCAATAGCCAACGTCTTGTGAGCTTCGACATGGATATATTCAACGGACTTCTACTTGGTTTCTCGACCGCCACGACGTTTGGAAATTTTCTCTATTGTTTCCTCGGCGTGCTGCTCGGAACGGCTGTGGGTGTGCTGCCCGGCCTCGGGCCAATCGCTACCATTTCCATGCTCCTGCCTTTCACTTTCGGCCTGCCAGTGGATACGGCGCTGATCATGCTGGCCGGCATTTTTTACGGGTCGCAGTATGGCGGCTCGACCACCGCCATCCTGATGAACCTTCCCGGTGAAGCTTCTTCGGTCGTCACGACGCTTGATGGCCATGAAATGGCGAAGCAGGGCAAGGCGGGCAGGGCGCTCGCGGCGGCAGCGATCGGCAGCTTCTTTGCAGGCACCGTCGGCACACTTTTCATCGCGGTCTCGGCGCCGTTACTCGCAAGTCTTGCACTGACCTTCGGGCCTGCCGAATATTTCTCATTGATCGTGCTCGGACTGATCACCTCGATGGTGCTGGCCAGCGGCTCGTTGCTGACTGCGTTCGGCATGGCGCTGTTCGGCGTGATGCTCGGCATGATCGGAACCGATGTCAATTCGGGTGCCGCGCGCTTTACCTTCGGCACACCGAACCTGCTCGACGGGCTGGATTTCGTCGTAGTCGCAACGGGCGTTTTCGGCCTCGGCGACGTTATCGCAAACCTTGAGAACGAAAAAAGCCGCTCGGCCGGCCTGGCACAGGTCAGCAGCCTGTTTCCAACCCGCGAGGACTGGAAACGCATGGCCGCGCCGATCCTGCGCGGTACTGGCATCGGCGTGTTGCTCGGTGTCTTGCCGGGAGCGGGGGTGCTGCTCGCATCGTTCTCGGCCTACGCGCTGGAAAAGAAGGTTTCGCGCCATTCCGCTGAGTTCGGCAAAGGGGCGATCGAAGGGGTGGCCGCGCCGGAGGCGGCAAACAATGCGGCGGCCCAGACCTGCTTCATTCCCATGCTGACGCTTGGCCTCCCCGGCACGGCGACCATGGCCCTGATGATCGGCGCGCTTGTCGTGCAGGGCGTGCAGCCGGGGCCGGAAATCCTGACACAGCAGCCGGCCCTGTTTTGGGGGCTCGTTGTGTCGATGTGGCTCGGCAACCTGATGCTGCTATTCTTGAACCTGCCGCTCGTCGGCGTCTGGGCAAAGCTGATTTCCGTGCCCTATCATTACCTGTTCCCGATGATCAGCGTCTTCGTTGCTATCGGAGTCTACAGTATCAACAACAGCGTCTTCGACGTCTACATGATGGCTGTGTTCGGTGTGCTGGGGTATTTCTTCAAGAAGGTCGGCGCGGAGCCTGCCCCGCTCATCCTTGCGATGATCCTCGGGCCGATGGCGGAGGAATATCTCCGGCGGGCGCTGTTGATCTCGCATGGTGACGCCAGCGTCTTCTTCACCAGCCCGCTCAGCCTGGGGACGCTGATCGTCGCGGCGCTGCTGCTGCTGTCGATCGTATCTCCCCGTTTCCGGAAAGTGCGCGAGGAGGGGCTGCAGGAGGCCGACTGACGATCGTCGGTTTCCTGCACCCTCGCGCAACCGTATCCACATAGACCAGGAGACCCAATGCCACAGGATTTCGACGCCCGCCTGCGGGCACATCTCGACCGCGAGGAACTTTTCGATCTGGTGCGGCGCGAGCGGTTCGCGCGGGATCAGCGCCGGTTTGATGTCATGGCGGCCTGCTTCCACCGCGATGCCTATATCCGCACCAGCTGGTATGATGGTCATGGTGGCGATGCCTATGTGGAAGCCACACGAAAGTGGATGAGCAATACCGGCAACAGCAAGCACTGGGTGTTTCCGGCCTTTGCCCAGATCGCCGGCGACCGGGCGACGGTGGAAAGTCCGGCGATGATCTTCAACCGCGCGCGGCTGGAGAACGTCGAGGTGGATTTTCACGTATTCTGCCGGTTCTTTTCCCGCGCAGTCAGGGAGGATGGCGTCTGGAAGATTCTGTCCTTCCATGTCTTTTTCGAGCGGGATGTCATGAAGCCGGTCAATCCGTCCGAGACGCTTCCGATCGACTGGGCGCAGCTCAACGCGATGCGGCCGTCTTATAAATTCCTCGCCTATATCCAGAGCGTGCGCGGCGTGAAGGTCAATCCGGATTTGCTGGGAGATGACCAAGCCGATGAACTGGCAGCGTTTCATGCCGGAGAAGACCGCTGGCTTGCCGGAAGTGATGGATGACCAACGCCGTTCCAAGCAGCGAAACGGATGCAGCCTCATGTTCGGGAAGGGGACATGTTGCGTTAATTTGACGGCATAGGCTCGATCAACGAGTGGGAGGAACAACAATGAAGAGACGCGAATTCATGGTGCTTGGCGGCACGGCCGCATTGCTGGCGTCGAACGGAGCGGCCTGGTCGGCCGCCAAATGGCCAAGTAAACCGGGTGTGGTCATATCGGCCTACCCGCCGGGCGGCACCAGTGACATTATCACGCGCCTTGTGGCGGATGTGCTGACGGCCAAGTTCGGTCAGCAGTTCGTGGTTGAAAACCATGCCGGTGCTGCGGGCGCATTGGCTGGCGGCAAGCTCGCTCGCGCGGCTCCTGACGGCTATACGATCATGGTCAGCGGTAGTGCGCCGATCGCAGCCAACAAGGTCGTACAGAAAAACCTCGCCTATGACCCCCAGGTGGATTTCACGCCGATCTCGATCGTTGCGGAAAGCCCCGCGTTGCTGACCGCGAGTGCTATCGCTCCGGCAAAATCGCTTCAGGAACTGATTGCCTATGCCAAGGCAAATCCCGGAAAGGTCAATATCGGCAATCCGGGCGCCGGCACGAAGGGGCATATCGCAGCGGCAATCATTGGCCAGATGGCGGGTGTCGAAATCAACCACATCCCCTACAAGGGATCGCCGCCGCTACTGACGGATCTTCTGGGCGGGCATATCCATTTCGCGCTCGATGCGCCGTCGAATTATCTGCCGCATATCCGCGACTCCAAAATCCGCGGGCTTGCGGTGACCTCCCTCAAGCGAACCTCGGAGCTCCCGAATGTGCCGACTGTCGCCGAACAGGGGTTCAAGGATTACGACCAGACGCTGTGGTTCGGCGCCGTTGGCCCGAAGGGAATGCCGGCTGAGATCGTCAATGCGATCCAGGGCGCCATCAAGGAATGGACCGATATGCCTGCGACAAAGGAAAAGCTCACGTCACTGGGCCTGACGGCTGTCGCCAATACGCCCGACCAGATGAAGGTTTCCATCCAGAAGGAGATCGAATCCATCCGGCCCCTCGTCGATGCGGGGCTGGTTCAGCCGACCTGATCCGAAAACACGTTTCAACTGCTTCATGGTAAAAGGCCCCCGGAAATTTCCGGGGGCCTTTCTGCATCTGGTTCAGGATTTCGGCATCGGATAATCGTCTTCATTGAGAATCCAGCCGGGCTTCAGCGAAAAATCCATGCGCGGCGGAGCGAATATGTCGACGAGCTGGTTCACGCCGGATGATTCCGCCGTGGTCGTATGGATCGACGGGGGCGGGATGACGCAGACCGATGGCGACTCACAGTAGAGATGCTCGTCTTCGCGCCAAACATTCATGTCCGTCGTCCACGGCCAGCGCAGGTGGTGTGTGAATGTGCCGGTCAGGGCCAGCGAGCACTGTTCGAAATCGTCGTGATGATGCGGCGAGACCTTGTCGCGCTCGCGTGGGCCGACACGTGGTGTCAGGTAGTTGACCATGAACGTCGTGCATCGATAGATCCGCCCGAACCGTGACGGGTCCTCGGGGACGTCCAGAGTGTACCACTTGAGCTTGAGGCCACCGGGCGGTTCCGGCCAGGCTTCGAAAGGCGGAACGTTGGGATGCGAGCCTGAGAAGGCGTCTGCGTTGGAAGCCGCCTCGGCCATGTCTTTCGATCTGGGCGTGAACAGTCGGACAATGCTGCCCGCGGTCAGCATGCGAATGTTGCTTTCGCCGGGTGGCACGAAGGCGACTGAATAACCCGGAACGGTCGTTGTGCCGTCTGCCGTGGTGATCTCGACCGAGGTTTCCCGGTCCGGAATGATCAGGGCATATTCATCCGGCTGCGAGCTTCGGGCGAATGTGCCGCCCTGCTTGCCGTCGGTATAGGCGATGACGAAATTCTGGCCGCGGCTGATCCAGGTCCTGCCGTTCTCGTCCGAGACCTGTGGTTTGGTGCCGTAATAGAGGCTAAGCTGCGAGCCGAAATAGCTGTTGTGGACATGGCCTGCTTTGGGCTTTGCGGCCTGAGCCAGGCTGGCTCTCGGGTCACTCTGATCGTACATGGGATCCTCCGCTTCGGTTTTTGAAATATGGTCATGAGGCCTCGTCGACCTTTCACTCATCTGGGCAGCTGTTTCTTGAGTTTCAGAATTTCGCGCGCCTCTCCGGCCGTGGCGATCGAGCCGCCAAGCTCCTTCAGAATGCGCACGGCCTTGCTGACGAGCTCGGCATTGCTTTTCGCCAGCACGCCTTTTTCCAGATAGATGTTGTCTTCCAGTCCGACGCGCACATGTCCGCCGAGCAACCATGCCTGCGCCAGCATGGGAAACTCCCAGCGGCCGATGCCGAAGGCCGCCCAATGGGAGCCAGCCGGCAGTAGGGATTTCATGTAGGCAAGGGTTTCGGGCGTGGCGATCGCGCCATAACGGACGCCGAGCACGATCTGGAAGAGGGCGGGCGCATCGAGGCGGCCTTCCTGGATGAACTGGTTGGAGAGCTGGATATCGCCGGTATCGAAGACTTCAAGCTCGGGCAGGACGCCGGCTTCCCGGATGATGTCCGCCATGATGCCGAGATTGCGGGGCGTGTTGATTACCACCGACGTGCCGGAATACATCGTGTTGAAGTCGAGGCTGCAGATTTCCGGTCGGAGTGTCGCGATATGCTCGACCCGCCGATCCGGCGGCAGCAGTGTGGTTCCTGGGCCGGCAACGCTCGGCTCCTGTTCGCCCGGCACGAAGCGACCGCCCGGTCCGGTTGTCAGGTTGATGATGACGTCCTCATCGGCCGCGCGAAGGCGATCCATCACTTCGCGATAGTGTTGCAGCTCCATGCTGGGCCGCCCGTCCGGATGGCGCACGTGAATATGCACGATCGCCGCACCGGCCCTGACCGCTTCGAGGCATGAGTTGGCGATCTGCTCAGGCGTGACAGGTAGATAGGGTGTCGACTCGACGGTCGTGATATTGCCCGTGACGGCGCAACTGATGATGGTCGGATTGGTCAAGTCTTTCTCCCATGTTTTCAAGGCACTGCTGTGATCTTGCCGGTTTTCTGGCTTGCATCTGCACACGTTCAGCGCAAAGCAAATCAGCCGGCGTTTCACGGACAGAAATGCTGAGGTCGGGCAGGCGCTAAGTCGTCTAGATGTTGAGGCGGTCCGCTAAGCGTTCTCGGTAAACGCCACGCTGCGGCTACGGCGGATTTGTGGAAGCAGGATCACCAGGCACATGACTGCCGCAACGGAAAGCATCACGATAGACAGCGGGCTCCGGTAGAAGATCGCCAGATCGCCGTTCGAAAGCAGCAGCGCGCGGCGGAAATGTTCCTCCATCAGCGGTCCCAGGATGAAGCCGAGAAGGAGGGGGGCAGCCTCGGCGCGGAACCGCCAGAACAGGCAGCCCACCAGCGTGAACCCGGCCGCAAAATAGATCGGTTGCAGGCTATTCTCGATGCTGAACAGGCCGACGCAGCAGACCGTGAGAATGATGGGGTAGAGGATCCAGTAATGAACCTGGATCAGCCGGACCCAAAGCGGAATGAGCGGCAGGTTCAGGACGACCAGCATGGCATTGCCGATCCACATCGATGCGATCAGACCCCAGAAGACTTCTGGATTGGACACCATGACATAGGGGCCGGGCGCGATATTGTGGACCATCAGCGCGCCGATCATCAGGGCCATCACGCCGTTGCTCGGGATACCCAATGTCAGCATCGGGATGAAGGACGTCTGCGCACCCGCATTGTTGGCGGCTTCCGGGCCCGCGAGACCGGCAATCGCGCCATGGCCAAATTCTTCTGGCCGCTTGGCGAGACGTTTTTCGATGGCGTAGGACGCAAAGGACGAAATCATCGCGCCGCCGCCGGGGAGCAGCCCAAGAACCGATCCGATTGCCGTGCCACGCACAACCGGAAGTGCGGCTTCTTTGGCCTCCTTGCCGTTCACCCAGAGATTGCGCAGAGAAGGCGTGGTGACATCCCGTGCCTGGTCGCCGCGAATATTGGTGACGATATCGGTGAACGCGAACAGGCCCATCGCCACGGCAACGAACTCGATGCCCTCCGTCAGGGAGAAGTAACCGAACGTGAAGCGGTATGTGCCGCTGTTGATGTCGGCGCCGACGAGGCCGAGGATCAGCCCCGTCAGGACCATGGCGACGCCCTTGATGAAGGAGCCGTGGGCGAGTAGCGTCGCTGCCGTGAGGCCGAGGACCATCATCGCGAAATATTCTACGGGGCCGAACAGGAACGCTACTTCCGCCAGGACGGGCGAGAAAGCGGCGATCAGCATCGTTGCGATCGTTCCCGCAAAGAAGGAGCCGATCGCGGCAATGGCCAGCGCGGCGCCCGCGCGGCCGTTGCGTGCCATCTGGTGACCGTCAAGGCAGGAGACCACTGAGGAAGATTCTCCGGGTAGGTTGACGAGGATGGCGGTTGTGGAGCCGCCGTATTGCGCTCCATAATAGATGCCGGAGATCATGATCAGGCCGGTGACCGGGTCGAGCGAATAGGTCAGCGGCAGGAGCATGGCGATCGTCGCCAGCGGACCAAGTCCCGGCAGAATGCCGATGGCGGTACCGACCAGAACGCCGATGAAGCAGAAGGTCAGGTTGTTGAGCGAAAGTGCGGCCTCGAAACCCAGGCCGAGATGGTTGAGAAATTCCATGGGATCAGATCGCAATCATGGGAACGGCCACGCCGAGGAAATAGATGAAGACGAGGTAGCAGAAGAGCAGCAGCCCGATGCTGAGCGCGATCGCGCGCTTCAGGGTGAAATGGTCCGAGGCCCAAAGCGCGATAAACACCTGCGCTGGCACCGCTGCGACCAGGCCCACCGCAAGGACGAGGGCTGCGAAAACCAGGAGCGACAAGGTAATCAGAAATGCTGGTTTCAGTGGCAGGCTTCGGATGGTTTCGCCGCCGGCCATGACGCCTTTTGCCAGGATTGTCAGACCGATGGCTGTCAGCATGATCCCGAGGATCAGCGGGAACATGCCGGGACCCATCGCGGCAATGGTGCCCATCTGGTATTGCAGAGACAATCCCGCGGTAAGGCCGCCGAACAGCGTGAAAAACAGGCCGGCCTCGACGTCCGCCTTGTCGTTGAGCCTAAAAAACACTTGTACCTCCCGGCATGATGCATTTGACCTTGGTTCGATATGGCGCCCGGAATGCTGGACGCCATATCGTCGGTGACGCTTCATAAGCGTGCTTATTCAGGCTTCAGGCCCATGCTTTCGATGACGGCTTTGCTGGTCGTCATTTCCTTGGCGAGATAACTTTTAGCCTCGGTCGAGCTGCTGGCGATGCCCATGATGTTCTGGCCGGCCAGCCGGTCCTTGGTATCCTGCTCGGCGAAGATTTCCTTGAGCGTGCCGTTGAGCTTGTCGGTCACGGCGGCCGGCGTTCCGGCGGGTGCGATCAGGGCCAGCCAGTTCTGGTATTCGAAGCCCGGAATGGTGTCTGCGATCGCCGGAATTTTCTCGTTGCCCAACGCGCCGGTGCCGGTATGGGCAAAGGCCTTCATCTTCCCGCTTTCGACGAAAGGGCGCACGGTTTCGTAGCCCGAAAAGACCATGTCGACGAAGCCGCCTGCCACGTTGTTCAAGCTGTCGCCGGCACCTTTGAACGGGATTTCGCGGATCTGGATGCCGGCGCTCTTGTTCAGCAGGCCAAGCGCAAGCTGGGCGCCGGCGCCGCGACCGGGCGTACCGGCGGTCAGCTTGCCGGGATTGGCCTTGGCGTAGTCGATCAGCTCCTGCATGTTCTTGAACGGCAGGCCGCTGCGAATACCGAGCACGAAGGGATAGGTGGTCAGGATAGAGACCGGAACGAAGGATTCCGGCGTCTTGTAGGGCAGTTTGGCATAAAGAAACGGATTGTTGGCGATGGCGCCCGTGACAACCAGCAAGGTGTGGCCATCGGGGGCCGCGTCCGCGAGCAGCGCCGTTCCGAGGACAGAGTTGCTGCCCGCGTGGTTTTCCTTCACCACCGGCTGGCCGAATTTCCTGGCGAGCTTGTCGGAAAATACCGCTGCGACCGCATCCGTTCCGCCGCCCGGGGCATAAGGTATGATCAGCTTGATCGGTTTCGCCGGGTAGGGCGCGTTCTGGGCGAAAGCGCCTGCCACCGAGAAAGCGGATACCATGGCGAAGATGGCAGCCAGCCTCAATTTGCGGATAATCTTTCCCATTCCTCTCCTCCTAGAATGGATTTCATCGTTCTTCTTGCAATCTCGCCCGAGCGCTACCTCATGGTCCGGGCAAATGCTTTGTCAGAGAAACGCGTTCGGGCGTTAACCTCTGAACGTCGTCGTCGGTACTCCGCCTTTGAACCAGGTCTCGAATTTGCGGTTTTTATAACGCCAGACACCGTCATCGCCCCTGACGCAGTGATCGGTTGCAAGCGCGATCTGGATGGGCGGTGCGGATGGCAGAACGGGCTCGCCGTCATGCGCATAGAGGATCAGGTACCACGTCGTCGTGGCTTCATCGGGCGTTTCGGATACGACCCGGAAATTGGTCACGGCATGAGCTGCAACGCGCGGCCCGCGGGTGATCCGGTATTCGTAGAACTGGCGGATTTTCTCGCGGCCCCGATAGGTCTGTTCGCTCGCCTCGAAGACGCCATCCTCGGTGTAGAAATCGGCGGCCTGCCGGCCCCAGTTGGTATCGACGTCATGCCAAAAATCGTGGAGCTGGCGCTCCAGCTCGCAGGTCAGGTTCGTTCGCTCTGCACTATTCGGCAATATAGGCTCCTCCTGTGCGGCACACTGGCCGGATCGATCTGCCGGAAGCAGTTCTCATCGTTCTAGGGCAGCGTTCTCGCCACGTCCGGGGAGACGATATCTATTTCTCACAGCGAAAAGATTAGGCGTGCTGGTGGGCGCCAACTGGTTGGTTGATATCCTTCCGGAGCCTCGTTACGATTTTTTGAAAAAGGCGGGGCATGCCGAAATAGCAGCGATAATCCGATGATCCCGCAAGCGAGGCGGAAGACGATGGATATGACAATCTTTGGGCGGACCGGGTTGAAGGTCAGTGCGGCGGTCCTCGGGGCGGGTGGCAACAGCCGGCTCGGTCTCCGGCGCGGAGGCAGTGAAGCAGAAGCGATCGATCTTGTTCGCGCGGCACTCGATCGCGGCATCAATTTCATCGATACGGCACCGGTTTACGGCACCGAGGAGGTTGTCGGTGCAGGTGTTCAGGGACGGCGCGACAGCGTGATCGTCGCTACCAAGGCGCGTTGCACGGTTCAAGGCAGCTCCTATGAGAGCAGCGAGTTCGTCGCTCCTGGCGAGATGCGCAGGAGCGTTGAGGCCAGCCTCAAGGCGCTCCGCACCGATCATATCGACATTTTGCAGCTACATGGCGTGCGCCCGAATCAATATGAATTCTGCCGAGATGAGCTTTTGCCGGAGCTGCTGCAGCTTCGCGATGAAGGCAAGCTGCGATTTCTCGGTGTGACCGAGTCTTTCGGGATCGACGGCGAACATAAGGTTGCTCAAAGCGCCGTCGCGGATGGCGTGTGGGACGTGCTGATGCTTGGCTGTAATTTCGTCAATCCTTCGATCGCGCATTTCGTCCTGCCACAGGCAATCGAAAAGAATATCGGCATCATGGCCATGTATGCCGTGCGCGGTGCGCTTGCCCGCAAGGAAACGCTGGACAGCTTGGTGGCGAAGCTCGTCGAGAAAGGCGAAGTTCCGCCGGAATTGCTGGATGCGGAAGATCCGTTGGGCTTTCTGCTCGAAAACGGCGTGGCTGGATCTTTGACGGAAGCGGCCTACCGGTTCTGCCGGCACGTGCCGGGTATTGGCGTCGTAATGACCGGTACTGGGAGCCTTGCGCATCTTGAGGACAATATCGCGGCGATCAATGGTGCGCCGTTGCCTGCCGCGGTCCTCGACAGGCTTTCTGCGGCCTTCGCCAACGTTACATCCGCTACGGGCGATCTCGACTAACGGCCTGTCACATCTTTGTTCGAAGGATTGGCTTCCCAGGGCATCGATCATGGCTGCCTGATTTATGGATGGGTCAGCAGCCAGGCATGTGCTAAACATCTAGGAAAGTTCGCGGATTTACGAGAATTTCGCAATGCGAAACTCATACCGCCGCTGGTTGCCGAAGATCGGGTCCCGGGCTCATCCTTGTCTGATCTGCGGCATCCGGCAGAGATGCAGGGACGCGCATCGAAGCAAGACAGTACCTGCTGGGAGGCACTGACTGTCGGGCGATGCGGGGAGGCATTCGATCCGGCACGGGATCGCGGTTCTGCGAGGTAGAATGTAGTGGGAGGTTAGCATGGAACTAGGTGCTGCGGCCGATGAAGCATTTGCCGGTGAAGACACTTTTGCCGAGGATGATCGACCCTCAACCTGGAAAGCCGGGGCGCGTAGCCAAGCGACACATTGCCGGGCCAACTCCCGGCGCGGCATGACGGACGCGATCAGACCTTCCTATCCTCCGGTGGAATCCGTGCGCCGTGCGCTGGAAATCCTGCGTATCCTCAACCGGCTTCGTATCTGCACCGTGGGGGATATCCACGCCGCCACCCGGTTGCCCAAGCCGACCATCGTGCGGATGCTTGATACCCTGATTGCCGATGGCTACGTCGTGCGCGACAATATGTGCGGCGGCTATCGGGTCACACATCGGGTGGAGGAACTGCACGCCGGTTACAAGGGAATTGCTGAAGTCATCGAGGCTTCCCGGCCCTTTTCAGTCGATCTGACCAATGCGATCAAATGGCCTGTCGGCATCGGCACGCTCGATGGCGATGCGATCGCCGTCCAGTTCTGGACCGGCACGATCAGTCCCTGGGTTCATGCCAACACGCTGCTCCACAACAGGCCTAACCTGCTGACTTCCGCCATGGGTCGAGCCTATATGGCGTTTTGCGGAGAAGAGGAGCGCGCGGCACTGTTTGCGATGATCCGTGCCGGAAGCAATGGCAGTTTCGGGTCTGAACGGGAAGCGCAACACAATGTGCTTCTCGCCAGTGTTCGAAAACAAGGATTTGCCATCCGGGCACCGCAAACAGAACCGCGGCGCAACACTACGGTCGCGATGCCGATCTGTCACAAGGGCACGGTCCTGGCGTCCATTACGGTCAGTTTCTTCATCAGCGCGGTCCCCCGGAACAAGGTCGAGGAACAGATCATCGAGCCGCTACGCCAAGCGGTGAACAAGATCGAGACGGTCATTGCCTTTATGAGGCGTGGCGGCGCTTCCGAGGTCGATGGTGCCGTTTCGGACTGCCCATTGGACGTTTAGATGGTGAAGCGCGGTTCTGGCGCCGCTCATGAGGCAAGGAGGCGATCCGCCCCTGCACAAAACCGCGTGCGCGCAAAGAAGCCTAGGGGGTGCGCCCTTTGCAATCCCCTGGGTCGGAGCGATTTACGGCATCATGCTCGCCGTGCAGCATTGCGTCAGCGACCATCGGCGATAGATGATCCGCAGGGGCGGGCTGAAGTGTCTGATCCTTGGCACTGAAATACAACGCGATAAACTCGTTACCTTTAGCAAATGGCATGACGGGGGGATTGCTCCTCTTCAGGAGCAAAGCCATCATTCCGATGTCTATGGCAAGATCGATGATCGAACTGCGGTTAGACATATGCTCTCCAGCCGCCATAACCGGTGATGTTTAAAGCTCCGCTGAGTGCCATTGGCTCTGCCACGAAGCCCTTGGCGGATGTGCCGTCTGCCAATTGTACTGTGCCGATCCCGAGTGGCGCCGGGATGGCGGCTACAAAGAGCCCGAAGGCAGCCGGTGTCAGCTTCCGGACCTCCACATCCAGCCTGCGGCCTTCACGATCGTCGACGCGGACTATGCCGGGCTTCGGCGGCACGGTGCCGGCAAGCGCATAGAGCTTGTATGCGGCAGAAGTCTGCGCAACGCGGGAAAATCTGCCGTGGAGATCAGTGAGCTGATGGTTGAGGATCCGGGGTAGGACGGATAGCAAGCGCCCTTAGCGCATTCAAGATCACCGCTACGTCGATGACCTCCTGCAAGACCGCCCCTTCGACAGGCGCCAGAAAACCCAGGGCTGCCGCAATCATCCCGCAAATCGACAAACCGATACCTGCAACAATGCTCTGCATCGCGATCTGACGGCATCGGTTCGATATCTCGATGCCTTGAACGACACGGTCAAGGCGTTCCACCAGCAGGATAGCGTCGGCTGCTTCCGTCGCTGCTGCCGATCCATGAACTCCCATCGCAAGGCCTATGTCGGCAGCCGCAAGCGCCGGAGCGTCGTTGACGCCGTCGCCTATCATCAGGACCGGCAGTTTCCGTTTTTCGGTATTGACGATCTCGATCTTCTGAGCCGGCGAGAGATCTGCCCGGACCTCATCAAATGGCAGGCCCTGGCTGATCATTCTCGCGACATCCCTCCTGTCTCCCGTCGCGAGAATGAGGCGGTTAACTCCTACACGCTTGAACGCCTTCATGACCTCGGCGCTTCCCTCGCGGAGCCTGTCGGAGAAAAGGAGGATGCCACCGAACTTGCCATCCAGTGCGACTGCGGCGGCGATTGTTCCCGGGCGATCGGCGTGAGTGATCGAGGTACCCAACTTGCCGGCGATATAGGCGATGCCGCCAATCGCGACATCTCGACCACCTACATTCCCGGCGACACCTTCACCGGGCCTTTCCAAGACGTTCGTCGGCTGGATGAGATCTATATTGCGGGCTCGCGCTGCCTGGACGAGTGCTTTTGCCGCCACATGATTCGATGCCTGATCCAGTGATGCCGACAACCTCAAAAGCTCATTCTCGGGTATCAAGGCATCAATATCGTGAAGCGCCGGAGTTCCTTCCGTCAGTGTGCCGGTCTTGTCGATTATCAGCGTCCGAACGGAGCCCAGTCCCTCAAGAACTCGGGCTCCCTTGACCAGAAGGCCAATTCGCGCCGTCCGGGAAACTCCGGCAGTCCATGCGATCGGGACGGCGAGTATCAGAGGGCAGGGTGTTGCAATAACAAGTACCGCGACGGCTCGAACGGGATCGCCGGACAGTAGCCATGCGAGGGAGGCCAAACCAATCGTGACGGCGAGGAATGCGAGTGCGAAACGGTCAGCCATCCGCGTCATGGGCGCCTTGCTGAGTTGCGCAATCTCGACTAGCCGAAGTATCCCCGCATACGTGCTGTCGGCAGCGCGAGCTGTCGCCGTCATGCGAAAGAGGTCTCCGGCGTTCGCCACACCACTCAGGACGACCTCACCCCGGCGGCGTGCGACGGGCAAAGGTTCGCCAGTCAGAGCCGACTCATCCAGCGTC
Source organism: Hyphomicrobiales bacterium (assembly GCA_900471605.1). Taxonomy (GTDB): domain Bacteria; phylum Pseudomonadota; class Alphaproteobacteria; order Rhizobiales; family Rhizobiaceae; genus Neorhizobium. The sequence goes on along the minus strand of UCEY01000079.1, from coordinate 1,856 downwards.
GCGATCTCGTCGTCTATCTTCCCATCGACAGGAACAAGGTCGCCTCGTCGGACGATCAGGCTGTCACCCACCGCGATCAATTCGATCGGGACTTCTTCAAGCCGCTCTCCGATGCGTCGAGTTGCTTTCTGAGGCGCGCGCGCCAGCAGCGCGGTCATTTCGCGCCTCGCGCGCCCTTCCGCCGCATGTTCCAGATACTGGCCACCGGAATACATGAGCGCGACGACGCCTGCGGCGGTGTACTCTCCGAAGGTAAGCGCCCCCGCCATCGATATCATAGCGATCACGTCCAGCCCCACTTCACCCTTCCGCAGGCTGTCTACGATCTGAAGGACGAGGACACCCAAGACCGGGAGTGTGCCGACAACTAACATCGATCTAGAGAGCCAGAAAAATCCACCGAGATAGGCCGCAAGCCCGATTACCAGCCCGAGTACGGGGGCAAAAGGCAGCAAAGTCCGAACCATTCGTAAGGTTTCATTCGGGAGCATCTACAACCTTTTCGATAAAGCGCCGAATTCGGAATATGGCGTGTGGAAGCTGTACAGTCTGCAGGAAGCGGTGGCTTCTCAAGAAAATCCAGAAATCGCCGGCAAACCGTTTGATAGAGGTCAACGCCCTGCTTTCTTCGGTGCATCACTATGGTGAAGGTTTTTCGGAGGAGCAACAAACAGTGACATTCGCCGCCCTCTTACACGTCTGCACCGTTGAGATTGGCGAGGCTCAATTTCGATCAGTGTTGGCAGTCGCCAGGACGTTGCGCGCTCATCTTTCCATCGTTGTCGTTGGTACGGCCGCCCTGCCGCCGGTCGGTGCCCATATGGAAAGCGTGTCCGCGCCGTGGATGGAGGAACGGAGGAAGCAGCAGGCCGGAATCGAGAACAAGGTAAGCCAGCTCGAGAAAAGGCTCCGGGAGGGAGGCGTGCCCCATGACGTGCAAAACGCCTACACGGAAGTGTTCACCATCGACAACGAAATCGGCTATCTCGCGAGGTTGTCGGACATCGTGCTGATCGGACCGGATCTTCTAAGTGACCAAGAAATGCTGGGCGCTGTCCTCGACGGCTCCTGGTTTCATGCGGAGGTGCCTGTGCTACTTGACCCCGGGGCCTCGTTGAAACTTGAAAAGCCCGTCGTGATGATCGCGTGGTCCGACACCGCGGAATCGGCCTCGGCAGTCAGGGCCAGCATCCCTTTTCTCAATCTGGCCAAATCCGTCCATGTCGTCTTGGTCGATCAGGACGGCGATCCGAATGATCCGGCACCAAAGTTGATGGCGTACCTTTTCCGCCATGGGATCGCAGACATATCGATCGATGTACTGGCAAGCGATGGCCGTACGGTTTCCGAAACTCTGGAAGGTCATGCCAAGAGCATCAACGCAGACCTCGTCGTGATGGGCGCCTATGGGCACACGCGACTGCGCGAAAGGTTATTCGGCGGGGTTACCCGATCCACAGTCAAGCGTCCCGGAAGGCCGATTTTCATGGCGCGTTAGCCCAGTATGGGCGGATCTCTCCTACGGGTTGAACTCGACTTGCCGTTTGTCAAAGCTTAATAACGTTTCACTGTTTTTTAGAGCACTTCTATGCGATCGATGATTCTGAGCGCTGACACTAAAGGTATACATGTCAGCGCGAGGGCGCGCGGCTTAAACGCTCGTGAGGCGCTCGGGCGGGCGGCGATGGCAAACTGAGGTGAACTTTTCCGCAAGACATTGGCAGATCAAGAATTGCATCTGGGAGATCCAGCTGCCGGCCCTTCCGCGTCGCGCTAGAATCTCGGCGCCGCAGCCTGAAGTTTGAAATCGCTCACAAAATAGGTTGAACCGTCCCAGGTTTGCCGGAGGCTCCAAC
>UCEY01000068.1 GCA_900471605.1 Hyphomicrobiales bacterium | reverse complement strand
CCGTGGTATCACGATCACATTGACACGAGGCATGTCTGAGTTGCTAGCGCATTGCGTGAGGTATTTAAATGCCGCATCAGGCGCTAGCGGTCTGGATTTGCTGTGCATTCAGTCTACGGTTGCCTTTACGTCGGGTGACTTGAACGCGGCTACATCATTGATCCTCTCCACCTAATCGTTTTATCTGTTGGCGTGCATTGACGCGCGGCTTCGATTGCATTCTCTATCCGCGCCGACGTGGTCGTGACCCGGGGAGGGCAACATGCAGGTCCTATCGAGTATTGAGGCGTTGCGCGCGGCGCTTGCCGGAGCAAGAGCGGAAGGCGGGAGGCTCGGCTTCGTACCGACGATGGGTTATCTCCATCGCCGGACAGATGGAACTTGTCTCGCCGGCCCGCGCTGAAAACGAGGTTCGTCAATCCGCTTCAGTTCGGCCCGACAGAGGATCTCGGTCGATATCCGCGTGATCTGGACAGCGACAGGGCGATGCTGGAGGTGTCGATGCCGCTCATCTCTGCCAGCTGACCAGCGAAGTATCGCGGACCTTCTAGCTATCTTCTTTCTCCGGCCGCATAGAGTAGCGACTGTCTGGCTCCCGGAGCGCAATGCCGCGTCTCCTCATCGGGCCCCACACCCACCGAATTATCTCTTACGTAAATTCGCCGTCTTGCGTATGTCGTAGCGGTGGCCAGTTGCCCATGTCCTGCGGCAAGCGTGACACAACGTAAGCGAAGGTCCAGAATATTCCCTACCTCAGTTTCCTCTGTGCCTGGAGGTTGAAGGCGGGGATGATAATTGCTGTTATTCGCCCTTTGAGATTTTTAAGGTCCACAATATCAGTCGGTTAACGTTATGCGCTTCCAGGTGGTCATCCTCCGCAACCGTCCTCATTGTATTTTTGATGGCGTTGAAATCCCTTGACGGAGATTAGGTTGCATGACGAAGACCGACTGGATGATATTAGCTGCTGTCGCAATCCCTATCGTGCCGGCAATTTTGAAGGAGGTCCGGCTCTGGTGGGAGGCCAGACAAAAACAACGGCGGGAGAACTCGCACAGGCGAGCCCAGCCGCTTTGAGGTGAACCTTTTGCCGGATCCGGCTGCTGTTGCATCCAGCACTTCCACTTCTGGCTGAATCATGCTTATCCTTTGCGCGGGTAATATGGGGGTATTCATGAGAGCTTATTTTGTAGTGCCGGCACTTGCGCTGGCGATTTCGTCATGCGCCAAGCGACCGGATGCAATCGTTCCGGCTGATATTCCGATGGCCGCTTACACCAACTATTCCTGCGAGCAATTGGGCCAGGAGATGATCAAGGAGCAGACGGCTCTTGCTGCGGTTTCCAAGCAACAGCATGACGCCGCGACCGGTGATGCATTTGGAGTGTTCTTGATCGGCGTTCCGATGTCGTCAACGTTTGGCGGCGACAAGGAGGGACAGGTTTCGGTCGCCAAGGGGAAGGTTCAGGCGATCCAATCCGCTATGATGAGCAAGGGCTGCAACACCGCGCCAGCGCCGACAAAACCCGCGCCAGCCAAGCCTGCTCCAAAGCAAACGGCTCCAGCCGCAACCCCGAAACCCAAAGCGGGTTGAGTGCGTTGGGTCGCGATCATTTCCGGTAACAGGGGCCGCGATGCGGGATGTGGAGAGAGACAATAGGATCGTCGCAATGCGGGCGAGAGGTCGTGCCCTTCGTTCCATCGCCTACGCTGAAGGGCTCAGCAAGACCCGCACGATTGGCATCCTGCGTCGTCATATGCATTTCATAACGGGCCGATCAGTTCCGAGCGGAATGAGCGTTCGGGGTTTCATTGAGCAGGCGACCGGGTTGTGGCCGACCGATGAAAACGCGGCCGAGATCAGTTTGTGTCGGCTTGAGGTGATAAGAATGCCGGGAACCCGTCGATCAGACTGGATGGATGTTGATAACTGGCTGCGGCGTGAGAGCGCCCTTTAAGAACCCAACGCAGGCGCCGCGCAGTGTGCAGCAGGCTTAAAGCATGGTGGCAGCGACGAGGTGCTCGGGGGGCTACTGCCCAACTACGATGTCAACTATTAGGGGCATAGGTCCGCGATCCAGACGGGCACCACATCAAAGCAACGACTTACTGCGCAAAACAACTGTCAATGCAGGAGACAGATCGTGATCGATAAAACTGAAGAGGGTCACAAACTTGTCTTGCGCGGATACCGGATCCGCTTTTATGCAGCTGGCCGGTCCCGAAGCGGGCACCTGTCGTTGCAACGCCGCATGACGAACCTTTCATTGTGGCAAGCGGGTCCGAGGGTGGCGAGCCCGTGGTCCTTTTCCAGGGATCGGCGCAAAATCGGCCAGCTCGCCAAGCCCCATGCCTCACCTATCTGAGAGTCCTATTGACGAGGAGGCAACGCCGCCCGGTACAGCAAGTATTCCAGGATCGATTTGCGCCCGCGCTTGAAATTGCACATGTGACACGCAAGGACCAAGTTATCGGGCTTGAATAGACCGGCCTCGACTCGCGGGATAATATGCTCCAGGGTAAAAAGCCTGCCAGGCTTTTCCCTAGTCAGCGGCGCGTGGCACCAAACGCAAAACGGCGGGTCCCGCTCGTAGATTTGCGTTCTGATCTCGTGCCGCTCGTCGGATGTGAGGAAATCCCGACGAGCCTGCAGAGTTCGTTTTTTCCTCGGACACCGTCCCATGCGCCTCGCGCCGTCACACCAAAAGAATGCGCAATTGGGGCACGCCTGCCGCCGGTTGTCCACCCCGTTGCTCCCGGTTTTTTGGTAGTTTGCCCGGAGCGTCTCGCTTGACGTCATTTTCAGGAGTCCGGCAACGGGGCGGCGGCGATATTGGCCGCGCCCTCCCACCAACGAAAGTCTCGTCCCTGGAAGCGCCGCGGGCACTTCTCCTGATGGAGCCGCAACCGCGCGATATGCCCGCCGAGGCCGCCCAGCGGGGAGCGGCCCTGGCCGTTAATGAACTCCGGTCGCAGCTTCATCAATGCCCTGACGATGCTGTGCAAAAGCTCCACGCCTACTGGGCTTTGTCGCCGTCGCGCTCGACCGTGTAGATGGCAAAGCCGGGTTTTCTGATTTGGTCCGTTTCATGGTGGGTTCTCCCCGTTGGTTTTCCGGCTGCGCCCATCGCGGCCGGTCGGGGAATTTCAACGGCCGCGACCCTGAGCCGAAGGCGGACGCGGGCAACGGCCACACGGGAGCGCAGCGAACGGAGCGGGCAGCCGATTGCCGGCGGCAGGGGCCGGACGCATCCCCCAACCGTTTCCGGCCGCTTGGCACAGCCGAACACGGGAGAACCATGAAACAGAGCAACCTTCGGCAAACCATGCCGGGCACCGGCGGACGAAGGCAATCTTGGGCAGATACCACCAATCGTCGCCATGGCGCCGAAAGGCCGGGACGGTCTCCGCGTTACCCTGCTTGGGTCAGTTTTCGGTCATCTGGGTGGGGCTGCCGCAACATCCGTCGTGCCAACCCCGCCCAACCGGCCCCCCGGGAGCCCTGCAAGCAACGGCCTATATCGCCTAGGCGAGGGCCAATGGCGGTACCGTGAGCGATTTTGTCGGGAACGTCCGCTGTGGTCTGTCGGGACGCGCCTTTGGTTCTACAGGCTTCTCCTGTTCGTTGTTTTCGAGGATCGCCATCTCGATCAGGTAAGCGAGCAGCGATCTCCTCTCCTGCTTGTGGGAGAGCAGCAGAGCGGCTTCGAGATGTTCGGCGATATGCTCGTGATAGAGGTCTGGAGGCAGGTAATATTCGGCTCGGCATCGTAGTGGCCCGCGGTCTGGGCGTGGATTTGCCTCAGCTCCTTGTGAAGCCGACCAAGCATCCTTGTCCAGAAGATCCAAAGCCGCTCCGCTCGCCAGTTGGTGCTCTTTCGCCACTATTCCGACTTCCCGCCGTTCGCCGAACTCAGAGTGCCGCCCTTCGGCTTCGTTCAGCAATCTCTCTCCGTCAGGGTACGCGGCCCGGATGATGCGTCCGACCAAGCGCCCGTTACTCCGGCTGATGTTCTTCACATGTAAGTGGCATATGGCTACTCAACTCTCCCGGCACAGGTCCAGGGGGCCGCCCTGGCACATTTGCCGATTTCTTCGTTCCGCGTTTCGCGGCCAGTCAGAAAACCGCGCAACGCGTCGCTGCTTTTTCAATAGGTATACACGTTGGAGCGATGCGTAGCGGCTGTTCGCGTTGCTACAGTGGCCGTTGATAGTTTCAAAGGGAATAGATGAATGGAAGGCGGTTGTACCTCGGCCTGCCCTTAAACGGTCATCGAACCTTGGTTCTTACACCGGGGCAGGGAGCGGCGCGCATCAAAAGTGCGGTGACCTATCAAAACTTATGGTTGAAATGAACGCTGAGCTTGTTAGGCTTATGTATCGGGACGGGTCAACCATGGATGATTTGAAGAAGGTCATTGAGCACCTGCGCTGGCTTTTGGAGATGGTCAAACGCCATCCGAATCTGATGATGGTCGGGTATTTTCTGGCGATGGCCCTTGTCGAAGCCGAGGAGGAACTCGCTCGTCACGGCCATCGGACGCCCAATCCGTCACCCCCCAAGCGATGACTATGGGGTTACGTTTTGCGACGTATTCACTGCTAGCGGTCGCGCGTCATGGGACAGGTGACTCTTCCAGCACGAGCGCCTGAGAGGCTTTTGCCCGGTACCGCACATTGATGGTGATTACATCCAGCATGTTCTTGGAATGCACACACATAGTGCTTCTCTCCACGCTCGCCCTGAAGTTTTTCGCAATACGGTAGATGTCACGTAAGCGTCCAGTGAAGGACGCCGAACTCTCCATGACCTGATATCTCTCATGTCGCCGGAATTTGCTTTGAAGAATGGAAACCGGGCTGACATTGCAGCAGCACCCGATGGCCTTTCCCCCGCAAGGATCTATCGGCGCGTAACATGATCACATGTCTCGAGGCGATGAGCTCAAGGGACGGGCGGCTGATCTATATCGCGGGGTTTGTCCTGGTGCGCCAGAAAACGGAATCGGCCAAAGGTGCCATGTTCTGACCCCTTCGGCGCTGGCCGCGGCGGCAACGGGAAGAAGCCCGGCCGTCGTCACTGCCGCCATACAGATGAATTCCCTGCGTTTCATGATCGATATCCTTTCTGCCGCTGACGGACACGTCCGCGCGTGCTATGGTTTCACCATGGTACCGGGAGGTGCCCATGAGACGCACCTGGATTGTTGTCGCAGCATCCGTATTCGTCGCGCCCGGCGCAGATGCGTAGGAACGCCATCCGTTTCATGTCGCCAGGTTCGCCGACCATCGCACCATCAGCCTCTCCATTACGTCTTCGTCGACACCTGCGGACGCGACCTACGACTATTAGATCGACGTCGGCCTGACGGAGCTTTCGCCTGGTGGCGACGTCGTTTTCCTCGACCATGGAGCGCACGCCGTGCGGGTCAGATGCCAGCGGCCGGGGACCGTGAAGGTCGGCGACTTCGTGCACCTCGTTCCCCTGTCGCCGCAGTCCGGCGGCTGGATGCAGGACCTGTGGAAGGCCGTCTGCCTCCAGCCGACTTCCTGACGATGTGGGCCGCGCCGCGTAGGGACGGCGCGGCCGCTCGCATCACTTCGCCTGGGTGACGGTCAGCTTGCCGTTGACGCGGTCGGCGACGAACTGAACCTTCGCGCCTTCCTTGAGCTTGGCAAGGACAGCGTCGTCCTTGACTTCGAAGACCATGGTCATTGCAGGCATTTCGAGGTTCTTCAACTCCTCGTGGATCAAGGTGACCTTCTTGGCCTTGGCGTCGATCTTCTTCACGGTGCCGTTGGTGAACTCTTGGGCGAACGCGCCGGCTGCGGAGGAGAGGGCGATGGCGGCGGCGACGCCGATCTTTACGATGTTCTTCACGTTTGGGTTCCTTTCAGATTGCTCGGTCTTGTTACTTGGCAACGGCCACGTCGCCGTGCATTCCGGCGTCGTAGTGGCCGGGGACGAGGCAGGCGATCTTGAACACGCCGTCGTTCGTGAACTTCCAGACGATCTCGCCGGACTTGCCGGGCTTCAGCCGGATGGCGTTCGGGTCGTCGTGTTCCATCTCCGGGAACTTCTCCATGACGGCCTTGTGCTCCATGACCTTGTCTTCCTGATCGAGGACGAACTCGTGATCGAGCTCGCCTTCGTTCTTGATCGTGAAGCGGACGGTCTGGCCCTTGCGGACTTTGAAGTTGTTCGGGGTGAAGACCATCTTGCCGTTCGGGGTCTCCTTCATGGAAACGCGGATGGTCTGGGTGACCTTCGCCTTGTCGCCGAGTTCGCCGACCGCCATGGCCTCGCCGTGTCCACCCGCGTGGTTCCCCGAGGCGAGGGCGGGAGCTGCTAGTGCGGTCGCAAGCAGCAGGCCGATCATTGTCTTCTTCATGTGGTTTTCCTTCGTTGTTGTTGGGAAGCTTGTCGTCAGCCGTGGTTCGAGTGCTTCGACGGCGGCTGCGTCTTCGCGTCTTTCGCCTTGGTTGCGTCGGGCAGGGTGCCCGTCCACTCCCAGGCCTGCGTGCCGGGCGGGTTCTCGTACCAGCCCGGATCGGTGTAATCGCCCGCCGAGATGCCCTCGCGGACCTTCACCACGGAGAACATGCCGCCCATCTCGATGGGGCCGTGCGGACCCCAGCCGGTCATCATGGGGACGGTGTTCTCCGGGATCTCCATCGACATCTCGCCCATGTCGGCCATGCCTGCGGTGCCCATCGGCATGTATTCGGGGCGGAACTGTCGGATCTTCTTGGCGACCTCCTTCTTGTCGACCCCGATGAAGGTCGGGGTCTCGTGGCCCATCGCGTTCATCGTATGGTGCGACTTGTGGCAGTGGATCGCCCAGTCGCCGACATACTTCGCGTCGAACTCGTAGGCGCGCATCGCCCCGACCGGAATGTCGATCGACACTTCCGGCCACCGCGCCTCGGGCCTGACCCAGCCGCCGTCGGTGCAGGTGACCTCGAAGTCGTAGCCGTGCATGTGGATCGGATGGTTGGTCATCGTCAGGTTGCCGACCCGGACCCGGACCTTGTCGTTCTTCGAGACGACCAGCGGGTCGATGCCGGGGAAGACGCGGCTGTTCCAGGTCCAGAGATTGAAGTCGGTCATCTCCATGACCCGAGGCACGTAGGAGCCGGGATCAATGTCGTAGGCGCTGAGGAGGAAGACGAAATCCCTGTCGACTGGCATGAACTTCGGATCTTTCGGATGGACCACGAAGAAGCCCATCATGCCCATCGCCATCTGCACCATCTCGTCGGAGTGCGGGTGGTACATGAACGTGCCCGACTTCACGAGGTCGAACTCGTAGACGAAGGTCTTTCCAACCGGGATGTGCGGCTGCGATAAGCCGCCGACGCCGTCCATGCCCGACGGCAGGATCATGCCGTGCCAGTGGACGGTCGTGTGCTCCGGCAGCTTGTTGGTGACGAAGATGCGCACCCTGTCGCCTTCGACCGCCTCGATGGTCGGACCCGGCGACTGGCCATTATAGCCCCACAGATAGGCGGTCATGCCTTCCGCCATCTCGCGTTCGACGGGTTCGGCGACGAGGTGGAATTCCTTGACCCCGTTGTTCATCCGGAACGGCAGCGTCCAGCCGTTCAGAGTGACGACGGGGTTGTAGTCCGGACCGACCGAGGGCCTGACGGGCGTCTGGGTCGCCGCGGAATCCATGAGGGCCGCTTCCGGCAGTCCCATGTTCGAAGTCTGACCCCAGGATTGGGAGGAGACGAGGGCGGCGCCGGCCGCGCCCGCTCCGAGCAACTGTCTTCTGCTGAACATTTTAGCGTTCCTTTCTCAGTGACCGCCGGCCGCGGCAGGCTCGGCGGACGCGACCTCGGTTTCAGCCGCCGCAGACCCTGTGCTACCGCCATAGATGGCGGGCGCGAGGTTCGCCTCGGCGAGCCAGAAGTCGCGCTTCGCATTAACGGCGAGGATGGTGGACGTGATCTTGTCGCGCGTGTCGGAGATCAGTTCGAACGTGCTGGTGATCATGCCGTTGTAGTTGAGCATCGACTGCTGCTCGATTGCGCTGCGCAGCGGCAGCACGTTGTTCCGGTAGTGCCGGGCGATGTCGTAGTTCGATCTGTAGGCGACATACGCGGAACGGGCCTCCGACCGGACGTTGACCGCAAGCTGCGCCAATTGGTTGGCCGACCGCATGTATGCGAGTTCGCCCTTGCGTAGCCTAGCCTGGCCGGAGTCGAAGATCGGGATCGTGAACTCGAGCGCGCCGGTCCTCGAGATGTCGGAAACGATCCTGCCGTCCTCGCGCTCTCGTTCTTTTTCCCAAGTGCCGACGAGCTCGATGTCCGTGACGATGCGGGTCGCGTTCGTCAGGTCGTAGGACTTCGCAGCCGCCTGAAGCTCGAGACGCGATACCTGCAGGTCCATCCGCTTGTGGATGGCCTCGGCCTCGATGTCGTCCCGCCTGATCAGCGCCTTCGGGAGGTTGGGCAGCCGGTTCGGGATCTGGAAGTCGATGTCCGAACCCGACAGCCCCATGAGCCGGACGAGTTCCTCCTTGGCTAGCTTGGCCGCCAGCCGGGCTTTCGCCGTGTCTCCGGTCAGCTCGGCATAGAAGACGTGCTCGCGGGCCTGCTCGCCCTTGGGCATGGATCCGGCCTCGCCGATCTTCTTCGCAAGCTCTGACGAAGCGTCGGCGGCGGTTTTCGCCTGGTTCAGGTAGGCCACGTTCTCCCACGCAGCCACCGCATTGATCCACGCGCGGCGCGTCTCTGCTGCCAGCGAGATCGTCGAGATCGCCGCACGGAGCTGGGCCTGTCGGAAGCGAGTGTCGGCGAGCTTGATGTTCCGGTCGTAGGTCGCGAGCGCCAGGATGTTCGCGGCGATCGCGCCCTCGAGAACGCGGTACGCCTCGAGGCCGGGAGTGCCGATGCCGCCGAGGCCGACGGAGAAGGTCGGAAACACCGAGAGCTGGGTCTGCCAGGCGTCGGCCGCACTGTCGCCGAGATCGGCGTAGGAAGCCTGCAGCCCCTTGTTGTTCAGCAGCGCGACCTGGACCGCAGTTTCGACGTCGATCGTCTTCTTGGCCATCAGCGCCTTCACCCGGTCGCGGGTGGCCTGGGCTTGGCTCTGGTTCTGGATCCAGACCGTCTGCTTGCCGGTGGCTTCTCCGCTCTTCGAGGAGGCGTTCATGAAGCCTGCGTCGGTGGCTGCGTAATCGGCCGTGACGCATCCGGCTGCGGCAAGGGGAAGGAATAGGGCGGAGACGAGCTTAATGTGGCGTAGCATCATCGTCTCATCCCTTCTTCTTCGGCGCCTGCGCGTCATTGAGACTGCGCCATGGCTTGGGATCGACAGGCATGCGTTGGGTGTAGCCGCCAATGGGGCTCTGGTACCGCACCGGCCGGACGTCGGACACGGTGTCGGGGTAGCCGGAGGAAGCTACGACTTCAGGCAGGTTGGAGGCGCATCCGCTTGCAACAAGCGGGATGGCGACCACCAGGAACATGAGTTTCATGGTGAAAATCCGAGAATAAGATCGCGTTTGCGCCGCCACGCGAAGTCGCGCGGAAGCACAGCAAGACCCGCAGCGCGGGTGCTAGTTCTCAGATGTTAGGGGGCCGATAGAGGCTGGGCGCCTGGCCGAGTACGCTGGTGTCGTCGGCGAGTTCGTGGATTGAGACCACGCGCGGATGCGATAGGGAAGAACCCGAGCATGTGATCGCCGCTACGCCGCAGTAGTCCTTGCAGCAGGAGTTCTTGCTCTTCTCGGGACCGCCGTGATCGTGCTGGTCGCCGTGATGATCGGACTGCTGCGCCGCGGCTTCGTGGCCGGCTTCTTGATGGGAGGAATGATCGTCCGTCATCTCGACGGAAGGAGAAGCTTTGGTCGGGTGCATCGCGGCGTCGATGGCGGAAAAGCTGTAGCCGGCCAGTGACAGAACCATCACCAGCCTGAACAGCATCGCCAACGCTTTAGATGTGATTCGATACATCCCGCTCATGTCCCCGAAGATCGCCACAGCCTTGGGGCCTGTCAATCATCGCAGTGTTCAATCATCGATTCGCGTTATTTCTGTGGCATGTCCGACACGCACCCATAACCCAAGCTGTCGGGCTCTGTTGCAAAAATCCTGTTGATGTCCGACATGGCCGCAGATTTTCAGCGAGATTATTGATGAGCGATTTCAAGTGGCGCCATTTTCAGGGTGAAGTGATTTTGTGGGCGGTGCGATGGTACTGCCGCTATGGGGTGAGCTACCGCGACCTTGAGCAAATGATGGGAGAACGAGGTGTGCCCGTCGATCATTCCACGATTTATCGTTGGGTTCAGAGATATGCGCCGGAGATTGAAAAGCGGTTACGATGGCACTGGCGCCGGCCGCAGTCAACGAGTTGGCGCATTGACGAAACCTATGTGAAAGTCCGCGGCCGGTGGACCTACCTCTACCGAGCCGTCGATAAATTCGGCAACACGATCGATTTCTATCTGTCACCGACCCGCAATGCCAAAGCGGCCAAGCGCTTTCTCGGCAAGGCGTTGAACGGCCTGAAGGACTGGGAACAGCCCATCGTCATCAATACCGACAAGGCTCCGACTTATGGCATTGCCATTGCCCAATTGAAGGCCGAAGGCAAATGTCCCGGAGACCTTGTTCACAGGCAGGTCAAGTATCTGAACAATGTCGTTGAGGCCGATCACGGCAAGCTGAAGCAACTAATCAAACCGGTGAGAGGGTTCAAGACGCTGAAAACCGCCTATGCGACGATCAAAGGTTTCGAGGTCATGCGTGCTTTGTGTAAGGGACAGGCTGCGATTTTCAACCTGACGGGCGACGTCCGTGGAGAAGCGCGCATCGTTGAACGTGCTTTCAGCATCGGACCGAATGCGCTGACGGAGGCTGTAGCACTGCTCGCCCAGAATCTCGAAAACCGCGAGGCTGCCGGGTAATCGACACTCCAACCAACGACCATTATGGCCAAAATCAAAATTTGCAACAGAGCCCCTTCCAGAACGGCGCATCGGCCACCTGACGATCAAGAATATGATGTACGGCAATCGTATCCGGTATCATCGGCCGTCCGGGATTGACCAGCAGTGCTCCGCGCTCCTCGGCCACCCGCCACAAGCCATCGTCACCAAGAACGACATCCTGCCAACCTATTTCGCAGACATCGTTCGGGCCATTGCCGCCGGTCTCAAGATCGATGACGCGAACTCTGGGTGAATGGCTTTCGGAAATCCTGATCGATCCTCTCGTTGTTCTCGGTTACAAAGCCAGATCGAGCTGCGGTTGTTCCTCGTCATGTTCTGTCTGAACCGTCCCGGGTTTGC
>UCEY01000087.1 GCA_900471605.1 Hyphomicrobiales bacterium | reverse complement strand
CCCGGATCGCAGGGGGTCGCAATGCGTCATGATCCTGCCAGCGCCGCCGTCGTCATCATGCTGCGTAGCCTGAAGATGTATGGCATGGCCCAAGCGGTCACGGACCTGATCGAGCAAGGAGCCCCAGCCTTCGATGCGGCCGTGCCGATCCTGTCCCAGTTGTTGAAAGCCGAAATGGCCGAACGTGAGGTTCGCTCGATCGCCTATCACATGAAGGCTGCGCGCTTCCCCGCCTACAAGGACATCTCTGGATACGACTTCGCCGCCAGCGAGATCAACGAAGCGACGGTGCGCCAACTGCATCGATGCGAGTTCATGGACGGAGCGCACAACATTGTCCTCGTCGGTGGACCGGGCACAGGCAAAACACACGTCGCGACCGCTATCGGCGTCCAGGCGATCGAGCACCACCGCCGAAAAGTTCGCTTCTTCTCGACCATCGAACTGGTCAACGCTCTCGAGCAGGAGAAGGCCAAAGGCAAGGCAGGCCAGATCGCCGAGACGCTGGTCCGTCTCGATCTGCTGATCCTCGATGAGCTCGGATACCTTCCGTTCAGTGCTTCCGGCGGAGCGCTGCTCTTCCACCTGCTGAGCAAGCTCTACGAGCGCACCAGCGTCATCATCACCACCAACCTCAGCTTTAGCGAATGGGCCACGGTCTTCGGTGACGCCAAGATGACCACCGCTCTGCTCGATCGCCTGACCCACCGTTGCCATATCCTCGAAACCGGAAATGACAGCTTTCGCTTCAAGGCCAGCTCGGCCGCAGCAGCACAGAAGAGAGGAGAAAAGGCCAATCCCTTGACCAAACCCTGATCAGAAAACCATACTGAGAGGTGGCTCACTTCTCGGTGGAAAAACCGGCTCAGTTCCGCATGGAAACCAACAGCGGACCCCAACTCCTTTGTCCCTGGAACAGCTCGGATGGTCTCCGTTTTTCGCGGATCAAGTCGGACCAGATGAGGCGGGCCTCGCTCCACGGCGCATCGCCTCTGTCCACGGCGCGCGTCTCGAGGCGATCGATGACACGGGGCCTGCCGGCCTGGAGCTGCCGGGAAACAGCAATACCGCTGACTTCGCTGTCGGTGGGTGGGTCCTTGCCGATCCATTAACCGATATGCTCGTAACCCGACTCGACCGAACGAGCGTGTTTCAGCGGCGGCCAGCGACAGTTGGTGGCCGCCTTCGAGGCATGGTCGCGCGTGACAAGATCCTTTGGACCTTAATCGCCGAATTAAGCTTCTCCAGTCCTCGAGGTCTTGAACCATCTCGAACTCTTGACCCGGATGGAACTAAGCTCGCTATAGCGCCAGATTGTCTTCTTTCATTTGCAGCTTCACCAGCACGCCGCCTTTCGTCCAGTCGAAGCTGATGGAGCCGCCAAGCTGGCCTGCTACGGTGCGCTGTATCAACTTGCTACCATATCCGTCTCCAGCTTTGGGCATGGCGACTTCGGGCCCTCCCTGCTCGGCCCAAAGGATCTCCAGGTCGCCCTCGCTGGAGGTTCCTGAAATATCAAGCAGACCGGCCTCATCAGAAAGTGCTCCGTACTTGAGTGAGTTCGTCGCCAGCTCGTGGATAACGAGCGCCAAACTTGTCGCCGCCTTCTCCCCTAGGCCTACCCTAGGGACCGCCACCCGGATGCGGCCGGCAAAGGCGCCTTGGTTGTCGTAGGGGGCTAGGATCACCGCAAAAAGGTCCCCAAGCAAGGCAGCACTTCCCTGCCCATCATGCAGAGGTCGGACAACATCGTGCGCGCGCCCGAGAGCTGTCAGCCGACGCGTCAGCTGCTGCACCATCTCCTCCTTCGTCTCAGTGGATCTTGATGTTATCGTCGTCAATCCAGCCGCTAAAGCCAGCAAGTTTTTGACCCGGTGGCTCATTTCTCCCGCGAGCAGCTCGTGCCCTTCTTCTGCCTGCTTACGGCCAGTGACATCAAGGAAGATCCCCGTCATCTTCTTGGCGCTGGCGTCTCCCTCGTTTCCTTGGCCTCGTGCCGATATCCATCGAACGTCAGCGGCAGCAGTCAGAATCCGAAAGTCGATTTCAAAGGGACCATCAATCGCTCGAGCTGCCACAAAGGCGGCTCTGACGCGATCCCTGTCGGCCGGGTGGACTTTTGCCGAGAGGTGCTCGAACGACAGTTTTTCTTCAGTAGAAACGTCCCAAAGATCATAAGCCTTGCTATCCATGACGAAAGAATCGTCATCGACAGTCCAAGCCCACAGCGCGACGCCTGCTGATTTAACTGCATTTCGAAGCTCATCTGCGCTCCACTCGATCTGTGCTGCCCCTCGCTCGCTCATCCTGGCTCTCTCATCTTTCAAGTTCGCGACGTCGCGCCTCGCTATAGGATTTAACGCAACAGGGATCGGCAAGGCATCATGGTAGGATCAGCAATCCCATTCCGGATAGCTGATACTAGGGACCGTTTCTGAGCGGCAGGGTTTTTCAAGGAGTGCCGATTCCGATGAAGCCGCCCCTTCGTTCTGAGATGATTGGGCCCCCGATTCCGGGATGACCCCGCCCCCTTGAGGCTGGGGTCCTGCTGGTCTTGAATGTTGTCAGTTGATTGTCGTCAGGAGTCAAGATTTTCAGGCGCTGATTTCGCCGCAACCGGACAGGTCGATATGGTGTGCGTTGTGAACGACGCGACCGAGGACGGTGTCGGCGTATACCGGGAGCTGACTTTTGATGATGGTCGAACGGCGTCCGTAGCGATCTTCGAGGATTTCCAGAAGAATCGCCATGAGCAAGAGCGATTGGCGAACAGGCGGGGTACGCGCTGATAAAGGACGGAGCGGTCATCCCGGCAGGCTTTATGCCCAAGCGCAGAGGCAAGCCAACTTCTGCCGACGCCGGACTGCCCGCAGATTGCGAGATTGTCGTGAGCATCGATCCAATTGCCGCCGATCAACTTCATGAACAGCGCCCGATCGAGACCGCGCTCGCTGCGGTATCCGACGGAACGTCGCACTAAACGTGCTGGCCGAGCCGTAGCCGGCACGCCATGCGATCTCATCGGTTGCTATACCCTTCCGGAGCAATTCCTTCGCCAACGTCATGCGCCACCGGGTGGCGTATTCCGTGGGCGCGACCCCAACTCCCTGCGAAAAGGATCGAAAACGTCCAAGGTGACATGGCGCGTCCCTGGCAAATCCCTTCACCACTGTCATGCTGCGACCCAGATCTTCACGGATCCGCGCAGGATTGGGGCCAGATGTGGATCGGACTCCTTTGCGGCCGTCAAGCTCAGCGCAGCGGCAAGTCCCTACACGGCAACGTGATAAACTACCAGTTGAATTTGTAAATTTGAGCTCCATTTATAGTAGATGGAAAATCACCAAATCACCGACATCAACGAACAAATCCTCAGGCTTCGTGCCGCCTTCCCCGTCTGGAGTGCCGAAGCAAATGACCTTATCGAGCTTGCGCGAAACGCAGAGCGTGCCGCGACCGCAGTTGACGGACGTGTACTGCAGCGCGCGCGGGGCCTGCTGCAGACGGCCGAAGGCTGGCACGACACGCTCTTGTATTGGGAGAAGCAGGAAGCCGCTCCAGCCCTCGGTGCCGAAATTCGCGTGATGAGAGCCTCCCTAGATGCCATGCGTGTGGAGGTCGACACAGCGACCAGCAAGTTCAGGCTGTAGTTTTAGCGGCAGTCCGGTTCTTTGCGAGCCCAAGCCTCGCTTTTTCCGACTTTGGCGGACCGGCCACCTGGCG
Organism: Hyphomicrobiales bacterium; assembly: GCA_900471605.1. Classification (GTDB taxonomy): domain Bacteria; phylum Pseudomonadota; class Alphaproteobacteria; order Rhizobiales; family Rhizobiaceae; genus Neorhizobium. Next base: position 4,792 of record UCEY01000087.1, on the reverse strand, counting down.
CTTGGTGGGAAGGTGCCGTCGATCCATCGCACCCACGGCCACAGCTTCTCGACATCAATGACCAAACTGGTTGGCCTTCGCGGGGATGCTCCCGAATGAGGGCCGCGAGAAGGCGCAGGCTTGAGGCTCCGGCGGCATCCCTCTCCCCTATATCCGGTCTTCGCTACCTGTCCGTGTTGGGGACCGCACTGGTCCGTTGCGTTTTCGAGCGCTCACCTCAACATCCACCTGCATCGACATAAACGCATCTGAGGGCCCGACGAAGCTTCCCGCCACAGGAGTGATCTGGCCGATATTGCGACCTGTAGCTACCGGTATCAGTTGTTCGCCTCCCATCTTGCGGTTGGTCGGATCGAAGGGGATCCAGCCCGCCCCTGGCAAAAAGACTTCTGCCCATGCATGAGTCGAGCCGCCGTCCGATGAGCCGACGCTTCCTTGGGAGTTCCACAGGTAACCGGAAACAAGCCGGCCGCCCAGGCCAAGACAGCGTGCCGCCTCTACCAATAGCACGGCAAGATCTCGGCATGATCCCCACGTTCGGTCCAACGTCTCCAGAGGAGCCTGCGTGCCCTCGTCTTCACGGCTCTGGTAGGAGATCCAGTCAAAAACGCCGGAATTCAGATCCTGCAGAAGCGAAAGCGTGTCCGTTGACCGGCCCGCCACAAAACCCTGCGCCCAAGCCTGGAGACGCCCGCTTCGGTCAAGATACGCCGGGGCAACAAAGGCGCCTAAGTCTGTCCATTCCTCAGCGGAGTAACGGAACGGATAGCTCGCCGCGCCAGCGGTAATGTCGTAGACCGGCCAGGGCGGAGCCGTGAGTTCAACCTCCGCAACGCTCTCGATCGTGAGGGTGTTGGATGGCGTGTCAAACCTCGTTGTGGCAACGGCATTGCCAAAGACATCCGTGGACCAGGTGACCTGCGGATCGGGAGAGATTGACAAATCGTAAGCCAGAAGTCTGAGCTCCCTCCCCTCTCTTGGTCGCAGCATCAGGCGGTGAGGCGCAAGCTCGACCTTCTCACGGTAGCTGTATGTCGTCCGATGGCGAACCGTCAGTTCTGGCATATTGACGTCCTTCTGCCGGAGATCTGGCGCCGCGCGGCGCGGTTCAAGATCTTGCCCCGTCGCCAATAGCTTGCCGGTCGGCCGCCAAGGCGGCTTCGAGATCCTCCTCAGTAGTTGGCCAGGCCTCTGTCATGCCGCCGGAGGTCAGCATGATGGTCATCCTCCTGTGGTAGGCTTCCCAGGATACATCAATCGGCTCGTCCTCTGTTTGCACCTCGAAGGAGCCGGGCGCATGCGGCTTTTCCATACCCGGAAGCAGAAACGGGCAATGAAACGTGACACTACGGCTGCTTGTGCGGTTCATCACTCGGCTCCTGCTGCTTCTCGTTTGCTGCCGCGACCAACGCTGTGGCCAGCTGAACCTGAGCGAAGGGTTTGGCGAGCCTGAACGCTAGGTTCCGCTCCCTCAGGTAGCTCGGCATAACCCGTCGCCAGTATGATCGGTATGGCGTGATCGATCTGCTTGATTTCGGCGGCCAGTTGCGAGCCGGTCATTCCAGGCATCGCTTGATCGGTGACGACGAGTTCGAAGCTGGAGAAGTGCTTCCTGATAATTTCGTCGGGCTGACAGCCCTTGATGCGCTGCGCTCCCGCGTTCCAGCTGGCCACTTGACCCGACGGATCGAGAATGTAGATAGCATAGTCGGTGACGCCTTGTACCAGCAGCCGAAACTGCTTTTCGCTGCGCTTTAATTCTACTTCGGCCCGCTTCCGTTCTGACAGGTCACGAGTGATCTTCGCAAAGCCCAGCAACTGGCCCGAGGGATCCCGGATCGCGTCAATAACAACATGGGCCCAATAGCGCTCACCGTTTTTGCGGATCCGCCAACCTTCGCTTTCGAACCGCCCTTCTGAGGCCGCAGTTGCCAAGGCCCGCGCCGGCAGACCGGCATGTCGGTCCTCAGGCAGATAAAAACGTGAGAAGTGCTGTCCGAGGATTTCATCCTCCCGATAGCCTTTGGATCGCTGCGCGCCAGAATTCCAACTGCTGAAGTATCCCTCGGTGTCGAGCATGTAGGTTGCATAATCGGTAATCGCATCCACCAGCAGACGATAGCGCCCCTCCATCATCGGGGTCTGCAACGTCGTGATCGCAGCTGTCATTATATCCTCATCGGTGACCGCTGTCTGAGCGGGTGGTCCTTCTATTCGGCGAAGTGCAAGAGCATATAACCCCTCAGGTGTTGGTTCGGGTTCGTCCCTATACATCTTTCTTCGCGCTGCCGCGAGATTTTTTGGTTCCTGAAAGATGATAGTCAAAGGATATCCGCTCACAGATAATATTTGTTGGCAATCCTATTAATCGAGTGCCAGAGATGTTATGTAATGGATGCGCCCGCCCTATGCGCCGGCCGCAGAAAGATCTCTCATGACATTCCGCCCACTCCACGACCGCGTCGTCATCCGGCGCGCCGAAGGTGAACTTAAATCCAAGGGCGGGATCATCATTCCCGATACCGTCAAGGAAAAGCCACAGGAAGGCGAAGTAATCGCCGTTGGCCCCGGTTTACGGGACGAAAGCGGCAAGCTGATCCCGCTCGATGTAAAGGCCGGCGACCTGATCCTGTTCGGCAAATGGTCCGGGACCGAGGTCAAGATCGATGGCGAAGACCTTCTGATCATGAAGGAGGCCGACATCATGGGCATCGTCGAGAAGACCGGAGCGGTCGCCGACAAGGCTGCCTGATCCTTCGCATTCCGATCCCATATCTCGAAACCGAACTGGACCAGACCATGTCTGCCAAGGAAATCATCTTCTCCACCGACGCCCGCGACCGCCTGCTCCGTGGTGTCGAAACGCTCAACAATGCCGTCAAGGTGACGCTCGGCCCCAAGGGGCGCAATGTCGTCATCGACAGGTCCTATGGCGCGCCACGCATCACCAAGGACGGTGTCTCCGTTGCCAAGGAAATCGAGCTTGCCGACAAGTTCGAGAACATGGGCGCGCAGATGGTGCGCGAAGTGGCGTCGAAGACCAACGACCTTGCCGGCGACGGCACCACGACCGCAACGGTGCTTGCGGCTTCCATCTTCCGCGAAGGCGCCAAGCTGGTCGCCGCCGGCATGAACCCCATGGACCTGAAACGCGGAATCGGCCTTGCGGTTACGGCCGTGCTTGCGGAGATCAAGGCGCGCGCCACCAAGGTCAGCTCGTCGAGCGAGATCGCCCAGGTCGGCACGATCGCCGCCAACGGCGATGCGACGGTGGGCGAGATGATCGCCCTTGCGATGGACAAGGTGGGCAACGAGGGCGTCATCACGGTCGAGGAGGCCAAGACGGCCGAGACCGAACTCGATGTCGTCGAGGGCATGCAGTTCGACCGCGGCTATCTCTCCCCCTATTTCGTGACCAATACCGAGAAGATGCGCGTGGAACTGGAGGATCCCTATATCCTCATCCACGAAAAGAAGCTCAGCAACCTTCAGGCATTGCTGCCTATCCTGGAAGCCGTGGTGCAGAGCGGCAAGCCGCTGCTGATCATCTCCGAGGATGTCGAAGGCGAGGCCCTGGCGACATTGGTCGTCAACAAACTGCGTGGCGGCCTGAAGGTCGCGGCCGTCAAGGCTCCGGGCTTCGGCGATCGCCGCAAGGCCATGCTGGATGACATCGCCGTTCTGACGGCCGGCCAGATGATCTCCGAGGATCTCGGCATCAAGTTGGAAAATGTCACGCTCGACATGCTCGGCCGCACCAAGCGCGTGCTGATCGAGAAGGATACGACCACGATCATCGATGGCGCGGGCGAAAAACCCGAGATCGCTGCGCGTATTGGCCAGATCAGGGCACAGATGGAAGATACGACCTCCGACTACGACAAGGAAAAGCTGCAGGAACGGCTGGCGAAACTCTCCGGCGGAGTTGCGGTGATCCGTGTCGGCGGCTCGACCGAGCTTGAAGTCAAGGAAAAGAAGGACCGGATCGACGACGCCCTGAACGCCACCCGTGCGGCGGTCGAAGAAGGGATTGTTCCGGGCGGCGGCGTTGCTTTGCTGCGCGCAAAGTCGGCTCTGACCGGCCTCGCCGGAGAGAATGCCGACGTGACGGCGGGGATTTCGATCGTGCTCAGGGCACTCGAAGCCCCGATCCGGCAGATCGCAGACAATGCCGGCGCCGAAGGCTCGATTGTCATCGGAAAACTGGCTGAGAGCACGAACCCCTATGAGGGCTTCGATGCACAGACGGAAACCTATGTCGATATGATCGAGGCCGGCATTGTCGATCCCGCCAAGGTGGTTCGGACCGCTTTGCAGGACGCCGGCTCGATCGCAGCACTTCTGATCACCGCCGAGGCAATGATCGCCGACATGCCCGTGAAGGAACCTGCGGCCGGCAACGGCGGCACGGCCGGGATGGGATACTGAGAGCAGTGCCTGAACCGTTCGGCCGGCGCGACCGGAGAGCGGATCTTCAACATCCATAAAGGGATATTCCAATGGCCATGCAAAGCAGCGGCAAGATTTCGATTGCCCAGCGTTTCGACAGTTACCAGCCCAGCAAGACAGTTCTCGTATGGGCGTGCTTCATCACGGTGATCGCCACCATCGTCGTCGGGTTCAACTGGGGCGGCTGGGTGACAGGCGGCTCGTCGCGCGCCTCGGCGGTGACCGCGGGTGATACGGCGCGGGGCGAACTCGCCTCCGCCATCTGCGTCCAGCGCTTCAATGCAGCATCGGATGCCGCGACAAAACTCACCGAACTCAAGGCGATCCCCGACAGCTACAGGAA
>UCEY01000040.1:29468-75586 GCA_900471605.1 Hyphomicrobiales bacterium | reverse complement strand
CGCGATCACGCTCGCCCTCCCCCACCCCGCCGGCCAGCGGCTCGACCGGCTGCTTTCGGCGGAACTGCCGCTGTCGCGCAGCCGGCTGCAGGTGCTTTTCGAGGCGGGCGAGATCCGGGTCACGCCGGAGCGGAAGGACGCGCTGAAACGCGGCATGCGCGACGGCACCCAAATCACGCTCGACCTGCGCGACGAGGCCGAACGGCTTGTGATCGGGCGGGCGGCGATGGGCGGCTGATCAGCGATAACCCGTGGCGTCGGCCGGCTTGCCTTGCTCCTGCACCTCTTTCAGGTAGCGCCAGCAATCCGGCCGCGACCCGTCGACATCGTCGAATTCATAGACCTTGGCAAGGCCGGCGCTCGACAGCGACCGGCCGTTCCAGCGTGCGCGGTCCGGATCTGCGGCAAGCGCGGCCACCGCCCGGCCGATAAAGCGCGGGCTTTCCGAAATGCAGAAATGCGGCTGGGCAACGAGGGCGTCCCGCCAGTTCTCCTCGCTCACCTTGTAGATGTCCAGCATCATCTCGGAGCGCAGCCAGCCGGGGGTGATCGAGACGGCGGTGCCGCCCAGCTTCTCCAGGTCCTTGCCATGCGCCCAGGCGAGCCGGGTGACCGCCGTCTTGCACAGGTCGTAGAAGGGCGATAGCCGATAATGTTCGGCATTGTATTCGGCGGTTCCGTCGGTGACTTCGACCAGCAGGCCGCCCGGCTTTTCGATCATCAGCTTCAGCGCGTGATGGGCGGTGATGAGATGGGTGTCGAGCGCCAGCCGCAGCATGCGCAACCCGTTTTCCAGATTATGCTCCCAGACCGGCTTGTCCCATTCGAACAGATGTTCGCCGCCCCAGATATCGTTGACCAGGATATCGAGCCGGCCCTGCTCGCCGCGGATGCGCTCGATAAGCGCCGCGACATCCTCCGGCACGAGGTGATCGAGCGGTACCGCGATGCCGGTGCCGCCGGCCTCCGTCACCAGGTCGGCGGTGTCCTCGATCGTCTCCGGCCTCCGGTATTCCGACTGTTTCTGCCGTGTCGTCCGTCCGGTGACGTAAACCGTGGCGCCGGCGGCCCCGAGCTCCACCGCGATACCCCGTCCGGCACCGCGCGTGGCCCCCGCCACCAGGGCGATTTTTCCTTCCAGCGGCTTTTTGCACACGTGTGACATGACGGCTCCTTCCCTTCCGGTTCGGTATGGTTAGAACTAACTCTCGAATCGAGGCAATATATAAACGTTTATTCGTTTATAATTCGAGAGACAAGATGGCGCGACCGAAAACCATGCCGGACAGCGAGGTGCTGACGGCGGCGCTGAAGATGATGCACGAGAAAGGTCCCGAAGCGCTGACCTTCGCTTCGCTGGCGGCGGCGTGCGGCCTTTCCGGCTCGACGCTGGTCCAGCGTTTCAGGAACAAGGAAGAGCTCGCCCGCGCCGCGCTGCTGTTTGCGTGGGACGACCTGGATGCCAGGACCGGAACGGCAATCGCGGCGGCGCCGAAGACGCCTCAGGGCGCCGTCGATATCCTCGTTTCGCTGTCCGGGGATTATGGCGGCATAGAGGCCTATGCCGAGGGTCTGCTGATGCTGCGCGAGGATTTTCGCGATCCGCGCCTGCGCGCCCGAGGTTCGGCCTGGGGCGAGGTTCTGTCGGCCGCGATCACCGCCTGCTTTGCGGCGACGCCCGGCGCGCCGGAAAATATCGGTACGCTGATGGCCTCGCAGTGGCAGGGCTGCCTTCTGTGGTGGGCGTTCAATCCCACAGGGCCGGTCGAGGCGCATGTGCGCAAAAGCCTGGAAGAACTGGTGGCGGCCGTGGTGCGGAAACGGTAAAGGCCCGGGCGCTGCCGGACCTTTACGCGGGATCTTCAGAAAAACGTCTTTACGAGGCGCTCAAGGAGTGCCGGTGCAGGCGGTTTCCGCCCCGCTCCGCTGGCGAAGGGTACCCAGCCTGCCAAAGGCCTTGAACAGGGTTTCGGTCTTCAGGGAGACGATCGCCACGCCGGCCAGCACGATCGCGGTCGCAACGATTTCCCGCAGGCTGACCGGCTCGCCCAGCAGCAGGAAGCCGAGGACGATCGTCCAGGGCGGCAGGAAATAACCGTTCATCGAGCCGACCGTCGGACCGGCCTTCTTGAGGATGCTCATGTAGAGGACGATCGGCAGGGCAGTGCCGAACACGCCGAGCACGAGAAGGACCGGCAACTTGTCGAGCACCGGGGAGAAGGCCGAAAACCCGCTGATCCAGGCCACCAGCGCGAAGGTCGGCAGGCCGGAAAACAGCTGCTGGCCGAGCGCCAGGCGGATCGGCTGCGCGCCCTTTATGCCGCGCACATAAAGATTGCCGAGCGCATAACTGACGGCGACGATGGCCACGGCGCCGACGCCGCGCAGGCTGACGTTGTCGGCACCGAATGCCGCCGGGCCGATCAGAAGGACCATGCCGGCGAAACCGGTCGCCAAGCCGAGCGCCACCTTCGGCGTCAGCTTTTCGCTCGCAAACAGCGCCTGCGCCAGGATGGCGACGATGAGCGGCGTCGAAGCCTGGATCATCGACGTCAGGCCCGCCGAAATCTCGGTCAGTGCATAGGCGGTCAGGCTGTTCGGGACGACGCCCTGCAGGAAGCCGAGCACGATCCAGTCGCGGATCTCCCGGCCGCGCGGGAGAATGTTGTGGCCGCTTACGATCATCCAGACGGCGATCAGGCTGCCGCCCAGCAGGCCTCTGACCGCCGTCAAAGCGAGCGGCGACAGCGCCGTGCCGGCGACTTTGAGGAGAATGAAGGCCCCTCCCCAGAGGAAGGAACAGGCAAGCATCTGCACGATCAGCGGAATTTCAAGGGACTTCCTGGCAGCGATCGAAGGCATGGTCGTTTCCTCACCAATTTATCTTCATGTGAAGATATTTGCGCCTGATTTATCTTCATGTCAAGATAGTTTCTGCAAGGCGGAGAATCGGAATGGCAGAAGAGCGGCAATCGCAGGATCACATCGACCGGGCCCGGGCCCAGTGGGCGAAACAATTGCCGGATCTCGATACGGGGCCGATGGCTGTCCTCGGCCGCATCTACCGGCTGTCGCGGCTGGTAACGCCGTCGATCGAGGCGACATTCGCATCGTTCAATCTGGACCGCGGAGAATTCGACGTGATCGGCACGCTGCTGCGCTCCGGGCCGCCCCATCGACTGACGCCGACGGAGCTCTACCGGTCGCTGATGATCGCCTCCGGCAGCCTCACCCATCGGCTGGGCCGGCTGGAAAAGGCCGGCCTGATCAAGCGCGTCCCTTCCGACCATGACGGCCGCAGCCTGGCGGTGCAGCTGACCGACGAAGGCATGGGGCGGGCGGAGGCTGCGTTCCGGCTGGACATGGCGAAGGAAGCGGGGGCGATCGCCGGGTTCGATCCCGAAAAGAAGGCACAACTCGCGGACCTGCTGCGGGACCTGAACCTCGCCGTCGAGGCCCATCTTTCCCGACAGGAGGCCGCAGAGCCGACGGAAGACTGACGCCCGGCGGGATTATGCGGCAGCAAGTTTCCGCCGCGCCGGCAGGGTCATGGCGGCAACCCCTGCAATGACGCAGACGAGGCCGATCCAGGCGCTCGGATGCAGGCTTTCGCCGAGGAAAACAACGCCGATCGCCACACCGACCGGCACCCGCAGATAGGCCTGCGACGTCGCCCCGACCGAGCCGAGCGTCTGCATCAGCCGGAAATAGATGACGAAGGCGAGTGCCGTGGAAAAGACCGAGAGCGCGACCAGCGCAAGGACCGAACCCAGCGAGGGCGCGAGCGTCCAGGGCCGGTCGACGATCAGGCTTGCGGGGATCAGCAGCGCGGCGCCGCAGACGAGAGAACCCGCGGCGGGCATGATCGGGTCGAGACCCCTGAAATTCTTGCCGAAGATTGCGGCACCGGCATAACACACCGTCGCCAGCACGATCGCCAGCTGCGGCACCAGCCCCTTGCCGAGGCCCGACAGGGCTTCCACGCCGATCACCATGCAGATGCCGACGAGCCCGGCGCCGACGCCGAACAGTTTTCGCGCCGTCACCGGTTCGTGGCGGGTGATCAGCGCCGTCATCAGGAAGGCGAAGATCGGCGTGGTGGAATTGAGGATGGCGGCAAGCCCGGCATCGGTCGATTGTTCCGCCCAGGCGATCAGCGTGAAGGGAATGGCGCTGTTCAAGCAAGCCTGGAACAGGAAGCGGGCCCAGACGGCCCCGCCGCGCGGCAGTTTTAGCCCTCGCCAACGGAGGACGCCCAGCAGCACCAATCCGGCGATGAGGGTCCGGAGCGCGATCAGCGTCACCGGCGGGATGGTTTCGACACCGATCTTGATGAACGTGTAGGAAGCACCCCAGAGCGTGGAGAGCGCCAGAAGCAGCGCCAGTTCTTTTGTCATATTCGGTGTATTCGGCATGATATCGGCCTGGGTTTCGCGTTTTTCGACGCGGGTGTTCTAGGCCGAGGCGGCGGACGGATGCTTCGATGCGGATCGAACTGTTTGGACGACGCGCGGGATCGGCTAGGAGACAGGACGATGGGAGACAGGGCGAACGGAGACCCGAGCATGACCCGCGAACAGGACAGGCCCTGGCAGCCGCTTTCGCCTCAGGAGATGGCGGACGCGCTGGGCGATGCCGGCTTTCCCTGGTGGATCGCCGGCGGTTACGCGATCGAGGCGTTTGTCGGCCGAACCTTCAGGCCGCATGGCGATATCGACGTGCTGATGCTGCGCCGCGACCGGATGGCGGTGCGCATGCTTCTGAAGGACTGGGATTGCTGGGCGGCCGATCCGCCCGGCACGCTGCGGCCCTGGCTGGCGGACGAAATGCTGTCCGCCTCCGTCGACCATATCTGGTGCCGCAGGAATTTTAGCGATCCTTGGCGGTTCCAGCTGATGTTCGACGAAGCCGATGGCGGGACATGGCATTCGCGGCGGTCCGCTTCCGTCAGGCGGCCGATTGCGGACATGGGCTGGCGGGATGCAGCCGGGATTCCATTCCTCGCACCGGAGATCCAGCTTTTCTACAAGGCGAAATCGCCGCGGCCGAAGGACGAGCAGGACTTTTCCGCCGCGCTGCCGCTGCTTGGCGAACGGCGGACGGAATGGCTCGCCGCGGCCATTCGCGCCGCCTACGGCGTTGAAAATCCCTGGCTCGACAGGCTTCCGCCAGCCATGGCCTGACCGGGAAGACGTCCACCTTCAACCCGCCGCCTCCCAGCTGGCCGCCCCTCCTCGAGCTGGTACGCCGGGCTGCCTCACTTCGTACCCTTTTCGGCGGCGACCTTCTCGACACCCATTTCGAGATCCACCTCGTCCTCGAAGGCACGTTTCTTGCCCGCTATGAACTGCCGGTAGCCTTCCGGATCGATCCAGGCATTGACGCCCTCGGTCTCGGCGCGTTTGCGTTTTCCCGCAAGGTCGTAATATTCGTTGTGCTGCGCCAGCCAGATATCGGGCTTGAGCATTTCGAGCTGATGGTGGGTACGGCGGTAATCGTCGGTGATGCCGGGATAGGACGGGTTCCTGGCGACGCGATAGCCGGGATTGAACCCTGCACCGTCCGGAAACGCCACAAGGTAAGGCTTGCCGTCGACGACGATGTCGGCGATCCAGGTGGTCGCGCCCCGCGTATGGCCTGGGGTGAGATAGGCCGTCAACCGCACATCGCCCATCCTAATCACGTCGCCATCGCGCAGGATGCGGTCGACCTTGGCGGCCGGGTAGACGAAGTCGTCGGCATATTTGAAATCGTTCTTGTCGCCGCTCTCCATCGCCGCGACGTCCTCCCGCATCACCGCCAGCGGCGCGCCGAACTGCTCCTTGAAATAAGCAAACGCGCCGGCATGATCGACATGCGCGTGGCCGTTGATCATCAGCTTGATGTCCTCCGGCCTGAAGCCGAGCTTGCGGATGGAATCGGCGATCATCGGGCCCGAGGACGGCATGCCGGTATTCATCAGGACCAACCCCTCGGAGGTCGCAAACAGAAAGCAGCCGAGCCCCTTGGTGCCGACGAAATAGACGGGACCGACGATCCTGACGGGTTCGTCCGGCTCCTCCCATTTGAGCGCCTTCCTGGCCATCGCCAGAAACAGATTGTTGTCGTTGGCGAGCTGTTCCTGGGTTGGAATGGCCGGCGCCTGGGATCCGGCCTGGGACGGGGATTGCGTCTGGGATTGGGATTGCGTCGAAAGGACCAGAAGACATGCTGCTGTGCGTGAAAGAAGCTTCACCGGGGTCATGGCATGCATGGCCGCCTCCTCAACAGGGCAAAAGCCGACACCGACCCGTGTTCATCCTCAGGACCTGCCCTTTGGTTCTTGAATTCCACGGGCGGCGGGATACTACTCCTGCTTTCGGCGAAGGACCACAACAACCGTCACCGGCACCGCTCTCAGCGTTAACGAATTCGATCTATCGGGGCTTGCGGGCGGAGGAAAGCTCCAGCATTGATGGTGGTTCACTGAAGGAGCCCATATGCCATCGACCGAGCTGTTTCTCGCCTTCCTCGCCACCACGGCGGTGTTCGCCTATATCCCCGGCCCGGCCATGCTTTATGCCGCGGCCCAGACGCTGGCGCGCGGGCGGTGGTCGGGGCTGATGGCCTCGCTCGGCATCCATATCGGCGGATATGCGCATGTGTTCGCCGCGGCAGCCGGGCTTTCGGTGCTCTTCCATGCGGTGCCGATGCTCTATCTGGCGGTGAAGCTGGCGGGCGCGGCCTATCTCGTCTGGCTCGGCATCTCGCTCTTCCGCGCCAAGGCTGCGGGGGATGTCGAGCTTCCCGAGATCGCCCAGAAATCCGGCCGGCGGGCGTTTTTCGAAAGCATCACGGTGGAAGTACTGAACCCGAAGACGGCAATCTTCTTTCTTGCCTTCCTGCCACAGTTCATCGACGCCTCGGCCGCCTTCCCCATCTGGCTGCAGTTCGTCATCCTCGGCACGATCGTCAACCTGATGTTTTCCTCGGCCGATATCCTCTGCGTTTTCCTGGCCGGTGCGGTCATCACCCGGCTGAAGCGCTCGAGCGGGGCGCAAAGGCTGATGCAGCGGGCCGGTGGAGCGCTGCTCGTCGGGCTCGGCGCGCATCTGGCGCTGCAGCGGAGCTGAGGATCATCCGTCCGGGAAAAGGATGGCTTCGTAATCCTGGGCGCCGTTCAACACATGCAAGACTTCAATCCGCTTGTCGCTGACGCGGTAGAAGATGAGGTAATTCCCGTAGGGCATGCGCCGGATACCGGAACGCTCATAGCGAGCAATCAGCGGAAACCTCAAGGGCATTTCGGAGAGCTTGTTACAGCGCTCGACAATTTCGCGAACAAAGCTCACGGCGCGTCGAGGATTGTCTTCTGCGATATACGCCCAGACGCGATCAAGGTCCGCGCGAAACCTTGCTGAAAAAACGACGATCACGCCTCTGCGTCTTCCGTCATCTTTGCATACTTGGCTTCGAAATAGGCAAGTACGTCATCGCCGGACATCACTCTACCGGCATCCGCATCCGCAATGCCTTGCGCGAGCGCCGCATCCAGCGCCGCAAGCCGCTTCTCACGCTCTTCGACAAGCCGCACCCCTTCGCGAAGGACTTCGCTGCGAGAATTGTAGCGGCCGGATTTCACCAGTTCGTCGACGTAGCTTTCGAGATGCTGTCCGAGGTTTGCGCTGCTGGCCATGGTCTTTCTCCGTTCAGAGGAGAATATCAAAACCAATAACTATTATCAACGTCACCCCGTAACCTTCAGCTCCATGCAGGTCAGGTCCAGCCAGCGGCCGAACTTGGTGCCGACTTCGGAAAAGGTGCCGGCGGTGCGGAAGCCCAGCTTTTCGTGCAGGCCGATCGAGGCTGAATTCCCCGCCTCGATGCAGGCGACCATGACGTGGATGCCATTGGAGGCGGCGCGGGCGATCAGCTCCTGCATCAGCAGCCGGCCGATGCCGCCGCCGCGGAAATCGCGATGAATGTAGACGGAATGCTCGACCGTATGGCGAAAACCGTCGAAGGCGCGCCAGTCACCGTAGGAGGCGTATCCGGCGACCGCGCCGCCGACATCCGCCACCAGAACCGGGAAGCCCCGCGCCTTGCGGGCCAGGAACCATTCCCTCCGGTTCTGGAGGTCGACGAGAACCTCGTTCCAGATCGCCGTCGTGTTGGCGACCGCATCGTTGTAGATCTCCATGATGACGGGAAGATCGGCTTCGGTGGCGTCGCGCACCAGAGGTTGGGGCATCGGGTATCGTCCATTATGATGTCATTCTGTCCACTATAGCAGACATACATCCGGTAAGTCCAGAATTGTTGGCCTCCGGCTCTTCTGATAGCGTCACCGGGACTGATGCGGGAGGGGCGCAATGCGGTATGTCCTGATGCTTCTGGCATGGCTGATCGCCATGCCCGCGGTTTCCGCCGCCGACTGGCAGTCCTATGCCAATGCCCGCTTCGGTTATCGTGTCGAAGTACCGCCCGGCTTCAAGGTGGGGCGGGCGCCGGACAATGACGACGGCAGGACGTTTACCGGTCCCAATGGCGACCGCATCCTGGTCTTCGGCACCTACCTCGTCGACGCCGCCTTCGAGGGCGAGGCTTCGAACCGCATCGCGCAGGCAATGGACGATGGCTGGCAGATTTCCTATTCGCGGGTCGAGGCGGATTGGGCGAGCTATTCTGGAACCAGAGGCAGTCGCGTTCTCTATGTGCGCGGCGTGCAGCTCTGCGACGAGGCGGCGGTGTTCGTGATGCTGGAATACCGCAACCGGGACCTCAAGACCTATGACCCGATCGTCAAGCGGATGGTCGCCAGCCTGAAGCCGGTCGGCTGCGCACGCTAAGCGGCCGAGTGCCCTGCGACGCTCAGAGACCGCCGGAGAGGCTGAAGCAGGTCATGACCGCGCCGTAATGGACGGCGGCGGCGGCGACCACGAAACCGTGCCAGATGGCGTTCTGGAAACGCAGCCTTTCCCAGACGTGGAAGATCACGCCCAGCGAATAGATGAAGCCGCCGATGACGATCAGCCAGACGGTGACGGCGGGCAGGTATTCCGAGATCGGCCCCGCCACCATCACCCCGCTCCAGCCCATGGCGAGATAAAGCAGGATCGCCAGCTTGTCGTAACGGCCGGGAAACAGGCATTTCAGCACGATGCCGAAGATGGCGGTTGCCCAGATCGCCAAAAGCATGGCGAAGATCCAGGGATCGTGCGCACCGCGCTGCAGGAAGGGCGTATAGGTCGCCGCGATCAGGATGAAGATCGCCGAATGGTCGAACCGCCGCAGCACCCATTTGGTGCGCGACCGCGGCCAGATATTGTAGGTGAACGAGATCGACAGACAGATGATCAGGCCGAGGCCGTAGATCCAGGCGGCGGCGATCTCCCCGTGGCTCGACCAGACGGTCGCATAGAAGATCAGTGCGGTGGCGCCGACCAGCGCGAACACGATACCGATACCGTGGATGATGCCATCCGCGACGATCTCGTGAAAATCGTATTTCCGCCCGAAGTTGAAGAACTCGCTCATCCGACCTTTCCGTCTCCCTCACACCAAGAATGAGCGTGAGAGGGACGGAAGGCAAGAGCGGGCGGATTCACATTGCGTTTCCCGCGTTAAACTTCGCCTCACACGTCGCGGGACACCTCGCCGGCACAGGTCTGGCAAAGCGGCGTCTGCGGCACGGCATCCAGGCGTTTTTCGGCGATCGGCTGGCCGCATCGGGTGCAGGTGCCGAACGTGCCGGCGGTGATGCGGCCCAGTGCCGCATCGATCGCGGCAAGCTCCCGCTCGCCGGTTTCGCCGAGCTCCTCCAGCACTTCGTCATTGTTGCGTTCGACGGCACGGTCGTCGTCGTCCGGGTTGCGGGGCGTGACGAAATCCTGTTCGATGCGGTTCAGGCGGTTTTCCAGCTCCGCCTTCCTCGCCCGCAGAATGCCGTCATATCTTGCGGTATCCATGGATCGGTTCCTTTCAGCGGTCGACGAGGACCGAACAGGTGGCGTGACGCACGACGCGGTCGGCGGTGGCGCCGATCAGATAGTTCGACAGGTCCGGAATATGCGAGGCGACGATGATGAGATCGGCGCCCTGCTCTTCGGACGCCGCAAGGATCTCGCGTGCCGGCGAGCCCTGGCGGATCTCGATATCGGCCTCGATCCCGACCTTTTGGCGCAGCTCGAGGAGTTGCGTTTCCGCATCCTTGCGGGCCGCGACGATCAGATCGACCGTCAGGTCGGAGACGAGGTAACCGGGCATGTCCTCGACCACGTTGACGACGAGGATCGTGCCATCCCCGTCCAAGAGGTTCGATGCGGTGCGCAGGATGCGCTCGCCCTTTTCCAGAGCGGAGACATCCACCGCGACGATGATCTTCTTGTACATGCGATCTCCTTTCATGCTTTTCGCCTGTTGTGGATCCGCATGTGCGGAACCGCCTTGACCAAGGTCAAGCGCTTTTGGGATCGTCTACAATTTGGAGACGATCAATCGCCATTTTGCGCTCTATCGTGAACGATGCGCGTGGGCCATATAGGTTGCAACAGGGCGTTCCGACCGCCCGATGCCCGAAAGGATTTTTACATGTCCGATGTCAATCAACCCTTCGCCCTGACCCGCCCGGCCCATGTCCGCGGCGCGCACCTGGTCGTCAGCGACCTGCCCCTGGTGTCCGGCTTCTACCAGAAGATCATCGGCCTCAAGGTTCTCGAAAAGACCCCGAGCGGCGAAGTGCTGGGCGTCAACGGCCAGCCGCTTTTGACACTTTCGACCGGCAACAATGTCGCCCGCGCGCCGCGCAACGCCGCCGGCCTGTTCCACACCGCCTTCCTGGTTCCGAGCAGGCAGGACCTCGCCCGCTGGCTGGCGCATTCCGCCCATAACAACGTCCGGCTGGACGGCGCGTCCGACCATCTGGTCAGCGAGGCGATCTATCTCGCCGATCCCGAAGGCAACGGCATCGAGATCTATCGCGACCGCACGCCGCAGGAATGGTCCTACCAGCCCGACGGCACGGTCGCGATGGCGACCGAACGCCTGAACCTGCAGGAACTCTACAACAGCGCCCCGAAGGAGACCTTCGGCGGAATGGCGGACGGCACGGCCGTCGGCCACATCCATCTCCAGGTCGGCGACATCCCGCAGGCCGATGCCTTCTACCGCGACGTGCTCGGCCTGAAGATCATGGCGCGGTATCCGGGCGCCAGCTTCTTTGCGACCGGCGACTACCATCACCATATCGCCGCCAATATCTGGAACAGCCGCGGCGCCAGGGCCCGCGAAGGCAATATGACAGGCCTTTCGGATTATACGGTCCGGTTCAACGACAAGGCGGCGCTCGACAAGGCGCTGGCGGCGCTCGACGTCCAGGAGATCGCCACCGCCAAAACCGCCGAAGGCTGGTCGCTGAAGGACCCCTGGGGCATCGGCCTGACGCTCGCCGCCTGAGCCTGCCTGCCCCCGTTTTCCCCAGATGCGGCGCCCCGGAACCGGAGCGCCGTTTTTGCGTTGTGGAGCATCACGGGGACCTCAGGACATATGGCAACATGAGCGCGCGCGGCAGCAGCAAGTTGAAGAAACACCTGATCGCCATGTCCGAACAGCGCAAGGAAACGGCGCTGGGACCCGAGGATATCGACATCACGGAGAACCTGCCGCTCGGGCGCGAGGCCCTCGACGTGGCGATGGCCTGGGCGGTGATCGGCATTTTCGCGATCGTGTTCCTCGCGCTCGTCCATTACATGTCGCTGATCCTCATTCCGGTCACGCTTGCCGTCGTCGTCGGCCTGATCCTCGGCCTCGTCGCCGACCGGCTGAGCAGGGCCGGCGTGCCGCGCTTTGGCATCGCCTTCATCCTGTCGACGCTGGTGTTCGCCGTCCTGTTCCTGATCGCCAATTCGCTCGCCGAGCCGGTCGCGACGCTGGTGCAGGAAGGCCCTAGTTTCATCGAGCGGACCATCAACCGCATCAAACCCTTCCTCGAAAGCCAGCACTGGATCAACGTCTCGCCCGCGACCTTCGAGACCGGGCCGATGTCGATGCAGTCGCTGATCGAGAATTCCGGCAATATCCTCGGCGTCATCACCGCCAACCTGACGCCGGCGATCATCCAGGGAATGATCTTCTTTGCGGCGCTGCTGCTCTTCCTCTATGGCCGGGTGCGGCTGCGGCGCACCATCATCCTTGCCTTTCCGACACGGCGGCAGAGGCTGATGGCGATCCGGGTGCTCAACTCGATCGACGAGGTGCTCGGCTACTATTTCGCGACAGCCAGCCTGCTTTATCTGGGGCTCGGGGTGGTGATGGCGGCGATCGCCTATTTCGGCGGGCTTTCCATGCCGGTGCTCTGGGGCCTGTTCGCCTTCGTCTCGAGCTTCATCCCCTTCCTCGGGATCACGCTGATGACCGTCTCGGTGGCGATCGCCGGCATTCTGACCCATGACGCGCTGCTGCTCGGCCTGATCCCGGCGGTCATCTTCTGCACCGTGCACCTCATCATGGAAAACCTGATATTTCCGGCGATCATGGGCCGGCAATGGGAGATCAATCCCTTCATCGTCTTCATCGCCATCCTGTTCTGGACCTGGATGTGGGGGGCGGTCGGGGCCATGCTCGCCCTGCCCCTCTCGCTGATCATGATGACGGTGCTGAACGAGCTCTTCCCGGACCGCAAGACGGTGCCGAACCTGCCGGGCTGACGGCCGCGACGGGCCTGGAAGGATCGTTCACTCGTAGAGGTAATATTGGTCCCACTGTTCCCTGGGGACCTTCGAGCCGATCTTGTAGTCGAAGGACAGGATTTCGAGGCCTTTGTCGCCGGTCTCGCATTTGTACTTGAGCCTGTACCAGTCGCCGGCGCTGCGGAACACGGCGCCCGGGGCGCGAATGGCATTGCCGGCCTCGATCGGCTCGGCAAAGGTATAGGCGATCACCTTGTCGGGTTTGAACTCGCCCTTGTTGTCTTCCTTGATGCGGTCCATCGCCTCGATATCGCAGCGCTGTTCGCGCCGTTCATCCAGAGAAAGTGCGTCGAGCTGCTTGACGATACGGGAATCGAGGGCATGCGCGGGCAGGGCGGAAAGAAGGGCAAGTGCCGCAAGCGACCAGGGTTTCATCATGTCACTTCCTATCCAATATGACTCGGAGGGCGCGGACACTAGGAGATGGTTACACGATTGACCACCTACCAGAACGGGAAATAGGATGATGTGATCGAGTGGGGTGAATGACGACCAAACTGATCTACCCGATTCTTGTCTCTCCGCTCGGACCGGAGGAGGGTGGCGGCTTTCTTGCGACCGTTCCTCATCTCCCCGGCTGCATGAGCGATGGCGAGACACCGCGGGAAGCCCTTTCCAACGTGCAGGATGCGATCGAAAGCTGGATCGAAGCGGCCAAGGACATGGGGCGCGACATTCCGCAGCCCTCAAGGCGGATTACACTCGGCTCAATCTCGTCATGAGCGACGAAATCCGGCGGCCATCTTGGGGTCAGCTTACATTCACTGGCGACGCGATTGCTGAACGGGCTGGATAGATGACCGCGACCGATATCTTCCTACTCTTTATTCCTCTTGCCGGACTGCTGCTCATTGCCGCATTCGTCTGGCGGCGGAACGAGCGCGACGCTTCGCTGACCCGCAGGAAGAAATAACGCTCTCCTCCTCCCCGCTTGCCTCGCGCACGCGCGCCCCCTATCTCTGGCACTCCTCTTTTCCAATCCGGAGTGCTTCCTTGGCCACCTCGCGCAGATCGCCTTTCGCCAATCTTCCCGCCGCCCCCGTTGCGGCCAGGAAGCCGGTTTCCGATACCCGCCACGGCATTACCCGCACCGACGACTATGCCTGGTTCCGGGCCGACAACTGGCAGGCGATGTTCAAGGATCCGTCGATCCTCGATCCGGAAATCCGCAGCCACCTCGAAGCCGAGAACGCCTATATGGAAGCGGCGATGGGCGATACCGCCGATCTGCAGAAGGCCCTGTTTGCCGAGATGCGCGGCCGCATCAAGGAAGACGACAGTTCGGTGCCGATGAAGGACGGGCCGTTCGCCTATGGCACCCTCTTCGTGACCGGCGGCGAGCAGCCACATTATTTCAGAACTCCGCGCGACGGCGGCGAAAAGCAGCTCCTGCTCGACGGCGACAAGGAAGCTGCGGCCAAGGATTACTTCCGCCTTTCCGGCATCGACCACACGAGCGACCATAGCCACGGCATCTGGGGTTACGACGACAAGGGTTCGGAATATTTCACGCTGCGCATCCGCGACCTTGCGACCGGCGAGGACCTGGCCGACGTGGTCGAGAATACCGGCGGCGGCGGTGTCTGGGCGCCCGACGGCCGGAGCTTCTTCTATACGCTGCAGGACGAGAACCACCGGCCGTCCAAGGTCTTCCACCACATCGTCGGCACCCCGCAGTCGCAAGACCGGCTGGTCTACGAGGAGGAGGATCCGGGCTTCTTCATGGGCGTCGGCGGCTCGCTGCTCGACGATTTCATCTATATCGACATCCATGACCACGAGACCTCGGAATACCGGCTGCTTTCGACCAAGGATCTCACCGCCGAACCTGCGCTGGTCGCGGAACGCGAGGAAGGCATCGAATATTCGATGACCGAGGGCGGCGACGTCTTCTACATCCTTACCAATGACGGCGGCGCCAAGGATTTCAAGATCATGCAGACACCGGTTACCGCGCCGGGCAAGAAGAACTGGACCGAGGTCGTGCCGCACGAGCCCGGCCGGCTGATCATCAGCCACATGGCATTCGCCGGTCATCTGCTGTGGCTGCAGCGCAAGGACGGCTTGCCGCAGATCATCATCCGCGACCGCAAGACCGGCGAGGAACACGCGATCGCCTTCGCCGAGGAAGCCTATTCGCTCGGCCTGCAGGGCGCGGCGGAATATGACAGCAACGTCATCCGCTTCTCCTATTCGTCGATGACGACGCCGAGCCAGCTCTACGACTACGACATGGTGACCCGCGAGCGGGTGCTCTTGAAGACGCAGGAAGTGCCGTCGGGTCACAATCCGGACGACTACGTCACCCGCCGGGTGATGGCGCCGGCGCATGACGGCGAACTGGTGCCGGTCTCGCTGCTCTATCGGAAAGATACGCCGCGCGACGGGTCGGCGCCCTGCCTGCTTTATGGCTACGGCGCCTACGGGATCACCATTCCGGCCGGGTTCTCGACCAACAACCTGTCGCTCGCCGATCGCGGCTTCGTTTATGCGATTGCCCATATCCGCGGCGGCAAGGACAAGGGTTTTGCCTGGTACGAGACCGGCAAGATGGAGCACAAGCAGAACACGTTCAAGGACTTCATCGCCGCGGCTGACTATCTGAATCAAGAGAAGTTCACGTCTTACGCGAACATCATCGCCGAAGGCGGTTCGGCCGGCGGCATGCTGATGGGCGGCATCGCCAACATGGCGCCGGAAAAATTCGCCGGCATCATCGCCGCCGTGCCCTTCGTCGATGTCTTGAACACCATGCTCGACGACACGCTGCCGCTCACCCCGCCGGAATGGCCGGAATGGGGCAATCCGATCGACAGTCTCGAAGAATACCAGTGGATCGCCGCCTACAGCCCTTACGACAATATCGAGGCGAAACCCTATCCGCCGATCCTCGCGATCTCCGGCCTCACCGACCCGCGCGTCACCTATTGGGAGCCGACCAAGTGGGTCGCCAAGCTGCGCGAATTCTCGACCGGCACCGCGCCGATCCTCTTGAAGACCAACATGGCGGCCGGCCATGGCGGCAAGTCGGGACGTTTCCAGCGGCTGGAGGAGATCGCGTTCGAATATGCGTTTGCGATCAAGGTGGCCGGCAAGATGTGAGCTACTCGTGGAGGGCGTGCCGTGGCACGCCCTTCAATGCATGTCCGGCGACAACGGAACACAAGATAGGGTGGCCTTTGGGAGGTAAGGAATGACCGTCTATGTTGCCCTGCTTCGCGCGGTGAACGTCACCGGCACGACGCTCCAGATGACGGAGCTCAAGTCCATCTGCGAAGAGCTCGGCTTCACCGACGTCAAGACCTATATCCAGAGCGGCAATGTTCTGTTCCGCTCCAACGAGGCTGAGGCCAAGGTGGCCGACAGGCTCGACGAGGCGCTGGGACACAAATTCGGCAGGAAGCCGGGCGTGATGGTGCGCTCCACCGGAGAGCTGGAGACGATCGTCGAAAACGCACCTTTCCCCGAGGCCAAGCCGAATTTCCTGCTTGTGCATTTCCTGCCCGGGAAGGCCGCCGGGGATGCGCTCGACACGATGGTCGCCCCGGATGGCGAAGAGGCTGTTGTCGCCGGGCGCGAGATCTATGTCCACTACCCGATCGGCTCGGGCAAATCGAAACTGAAGCTTGCCGCCCTGAAACCCGGCACGTCACGCAATCTCAACACAGTGCGCAAGCTCGCCGAGATGGCACGGGCGATGGAAGGCTGAACGGCCGATGGCGGGCATCGTCATTCCGATCGTCTGTTATGCCGTGATCGTCTCTGTGCTCGGCGTGGCCGGCTGGTCCGTCTGGCGCCAGAGGAGGAGCAAGCCGCCCTCCTGGCCGCCCTACCCTTTGATCGATGCCAGTGAGGAGGAGATGGACCGGCGGCGGACGGAGGTGCGCGACAGGCTTTCGCATGAGGCCCTTGGGGGCGAGCGGATGCGCCTGGTGTGGCAAAAGCTGCAGGACGCCAGGATCGGCGAAGGGCTGATCCACCAATTCCATCGCGACTTCTGCGGCCACGGCCTGATCCGCGCCGAAAACGGCATCATGCTCTGCGACATCCAGGATGGCCATCATCCGGGACCGGCCATCGCTACCTGGACCAGCGAGGAGGAGTTCGTCGCCTTCTTCTCCCGACAGAGCGATTTCACCCTGAGCGGCTGGGATCCCGCCGAGCCGGTCTTCTACACCGACGACAGCTGGTATCGGCACAATCAGCGCCTTACCCGGGCGATATTCGACCGGTTTCTTCGCAACCGGAACGGATAAGGAACGGCCCGAACAGCCGTTCACCGACGCATTTTTGTCAAGCCCCTGTCGTCAAACCGAAACATTGATCGCAAGCTTCGCGCAAGGTTCGTGCGTTAACCATTTGTTAACCATTCTGAACACGGGCGTCTCGCCATGAAGATCGATAGCGGCCTCAACGGCTATTATTATCCCAACCGGACACAAGAGATGGACCGGAAAATCGAAGACGCGCCGCAGCGCGAGGTTGCCGCTGCCCAGCGCTCCCCGAATGCGTTGACGGGAAGCAGCACGCTGCTCTCTTCCTCGCTTGCCAATGCGCTCTGGGTCATGGAAATCGACGACGCCGGTTCCGCAAACATCGACATGCAGGCGCGGTCGATCCCGCAGGACTGGGTCGAAGGCCGCTACCAGGAATTCGCCGAGTTCTAAAAGCCCCGGCTACGCCGTTCGAGCCGGCGTGACCTCCACCGTCACATGCGACAGATCCCGGATGCCCCGGAGCTTATCCTTGTAGAAGGACGGCGCCTGGGGTTTTGGCGTGACCAGGGCGACGATCGCCGCATGATGTCCCGGCCCCACCTGCCAGACATGCAGGTCCGAAATCCTGTCGTCCTCCGTCTCGACGCTCCGGCGGATCCTGCCCGCCAGTTCCTCGCCATCCGGCTGCGCATCCAAGAGAACGGTCGCCGTCGCCCGGATCAGCCCCCAGGACCAGCGGGCGATGACCAGGCCGCCGACCACGCCCATGGCCGGGTCCAGCCAGGCCCAGCCATAGGAACGGCCGAGAACGAGTGCTGCGATCG
Source organism: Hyphomicrobiales bacterium (assembly GCA_900471605.1). Lineage (GTDB taxonomy): Bacteria > Pseudomonadota > Alphaproteobacteria > Rhizobiales > Rhizobiaceae > Neorhizobium. Next base: position 57,820 of record UCEY01000040.1, on the reverse strand, counting down.
CCAGGACCGAAGTCAGCGCATCGGCGAGGACGTGCAGGTAGGCGGCGCGCAGATTGTGGTCCTTGGCAGCGGATCGCGCGTGGCCGCCGTGATGCCCATGGTGGCCGCCATGATGATGGCCCCCCTCATGGGAATGGCCTCCCTCATGCGAATGGCCGCCATGATGGGAATGGTGATGATCCTCCCTGAGCAGCCAGGCGCTGAGCAGATTGACCGCAAGCCCGACCGCTGCGACGAGGATTGCCTGATCGAAATCGATCGCCACCGGATCGGCAAGGCGGACAAAACTTTCCCAGGCGATCAGCAGCGCGATCAGGGCAAGCACGATGGCGCTCGCAAAGCCGGCAAGGTCGCCGAGTTTGCCGGTACCGAACGTGTAGCGCGGATTGCGGGCCTGGCGGCGGGCATAAAGATAGGCGAGCGCCGCGATCAGCATGGCGCCGGCATGGGTGGACATATGCCAGCCGTCGGCGGTCAGCGCCATCGAACCGAAGACCGAGCCGGCGACGATTTCCGCCACCATCATCGTCGCGGTCAGCGCGATCACGAGCCAGACCTTGCGCTCGTTGCGCTCGTGGTCGGCGCCCAGAAACACGTGCTCGTGCTTCAGCGCCTCGATGGGATCGGCCATGGTCTTCTCCTTCATCTCAATCAGCGGATATAGGTGCGGAGCGCCTCGGCAAGTTCGTCCACCGCCTGCGCCCTCTGTTTCTCGTCCTCTGCGTGCAGCACATGCTCGCGAAGGTGATCCTCCATGACCTCTCCGGTCAGTCCGGAAAGCGCGCCACGGATCGAGGCGAGCAATTGCAGGACCTCGCCGCAGGGCGCTTCCGCCTCCAGTGCCCGCTCGACCGCCTCCATCTGCCCCTTCAGCCGGCGCACCCGCGCCAGAAGTTTTGCTTTTTCCCGAATGGTATGCGCCAAGATCCGCTCCAATTTAATATAGGGGGGTACCCTATATTCATTTAAGCCAGCGACTTGATGCAAGTCAAATCCGAAAGCTCCGTGCAGGTTTCGAGACCTAAGCCGCTAGTGGTCCTTCACGAGGAGAGTCGCGATGACGACGATTGGCAGCAGCAATCCTTATTACACATCTCTTTACAGCATCCCTGGCAAGAACGGCGGCAACAAGAACGCTTCGGGCGGCAGCGCCAACGACTATGCCGCGCCGCGGCAGTCGGTATCGGGCGGCATTTCCGGCTCCGACACCGTATTCGGCGCAAAACTGGCCGACGCGCTCTGGACGATGGAAAGCCAGGGCGTCGAGATCGACCAGGAGGCCGGCGACACCTGGCTCGGCAAAGCGCCCTCGACGAAATACGAGGACGAATTCATGGGCCTCGCCAAGAAGACCTTCGCCGAGCGCATCCGCGAACAATATCTCAAGGATCACGACCTCACAGAAGACGATCTCAAGTCGATGTCGGCGGAAGACCGCGAGGCGGTCGAGGCGGATATTCGCAAGGCGATCCTCGAAGCCATGGGCGTCAACGGTGAGAAGCAGCAAGCCGCGATGGACATGGGCGGCAACGCTGCTGCGGAGGAACAGACGGCAAACAACCCGGCCACCGGCGCCCAGGCGCCGGGCATGTCGGGAAAGCAGGACGGCAAGGACGATCCCCTGCTCTCCATGTAGGGTGAGCTGACGACCTAAAAAACCTTCGGCGGTCGCGGCCTTGTCCATCAGGGCCGCGGCGCTTTCACCTTGTGCGGCCGGAACCGTTGTCATCGGCGATCATCGCCGGCGGCCCCTCCCCGGCATGCGGCTGATGATCCCATCGCGACCGCCGCAGCATCTCCATCGCCAGGATCAGCCATATTCCGGCGACAGTGGCGACCAAGGCCCAGAAAAGCCGGAGGATATCCCTCGCGCGCCCGTCGAACCTGGCATGGCAATCGCTGCAGCATCCGTTCATCACGTCACCTTCCTTATCGCTCCGTCCGCATCTCTTTCGTGCGGGCCGGCTTGTCTTCGTGCCGGTGACTGACTAGATAATTCCTCTAGTGACTAGAGCTACAAGAGGAAACTTCAGCCATGCTGTCGATCGGCGATCTTTCGAAACGGACCGGCGTCAAAGTGCCGACGATCCGCTACTACGAACAGATGGGGCTGATCGAAGCGGCCGAACGTTCCGAGGGCAACCAACGCCGTTACGAGAGGCAAGATCTCGAGCGGCTCGCCTTCATCCGCCACGCCCGCGACCTCGGCCTTGACATTCCGGCGATCCGCGACCTGATCGCGCTCAGCCAGCATCCCGACCTCCCTTGCGCCAATGCCGACCGGATCGCCGCCGACCACCTCTCCGCCGTGCGCGAGAAGATCGAAAAGCTGAAAAAGCTGGAGCACGAACTCGAACGGATCATCTCCCATTGCGACGGCCATTCGATCGAGGATTGTTATGTGATCCGGGCGCTTTCGGATCACGGGCTGTGCGAGGGCGAGCACTGAGGGCAGATTTATTGTCAGGGTATGGTAGCGAACTGCGATCAATGTCAGCCCAGCCACGCCTATAATTATTAGACCGGGGCATGGCGGAGGCGATCATGGAGGTTGCTAACCGTTTCGCAAATCACGCTTGACAAGGTTTGAGATCGGGAGCATCTAGGCGCCATGATCAACACGCGCACGACCACCGCCTGCTCGTATTTTTGGGCCTTCCTCTAAGGGGCGGCTCGACAGATCATCATGTCAACAAGCCGCCGTCAGGCGGCTTTGTTGTTTCAAACGGCACCTGACGGCAAGAAGACCGAACAAGGATGCCGGAAATGCCCACCCAGACGATTGAAGATACCGATATCACCCTGCCCCGCCCGCCGGTCGTGACGATCCGCAATGCGAAATCGCGCGACCTGCCGGAACTCAACGAGATGATCGCGCTGCTTGCCGCGCATCACAACGACCCCGCCGCCATCACGCCTGAAAAACTCGAGCGCGACCTGTTCGGCGCCATGCCGTGGATCAGCGCTCTGGTCGCCGATACCGGTACGGACCTGATCGGCTACGCCATTCTCGTGCCGCTCTACAGGGCCCAGGAAGGCACGCGCGGCATGGACCTGCACCATCTCTTCGTGCGCGACGGCCACCGCGGCCACGGCATCGGCCAGCACCTCGTGTCGCGCGCACGGGAAATCGCCAGGAACGCCGGCTGCGACTATCTTTCGGTCAGCGCCGCGACCGGCAATTTCGCCGCCCACCGCTTCTACGAACAGATGGATTTCAAGCCGCGCCCGGTCACCGGCATGCGCTATATGCAGGCGCTGGCGTGATATCAGCGGCCAAGGCCTATCCGGCGGCCTTGGCCAGGATTCTAAGATAATCATCGACCGCCTCGTGAAAGGCGGTCTCGGCTTCGGCGAGCGTATCGGCATGGAAGCCGACGACATCGGCAATGCCTGCGACATGGCCGATGAAGATTTCGTCTTCGGCATCAAATTGGATGCCGGCCGAATAGCCTTTGTAGTCCGGTAAGTTCATCGCTCGCCCCCAACCCGTCTACCGTGCCGGCACCGCCTTCAGGTAAGCCGCAATTGCCTCAAGATCGCTCTTCGGCAGATGCGCGAGGTTCTGCTGGACCTCGACCATCGAGCCGCCGACCGTGTCGAAATCCGGGGTGAAGCCGGTTTCGAGATATCCGGCAATCTCGCTTTCGCTCCAGGAGCCGATATCCTTCGAACCCGGCGTGATGTTGGGGATGGTGCCCTTGCCTTCCGGATTGGGGCCGCCGGCGAGCCAGCGGTCGGGGAGGAAACCGCCTGTCGCGTCGCGCGGGGTGTGGCATTCGCCGCAATGGCCGGGGCCTTCGACCAGGAACTGGCCGCGCTTGAGCTTGTCGTCGGCCGATGCGAGCTCTACCCTCGGCCGGTCGTTGAAATAGAGGAACTTCCAGCCGCCGACCGCCAGGCGGATATTGTAGGGGAACGGCAGCTCGTGCGGCGGCGCAACGTTGGTGCTTGCCGGCAGGGTCTTCAGGTAGCCGAAGAGATCGTTGACATCCTTGGCCGAGAGCCTCGAATAGGAGCCGTAGGGAAAGGACGGAAACAGGTGTTCGCCGTCCGGGCCGACGCCGCGGGTGGTGGCATTGCCGAACTGAGCCAGCGTCCAGCTGCCGATGCCGGCCTTGGGGTCGGGCGAGATGTTGGGGATATGGAACGTGCCGAACGGGCTCGGCAGCGCCCTTCCGCCGGACAAGACCTTCAGCGCATCGCCGGTGGCGCCCGCCGCGGCATGACAGCTCGCGCAGCCGCCCGTCCAGAAAAGCTGTTCCCCGCTGGCGAGATCCGGTGCGCCGAGACCCGCCCAGCGGGAATCGGGATAGGGATCTGGCTTGGTCAACGCCCAGGCCGTGGCGGCACCGGCCGCGACCACCACAACGCCCGCCACCAGGATTTTGGACCATATCGAGGCCATCGCCTTCGTCCTCCAGCGTCATTCTAAGATGCGGGGACGGCCGCAGAAGCTGCGGCCGTCTTTCTGTCCTTTGACAGGACCGCGATTACTTCAGACGAAAATTCTGGTGGCAGGTGCTGCAGTTGCCGCCGAGCGTCTGCATTGCCTTGCCGACAGCGGCCTGGTCTGCCGGCAGGGACGCCAGAAGCACCTCGGCATCGGAACCGAGCTTCTGCGCATCTGCGCGGAACTCGGCATTCTTTTCCCAGATGGCAGGCGCCGCCTTGGTCTTGTCGCCGGTCTCCGAGCCTGCCGGGAACTGGTCGGGGAAAGCCTTGATATTGGTGCTCATCGTGGTCAACGCGGTGCGGACCACAGCCTGGTCATAAGGCTTTTCGCCCTTGGCGATGGCGGCCAGAGCGCCGGTTGCGCCGCCGATACCCTTCATCAGCGCCTGGCGCTTGGCGATCGGGGTTTCCTGGGCGGTCACAGCCGTCAAGCCAAGACAGAGTACGGCCGCGGCGGCGGCAATCAGTTTAAACTTCATCAATCCTGTCCTCATTGAGCCGGTCGCGCCGGCAGTGTTTTGCGGGGATCATGATTGCCGGCTTATGCGTTTGAAAAAAGTAACTTTTCTGTCATGACACCGCGAGCGGCCCCGCCTGTTGCCGGGCAGGCACGAATGTGACGGATATATGGCTTGCCGCGACCGCCGCATCCCGTCCTTCAGGCCGTCAGCCCTTCCCAGAGCGTCAGCACGGAAACGGCAAGCAGCAGAAGGCCTGCAATCCGCCCGACCCAGATCGTCGCATTGCCATTGCCGACCAGCAATTTCCGCGCCCGGCCGGCCGCCACGGCAAGGCCGCCGTAGATCCCGAGCTGGGTCGCCGCCGTCATCGCCGCCATGGCCGCCGCCTGCGGAGCGAGCGGTCCGAAATCCGGCCGCAGGAATTGCGGATAGACCGCGAGCATGAACAGATAGGCCTTCGGGTTGATCAGGCAGGTGACGGCGCCGCGCCGGAAGGCCTCCCAGTTCGATCGCGTGTCCGCCGGGCCGACATGGTCGACGGTGATCGAGCTCCTGATCAGGCTGACGCCGATCCAGGCCATGTAGAGCGCCCCGACGATCAGCAGCGGCCTGAACAGAACCGGCATGAGACTGGCGAGCAGGCCGACGCCGACCGCGCCGTAGAGCGAGTGCACCAGCCCGCCGGCGATGATGCCGGCAGTGGCGGCCAGCCCCGCCGTGCGGCCGCGGGTCAAAGAATTGGCGAGCACGAAGATCATATCCATGCCCGGCACGACGATGATGCCGAACAGGAGTGTGAAGAAGAGCCAGAGATTTTCGGTATAGGTCATGTCAGTTTCTGATCCTCTCAATATCCGGCTTCGGATGATGAAGCCTTGTTTTTCAATCGGATATGCGGTCCTATACGGCAGCCCAACTGACAGCGTGTTGTCAGTAGCGATCGTCCCTGCTTAAGGAATGCCGGCATGCGCAAGGCCTCGCGCCTGTTCGAGATCATCCAGATCCTTCGGCTTGCAAGAAAGCCGGTGACGGCGGCCGAGATCGCCGCGCAGCTCGAAGTGACGGTGCGCTCCATCTACCGGGATATCGCGGCGCTGCAGGCGATGCGGGTGCCGATCGAGGGCGGGCGCGGCATCGGCTATATCCTGCGCCCCGGCTTCACGCTGCCGCCCTTGATGCTGTCGATCGAGGAGACGGAGGCGATCGTGCTGGCGCTGGCACTCTTGGAGCGCACCGGCGACACGGAACTCAGGCAGGCCGCCAAGCAGGTGAACCGCAAGATCGCCGCCGTGGTGCCTGCGCCGCTCGCCGGCACGTTTTCCGCCAATGCGCTGCATGCCTGGGGTTCGGTCGCCCCAGTGCCGGACGCGCTCGACCTTGCCATGGTGCGCCGTGCGATCCGCGACGAGCAGAAACTGGCGCTCGACTACCGCGACGAATATGCCCGCGCCACGGAGCGGACGATCCGGCCCCTCGCACTCATCTATTATTCGCAGACGGCCAATATCGTCGCCTGGTGCGAACTGCGCCAGGCGATCCGCAATTTTCGCGCCGACCGGGTGGAGCATTGCGAACTGGCGGACGGCTTCTTTCGCGGTGAAGGCGAGATGCTGCGGCAGCTCTGGGTCCAGGGCTGGAACAACCCGCCGACGTGACCGGCATGCCGGGGTCGCGAAGCCTGCGCCTGACAGCCCGCGGCTTTGCCCCTATGGTGCGCGCGCATCCTCGGGAATCAGCAGGGCATGGGAGTGGATGAATGCGCAAGGCAATCATTGTCTGGGGCGGATCGAAAATCCATGAGCCGGAGGAGTGTGCCGGCATTACCGGCGACATCCTTCGCGAGGACGGGTTTTCGGTCGAGATTACCGGCGATCTGAGCATATTCGGCTCCCGCAACATCGAGGCCGCCGATCTGCTGGTGCCGATCATTACCGGCGAAAAGCTGGAAAAGGCACATGCCCAGGCGCTTGTTGCGGCCGTGCGGGGCGGGCTGGGGCTCGGCGGCCATCACGGGGCGCTCGCGACCTCCTTCAAGGAAAGTGCCGCCTTCCGTTATCTCTGCGGCGTCACCTGGGTGGCGCATCCCGGCAATATCATCGACTTCCGCGTCAACGTCACCCGCCCCGACGACCCGGTGCTGCGCGGCATTGCGGATTTCGACTACAGGTCGGAGCAGTATTACCTGCATTACGACCCGTCCGTCGAAATCCTGGCGACGACGACCTTTACCGGCGAATATGACGAGGCGGTGCGCGACGTGGTGATGCCGGTCGTCTTCAAGCGCCATTTCGGCCAGGGACGGATCTTCTATTCGGCGCTCGGCCATGTGGCGGCAGAGTTCGAACATCCGCATATGCGCAGCATCCTGCGGCGCGGGCTGACCTGGGCGGCGCGTGGCTGAGGCGCTCGCCGTTTAGAGAGTAAGCGTGCGGCTTTGCTCGCGGCCGTGGCCGGTGATCTCGATACGGTCGGCGAAGATTTCCACCACCGCGAAGGTGCTTTCCGTCTCGGTGTCGACCATGCCCTTGAAGTTCACGTACCAGGTGTTGCCGGCGCGGCCGAGATTGCCGACATGGTTATGGCCGTTCAGATAGGCGATCACGTTGCCGGAGCGGGCGAAGAGACCGGTCAGCCGCTCGCCGCTCCACAGATTGTGCTCGTTTTCGGGGCAGAGCGGATAATGGCCAAGGACGACGACTTTTTCGCCCGCGGCACGGGCGCGCTCCAGCACGGCTTCGAGCCAGGCGAACTGCTCGTCGCTGATGCCGCCGTTCCACTCCTTGGCGTTGATCGCGCCTTCGGCCAGCAGCGCTTCCAGCCGCTGCCGCGCCAGCGTGTGGCGCGGGTGGCCTTCCGGGGTCGAAAACAGGCTGATCTCGTTGCCGTCGATCACCACGAAGCGGAAACCGCCGCGGGAAAAATCGTGCCAGGCGGCCGGCATGCCGAGCCGTGTGTGGACATCGGCCAGATGCTCCGACGCAACCAGGAAATCGTGATTGCCCGGCATCAGAAAGCTCTCGTGGCGCAGCTCCTTGTATACCGAGAGGACCGGCTCGAAACTCTCCCAGCCGCGGTCGATGAGATCGCCGAGCGTCACCACGAAGGAAAGATCCTCACCGTTCAGCACCCCGATCGCCCGGCCCAGCTTGTCGAGACTGTTGGCGTAATGACGGTTCATCTCCAGCCATGGCGGCAGGTCGGCATATTGCGGATCGGCGATCACGCCGAAGCGGAGGAGAGGTTTTTCGTGAGGCATTTCGCGGAGGTAGTCCGTGGTTGTGACAGGCGTGTGACGATGTCGCGATGGCGGCAGCGGGCTAGCATTTGCGTCAGAGAGACAAGTCTTCGGGCGACCTCACCGGCACACCGAACGGCAGGAAATGCCTGAGGTTACGGGTGATGATCGTCAACCCGTGAAGGCTTGCCGTTCCGGCGATCATCGCATCCGCCATGCCGGGGTTGTGCCCGGCGGACAGGGCGCCGGCTTCCAGCTTGCCGGATTCCCGCGCCGTTGCTGCATCGAGCGGCAGGATACGGTCGCCATATCCGGCAATCAGCCCTTCGAGGAAGAGCCCTATGAGCGCGACCTTCGAGGTCGCGCCCCTCGCTTCCAACAATCGGACGCCCTTTTCGATCTCATGGACAGTCACGGCAGAAAGATAGATCGTCTCAAGCTTTTCCTGCTCGTCGACCCAACTGGCAAAAGCCGGAGACGTGCCGGCCTTCGAGGGTGAAAACATCGAAACGGCATTGGTATCGAGAAGAAATCCCGTCACAGATCGACCTCGCGGCTCGGTGCGGGATTTCGAGCGAAGACATCCTCATCAAGGTCGATGTCGGCCGGAAAATTCCGCAGATACCGGACCAGGCTGGCGCGATCCTTCTGCAGCGCCTTCCTTGCGGCCTCCGCGGCCTCGACGCTGACGATCACGGCCGCCGGCTTGCCGTGCCGGGTGATCGTCACGAACTCACCGGCGGCAGCCTGATCGACGAAAAGGGAAAAACCCGCTTTGGCATTCTTCAAACTGACTTCCGACAATTCAACCTCCAAAGTGGTCATTAGTGACTACTTTGGAGCATTCCCAGGGAAAATCAAGCCGACCGGCAGAAGGAGCCGCTTGAAAACAACCGCGGCTGCGTCCGGATATTGCATCGTTCGTGGGTCGAGGACCGAGGCGGTGCAATGATTGCAACAAAATCATGCTTTTGTGACATAACACGGCGACTGTCGGCAGCATGCCGAGGATGACGGGAGGAATGGACTGCTGGCTGCTTTCTTTCAAGCCCTCTGGGCGTTGTTCTGGCGCTCCATGCTCGTGCTGATCATCAACGCCATGATCACCTACGGCCTAGCGGATCTGGCGCACGCGGTGTCCGAACAGTCGGATATTGCCGTCAAGGCGCGACTTTCCCTGGCTTTCCTGCCAGCCGCCATTCTCTTTCTGCTGCTTGCCCTCTATCGGGAAACGGCCGGAAACCTGCTCCTCGAAGCGAGATCGCCCCTCTCCGGTGAACGGTGGGGCCAAGCCTATCTTACGTTTTTCGCCGGCGCGGCTTTGATGGTGGTCATCGCGATCATGACGGCTCCCATCCTGCCGACGGACCTCTGGCTGGCGATGCGCTCGATATTGCCGCTGCCGGTTTTCGTCATCCTCTGGGTGGCGCTGGCCGCTCGGTTTGCGCGGTCTGCCGGATAAGGCGCGGGGGCCGGAAGCCGGCGCCACTCAGGAAATCACCGTCCCCTGATGGAAGACGATCTTCCAGCCGGTCGAGGTGCTCCTCCAGAACGTGGACCGCCAACTGCGGCGATCCGGCTCCTCCAGGATATAGGACAGATGGTAGAGGTCGTCGGCGAGGCGGCTGATGGTGAAATCCCGGCAGGGCCAGTCATGGGGTTCCGGCTCGCGGTACCGCTCGAGGAGATTGGCTATGACGACGTCGCGCCGGTAAATTCTGCCGCTGGCGCCGATCTCCCAGAATGTCTCCTCCGTCATCGCCTCCAGGGCCTCCCGGCTGGTGCCGAATTCGCGGCGATGAAAGATCGGCTCGCGGGCGGAAAGCTCCGCCAGGACCGTCTCAATCGATTGCTCGTCCATGACCCGTCTTCCTCCTGCTTTCCCAATGAGCGGGTTTCAAAACGAAAAACACCCGGCGCCTTGCGACACCGGGTGTTCTCGAAAAACCGGCGATCAAGCCGTTCGATTACTTCGTGGCGGCTTCGTAGCGCTCGAGGACGTAGTCCCAGTTGATCAGGCTGTCGACGAAGGCTTCGAGATATTTCGGACGGGCGTTGCGGTAGTCGATGTAATAGGAATGTTCCCACACGTCGACGCCGAGGATCGGCTCGGCACCGTGGACCAGCGGGTTTTCGCCGTTCGGGGTCTTGGAGATGGCGAGCTTGCCGTCCTTGACGGAGAGCCAGGCCCAGCCGGAGCCGAACTGCGTGGTGCCGGCAGCGATGAAATCGGCCTTGAACTTGTCGTAGCCGCCGAGATCGGAGGCAACGGCTGCTTCGAGCTTGCCCGGCAGCTTGTTGCCGCCGCCGCCCTTCTTCATCCACTTCCAGAAATGGACGTGGTTGTAGTGCTGGGCGGCATTGTTGAAGAGGCCCTGGTTGGTGCCGAAGGACTTCTTGACGACTTCCTCGAGCGACAGATCGGCCAGGCCGGCTTCGGCAGCGAGCTTGTTGCCGTTATCGACATAGGCCTTGTGGTGCTTGTCGTGATGGAATTCGAGCGTCTCTTTCGACATGAAGGGCGAAAGGGCTTCGTAATCGTAGGGGAGTTCGGGAAGTTCGAAAGCCATTGGTCTACTCCTTGTTCGGCACACACCGTGGGTAAAGCGTCGTGCGGGAACATAGGAGCGCAAGCTCCAAGAGGCAACGGTAACTTTGCCAAAAATCAAGCCGATCGCATCAAGAACTTGCTGAATTTTCAAGATACAAGAAACGGGCCAGATCACCGATTCGGAGCCCGTTTGATGAAGACCGTCCTCGCACTTGCCGTCGCCCTGATCGCATCCGGAAGCGGCACCGCCAATGCCGCCTCCGACGACGCCTGGTCCAATTTCCGGGCCGAAGTATCCAAGGCCTGCGTGACCGCCGCAAAGGGGCTGATCGAGAACGGCAAGGCGCTGGTCGATCCCTTCGGCAGCCAGAGCTATGGGCTTGCTATCGTCTCCGGCAAGGCGGTCGGCGCCAACGTCACCGTCAGCACCATCTGCGCCTTCGACAAGAAGACCCGCAAGGCCGAAATCGGCGGCGAGATTTCCGCCGACAAGCTGACGGTGAAATAACCGCCGGATCAGGCGGCACCGGCAGGCGGGCACGCCGGCCGGCCCGCAGTTTTCCTGCCCGAACCGCCCCTCCCCGCCGGCCGAGGGATATTTTTCCCGCGCGCTTACCGGCCCTCCCGCACAAGCAAAACGGGAACCTTTTTTCGCGCCGGCGAATTGAAGGCGAAGGCCGCTGGCAAAGAGGAGGTTCAATGTCGCTCGATTTCGTGACGCCCGAATTCCTGATCTTCGTCGCCATAGGCTTCTTCGCACAGATCATCGACGGGGCGCTCGGCATGGCTTTCGGGGTGCTGACGACCACCAGCCTGCTTGCCGTCGGGGTCGCGCCGGCCGCCGCCAGCGCCATGACCCATGTGACGGAATGTTTCACCACCGCCGCCTCGGGCGCCTCGCATCTCTACAACCGCAATGTCGACTGGCGGCTGGTGGCAAGGCTTGCGCCGGCCGGCATGATCGGCGGGGCGATCGGCGCCTATCTCCTGTCGAATATCGACGGCAAGGCGGTCGAACCCTTCGTCTCGGTCTATCTGATCGCCGTCGGCCTGTTCATTCTCTACAAGGCTTTCCAGCCGAAATTTCCGCGCGACGTGCGCGACCGGGTGGTGCCCTATGTCGGCGGTGCGGGCGGGCTGCTGGATGCGATGGGCGGCGGCGGGTGGGGGCCGATCGTCACCAGCTCTCTGCTCGGGCGCGGTCACGATCCGAAGAAGGTGATCGGTTCCACCAACCTCACCGAATTCGCCGTCACCACGGTGATATCGGCGACCTTCATCGTGGCGCTCGGCTGGTCCGAACTCTCCTCCGCCCTCGGCCTCATCCTCGGCGGCATCCTGGCCGCCCCGATCGGCGCCTTCATCGTCCGGCACCTGCCGGTCAAACCCCTGATGATCGCTGTCTCGATGGTCATCATCGGCACGGCCGCGGTGCGGTTCGTGTGAGGAGCGCCCGGGCCAGGGCGTAAATTCGGGATGGATTTCTGCCGAGCAGCTTATGGATCGGCAATATACCGGGACAGAGCGACTGGGTTTAACTCGCACAAGCTTCCGCGCTCTCATCGACAATATATCTCGCAGTTTATCGCGCAAGAAACTTGTCGCCGACAATACATTATGTATATTTTGGCAAACATATTTTTATATATCAGTTTCGACGTATGAGCTTTCTTTGAGGGGGAGAAGCAACCATGAAAGAGGAATGGCAGAAACTGTCGATAGAGTTGGGAAACAAGTTCCCGATGGTTCTTCGGTATGAGAGAGAAGATCCGAGATCGCCTCCTAAAATCACGCAGGCAATCGATGCGTTTGTCGAAGACGCCCTGAGAGATCTCGACACGACCAAGCTCCTCTACGATCCCTGCCGGATCGAGGACTTGCAGCGATTGCTGTCTCTCCGGCTCGATCGCTGCGCGGCCTTGCGAGAGCAGGCATACCGCCTCGATCAGGAATCGTTTCGAGAGGTTCTGGATGTGGAATATCGGACCAAGACAATCGCCGCCGGCGAAGCGCAACTGGCCTGGTCGCGGGAGAACGAAGCCACGTTGCTGAAGAACCAGCGTCGCACGAAGACCGATGCCGAGGGGCGCACGACCGGCGATGAGGCTTCGCCCGTGGATTGGGCGGGTTTTTTCCGCGCCCAGGAAACGCAGGTCGCCGCGATGAAACAGGAGCTGGACGCGAAGATCTCTCGTCTGTCCGACAGAGACAGTCCCGGCAGTTTCGTCGCCCGGCACGAAATGATCGTCCGCCAGTTCTCCATCGACGTCCGGGAGGCCTACCTGATAGCGCTTGCGCTCAAAGTCGGCCTTGAGGATCTCTTCTTCATCGTCGACAGCGAGGACGCCAGGTTCCCTCGCATAGACGACCCCAAATTTCTGGACGGGCTAATCTTCTGGTACAAGACGATGGAAAGCCAGATCCAGCGACTATCGGAGCGGATCCGTTTCGGGTCCGTCGTCATTCCCTTCCACCAGAACGACGAGGGCGAGGGACAGCGGCTGATGGCGAAACAAAGCTGGCTTTCTCAGCTGCCCAATTCCTATTTCATCTTCAAAATCGACTACGCGTTCCTGAAACAGTTCCGGATACCCGAGTCGGCGCTCCTTCAAGGCGTAGACATCTGGCTGGACGATACCGACTCCGGAAATGCCAATCAGTTCCCCTCCTCCACCCTGCTGCTGAACGCTTCTGCGCGCCTTCCCTGTGGCGAGAACGTCATCCTGCCACCCAGCAAGACGATCGCATCGCTTGATCCGAACATATCGCCTGCCGGATTGAAGAAAGGCTTCAATACTTCTCCTTTCGGGGATTGGACAATTCAGATTCAGGCCCGCGGCGCCCGAGGCGAAACAGCTCAAGCGGTCCTCAAAAACATGTTCCTCCGGCTCCATCTCGCATGGCAGGACCTGAAGCGATGACGGCCTTTGTCTATATGGAACAAGACTGGCTGAGACCGCCCACCAAGTCTGCAGAGGACTATGAGGCTGAAGCCAGGATCCATGCCGAGCGTAAAGAGGACATACTGCGGCTGGGCGCAAATGCGACCGTGGCCGCAGGGGCTGCCGCAATGTCTAATCCGGCGATTGCCTCCAATGGGTTCCTTCTGGCTATCGTCAACGCGTTCTCTTTGGCCTCGGCTGTTGAGGGCATGGCGGAGCAGAATGCGCGTCGCATGGCCGCCGAAAAGCGGGAGGCCGAAGCCGGGCGGCTTCGCGAATTCGAGAGAGATCTGACGGAAAAGGTCGAGATGATGCGCGACCGCCACAGGAAAGGCGATTGGAGCGACGTATTCGACTATGACCCCACAAGGAGTATCGGGCGCGATATCGGGTAGGCATCAAGGATGCCGTGCGGATCGGCTGGAATGAGGCGATCCGCACGGGCATAGAGCTCGATCAAAGTCTCACGGCCGCCCCGGCGCGATCTGTCCCGGAGCTCTTCTCAAGATTCCCGTATCGGGCGAGCGCAGGCATCTAACCCGAGCCCCTCAGGCCTCGTCGCCGGGGGAGCGGGCCCAGTCCATGTAGAGTTCCAGCGCCTTGCGGGCGACCGGGCCTTCCTGGAGCTGGCGTTCCTCGAAGCGGTTGACCGGCACGATCTTGGAATAGTTGCCGGAGGTAAAGATCTCGTCGGCGTCCATGAAGTCGTCGACGGTCAGCGTCGTCTCGCGCACGTCGAAACCGCCGCGGCGAAGCAAGCCGATGACGCGCGAGCGGGTGATGCCGGCAAGGAACGTGCCGTTGGCGATCGGCGTCATGATCACGCCGTCCTTGACCATGAAGATGTTGGAGGACGCGGTCTCGGCGACATTGCCGTTCATGTCGCGGGCGAGCGCGTTGTCGAAGCCGCGGCCCCGCGCCTCCATGATCATGCGGCCGCTATTGGGATAAAGGCTGCCGGTCTTGGCGCCGGTCATCGCCACTTCGGGGTTGGGGCGGCGGAATGGCGAAACGGTCAGCGACGAGGGTTTTGCGGTATGCATCGGCGCCTCGAACAGGCAGAGCGCGAACCGGGTCGATTCCGGATCGGCGGTGACGACGCTGTAGGGCATGCCGTGTTCGGACCAGTACATCGGCTTGATGTAGATCGCGGTCTTGCCGTCGAATTTCTTCACGCCTTCCCAGGCGAGCGCCTCGATCTCTTCCGCCTGCATCACCGGCTGCATGCCCATGTTCGTCGCGGAACGGTTGACGCGCTGGCAATGCAGGTCGATGTCCGGCGCGATGCCGTCGAACCAGCGGGCTCCGTCGAACACGGTGGAGCCGAGCCACATGGCATGCGAGGTCGGGCCGATCAGCTTCGGATTGCCCTCGAGCCATTCGCCATCCACAAATGTCCAGGTGGTGCTGCGAGGGGCTGTGTTGACGGGCATGGCGATCTCCTTAACGCTTCAAAATTGCGGGGTGAGTGAAGGCCGGCCCCCGCGCCGAGGTCAAGCGATAATATGAAATGGATCATCACAAAAATTGATATTTTTGACCATGGAGACCGTCACGGGAGAGTGCCATGTTCTGGCGAGGCAACAGTCAGGGACGGCAATGATGGCGTGGTCGGCGGAGCAATATGTGAAATTCGAGGACGAGCGGACGCGGCCGGCGCGCGATCTTCTGGCACAGGTACCGCTCGGCTCGGCGGAGCGCGCCTATGACCTCGGCTGCGGTCCGGGCAATTCCACCGAACTGATCGCCGAACGTTTCGGGGCGGCCAATGTCTGCGGCCTCGACAGCGACGACAACATGCTGGCGGCGGCGGCCAGGCGCCTGCCCGGAATGAAATTCGTCAAGGCTGATCTCAACAGCTGGGCGCCGGAACAGCCGGCCGACCTGCTATATGCCAATGCGGTCTTCCAATGGGTGCCGGACCATATTTCGGTGCTTGCCCGGCTGATGGACCACCTCAAGCCCGGCGGGGTGCTGGCGGTGCAGATGCCGGACAATCTTGCGGAGCCGAGCCACACCCTGATGGAGGAGACGGGCGCCGCGGGGCCGTGGAAGGCCGCCTTTGCGGGCGGCAGGGTACGCCGCCCGGTGCTGCCGCCGCCGGCCGGCTATTTTGACCGGCTGATGCCGAAATCGGCGCGCGTCGAGGTCTGGCACACGGTCTATTACCATCCGCTGGCGGATGCGCCCGCGATCGTCGAATGGGTCAAGGCCACCGGGCTGCGGCCCTATCTCGACGCCGCCGGCCCGGAACATGCGGCGGCGTTCACTGCGGATTACACGGCCCGCATCGCCGGGGCCTATCGGCCGATGGCGGACGGACGGGTGCTGTTGCGTTTCCCCCGGCTCTTCATCGTCGCCGTGAGGGCCTGACGTCTCGAGTGCGTGTCGGGCGGCCTCAGGGCGTGCCCGGGGGCGGCGCCAGCGGGTTTTGCGGCTGAGGCTGCGTGACCTCTATCCGGCCAAGACCGGAATCGTTCATCCAGATGATGCTCAATACACAACCAACCAGGATCACCAGCACTGCGATAAAAAGCCAACGCATCAGTCGAGAAACTCCACTTTTCACTCATCGAGAATCTTTCCAGCCGGAAACATTCCGTGATCCCTTCGAGCAAAACATCTGGGCACCCGTGCGGCAATGCAGCAAATCGGTGGTCGAGGGGCAGCAAAACGGCCGATCCCGGACAGGGACACCGCCCGGAAACGGCGGGAAAACGGGTTGACTCGGCTCCAATGCGTCTGCACTCTTCCCCCTGCTATTTTCGTCGTCCGCCCGAAAAGCCGCCCGAAGCCATGCCGAAACCTTCCACATTGTCGCTGACGCAGGACCTGGTCGACCTCTGCTTCCGCGAGGAGATCGACCCCGGCCCGCCGGCCACCTGGGAGCCGCTGACCGACGACGACTATATCCGGATCGCCGACCGGCTGTTTGCGGAAATCGGCGAGGAGCCGCTGTGGATCTTCGCCTATGGCTCGCTGATCTGGAAACCGGGCTTCGATTCGATCGCCTGCCAGCGGGCCGCGGCCTTCGGCTGGCATCGTTCCTTTTCGCTGCGGATCGAGCGTGGCCGCGGCTCGCCGGCACAGCCGGGGCTGATGATGATGCTGTCGCGCGGGGGCCGCTGCGACGGTGTGATCTACCAGGTGGCCGACGAGGAAAAACGCGTCCAGATCGAAAAGGCGCTGCGCCGCGAGGTCAGCCATCGCGACAGCCTGACTTCGTTCCGCTGGCTGCCGGTGCGCACCCAGGGCGGCGAAACCATCCGGGCGCTGACCTTCTGGGTCGGGGGCACCAGCAAGCGCATCGTCCGGCCGCTGCTGCCGCTCGACGAGGTGGCGAAAGTTTTGGCGCGCGCCTGCGGGCATCGGGGATCCTGCGCCGAATATCTCTACAACACCGTCGTGCATCTCGCCGAATTCGGCATCCACGACCGCAACCTCTGGCGGCTGCAGGAAATGGTGGCAAACGAGATCAGGGCGATGCATGTGCGGGAGAAGGTCGGCGCGGAGGCGTGAGGCGGGCACGGCACAAAATATCGAAGTCATGCCCTCCACAAAACCGGTTGCAAAAGACAATCAGATAGACTACCCATAAACCAGTTTCGATTTGCAATCGGTTATGGGAGGCCGCTATGCGTCCGGTGCTTTATTCACATCCGTTCTCGTCCTACTGCCAGAAAGTGCTGACCGCGCTTTACGAAAACGACACCCCCTTCGACACTCGCATGCTCGGGCCGGAGGATCCTTCGGCCTATCAGGATCTCTGCAGCATGTGGCCGGTCAAGCGTTTTCCGATCCTGATCGACGGAGAGAAGCGGATTTTCGAGGCGACGATCATCATCGAATATCTGGGCATCCATTATCCCGGCCCGGTGAAGCTGATCCCCGACGAGGCCGATGCGGCGCTCGACGTCAGGATGATGGACCGGTTCTTCGACAACTATATTTCCACCCCGCAGCAGAAGGTGGTGTTCAACGCCATCCGGCCGGAAGAGAACCGCGACCCCTACGGCGTTGAGGAAGCACGCGGCATGCTGGACGCGGCCTATGGATGGCTGAACGAGCGGATGGCGGAGCGGCAATGGGCGGCGGGTGCGGCATTCAGCCTTGCGGACTGCGCGGCGGCCCCTGCCCTCTTTTATGCGGACTGGACGCATCCGATCGGCGAACAGTTCGCGCATGTGCGGGCCTATCGCAGCCGGCTGCTCGCCCGGCCGTCGTTTGCGCGTGCGGTGGACGAGGCCAGGCCCTATCGGCCGCTCTTCCCGCTCGGCGCACCGGACCGGGACTGAGGCCGGTTACCGGAGGGGCCGCAGGCCCTCAGAACATGCTGTCATTGGCGATCGGCAGACCGCGCATGGCAGCATAGACCCGCCACACCTCATGGCGCAGGACCGCACTCGGACGTATGCCGCCGCTGCCGTAGTTCTTGTACTTGTCGCGATAGGCCTCCATGAAGACCGTCACCGCCTCGATGACGTCGGCATGAAGTTCTGCCCTGCGGCGCAGCTCCGCCTTTTCGGAATTGAGGATTTCGAAGCTCTGGACAAGCAGCCGCAGGTCTTCCATCGACATGACGACATGCGCGCGTTCGGCCGAACCGGCAGTCACCTCCGCCCGAATGCGGGCGATGATTTCATTCAGCTGGTCACTCATGGGAATAGATTCTCCTAATCCCGCCGATGTGGGTGGCAAACTTGACCAATGCAAGGCAAAACTGTGGCCGCGAAGACACGTTTCACGACCAACTTGATCAGGAAAACGTGCTAAAGCCGGGCCGCAAGGAAATCGATATAGGTGCGGATGCGCACCGCCAGGTGTTCGTGACCGGCATAAACGGCGTGGATTTCCTCGATGTCTTCCGGATTGAAATCCTCGAGCACGGGCAAGAGCCGGCCGGCGACGATATCCGGCTCCACATGGAAACGCCCGACGCGGCCGATACCGAGATGGTCCAGGCAGAACTGCCGGATGATCGAGCCGCTGCTCGCCTTCAGGCTTCCAGACACCGGCAGCAGTTCGCGCTTGCCCGTTTGCGGATCGCGAAAAGGCCAGCCTTCGACCGACCGCCGGAAATTGAAATTGATGCAGTTGTGATGAATGAGCTCGGCCGGGCTGTTCGGCACGCCGTGACGCTCCAGGTAACCCGGCGAGGCAATCACCACCTGGCGGCTCTCGCCGAGTTTTCGCGCCATCAGCGACGAGTTGCGCATCGGCCCGTGACGGATGGCGATATCGACCCGTTCGCGGATGAGATCCACAGTATCGTCGGTCAGCGTGATATCGAGCTGCACATCCGGGAAAAGCTGCTGGAACTCGCAGGTCAGCGGCAGGATATAGCGCTCGCCGAAACCGACCGAAGCGTTGATCGACAGCGGTCCGCGCGGCCGCGTCCGCCCGCCGCCGGCGACCATCTCCTCGGTATCGGCGATCTCGGCGAGAATGCGCCGGGCACGGGCGAGATAGGTCTCGCCCTCCGGCGTCAGCTGCAGCATGCGGGTGGAGCGGACCACGAGGCGGGTTCCGAGCCGGTCTTCCAGGCGGGTGACGAGCTTGCTCACCGCCGAGGGAGAGAGTTTGAGCTTGCGGCCCGCGGCCGAAAAGCTCTTGAGCTCGGCGGCGAGGGCGAAAACTTCCATTTCTCCGGCGCGGTTGTCCATCGTCTTCGATCCTCGCTTTCCATTCCCAAAACCGCGACCACTGTGGCTCCCGCCCCCCTCTGGCCTGCCGGCCATCTCCCCCTCAAGGGGGGAGAATCGGCTGGCCGGATCGGCTTCCCCAAACAATAGACCTCCGTCGCAATAGATGACCTGCTGCGACTAGGTCCTGCGATGGGGCACGAAGGTCGAACCGCTTGTGATCTCCCCCCTTGAGGGGGAGATGGCCGGCAGGCCAGAGGGGGGTGTCCCGAGCACGGCCTCCAATACCTGTGACTTCAATTCACAAATGATTATCCGCCTATGCCGCTACACAGGCAAGTCCTCCGGGCAGATATTGCACTGCATCAAACTCAATTCCTTCCTCCCGAGGACAAAGACAATGCCTCTCGCTCTCTACGCCCTGACGGCCGGTGCCTTCGGCATCGGGGTTACCGAATTCGTCATCATGGGTCTCCTGATCGATGTCAGCGCCGATCTCGGCGTGTCGATCTCGGCGGCCGGCCTGCTCATTTCCGGTTACGCGCTCGGCGTCGTCGTCGGCGCCCCCATTCTCGGCGCGATCGCCGGCAAATGGTCGCGCAAGACGCTTCTCATGGCGCTGATGGTGGTGTTCACCGTCGGCAATCTGGCCTGTGCGCTGGCGCCCGATTACTGGATGCTGATGGCCGCCCGAGTGCTGACCGCTTTCGCGCATGCATCGTTCTTCGGCGTCGGCTCGGTGGTCGCCACCAGCCTCGTCGCACCGAACAAAAAGGCATCCGCCATCGCCATCATGTTCACGGGCCTGACGGTCGCCAACATCCTGGGCGTGCCCTTCGGCACCTGGCTCGGCCAGGCCTATGGCTGGCGCTCGACTTTCCTTGCCGTCACCCTGATCGGCATCGTCGCTCTCGCCGTGATCGCGCTCCTCGTTCCGAAAGACAAGGCGGCCGACAATCAGGAGGAAAGCTCTCAGGGCGCGCTTGCGGTACTCGGCCGTCGGTCGGTCCTGCTCGGGCTGCTGATCACCGTGCTCAGCTGGGTCGGCGTGTTTGCGGGCTTCACCTATATCGCGCCGATCCTGACCCAGATCACCGGCTTTTCGGAAGCCGCCGTCTCGCCGATCCTGCTCGTCTTCGGCGGCGGTCTGGTGATCGGCAACCTGGCCGGCGGCTGGCTGGCCGACCGCCATCTGGTGCCGACCATCGTGGCATCCCTCGTCGCCCTGTCGGTGGCGCTGCTGGCAATGACGGCGGCGATCCACCAGCCGGTGCTTGCCGTGATCGCCATCGGCCTGTTCGGCGCAGCCGCCTTCGCCACCGTCTCGCCGCTGCAGATGTGGGTGCTGCAGAAGGCGGAAGGGGCGGGCCAGGGTCTCGCTTCCTCCTTCAACATCGCCGCCTTCAACCTCGGCAATGCGATCGGCGCGTGGCTGGGCGGCATGGTCATCGACCATGGCCCGGGTCTCGGCTCGGTCACGCTGGTCGCCGGCCTGGTGCCGCTTGCCGCACTTGCCGTCGCCCTCTTCGCCATCCGGCTGGACAGGCGCGAGGCTGTCACAGGCGACGCTTCCGCCCTCTCCTGCCCCGCCGAATAACCGTCCAACCAAGGATCACGATCATGGAATATCGCAATCTCGGCGCATCCGGCCTCAAGGTGCCGGTGCTCAGTTTCGGAGCCGGCACCTTCGGCGGCTCCGGCCCGCTGTTCAGCCACTGGGGCACGACCGATGTGGAGGAGGCCCGCCGCCTCGTCGATATCTGCCTCGACGCCGGCGTCACCCTGTTCGACACCGCCGACGTCTATTCGGCCGGCGCCTCGGAAGAGGTGCTGGGCGAGGCGATCAAGGGCCGGCGCAACGACGTGCTGATTTCCACCAAGGCCAGCCTGCCGACCGGCGACGGGCCGAATGACTGGGGCTCCTCGCGCTCGCGCCTGATCGGCTCCGTGGAGGCAGCTCTCAAGCGGCTCGGTACCGACCATATCGACATTTTCCAGCTGCATGCCTTCGACGCCTCGACGCCGGTCGAGGAGGTCGTCTCGACGCTCGACCGGCTCGTGCAGGACGGCAAGCTGCGTTATGTCGGCGTCTCGAATTTCTCCGGCTGGCAGATCATGAAGTCGCTGGCAGCCGCTGAAAAGCACGGAATGACCCGCTATGTGGCCAACCAGGTCTATTATTCGCTGGTCGGCCGCGATTACGAATGGGACCTGATGCCGCTCGGCAAGGACCAGGGGCTCGGCGCGCTGGTCTGGAGCCCGCTCGGCTGGGGCCGGCTTACCGGCAAAATCAGCCGCGGCAAGCCGCTTCCGGCGGGCAGCCGCCTTCATCAGACGGCCGATTTCGGCCCGCCGGTCGAAGACGAACTGCTCTACCGCGTGGTCGATGCGCTGGAAGGCGTGGCGGAGGAGACCGGCAGGACCGTGCCGCAGGTGGCGATCAACTGGCTTATCGGCCGGCCGACCGTTTCCTCGGTGATCATAGGCGCCCGCAACGAGGAGCAGCTTCGCCAGAACCTCGGGGCCGTCGGCTGGTCGCTGACGAGGGAGCAGGTCGCAAGGCTCGATGCGGCAAGCGCGGTGACCGCGCCCTACCCGCATTTTCCCTATCGGCGGCAGGAGGGTTTTGCCCGCCTCAACCCGCCCATCGCCGGCTGATACCCCCGAAAACTCGGGTGGTTGATCCGTCACAGAATCGGTCCATGTAATAGGGGCCCCATTTTGCCCGGCGCCATTTTAAGCAATTTGGCCCGGGCTTTTCCGAAGGAGTTCGATATGTTCACAGTCAGCGCCAACGGCGCCAACATCCCTGCCCTCGGTTTCGGCACGTTCCGCATGCCCGACGAGGACGTCGCCCGCGTGTTGCCGGAGGCCCTGAAGCTCGGCTTTCGCCATGTCGATACCGCGCAGATCTACAAGAACGAGGCGGCGGTCGGCGACGTGCTGTCCAAGTCCGGCGTCCCGCGCGCCGACATCTTTCTGACCACCAAGGTGTGGGTGGACCGTGTCGGCCATGATGCCTTCATCGCCTCGGTCGACGAGAGCCTGGCCAAGCTGAAGACCGATTACGTCGATCTCCTCCTCCTCCACTGGCCGCAGAGCGAAATGCCGCTCGCCGACCGCATGGGCGCGCTGAACGCGCTCAAAAAGGCCGGCAAGGTCAGGAATATCGGCGTCTCGAACTTCTCCACCGCGCTGGTCGCCGAGGCGGTCAAACTCTCCGACGCGCCGCTCGCCACCAATCAGGTCGAATACCACCCCTATCTCGACCAGACCAAGGTTCTCGACGAGGTGCGCAAACATGGCATGTCGCTGACCTCCTATTACCTGATGGCGAACGGCGCGGTGCCGGGCGACCCGGTGCTGAAGGATATCGGCTCCAGGCACGGCAAGACCGCCGCGCAGGTGGCATTGCGCTGGGCGATCCAGCAGAAGGACGTCATCGCGCTCTCCAAGACCGCAACCGTCTCCCGCCTGCCGGAAAATTTCGACGTTTTCGATTTCGCCCTGTCGGAAGACGAGATGTTGGCGATCCACAAGCTCGCCAGGCCGACCGGCCGCATCGTCAACCCGGGGCATCTGGCCCCGGAATGGGATGTTTGACCGATCCCTCCTTTCGAGGTGAAATCATGCGCCGGACAACCTCCGGCGCATTCTTTATGTTGGTCCTTTATATTGACCGCCTGCTGATAGGCAGCCCCTCACCCTAGCCCTCTCCCCGTAGAACGGGGAGAGGGGACGTGCCCCGTGAGACGCCCGATGGGGAGCAACACGGTGCGGCGCATGCCCTTCTACCCGCAAGCGGGGAGAAGGTCCCGGCAGGGGGATGAGGGGCACCTTCCCCTACAGCCAGCCCTTGCGCTTGAAGTAGAGATACGGCAGGGCCATCGAGACGATCATCATGGCGATCGCCATGTGGTAGCCGTAGGTCCATTGCAGTTCCGGCTGGTTGGCGAAGTTCATGCCATAGATCGAGGCGACCAGGGTCGGCGGCAGGAACACGACCGAGGCGACCGAGAAGATCTTGATGATCTGGTTCTGCTCAAGGTTGATCAGCCCGAGCGTCGCATCCAGCAGGAAATTGATCTTGCCGGACAGGAAGGCCGAGTGGTCGCCGAGCGAGGTGGCGTCCCGCTGCAGCAGTTTCAGGCGCTGGCGCAGTTCCTTGGTCAGCTTGCGGTCGACGCCGTCGAGCGCTGCGTAATAGGCAACCACCCGGGAAACGCTGACGAGGCTTTCGCGGACGACGGTGATGAACTCACCCTTCTGGCCGACCTCGCGGATGAGGTCCTGCAGGTCGCGGGTCTTCTTGTTGGCCTTGGCTGCCTTGGCGGAAAACACTTCCTGGGAAATCTGGTCGATCTCGGTGCCGAGCCGTTCCAGCGTGTCGGCCATGCGGTCGATGATCGCCTCGATAATCCCGGTCATGATCAGCTCGCCGTTACCGCAATGCAGGCCGGTACCGTTCGGCTTGCGGGCGCGCGCCATGAACGCGTCGAACGGGCGCGGCTCGGCATAACGCACGGTCACCAGCACCTGGCCCTTGACGATGAAGGTGACCGGCACCTTGCGCGGCGTGCCGGCATCGGGCCGGGTCAGCACCGTCATGGTCATGAACTCGGCGCCGTCCTCCTGGTAGAGGCGGGCGGAAAGCTCGATATCCTCCATCTCATCCATGGTCGGCACGGTGATGCCGAGACGCTCGCCGACAGCGCGTTCTTCCTCCGGCGTGGGGCTGAGGAGGTCGTACCAGACGACGGCCGGCGTGGCGGGAACGGGCATTGCCGCATCCGGGACGTCGGACACCGGCTGCGCTGCGGCAAGCGCCGGCACATCGGAAGCGACGGAAACAAGGCGATCAAGGTCGTAGGCATGGATGCGCAGCATGACGGCTCCTTTTCGGACCATCGGTCCCTTCGGAGCGCGCATCCTTATCGAGAAGGACTAGAGCCCCGCAGAGACGGGTCGGTATGATGACGTCGAACTTCGACTGTCGGGGTTCATCTCAATTGTCCTTTGAAAGAAGGACGCCCGGACAGGCGTCGCTCGGGTGTTCAGATGTGCCCTAAATGCCGAAAAGTCAATGGCTTTTCTGTCGCGGTCACGGGCTTGGCAGATTAACAATTGGAAAGGTTGGCTTCAGCCCGAAGAGACCGGATGATGGGGGCGGAAGGTTGGCCAGCCTACGACAAACCACGCGATCGACCCGGTCATCTCGTGACACGGAAATCGACCGGCTTTTCCGCGAGTGCTGCCGGCCCTCGCTCCACGCCGGAAACCGAAGCGCCGGGCGGGCCGTGCCGGAAACGCTCAAGCATTTGCGATAGGCCGGCGGCTGGTCCCGCAATCAAGGCAAGGACGGATCCATCCGGCTCATTGCGGACCCAACCGGTCAAACCCAGCCGTTCTGCCTCTTCCCGCGTCCAGGCACGGAAACCGACGCCTTGTACCCTTCCCGTTATCCGCACCATGGCGGCCTCGTCATCAGAGGACATGGTAACCTCCCATCAGCAACGACACTGACATGGAGAGTGCGAAACGCTGGACAAGCCCGCAAGGTGTCAATTGGCCCGTAGACCGGTCTCGTCGGCTTTGGATCCAACAAAAAAACCGCCGGCCTCACGGCCAGCGGCTTGATGTGTCCGAAGGTGCCGATCAGACGAACTGCGACAGGCCGGGAACAGACGCGATCACCGCGTCGACCACTTCGTCGCCGGCATGTTCGCGGGCGACCGCCATGGTTTCCTTGGCAAGCCCGGTGATCTCGCCCATGCCGAGGCCCTGGGACATCAGCTGCTGGCCGAGCGCCATGACGCCGCCGCCGAAGCTCGCCATCAGGCCGCCGAGCAGACCGCCGCCGCCTGAACCTTCGCCGTTGAACTTGGCAACCAGTTCGGCAGCGCCGGGGATCGCCTCGATCATCCTGGCAACCGCGCCGTCATCGGCTTCGCGCTGCAGGAAACCGAGCATCATGCCGATCGCCTTTTCGGCGACGTCAGGGGCAATGCCGACATTTTCGGCAACGCGGGAAACCAGTTCGTTCATCAATCTCTCCTGAAGGTTTTGACGTTCACGTCAAGGTAATACACATAGTCTTTGCCGAAGCCAACAGGGAGCGTAGAGCATCTCCGGCTTCAGGCTTCGCCCGACGCCTCACCCACCGTGTCGGCCATGTAGGCGCCGCGGGCGCCGAGCGGCTTCGGCCTGCCTGTGGTCGAATCGCGGGCCGTCTGGTGTTCGAGCTCGGCGTTGATCTCCGCACCGACGATGACGATGATGACCGATATCCATGTCCAGACCATGAAACCGATCAGCGCGCCGAGCGTGCCGTAGGTGGCGTTGTAATCGGCAATATTCCCCAGATAGAAAGAAACTGCAATCGAGGCGGCAAGCCAGGCGACGGTCGAGAATGCCGCACCCCAGGTGAGCCATTTGAGTTTCGCCGGCTCGCGGCTCGGGCCGAAGCGGTAGAGCATCATGATGCCGCCCGCGACGAACAGCATCATGACCGGCCAGCGCACCAGGCGGATGATGATTTCGGTCCACCGGTCGAGCCAGAGATATTTGAGGACGGCCGGCACCACGCCCATCGCAAACAGGATGACGATCGCCAGAAGCAGGGCGCCGAGGGTGAACAGAAGCGAGATGAGGTTGAGGCGCACGATGCCGCGCTTTTCCTCTTCCGCATAAGCGACGTTCATCGCCTCGAACAGCGCCTTCATGCCATTGTTGGCGCTCCACAGCGCCAGCGCCAGGCCGCCGATCAGGGCGATCGACAGCGTCGCATTGCGCTCCGCGGTCAGCGCCCGCAGCTGGTCGAGAAAGATGTTCAGCGCATCCGCCGGCATGACCGAACTCAGGAAAGCGATGCGGTCGACGATCGATGCCGGGTCCGAGACGAAACCGTAGATCGATACCAGGGCGCTTGCTGCCGGAAACAGCGCCAGCAGAAGATAATAGGTGACGCCGGCGGCGATCAGCGTGATGCGGTCCTGCGCGAGGCTTCCATAAACCCGCCAGAAGACATCCTTCAGGCCGGGAGCCGGGATTTCCTGCGGGGCCTCCGCCTCGCGGCCCCTGTTCTTTTCCAATCCGGCCCTCGTTTCGCCGATCGCCATGCCTGCCCAGCCTCCCGTTGCGGGCGGGGCGCATCGATCTCGTTGCCGTTGCCCGGCGCCTCCGCACATCCTATAAGCAATTGCCAGAGAACGCGGTCAGGGAGCGCATAGTTGCATGGACGATACGGGAAAGCTCTTCATCGGCGGCAGCCGCAAGCCGGACGATTCGCTCAACAAGGCTGAATATCTGGAACTGAAGTTCGGCAACCGCCACGGCCTCGTCACCGGCGCCACCGGCACCGGCAAGACGGTGACCCTGCAGGTGCTCGCCGAAGGTTTTTCGAAGGCCGGCGTGCCGGTTTTCGCCGCCGATATCAAGGGTGACCTGTCCGGCATTGCCATGAAGGGCGAAGCGAAGGATTTTCTCCTCAAGCGCGCCGAGCAGATCGGTTTCCAGGACTATGATTTCGAGCAGTTCCCGGTGATCTTCTGGGATCTGTTCGGCGAAAAGGGCCATAGGGTGCGCACCACCATCGCCGAGATGGGGCCGCTGCTTCTGTCGCGCCTGATGGACGCATCCGAGCCGCAGGAAGGCGTCATCAACATCGCCTTCAAGATCGCCGACAAGGCGAACCTGCCGCTGCTCGACCTCAAGGATTTCGCCTCGCTGCTGAACTACATGGGCGAGAATGCCAGCGAGCTGTCGACCCAGTTCGGGCTGATCTCGAAGGCGTCCGTCGGTTCGATCCAGCGGGCGCTTCTGGTGCTCGAACAGCAGGGCGCCGAGCATTTCTTCGGCGAACCGGCGCTGAAGATCACCGATATCATGCGCACCAACCCGAACAGTGGTTATGGGCAGATCTCGGTGCTCGCCGCCGACAAGCTGATGATGAACCCGCGGCTCTATGCGACCTTCCTGCTGTGGCTGCTCTCGGAACTGTTCGAGGAACTGCCGGAAGTGGGCGATCCGGAACAGCCGAAACTGGTGTTCTTCTTCGACGAGGCGCATCTGCTCTTCAACGACGCGCCGAAAGTGCTGACCGAGCGCGTCGAACAGGTCGTGCGGCTGATCCGCTCCAAGGGCGTCGGCGTCTATTTCGTCACCCAGAACCCGCTCGACGTGCCGGAAACCGTGCTCGCGCAGCTCGGCAACCGGGTGCAGCACGCGCTGCGCGCCTATACGCCGCGCGAGCAGAAGGCGGTGAAGACGGCGGCCGACACGTTCCGTCCCAACCCGGATTTCGACTGCGCCACCGCGATCACCAATCTCGGCACCGGCGAGGCGCTGGTCTCGACGCTCGAAGGCAAGGGTGCGCCGTCCATCGTGGAACGCACGCTGGTGCGCCCGCCGTCGGGCCGCATCGGCCCGCTCAGCGATCAGGAACGCCAGACGATCATGGACAAGAGCCCGGTGCTCGGCGTCTATGACGAGGACCTGGACCGGGAATCGGCCTTCGAAATCCTCGCCGGCCGCGCCAAGCAGGCCGCCGATGCCGCCGCCGCGAAAAAGGCGCAGGACGA
Source organism: Hyphomicrobiales bacterium (assembly GCA_900471605.1). Lineage (GTDB taxonomy): Bacteria > Pseudomonadota > Alphaproteobacteria > Rhizobiales > Rhizobiaceae > Neorhizobium. Next base: position 29,955 of record UCEY01000040.1, on the reverse strand, counting down.
GCTGCAGGCCGCCCCGCCGGCCGGCTCCGGCGAAACCACCGGCTGGACCCTGCCGGGCTTCGGCGACAAGGACGACGACCGCGACCGTGCGCAGCCGCGCCGCTCCGGCTACCAGCGCGAGACGATCATCGAGGCTGCGATGAAGAGCGTGACGCGGACCGTCGCAACCCAGGTGGGCCGAGCGATCGTGCGCGGGATTTTGGGTAGCTTGAAGCGGTAGGGTTTCTTGAGGGACCGGATGGCGGCGGCGAGATCGTCCAGTCCAGTCGCTGACGATTGGCCGTTGTGGCCGGGATACCCCCCTCTGCCCTGCNNCAAGGGGGGAGATCGGATGGGGCGCGCTCCCTGCCCCGATCACGGTGGAGATCTGGCGCTTGTCCATGCCGTCGCCAAGGCTGACGCTTTGGGCCAGGCCAATATGTGCGGCCGGGATCGATACTCCAGGCTCAAAAGGGAACGGAGAGCCGGCCTCTGGCCGATCTCCCCC
>UCEY01000040.1:0-29459 GCA_900471605.1 Hyphomicrobiales bacterium | reverse complement strand
GGCAGGGCAGAGGGGGGTGTTTCCGCACCACGCCAACCCGGCCCCACATCCCCTCACCTTTTCCGCACGAACTCCGTCCGCAGCACAAGTCCCTTGATGGCATCATGCCGGCAGTCGATTTCTTCCGGGTTGTCGGTCAGCCTGATCGACCTGATCACCGTGCCCTGCTTCAGGGTCTGACCGGCGCCCTTGACCTTCAGGTCCTTGATGAGCGTGACGGAATCGCCGTCCTTCAGCACGTTGCCGGACGCGTCGCGCACCTCGACGGCACCGGTGCCGGCCGCGGCAGCGAGTTCAGATGCAGGGCGCCATTCGCCGGTTGCTTCGTCATAGACGTATTCGTCGTCATCGCCTGCCATCGGCGTCTCTCCTGATATCGAAATTTCGCCGGTCGGCGGTGGCCGCTTATAGCAGCCGGACCGTTCCGGGCAAGCGTCGCCGCACCAGGCCCCGCCGCGATGTCGTCCGGTTGCTTTCGCCCGGGCACGATGGTATTTCGCTTTCGTGCTTTTCAAGAGAAAGGAGGGTCACGTGCACAATTTCTATTTCCGGTATTACCGGACACGTGGTCCCGTCGACGCCCTGCAGATGCGTTTGCAGGGCTGACCAGAGGCCGTTTCTCTTAAAGCATCCCCTTCCTGGTCTGCCCTTCGTGGCCCGCAGCGCCGAGTTTCCGCTCGTGCACGCGCGCGATTTTCACAGACGCTGCAAGCAATTGCATCGGCAATAGCCGAGCAAGCACGCATCCTCGATGGCCGAGCGCCCGCGATGCCTGCGCCTGCAAGCCAGGACCAGAGAAAAACCATGAGCCTCATCAATCTCCGCAATCTGGGTATCACCCTCTCCAGCCCGCTGTTTTCCGGGCTTTACCTCACCGTCAATGCCGGCGACCGGATCGGCATCGTCGCGGCCAACGGGCGCGGCAAGTCGACGCTCCTGAAATGCATCGCCGGAACGCTCGATGCGAGCGAGGGCGAGATCACCAGAAGCCGCGGGCTGACCATCGGCATGGTAGAGCAGAACGTGCCCTCCGCCCTGATGCAGGCGACGTTTCGCGATGCGGTGCTGCAGGCGCTGCCGGCCGACCGGATCGACAGCGAAAGCTGGCGCGCCGATGTGGCGCTCGAAGGCATGGAGGTGCCGGAGGACTTGCGCGAACGGCCGCTGGTTGCTCTCAGCGGCGGCTGGCAAAGGCTGGCGCTGATCGCGCGCGCCTGCGTGACGGAACCGGACGTGCTTGTGCTCGACGAGCCGACCAACCATCTCGACCTTGCCAAGATCGCGCTTCTGGAGGACTGGCTGAACGCCCTGCCCTGCGACATGCCGGTCATCTTGTCGAGCCATGACCGCGCCTTCCTCGACGCCGTGACCAACCGGACGCTTTTCCTGCGGCCGGAGAATTCCCAGACCTTCTCCCTGCCCTATTCGAAGGCGCGGGCGGCGCTCGACGAGACGGACGCGGCGGATGCCAGGCGCTACGATCGCGACATGAAGACGGCCGACCAGCTGCGCCGGCAGGCGGCGAAGCTGAAGAATATCGGCATCAATTCCGGCAGCGACCTGCTGGTGGTCAAGACGAAGCAGCTGAAGGAACGGGCCGAGAAGCTGGAGGACGCGGCCAGGCCCGCGCATCTGGAGCGCCCGGCTGGCGCCATCCGGCTCGCCAGCCGCGGCACCCATGCCAGGGTTCTGGTGACGCTGGAGGATATCGCGGTGACGGCACCCGACGGAACGCTCCTGTTCAGGACCGGCAAACAGTTCATCTGCCAGGGCGACCGGATCGTGCTGCTCGGCCGCAACGGCGCCGGCAAGACGCGGCTGGTGACGATGCTGCGCCAGGCGATGTCCGAGCCTTCGGCGGCAATCGCTGGAATCCGGGCGACGCCGACGCTTATCCTCGGTTACGGCGACCAGTCGCTCGCCGATCTCGACGACCGGCAGACGCCGCACGGCGCGATCATCCACCGCTTCGACATCGGAGACCAGAAGGCCCGTTCGCTGCTCGCCGGCATCGGCATCACGGTCGAGATGCAGGCAAGGCCGGTTGGGGCGCTTTCGGGCGGGCAGAAAGCCCGCCTCGGCCTTCTGGTGCTGCGGCTGCGGGAGCCGAATTTCTACCTGCTCGACGAGCCGACCAACCATCTCGACATCGACGGGCAGGAAGCGCTCGAAGGCGAACTGATGGCGCATCAGGCAAGCTGCCTGCTCGTCTCCCACGACCGCAGTTTCGTGCGCGCCGTCGGCACGCGGTTCTGGGTGATCGACCGAAAGAAGCTGATCGAGGTCGAGGGGCCGGAAGAGTTTTTCGCGGCGAGCCGTAACTGACGCGGTCAGGCGGGGACGTAGGTCAGCCTGATCACGTCCTCGCCGACGCGATCGGTGGACACAAGACGGAGCGGCGGCCGGGGACCGGCAAAAAACGGCTTGCCGTGGCCAAGCACGGCCGGGTGGAAATAGAGCCGATATTCATCGATGAGACCGAGGTCCGTCATGCTTTGCGCCAGATGCGGCCCGGATACGGAAAGCTCCCCGGCAAGCCGGGCCTTCAGGTCGCGGATCACCGTCTCGAGGTCATCCCCGACAAGCGTGGCGTTGGGGCCGACCGATGTCAGCGAGCGCGACACGACCCATTTCGGCTGGCGCCGCCAGGCCGCCGCGAACTCGCGGTGTTCCGCACTCCACTCGGGACGGTCCTCGTCCCAATAACGCATGGTCTCGTACATGCGGCGACCGTAGACACTGCCCGTCAGGTCGCGCACATGCTCCGTCCAGTGACGGAAGAGTTCGGGACCTGTCTGCATTTTCTCGTGGTCGACATAACCGTCGAGCGACAGGTTCATTCCAAAAACAAGCTTCGCCATCACGCCTCCTCAACCAGCCTCGACCAGCAGCGCGGTCAATTCCTCAGGCATGTCGATCGCCAGGTCGCGCCCTCCCTGAACCAGTTGCTGATTGCAATTGGATCACTCTAGCAAACCGATCTCATTTTGCAATCAGTTTATCGAGGCGCGGAAACGGGCAGGCCCCCACCCTGTCGGGACATGCCCGGCATCTTTCGACGCCTCGCATGCGCTTCGCAGTGAGGGCCCGTACCCGCCAAACGGTTGTTCCGGTTACTTCTTCCCGGTCAGCGCGAAGAAGGCGCCTTGCGGGTCAAGCGCCTGGACGATCCAGGAACCGCCGGGCACTTCCATCGGCCCGTGGACGACCTTGCCGCCGCCTGATGTCAGCCGGGCGATCGCGGCGTCGATCGAGTCGACGATGAAGTAATAGCACCAGCAGGGCACCGGCACTTCCGCCGGCTTGGTCATCATGCCGCCGATCGGCCGGCCGTTATGGGAGAAGATGTGGTAGGTGCCCATCGGCCCCATGTCGAAATCATGGTCGAGCGTCCAGCCGAACATCTTGCCGTAGAAATCGAGCGCTTGCCTGCCGTTGCCGGCATAAAGCTCGCGCCAGCCGACATTGCCGACCGCATCCCAGGCGAGCTCGGCCGGTGGATTTTCCATCGGCAGCGGCGTCATGATGCAGATGACCGCACCATGCGGATCGGCGACGACGGCGAAACGGCCGATGCCGGGAATATCCTCCGGCTCGCGCTGGACGCGGCCGCCATGGGCGACGAAATCCTTGGCCATCTGGTCGACGTCGTCGACCGCGACATAGCCGGTCCAGTTCGGCGGGATCTTGCCTTCGAGTTCCGGCGGGAAGTTCATCATGCCGCCGATGCCCGGGCAATTGTCGCCTTCGCCCATTTCGAACAGGTAATAGGCGGGCAGGTCGGGCATGCTCATCGCCTTGACCTTCCAGCCGACCACCGACGAATAGAATTTTCCGCCGGCGTCGGTATCGGGCGTCATCAGCTCGACCCAGATGAATTTGCCATGGGTCTCGGATCGAGACCCGGTAACGGTCTGCAACATGGTCGTCTCCTCTACGAATGACTGCGTCGACCGACGCGTTGGACAAGCACTCGCAAGGCTCAGCGCTTGCGGGTGTACTGCGCTTCCATGAACTGTTTCCAGGAGCCGTCCGGCTGTCTTGCGCTGGAATTGAAGGTGCGGTGATCATCGTCGGCGAAGATGATCTGTTCGCGGTAGTCGCCCATCCTGCCCGGCTCGGAATAATCCGGGCCGGTCGTATAGAGGCTGAGCGTCGTGCCGTCGGCAGACACATCGCCTTCATAGACCCACATGTAGGTCATCATCGAACCAATCCAGCTGCCGATATATTTCCCCTTTTCGGGATCGTAGCCGAGGGTGAGGATGGTGGTGGCGGGGCCGCCGCCGCCCGGCATCTCGCCGCTGCCTTCGGCAACGAACCAGATACCGTTCAGCGACCGGCAGACCTCGATCCACTTTTCGTCGTGCCCCATGCCGGTGGACGTCACCTCCCAGAGGCCGACCATTCTTTCCAGAAAGCCGTGTTCGGCCCGCGGTCTGGGCATTTCCATCTTGCTCATGTCCTCCTCCTTTTCAAAGGCCAGAATGAACCCCGTTAATGGCAGCAGGATGAAGCCGTCTCTTGCGGTTTCTGTTCGTATTCGTCGTGACGCTTGACGAAATTCATCGTCGAACTCTCGTTGCGGCCAAGCGGCGCCCGGTCGAGGATCATCAGCGTGCCGATCAGCTCTTCGCCGCCGCGGGCATAGCTGGAATAGGTGTGGAAGACCTCGCCCGCCTCGTTCCTGTAGAAGGCGGAAAGGCCCGGCAGTTCATCATGCGCCTCCGACGGCGGGACCTCGCGGAAGTTATAATACACCTTCTCCCCGGCAAGGTCTTCCCCGGTGAAGGAGACGTGGAAGTCGAAGTTGAAATCGCTGCCGAAGGACGAGGCCCAGGGGAATTTCCAACCCATGCGCCTCTTGTAGGCCTCGATCCTGTCGAGCGGCGCACGGGCGACCGCGACATAGGTGACGTCGTGGTTGTTGAGATGCGGCAGCGCCCCGTCGACATGATCGGAAAGGAAGGAACAGCCGGGGCAGCCGGCCTCCCAGTCCGGGCCGAGCATGAAATGATAGACGATCAGCTGGCTGCGGCCGTCGAACAGTTCGGCAAGCGTCCTTCTGCCCTTCGGGGTGTCGAACGCATAATCCTTGTCGATCTTCACCCAGGGCATGGCCTGGCGTTCGGCGCGCACCCTGTCGCGCAGACGGGTTTCCTCCTTTTCGAGAGCCAGCAACTTTCGCCGCGCTTCCAGCCACTCCTCGCGGCTCACAACAGGGTTTTTCGGTGTTGCGGTGACATCCATGGCAGGCCTCCTCCTTTGCTTGACAGGATAGGTTGATATCAACATACTCTTCCCATGCTGTCAAACATTGCCGAATCGGACGTGATCCCCTTCTCCGCCACGCTGCACGTGCGCGATACATGCCTGTGCCTTCATGTGCAGCGGGCGGCACGGGCGCTTGCCCGCCGGTTCGACAACGCGATGAAGCCGATCGGCCTCAATAACGGGCAGTTCTCCCTGATGATGTCGCTCAACCGGCCGCAGCCGGCGACGATGGCTCAGGTTTCCACGCTGCTTGCGATGGACCGCACGACGCTGACGGCGGCGCTCAAAGTGCTCGAACGACGCGGCCTGGTGGAAACCGGCATCGACCCGAAAGACCGGCGCGGCAAGCTCCTGCGGCTGACGAAGGACGGAATGGCCATGCTGTCTGTGGCACTGCCGATCTGGGTACGCATGCATGCCGAAATCGACGCCGAGCTCGGCGAGGGCGGACCCGCAGCGCTGCGTGGGATGCTGGGCGGGATCAGGTAGAGCGGACGTTATCGTCGGCCAGCCGGCCAAAGGCTGCGCCGATCAACCGTCATGTCGCGGCATATCGACGACAGTACGGGTTTCACCGTATCGATGTCCCCAACAGCGCGATCCTTGAGTCGTGCCCGAAGGTCAAAGCGCGGTGTCGGGCCTTGTTGAGGGTGGCCGGAACCGCCGTCATACGGCGGTCCGCGTGACGTGACTGGAAGGCTTCACGAAGCCGAAAATTTCACCGTCACACCGCGCTGTCGAAAGTAGGCCTGCATCAGCTTCCTGCCGGAACGATTGTTCTGCACGAGCCTGGCCGGGTCGAATACGGCCTCTTTCAAGCCAGCCCGTGTCAACGCTGCCTTGAGAGTGGCGATATGCGCGTCGATGTCTGCATTATCCGCCTGAAGCGATTCATAAATGCGGGTTGTTGCATCTGCTACGGTCGTTTCGCTCACTATTGCACTCCGGTTGTTATCCGTCTGGCGATTACCACATTCTTCGGCCTGTCGTGGTGAAAAATGCCCTCGTCAACGGAGGGCCGTGGATTGGAACCCTGCGCCAGATTTCAAAGAGACGAAGCATCAGAAGCGGGCCTGCGCGGCCCGGCCCCTACCGTCGAGATGCCACGGCCACTTTGCGCAAATTGCGGTCATCAGCTTGGACGGCTTATAACTCCATCATGTGCAGGCTCAGGAGCGATTTCCATGCCCTTCAGTGCTAGGTTGTTATCGAAAGGCCTCTGCATATTCGCCGCCTTAGGCGCGGTCGTGTATCTCTCGCGGCCCATATGGAGCACATATAGGTGGTGGAATTTTCCCGTTGCGGATATCGAGTACCTCAAAAGCTTCCAACAGAAGAACGGGCTTAAGTATGAATGCGGTCGGCAAAATTTAGTTGAGCGCGAGGTCACGGAAGACGAGGTCCGCGCCTGCCTTCGTGTCGGCATACACACTAACACCTTAATATATGATGCCAAACGAGCCGGACACGAGATGGCCGTCACCAGCTTCTCTTGCAGTCGAAACGACTTCAAAGCGACGGTTCATTACGTTACCTTTGGTGGAAGCGAGACCATCGGGTGCGAATACACCGTGGTGCCTTCGTCCGCTGAAATTCCACCCTTCAAAATTGGCGAGCGGGCCTATTATCCTTACGATGGATTGCCCAATGCGGTGGCGTCAGTCTTCATATCCATCCTGCAAAGCGCCTTTCCGAAGCGATATCCCGCAGAGGTTCAGGCAATGGAAAAATGAAGCGTCGCCTGATGTCCGCTTCGGGCCGAAAGCAGCCGCCGCATCCACTCTGCAGCGATCATCCAACCGGCAAATCCCGTGCACAAACAGAATACCGCCCGTTGCGGAGCGCAGCGGGCGGTTTCGGTGTCGGAGGGTCGGCTCTCGGCGGCCGGGCCTAACCGCCGATCAGGCGACCCTGACCGGCACTTCGGTCGACGTGCGCATGGCGTGGCTATAGGGGCAGACGATGTGGGCCTTGGCGGCGAGATCTTCGGCGACCGACTTTTCGACGCCCGGGATATCGACCAGGAGCGAGACTTCGATGCCGAAGCCGCCGCCGTCCTCGCGCGGGCCGATGCCGACGGTTGCCGTCACCTTGGCGTCGTCGGGGATCTTTACCTTTTCCTTGGCCGCGACGAACTTCAGCGCGCCGAGGAAGCAGGCGGAATAGCCGGTGGCGAAGAGCTGTTCCGGATTGGTGCCGCGGGCGCCGTCGCCGCCAAGTTCCTTCGGAACGGTCAGCGTGACGTCGAGAACGCCGTCCTCGGAGGCGCCATGGCCGGCGCGGCCGCCGGTGGCGGAAGCCTTGGTGGTATAGAGAATGGGCATGGGTCTAACTCCCTTGGTCTTCAGTGATAAGTCTTGGGTTCAAAATCTTGTCCGCAATTCAATTGCGCGCAATCTAATTACGCGCATTGCATTTTGCCGTCAAGCCTGCGAAAATACGCTTCGGGAAAAAGATAGAACACAGAAACGTGAAGGCAGGACCGGCATGCGGAAAAAAGCGCGCGACCCGGATAATTTGCAAATCGAACTCGATGCGCAGCTCTGTTTCGCCATTTACGGCGCAGCGCATGCCTTCACGCGCACCTACAAGCCGCTGCTCGAACCGCTCGGCCTCACCTACCCGCAATACCTGGTGATGATCGCGCTATGGGAAGAGGACGACCAGCCGGTAAAGGCGATCGGCGACCGGCTCGGCCTCGATTCCGGCACGCTCTCCCCTCTCCTCAAACGGCTCGAACAATCCGGCCTCGTCGCCCGCAAGCGCGACCGCGACGACGAGCGGCAGGTGAGGATCTCACTGACGAAAAAGGGCCAGGAGCTGAAAGCCCAGGCGGTAGGCGTTACCGAAGCGATCGGCAAGGCCGTCGGCTGCAGCCTCGAGGAAGCCGTGGCGCTGCGCGACGAGCTGATCGCGCTGAAGCAGAGGCTGACCAAGGCGGGAGGCCCTCAGCCCCCAACCGCTGAACCCGGGACATAGGCACGCAGCTGAATATCCGCGCCACCAGGCAGGCATGACATTGTTTTCCAACCGACGCGGCCGCGATCTATACTCGCGCCGCATGTCGACTGGAATTCGACGACCTTCTCTTTCAACCCGGGCGTCATTTCAAACCTGCCGTTCCACTTTTCCAGGCCAGCGTCTATATCCATATCTTCGGAACCGGATGCCGTCAGAGAATTCACGAAAATCCCCGTCGTCGCCAGAGACAACGTCCTGAATGCGTTGGCTTTACCGGTATCTCCCGATTTCGCCAGCGCACTGCTCAATTCCGACGATAGCTTGACGGCCTTGCCAACTTCGCCGACGGCATAAGCAGCTTTCAGCTCCTTGATAGCCGGGGTATACATGGCATCGATACCCCATTCGTTTGGATCGTCACTATTCAAGAACATCTCGTAGGCCGAAGCGACCATTCTTTTATTGAATTTAAAGGTTATCTCCGGCCCGTCGGTGCACGAATACATCTCCGAAGGATCGTATTGATAGATGGCCTCGAACTTGGGTCGAGCGAAATAAATCGTCGCAGCGGTACATGGCTTTGCATCAATTTTCTGGGCTATTTTTCCGCGCTTGACTATGGCCACAAGAGTACCGGGGCTATTCGGCATGCCCTGAAAAATCGTGGCCTCAATCATGGTCTTTGGGTCAGATTCGACAATCGTTCGAAATCTGATCTCGTCGGCATAAACCTGCGGCACGCCTTGAAATGCGGCATAAACGAGAATGCAGATGCGTCGAAGACTCTTCATCCTCAATCCTCCTTTACGGCTAGAACGATTTCGAAATTGGCACGCTTTCCATCAGCCAGAACAACGGGCAGACCGAGCTTCGCCGGCTCGGCGGGCGGTGTATTCTTCTTACCAAAGAAAGCACCAAAAAACGCTATCAGGAGATAGCTGAACAGCAACACCATAGCCATCAAAAGTACAATCATGATGATAGTTTGGTACCACTGCGCCAAGAATGCGTAGAGATGGTTCTCGTTGGCAAATATTACCGGCGTATTCTTGTCCAAGATATTCTTATAGGAAAAACCAAAGATCGGCGTGTTGTCGCTCTTTTCCAGCGACATAACAATTGACGTTGAGGCATTCGGCGGGAGATTTAGATCAAACGAGACAACAGCCTCTGATGTTGTGGGATTAATTGCAATATTCCACGGAGACCCGAACTTATTGAGCGCAATGGCACCATCCAGTTGCTTGCTTTTGGTGAAGCAACTCGACTTATTTGCACAGACCATGTCTATCCTGGCGTTTTTTAGATCCGCCTTTTCAGATAGATTGCTAATCGTGAGTGTTTCCAGAATACTACCATTAACCTCGGCAACACTTGCCTGATAGCTTAGGATTGCGGAATCCGACAGATCTTTTTTGATCTCTAGAAAAAGCCAAGAGAAAATTGATACGAGCAAGGTCAAAAAATAAGGGGCAGCCGATCCCCTAAGTATGTCCATATCGGGCTCCCCCCTTAACCCTGACCCATCCAGATCTACTATTTGCTGCGCATTGAAAATATGCAACCAAAAAGAAGCAGCGTCACCGCGACGTCAAGCAGAGCTTTCGTGGCGCAAGCGGGCAAGAGCTTCCTTCGGGGACGCGGCTCTCATTGAAACTGCTCACACCCGGCCGGATCAGAGAGCGCCCAAGTGATCCACAACGATCCGATCGATCCAGCCGCGATGCTGCGCCTTGACGAGCGGGTTGGTGCCGGGCTCGCCGGCAACCGTGATCAGCGCCTTCCACAGGCACCAGCCGCGCGCCCGTTCCCAGGTCTGCACATCGAGCCCCACCCGGTTGCGGAAAGCGCGGGCCGCCGGATCGTCGAACAGGGTCCAGGCGATGACCAGATCGCAGGCGGGATCGCCTGTGCCGGAACTGCCGAAATCGATCACCGCGGAAAGCCGTCCATCGCGGACGAGCAGATTGCCCTCGGCGACATCGCCATGCACCCAGACGGGCTTTCCCATCCAGCGAGAGGCAAGCGCTTTTTCCCAGATCTCGGTGATCCGCGGCACATCGATTTCGCCCGAGAGGATTTCGATCGAGCGGCGCGTCTCCGCGTCATAGACCTCCAGCGATCCGCCGCGATGGAAATTATGCCTGCCCGCCGGCGGACCATCGGAAGCGTCCATTTTCCAGAGCGCCAGAAGGAAATCGGCCAGATCTTCGGCAAACTCCGTCAGGTTCGCGATGTTTTGCAGCTCCGAGTGCTCGCCCTTGATCCAGCGATAGACCGACCAGGGCCAGGGATAACCCTGCCCCGGCCTTCCGAGCCCAAGCGGCAAGGGGATGGCAAGCGGCAGTTGCGGGGCGAGCAGCGGCAGGAAGCGGTGTTCCTTCTCGACCTGCGCGACATACCGTTCGGCGCTCGGCAGGCGCACCGACATTTCATCGCCGAGATGGAAGGTACGGTTATCCCAGCCGCTGGTCGCGACCGGTCGAACGGGCAGATCCGCCCAATCGGGAAACTGGGCGGCGATCAGATTTTTCACGAGAGCGGTGTCGATCTCGACCATGAAGAACTCCCTGCCCGGCTGCATGCGAAGCCGATAGCAGGTTCATGTGACAAATGCGTCTGGTAGCCGCAGGTTTGTGTCCTGGCCCGGCGTGCTCGCCGGCCCAATCGGCTCTTCAGGATCGATCGTTGCCCTTACTGCCACACCACGATGCGCGCCTTTTCCGGCACGCGGTCGTAGAGGTCGATGATGTCCTGGTTCATCAGCCGCACGCAGCCGGAGGACACGGCTTTCCCGATCGAGTTCCATTCCGGCGAGCCGTGCAGGCGGTAGAGCGTGTCCTGGCCGTTCTTGAAGATGTAGAGCGCGCGGGCGCCGAGCGGGTTCAGGAGGCCGGGCGGCATGCCGCCGTTCTTGGCCGAATATTTGGTGAGTTCCGGCTGGCGGGCGACCATTTCGTCCGGCGGGGTCCATTTCGGCCATCGCTGCCGCCACTGGATGACGCCTTCGCCTTGCCAGGCGAAACCTTCGCGGCCGATGCCGACACCGTAGCGCATCGCCGTGCCGCCCGGTTCGATCAGGTAGAGGAAACGCGAGGCGGTATCGACCACCACCGTGCCGGGACGCTCGCCGGTCGGATCGACGACCTGCTGGCGATAATAGCGGGGATTGATCTGGCGATAGGGGATGGCCGGAATGACAAAGCCGCCATCGACCACGGAACCGTACATGACATCCAGTTCCGACGAGGGGCCTTCGATGGGCTCCGGGCGGAAGGCGACCGTCGTCGCCAATGGGCGCGGAACGGAAGAAGCGCAGCCGGCAAGCGTGGAGGCCGCGCCCGCGCCGAGGAGAGACAAGAAACTCCGGCGGGAAAAGGAAGGGGTCAGGATCATCTGAGGCAGGACCGCTCGATAGGAAACGCAGGGAACAGCAAAATCGCTCTTTAACGGCAGGGCGGCCGAAAGGTTCCGACTCGCTCCTCAAGCGGGCAGGATAGGTCGGCGTTCCTTAACCAACCATTCACGACCTCGACACGGCGGTTCAAACCCATGAGATAAATGAGGAACGAGATGAAACGAAAAAAGAGCGGCAATGCCGCTCTTTCCATCGATGGCAGGCCGTGTTTTCGGGATCAGAGGACCACGATCGGCGTGCCTGAAGGCACGCGGTCGAAAAGATCGATGACATCCTGGTTGAACATGCGCACGCAGCCGGACGAGGTCTGCTTGCCGACGGACTGCCAGTCCGGGGTGCCGTGTACCCGGTAGAGCGTGTCCTGGCCATCCTTGAAGATATAGAGCGCGCGGGCGCCGAGCGGATTGTTGAGGCCCGGGTTGGCACCGCCTTCGGCGGCGGCGAACTTGCGCAGCTCCGGCTGGCGGGCGACCATCTCGTCGGGCGGCGTCCAGCGCGGCCATTCCGCCTTGCGCTGGATCACGCCGCGGCCCTGCCAGGCGAAACCGGCCTTGCCGAGGCCGACGCCGTAACGGATCGCCTTGCCGCCCGGCTGCACGAGATAGAGGAAGCGCTCCCTGGTATCGACGACGATCGTGCCCGGCGCCTCGTTGGAGCGGTAATCGACCTCCTGGCGCAGATAACGGGGATCGATGCGCGAATAGGGAATGGCCGGAAGCGTGTGGCCGTCGTCGCGGATCACGCCATACATGGTCCGGTGGACGGGATTGGAGACAGGCAGACCATAGGTCTGATGGAAGTTCGACGGATAAAGCTGACGCTTGTGCGGAATGGCGCCGGGCATCGGAGGCGGCTGATTCGACGGCGGATCGGCGTAGGGCGCGACGTTGAAGACCGGCGCGGTCTCCTGGACGAAGACATCCGGATTCATGCGGCTGGTATCGGTGACCAAAGGGATCTGACAGCCGCTAAGGACCGCGGTTGCGGCAAGCGTGAACGAAAGCCCGAGATTTCGGCGGAAAAGTCGAAAAGAGAATGGCATGGGAACCCGCTTCCGGCAGATGACGTCTAAGCCGACAATCGCAGATGCGGCTGGCGCGAAGCTGGTGGAACCGTTTACGAATGCCAACCCGCCCCGGCAGCGGTAGCGAATGCCGGATGGCGCGCCATGCGCGCATCGAAGTCGCGGGCGATATCGGCGAGCGTAACCTTTCCGAAGCGGCTGAGAAGCAGCTTCTCGGCCTCTTCGAAAGCCTCGGCAAGGGCCGCGTTGACCGCCTGTTCCACCAGGCATGAGGGCTGCTCGCAGGCAGGCCCGACAGCAAACACCGCGGGCTCGCCGACGGCTTCGTAAATGTCGAGCAACGTCATTTCCGACAGCGGCCGACCCAGGGTCCAGCCACCGCCATGGCCTTTTTCCGAGCGCACATAACCCTTTTCCCGAAGTCCGGCCATGGTGCGGCGGACCACAACGGGATTGGTGTTGAGCATGGCAGCAATGGTCTCCGACGTGGCCGTGCCTTCGTGGCGATCCATGTGGATCAGTACATGCAGCATGCGGGACAGGCGGCTGTCATGCCTCATCGTGGCGCTCCTTGTCGGTTATCGGCCACTTATTCCTAACACGCGCTTATTCGCAACAACAGAAGTTACAAACTTATTGACCTGGCGCGATCATGTAACTTATGTTGTTTCGAGACTTACGAAGAGGGTTTCTCATGGATTACGAAGCGATCGTCATCGGCGGCAGCTATGCCGGCCTCTCCGCCACCCTGCAGCTGGCGCGCGCCAGGCGGCGCGTCCTCGTCATCGACGAAGGCCTGCGCCGCAACCGGTTCGCCGAACATTCGCACGGGTTCCTGACGAGGGATGGCGAAAACCCGACCGCGATTGCGGCCAAGGCCCGTGCGCAGGTAATGGCCTACCCGACCGTCGAATGGCTCGATGCTCGCGCGGACGCTGCGGCAAAGGACCAAGGCGGGTTTACGGTTTCGGTCGCGGACCGGTCGTTCACTGGAAAGGCACTGGTTCTGGCGACGGGCGTAAAGGATCACCTGCCGGATATCCCGGGCCTCGGGGAGCGATGGGGCAGAAGCGTTTTCCATTGCCCCTATTGCCACGGCTACGAACTCGATCGGGGGCCGGTCGGCGTGATCGCCGTGTCCTCCCTCTCTCTGCATCATGCACTGATGCTGCCCGACTGGGGACCGACCACGTTTCTGCTGAACGGAGCGTTCGAGCCGGAGGAGAACGCGATGCGTGAGCTTTCCCGCCGGGGCGCGGCGATCGAGGCAAACCCGATCCGCGCTATCGAGAACCACGCGGATGTCGTGCTTGGCGATGGCCGCCGGCTTTCCTTCGCCGGGCTCTTCACCATGCCGCGCACCGAGATCGCAAGTCCGATCGCCGAGCAGCTGGGCTGCGCGCTGGAGGATGGACCTATGGGCGCCTTCATCGGGACGGATGCGATGAAACAGACCAGCATTCCAGGGATACTGGCCTGCGGAGATGCTGCCCGCGCCGCCGGCTCGGTCGCGATTTCAGTCGGCGACGGCGCGATGGCAGGCGCAGCGGCGCACCGTTACCTGATGTTCGGCGCGCCCTGACCCTGGCTCACGAAAACTGGCTGAAGAAGCGGATGCTTTCCACGACCGCGCCGGGGACGACGCCGTTGTGGTTGCCGGGCAGGAGTTTTGCCTCGATCGAGACGCCGGCGGATTTCGCCCGGTCCATCAGCAATTGATGGTCCGCATCGAAAGGCCTTTCCTCGGTGCCGCGCAAGAGGAGCGTCGGGCATTTGAGGCTGTGGCCGAAACAGACCGAGGAACGCATGATGAATTCCTTCGGGTCGTTCTCGTCGAAACGCACCTCGCGTTCGAACCGTCCGAAATAACGCCAGGAATTGACGCCCGCCGAAACCGGCGCCGAGGCGCGGAATTTTCGCGTCATCGACGCGAGCAGCGCCAGCGTGCCGCCGTTCGAGTGGCCTGCGAGGAAAAAGCGGTTCCTGTCGATCCCCGGCAGTTCCTCCAGATAGCTGGCGGCGGCCAGCGCATCCGAGGTCTCGTCGTAGAAGCCCGAATAGTTGCCGGCCTGGCCGTTCTCGCCGCGGAACGAAGGCAGCATGACGACATAGCCCGCCTCCCAATAGGCCTTCATCAGCTCCCAGTGGCCGTCGCCCGTGGCGTTGCCGCCATGCAGGAAAAGCACCGCGGGCTTCGGCTTGCCGGTCGGTTCATAATGCGACAGCCAGGCGACCAGTTCGATCGACCCGTCGGGGCCGCCGGGATAGGTGACGCGCTTGGCACCGGCCGGCGTGCCGAGCGGCGGAGACTGCTCCGGCGACGGGCCTTTCCTCAACAGATTGGTGTGGAACCGCTTGCGCGCTTCGCCGTAATCCTCCTTCTCCAGCGGCGGAACCTCCGGAATGTCGAAGTCTGCGTGCGCGGAAGCCGGCAGAAGCGCCGCGGCGGAGAGCCCTGCGACAGCGGCCAGCAACGTCCGGCGGCTCAAACCGCCCTCTTTCGATATGAAGTTCGAAGAAAAGATGCGGTCTGCCGCCATGTCTGCCTAACCTGAAGTAGATTGTGTGCGATTCCGATTTCAGCATCGGGTGGAAATGCTGTCCATTCAATCATTCGCGAACGGCATGGACAAAATTTAATGAAAGGCCGCGCCTCACGGCTTTTTCGCCGCCATCGCATCCCTTTCCTTGCGCCAGCGAACGAGGGCCATCAGAAAGGGACCTGCGGTAACGCCGAGGATCGCGCCGCCGACCACGAAACCCAGAAGCTCGCCGCCCAGGAGCTCCTGGCCGACATAAGCGGCTGCGAAACAGCCGACCAATGCAATGATGCCCTTGATGATGAATGCCTGCTTCGTCATCCCGCTACCCTTTCCGATTGAAAGCCCGGCCAATGTCCGGCTTTAAGATAGGCGCGTTTGCAGACAATCAAGCCTCACGCGCCTCGACCATCGCCGTCAGGGTCGACAGCCGGTCGGCATCGCGCGGCAGCTTGTCGTAACGAAGCCGGGCGATACGCGGAAAGCGCATGGCGACCCCCGATTTGTGGCGGGTCGAGCGGTTGATGCCCTCGAAGGCAACCTCCAGCACGAAACCGAAATCCCGCTCGGCGCGCACGGCCCTGACCGGCCCGAAGCGGTCGATCGTGTTGTCGCGCACGAACTTGTCGAGCACTTCGAGCTCGGCATCGGTGAAGCCGAAATAGGCTTTCCCGACCGGCACCAGTTCCTCGCCATCCGGCGTCTCGGCCCAGACGCCGAAGGTGAAGTCGGAATAATAGCTCGACCGCTTGCCGTGGCCGCGCTGGGCATAAAGCATCACGGCGTCGATATTGTAGGGGTCGCGCTTCCATTTGAACCACGGCCCCTTGAGGCGACCGGCCTGATACGGGCTGTCCTTGCGCTTGATCATCACCCCTTCGATGACCGGATCGGGCGGGGCGATGCGGATACGGTCGAGCTCGTCCCAGGTGGCGAACGGCACGAGTTCGGAAAGATCGAAACGGTCGTGCGGCGCCCGTTCGATGACGTCGCCAAGACGGCGGCGGCGCTCGAAAAAGGTCTCGGCGCGGATATCAGAATCGCTTTCGAACAACAGATCGTAGGCACGCACGAAGGCCGGGTAGTCGTCGAGCATTCTCGCCGTCACCGTCTTGCGGTTCAGCCGCTGCTGCAGGTCGGAGAAGGTGCGGGTCGGATTGTTGGAGCGGGCGGTGCCGCCGACCAGGAGTTCGCCGTCGATGACGCCCTCGAAATTGATCGACCCGACGATATCGGGAAAGGCGCCGGTAATATCGTCGCCGGAGCGGGAATAGAGCTTTTTCGTGCCGCCATAGCTCGACATCTGGACGCGGATGCCATCCCATTTCCATTCGGCGGCGTAATCGGCCGGATCGAGCTTTTCGAGATCGCCGGTCTCCACCGGATTGGCGAGCATGACCGAATGGAAGATCGCCGGGGTGGCGAGAACCGGCTTCTCCGCCCTGCCCTCCAGCCAGGCGAAAAGCGGCTCGTATGGCGGGGTCAGCCCGTGCCAGAGCGTCTCGATCTCGGTGACGTCCCTTTTGTTTTCTCCGGGGCCGCTCATGTCAGACAGAGCCTGTTTGGCGAGGCGGGCGGAAACGCCGATGCGGAGCGCGCCTGTGACGAGTTTCAGGAAGGCGAAACGGCTCGACGTATCGAGCCTGTCGAGCAGGTCTCGCACGGCCGAGCGCACTTCGGTGCGGCCGAGCGAGTTCATCCTGGTGACGACCTCGCCGAGACGCGGCTGGTGATCGTCATCGATCTCGTCCTTGCGGGTGCCGTCCCAAACGAGCGAAATGGTCTCGGCGAGATCGCCGACATAGTCGTAGGAATACTGGAACAAGACAGGGTCCATGCGTTCCAGTACGAGATCGCGCAGCATGGCCGGCTTGACGCTTTTCAGATCCAGCCCGCCGGCAAGTGCGGCAAGGCCGTAACCACGGTCGGGATCGGGCGTGTCGCGAAAATAGTCGGCGAGAAGGGTGAGCTTGCCGTTGCGCGACGGGGTGAGGACGAGGCGGTCGAGCAGGGTGGCGAAGGCTTTCATGGGAGCCACCTCTTTGAGGGCGCTGCGTGTAGCTTACCCCCCTCTGGCCTGCCGGCCATCTCCCCCTCAAGGGGGGAGATCGGCGAGACGCACCTGCATCGCCCCATCTTCGACGTTTGCTGATGGCTGAACATTGCCGCGATTCGATCTCCCCCNNCAGGGCAGAGGGGGGTATCGGCGTCACCGCGGGAAAAGATCATCCCATCAATCCCCCTCATCCTCATAGCCCACCAGATGCAGCGGCCTTGCCGGAATGTTTTTCAGCTCGCACCAGCGTACCAGCGCCTCCTCGCGGCCGTGGGTGACCCAGACTTCGGATGGACCGATCTCCTCGATGGTCGAGAGCAGTTCCGGCCAGTCGCAATGGTCGGAAATGACCAGCGGCAGTTCGACGCCGCCCTGCTTGGCGCGCTGGCGGACCATCATCCAGCCCGACGCAAAAGCGATCAGCGGTTCGTTGAAACGCCGCGCCCAGCGATCCTGAAAGGCCGAGGGCGGACCGACGATGACGGCGCCCTTGAAGGCATCGGGGCTGCTCTTCTCGATGGTCGCCGGTCTTATATCGCCGAGATCGATGCCCTGGCCGACGTAATAATCGCAGAGTTTCGCGAGCGCGCCATGGATGAATATAGGTTTGGAATAACCGCAATCCCGGATCAGCCGGATGACCCGCTGGGCTTTGCCGAGCGCATAGGCGCCGATCAGATGGCTGCGCTCGGGAAACTGTTTGAGCGAGGTCAGCAGCTTGTCGATTTCGTCTTTCGGATCCGGGTGATGAAAAACCGGCAGGCCGAAGGTCGCCTCGGTGATGAAGACGTCACAGGCGACGGGTACGAAGGGTGCGCAGGTGGGATCCACGCCGCGCTTGTAGTCGCCTGAAACGACGATGCGCAGCCCATCCTTTTCGATGGCGATCTGGGCCGAGCCGAGCACGTGACCAGCCGGGTGAAAGCTCACCCGCACGCCATCGACATCGATCTCCTCGCCGAAGGCGGCCGCCTGCTCCTGCCCGCAGAAATCCTCGCCATAGCGCAACCGCATGATATCGAGCGTCTGGCGCGTCGCCAGAACCTTGGCATGGCCGGCGCGGGCATGATCGGAATGGCCGTGGGTGATCAGCGCCCGCTCGACGGGACGGACCGGATCGACATGGAAGCGGCCGATGGGGCAGAACAGCCCGGCCGGAGTGGGATGAAGCAGCGCCTCGGGTTTCATGTCCTTGAAGATAGGGTAAAAACGCCGTTACGCCAGATCACTCCGAGGCGGTCACCGGCTTCTTTTCGGCGACGGCCGCCAATGGCAGGCGGACCGGTTTCAGCATCAAGGCGGCGATGAGGCCGATCACCGCCATGGCGCTGCCGGCCATGAACACCGGCGTGAAGGCCTGGGTATAGAGCGTGTGGACCGCGATGCGTGACGGCTCGGGCAAGGCGAGCATCATCACCGGTGTCAGCGAGCCGATATCCTCCACCCCCGGAATGCTGGTGCCGACGCCCCGGATTCCGGCGGCGACGATCGCGCCATAGACCGAGATGGCGATCGAGGCACCGGCCATGCGCATCAGCGTCACGGCACCGGTCGCCGCGCCGACATCCTCGCGGGGCGCGGAATTCTGCACGCCGATGATCGGCGCCTGCTGGCCGAAACCGATCGCCAGGCCCTGCATCAGCATGAAGCCGAGGATGATGTAGATCGGGGTTCCGACCGGAAGCTGCGAGAAGATGAACAGCGCGGCGATGTTCAGCGACAGGCCGATCAGCGTGAACGGCTTGTAGCGGCCGGTCATCGAGATCAGCCGCCCGGTCGACAGCGAGCCGATGACGATGCCGAGCGTCGTGGCGACGAAGCAGAAGCTCGCGGTCGTCGGCGAGAGGCCCGTCGTCGTCTGCAGGAAGAGCGCGAAATAGTTCGCCATCCCGATCGCCACCGCGCCGGTGCAGAAGGAGACGATCAGGAACAGCGAAAAGGTCGAGTCGCGGAAGAGCTTCAGCGGCACGATCGGTTCGGGCACGCGGCCTTCGACGAAGACCCAAAGAGCGGCGCAGAGGGCGCCGACCGCCACGACCACCATCGACTGCCAGGCAACCAGCGAGCCGAACAGGGTGACGCTGTCGGCCCAGACGACGACGCTGGCCACGGTTCCGGCCAGGAGGACGGCGCCGAGATAATCGATCTTCGGCTTACGGATCGGGCGGCGATAGGGAAGCAGAAGCGAAATGCCGGTGACGGCGACGATGCCGACAGGCAGGTTGATGAGGAAGATCGACCGCCAGCCGAACAGCTCGCTCATCGTGCCGCCGAGCAACGGGCCGAGGCTGCCCGACGCCATGATCACCAGGCTCGAATAGCTCTGGTATTTGGCCCGCTCGCGCGGCTCGAACAGGTCGGCATTGATGGAGAAGATCGATACCATGATGCCGCCGCCGCCAAGCCCCTGCAGGACGCGCGAAGCGATCAGAGAATCCATCGACCAGGCCAGCCCGCAGGTGAGCGAGCCGACCGTGAAGATGACGATCGCCGCCAGCATCACGTATTTGCGGCCGAACAGATCGCCGAGCTTGCCGTAGATCGGCATCGAGGCGCTGCTGGCAAGAAGATAAGCGGAGCCGACCCAGCCGAAACGCTCTAGTTCGCCGAATTCGCCGATGATCGTCGGCAGTGCGGTCGAGACGATCTGGTTGTCCAGCGTCGCCATGAACAGCGCCGTCAGCAAAAAGCAGAAGATCACCAACCGCTGGCGGTGGTTGGCGACGAGCGGCACATGGGCCGGGCGGGTCATATCCATGAGATCAATCCAAGCGTCCGAAATTTATGTGCCTCCAGCATATAATTGTCAACGACACTTTGATGCGCCGCGCAAAGAACGGTTGGAAAGCCTCATGCGCTTTGATATGTTTCCGTCATGACGACGAAGAGCCTTTTGAAACAGGAACCCGCTGCCGCCTCCCCTTCTCCGGAGGACGTGGCACGCGTGAGCGAAATGCTCGGGCGAATGCGGATCCTGATCGGCCGGCGGATCATCGGCCGCACGGCGATCGCCAATATCGCCCCGGGCCTGGAGATTTCGCATCTCGACGTGCTGGACGTGATGCGCCGCATCGAGGGCGAGGTGACGGTCGGCGCGATCGCGGAGGCGATGCGCATCGACCCTTCGCGCGGCAGCCGGCTGGTGGCCGATCTCGTCGCCCGCGGCGTGTTGCGCCGCGACGCTTCGCAGGCGGACGGGCGGCGTTCGCTGGTGGTCAGGACGGAATTCGGCGACAGCCTGCTGGCCGAGATCCGGTCGGTCAAACGGTCGCTGCTGGCCCGCGTCTTGGAGAGCTGGCCGGAAGATGACCTTCACACATTTTCGAAGCTGTTCGAAAAATTCGTCTCGAGCTACGAAGAGGTCTTCGTGACGGCCGAAAAGTCGGCGGAAGCCGAACTTTCCAAGGCGCCGCAGCCAATGCCATAGATTGCGCATAAAATGCTACTCCAGTATAATTTCGAGCAGAAACTGGAGGCACGCGCATGAACGTTTCGATCGGTCCCCGCTGGGAAAAATTCATCGAGGAAGCCGTGGAAGACGGCCGCTACAGCTCGGCCAGCGAAGTCGTACGCGAAGGGCTGCGGCTGGTGGAAGAGCGTGAGGCGAAGCTCTCGGCGCTGAGGGAGACGCTGCAGCGGTCTATCGAAAGAGGCGGAGACGTCAGCGAAGAAGAGCTCGACGTTTTTCTGGAAGCCGAGTTCGGGAAGCTTGAGAAAGAAGGTTATTGAGTGCCGCGCATCCAATATCTGGAGAGCGCGCAGGCCGATTTCGGGGAAATCGCCCGTTACATCTCGAAGCAAAGCGGCAGCGCCGCTGTCGCAAGGCAATTTGTAAAAACCCTGCGTCAGAAGTGCCGTGATCTGGCGACTTTACCTGGTGCCATGGGACGGCTTCGTTCGGAACTTGGTCCGGACCTGAGAAGCGTCGCCTACCGCGGCTATATTATCTATTTCCGGTACGTCAATGACCGCTTCCAGGTCGTCAACATCCTCGAAGGCCATCGGGATGCGGAGAAGCATTTCGGCATGGATGCCGAAACAGGGGACGACGGTTAGATTCCCTCGCCTCCCGAAACCCGCAGGCGGTCGCGGCCCAGATCCTTGGCCTCGTACATCGCCCGGTCGGCGCGGGCGAGCAGTTCCTCCGGCGTAGCGCCGTCCTGCGGGAAGAAGGCGACGCCCATGCTGCAGGTGGCGGTGACGCTCCTGCCGTCGATGACGATCGGCTGCGAAATCGCGGCGCGCAGTTCCTGAAGCCGGCGAACGAGGCCAAGTTCGTCCTGGCTGACATTGCTGAAGACGATCGCGAACTCGTCGCCGCCAAGGCGGACCAGAAGATCGGTCACGCGGACACAGCTGACCATGCGCGACGACAGCGTCTTCAACACTTCGTCGCCGGCCGCGTGTCCGAGCGTATCGTTGATCTGCTTGAAATTGTCGAGATCGAGATAGGCGACGGTGACCTTGCGCTTCTCGCGGCGGGCCTCATGCAGGGCACGGCTGAACTGCGCCCAGAACAATGTCCGGTTCGGCAGGCCGGTCAGCGGATCGTGATGCGCCATGTGCTGGATGCGCTCTTCGGCAAGGGCGCGATCGATGGCGATACCGGCAATGTCGGTCGCCATCGCGGTCAGCTCGAGCTCGAGCTCGGTCGGTTCGCGCGGCGCGTCGGAATAGAGCCCGAACGTGCCGAGCACCCGACCGTCGGCACCCATGATCGGCGTCGACCAGCACGAGCGGAAGCCGAACATCAGTGCCAGTTCGCGGTAATTGTCCCAGAGCGGATCGGTAAGCACATCCTTGACGAAGACGGGTTCGCGCCGCCAGGCGGCCGTGCCGCAGGAGCCGACCTTAGGGCCGATCTCGATGCCGTCGATCAGTTTCACATAGGCCGGCGGAAGCCGGGTCGCCGCACCGTGGCGCAGCCGGTCCGTACCTTCTTCGAGAAGCAGGACCGAAGCCGTGACATCGTCCAGCTCCTCCTCCACCGTCTTGACGAGCGCATCGAGGACCGCCGTCAAAGGCTGGCCGCGGGCGATCATCTCGAGAAGACGCGCATGGCCGTGCCGGCGATCGTCCTGGCGCTTGCGCTCGGTGATGTCGCGCGAAATACCGACCAGGCCGACGACCTGCCCGTGAATGTCGCGCAGCGGCATTTTCGAGGTGGTGAGCCAGAGCACACGCCCGTCGCCGAGCTTGACGCGCTCCTCGCGACCGTCGACGGCTATGCCGGTCGACATGATTTCCTGTTCGACGAGAAACAATTGGCGGGCGGTTTCATGATCGAGAATGTCGAAGTCCGTCTTGCCGATCAGGTCGAAGCCCTTATGCAGCTTGCTGCTGCGGCCGGCTGCGGCATTGGCGAAGACGAAGCGGCCGAGACGGTCCTTTACGTAGATAAAATCCGGCAGCTGATCGAGAAGGGTCCGGGTTTCGAGTTCGCGGGTGACGAGCGCAATGTCGAGATCGATGTCACTGTCGGCGGAAACGCGCAGGAGGCGGCTGCAGAGCTCGTCAAGCGGATCGGGGGCAAACCCCAAGGGCATGCTATGCGACATGGGCCCCGCCATCCGAGTGCCTCCTTTTCATTTCAAGAAAATGCGCGGGAACCCACCACCCGATTGCCATACAGGATGGGGCAGAATTCCTTATCGTTGCTTAAAATCATCGTGAAATTGCCATGAGTGAAGCTTCGAAAGAAGCCTTTTTTACTCGGTAATCCAAATCTTTCAGAGTAGTAACAATATAAAGGGCCGGCATGGAAAATGCTTTATTGACGCCGGGGAGACGAAGTGGATGATTTCGAGACGTACGGCATTGACGATGATCGCGGGCGCGGCGGCCGCCGGCGCCATGCCTGGCCGCGCCCTCCCGGCCTCCCAGGGGTTTCCTGCGATCGACCTGCGCGGTTCGATCGATGCCGGTGCACACGGCGTCAGCCCTGACGGTGGCGACAAGCAGAGCCGCAAGCTCGCCGAGGTCATCGCCAAGGCCGCCCGCCAGAACATGCCGGTCTTCCTGCCGCCGGGAAACTATCCGGTGTCCAATCTCGACCTGCCCGAAGGCACCCGCATCACCGGCGTGCCGGGGGCCTCCCGGCTCGTCTATTCCGGCGGGGGGCGGATGCTGCGGGCCGACGGCGCGCGCCGCATCGAGCTTTCCAATATCGTCATCGACGGCGCGGGCCGCCGGCTCGACGAACAGAGCCCGGCGCTGGTCCAGATACGTGGCGTGGGTGAGATCGTCATCGACAACTGCGAGGTCGTTGGCGCGGGCAAGACGGCCGTGCAGCTCGAACGTTCGGGCGGGCGCATCGAGCGGAGCCGCATTTCAGGCGCCGCCGAATATGGCCTCTATGCCGTTGACAGCACGGGGCTTTCCGTCACGGGCAATACCGTTTTCGATTGCGGCAATGGCGGCATTCTCGTCCATCGCCGGAGCAAGGGCGCCGACGGCACGATCGTTTCCGGCAACCGCATTTCCCGGATCGGCGCCACCAATGGCGGTACCGGCCAGTATGGCAATGCGATCAACCTGTTTCGGGCCGGCAACGTCATCGTGACCGGCAACCAGATCTCGCAATCGGCCTTTTCGGCGATCCGCGCCAACAGCGCTTCGAACGCCCAGATCGCCAACAATACCTGCCTCGCGTCCGGCGAGACGGCGATCTATGCGGAATTCGCCTTCGAAGGCGCCATGGTCCTCGGCAATATCGTCGACGGAGCGGCAAACGGCATTTCGGTCGTCAACTTCAACGAGGGCGGCCGGCTTGCGACCGTCGCCAACAATATCGTCCGCAACATGGCGCCCACCGGCCCCTATGTGCTCGACGAAGCGATCTTCGGCGTCGGCATCAGCGTCGAGGCGGATACGGCGGTGACCGGCAATGTCATCGAGACGGTGCCGCTCTGGGGCATGGCGCTCGGTTTCGGGCCCTACCTGCGCAACGTGCTCGCCAGCAACAACATCGTCCGGCAAGCGAAGATCGGCTGCGCGGTGACCGTGGTGGAAGGCGCCGGCAGCGCGCTCATTTCCGGCAACCTGTTCGAGGCGGTGAGAGACGGCGCGGTGATCGGTCATCGCTGGAAGACGCCTTCCACGGCGGAACTCGGTCGGGGTGACAGTCAGGCCCAGGGGTTCAAGCATCTGACGATCGAGAACAACCGGATCGCTTAGTCGAAATCTTCGGTTTCATCCAAATCGACGTTGCGGCCGCGATGGAAGATGCGGACGATGAAGACAACGTCACCCTTTATTTGGAACGCGACAGTCGCTTTTCGCCGATATCCCACCAGGCGCAGGCCAGGCCTCTTGTCGGAAAATACCCCGCGTTCGGGAAAGGTTTCAAAGGAATAGCAGTAGTCGATCAACCGATCGACATAGCGCCTGGCAATCCTTTCTCTTGCAACTGGAACAAGATATTACAGAAGTTCCGCGACATCCTCTTCGGCATCATCCGAGAACAGGACCGTGTATTTCATGACTTCGGATCGACCAGCTTGTCGATGCGGGCATGCAGCCTCCTGCGTGCTTCCTCAAGGGGCATGACTTTGGAGGGGTTCGCCTCGATCTCATCCAAGGTCGGCACCACCTCCTCCACCAGCCATTTCTCGATCGCCGCGTCGCGGGCGAGCAGCGTGCGCAGGCCGTCGCGGATGACTTCGCTTTCGGTGGCGTATTCGCCGGAGGCGACCTTGGCCTTGACCATCTGTGCCATTTCGAGCGGCAGGGTGATGCTGAGCGACTGGGTGGTGCGCATGATCGGGCCTCTTTCCAACAAATCGGACACGATTAAATCCTATCGAAAACTTTCATCATCGTCCAACGCGGATTGATCTTCCGTTTTGCGCGACCTGCCACTAGCTTGCGCTCGCATTTCTGGAGGGACTTTGATGCTGAAAATTTATGGTGTTTACCGCTCGCGCGCCACGCGCCCGCTCTGGCTCATCGAGGAACTGGGTATTCCTTTCGAACTTGTTCCGGTCATTCAGGCCTACCGCCTCAAGGAGCCGATGGCACCAGGCGCGCCGGTCAATACGCTGTCTGCGGAATTCCTGGCGGTCAATCCGATGGGTTCCGTGCCCTCGATGGACGACGACGGCTTCGTGCTGCATGAATCGCTTGCGATCACGCTCTATCTCGCCCGCAAATACGGCGGCGACATCAGCCCGAGGGACATCGCCGAGGAAGCGCAGATGGTGCAGTGGTCGCTGTTCGGCGCGACCAGCATCGAGACCCCGGCGCTGAAGATTTCCTCGACGATCGCGGGCGGCAAGCAGGATAGCGAGGAAGGCAAGACGGATATCGAGGTTGCCGCCCGCCTGCTCAAGCGGCCTTTCGATGCGCTCGAAAAGCACCTTTCCAATAACAGCCACATGGTCGGCGGCCGGTTCACGGTCGCGGACATCAATGTCGCGGAAGTCGTGCGTTACGCCCAGGGCTACGCGCCGCTGTTCGACAGCCGCCCGGCCCTGAAGGCCTGGATAGAAGCCGCCCAGGCCCGCCCCGGCTTCAAGGCGATGTGGGACAAGCGGACCGCCGAACCGGCGTGATGCCTTAAACCCGGCTTTCCGTGAGCGGCGGCAGCTCCGTCTTCAGCCAGTCCCGGAAAGCCCTCACCTTCGCCGGCAGCCGTGCGCCGGCGCGGGTGACGAGATAATGCCCCATGCCGGTATGCGCCCGGACCGAAAACGGCTCGACCAGCCGCCCCTGTTCCAGCGCGTAGGTGGCAAGCGTATGCCAGGCGAGCATCACGCCCTGCCCCGCGATCGTCGCATCGAGGCAGAGCGAGGCGTCGTTGAACACATGGCGGGTCGCCATGCCGGCGCCGGACAGGCCTGCCTCGTTCAGCCAGATCTCCCAGGAAAACATCGAGGGGCCGTCGATGATCGCCGGCAGTTTCAGGATGTCCTTCGGCTCCTTCAGTTTTTCTGCAAGCGCCGGGGAGCAGACCGGAAATACCGTCT
Source organism: Hyphomicrobiales bacterium (assembly GCA_900471605.1). GTDB lineage: Bacteria > Pseudomonadota > Alphaproteobacteria > Rhizobiales > Rhizobiaceae > Neorhizobium. Next base: position 3,220 of record UCEY01000040.1, on the reverse strand, counting down.
GCTCGATGAGCAATTCGGCATCGACGCCCGGCCACGCGCCCGGCCCGACGCGGATGCCGAGATCGATATCGTCGACGCCGAGATCGGCGAGCCTGGTCGTCGCGTCCATGCGCAGGCGGATTTCCGGATGGAGCCTCGAGAACCGGTCGAGCCGGTGGACCAGGAATCGCGCCGCAAAGACAGGTGCAACGGAAATGGTCAAGAGCGCGTCGTCCTGGCGCCGGCCGATCGAAACCGCTTCGGAAAGCGCGTGAAAACCTTCGGTCAATCGCGCCAGCATCGGCCGCGCCGCATCGACCGGCATCATGCCCTTCGGCAGACGCTGAAAGACCGGCTGGCCGAGCTGGGCTTCGGCCTTGATGACCTGCTGGCTGACGGCGCCGACCGATACGCCAAGCTCATCCGCCGCCGCCTGCAGGGAACCGAGGCGACCGACCGCTTCCAGCGCCCGCAAGCCGTTGAGATGCACGAGATTGAGATTGCTCATATAGATTTTCTATAGTCAACCGCTCAAGAACTCAATTGAAAACGACGGCGCTGAAGCCGATATTGCCTCTGCAAATGTAACAGATTTGCGAGGTGACGGTCATGGGACCGCTGAAGATTTTCTTGAACCTGAAGACCTGGTTGGAAACGACCGAAACATTGGTGGACATCCAGTCGAACGACCCGTTCCACCATCCCGACATCCGCTCGATGGACCTGCGGCAGCTCGCCGACCTGCCCTTCCCGCGCCTGGCTCACACCGACACGAACCGCAACGACACGCCTCTCGCGAAATGCGCCTGACGGCTCTATGATCCGTCTCCCGAAAGGGCGGATCGGATGCTTGACGTGAACTCCATATTCGAGCGGCTGAAACGCCTCGCGGCACAGGCGGGGTTGCCGGAGGTCGAAGAAGCGACCCACTACGGTACGCCGGCCTTGAAGGTGAGCGGCAAGGCCTTCGTCTCGATCAGGAACAGCGAGACCATCGTGCTTGCCATTCCGATCGACGAGAAGGAACGGCTGATCGAGATGGCGCCGGACATCTATTTCCAGACCGACCATTATCGCGGCTGGCCGTCGCTGCCGGTCAGGATCGACGTAATCGGCGACGACGAGTTGACGATGCGGCTGGTGGCGGCATGGCGCTTTCGGGCGCCGAGGAAGCTTGCCGCCACCTACAAGAGTTAGCGGCCAGAATTAGACGGCGGTTGCCGCAGCCTGTTCCGCGATCGCGCGCTGCACCGCCGGACGGTGTTTCATCCGCTCGTAATGGGCGGCGACCTTCGGGAAATCCGCGCGGTCGAGCTTCATGTTGGCGAGCCAGTCGGTCATCAGGTAAAGATAGGCATCGGCGACCGAATAGGTTTCGCCCAGCACATAGGGACCTTCCAGCAAGGAGTCCTCGATCACCTGAAAGCAGTCGTGAAAGACTTTCGGAGCCTTGGCGACCATGTCGTCGAAGGAGGACTGGTTGTCCGCCCAGCGGTAACCGCGGCGCCAATGGGCATAGGCGACGTGTACCGTCGAGGCGATATAGGCGTTGAAGGCCTGCATCCTGGCGAACAGGAACGGATCGTCGAGCGGCGCGAGCTTCTCCTCGGGTGCCATCTGGGCGATGAAGGCGAGGATCGCGACGGATTCGGTGATCACGCCCCTGTCCGTGGCGAGTGCCGGCACGCGGCCCTTCGGATTGATCTTCAGATAGGCTTCCGACTGCTGCTCCTTGTCGGCGAATTTCACCCACTTGATCTCGTAGGGCAGACCGGATTCGGCAAGCGCGATATGGCTGGCCAGCGAGCAGGCATTGGGCGAAAAGAACAGCGTATACATGAAAATCCTCCGTTGGGCGGCGTGGTTCTAACACGGTTTTCCGAAGCCGGAAGCCTCAAACCGCCCGTCAGCTGACGCCCGGCACATCCTCCAGCCGATGCCAGACCGGAATGCCGCGCTCGTTGGCGATCCGCACGTCGTTGTCGGCGCCCTTGGAAGCGCCCGGCAGGCGCAGCACGCCTTCGCAGAGCTCAAGCAGTCGGCCGGCGACCGGGTGAAAGATCTCTTCGTAGAGATCGTCGCCCACATGCTTGCCGCCGGCGGCATGCCAGACCGGCAGCGCCACCCATTCGCCGATCATCGGCACATGGCCGGCCTTGAACAGCGCATGCGACGGCGCTTCGAGCCGCTTCAGGTTCTCGGCCATCTTCTGAGGATCGTCTCCGGTGCCCGAGCGGTATGGGCCTGCGATCAAGATCAACATCTTCGTTTCTCCAAACTTGTCCACATCATCGCGGAACTGCACGAATTTACCTGAAATACTTTACATTATCGGCAATTTCAGGCATATTTGCGCTTATTCATGCAATTTCGTGCAGAGTCAAGACCCATGCTGACAAGCCAACGCAAGAACCTCATCCTCGACATGCTGCGCCGTGAGGGGCAGGTCGTCGCCAAGCGGGCGGCGGAAGAATTTTCGCTGTCGGAAGACACGATCCGGCGGGATCTTCGGGAAATGGCGGCGGAGGGGCTGCTGCGGCGGGTGCATGGCGGGGCGATGCCGGTCGCCCCCGACCTGCCGGATTTTTCCGCCCGGCGGGCGGTGTCGTCGGATGTGAAACAGCGGCTCGGCGCCAAGGCGGCCGGCATGGTGCGCGAGGGGCAGACGATCTTTCTCGATGGCGGCACATCGACCGCCGAGATCGCCCGCGCCCTGCCCCGGGATTTCGCCTTCACCATCGTCACCCACAGCCCGACGATCGCAGCCGAACTCGAGCACCATCCGACGGCAGATGTGATCCTGATCGGCGGCAGGCTCTACAAACACTCGATGGTGGCGACGGGGGCCGCCGCGACGGCGCAGATCGCGCTGATGCGGCCGGACATCTTCTTCCTCGGCATCACCGCCGCCCACCCGGTGCGGGGGCTCTCCACCGGCGATTTCGAGGAGGCTGCGATCAAGCGGCATATCGCGGCATGTTCTGCCGAGACGATCACGCTTGTCACGGCGGAAAAGCTGGATGCGGTTTCACCGCATGTGATCATGCCGGTTTCGGCGCTCTCGGGGATGATCGTGCAGGAGGGGATCGAGGAGGAACGGCTGGCGCCTTACAGGGGGATGGGGATTCGTGTGGTCGAGGTTTAGTCCGGAGCGAGAAATCGGACGGAACTGGGACAAGCAACGTCTCCTCGCAGCCCGATCTGCAATGCCCGCCCTCCCCCGCCGTCATCCTCGGGCTCG
>UCEY01000098.1 GCA_900471605.1 Hyphomicrobiales bacterium | reverse complement strand
AACCGCGCATCCGCCGGCTGCCCGCCGGTGGCAAAATACTTCGGCGCCCGCTCCGTCACCGGATAAAGGTGATACGTCGCGTCGTAGTACCATTCCGTGCGGCTGCCAGCTCCGTCCACGTGCGACAGCTTGTTGCCGTAAGCGTCGTAGGTGAACGTCTCCGTATAGGTCACATTGGCCGGTTCGACAGCCTTGTAAGGCTGCAGCATCGTCATGTTGCCCTTCGTCGGCGGCGTCTGCTCGTTTGCGGCGCCGTCGTAATAATAAAGCTGCCGGGACTGATAGACGGCTCCTGAGCCGAAGCCCCCTGAGAAAACCCGATTGGACCACGGCAGCGAGACGATATAGGCGGCCGTGTTCGCCGCATAGTTCTTGACCGTCCAGGTCTCGTCACCGCTCACATCCGTGCGGCCGAAGTCGCGAAGCTCGGTGAGATTGCCATAGGCGTCGAAACTGCGCTCCTTGCGCAGGGTAAGCGAGGCTCGTTGTTCGATCAGCGTCGTTTCGGTCGCCGTGTTCAGGGCCTTGTACGGCTTGGTGGCAGCATTGACCGCGTAGGTCTCCACCACCGTCTTGGAGGCCGTCTCCGCACTGCTGCGCAGAACCGTCTTCTCCGGCAAGCCGTAACTTGCCAGATCCTGGCGGTAGGTCGTCTCGACTACCGGACGCGCCGTCTCACCATTGGCCAAAGGCTTGGTCATGGTGATCGTCTTGTAGCCTAGGAACTTCCTCGCCTTCGGGTCGTACAGCCCGCCCGCATAGGCATAGTCGGTCGAAGCCACCTGACCGCGTCCGTCATCCACCCGCAGCTGCGTCACCGCATGCAGAACCTGCGGCATGAACACATTCGTCCAACGCGTTGATGGTGTGTAGTCAACCGAGACGACGCCGCCAGTCTCAAGCTTCACAGATCGCAGCAGATTGGGGTTGCCATTGCCGGCCTGCGACATCAAAAAACTGAAACCAGAGCGAAGATCGGGTAGACCGTCACCGTTAAAGTCGCCCGACGCTCCATAATTTCCAGTTGCGAGCGAGGATGGTCGGAGCTCCCACCCTCCACCTCCGTGGCCTAGGCCGTAGACGGTTTTATCATTGAATACATCGATTTTTCCATCGTTATCCACGTCACGAAGATTAAAGCCATCGTTCCATATCCAACCATCCAAAACCTGAACGAAACCTGTACCGCTCGAAAGCAGTATCTTCACAGTGAATGGTTGTGTCTCACGATTTCTATAGGCAGCAACGATGTCTGCTGCGCCATCGCCGTTCAGGTCACCAATCGCACACCGGTAAAAAACGCCACGCGGGCCAGCACTACAGTTCGCCCCGCTAGCTTGGCTTACCCAGACTCCGTTTAAGAAACGATAGACCATACCGGGCTCATTTGCGAGCAAGACACCTTGTCGCCCGTTGGCTGCAAAATCCCCGGTGCCGGCGCTATCACCAAGCGAGATTAGCTCATCAACGCCATCAGCATTATAGTCCAAAATCATTGATTGCGCGGAACCGCAACCGGGATAAGGGTTTCCTTCGCCGCAAGAACCTAATCCTAATCCGAAGTTCGCATCCACATTCACAAGATAGGTGTCCTGCACTATATATGGCTGCGTGTCTCCGCCCGGCTCATAGTACCGGTAGGGGATCGGGACCTGTTTGAATTCGCCGGCGGCAAATCTGCCCGGAATCAACATTTGTGCCGTCATTTCCGCTTGTGGGAAACCATAAGCGCCGAAGTAGAATGAAGCTGCGGTCGTTCCGGCGCCGTTCGCGCCGAAACCATAAAGCGCAAAGTGTGTCTGGGTTCGGGTTATGTCAGGCTGGTCGAACTCTGCATGACTGAGGATAGCGAGTTCATCCCGGCCATCCATGTTTAAGTCCGCTGCTAGATCTTGAAGCGGATATATCCGCGTGGAACGATCGACTGGAGCCTGTTGAATCGTCTGTCCTGTGTAATTGAACCCGACATTATCATAGGTCATCTGCCTGATCGTCTTGACGGTTGGGCCGGTGACGACGCCTGCCGCTGAGACGATCGCGTCGCGGCCGTAGCGATCGACCTTGACGAGCCGCGAAGTGTTGGAGAACGGCGCCTGGTCATAGGTCAGCGTGTAGGCGGCTCTGAGCGTCGTGCCGACCTTCACCGCGACCGTCATGAGCCGCTGCTTGGTATAGGAAA
>UCEY01000066.1 GCA_900471605.1 Hyphomicrobiales bacterium | reverse complement strand
ATCCTGCCCCCGCAACCAAAAATTTCCAAGACTATCAAGACTTTGTCGGCCTCCCAAGTGGAGGCCGAAGTCGTTTCTAGCCCGATCACAGACCGGCCCAACCCAGCCGCCCCATCCCTGCCGGCAACCGTCACCCAACACCACCCCGAAGCCACAGTCCATAAACCAGCTTTCGATGCAGCCAGAACAGCATCACACCCCGAAACAAGCCCAAAACAAACGCATCACCGAAACCATCTCCCCAACCACGTGCTCATACACCGAACCGCGGATATTGCTCTTTTTTGATCCGACTTGCTGTAGTCTGATCTCATCCGGCTCCATCACGGTCCATTCTCTTGCTATAAATGTCTACGTCTGAAAATTCTCAACGTGAGATAGGCGATCAGCCATCAGGTGCTATGGGAGCATTACGGCTCCATTCATGGCCTCAAGGATTGGGAGCGTTAGGCCATGATCGATTCAACCGTATCCTGCAGCAGTCCGCCCTCGGGGCAGCCGTTGTCCCCGGCGGTCGGGTGGTATGCCGTGACCGTCCTGTGTATCGCCCTGCTGGTCTCCTATACCGACCGGCTGATCATCAATCTCGTCGTCGATCCGATCAGGAATGACCTCGAGCTGACGGATATCGAAATCAGCCTGCTCCAGGGTGCCGGCTTTGCCATCATTTTCGCCCTTGCCGGTCTTCCTTGTGGAAGGTTGGCGGATTCCGTCAACCGCCGGAACCTCATCGCGGGCGGTGTGCTGTTGTGGTCGGCTGCCACGATCGGTTGTGGGCTCGCCTCCGATTTCTGGAGCTTCTTTGGCGCCCGGATTGCCGTGGGGCTGGGAGAGGCAGCGCTCGTGCCGGCGGCATCTTCGCTGATCATCGATTTTTTCTCGCCGCGCCGCCGTGGGACAGCGCTCGGGCTTTTTTCGCTCGGAGCCACGTTCGGCGCCGGAGGCGCTCTCCTTATCGGCGGGCTGCTTCTCCGCTGGATCGACGCCGGATGGCTTATCCATGCTCCCTTGATCGGGGAACTGGTGCCATGGCGCCAACTGATGGTGCTGGTCGGGCTCCCGGGCGTCGTCTTGCTGCCCTTTCTTATGTCGATACCCGAGCCGGTGCGACGTAACAGTTCCGGCCTTCTTCGGTTTTGGGACGTATTTCGGCGCCTGATGGCGGACCGGGGAACGGTCTTGCGCGTCTGCCTCGTCAAAGGGGTTCTCGCGATCGGCGACAACGGGCTTTTCGCCTGGATGCCGACGCTGCTGCAGCGTAGCTACGGCATGACCTCGATGGAGGTGGGGAGTTATCTCGCGCTTGCGGTCTCCGTCAGCGGGGCGACCGCCGCTGTGGCGGGCGGGGCGCTTTCCGATTGGTTCGCGCGGCGATGGGGCGTGGAGACGCGAGTCGTAATGTTGCTTGGCTGCTATCTGCTGACGATAACCGGAGCTTCCATGATCTTTTTCGCGGGCACGGGGCAGCAGGCTGCCCTGGCGCTGGGCGTCTGGGCGTTCGGTTCGATCGGTGGTTACGTCATCGGTCATGTCGTGATGCAGGAAAGTGTGCCGAGCGAGATGCGTGCAACGACGATCGCCTTGTCGTTGACCTTCATCGGACTGATCGGGATCGGCCTGGGACCGACCCTCGTGCCGCTGGTGGCGGAACACGGATTCGGCGGCGGAAACGCGCTTCAGCCGGCGATGGGATCGGTCGGGCTGTTTGCCGCTCTTCTGGCCTTCGTCGTCATCTGGCCGCCCATCCGGGTGGGCCTCGTCGCCCTGAAATCGCGGGCGGTTAAGCCATAAGTGCCAGGGACGGAGCGGCGAAGGCGTTCGGCAGCTACAAGGCTCTCCGGGTGTCGATCAATGCGCGCGCGCGCGTCAGATCGCCGGTCGAAAAGCCTTCCTGGAAGCGCCCGTAAGTCGACTCCAACATGTCCTCGGCCTCGTTGCTGCCGCCTCTTTCGCGCCGGAGCTTCACGAGGCTGATCGCGGAGCGCAGCTCCCAACCCAGCGCGCGGTCGCGTCGCGCCAGTTCGATCGACTGCAGATAGCACTCGATCGCTCTCTCCCAGTGGTCGGGAGACTCGAAGCGGATGACGTTGCCCTTGATCCTCAGGATCTCGGGGATGCCGACAACCTGACCCGTGTCCTTGCAGATAGCCAGTGCCTCGTCAATGGCGGCGAGACCGCCCTCGAGGTCGCCTTGCCGGGCGAGCGCCTCGCCAAAGTTGGTGAGGTAGTTGGGGTAGCGCAGCCGGAAGCCGCCCTCGCGTACTTCGGCAAGGTTGCGGCGAAGATGCGCCAGGTCGAGCGGCTGGCCCAGATATAGGTTGAGCCGGGCGCCGCCGCCGGTCACCATCGCCCTCCAGATCGTCAGTCCATGGCGTCCGGCATGTTCGATGCCGCGATCCATGAAGTTCCGGGCGGCCGCGTAATCCCGCACATACATCGCGATCATTGCCGAGCCGTGCAGCAGTGCGGAACACAGCGACACTGCGTAGTTCGAAGCCTCCGCGTCTTCGAGTTGTTCGCGGGCGGTAACGAGTGCCTGGTCGGCGAAGCCCTGCAGCCAAAGCACCGTTGCAAGGGCGCCGCGGGCCATCAGTCGCTGGTCGAATTCGAAGCGCATCGCATCCGGGCGCTGTCCCGCGACGAAGGGCTTCTGCAGGATGCCCTCCAGCCGGTAGCGAGCTGCTCCGAGCGCTCCGAGCCAGTGCAGTGCCGAACCGGCCTGCGCGTCGGCATCGCCCGCGGCCACCTCCTGCCCCTTGCCTTCAAGGGCACGGATGCGATCGGAAACGGCCATGGCGGAGCGGGAGTCGCCGGTCCATAACTCATATTCCGAAAGCCCCCGAAGGCACTCCAGCTGCAGGTCGGCGTCGCCAAGCTCCTCTGCGATCTCCAACGCCTTGCTCAACGACGCCTTCACCTGGAGAAGGGGACCGCGCGTGTGCAGAAGCGTCGCGCCAAGCGTGAGATTGAGGATCAGGTCATCGCGGATGCTGCGATGTTCACAAAAGCGGTCGTCGAGCGCCCTTTCGACGGCCGTCCGGCATTCCTCGACCAGCGACACCTGCTTGCCGAACGGAATGGCCGCCACCGTGAGCCTGACGCCGAGCGCGGTGGCCGAGCCGGTGAAGGCCCAACGCATTGCATCGCGGATGTCGTCGGTTTTCGGTCCATAACGGGCGAGCCAGTCGATCCGCGAAAGTCGATCCACATCGGCTTTCGCCAGTCCGACGAGTTCGAGGCAATATTCCGCGTGGCGCTGCCTGGCATGGCCGAGCTCGTGGTTCGCCGCCAGTTTTTCGAGCGCATAGCTGCGGGTGGTATCGAGCATGCGATATTCCACTTCCATGTCCTGCACTTCAGCCGCTAGCAGCGACTTGGCGACCAGGCTGGCGATGCCGTCTATGACCAGCGCGCGATCGATATGCGTATCGGCGGCGACGGTGCAGGCGGAATCCAGGCTGAATAGGCCGGCAAAGATGGCCAGCCGGCGCATGATCGTGCGCTCGCTGTCGGAGAGAAGGTCATAACTCCAGTCGATCGTCGCGGTGAGGGTCCGATGTCTTTCTATGCTGCCCCTGTGCCCCTGCAGCAGCCGGAAACGATCGTCGAGCTGCTTGAGCAGTTCGGCAATGCCGAAGGCATCGATGCGGGTGGCCGCCAATTCGATGGCAAGTGCGAGCCCGTCGAGCTTGCGGCAGATTTCTGCGACGATCGGCGCATCGGCATCGCCGAAGTTGAAGGATTCGAGCCTGTCCGTCGCCCGATCGACGAAAAGCTGGACAGCCGGAAAGGCCAGCGCGGTTTCGGCCTTGAGCTCCCTTGTTTCGGATGGCGTCGCCAGCCCTGGCAATCTGCGAACCCGCTCGCCTTTTACCCGAAGAGGTTCGCGGCTGGTGGCCAGAATTCTGATGCCGGGTGCATCCGTCAGGATCCGGTCGATACTTGCGGCGGCGGATTCGATGATATGCTCGCAACTGTCGAACACGAGCAGCATCTCCCGGTCGCGCAGAAATCCGCCAAGAGCCGCCAGCATATTGGCAGAATGCGCGGCGAGGCCGATGGCGGTGGCTATCGCATTGGGGACGAGCGCCGGATCCTTGAGCGGGGACAGGTCGACCAGCCAAACCCCGTCCCTGGTCAATCCGACGGTCTGCTGGGCGACGGCGAGAGCGACGGTCGTCTTGCCGATCCCGCCGGCTCCCACGATCGAAACGATCCGCGCGTCCTGCAATTCCCTCAGCGTCGCATTGATGGCATCCTGCCGTCCGATAATGCGGGTGGTGGCCGTCGGAAGGTTGTGGTTATGCGGCGGCACCGCTTCCGTATCGGGCGGGAGAGGGCTTGATCCGGAATACTGGACCGGGGCGGTGAAACGATAGCCGCGGCCAACGACCGTGGCTATATACTGCGTCGTATCCGATCCCTCCTCAAGCGCTCGCCTGAGCGCGGCCATGTTGACCTTGAGATTGCCTTCCTCGACGATCGTACCGGGCCAGACCCGGGACATCAGCTCGCGCTTGCCGACGACCTCCCCCGGACGCTCGACCAGCATGGTCAGGATATCGAGCGCCCGCCCGCCGATGCGGACAGGGGCCTCGTCGCGCATCAGCAATTGGCGTTCGGGAAGCAGCAGGAACGGGCCAAAGGCGAACGACCGCGAATTCCCTGGCGCGACATCGCTCAACACATCCCTCCATTCCCGGTTGACGTCCCCTGTGGACCAATAGCACGTAGCCCGCCTCCGGCGGAAACAAAACCGTGGGCGCGAGAAAACGCCAGGTTGCCGAAACGCCCGCCCGCGCTGACAGGCTTTAACCGGATTTAACTCGCCAAGCGGCGCTGGTCGGGCAACAATCCTCCTGCTCTTGAAAGCCTGCCAATCGGCACCCAACCGCCTCCGCAACCTCAAGGAACTCCGCCCAAGCGGCCGAGATCCATATCGGCTTGCCTGCGGTTCGGGGGATCGGCCGGGACTGCAACGCCGGGGATTGCCAAATGCCGCTGCTCACTCACGGGGATCGGAAATATCATCTCAGCACGCTCGTCGGCGATGCGGCCGAATGGGACGCGTTACGCGTCGAGCACAGGCATATCGGACCCGGTAGCCAGAATTGCGTGAGGCCGGAATGCACCGAACTCGTCTACATCCTTTCGGGTCGGGCGAATGTGCGGCGCAGGGGCGACGGGCAGTTGCAAGAAGGCATGGCGCGAGCTGGGACGAGCTGGCTGGTGCCGGCCGGCACGCATGAGACGCTGCTCGAGCTGGACGGCACAGTCGAATGCCTTCTCATTTTCCTGCCGGCCAGGCTGCTCGATGAAAGCGCGCTTGCCGACTATGGGATCGACCCGGACAAGTGCCGGCTGGCCTATGCGGGTGGTTTCAGCGATCCGACCTTGGCGCAGATCGGTACGAGCCTGCACAGTCTTCTCGGCCGTGATGCCATGCCCGCCGACCGTATCTTCGCGGACGGACTGCGGACCACCCTCGCGGCGCATCTTATCGGCAATTATACCGTCGACCGCTGGCGGCCGTCGACACGGGCGCCAGCGCTCGATCCGAGGCGGCTCAAACGGGTGCTCGATTTCATCGAGGCGAAGCTCGGGGACGAGATAGCGTTGGAGGATCTGGCGCGCGAAGCCTGCCTCAGTCCTTTTCATTTTTCGCGCCTGTTCCACGAAACGACGGGACTTCCGCCGCACCGCTACGTGATCGAACACCGCATCCGGGCGGCCCAGAGTATGCTTGTTTCCAGAGATTCGACGATAGCCGAAATCGCCCTCGACACCGGTTTCGGATCGCAGGCCAACTTTGCCCGCACCTTCCGCAAGGTGACTGGCATGACGCCTCGCCAATATCGCGGATCGCCTTTGCGTTGGCCTCCGGAGCGCCGGTGCCGGCGTCCGAAGGAGGATAAAGAACAGCAATATGCGTCCGTAGCTGCGCAATATCTCGAAATACTCGGATCGGCGCGCCTTTTAGAAATGTCGATGTCCGCAGCAATTCGCTCCAGCCCGGAGGCATGACGTGAACGCAACCGTTGTTCGAAGAACCGCCGGCGTCGCCGGTCTCGTGCTGGTCGCCGCAGTTGCCTATCTGGGCTTCTGGCCGGTTCCGGCCGAACCGGTGTCATGGCCGGCACCGATACCGCCCGGCTACGTCGGTGCCCATGCTGTGAACACGCGCCTGTCCGGTCTGCGCCGGATCGGCATCGGGAACGAGTTCGGCCCGGAACACATCGCGATCGGACCGGGCGGCAAGCTCTATGCGGCGATGACCAGCGGCAATCTGCTGCGTATGGATGCCGACGGCGGGAACCGGCAGATCTTCGCCAATACGGGCGGGCGGGTTCTCGGTTTTGACTTCGACGCCAATGGACGGATGATCGCCGCGGACGCGATGAAAGGATTGCTTGCCATCGATGCCGACGGAGAGGTGAGCCTGCTGACAGATCGCGTGACCGCCAATGATCCGATCGGCTACGCCAATTCCATCGTCGTCTCGCCGGACGGAACGGTCTATTTTACCCAGTCCTCCGCCCGTTTCCTGCCGGCGGAATGGGGCGGCACCCTGGAGGCGAGCCTGCTCGACATCATCGAGCAGGCGGCAAGCGGCCGCGTACTCGCCTATGACCCGGCGACCGGCAGCACAAGGATCGTCGCCCGTGGCCTTTCCTTCGCCAACGGCATCGCCCTGTCGTCCGACGGGCGGAGTCTGTTCGTCAACGAGACCGGCCGTTACCGCCTATGGAAGATTGATCGCGACGCGAAAGACCTGGACGTACGCGGCGGCTCTTCCCAGGCCCGCGTGCTGCTCGACAACCTCCCGGGCTACCCGGACAACCTGATGCGTGGACGCGGGGGGCGCATCTGGGTCGGCCTGTTCAGGCCGCGCAATCCGGCGGCGGATTCGCTCGCCGAACGGCCGTTCCTGCGAAAGATGCTGCTGCGGCTGCCGCGATCCTTCCTGCCGACCGGTCAATTATACGGGCACGTCTTCGCCATCGATGAGGATGGCCGGGTGACGGAAGACCTGCAGGATCCCGGCGGCGCCTATCCCGAGACCACCGGAGCGACCGAAACGGCCGACCGTCTCTACATCCACAGCCTGCATGCACCGGCGATCGGGTGGCTGCCGCGATAATGCCCCCGCCATAGGCGCCTGAGGGCGCCCCATTCTCTCACGACAATTCCGCACGTCCGCCGCATCTGCCGCGGGAGCAATTCACAAAGGAGAAATGCCATGTCTTTCAAGCATGTCGCAGCAGCGGCCGCCATCACCGCGGCCGGACTCGGTTCCCCCGCCTGGAGTGCCGACGCGCCGGCCATCGTCCTCGTGCATGGAGCCTGGGCCAACGGATCGAGCTGGGCCCGCGTGGTGCCGCTTCTGCAGGCGCGGGGGCTGGACGTCATTGCCGTCCACAATCCTCTGTCTTCGTTCGAGGCCGACGTTGCCGCGACGCGACGCGTGATCGACGATCAGAAGGGCGGCGTGATCCTCGTCGGCCATTCCTATGGCGGAGCCGTCATCACCGAGGCCGGCAACGGCGAGAAGGTGCGGGCTCTTGTCTATGTGGCAGCTTTTGCGCCATCGCCGGGACAGTCGGTCAACGCCATCGTCGGAGCAGCACCCCAGCCGCCGGAATGGTCGAAGGAGATTCACGCGGATGCCAAGGGTGCGCTCACCTGGTCCTCGAAGGGAATGGCGCGTTATTTCGCCCCCGATATTCCGGCGGGTGAGGCGGCACTGCTGGCCGCAACCCAGGCGCCGCTTTTCGCAGGCGCTTTCGACGGCAAAGTGACGTCCGCCGCCTTCACGCTCAAGCCGAGCTGGTTCGTCATCTCCGACAACGATCAGATCATCCCGCCGGCCCTGCAGCAGGCCTTCGCGCAGACGATGAAGGCGAAAACAGTCCATGTCGCATCCAGCCACGTGCCGATGCTGTCGCAGCCGCAGGTCGTGGCGGACGCCATCCTCGCGGCCGTCGAAGGCAGCCGATAAGGAGACGGCGCGGTTCAACCGAAAGAGCAATCCAGCTCAAAGGGAAAGCAATATTCGCAAAGAGCGCGATCGCCTGATCAGGCTATCCTGCAAGCCATACACAAACCGCCACGACCGCATCGACCGGCTCCGGAAACAATACGGAGCTGGCATTTCCGTCACCGTTCAGGAGACGCAATTCGCAATCGCGCCTTCAGAAAACCGCCAATTCAAACGTTCAGGAGAACGTCATGAGACACGCCAGCCAAGCGCAGAGGCAACTCGGCCTTCGCATCCATGCCATCGTCTTCATACCGACCATCGTCGTGCTTCTCATCGTCAATCTTTTGACGGGCTCGCCCTACTGGATCGCCTGGGTGGTGCTGGGCTGGGGCATCGGTCTTGTTGCTCATTGGCTGTCCATCCGCCTCTACCACGATAGCAATACCGGCACTCCCTGAGGTCCTTCGCGGGCCTTCAGGTGATTTGCCGGAAGTTCGTCGCGGAAACCGGCCGGGGCCGCAGACACCGTCGCCCTCAGATGCAATCCAGAACAGGGGATGCAGCATGTCTATCTCAGACGATCCCGCGGCGGTCGAAGTGGCCGCAAGAGCGATCACCAATACCGCCTCCGCCAAAGCAGAGATGCCCGTTCCTTCCGCAGCAAGCACGGGTTGGCTGACCTTGCTGGCACTGGCTTTGGGAACCTTCTGCATCGGTACGACCGAATTCGCCAGCATGGGGATCATCCAGCTTTTCGCCGCAAGCCTTGACGTCGGCCTCCCGGCGGCCACCCATGCGATCACGGCCTACGCAATCGGCGTGGTCGTGGGCGCCCCGGTCCTCACGCTGGCGGCCGCCCGGCTGAACCGACGCACGCTGCTGCTTCTCCTCATCGGCGTTTTCATCGTCGGCAATGTCCTGTCCGCCATTGCAGCCAACCTGAATTTCTTCGTTGTCGCCCGTTTCATATGCGGCCTGCCGCAAGGCGCCTATTTCGGCGCGGGCGCGGTGGTCGCGTCGCATGTCGTCGGTTCCGACCGTTCGGGGCAGGCCTTTGCGATCGTCATGACCGGATTGACCGTTGCGACCATCTTCGGCTCTCCGCTCGCGACATTTCTGGGGCAAACCATCGGCTGGCGGGAGACCTATCTGTGTGTCGCAGTGCTCGGCATGTTCTCCTTCCTCTCGATCTGGTTTTTCGTCCCCCGCACATCCGAGCTCGATGGCGCATCCGTCACCCATGAACTGAGCGGTCTTCGGAAAGGCCGGGTCTGGGTGATGATGGCGGTCGCCGCGCTGGGTATTTCCAGCATCTTCGCCGTCTATACGTTTATCGGGCCGTTCGTGACGGACCTGCTGCTGTTCGGCCCGGAAGCGATACCGCCGGCCTTGGCGCTCTTCGGGATCGGCATGACCGTGGGCAACCTCTATGGCGGGCGGCTGGCGGACAGCCACCCCAGCCGGGGCATTGTCGCGGGTTATGGATGCGCCCTCCTGGTGCTTGTCGTCCTGGCTTTCTGGGGCTCGAACCCCTGGGTGCTGTTTTCGGCACTGTTCGGTGTCGGAGCAACCATGATGGCGGCGATCCCGGCGATCCAGGTGCGGCTGACCGGCCTTGCTCCGGAATCCGTCACCCTGATGGGCGCCATGAACCTCGCATCCCTCAACGTCGCCAACGCGCTCGGCGCCTGGGCGGGCGGCATGACGATCGGCGCGGGGCTCGGCCTTCTGTCGACCGTCTGGGCAGGGTTCATCCTGACCTCGGCGGGACTGATCCTGTTCATGGCGACGATAGCGGCGCGACCTGCCCGTCCGGGCATAAGGTCCTTGCCATGACTGTTCCTGCCTCACCCGGCGACGAGCTGATTTCCGGAGCGATCATGAGACCCCAGGTCATCTTGCACATGATGTCCAGCATCGATGGCCGGATCACCGCGGCCGGCTGGCCGAATTCGGTCGATGCGGAGGAAACCTACGAGACGCTGCATGGGGACCTGCGCTGCGACGCATGGCTCGTCGGCCCGGTGACCATAGCGGAGTTCGCGGAAGGCGAACCCCGGCCGATCGTCACCGATCAGATCTATCCGCGCCGGACGTGGAAGTCGGCCGGAGCCGGAATGGCCCCGTACGCCATCTATCTCGACAGGTCGGGGAGCCAGCACCTCAACCGGGAACGGGTGAATGGCGATGCCCTGATCGCCGTGCTGACCACCGGTGTATCCGACCACCACCTTGCCGAGCTTCGAAGAGACGGCATTTCATACATCTTTGCCGGTGATGCCGATCTCGACCTCGATCGGGCGCTGAACATCCTTCGCGCCGAGTTCGGCATCGAAACTCTTCTGCTGGAAGGGGGCGGCACGATCAACGGAGCTTTTCTGAAGGGTGACCTGATCGACGACGTCAGCCTGCTGATCCTGCCGATCGCCGACGGCAAGCCAGGCACGCCGACGACCTTTGACCATAATCTCGGGAAGGCCCGGCTTCTTCGCCTCGTTTCGGTGAAGCCGCTTCCCGGAGGCATGCTGCATATCCGCTACAGGGTTTTGCCAGGCGGCCCGCGGCAACCGGATATGGAGTAGACTGACTTCGGACCGGCCGGGCGATGGATGTCCGCCCCTCAACAACATGAAGGACGATCGGAAATGGCACTCAAGGATATTCTCCCCAGCCGGCTTGGATTCGGCGCGGCACCGCTCGGCAACATGTTCCGCGCCATTCCCGAGGAGGAGGCGCTCACGACGGTGGAGGCCGCCTGGAGCGACGGGATACGTTATTTCGACAACGCTCCCTTCTATGGCGCGGGCCTGGCGGAAATCCGCATGGGCGAAGCACTCGCCGGCAAGCCGCGCGGCGAATACGTGATCAGCACCAAGGTCGGGCGGCTCGTGCTCGACGAAATCGAGGACGTCAGCGACAGTGGCTTCGGAGAGAACGGCGTGTTCAAATACGGCCGCTCCAACAAGGTCGTGAACGATTATTCGGCCGACGCCACGCTGCTATCCATCGAAGGCAGTCTCGAAAGGCTGAAGACCGACCATATCGAAATCGTCTGGGTGCATGACGTCGCCCAGGATTTCTACGGTGACGAATGGCTGAGCGTGTTCGAAAGCGCACGCACCGGAGCGTTCAGAGTGCTGGACCGCCTGCGTGACGAGGGGGTCATCAAGGCCTGGGGTCTTGGGGTGAACCGCGTCGAGCCGATCGAACTCCTGCTTGGCCTGCAAGAACCGCGTCCCGACGGCTTTCTGCTGGCCGGCCGGTATTCGCTTCTGGATCACGACCGCGCGCTGCAACGGGTGATGCCGGCCGTCGCCGAACGGGGCCTCGGCATCGTCGTCGGTGGCCCCTACAGTTCCGGGGCCCTCGTCGGCGGCCCGAATTTCGAATATGCGCCCGCGACCCCGCAGATTCTGGACAAGGTTGCCCGGATCAAGGCGATCGCCGACCGCCACGGCGTCAGCATGAAGGCCGCCGGCCTGCATTTCGCGCTGGCCAATCCCGCGGTCGCCGGCGTCATTCCCGGTGCCAGCCGACCCGAGCGTATTTCGGAGGATCGCGCCGCCTTCGAGGAACGGGTGCCGGTCGATTTCTGGCAGGCGTTACGCCAGGCGGGCCTCATCAACCCTGTCGCCCCGGTACCCGATATGGGTTGAGCGCAAGGACCTGAAAATCCGCAGAAATGATCCAGGGTCGTCGCCTCTTTTCATCATTCCGTCAGTCGATATATGTCTATCTCGCCATCCGGTGCGGCTTTCGTCCCGGGTTTTCCAGGGCGCGAATTTCCTGACTGCATTTTCAATCCAGGGGACCTGAACATGTCCGCAGCTTTGCATAAATTGTGCCGCGGTTTTCCGCTCATGGCAGGTTGCGTCATTTCGCTGACGGCCACGTCCGCACACGCCCATGTCAAGTGGTTCGCACCTTATATCGTGGGCGCGTCCCCGGAACCGATCGCCTCCACTCTGTCCAATGCCTGGTTCTGGGTGGGGATCGCCCTGGTCCTGGTATTTTTTGGTCTGGCACGCGCTGTGGAGCGAAGCCGCTACGGGTATGTGGCACTGGACATGCTCGACAGAGCCACGGAACCGCTCTGGCAGCGGCTGGATGATTATATCAGAGCCATTATCGGTGCGTTTTTCGTTGCGATCTTTGCGGTGGGCGGTGTCTATCTGACACCAGATCTCAAGACGCCGACGGAATGGGTCTCCTGGCTCCAGCTGGTAATTGCCGGCATGATCTTTTCACGCTTGACCATGCCGATCGCCGGTCTCGGCATCATCGCTTTGTGGATATTGGCGCTGCGGGACTATGACCTTTTCCATCTCTTCGACTATCTCGCTCTTGGCCTCGGCGTTGCCGCCTACCTGATCCTCGAACCGTCAAAGCGCGAAAACTGGCGGGTTCATCGTTTCGAGGCGCTTCGCTGGGGCCTTGCGATCGCGCTGATGTGGTCCAGCCTCGAGAAATTCGCCTTTCCGAGCTGGTTCTACCCGCTTGTCGTCGAGAAGCCCTTTCTGACATTCGGCATGCCGCGCGACGTCTTCATCCCGATGGCGGGAGTCACCGAATTCACGCTGGGGCTCGGCCTCGTCTGGACACCGCTGATCCGCCGGCTCTCGGCGATCGCATTGCTGGTCATCTTCACGGCTGCCGTCTGGCCCTTTGGCCGCGTCGATCTGATCGGCCACGGGCTGATCATGGCCATCCTGCTGGCCGTCGCCGCGGATCACGCCCGGGAGACCCATTTCCTTCCGCAATTCAAGGAAAAGATTCGCCACATACCCGCGGGAGTAGCTGTCGCCTTCGTGCTCTATGGCTCAGCCTATTGGGGGCTGCATTTCGCCTTCTACGGCTCGAACGGATATGTCGGCCCCGCGATTGAAGAAAAGGCGACGCATTCCTACAGTCCCGAATATCCACACGGACCGCAGGCTGGGGAGATGGGCGCTCCGTCCAATCGATGAAGTGCAATTAAGATTCTGAGACCCGTCGCATATGGGCTCGCGAAGGCAGCGTTTATTGCAAAGCCGGCATGAAACTATTCCGTTTTTATCATGTCCGTAGCTCTTCGTCTGAAGTACCCTATCGGTAACTTGGATCTCAGAGCTCATTCAATGACTTATGAAAGTCGTGCCCGTTTGCGTTCGCTTGGCATATCCGTCGGCCATTACCCTGTGGGTATGCTGAACGCGATCACCGACGTCGCTGGTGTCTCGGTCGGCCATGTCACCTGCGTCGAAGGCGACCGGACGCGCACGGGGGCAACCGCCATCCTGCCGCATGCTGGCAACCTGTTTCAGGACAAGGTGCCGGCGGCGCTCGCGGTCTTCAACGGTTTCGGCAAGTTCGCGGGTTCGACGCAGATCGCCGAGCTCGGCGAGATCGAGACGCCGATACTGCTCACCAATACTTTGGGCGTCGGTCGCGCGATCGAGGCGATCAACCGCCATACGCTGGCACAGGCCGGGAACGAGCGGGTCGTGTCGCTGAACGCCGTCGTCGGTGAGACCAATGATTCCCGGCTCAACGATATCCGCGCGGCACGCCCGAGTGTCGATGAAATGCTGGAGGCGCTTGCCGCTGCCAGAAGCGGTGCGGTCGAAGAAGGTGCGATCGGTGCGGGCACCGGCACGGTGGCCTTCGGCCTGAAGGGCGGTATCGGCACCAGTTCGCGCGTCGTGTCCGTCATGGGTACGTCCTATACGGTCGGTGTTCTCGTGCAGTCGAATTACGGTGGAAAGCTGAGCGTCGCCGGCCGGCCTTACGAAGCCGAAGGTCATGACAAGGATGGTTCGATCGTCATGATCGTCGCGACCGATGCGCCGCTTTGCTCCCGAAATCTCGGACGTCTTGCGGAACGCTGTTTTGGCGGCCTGGCGCGCACCGGTGCGGCTCTCAGCAACGGGTCCGGCGATTATGCGCTCGCCTTCTCGACGGCCGAAGACGTGCGCCGCACGCCCGAGCGCCGCAAGGCGGTCGCCAATTATCCCGTTCTCTCAAACGACGTCGTCTCGCCGCTCTTCGAAGCCGTTATCGAGGCGAGCGAGGAGGCGATTCTCAATTCCATGACGATGGCGACCACCACACACGGCTACAATGCCGGGACCGGCAAGCCTTCGACCATTCATGCGATTTCACTCGACGCCCTCAGGCGTCGCTGATTTTTTAGACTGGAG
Source organism: Hyphomicrobiales bacterium (assembly GCA_900471605.1). Classification (GTDB taxonomy): domain Bacteria; phylum Pseudomonadota; class Alphaproteobacteria; order Rhizobiales; family Rhizobiaceae; genus Neorhizobium. Next base: position 22,990 of record UCEY01000066.1, on the reverse strand, counting down.
TGCCAATGACTGCCGCCGAACCCCGCACCGTCTACCTCAACGGTGCCTTCCTGCCTGAAAACGAAGCCCATATTTCGATCTTCGATCGTGGCTTTCTGTTCGGTGACGGGATTTACGAGGTGACCGCCGTTCTCGACGGCAAGTTGATCGACAGCCCGCTTCACATGGCGCGCCTTGAACGCAGCGTGCGGGAAATCGGCGGGACATTGCCAATCCCGACCGAGGAGATCGTTGCGATCGAGAAGCGTTTGGTCGCCGAGAACAAGCTGACCGAGGGCGTCATCTACCTGCAATACACGCGTGGCGCCGAAGATCGCAATTTCCTCTATTCGGATAACCTCCAGCCGACCCTGCTGCTGTTTACCCAGGCAAAGACGCTGGAACATGTGGCCGCCGTGGAAAGGGGCCTGAAGGTCAAGATCGTGCCCGACCAGCGCTGGGAGCGTCGCGATATCAAGACCGTCTGTCTGTTGCCACAGGTTCTCGCCAAGCGCATTGCCAAGGCGGAAGGCTGCGACGAAGCCTGGATGGTCGAGGAAGGTTTTGTCACCGAAGGTGCCTCGTCCACGGCCTATATCATCACCCATGACGACAAGATCGTAACCCGGGCCAACGGCAACGCCACGTTGCCGGGCTGCACGCGTCTGGCCGTGCTCGATCTTGCCCGCGAACAGGGGCTGACGATCGAGGAGCGTCCATTCTCGGTCGAGGAAGCCATGGCGGCGCGGGAAGCCTGCCTGACCAGCGCGTCGAACTTCATCGTGCCGATCACCTCGATCGACGGCAAGCCGGTCGGCGACGGCAAGGCCGGCCCGATGTTCAAGCGCCTGCGGACGCTCTACATGGACAATGCCCGCCGCACCGCAATCTGACGAAAGCTCAGCCGGCGGCCAGAACGTCCCAGATGCGTTTGACAATCGGCCGCCGGTTTTCCTTGGAGCGATAGAGCCGGATCTCGACATCGATATCCCAGTCCGGCTCTGCAGCCCGTACCAGCCGGCCATCGGAGAGTTCCGCAGTTACCAGGCTCTCCGGTATCCAGGCAATTCCCCAGCCTGCCAATACCATGCCCTTGAGGCCAACCGACATGCTGCCGACATGGACGCGGTTATCCGGCGGCAGGCGATCGGCCATGGCGCCGGCGACAAGCTGGCCGAAGAACGAAATCTTTTGATAGCTGACATGCGAAAAACCCGGCTCGATGCGATGCCGCGGCTGCCCGTTGGCGTCCGGCGCGGTAACCGGAATGATGATTTCCGCGCCAAGCCGATGATGTTCGAATTGCGGATCGAGCAGCATCGGCACGTGCTCGTTCTGGTAGGTCAGCAGGAAATCGGAATCCCCGTCGACCAATGAGTTGAGGTTTTCCTCCATGCTGCCCGAGTCCGGCCGCATATGCGAAACGATCGGTCCGAGCTTCGCGTTCAGTCCGTTCAGCCAGTTCGGGAAGAAGGTGAAGGACAGCGTGTGCAGCGCCGTTACGGTGACCGTGCGGGCGTCGTTGCCTTCCTCGTGCTGAAGATTGCGGCGAGCCTGGTAGAGGCCCTGCAGGGTCTGCTCTGCAATCGGCACGAAGCGTTCGCCGGCATCGGTCAGTCGCGACGGATATGTGGCGCGATCGATCAGGCTGGTGCCGACCCAGGTTTCCAGCTGCCGGATCCGGCGGCTGAAGGCCGATTGGGTGACATGCCGTTCTTCCGCCGCCTTGGAAAAGTTCAGCGTCTGGGCCAGCGCCAGGAAATCTTCAAGCCATTTGACTTCCACCACGAGCTCCAATGGAAAACCGACCGCGCTTCTCCCTTGGTCTGATTGGCGGAAAAACGCAATCAGCCTGCGCGGCTATACTCGATCATTCTCGCCCGGGAAAGGACGAGTTCGAGCCGGTTTTCGGACAGGAGATGGAGGCAGACGCGCTTCGTCCAGGGGCCGTCCTTCAGGGTGAACAGGAAGCGGCCGTTGCCGAGAGCCTTGAGCGGCATGCGATGGCGAACCGGGCCGACGCCCATCACGACCGCATCGCCATCGATCTCGAAACAGGCGCCTTCGTTAGAGAGCCAGCGACCGGCAAGCGACGCCGGTATGCCGGTATCGACGGCCGGCGGAAGCCGGCGCGCGGGATGACCGATCTCGCCGACGATCGCAGGGCCATCCATCTTCAGGCGCATCGGCGAGGAGGCGGAAAAGGACGAAACAAATTCGCCGTCGTCCTCGTAGACGGTCTCATCGGCATCGAGCCAGGTGACGGTGGAACCCTTGACCTCGATCCAGAAGGGACCGGTCTCGGTCACATAGAGGCCGTCCGTCAGCGCCGCCGAGGGGACGGGCGGGGCAAGGCCGAGCAGAGCCGCCATGGCCTCCTGGGCAATCTTGTTGCCATTGGTGTCTTCGCGGTTGGAGACGATGACGAAACCGCTTCTGCTTTGACGATCGAGCAGGAAATAGCTCTTGTAGCCGGGATGAGAACCGCCATGGCCGGTAAATTCGTGCCCGCCGAGCAGTGTGCGGCGCAGGCCGAGACCGTAGCCGCTTTCGCGGCCGTCGGAGAGGGCACGCGGCGCGGCCAGTTGGTCGAGTATACCGGCGAGCGAGCCTTCACCGGCGAGCAGGGCGCGCAGCCAGTTGGCAAGGCTCGTCGCACTTCCGGTCATGCTGCCCGAGGCGGAGATATGGAGGCCGGCGGCGGAGAGCTGCCATTTTTCGCCGTCATGCCAGTACCCCGGCACAAGGCCGGCAACCGCATCGTTCCAGAGATCCGGTGCGTCCAGCACGGCATCGGTTGTCGCGCCGGCAGAGCGGATGAAATCGCGGAAGAACAGGCCCTTGCGCTCGAGCGCTGTTTCGACCAGCCGATAACCGGTGTTGGAATAGGAGATTTCGGTACCGGCTTCGTAGTTCAGCCGCGTCTGACGGGCCAGGAACTCCATCAGGGGCACCGCCTTGGTTTCGGTATAGACCGACAGGCCGAGCAGCGACAGGCATTCGCGCGTATCGGGCAGGCCGCCGCTCATGTCGAGCGCCCGGCCAACGGTGACGCTCGCGAGCGGTTCCTGAAGCTCCGGCAGATGCAGGCCGAGCCTATCGTCGAGCGAGATCGCGTCCGGGTGCGACAGGACCATGGTGCAGAAGGCATGTTTGGTGACGGAGGCGTAACGCACGACCGTATCGGCGGTGAAGGAAGCCATGGTCGAAAGGTTTTCGACGCCGCCGACTTCGGCGAAACGGATGCCGTTTTCGTCGAACCCGATCACCGCGCCGCCCGGCTGGTCGGCGCCCCAGCTGGCAGCGAACTTCCCGGCGGCTGCCTGCGCCGCTTCCCAATTGGCCGTGATCGACATGTACTTCTCCAATAAACCCTCGAAAACCGGACCCTGGTCCGCCAGACCCTGAAAGGTCAGGCCGGTTCTTCGAGTTCGACGCTCAGGGTGCGCAGTTCGCGTGTGTGCGCGTGTTGCACATTTCCGAGCCGCAGATCCTCGGCCGTCACCTGCTCGACCATGTGGCCGTCGATCATCACGCCGACATGCGAGCAGAGATGCGATATGACGCTGAGATTGTGGCTGACCATCACATAGGTAAGGTTCTGCTCCACCCTGAGATCGGCCAGAAGATTGAGGATCTCCGCCTGCACGGAAACGTCGAGCGCGCTGGTCGGCTCGTCCAGCAGCAGCACCTGCGGCTCGGCGATCAAGGCGCGGGCGATCGCCACGCGCTGGCGCTGACCGCCGGAGAGCTGATGCGGAAAGCGGAAGCGCGCCGATTGCGGCAGCGCCACCGCCGACAGCACCCTGGCGATGCGGGCGTCGATATCGTTCATGCCGTGCACGAGCGGAAGTTCCGACAGGATACGGTCGATGGTCTGGCGCGGATGCAGCGAACCGTAGGGGTCCTGGAACACCATCTGCACCTTGCGGAAGAAGGCCGGCGGGCGCTTCAGCGGCGCGTCCTCACCGGAAAAGGCGATGCGGCCGGACCAGTGGTTGTTGAGGCCGGCCATGGCGCGCAGCACGGTGGATTTGCCCGAGCCGCTTTCGCCGACGATCCCGAAGCTCGCACCCTGGGCCACCTTGAAAGAGACGCCCTTGACGACTTCCTTGTCACCGAAGCTGATGCGCAGATTGTCGATCTCGATGGTCATTTCAGCCACTCCGGATCACGGGTCAGCACGGGCAGGCGCTCCTTGGGATGGATCAGCGAAGGCATGCAGTTCAACAGCCCGCGCGTATAGGGATGCTGCGCGGAAAGGAGCTCCGACGCCTTCAGCTCTTCCATCACGCGCCCGGCATACATGACGGCGACGCGATCGCAGAAATGCGAGACGAGCGGCAGATCGTGGCTGATGAGCAGCAGGCCCATGCCGCGCTCCGACACCAGCTCCTCGATCAGCCGCAGGATCTCGGCCTGGACGGTCGCATCGAGCGCACTGGTGGGTTCGTCCGCGATCAGCAATTCCGGGTCCGGCGCCAGCATCATGGCGATCATGACGCGCTGTCCCATGCCGCCGGAAACTTCGTGCGGGTAGGAGCCTGCGACCTTTTTCGGATCGCGGATCTTCACCTGTTCGAGAAGCGTAATCGCCGCTTCCAAAGCCTGTCGCTTGCTGCCGCCCTTGTGGGTGCGCCAGGCTTCCGCCACCTGGCTGCCGATGGTCTTCACCGGGTTCAGCGAATATTTCGGGTCCTGCAGGATGAAGCCCGCCCGCTTACCGCGGATCTGGCGCATCTCTCTTTCGCTGGCGGACATGATGTCGATGCCGTCGAAGGCCAATCTGTCGGCTTCGATGCGGGTCTGCTTGGGCAGAAGTTTCATCAGCGCGCGGGCGGTGAGGCTTTTGCCCGAGCCGCTTTCGCCGACGATGCCGAGCTTTTCGGTGCCGAGCTTCAGCGACACGCCCTTGACGGCGGGTGCGAAGCCGGTGCGGCTCTGGAAGCCGATATGGAGATTTTGGATTTCGACCAGCATCGGCTCAGTTCCCCTTCGGATCGAGGACGTCGCGCAGTGCGTCGCCGAGGAAGTTGAAGGCAAGCGAGACGAGCAGGATAGCGACGGCCGGGATCATCGGCACCCACCATTGTTCGAAGATGAAGCGCTTGGCGGTGGCGATCATCGCACCCCATTCCGGCGATGGCGGCTGCGCGCCCATGCCGAGAAAGCCGAGGGAGGCGGCGGTGATGATGATCGAGCTCATGTCGAGCGTGACGCGGACGATCAGGCTCGGCGTGCAGAGCGGCGCGATATGGCGGAAGATGATCCGCCAGGACGAAGCGCCCGTCAGCCGATATGCGGCGATGAAATCGCTGCCGCGCACGGTCAGCGTTTCGGCGCGCGCCATGCGGGCATAAGGCGGCCATGCGGTGAGTGCGATGGCGAGAACCGCGCTTTCGACGCCCGGCTTCAGCGCCGCGACGAAGGCAAGCGCCAGAACGAGGCGGGGGAAGGCCAGAAAGATATCGGTGATGCGCATCAGGATCGTATCGACGATACCGCCGAAATAGCCTGCGATGCAGCCAATGGCGAGCCCTAGCGGCGCGACGAGGACGACGACGGCGATGACCATGCCGAGCGTGACGCGGGCGCCATAAAGGATGCGGGTATAGACATCGCGGCCCAGCTCGTCGGTGCCCAGCCAATGCGCAGCGCTTGGTGCTGCCAGCCGGTTGCCCAGCTCCTGCGTTGCAGGATTGTGGGTGGCGAGCAGCGGCGCGAGGATCGCCATCAGCACGAAGATCGCGATGATCGTCAGCCCGATCATGCCGAGCGGGTTGCCCTTGAAGTTCAGCCAGGCGCGGTAACGGTTGCCCCATGCGGCCTGACGGCGCGAGGAGGGCGTTTCGCTGAGCGCCCAGTTACGGAAAGCGGAAGTCATTATTGCACCCTCGGATCGAGCAGACGGTACAGAATGTCCGCGAGTAGGTTGAGCCCGACATAGATCAGGCCGACGAGAAGCGTCGAACCGATGACCGGGTTCATGTCGGCGTTCATCAGCGATGTCGTCAGATACTGGCCGATGCCCGGCCAGGAGAAGACGGTCTCGGTGACGACCGCGCCTTCGAGCAGACCGGCATAGGTCAGCGCCAGAACCGTGATGAGCTGGACGGCGACGGTCGGGAAGGCATGGCTCCAGACGACCTTGAGGCCGGAAAGCCCCTTGGCGCGGGCAGTGATGACGTATTCGCCCTTCAGTGCATCGATCATGAAGGCGCGTGTCATGCGGGCGATATAGGCCATGGAAAAATAGGCGAGGATGATCACCGGCTGGGCCATATGCGCCAGCGCATCCCGGAAGGCGTCGAGATCGCCCGCAAGCAGCGTATCGACCGACATCAGGCCGGTGACCGTCGGGATCATGCCGTCATAGATGATGTCCTGACGGCCCGGCCCAGGCGCGATGCCGAGCGCCGAATAGAAGATCAGCAGCGAGATCATCGACAACATGAAGACCGGCACGGAATGGCCGGCGAGGCAGAGCACGCGGATCGCTTGGTCGGTGAACGAGCCTTGGCGGACGGCGGCCCAGACACCGAGCGGAATGCCGACGAGGGTGGCCAGCAGCAGGGCTGCGGTGGCCAGTTCGAACGTGGCCGGGAAGAAGCGGGCGATATCGGTCGCGACCGGGTTCTTGGTAAGAACCGACATGCCGAAATCGCCGTGCAGAAGCTGGCTCAGATAATGCAGGAACTGCACCGGAATGGGCTGGTCGAGCCCCATTTCGGCGCGTACCCGCAGGATGACATCCTCCGGCGCATTATCGCCGACGGCGGCGATAACCGGATCGACCGGCATGACGCGGCCGATGAGGAAGGTGAGGACCGTGAGGCCGAACAGCGTCAGGATGACGCTGCTCAGCATTGCGGAAAAGGACTTAAGCCGGTTCTTCAAGCCTTTTTGGTCTCCAGGTAGGTATTGCCTTCGGACAAGACGCCCAGACGGAACCCTTCCACGCCAACCCGGCAAGCCGCGGTCTTGGTGGTCTGGAACATGACGGCGAACGGGCTGTTTTCCATGAAGTCGCGCTGCAGGGCCTCGTAAAGCGCGATGCGCTTGGCCGGGTCCTTCTCGTCGCGGGCGGCCTCCGCCTTGGCGGCGAGAGCGTCGTCCTTGAACGAGGAGCGCCATGCGAAAGGTTTGTTCTTGGCGTTTTCCGAATTGTCCTTGTTGATGCAGAAGACTTCGGCATTGGAATTCGGGTCGAAATAGTCCGTGCCCCAGGCGGACAGCGCCATCTCGTGCTGGCGGCCGCGCATCTTGGTCAGAACCTGGCGGTTCTCGGCCGACTGCAGCTTCACCCTGATGCCGATTTCACCCAGGTTCGCCTGGATCGCCTGGGCGAGATCAGGATAAGGCTGGGCGGCATAGTGATCGAGGGTGATCTCAAAACCGTCCTTCAGGCCGGCTTCCGCCATCAGCGCCTTGGCCTTTTCGACGTCCCGCTTGTAGGGCAGATCCTTCACGGTGCCGGGGAAGCCCGAAGGCTCCATGCTCTGGTGCACGACGTGGCTGAGCGGAATGATGTTCTTCTGCATGCCTTCGTAATCGAGAGCCCATTTCACGGCCTTCCAGACCTGCGGCTTGGCGAGGTTCGGGTTGGACTGGTTCAGCGAGATCAGCACCAGCGAAGCGATCTGCTTCTGGATGAGGGTGATGTCCTTGTCGTTCTGCGCGGCTCTCAACTGTTCGGACGTCAGGTCGCGGGCGATATCGACATCGCCTTTCTGCAGCATGAGAAGCTGGGAAGACGGATCGACCACATGCCGGACGATGACGCGCTTCAGATTGCCCTTGTAAGGGCCATGCGGGTTGAGCTGCAGGGAGATGCTTTCAGACGCCTTCCAGGCCTGCAGCATGAAGGCGCCGGAGCCGGCGCTGTTCTTCTGCAGCCAGGCATTGCCGAGGTCGTTATTGACGGCGTTCGCCATGACGACCTTCTTCTCGACGATCGCGCCGATATTCGCCGAGAGGCAGAACAGCAGGAAGGAGATCGAGGTCGGCTTTTCGGTCGTCAGCGTGACGGTCTTGGCATCCTTGGCGACGATACGGGCCTCGACGTTATCGGCCGTGAAGCCGAATTGGTTGATGATGAAAGCCGGGCTTTTGTTCATCTTGATGGCGCGCTGCAGCGAGAACGCAACGTCCTCGGCCGTGACGGCCGCGCCGGAAGAGAACGTCTGGTCGGCGAGCTTGAAGGTGAAGACCTTGCTCTCGGCATCCGCTTCCCACGAAGCGGCGACAACGGGGACGACTTGATCCGGATTGTCGTTATTGGCGCGCACCAGCTTCTGGTACATGTTGCTGATCATTTCGCCGCCGACGGCCTCAAAACCCTCATGCGGGTCGAGGCTGGTCATGTTGTCGAGTTGCTGGGCAACGACCAGGATATCCTTCGGCGTGGCCGCGAATGCGGTGTCTGCCAGTTCGAGATAGGACAGGAAGGGCAGGGCAGCGCCGCCGATCAGAAAGTTACGTCTGGATACCATTATTCTATTCCCCTTGAATGGCCGGGCCTCCGGAAATGCGGGAGGCCGGTTAAGATTTTGCCGAAAAATGATGCAAGCCTCATATCAGGCGCCATTTCAGGCGACCAATTCCGTTTTTCGAATGGGTTATGCGCGGTTTGCATTTGCGGCCGCCGCGCCGGCTACGTACGGATAATCAAAAGTCCCATGCTTTGGCAGGATATTTCAGGAAATGCTCAACGATTTGCTCCCGGTCTTCGATGGCCACAACGATGTTCTGCTGCGCCTCAGGCGCGCCGGTGGTGAAGATCCGGTGAAGCGGTTTCTCGAAGGTGAAGAGGCGGGGCATATCGACCTGCCACGCGCGAGGGCCGGTGGTCTCGCAGGCGGTCTTTGCGCCATTTATGTTCCCTCGCCAAGCATGAGCAAGGACGACAATGGCGATTTCCCGACGCCGGCTCAGCCGGATGCCTTGAATGAAACGCTCGCAATGGCGCGGCTGCTGTTCGATATCGAAGCACGTTCGCAAGGCGCAGTGACAGTCTGTCGCAACGCCGCCGATATCCGCCGCTCGATCGAATCCGGTAGTTTCGCAGCCGTCCTTCATATCGAGGGGGCCGAAGCCGTCGCTGCCAATCTCGACGCGCTGCATGTTCTCCACCAGGCCGGCCTTCGTACGCTCGGCCCGGTCTGGAGCCGCCCGAACGTATTCGCTTACGGCGTTCCCTTCCGCTACCCGTCTTCGCCGGATATCGGCCCGGGCCTCAGCGATGCGGGCCGCGACCTCATCCGGGCCTGCAACGAGCTGAAGATCATGGTCGACCTGTCGCATATGAACGAAGCCGGTTTCTGGGAGATCGCGAAAATCTCCAGGGCGCCGCTCGTTGCTTCCCATTCGAACGTGCACGCGCTCTGCCCGCACAGCCGCAACCTGACCGACCGGCAGCTCGACGCCATCAGGGACACGGGCGGCCTGGCCGGCATCAATTTCGGCGTCCTCTTCCTGCGCGACGACGGGATCAAGGACCCGAACACCAGCCTGGACCTCATCGTCCGCCACGTCGCGTATATCGCCGAACGCATCGGCATCGAGCACGTGGCGCTCGGCTCGGATTTCGACGGTACGACTATTCCGGCCGAGATGAAGGATGTTGCTGGCCTGCCGCGCCTCGTCGAAGCACTTCGCCGCCACGGTTTCAACGATGCGGAACTGAAAAAGATCGCCCATGAGAACTGGGTCTCCGTATTGCAACGCAGCTGGGCGGCCTGATCGCGCACGCGAGGTCCACATCCCACCACATCCGTCCGGAGGCGGATGTGCGCGGTGAGTGCCTTCATATGTAATTCTATAATGCCGCCGACGGTAAGTCTCCGCGCGATGAGGCCCCGCAACCAAAATATCACCGCCCGCCAATGACTTGTCGGCCTCACTCCGGAGGCCGAAGTCGTTTCTAACCCCACCGCAAAATCGGCACCGATTTGACGGCGCAGCCCTGGCCGCAACCCGTCACCCACCCGACGCCGCAGTCCATGACCCGCTTCCGATGCAGCCAGCACAGCATCACGCCCCAAACAAGCCCAAAAACAAACACGCCGCCATCGCGGAAAATGAAGGGCTCCATCAAAACTTCGTCTGACCCCATCGGCCGCCGCATCGTGTTACGGAAGGTCACTGCATCGCGCGGCTTGATCTCCAGAAGCGCGAGATGGAATTTGAAATACCGAGTGCGAAGATGGACCTCTCGAAGATCAAGACCCTGATCGACTTTGTCGGACGATCGAACATCACCGAACTCTCCGTGACGGAAAAGGATCTCACCGTTCGGATCTTCCGGTCGCAGCCGACGGTGGGTGAGGCCGTGGCCGGGTCCGGGCAGGAGCGGTCGGCGATTGCGGATGGGACGGTCGCCTCGGCGCCTGACCGGCTGTCGGTTGACCGGCCGTCTTCGCTCTTTTCCGTGAAGGCGCCTGTCTTCGGCGTGCTGCATCGAAGCTCGGCGCCGGGCGAGCCTCCGTTCGTCAAGCTTGGAGACGAGGTGGAGGAGGGGCAGACCCTCTTCATCATCGAAGCGATGAAGGTCTTCAACAAGATCGCCGCGCCGCGGTCCGGGCGCATCGCAAGCCTGACCGACGTCGACGGCGGCGAAGTCGAGACCGGCGATCTGCTGGCGGAGATCGCGTGATGCCGGAGACGTTCGACAGTCCCCGTTCAAGCGGCCCGCGGTTCGATACGGTTCTCATCGCCAATCGCGGGGAGATTGCGGCCAGGATCCAGAAAGCCTGCAGGGAACTCGGGCTGAAGACCGTCGTCGTCTATTCCGAGGCCGATCGCGAGGCGCCCTATGGCAAGACCGCAGACAGTGCCCTCTGCATCGGCCCGTCGAGCGCGGCGAAAAGCTACCTCAACAGGGATGCTCTTCTTCTGGCGGCCCGCCTGACGGGAGCCGGCGCCATCCACCCCGGTTACGGGTTTCTCTCGGAGAACGCGGCATTCGCCGATGCGGTCGAAAAGGCCGGGTTGACATTCATCGGCCCGAGCGCGGCGTCGATCGAAACGATGGGCGACAAGATCGCCGCGAAGCGGGCGATGATCGCCGCCGGCGTTCCTTGCGTGCCGGGACCGGATACGGCGCTTGCCGACGATCCGGCCGCCGCGGAGCGCGTGGCCCTCGAGATCGGTTATCCCGTCATCGTCAAGGCCGCCGGTGGCGGAGGCGGACGGGGCATGCGGGTCGTGCCGGACGCCGGCCAGCTGCACGAGGCGGTCGCGCTCACCCGCGAAGAGGCACGGAAAGCTTTCGGTTCGCCGTCGCTCTACATGGAAAAGTTCCTTGGGCATCCGCGCCACATCGAGATCCAGGTCCTTTGCGACACTCATGGCAACGCGGTGTGGCTCGGGCACCGGGACTGTTCGATGCAGCGCCGCCATCAAAAGGTGGTGGAAGAGGCGCCGGCACCCGGGATCCCGCCGGATGTGATCCGGCCCGTCGGGCAGGCCTGCGTCGAGGCCTGCCGCCAGATCGGCTACAGGGGCGTCGGAACCTTCGAATTCCTCTACGAGGATGGCGCCTTCTATTTCATCGAGATGAATACGCGGCTTCAGGTCGAGCACCCTGTCACCGAGATGACGAGCGGGCTCGATATCGTCCAGGCGCAGATCAGGGCGGCTCAGGGCGACCCGCTCGATCTGCTTCAGGGCGATGTGAAATGTGACGGGCACGCTTTCGAATGCCGCATCAATGCGGAGGATCCCGATACTTTCCTGCCGTCGGCCGGTGTCATCACGGACGTCGCATTGCCCGAAGGACCCGGCATCCGCGTCGATACCCACATCCATGCGGGCTACAAGGTGCCGCCTTACTACGATTCGCTGATCGCCAAGCTGATCGTCCATGCGCCGACCCGCGCCGAGGCGATGGCAAGGATGCGCGAGGCGCTCGCCGGGACGCGGGTGGAGGGAATTTCCACCAATATCCCGTTCCTGCGCGCGCTTTTCGAGGATAGCGCCTTCGCGCGTGGCGAGACGGATATCCACTATCTCGAACAATGGCTGAAACAGCGGAGTGCGCCATGAGTGCGATCGATTTCAGCGATCCCTCGACCATCGCGCTCCTGGCCGATGCGCTGACGGCAGCCGGAGTGAGCGGCCTGGAGATTTCCCGGCCGGGCGGGCAGTTGCGCATCGTCGTTGCGGCGGGGGAGGAGACGCGGATCGACGTGTCCGTGACTGCGCGGCCGGATTCGCGGGGAGTGTCGCCGGTTGTCGTCAGGGCGCCGATGGCGGGTCATTTCTGCCCGGGACACCTGTCGGGTTCCGCCGTCAGCGACAGCCTGCCACGCCCGGTCTCCGGGTCGGAGGTTCTGGGCTTCGTCCGCATCGGCCCCGTCCTGCTCCCGCTGAACGCCGGTCGTCCGGCTGTTCTGACGAAACGGCTTGCCGAACCTGACGCCCTGGTCGGCTTCGGCGATCCCCTGTTCGAGATCGAGCCTCAATCATGATTGCCATATTGAACAGCCATGGGCCGTTACGCGAAATCGTCCCCGCCACCCGGAGCCTTGCCCGCGTATCCTCGATCGGAGCCCGGGCCTTCCTGCTTGAGGCGCCCGGCGAGTTCGATCTCGCCGCACAACGCCGGATCTGGGCTCTGTCGCAGACGGTGAGAGGGTGGACGGATATTTCGGAAATCGTCCCGGGCATGACCAACCTCCTGGCGATATTCAGGGAAACGCCGGAAGATCCCGAGAGCGTGGTGGCGCGGCTGCTGGAGGCCTGGGACGATGCCCGCAGCATCGATCTGGTCGGCAAGACCATCGAGGTCCCCGTTCATTACGGCGGGGAGCATGCCATAGACCTGCCGGCACTCTGCGACCTTGCCGGGCTCGGCGACCGGGAGGTCGTCCGTATTCATCACGAGGCGACCTACCGGGTTTTTGCCTTGGGCAGCGCTCCGGGTTTCGGTTACCTGCACGGCCTTGATCCGCGCATCTACATGCCGCGAAAGACCGTGCCGTCGCTGAAAATGGCGAAGGGCTGCGTGACGATCGGCGGCATGCAGACCGGCGTCGCGATGCTCACCGGCCCGAACGGCTGGAATTCCATAGGTTTCGCGGAGTTGCAGATGTTCGACCCGATGTCGTCGACGCCGGCGATGATGGCGCCGGGAGACACAGTGCGGTTCGTGCCGGCATGGATCGAGCTATGATCGAGATCGTGGAAACCGGCCCTTTCAATACGGTGCAGGATCTCGGGCGACAGGGCTATCGGGATATCGGGGTCTCGGCGAGCGGCGCGATGGATCCGCTGGCCGTGAGGATCGGCAATCTTCTCGTCGGCAATGACGAGGGCGCGGCTGCGATCGAGGTGCAGACCTTCCCGTTCGGCCTGCGGTTCGATCGGCGAACCATCTTCGCGGTCACGGGCGCCGATGGCGCCCCGGCGCTTGACGGGGTGGAACTGCTTTCGTGGTGCGCCTATACGGCGGAGGCCGGGCAGGTGCTTGAACTGAGACATCCCCCGTCATTGGCGCGCGCCTATGTCTCGGTGGGAGGCGGCCTGGATGTTCCCGCGGTCATGGGGTCGCGCAGCACATCCCTGCGCGGCGGCTTCGGCGGCAATGCCGGCCGGCCCCTGGTAAAGGGCGATCGGATCGCGCTCGGCGACAGTGCCGACATCGTTGCGGTGCCAGCGAGCGGCTTGGCGGTCGTCGAGCCCGTCGTGGCGCTGCGGGACGTCTTTCCCGATTTCGTCGATGGCACGCTGCCGGTCCGGGCCCTGCCGGGTGGTGAGCATGCCCTGTTTCCCGACGACGGCGACGCCTTCTGGAGCCAGACCTGGAAGATCTCCTCCCGCAGCGACCGCACCGGCTACCGTCTGTCGGGTGAGCCCATCAAGCCGACAACGTCGATCGAGATGCGCTCCCATGGCGTGGTGCCCGGGGTGATCCAGGTTCCGCCCGGCGGGGAGCCCATCGTCCAGATGAGCGACGCAAACACGGCCGGCGGATATCCGAAGATCGCGGGCGTGATCGAATGCGACCTCTGGCGGCTTGGCCAGGCCCGCATCGGCAGCCGCATACGCTTCGTGCGGTCAACGCATGCGGAAGCGCGCGCGGTCGAGCAGGCGGTCGCCCGCTATGTCGAAGACGTCAGGAACACATCTGCGATGGTCAAGCGCGCCTTGAGGGCGATGGCTTGAAATATCGATCGGTCTAAGGGAGTTGACGATGAAAATCGACCTGAATTCCGACATGGGCGAAGGCTTCGGGCCTTACCGGCTGTGCGACGACGAGGCGATGATGAAGGTCGTGTCGTCGGCCAACATCGCCTGCGGCTTCCATGGCGGAGATCCGGACACGATGGCGCGCATGGTGCGGCTCGCAAAGGCGAACAGGGTCGGCATCGGCGCTCATCCGGGCCTGCCCGACCGGCTTGGTTTCGGCCGGCGCGAGATGCCATTCCAGCCGGACGAACTCCGCCAGCAGATGCTCTACCAGCTCGGCGCCCTCAAGGCGATCGCAGCGAGCGAGGGTGCCGCCGTCGGGCACATCAGTTTTCACGCGGCCATGGGCAATATGGTCAACCGCGATCCGGTTCTCGCCGATCTGATGATGGATGCCATTGTCGCGGTGGATGCGGGCCTTGTCGTGTTCGTGACGCCCGACAGCGAAATAGAACGGGCTGCCAAGCGGGCGCGATTGAAGACGCTGGCGCTTTTCCTGGCCGACCGGGCCTACGATGCCGAAGGCAGGCTTGTCGCCCGCGGGCTGACGGGCGCCGTCATCAAGGACGAAAATGCCGTGCGGGCAAGGGTGCGCCGCTTCCTTCACGACGGAACCGTCGAGACCATCGACGGAGGCTCCCTTGCCATGCCGGCGCGGTCCATCCTCGTGCATAGCGATACGCCGGGTTCGCTCGAACTTGCACGAACCGTCCGAAGCGAGATCGAAGCTTCGGGTGCAACCCTCGCTCCGGCCGCCGAGCTCGCGCTTTAACGTATCCCGGCCGCCAGCCCGGCGGCCGCCCGTTCCAATCCGTATCGAAAGATCATGTCGATGTCTTCTACAGCCGACCGCCTGAAAAACGTCTCCATATCCGCCTCCGCCGCCATGACCCAGCGTGCCAGGGAACTGGCCGCAAAGGGCGTCAAGGTCGTCAGCCTTTCTTCCGGCGAGCCCGATTTCCCGACGCCGCCGCATGCGATCGAGGCGGCCCACGCAGCAGCCCTCGGCGGAGATACGAAATACCCGCCGATGGACGGCACCCCCGCGCTCAAGGCCGCAATCAGCGGCAAGTTCAAGCGCGACAACAATCTCGATTACGATGCCAGCCAGATCGTCGTCTCCGGCGGCGGCAAGCAGGTGATCTTCAATACGATGCTCGCCACCTGCAATCCCGGCGACGAGGTCGTCATCCCGACGCCTTCCTGGGTGAGCTATGCCGATATCGTCAAGTTCGCCGGCGGGGTTCCGGTGGCGGTTCCCTGCTTCGAGCAGGCCGGCTTCAAGCTGCGGCCGGAGGATCTGGAAGCCGCGATCACGCCGCGTACCAAATGGCTGATCCTGAATTTTCCGAACAATCCGACGGGGGCGGCCTGCTCGCGCGCCGAGATGAAAGCGATCGCCGAGGTTATGCTGCGGCATCCGGATGTCTGGATTCTGACCGACGATATCTACGAACATCTGGTCTATGACGGTTTCGAATTCTGCACCATCGCGGACGCGGAACCCAGGCTCTACGACCGGGTCCTCACCATGAACGGGGTCTCGAAGGCCTATGCCATGACCGGCTGGCGGCTCGGCTTCTGCGCCAGCGGCTCAAGGGAGCTGATCAGCGCAATCAGCAACGTCAACGGCCAGAATGGCGGCGGCATCACCACGGTCACGCAGGCGGCTGCCATCGCGGCGCTGAACGGACCCCAGGATCTCCTCAAGGAACGGGCTGCGATCTACAGGCAGAGGCGGGATTTCGTGCTCGACCGGTTGTCGCAGGTGGAAGGACTGCGCTGCCACAAGCCCGAGGGCGCTTTCTACCTCTATCCCAACATGTCCGGCCTGATCGGCAAGACCACCAGGGGCGGGCGCAAGATCGAAACCGACGTGGATTTCGTCATGGCGCTGGTGGACGAGCATCACGTGGCGACGGTGCAAGGCGCCGCTTACGGCATGAGCCCCTATTTCCGCATTTCCTACGCAACGAGCATGGAAATGCTGGACGAGGGATGCGCGCGGATCGCCCAGTTCTGTCAGGACATGCGCTGACGCCCGGTCCGACGGATGTCCGGCGCGGGCGCGATCCGTGCCGGAACTGCCTTACGTCTTCAGCCGCGCGGTCAGTTCGAGAAGGATATCCTTGACCGCCAGCGCCGGCTCCGACAGCGAATTCTGATCGGAAATGCAAAGCGACAGCGTTTCCTCGATCCGCGGGGAAACGAGCCGGCAGATCAGCGGCTCGCTCGATTCGGTCACGATGCGGTCGGCGATGGCTTTCGGCATGATGGTCGCTCCAAGACCGCTGCCCACGGCCCGCGCCAATGTCCTGACGATTTCGACTTCAGCCACGACCTTCAAATTGATCCGGCTGCGCGTGAACGCCGTGTCGACGGCGCGGCGGACGAAATTATAGGCCGGCGGCATCAGAAGCGGCAAGCCGTCGAGAGCCGTGACCGGGATGGGCCTGGTATCCGCTTCGATCGCGAAGTCGCGGTGCGCGACGAGGAAAAATTCCTCGCTGAGGATCGGTTCGAACCGAACGCCCTTGATCGGTCCCGCTCCGTGGATCAGCGCCATTTCCAGCCGGCCGTTCATGATCATCTGGCTATAGGTCTGGCCGACGCTTTCGGTGAGATGGAGCAGGATGCCGGGATGGCGCCTGCGTGTTTCGGCCAGGAGATCGACCGAGAGCGTGGCGGCACTGCTGAAGGGCACCAGTCCCACGGAGACTCGCCCGGCCAGGGAATTGCCGGCAGCGGAAGCATCCGCCTGGGCCTGTTCCATCTGGCGAAGAATGATCTGGGCATGGCGATATACCGCGTGTCCCGCGTCGGTCATGCTGACGCCCTGCTGGCTGCGGATCAGCAGTTTTTGACCGAAATGCTCCTCCAGCGCCGCCAGCTGCTGGCTGAGCGCCGGCTGCGCGATGTGCAGAAGGTCCGCCGCGCGCGTGATGCTGCCGCTGTCGACGATCACGATGAAGGATTTGAGGCGTCTGATGTCCATGCGGATTTTCGTCTTTTTTTGCGAACAGGCGCATGTTTGCAGACGCGATCTTCTTTTGCAACGCCGCCGCCGGCTGCCGTGCCGGCCGCCAGACGGTCATCCGCCGTCATTGCTGGGCCAAGTCTCCATAACGGTTGCTTATTGCTCCAGAAATAATCGGTCTTAGGCAAGAGATCAAAGGTTCGCTACTGTCATTTACAACAACAAGGGGATCAGAATGCCATTCTCCGATTACAAAACCGCATTGGTCACCGGCGCTTCTTCCGGTATCGGCGCTGCTGTGGTGGAGCGGCTTCGGCGTGAGAATATCGAGGTTCACGCGGTTGCCCGCAGCGGCGATGCGCTGCGGGATCTGGCCGCCCGCACCGGATGTATTGCGCATGTCATCGACGTCACCGACCGGCCGGCACTGGCCGAACTCGCAGGTCGCGTCGAGTTCGATATCCTCGTCAACAATGCCGGCGTCGATCGCCCGAAGAAATTCCTGGAAGCGGACGAGAGCGACATCGATCTCCTCGTGGATGTCAATCTTCGCGCAGTTCTCCACATCTGCCGTCTGATCGTGCCGGGAATGGTTGCCCGCGATCGAGGTCATGTCATCAACGTTTCCTCGATCGCCGGCAATTACAATTTCGGCGGCAATTCCATCTATCATGCCGTCAAAGCCGGCGTCGCCATGCTGTCGAACCAGCTGCGCATCGACGCGTTCGGCAAGCGCGTGCGGGTCACGGAAATCTGCCCCGGTCGCGTCGCGACGGATATCTTCAACCATGTCCACGGCGACGACCCCAGCATCCGGGAACGGTTCATCGAAGGTTTCGAACTGCCGCAGGCAGCCGATATCGCGGAAGCGATCGCGTTTGCGATTGCCGCGCCGGTCGCGGTCAATATCGGGCACATGGAGATCACGCCGACATTGCAGGTCATGGGCGGACTGCAGACCGCCCGGCCGCAGCCGGCTCCGGCAGGCCCGGACAGTTCCAGGGAGCCGGGGCGGTGAACGGCTTCGATCTCTCGGCTATCCTGAGAAACCCCGAATATACGTCGATGCTCCTGCACGGCATCGAGATGACCTTCGTCATCTATATCGGCTCGTGGCTGCTGGCCATGATACTCGCGCTCCTGCTCCTGTGCATCCGGTTTTCGCCGCTTCGCTTCGGCGACAGGGCGGTGGCGGCCTATGTCTCCTATCACCGGAACGTGCCGACCCTCGTCCAGCTGATGCTATGGTATTTCGGGATTTTCACGCTGCTTCCGGCGGGCCTGACCTCCTGGCTGGCGGCTCATAATGCCGAAGCGATTTTCGCCGTCATCGGTCTCGGCCTGTGCCAGGCGGCCTATTTCAGCGAGGACCTGCGGTCCGGCCTTCGCTCCGTCAGCCCCGGCCAGATGGAGGCCGCCAAGGCGCTCGGGCACGGGTATATCTCGGCGATGCGCTTCGTGATCATGCCGCAGGGGGTGCGCAATGCGCTTCCGCCGCTGATCAACCACAGTGTCTCCCTGTTCAAGAACAGCAGTCTCGCCATCGTCATCGGTGCGTCCGAACTGACGCATGCCGTGAAGGAAGTGGAAAATCTGAGCTTCCGCACCTTCGAGATCTATCTGATCGGGACGGTCCTCTACCTGTTCTTCTCGCTTCTGATCATGGGCGCCGGCGCTTACCTGTCGATGCGCGCCGATCCGGTCCGGAGTGCGCGCACATGATCCACGATGTCATCGCCATCATCCAGGACTACTGGCTCCTGCTGCTGATCGGCCAATATCCGAATGGCCCGCTGGGCGGGCTTGCAAATACGCTGATCCTGTCGGCGCTCAGCATCGCGCTCGCCTTCCCGGTCAGCATCCTGCTGGCGCTGGCGCGGCTGTCGAAATGGCGGCTGCTGCGGTGGCCGGTCACCGCGCTCGTCTACATCACCCGCGGCGTGCCGCTGCTGATGCTGATCCTCTGGAGCTATTTCCTCGTTCCTCTATGGACGGGCGCGGACGTGCCGAGCTTCGTGACGATGCTGACGACGCTGGTCGTCTACCAGGGCGCCTTCCTGAGCGAAGTCGTGCGCGCCGGCATTGTCGCACTCGGCAGCGGCCAGATGGATGCCGCACGTGCGCTGGGGCACAGCTCTCTCGGAGCGATGCGCTTCATCATCCTGCCGCAGGCGCTCTACAACATGATCCCGAGCATCATCTCGACCTTCGTCTCGACGATCAAGGATACGACGCTCGGATACGTCATCAATGTGCCGGACCTGACGTTCGCGGCGAGCCAGGTCAACAACCAGCTCCTGACGCAGCCCTTCCAGGTCTTCTTCATCCTTGCGGTCGTCTACTACGCGATCTGCTGGAGCCTGACGCATGTTGCCAACCTCGTCGAACGCCGCATCACGCGCCGCCGCGCCGGTTTGTCCGGCGGCGCAGCGCCGGTGCTCGTGTCGGCCAAAATCGTATCGGAGCAGCTATGAGCACCTCGGCAGCAGAGACCCAGCCATTGCAGACGATCCGCCTTTCGGACGTTTGCAAGAGCTATGGCGACTATCCGGTCCTCAAGAATATCGACGCTGAAGTCGCCCGTGGCGAGGTGGTGGTGATCTGCGGGCCTTCCGGTTCGGGCAAATCCACCCTGATCCGCACGATCAACCGTCTCGAGGAGATCAACAGCGGCTCGATCACCCTCGACGGGCAAAACATCCATGCGGCGATGCGGACGCGGGAACTCAATGCGTTGCGCAGCCGGATCGGTTTCGTGTTCCAGAACTTCAACCTGTTTCCGCATCTCTCGGTCGTCGAAAATGTGTCGATCTCGCCGGTCCGCGTGAAGGGCGTGGCGGCGAATGTCGCCCATGAGAAGGCGCTCAAGCTTCTCGATCGGGTCGGGCTCGCCGACAAGGCGCAGGCCTATCCCGGGCAGCTGTCCGGCGGGCAGCAGCAGCGGGTGGCGATAGCGCGGGCGCTCGCCATGGAGCCGCCCGTCATGCTGTTCGACGAACCGACCAGCGCGCTCGATCCGGAAATGGTCGGCGAGGTTCTGGCGGTCATGAAGAGCCTCGCATCCGAAGGCATGACGATGATCTGCGTAACCCATGAAATGGGCTTCGCCCGCGATGTCGCCGACCGCATCTGGTTCATCGATGCGGGGCAGATACTCGAGACGGCGCCGCCCGAAGAGTTTTTCAAGACCCCCCGGCATCCTCGTGCTCAGCGGTTCCTCGCCGATCTGCGCCATTGATAACCACGACCAACAACAAAGGAGAACAGCAATGAACTGGAAATTCCTCACCCTGACCACCATGCTGGCAGGCGCCGCGGCGGCCTTGCCGGCAAAGGCGGATCAGCTGGATACGATCATGTCGGCCAAGACGCTTCGCTGTGCGACGTTCGCGGATGTCGTGCCTTTCGCGGCGCCCGATCCGAAGACCCGCGAAATGGCCGGTTTCGACGTCGATCTCTGCAACGCGATCGCCAAGGAACTGGGCGTCAAGGCCGAAATCAAGCCGGTCTCGGTCGAGGCGCGTGTGCCGGAAGTCAAGCTCGGCCGCGTCGACATCACGGTTGCCAACCTTGCCTATACGCTGAGCCGCGCCGAGCAGATCCAGTTCAGCGACCCCTATTACCTCGCCAAGGAAATGCTGATCGTCCCGGCCGACGACCCCGGCAAGAAGAAGGCCGATTTCGAAGGCCAGCGCATCGCCTCGACCAAGGGCTCGACTTCGGAAATGTCGATCAAGCTCAACAAGTCCGATCCGCTGACCTTCCAGGATACCGCATCCGCCTATCTTGCCGTCCAGCAGGGCAAGGCACGCGGCATGGTGGCGAACACGATGACGACGACCAAGTTCGTCAACGAGTCGAAGACCAAGGGCAAGGAAATGCGGATGATCGAGGATCCGATGCTGTTCCAGCCGATCGGCATCGGCATGGCAAAGGACAATCCGGCCCTGACCGCCAAGATCAACGAGGTGCTCCGCAAGCTCGATACGTCAGGCGAGCTCAACAAGATCTGGGACAAGTGGCTTGGCCAGGATACCGAATACAAGATGACGCGTAACGACAAGGTCGTGCCGCTCTCCGAACTGAAGTTCGACCCGATCCCCTGAGGCTCCGGCCCGGCTACTCCATCCAATTGCAAACACGCAAGAGTGCAGGCGGCGGGGCGTGCCCGCCGTCGGCCTAACCGTGGGAGGTTTCCATGATCCACATAAAAGATATCCCCGAACGGCCGAGCAAGGCCGACATCGAGGCAGTTTCCAAATTTTCGCCGGCTACCATCCATGAAGCGCAGGGACGCCGGGGAGCGCTCTCGTCGCGCCTGAAGCCCGTGGATTATCGCATGAAGCTGTGCGGCCCGGCATTCACGGTCAAATGCGCGCCGCGTGACAACATCATGCTCCAGCTCGCGATCAACTATGCCAAGCCGGGCGACATCATCGTCGTGTCCGCCGGCGAATATGAAGAGGCCGGTTCGTTCGGCGACGTCCTCGCCAATGCCTGCCTTGCGAAGGGCATCGGCGGCCTGGTGACCGACACGGGCGTCCGCGACACGCTGCAGCTGAGGGACCTCGGCTTTCCGGTGTTTTCCCTGAGCGTCTGCATCAAGGGCACCGTCAAGGAAACGATCGCGGCCGTGAACGACACGATCATCGTCGGCGGCGAAACGATCAATCCCGGCGACATCATCGTCGGCGATGCCGACGGGCTGGTGGTTGTCCGCCGCGCGGAGGCCCAGGAGGCCGCACGGCTTTCCCAGGCCCGCGAAGATGCCGAAGCCGGCTATATCGCGGCCTACAAGCAGGGTAAGTCAGTCATCGAGGTCAGCAATCTCGAGCCGGTGCTGAAAGCCAAGGGCCTGGTCGTCGATATCTGAGCCTCAGCCACAATCGTCGGCAGGCGACGGTTTCTCTTCGGAAAGAATTTCGATGACTTACGGAATGTTTGATCTTTCGGGTCGGCGTGCTTTGGTGACGGGTTCGTCGCAGGGGATTGGGTTTGCTTTAGCCAAGGGGCTGGCTGATCACGGCGCAGCGATCGTCCTGAATGGCCGCGACACCGGCAAGCTCGAGGCCGCCTCGCGGCGGTTGCAGGAGGCGGGGGCCGTCGTTTCGGTGTCGGATTTCGACGTGACCGATCCTGAGGCGGTCAGGCGGGGCGTGGACGCGATCGAGGCCGGGATCGGGCCGATCGACATCCTGGTCAACAATGCCGGCATGCAGTTCCGCAGCCCGCTGGAGGAGTTTCCGGTGGACCGCTGGGAGCAGCTGATGAAGACTAACGTCTCCAGCGTCTTTTACGTCGGCCAGGCGGTGGCGCGTCACATGATCGGCCGCGGGCAGGGCAAGATCATCAACATCGCCTCGGTGCAGAGCGAGCTCGCCCGCCCCGGCATCGCCCCCTACACGGCCACCAAGGGCGCGGTGAAGAACCTGACGCGCGGCATGTGCACGGACTGGGCGAGATACGGCCTGCAGGTCAACGCGATCGCGCCGGGCTATTTCAGGACGCCCTTGAACCAGGCGCTGGTCGACAACCCGGAATTCTCGTCCTGGCTGGAGAAGCGGACGCCGGCGGCGCGCTGGGGCAATGTCGAGGAACTGGTGGGGGCCGCGGTGTTTCTCGCCGGCAGGGCTTCCTCCTTCGTCAACGGCCACACGCTCTATGTCGACGGCGGCATCACCACCTCGCTTTAGGAGCCGCCCCCGGCCGCGGAGCCTGCCTGCGGGCAGGGGAAACGCGATGACCGTCGGGACCGGTCGGTCCTGATGAGGGCCGGCCTATCAGGAAGCGTCCGCATCGCATCCATATCGCGTCCATGGCCGTACGCCATGGCGACAAACCATC
>UCEY01000065.1 GCA_900471605.1 Hyphomicrobiales bacterium | reverse complement strand
CGTTCAATATGGCGGCCTGAGCCATCGGTCAGGCCCGGCGGCATGGAGGTATGCCGCCGGAACCCAGTCGGAGAATTATCGCGGCACGACGACCGCACGCTTTCCAAGGGAGGAATTCATGACCATTCATTCCAGAATATTTTCGCGTCTCGTGAGCGGCTTCATGCTCGCAGGCGTTACGCTTTCCGCCTCCGCCGCCATGGCGGAATGGCCGGAGCGCCCAGTCACGCTGATCGTGGTTGCAGGCGCCGGCGGGGGCAGCGACTACACGATGCGCCTTCTCGGCGCGGAGCTGGAAGCCGCGCTCGGCAAGCCTTTCACGATCGTCAACCAGGCGCAGGCCTCCGGTATCGTCGGTTACACGACCTATGCAAATGCCGCCACAGACGGCTACACGCTCGGCCAGCTCTCGCCGATCGCCCAGTTCAAGCTGCTCGGACAGGCCAATTTCACGCCCGAGACCTTTACGGCTATTGCCCAGTTCAACGCCGATCCGTCCGCCATCCATGTGGCAAAGGGCTCGCCGATCAAGGACATGAAGGAACTGGTCGCAGCGATCAAGGCCGATCCCGGCAAGCTCAAGATCCATTGCGGCGGCGCCTGCAACGCGAGCTGGGATATTCCCTTCGTCGCCATGCTGCTCGATCAGGGCGTCGATGTCACCAAGCTCAACCTCATTCCGGGTGCGGGCTCCGCTGCCGCGCTTCAGGAGCTTGCTGCCGGCGGCGTGGACATCGTCCTGTGCTCCATTCCTGAAACCACCTCGCTTGCCCAGGCCGGCGTCGTGCGCACCGTTGCCGTCATGAGCGAGGAGCGTATCGCCATCGACAAGAATGTGCCGACGGTGAAGGAACAGCTCGGCAAGTCCTATGTGGGCGGAACCTGGCGCGGCATCGGCGGCCCGGCCAAGATGGATCCGGCGCTCGTGTCGCGTATCGAAGGCGCGATCCGCAAAGTGGTCGAAGGCGACAAGTTCAAGAAGGGTATGGAAGCACGCGGCTTCGGTGTCGCCTGGCTGAACCACGCCGACTTCACGACCTTCCTCGGCAAACATTTTGACGAGACGACGAAGGTCATCGGCGCTCTCAAGGACAAGTGACAACCAAAGCCGGGAGCGGTTCCATGACGAATCTCGGAGACAGGGCGCTTGGCCTTCTGATCGCGGCATTCGGCATCGGTGTCATCTATATGGCGCTGCAATTGCCGGAACCGATGGCCGGGTCCCACATCGCCTATGGGCCGGGGTTCTTCCCGGTCCTGCTCGGTATCGTTGCCACGATAGCGGGTGTGGCGCTGGCCATCGTCCGGCCCGGTATCCCCGGGGAGGTGGACACGGACGGCTTGTCCCAAGCCGGGCGGCCCCGGTTTGCCGGGCCTGCCCTGGTTCTGCTGTCGATGCTCGCCTATGTCTATCTGAGCGATCTGATCGGCTTCATTCCGCTCGCGGCGGTAACGCTGGCCATCCTTCTCGTCTTCGGCGGCATGCGGCTCCTGCCGGCGCTCGTCCTTTCGATCGTCGCAAGCGTTTCCATCTATTTCATGTTCTCGAAGGGACTGCTCGTGCCCCTGCCGCGCGGTCCGCTTCAAACCTGGGCGATCTGGCTATGACGGCTCATCTCCTCGCGGCGGCTGCCGAACTCTTTTCTCCCTACGTCCTGATGGTCATCGTCGCCAGCGCCGTCTTCGGCCTGTTCCTCGGCGCTGTTCCAGGCCTCACCGCAACGATGGCGACGGCGCTGCTCGTCCCGGTGACATTCTACATGGACCCGATCCCGGCCGTTGCGGCAATGGTGACTGCGTCGGCAATGGCGATGTTTGCCGGCGATATTCCTTCGGCCTTGCTGCGCATGCCGGGAACGCCCGCCTCGGCGGCCTATACGGACGACGCCTATGCGCTGACCAAGAAGGGGCTGGCGCATGTCTCGCTCGGCATTTGCCTGCTCACCTCGGCGATCGGCGGCATTTTCGGCGCGCTTGTCCTCTCGGTTTTTGCACCGCCGCTCGCGTCGATCGCCCTCAAGTTCAGCAGTTTCGAATATTTCTGGCTCTGCCTGCTTGGGCTGACGACATCCGCCTTCATCATGCAGGGTTCGCCGATCAGAGGCATCATTTCGCTGGCGCTCGGCCTGCTGGTTTCGACCATCGGCATCGATCCGGTGAGCGGCGTGCCGCGTTTCACCCTCGGAAGTTCCGCGCTGATCGGCGGCGTATCGCTGGTTCCGGTGATGATTGGCGTCTTCGCCGTCGCAGAAATCTTCCGCTTCTATGCTCACCGTGATCCAAAGCTGGCGCTGGAGCAGGTGGAGGTGAAGGGCGTATTCTCCGGCCAGGCAGGTATTCTCTGGAGACAACGCAAGGCGATCGCGCAGGGCAATATCCTCGGGACAATCATCGGTATCGTGCCGGGCGCCGGCGCGGATATCGCGGCATGGGTGTCCTATTCGCTGGCAAAGAAATTCTCCAAGAATCCGAAGGAATATGGCCGAGGATCGCAGGAGGGGCTTGCAGCCGCCGGCGCCGCCAACAACGCGGCGGTCAGCGGGGCCTACGTGCCGGCGCTGGTCTTCGGTATCCCGGGCGACGCGATCACCGCGATTGTCATCGGCGTCCTGTTCATGAAGGGCGTCAACCCGGGGCCGACGATCTTCCTGAACAACCCCACGACGGTCTACGGCATCTTTATGGCCTTCGTGCTCGCCAATCTTTTGATGATCCCGCTCGGTTGGATGGCAATCCGCTGCGGCCGCCTGATCCTCAAGGTGAAGCTCGCCATTCTCATGCCGATCATCCTGATGTTCTGCATGGTCGGTTCGTTCGCGGTCGAAAACACGATCACCGCAGTCGGCGTGGCTCTGACATTCGGTGTCCTCGGCTATTTTATGGAAGAAAACGGCATTCCGATCGCGCCCTTCGTGCTCGGCATCGTCCTTGGTCCGCTCGTCGAGCAGAACTTCCTGACCTCGATGATGAAGTCCGGCGGGTCGCTGATTGCCTTCTTCGACCGGCCGATCGCGGCGTTTCTAGGAGCAATTACGCTGCTGATCTGGACATCGCCGTTGATATCCGTGTTCAGAAAGCGGCTACCGCAGCAAGTATAGCGAGGTCGATCTTCCGGCGCGGGTCCTTGGCTCTTATCCTTTCAGGACCCGCAATTCTTCCAATGCCTGGCCAAGGTGGCTGGCGTGTGCATGTTGCCGTAGAGATACTCCCAGAACGAACCGCGTTCTTCTTCCGCGATCGTGGACCAGACGGCATCGACCGCCATCTCTCCGCACCAATAAGCGTAGACAAATGGAGCGCGCAGGTCATGGCCGAGAAAGGCCAGGCGGGATCGGGTGACTGTGGGTGTCTGCAAGGAGTCGCGCGCGATATCGGGCAGGATCTCGTCGAGCGGCCTCCCTTCGCCAAGCGCGCGCCAGGCGGCCCGACACCTCAGTGCGGAACGAAGGCGTTGCAGAAGATGACCGAGATGATCTTCCGTCGTTTCGACCCAGTCGAGAAATTGCAGGCCGTTGTCCGCGATACCCTCGAAAATCGCGGAACTCGCCGAGCTCGTGACGACCTGAGCGGCATCCAGCGGCATGTGTCCCTCCGCCACCCGCCGTTCCCGCAGTTTCAGATGAACGAGATGGCCGGGAAAGGCTTCGTGCACCGCCAGGTGCTTGAGGCTGAATGCGGTATAGGGAAATCCCACATTCAAGAGCACCTGCCTGCCGGGAAAATCGCAATAGGCTGAATAGGGCACGTCGCGCTGGGCAACAGGCTTGATCCATTCCGCGCCCAGCCAGTCGGCTTTCAACACGCTCGCCAGCCTGCCGCATCTGGCGCGCGCTTGCCGCTGAAAATCCGCAAGCACGTCGAGTACCCTGTCTTCGGGTATCCGCGCCTGTTTCTCCCAGCGCGTAAAATCCTCCAGAAGGTCTCCGCCGCGAAAGCCCAACTCGTCGAGTGCCTGGCGAATGCCGTTGTGATAACCGGCGATGATCTCGTCGGGAATGTCGCGCGTATCGGTGCGGATCTGCCGCTCCAGCCGCTCCGCGAACGTGATGCGGTCGCCGTGGAACGTGGCAATCAAGGCAAGCAGCGAGTCCGACATTTCGTCGAGCCAGTCGCGCCGCAACGCGGACTCGGCCTCTCCAAGCCTGTCGCGCAGGGACAGGATCGCCGCTTCCGCCTCTTCATAGCTGCCGAAATGCCGTGGCGTGACTTCGGCCACCGCGACGGGTATCAGCCCTTCGGCATCCAGAATGCCGGCATTGCGATTGCGGCTGCGGTAAAGCAGGTCGAGGCCGGCCGTGATTGCCGCCAGTTCTCCTCCCAGTTCCATTCCCTTAACTCCGGTTTTTCATGAAATTGCCGCCCTTCATGATGATCGGCATATGGGCGCCCTGTTCTGTCAGCAGAGACATGTCCTTCAGCGGGTCGCCATCGACCACGACGAGGTCGGCAAAGGCGCCGGGGGCGATGCAGCCGATCTTGCCTTCCATCCGCAGGAGTTTCGCGGCAACCCCTGTCGCCGAGGCGATCACCTCGTGAGCCGGAAGCACACGGGAGCGGATCACGAATTCCTCGGATTGATGCCGATGCATCTCGCCCAGGAGATCGGTGCCATATGCCATCGGCAGCCCGGCGTCGCGCATGATGGCAAGCGAATCCATGCCCGCGAGCCGCACGGAATCCACCTTCGCAACGGAGGCGGGAGGCAGGCCAAGTGCCGGCCCTTCCACTCCGAGCTTTTCATAGGTGACGAGCGTCGGCACCGAGACGCAGCCGTTTTCGGCCGCTAACTTGGCAGTCTCCGGTGTAATAAGGTTGCAATGTTCCAGCGAATGGATGCCGCATTCGATCGCCCGACGGATCGCCTTGTCCGTGTAGAGATGGGCCGCGACATAGGTGCCGGCATTTTCCGCCTCCTCGACGACTGCGATCAGTTCCTCGCGTGAAAAACCGAGGAAATGGATCGGGTCCGTCGGCGAGGAGATGCCGCCGTTTGCCATGACCTTGATGAAATGCGCACCCGATTTCAGTTCCTCGCGGGCTGCCTTGCGCACTTCCGGCACGCCGTCGCAGATGCGGCCGAGATTGCCGAGCGTGTGGCCGGTCTTCGGCGTCGGCTGGTCGTCGTAGGGGCCGCGATAATCCGTATGGCCGCCGGATTGCGAGAGCGCCTTGCCGCAGATATTGAGCCGCGGCGTCGGCCAGGGTGCCTCCTGGGTTGCTGCCAGAAGGGCGGAGGTTGCACCGCCGAGATCGCGTACGGTGGTAAAGCCGCGCATCAGCATCTCGCCCATGATCTTGAAGGCACGTACGGTCACGATCGGATCGGGAAGCCTGGCGTTCTGGCCAAGGTTCGCCATGCCGGCAATCACGTGGACATGCGCATCGATCAGCCCCGGCATCAGCACGTTGCCGGAAAGGTCGATGCGCTCGGCCGAGGCGCTGGCGATCGAAGGTGAGACCTCGCGGATCACATCGCCCTCGACGAGAACCGACATCGGTTCGCTCGCCTCCGGGCTCGTCCCATCGACGATACGGGCGTTTTCGAAGAGAATGGTAGCCACGGGTCGGTTCCTTCAGGCTCTGGATGCGCTGCTGATGCGGCGGGCTTCGAGGAAGGCGGGGATCAGCAGCGGCGCAAATTTCCTTGCGATCTCCACATGCTTTTCCTCGTAGAAATGTTCCTCGTGCAGCAGGTTGATCGTGCCGATCGTCTCGCCGTCATAGACGACCGGAATGTTGATCGCGGAACCGAGGCCGAGGCTGGCGATCAGTTCATGATCGAAAAACGCCCATTTGAGCGCCTCGTAGTCCCGACCGAGGAAAGGCTGCTGGCCGCGCAGCACCAGATCGCCCCAGGGCGTCACACCCATCGGTTTGCGGCCGGAAACGGGATAGACATCCGGCATGTTGGAATAGACGCGTGCCACCTCGTCGCCGTCCGTGTAGAGCAGCGTCAGAAGCCTGTGCCCGACGCGGGCGGCAAGCGCGGTATCCAGCGCGTCGAAGAAGAAGTTCGGCTGGCCCTTTTCCGCCAGAAGTTCGATCAGGTCGTCGATCATCCTAAAACTCCTATCGATGATGGCAGGCGACAAACTGGCCGTCCGCCTTTACCTCGAGCTGCGGTTCGATCCGCCGGCATATGTCGGTCGCCAGCGGGCAGCGGGTGTGGAAGGCACAGCCGGAGGGCTTCTTCGTCGCGCTCGGAATGTCGTCGCTGACGGCGCTGAATTGGTGCCGGCGATGCGGATCGTGCGACGGCGCGGAACGCAGGAGCAGTTCCGAATAGGGATGCAGCGGTTTGGAGAAGATCGCCTTTTTCGGCCCCGTCTCGACGATCCTGCCGAGATACATGACCGCCACGCGGTGCGAGACATGCTCGACCACGCCGAGATCATGCGAGATGAACAGGTAGGAAAGGCCGAGTTCCCTCTGCAGGTCGGCAAGCAGGTTGAGGATCTGCGCCTGAACCGAAACGTCGAGCGCCGATACAGGCTCGTCGCAGACGATGATATCCGGCTTCAGTGCCAGCGCCCGGGCAATGCCGATCCGCTGCCGCTGGCCGCCGGAAAACTGGTGCGGGAAATTGTCGGCCTGGTCGGGGCGCAGGCCGACAAGCGAGATCAGCTTCGCCACCTCGGCGCGCCGCTCTTCCGTCGTACCGATGCCGTGGATATCGAGTGGCGCACGGATGATGTCGCGTATCCTTTGGCGCGGGTTGAGCGAGGAGAACGGGTCCTGGAAGATGATCTGCATGCGGCGGCGGTGCGCGCGGGGCACGCTGCGCATGGCCGTGACATCTTCCGCGCCCTGCATGGCGATCCGCCCGTCCGTCGCCTTCACGAGCCCCATCAGGGCCAGTCCCGTCGTCGATTTGCCGCAGCCGCTTTCGCCGACAAGGCCGAGCGTTTCGCCAGCACCGATCGAGAAGGACACGCCGTCGACCGCCTTCACTTCGCCCACCTGTCGCTGGAAGACGCCGGCGCGGATGGCGAAATGGACCTTGAGGTTTTCGACGGAAAGCAGGGGGGATGCCGCCAGGTTATCGGACATTGTCATGCTCCCAGCAGGCGGCGAAATGGCCAGGCGTCTTTTCGATGAAGGGCGGACGCTCCTCAAGGCAACGGGCGGAAGCACGCGGACAGCGGGGCGCAAAGGCGCACCCCTTGGGCAGGTCCCAGAGCGGCGGCACGGTGCCGGGAATGTCGGTCAGCCGTTCGGGGGCGGTCTGCGCCTCTCCGTCATGGGAAGCGGCGCGCGGGACCGCTCCCATCAGACCGATCGTATAGGGATGGATCGGGTTGTCGAAGAGTTCGTAGACGCTGCATTCCTCGACGCGCCGGCCGGCATACATGACGATCACCCGGTCGGCGATTTCGGCAACCACGCCGAGATCGTGGGTGATCAGGACCTGTGCCGTGCCGAGCCGCTTCTGCAGGTCGGAGATCAGGCCGAGGATCTGCGCCTGCACGGTGACGTCGAGGGCCGTCGTCGGTTCGTCGGCGATGATGATCTTCGGTTCGCAGGCAAGCGCCAGCGCGATCATCGCCCGCTGCCGCATGCCGCCGGAAAGTTCGTGCGGATATTGCCGCGCGCGCCGGGCCGGGTCAGGCATTTGCACCAGTTCCAGGCATTTGACGGCCCGGGCAAAGGCCTCGCGCTTGCCGAGCTTTCGGTGCTGGCGGACGGATTCGGCGATCTGCTCGCCGATCGTCAGCACCGGGTTGAGCGCCGTCAGCGGCTCCTGGAAGATCATGGCGATCTTGTCGCCGCGAAAATCCTCCACCTGTCGCCCGCCCATGGCGAGAAAATCCTCGCCATGGATCCTGATCGAGCCGGATGCGATACGGGCGCTGTCGGGCAGGAGGCGCAGCAGCGACAGCGCGGTCATCGACTTGCCGCAGCCGCTTTCGCCGACGATGCAGACCGTCTCGCCGGGACGGACCGAAAGGCTCATCTCCGACACGACGGGGAAAGCCCCGTTCTCGCCGAGAATTTCCACATTCAGGTCGCTGACGGCGAGTGCCGGTTCCATCGTCTTTTCCAAAACCCGATCTTGCATGCGTTCATCCATTCGCCATGGGGCTCAGTGGGTGGCTCAGTCGGTCGAGCCTTCGATATTGCCGACCATGAAGCCATAGTCGCCGGCTTCCACGAGGTTGCGGGTCAGGTGCTGCATGACCATGATGCCGGTTTCGAACGGCGTCGGGATTTCCTCGATCGTCTCGAAATCATAGGGGCTGACGACGCGGCCGAGCAGCGAGCCGCCCTTGATGATCTCGCCGTTTGCCGGCGACAACGGCTCCAGCCAGCCGCCATGCTTCGGGCGGATGCCCACGAGTTCCGTGACGACGATCTGCTTGGGGTTCGGCTTCACTTCGCCTTCGATCGAGCCGATCAGGCGCAGCTGGTTCAAAAGGCCGTCGACGGTGCGCTTCGTATAGGGCGTCTGATCGACGATGCCGCCGCCGAGCTCGATCGTCACGACCTTGGTGCCGTGGCGATCCATGGACACGGACTTGCTGGTACCCTGGTAAACCGTGCCGGCCTTTCCCGTGGTCGGGCGGTAAAGGATCTTCGAGCCGAAGGCGCGCGACAGCGGTTCGTCGTTCCAGATATAGACGTAGTCGACGGTCGGCCGGTCGGTGCCGGAATGCAGGTCGAGATTGTACTCGATCTTGGCGTAGAATTCACGCGCCAGCGCATCGGCGAGCTGCTGGCTGTAGGTGCCGCGCGGATCGCCCGGGAATTCGCGGTTGAGGTTGAGCTGGTCGAGCGGGTTGTGGCGGTGGTTGACGGCGAATGAGCGCGGGTTGGCAACCGGCAGCAGGATGATGCGGCCCTTGATCGGCATGTCCTTGAGGATGCGGAAAAGATCGAGGATCGCCTGCGAGCCGGTGTTCTCGTTGCCGTGGATCGAGGCGCAGATGCCGACGGTCGGTCCGTCCTGTTCGCCCACCAGCTCGTGCATGAAGATGATGGCGTCGCTGCCGTCCGCGTGGGTGGTGAATTTGTGGCGGAGCTTGTTGATCGACTTGACCATGGACGTTTCCTTTCAGCGTCTTGTCGTTTTGATCCGAAGGTTTGCCTATTTTTTCCTGCCCGCCGAACGGGAAAGATGGCGGGGATCGAGCGCGTCGCGCAGGCCATCGCCGAGCAGGTTGAAGCCGAGCACGGTCACCATGATCGTGGCGCCGGCAATGATCGCCAGCCACGGCTCGTCGCGCATGAAGCGGGTGCCGTAGGCAAGCGTCCAGCCCCAGGTCGGCGTGGGTGGCGGCAGGCCGAAACCGAGGAAACTGAGCGCCGATTCCGCGATGATCGCGGTGCCGAAACCGAGCGAGGCGAGCACGATGATCGGCCCCATGGCGTTCGGCAGGATTTCCTTGACGAGAATGCGGACCGGATGGGCGCCGAGCGCCCGGGCAGCCTGCACGTAATTCTGCTCGCGCAGCATCAGTGTCGTGGCGCGTACCACCCGGGCATATTCCGTCCAGGCGACGACGATGATGGCGATTGCGACATTGACCATGCCGGGACCGAGCACCGCGACGATGGCGAGCGCCAGGACGATTGCCGGGAAGCCGAGGAAGATGTCGGTGATCCGCATCAGGATCAGGTCCGTCCAGCCGCCGAAATAACCGGCCGCCAGCCCGACCGCCGTACCGACGACGGCAGAGACGGCGACCGAGATACAGGCGATCGTCAGCGAGACGCGCGCCCCGAAGATCAGCCTCGACCAGAGATCCCGGCCGAAGTTGTCGGTGCCGAGCCAGTGAGAGAGCGTCGGACCGGAGAACCGGTTGCGCATGTCCATCTGCTCGATGCCATGCGTCGAGAGATAGGGGGCGAAGACGGCGCAGATGACGATCGCCAGCACGATGAAGGTGCCGAGGAGGAGCGAGAGATTGCGGAAACGCCTGGGTAAAATCATGAGCTTCAACCCAACCGGATGCGCGGATCGACGGCCGCATAGAGGAGATCGACGACGAGATTCACCAGCGCAAAGATGATCGCGAAGGTGAGCACGATGCCCTGGATCAGCGGCAGGTCGCGCTGAGAGATCGCCGTGATGGTGAGCTGGCCGAGGCCCGGCCAGGCGAAGATGGTTTCGGTCAGCACGGCGCCGCCGAGCAGGGCACCGAAGCGAAGGCCGACAACGCTCAAGACCGGTAAGAGCGCGTTTCGAAACGCGTGGCGGATGATGACGCGCTGGCGGCGCAGGCCCTTGGCATAGGCTGTGCGAACGAAATCCTCGCGCAGCACTTCGAGCATGGCCGTGCGTACAAGCCGGGAAATGATCGCAGCCGAGTTGGCCGCCAACGCCAGTGCGGGCAGGAGGATATGGGCAAAACTGTCGAGCAGCACCTGCGGCCGGCCGGTCAGGGCCGCCCAGACGGCTTCGGGGAAGGGCGTGCCGCGGCCGATGGCCGGCAGCCATCCGAGTGTCACGGCAAACAGCAGCATCAGCAGCAGGCCGAGCCAATAGACCGGCATAGAAACGCCGAGCTGCGCGAAGACCATCGAGACCGTATCGACGAGCGAACCCTGCCGGGTCGCGGCAATGACGCCGAGCGTGATGCCGATCAGGCAGGCAAGCACCAGCGCCACGACCGCAAGCTCGATCGTCGCGCCGAGCCGGCCGGCGATGATTTCCGAGACCGCCTGGTTCTGGAAGATCGAGCGGCCCATATCGCCCTGCAGCAGATGTGCGAAATAGGTGCCGAGCCGGATATACCAGGGATCGTTGAGGCCGAGCGCGTTGCGCAGGTTGCTGATCGCTTCCGGCGACGCCTCCTGGCCGAGCAGGACCGAGGCCGGGTCGCCGGGAATGAGCAACAGCAGCCCGAAGGTGACGACGACCATGCCGACCGCCATCGGGATGAGCAGCAGAAGGCGGCGAACGATATAGGCTACCATGGGGCGGTCCCCCTGATGTTCGTCGAAGCGAGGGTCATGACAGCACGATCTCCTCGAAGCGCCGGGGGAATCTCGTCAGCGAATCCGGGCCCTGCCCGGTGACCAGAACCGTGTCGGCAAGGCGAAAGCCGCCGACCTCGGGCACGTAGAGCGCAGGCTCGCTCGAACAGACCATGCCTTCGCGCAAAACGGTCTGGTCGCCCGCCTCGACCCAGGGGGATTCATGGAAGGCGACACCCATGCCATGGCCGACGCGGTGCTTGAGAAAAGGCGTCATGCCTTGTTCGCGAATATAGGTGAGCGCCGTTATATCCGCCGAGGCGCAGGTGCGTCCTGCAACGAGGCCAGCCGTGCCGAGCCGCTGCGCCTCCTGGGCGATGGCGTAGTATTTCTCGTGGTCCTTGCCAGGCTCGCCGAGCACGAACGTGCGCTCGCTTTCCGCCGAGCGACCACCCACCCGGCAGCCGAGGGAGAGGATGAAACTCTCGCCCGGCCGGATGCGGCGATGGGAGACGATCCCGTGCGGATAGGCCGAGTTCGGTCCGCCATAAACCAGCCCGCCCGCCAGCGTCGGGACATTCATGATGTCCTCATGCTCGTTTTCCATGATGTCGAGCGCGTGGCGCACGACATGGGCCTCGAGCGATATCTCGCTCGGCAGCGGCTTGCCGGCCCGGAAGGCTTCGGTGACGAGATCGACGCCGGACTGGACCATCGCGTCGGAAATCCGCGCCGCCTCGCGATGCAGGCGCAGTTCTTCCGGATATTTCACCTGCCGCATCTTCGCGACGATGTCCGTCGGTGTGACACGGTTGTTCGGGAAGAGATCGGCGAGCTCCGCGGCGCGCCCCACCGAAAGGCCGAAGGAATGGGCAACGTCGCCCTTGATCGCGCCAACGGTGCGGGCGAGCAGCGAAAAGGCGCGGTCGACACCCGGAAATTCGAAATAGACGAGGGTCTCCGCCGCTACGTTCTGCCGGTCGGCATGTTCGCGTTCCAGCTCGGGGATCAGCAGGATCGCATTCGTCGCAGTCAGCGCCAGCGCCACCGGGCGTTCGTTCGGACGGAAAGAGAAACCGGTGGTGTAGAGCACATCGTCGGCGGCATCCAGGATCAGCAGGCCGATGCCCTTTTCCGCCATGCGGGCGCGGATATCCCGATGCAGGCGTTCGAAGAATTCGGGTGTGAGACGTTGGCTGAAAGTCATTTTCCCTCCCTCAGGCGATAACGACGTCGTCGAGCTTGCGGGGGTAGCTCGTCATGCTGTCCGGCCCTTCGGCGGCGATCAGCACGGTGTCGGCGATGCGGTATCCGGCAAAGCCCGGTACGAAGATCGCCGGTTCGCTGGAAGTAATCATGCCGGGCTCCAGAATGGTCTGGTCGCCGCCTTCCACCCAGGGCGCTTCGTGGAACATGATGCCCATGCCGTGACCGACGCGATGCAGCAGGTATTCGCTCATGCCGCTGTCACGGATATAGGCGAGCGCGAGGTTGTCGGCGGAAGCGCAGGTATGCCCGGCGATCAGCGCCGCGGTTGCCATGCGTTGCGCCTCGTAGGCAACGGCATAGTGCCGTTGCTGCACCTTGGACGGCTCGCCGATGAAGAAGGTGCGCTCGCTTTCCGAGGCACGCGCGCCGACCCGGCAACCGAGCGACAGGATGATGCTTTCGCCGATTTTCACCGGGTGGCCGGTCGGCATGCCGTGCGGGAAAGCCGATCGGGGGCCGGAATAGACAAGCCCGCTCGCCAGACCCTGCACCAGCATGACGTCCTCATGCTCTTCATGCATGGTGCGCATCGCATGACGGGAGACATAGGATTCGATCTCGACCTCGCTCGGCAGCGTGCCGCCCTTGCGCATCGCCTCGCGGATCATCTCGACGCCGGCCTCGACCATACGGTCAGAGAGCCTTGCGGCCTCGCGGTGAAGCGCGATCTCCTCAGGGTGTTTACGAAGCCGCATCTGCTGGACGATATTGCTCGGGATCACCCGTTCGGCATTCGCAAATGCACCTTCGATCGGCTTCACGCGGGCAAGCGAGATCGCATGGCCGTAGGCAACCGTTCCCTTGAAGCCGGCGAACTTGCGGCCGAGCACCGCGTTCCACGGATCGATGCCGGGGAACTCGAAATAGACGATCGGTTCGGCGGCAATGTGCTGGTGGTGCGCGTGAGTGCGTTCCAGCTCCGGCAGCAGCAGGAAGGCCTCCGTGGCGGTGATCGCGAAGACCACCGGCCGCTCCGTCGTGTAGTGCGAAAAACCCGTGGTGTAGATGACGTCGTCGTTTGAATCGAGAAGCAGCAGATCGATGCCTGCGGCCGCCATCCGCCTGCGGATTTCGGTCTGGATTTTGGCATAGAAGTCCGCGCCGAGACGCTGTGAGAAAGCCATCGGTTTATCCTGGAACTGCAATTTCGGTCACATCGGGGGCGAGCCGGCGAACCGGCCCGCCATCGGCGTTTCAGCGGATGCCCGTCAGTCCTTGAGGCCGATCAGGCCCCGCATATTGCCGCGCGAGGTCGCCTGCACCTCGAAGGGCAGCTTCTTGGAATAGAAGAGCTGATAACCCTGGTAGGAGATGATGTAATAAGGCAGATCGCTCGCCAGGATCGTTGCCGCCTTCTGGTATGCCGCGGTGCGATCCGCCTGGATGGTTGCCGAGCGCCCCTGTTTCAGGAGGTCGTCGACCGCCGGATTGGAATAGGCGCCCCAGTTGGTCGAACCGCCGGTGGTGAGCTGGGCAAACAGCAGCCGATCGGGATCGACAATGTTCAGCCAGCCAAGCAGGGCGATCTGGTGCTGGCTCTTCTGTACATAGTTGGTGGAGAAGGACGGCCAGTCGCTGATCTGCGTCTTGGCATCGACGCCGGCGGCCTGGAAGTTCGCCTGCATGAACTCGATCGTCTGGACGCGGTTGCTGTCTTCGCTATGGGTGGACAGCACGACGCTCAGCGGCTTGCCGCCCTTGTCGAGAATGCCGTCGCTATTGGTGTCGGCCCAGCCTTCTTCCTTGAAAAGCTTCTTGGCACCTTCGATATCGAAGCCCGGCTGCTTGATATCCTTCGAATAGGCCCAGGACGACGGCAGGATCACGGAAGATGCGACCGCATCCACACCCTGGTAGATGTCGTTGACGATGGTCTTCTGGTCGATCAGCATCGAGAAGGCCTGCCGCATTTTCGGGCTCGAAAGCAACGGGTCCTTGGTGTTGAAGTTGATGTAGGTTACGCCGAGGCCCGGCTGGACGACCGAGCCGAAGCGCTTGTCGGCCTGCAGGCGCTTGATGTCCTGCGGCGCGAGCGGCGCCTGGATGATATCGAGATCGCCTGCCTCGAAGGCCTGGGCGCGGGCCGAACCGTCGCCGATGATCTTCACGATCACCTTGTCCGCCTTCGGCTTTTCGCCCCAGTAATTCGGGTTGGGCGCAAGTTCGATGGCGCTGCCGCGGGTCCAGGAAGCAAACTTCATCGGGCCGGCGCCGACCGGCTTCAGCGCGATATCCGTGCCGCCTTCGACGAGGGCCTTCGGCACGATGCCGAGGTCCAGATAACTCAGCAAGGGCGCATAGGGCGCAGACAGCGTGAACTTGACCGTCTGGGCATCGACGGCTTCCACCGCCGAGATCGGCGTGTAAAGCGCGCGTTGCGGCGCGTTGAAATCCTTGTTGAGGATCGTGGTGAAGGTGAACACCACGTCAGCCGAGGTGAGCGGGCTGCCATCGGAAAATTTAAGGTTCGGCCGCAGCTTGAAGATCCAGGTGGTCGGGTTCGGATTTTCCCAGCTTTCGGCGAGGTCCGGCTTGGCTTCCAGGCCTGGCGTCAGATGGACGAGACCGGAGTAGATCAGGTCGGCAACGCGATAGGCGGTCGTATCGCGGGCAAGCCGCGGGTCAAGCGTACCTGCATCGACATCCGTGCCGATGGTGATGCCCGCCGCCTCAGCTGAGGACAAAGCGGTGAAGGAAAGCCCTGCAAAAAGGGCGGCTGCTGTGATCGAGAGTGCTTTGCTCATGTCTGTTCCCTTATTGGTTTGGTTCATTCAAAGCATGGCTTATGCGGTCAGCGGGTCTTGGTCCTCCGCGACGCGATATCGGCGACCTTTTCAGGGCGCTCGACATCGGCAATCTTGTTGTGGCGCAGTTCTGATAGCGCCGGCGCAAGAAGGTTTTCGAGCACGCCCGGGTCCGGCGAATGGCGGTATTCGAAGCAGCGCTTGTTCGGGCCCGCGAGATTGACGACATGGTCCGCGCCGGAAGCGTAGATCACCACGTCGCAGCGAGCGATGATGTCGGCCAGATCGTCCGCATAGGACCATGTCACCGTGATGTCGGAAATATGGGGAGCAAACTCGCGCACGCTGGGGCGCATGATGGCGATATAGTCCTTGAGCTGCGTAACGGCTGCGATGCGCGTACGCGGGTCGAGCAGTGCGAGCGACTGGCGGGTGCGTTCCGAAGGAATGAAGCGGATCGACAGGATGTTGGCCTCCGGCACGAGGCTTCGCATCTCCACCTCCCGATGCACGAAAGTCAGCACCAGATCCGCATTGCGGCACTTTGCGCGCGCTTCCTCGTTCTGGTGGAGCTGCTCGAAGGTCAGGAGCGAGATCACGTCGTTGGCGGCGAGCGTCGAACGGATCTGTTCGACATAATCGCGCGCCGGGGCCTCGAATATGCCGACGAAGACGATATCGAGATGGACGCGCGGCTTGCGCAGCCTTGCCTGTGCCTGCACCATCGAGGCGAGCGTGACCGGCGAAATGCCCAGCGCTTCGGCTTTTTCCAGCAGGGCGTCAATATCTCCGCTGAGGACGCTTGCCGGCGCGATAACGCCATCCCGGCGACGCGGTTCGTAGACGGTGAAGGCGCCGAGGCCGGGCCGGATCTCGACGAGACCGTCGGCCCTGAGTTGCTTGTAAACTTCAGCCACCGTCATCGGCGCTATGTCGAGTTCGGCTGCGAGCTGACGCACGGACTGCAGCTTCACGCCCTTCGGCATGTCGCCGAAAGACAGCATGTAACTCAGCAGCCCATAGAGCTGCTTGCCCACGGGAACAGGCAGCGAGCGGTCAATGCTGGATGCGTCGATCGTAAACATGTGTATTATCCGATTAGTACGCTGACCGTAACAGCAGATTCCAATTTGGCAATAGGGTCGGCGATTTTTTGCATATTTTCCCGGCAACCCTGTTGCGTGCCTGCAAAAACTCCAATTATACCCGCTTTCGAGACAAGGAATTCGGTTCCACGCCATTCAAGCTGCACGAGGTGTATCAATGGATTATGTCAATCTTGGCCGGACGGGCCTGAAAGTATCGCGACTGGCGTTGGGCTGCATGACCTTCGGGTCAAGCGAGTGGGCGCCCTGGGTTCTCGGCTTCGAAGAAAGCGCGCAAATCCTGCGTCAGGCCGTCGATCTCGGCATCAATTTCTTCGATACGGCTGACATGTATTCTCTCGGCAAGAGCGAGGAGATCACCGGCAAGGTGCTGCTGGATCTCGTTCCCCGCCACAAGCTGGTGATCGCCACGAAGCTCTTTCATCCCATGAGCACCGACGTCAACGACCGGTCTCTCTCGCGCAAGCATATCTTCGACGCTGTCGACGGTAGCCTCAAGCGTCTGGGCACCGACTATATCGACCTTTACCAGCTGCACCGCTTCGACTACGGGACGCCTCTTGAAGAAACGCTCGATGCACTGAACGACCTGGTGCGTTCCGGGAAGGTGCGTTATCTCGGCGCGTCTTCCATGCATGCCTGGCAGTTCATGAAGGCCATCGGCCTCCAGCGGCAGAATGGCTGGGCGCAGTTCGTTTCGATGCAGCCCCACTACAACCTGATATATCGGGAAGAGGAGCGAGAGATGCTGCCGCTGTGTCTCAGCGAGGGCGTGGGCGTCGTTCCCTGGAGCCCCCTTGCTCGGGGTCGGCTGGCAGGCAAGGCTGAAGGAGAAACCACCAGAAGCCAGACGGATGGCACGGCCCGCGCACTCTACGACCGGACAGAGGCCACCGACGACGCGATCGTCGCGTCTCTAAAGGCCGTTGCGGAACGTCACGGCCGGCCGATGGCGCAGGTTGCTTATGCCTGGGTCGCCAGCCGCCCGGCCATAACGGCCCCGATCGTCGGCATTTCGAAGCCAAAGCAATTCGAAGATGCCGTAAAGGCGCTGGAGATCAGCCTCAGCGTCGAGGACGTGTCGGAGCTTGAACAACATTATCTGCCGAAACCTATCGCCGGCCATTCATAACGCGCGATGACTTGGCGTCCGCGACCGTGCACGTCAACGCG
This sequence comes from Hyphomicrobiales bacterium, assembly GCA_900471605.1. Taxonomy (GTDB): domain Bacteria; phylum Pseudomonadota; class Alphaproteobacteria; order Rhizobiales; family Rhizobiaceae; genus Neorhizobium. The sequence goes on along the minus strand of UCEY01000065.1, from coordinate 132,126 downwards.
TCCGGCGGGATGAGAAGGGTTAAGGGAGGGGCGGGATGATTTTCCCGATCCTCCGCGATATGGCTGCATGCGATCAGGAGGCTGCAACACCCACAGGGCGCTTGGACGCGACATAACCTCTGCTGCCATCCATCAGCACGCGGGTATAGGGATGCGCGACGGTGCCGGCGAGCAACTGGGCCTTGGTGGCGATCTCGACGAAGCCGCCGTTCTGCATGATGGCGACGCGATCGCAGAGATGGGCGACGACCGCGAGATCGTGGCTGACGAGGATATAGGTCAGCTTCTCCCGATCGCGCAGATCCTTGAGCAGGTTCAGGATTTCCGCCTGGATGGAGACGTCCAGGGCCGAGGTGGGCTCGTCGAGCAGCAGGATCCGCGGTTCCAGGATGAGGGCCCGGGCGATCGCCACGCGCTGCCGCTGCCCGCCTGAAAGCTGGTGCGGGAAGCGATAGCGGAAGTTGAGGGGCAGGCCGACATCCTTGAGCGCCTTTTCGACGCGCTCCTGCCGGTTGTCCTTGCCGTGGATTTCGAGAGGCTCCAGCAATGTCCGCCCGATCGTGTGGCGGGGATGGATGGAGCCGAACGGGTCCTGAAACACCATCTGCTGCTTGGCGAGCTGCGATATCGAGCGCTTCTGGCCGATCGTCTCGCCGTCGATCCGGATGGAGCCGGTCCACTGCCTGTTGCGGCCGGCGAGCGCTCCGAGAACAGTTGATTTGCCGCAGCCGCTTTCGCCGACCAGTCCGAACGTCTCGCCCTCCGACACCTCGAATGACACGTCGTTGACGACGCGGACGAGACTGTCGCCCTGGCCATAGGAAACCGCAAGATGATCGACCTTGATCATGGTCATGGTTCAATTCTCCAACCAGGCCGGATCGCGGCGCAGGACCTCGAGCCGATCACGCGGATGGTCGAGGCTCGGCAGCGCGTTCAAGAGGCCGCGGGTATAGGGGTGCTGCGCATCGTCCAGATCGGCGGCCGCGATCGTTTCCACGACGCGGCCCGCATACATGATGATGACGCGGTCGCAGAAGCTGCGCACCAGGTTGAGATCGTGGGAAATGAAGATCAGCCCGAGGTTCCGTTCCGTCACCAGGTCGTCGAGGATGGACAGGACCTGCTGGCGCACGGTCACGTCCAGCGCCGAGGTCGGCTCGTCGGCGATGATCAGCGACGGCGAGGCGATCAGCATCATGGAGATCATGATGCGCTGCCCCATGCCGCCGGAAACCTCGTGCGGATAAAGGTCGAAAACGCGCTGCGGATCGCGGATGTTGACGCGTTCCAGCATGGCGAGCGTTCGCTGCCGCGCTTCCTTCCGCGAGACCCGCTCATGCAGGATGACGGTTTCCGAGATCTGCTCCCCGACGGTCATGACCGGATTGAGCGAATATTTCGGGTCCTGCAGGATCATCGAGATCCGCCTTCCGCGAACCGAAAGCATCTGCTCTTCGGGGGCGGTCAAGAGGTTGATGTCCTCGAACTGCAGCCTGTCGGCCTTGACGATCGCCTGTGGCGGCTGCAGCCGCATGATCGACCGCCCGACGGTGCTCTTGCCCGAGCCGGACTCGCCGATGATGCCGACCTTTTCGCGGCCGACGCTGAAGGAGACGTTGCGCACGGCGGTGACGACGCCCGACAGCGTCGGGAATTCCACCGACATGTTCTGAACGGTCAGGATGTTTTCCGGCGGTTTAAGCATTGCGGGGATCCAGTATGTCGCGCAGGCCGTCGCCGAAGAGATTGAACGCCAGGCTGACGACGAGGATTGCAAGGCCGGGGATCGTCGTCAGCCACCACGCATCGAGAAGATACTTGCGCCCGGCGGCGGCCATCGCGCCCCATTCCGCCATGGGCGGCTGGGCGCCGAGGCCGAGGAAGCCGAGGCCGGCGGCGGTGAGGATGATGCTCGACATGTTGAGGGTCAGGCGGACGATGATCGACGGCGCACAGAGCGGCACGATATGGCGAAGCAGGATGCGGCCCATGCGTGCGCCCTGCAGTTCCGCGGCGACGACGAAGTCGGCATGGCGGAAGGTCAGCGTTTCGGCCCGCGCCAGCCGGGCAATCGGCGGCCATATGGTCAAGGCGATGGCGATCACCGCATTTTCGATGCCGGGCCCGAGCGCCGCCGAAAACGCCAGCGCCAGGACGAGGCTGGGGAAGGAAAGAAAGATATCCGTGATGCGCATCAGCACCACATCGATCCAGCCGCCGAGATAACCGGCGCTCGCTCCGATCACAAAGCCGATCGGCGCGACGATGACAGTCACCAGGATGCTGATATAGAGCGTGGTACGCGCGCCATAGACGACGCGGGTGTAGACGTCGCGACCGAACTCGTCGGTGCCGAACCAGTGGCTCGCCGAGGGCGCCTTCAGCGCCATCGTCAGGTCCTGGCTGTACGGGTCGTAGACCGTCAGCGCGGGCGCCAGCGCAGCAATGACGATGAGGGCTATGATCACCGCGAACCCTGCGAACGCCAGCGGGTTCGCGAGCAGGCTGAGCCATGCCACATAGGCCTTGTGCAGTCTGGCCTGTTTCGTGGAGGTGAAATCCTCGTTGATGAGCCAGTTATGGAGGTCGGCGAAGTAACCGGATTTGGTCATGGGAGTACCGGGGTCCTGGGTCATCGGGTTCGGGGATCGATGAAGCGGTAGACGATGTCGGACAGGAGGTTGATGGCGATCGAGATGATGCCGATCAAGAGCACGCTGCCGAGAACCGCGTTCATGTCTGCGAAGAACAATGCGGAGGTGAGATACTGGCCGAGGCCCGGCCAGGCGAAGACCGTCTCGATGAGCACGGTGCCGTCGAGCAGCCCGCAATAGGCGAGCGCTACGACCGTGAGCAGCTGGACCCTGATGTTGCGGAAAGCGTGGCGCCAGATGATCGGTCGCTTGCCGAGGCCCTTCGCGCGCGCCGTCAGGATATATTCCTGCCTGAGCTGTTCGAGCATGAAGCTGCGGCTCATGCGGCTGAGATAGGCCATCGCCGCATAACCGAGGATGAGCGCGGGCGCGATGACGTGGTGGAGCGCGCTCCAGAACACGTCCCATTCCCCGGCAAGGATCGCATCGAGGATCAGCGAATTGGTCGGCCCTTCGACCAGGCCCTCGTTATAGATGTCGATGCGGCCGCCGGCGGGAATGACGCCGAGATTGGCATAGAAGATCAGGATCACCGTCGTGCCGATCCAGAAGATCGGCGTGGAATGCCCGAGCAGGCCGACGATGCGGGCGACATGATCGACCCACGTGCCTTTGCGCACGGCCGACAGGATGCCGAGAGGCACACCCAGTCCTGCGCCGATGATCGTCGCGAGCGTGGCGAGTTCCAGCGTTGCGGGGAAGACCCGGGCGAGATCGCTCGCCACCTGGTTCTTGGTGACATGCGACTGGCCGAAGTCCAGCCGCACGATATCGGCAAGATAGGACCCGAACTGCACATAGATGGGCCTGTCCAACCCCATCTCCTTGTAGACGCGATCGTAGGTCGCCTGATCCGCCTGGTCGCCGACCACGGCGATGACCGGGTCCGCCGGGATCATCCGACCGACGACGAAGGTGATGATCAGGAGACCGAGCAACGTCGTCGCGATCACCGCGAGCGACGTGGCAAGTTTACGCCCGGCGGACAGCAGCTTCCTGCTGCCCGCGCGTCGCGTTTCGGTTGTCTGTGAAATGCTCACTTGTGCAGTTCCTAGAAAAGGCGATCAATTGCCTTTGTTGACCGTGTCCCAGCGGGTCAGCCAGGTCGAATGGCCGATATAGCCCTTCACCTCGTTGCGAACGGCCTTGGCGTCGGTGCGCAGGAACGAGGTGACCAGGGCCGGCGACGAAGCAAGATAGGCCTCGTTGATCTTGGTATAGAGATCGGCGCGCTTGGCCTGGTCGGTTTCATGCGCGGCGGCGGTGACCATCTGCTGGATTTCCTTCGGAACATCCCAGGCGGTCCGCCAGGCATTCAGGCCAACGAGCTTTGCCTCGTCGGAATTGTTGGCGTTGGTCGCGTAGGATTGCAGGACCGCATGCGGATCCGGCAGGCGATCGCCGGAGCGGGCCGAAAAGATCTCGAACTGACGGTTGCGGAACTTGCCGATATGGTCGCCGCCCTGCAGGTCGAGCTTGATGCCGGCCTTGGCGGCATTGGCCTGAAGCGACTGGGCGACTTCGTATTCGGGCGTCACCGGCGTCGCGTAATAGACTTTGGAGAAGCCGTTCGGATAACCGGCTTCGGCGAGAAGCTGCTTGGCCTTCTCGATGTCGAGCTTGTACGGGTTCTTGTCGATCGCGCCGGGCAGGCCGGCAGGGACGATCGTCTGCTGCTTGATGCCGTAATACTTCATCACGGTACCAGCCAGGCCGTCATAATCGATCAGGTAGCGGAACGCCTCGCGGACCTTCGGCTTGGAAAGGATTTCGTCCTTCTGGTTCAGGGCCAGATAGTAGAAGCCGAAGCCGGGGGTCTTCTGGATCGTCACCTTGCCGCCGGTTTCAAGCGCGCCGAGGTCGGTGGACGAAAGCCGCGTCGCCACGTCGGCATCGCCGGCATCGATCTGCAGGCGCTGGGCGGACGATTCAGGGATATGCCGCAGCAGAACGCGGCGCATCTTGGGCTCGCCCCGCCAGTAGTCCTTGAACGCTTCGGCGATGATCAGTTCGTTGACGCGCCATGTGCGCAGCGTATAGGGGCCGGAGCCCGCGTCGGCGGTCTGCAGGAATTCCCTGCCCATATCGCCGCCCTTGTCCTTTTCGGCAAGGAACTTGCTGTCCAGGATCGAGGTGGAGAAGCTGGCGAGCGAATAGAGGATGAGGTTGGAATTCCAGACCTCAGGCGTCTCGAGAACAACGGTCGAACCATCCGTCGCGCGAATGAGCTTTTCGACGTTGTCGGCGGTAAAGCCCCACTGGCGCAGGTCCGTCGAGGGCGCGAGGCCGAGCTTCACCAGCCGGCGCAGCGACCATTCGACATCCTTCGCCGTCAGCGGATTGCCGGAGTGAAACTTCACGCCCGAGCGGATCTTGAACGTGAAGGTCTTGCCGTCCGCGGACACCGTCCAGCTTTCGGCGAGGCCCGGCTGCGGCTTGGAAATGTTGTCGGCAGGCAGGACGACCAGCCGCTCGTAGAGATTGGCGACAATCTCGGCGGCTTCCAGCTGGTTGATCTCGTTGGGGTCGAGCCCGCGCAGGGACGAGGTGTCCATGGCGATGACCAATTGATCCTTCGGCGTTGCAGCCATCGAAAGGCCCGGCACGGCCAGGGACAGGGCAGCAATGCTGGAGAGCAGAATGACGTGGCGTCTGAGCATGAAAAAAATCCTCCTCCGGGTTCCTCAAATCGCGTCGACGACAGATTTTCGTATCGACATAGATCTGAAGTCTGGTATATCAGATCCCACAATCTCACTGCCTCGTCAACGGATTTCGCGAAAATGATTCCCGAGCCAACTGAAAGCCAGCAGTCCGAAGGGTTTGCGAAGATCGACCCCAAATTTCAGATGACCGTGCGCGATCACGTTCATCGCACGCTGCGGGCTGCCATTCTCGCGGGCCGATTCGCGACGGGGGAGAAGGTCAACGAGCGCGGCCTCGCCGAGCAGTTCGGCGTCAGCACGACACCGGTCAAGGAGGCGCTCCGCCAGCTCGAGACGGAGGGCCTGGTCGAGGCTCTGCCCCGGCGCGGCGTCATCATCCGGTTCGACATGAGCTGGGCGGAGGAGATGATCCTCGCCCGCGCGGCGCTCGAATCGATGATCGCGCACCTGGCCGCAAAGCGCATCGGCAAGCCCGCAGGGGTGGAGCTGACGGCGATCGCCGACCTGATGGCCAAGGCGACGATCTCGGCGGATGCCGACAGTCTTATTTCCCTCAATGAGCAGTTCCACGAGCACATTCACCGCAGCTCCCGCTGCGGTTATCTGGCGAAATTGATCGAACGGCAGCAATTCTACGACGCCAGCATCCGCCGGGTCATCCATATGGATCCCGCCGAGCGTCAGAAGGCGCTCGAAGAGCATACCGCCATCGCCAGGGCCATCGTCGCGGGCGATGCGGATCTTGCCGAGCGGCAGATGCGCAATCACGTCGTCCGTTCCGGGGAAACCTATCTGAACATCGTTTTCGGCAACAAAAAGGATATTTGACGTGAATGACAGGCTGCAGACTGTAAGAAAGGCGCTGACCGGCATTTCCGGTGTCCCGGTGACGCCTTACCGGCAAGACGGGACTGTCGACGTCGAAAAGCTCGACGCGCTGATCAGGCGTCTGGCGGCTGCCAAGGTGCACAACCTGATGGCGGCCGGCAATACCGGCGAGTTCTTCACGCTCACCATGGACGAGGTCCGCACGGTGCATGCCGCGACGATCAAGGCGGCGGATGGAGTGTCGCTGGTGAGCGCCGCCGTCGGGCGATCGCTGACCGAGGCGAAGGCGCTGGCCGGGGCCGCGATTGCCGAGGGCGCGGATGCGATCATGGGCCATCATCCCATGGACCCCTTCGCCGGCCCCTCCTACCAGGCCGGTTATTTCCTGGAGCTGGCCGATTTCTGCACGGTGCCGGTCATCGCCTATGTGCGCAGCGACAGCTTTTCGGTCGAGGATTTCCGCAAACTCGCCCTTCATCCGAACATTGCCGGCATCAAGTTCGCCTCGTCGAACCTGATGCTGCTGGCCGAAGTCATTCGGGCCACCCGTGACGCGCCGGCGATCTGGGTCTGCGGTCTGGCGGAAGGCTGGGCGCCGGCATTCTACGCCATGGGTGCCAAGGGTTTCACGTCGGGTCTGGTCAACGTGTTCCCCGAGCGCTCGCATGCGATCCACCGGGCACTGGAGGCCGGCGACTACGCGACGGCGCGCGGCCTCATCGACGGCATTGCCGGCTTCGAGACGCTGCGCACGAAATACAACAACGGCGCCAACGTGACGGTCGTGAAGGAAGCGCTCGGCATGCTCGGCACCGATGTCGGCCCGGTGCGCGTTCCGGGCGTCGTAGCCCTCAACGAGGACGAGCGACGGATCCTGCGCGGCATTGTCGATCGGGTCAAAAACGAAGCGCCGGCAGCCTGAGGAGGAAACCAGAGTGCATATCACCGGAATAAAAACCTACATGCAGCGCGTGGACGACCGTCCGCGCCTGTTGCTCAAGATCGAGACCAGCGAAGGCATTTCCGGCTGGGGCGAATGCTACAATCACGGGCCCGACTGGGCGCTGCCGCCGCTTCTCGACTACCTTTTCCACCAGATCGAGGGTGAGGATCCGCGCCGCGTCGAATTCCTCGTCCTCAAGCTCAACCAGCAATGCCGCTTTCCTCCCGGAGCCCTTGGCCTTGCCGCGATCTCTGCAATCGATCATGCATTGTGGGACATCGCCGGCAAGGCCGCGGGTCTGCCGGTCTACATGCTGCTGGGCGGCAATGTCCGTGACCGCGTCCGCGTCTATTGCGGCGTCTATACCGCCCCGGATCCGCAATACGCGCTCGAGCAGACGCTGAAGCTCAACGAAGACTACGGTTATACCGCGTTCAAGCTCAGCCCATACCGCCGCGATCTTCACAACAGCCGCTGGGGCGAACTGGTCAGGGAAACCGGCGACTATTTCGGAAAGATCCGCGAGATCACTCCCTCGCACTTCGAATTTGCCTTCGACGCGCATGCGAAGATCTACGAACCTTACCAGGCCGTGCAGCTGGCCGCCGCGATCGCACCCTACGACCCGCTCTTCTACGAGGAGCCGATCCGGCCGGAACATATTCCCGCATGGACGGAGCTGAAGTCGAAGGTGACGGTGCCACTGGCAACCGGTGAATCCCTCTATAACCGCTTCGAGTTCCTGTCGCTGCTGTCCGCCCGCGGCGCCGACATCATCCAGCCGGACATCTGCGTCGTCGGCGGCGTGACCGAAATGCGCCGCATCGCGGCCATCGCCGAAGCGCATTATGTGACGGTCGCGCCGCATAACCCGATGGGTCCGCTGGCGACTGCCGTGAACATCCATTTCTGCGCCGCGCAGCCGAATTTCAAGATTCTGGAGTTCAAGCCGCACGTGCACGCGCCCTGGGCGCTCGATCCCTATATGCCGGTGGACGGATATATGAACCTGCGCCCGGATCGTCCCGGCTGGGGTATCGAGATCGACGAAAAAGTGCTGGGTACCGACGACTACATTCACTGGGAGCGGAAGATCACCCGCAAGCCGGACGGCGCGACCGCCTATCCGTGAAATCCGGGCCTGGTCGAAGCGCAAGTCTCGCGTTTCCGGCGGGTGAGGAGGGGAATCTCCTGACCGGCCGGACGCCGCCGAAATGCATTAAGACACCAGGCTCCAGAAACCGTGCTTTTTATCGTGTCGGGACGTCAGCCCCGACACATAGGTATCATGGGAAGCGGCACCCCCGAAGTCTTCGACGTGAGGGGCAAGCGATGCGCATCTTGCAAGATGCCGTGCCGCATGCTTGTAACGGCTGGATCGTGCCTTCTCGAGCGTGAAGTCGATCATCGAGCGCAGTACGATCGTTGCCGCGAGCGGGTGTTTTTCGGCCAGCGCTTCTGAGGCTGGCGTCATCAGTTCGTAGAGATCGCCATCGAGTTCTGTCTTTCGCTTCAGCACCAGCTTGGCCGCCTCGGCCATCGCCGGCCAGCGCAGGAAAAAGGCGAGCGCTCGATGGACCTCCGGAAACGCCTGGGCATAAGCGAATGCCTTTTCCTCGGCCTCCATGTCATCGAAGTCCGGCAGCCGGCGAAGGAAAGCGCGCAGGTGCATGTCGTTCAGCGACTGCCCGAACCACGTCCATCGATCGGCTTGAGCTTCGTCCGCGCGCCCTAGGGCTTCGAGCACCTCGACGCGGGCGAGCTGCCATTCGATCGGCATATCGGGATGGCTCCGGGTGTCGGCCGCGTCCAGTGTTTCGAGTGCCTCGGCGGCTCGTCCGGCGGAAAGGAGCCGCCGAGCGATGTCTGTGGCCACCAGGGGCGCCTTGAGAGTCTTATCCGGCTGCTGGGCGATATACGCATCCACGTCGCCCTGGACGTCGGCGATCTCCTGTAGGGCAATGCGTATCGTCAGTTCCCGGTGATTTCCGTAGACCTGGTCTTCGTAGATCGGCCCCTGGCTGCTCCAGCCGATGATCTGACGGTCGCCTGGAGCGCCCTTGTCCTCCGGTTCCTTGGACCATTGCACGAAAAGGCCCTTGAGCCGATCAAGACCGTCTTTGCCGAGTGCGGGAGCCATGGTCGCAATCAGCGGATCATACTGGCCATAATCGTTGCTCTGTATCGCCGCGAAAATCTTGTCGACAAGCGCGTCCCCGTCGACACCCACCGACGTGGCGATCACACCCGCATCCGCACATGCCTGATGGAAGCTTGCGATGATCGAGCCGCTGCCGTCGTCAGACCTCGCGAAGATCGGATCGGCGAGTGCCAGGAACTGCCAGACGAGTTCCAGGGCCTCTTTCGGATCGTCGGGAGCGACGACATCGACGATCGTTTTCCGCTGCGTTTCCAGGTCCGACGTTACCGCCTTCACCTTGCGCCAGTTTATGACGGTTCGCGAACGGGCAATGCTCGCCAGCCGCTTGCGCACTTCGCGTGCTATCTCGGCGCTGCTGTGATTGCCGGCAAGCTCCATGCGAAGCCGTCGTTTGTTTGCTGCGCTGCCGGTACTGATCTCGATCAGCAGTTCGGCCAGACGCGGCGCGCCGAGCGCTTCCAGATTTTTGGCATTGAGTGTCGTCTTGGCTGCCATGGACTTCCGCTGTCGTTCACTTTCAACATTAGCTGCGCGGCCGGATGGTGCAAGGCGGCCATGGCGTGTTGGCCAGATTTTAGACGGCTTGCGGAATATCCCGCCCGGGGCGCGGCGGTTGCGGGCGGCATGCGCAGCACTCCGGGGGATTATTCTTGAGGTGCTGTCTTCTGCGGATCAAACATCCCGGAAGACTACGAATTGGGCACAAATTTTGTTTGCTTAAAAACGGAAGCATGCAATATTTGAATTGATGCAGATCAATGCTGCATTTTGTGCATTATAGGTTGGCGATGGAAATCAAGCAGCTGGAAGTGTTCCTGGCAGTCATGTCGGCAGGCAGCATCACCGCCGCCGCCCGCCTGCTCGACCGGTCGCAGTCGCAGGTGACGCGGCTGATCCAGGAACTCGAATCCTCCGTCGGCTTTTCGCTTTTTGACCGCAATGGCCCCCGCATCACGCCGACGTCGCAGGCGGTCGCCTTTCATTCGGATGCCGAGCGTTTCCTGACCGGCATCGGCCAGCTCAAGGAGCGCGCCAGGAATATCCTTTCGCAAGAGCCGGCGCCGATCGAGATCGCGGCGATCCCCGCCTTCGCAAGCGGTCTGGTGCCGCTCGCGATTGCGGAGATGCCGATGGAACTCGTTCCGCGGAACCTGCATCTGCGCAGCATTTCGGCCGAGGCGGCCGTCCAGTCGGTGCTCGCCCGCACCGCGGATTTCTGCGTCGCCTCCCTGCCGGTCGAGCATCCGGGTCTCGACGCGCATGGCCTGTTCCAGGCGCCTTGCGTCGCCGCGGTGGCAGCGGACGATCCCCTGGCGGACAAGGACGTCATATCGGTCCGCGACCTGGCGGACCGGTGCCTGATCACCATGGCCAATCCCTTCCGGCTGCGCCGCCGCGTCAATCAGGCCCTGCAGGCGGCCGATGTGCGGCCGTCGCGCGTCGTCGATACCAATGCGGCGCTGAATGCCTTGCAGCTTGCCTCCACGGGTTTCGGGGTCTCGATCGTGGAGCCGGCGACCGCTTACGGCCTGCAGCTCAAGAACGTCGAGATCCGCCCGCTCGATGTCGACATCCCCTTCCTCTGGGGCATTTTTTCGGCTGCCTCCAAGCCGCTTTCGGAAGGCGTTCTGGAGCTCGTCCAGTTGATCATCAGGATTTCCGCCGCCCGCATGCCCGGCTTCGTGGCGCATGATCCCGGCCATATCGAACGCGTGGCGGATGCGACTTTCGGCGCCGACGCGAACGCACAGGAGCAGTGATTTGAAGGCGCAGGATGCACAGCGGATCAAAGGTCTCGAAGCGCTCGAAGAGCGGCTCGCCGAGGACCTGTCGCTTCTCGAACTTCCTCCCAGGGAGTGGGTGCCGGCGACCGAATATGAGGGTGTCGAAGTTTTCGATGCCGTCGTAATCGGCGCCGGCATGTGCGGCCTGGTAGCGACCGCCTCGCTTAAAATGCTCGGCATCCACAATGTCGTCTGCCTGGACCGCTCCCCCGAGGGTCAGGAAGGGCCATGGGTGACGTTTGCGCGCATGGAAACGCTGCGCTCTCCCAAGCAGCTGCCGGGGCCGGCGCTCGGCCTGCCGGCGCTGACATTCAGGGCATGGTATGTCTCGCAGTTCGGCGCTCAGGCATGGGACACGCTCGGCAAGATCCCCAAGTCGCAGTGGATGGACTACCTGATCTGGTACCGCCGCGTGCTTCAGCTGCCGGTCCGCAATCTCGTCACCGTCACCGGGATGACCCCGGTCACGCAGGATCTGATCGCCCTTGACGTTTCGGATGCGGGGACCGGCAGGCAGGAGCGGCTTTATGCCCGGCACGTGGTTCTGGCGACCGGCCGCGACGGCCTCGGCGGCGGTTACGTTCCGGAATTCGTCGAACGCGTGCAGCCAAAATTCTGGGCCCATTCCGCCGACGACATCGATTTTTCGGCCCTGAAGGGCAAGCGCGTCGCGGTCGTCGGGGCGGGGGCTTCCGCAATGGACAATGCGGCGACCGCGCTCGAAGCGGGTGCAGGCCAGGTCGACATGATCATCCGGCGCAAGGAACTCCCCCGCATCAACAAGTTCACCGGCATTGCCAGTCAGGGCGTCGTGCAGGGTTTTGCCGGCCTCAGCGATGCGTGGAAATGGAAGTTTCTCGACTATGTGCTCGGCGCCCAGACGCCGCCGCCGCGCGATTCCACCCTGCGGGTATCGCGCCATGAAAACAGCCGGTTTTTCCTCGGCACGGCAGTGACCGGCCTGCGGGAAAGCGGCGATCATATCGTCATCGAAACCAGCGGCGGCGATTTCGACTATGATTTTGCGATCTTCGCCACCGGCTTCCGGGTCGATCTCGACCGCCGCCCGGAACTGAAACATTTCGCCCCCCATATCCAGTTCTGGAACGACGTCTTTTCGCCGGAAAAGGGCATGGAGAACGGCGAGCTCGCCACGTCTCCCTATCTCGGTCCCGATTTCGAGTTTCTCGAAAAGGTGCCCGGCAGCTGCCCTTCGCTGCGTCTGGTGCATTGCTTCAACTATCCGGCCTCGCTCAGCCACGGCAAGTTGTCGGGCGACATTCCGGCGGTCAGCGACGGCGGGCGGCGGCTTGCCCGCGGCATCGCCCGGGCTCTCTTCGTCGCCGATCGCGAAACTCATTTCGCCAACCTTGTCGCCTACGAAACACCGGAACTGCTCGGCGACGAATGGACGGATTCCGCCGCGTCGATCCCGGCCATCCTCAAGGGAGCGGCGGAATGACGGCCATCGTTCCCGATCCCGCGAGGTGCCGGCCGTGACCCGCTATCTTGTCGGCAAGCTGGCAGAATCGCTGCTCGCCATATGGGGCGTGGTCACGATCGTTTTCTTCGTGAGCCGCGTTCTCGGCGACCCGGCCGTGCTTCTGCTGCCGATCGGTGCCGGCCAGCAGGATCTCGACGCGCTTCGGGCCTCACTTGGTCTCGATCGCCCGATCCTCGAGCAATATCTCATCTCCGTTCTGGCCATGGTCCGGGGCGATTTCGGCATTTCCTTCCAGCACCAGCGTCCCGCCATGGATGTCGTTCTCGAACGCATGCCGGTCACCGCCACGCTCGCCGGTACCGCGCTCCTGTTCGGAACGCTGATCGGTGCGGTCGCCGGCGCCATCGCGGCACTGAAGCGCGGCACGATCTCGGAATTCATCGTCATGGTGGCGGCGCTTCTGGGGCAGGCGACGCCGGTTTTCTGGCTCGGCATCATGCTGATCCTGTTGTTCTCGGTCGATCTCGGCTGGTTCCCGACCGGCGGCTCCGGTACGATCGCGCATCTGGTGCTGCCGGGGCTGACGCTGTCGGTCTTCGTGTCGGCGTCGATCGCCCGCCTGCTCCGCTCGTCGCTGCTCGATATCATGCGTGAGGATTATGTCAGGACCGCGCGGGCCAAGGGCCTGCTGCCGCGCACCGTGTTCTTCTGGCATATCGCGCGAAACGCGCTGATCCCGGTGATCACCATGATCGGCATCATCGCCGGCGAGCTTCTTGGCGGCTCGGTGGTCATCGAGACCGTGTTTGCCTGGCCGGGTGTCGGGCGCATCATCATGCAGGCGATCCAGGCGCAGGATTTCCCGGTCATCCAGGCCGGGGTCGCGCTCGTCGCCGCCATCTTCATCGTCGTCAACCTGTTGGTCGATCTGCTTTATGGCGTGCTCGATCCGCGCATCCGTCGGCGATAGGTGCGATCATGAAAGCGTTTTTCCTCGCCCTCCTGAAAAGCCGCTCCGGACTGTTCGGTTTCCTGCTGGTGTCGGTCTTCGTGCTGGCCGCGATCCTGGCGCCCTATCTCGGCCTGCCGGTGCCGACGCGGTCCAACCTGCTCGCCCGCATGGTGGCTCCCACCTGGACGGGACTGTTTTCGCCCGGCGCGCATCCGCTCGGCACCGACGAGCTCGGCCGCGATATCCTGTCGCGCATCGTCCATGGCAGCCGGATTACGCTCGCGATCGCGGCGGCGGCCGTTATTCTCGGCGGTATTGTCGGCACGCTGCTCGGTATCGTCGCCGGTTATTATCGCGGCATGGTCGACCGCATCCTGATGCGCATCGTCGATATCCAGCTCGCCCTGCCGCTGATGCTGCTTGCCCTTCTCGTCGTCGCGGCGCTCGGTCCGTCGACCCGAAACCTCGTCATCGTGCTCGCGCTGACAAGCTGGCTGCGGTACGCCCGCATCATCCGCGGCCAGGTGCTCGCCCTTCGCGAACGGGAGTTCATCCTGTCGGCCCATGCGATCGGCGCGGGGACCTGGCGCATCATGCTCAAGCACCTGCTGCCGAACGTCATGACCCCGGCCCTGGTGATCGCCACGCTGGAGCTTGCCCGCATCATCATCATGGACGCGGCGCTCTCGTTCCTCGGGCTCGGCGTGCAGCCGCCCAATCCGAGCTGGGGCCGGATGCTGGCCGACGGCCGCGTCTACATCTCGACCGCCTGGTGGATCGTCACCTTCCCCGGCATTGCCATTCTCCTGACTGTGCTCAGCGTCAACCTCCTGGGTGACTGGCTGCGCGATCACTTCGATCCGAAATTGAGGACCACGCGATGAACCAGCTTTCCCGTTCCACGTTGCCGCCCCGGGTCGGACGCCTGAAGGCCGGCATGGTTAAGCAGGGCGTCGACGTCATCGTCTCGTTCAAGCCGGAAAACAGCTTCTATTTCACCGGCTTCAATCCGATCATCTATTCCCACCCGGTGATCGCCATCCTGACCCCGGACCACGACCCGATCATGCTGGTGCATGCGCTGCGCGACGATCACGGCCGCGCCAGCGCCTGGGTGCCGGATATCCGGCTTTACGGTTCCTGGTCGACCAAGGTCACGATGGGGCCGAACTGGCAGGATGCGCTGGCCTCGATCCTCGGCGATCTCGGCGTGGCGGATAAGACCGTCGGCATCGAGGAGGAATTCATCTCGATCCAGCGCGCCGGCCAGTTGCGCAAGGCGCTGCCCGACGCGACATTCGCCGATGTCAGCCATCTGATCGACCATTGCCGCCTGATCAAGGACCCGGACGAGATCGCCAATGCCCGCATCGCGGCGCGGGCGGCCGATCTCGGCATGGATACGGCGGTTGCGACCCTTGCCGCCGGCGGCAACGAGCGCGAGGTCGCCATTGCCTCCATGCATGCGATGAACAGGCTGTGGGCCGCCGAATATCCCGATGTCGAGGTCTGCGACTTCGGCTCGCTGGAAGGCGGGGTGCAGAACGGCATGGCCACCTGGGTGTTGTCGGGGCCGCGCATGTTCTACAATTGCGATAACCCCACACAGCGCAAGCCCCAGCGCGGCGAGGCCGTTTCGGTACTGATCTGGACGATCGCCAACGGCATCCACGCCGAAAACGAGCGCACCATCGCGATGGGTCCGCTGCCGGAGGTCAACAAGCGGGCGCTCGACGCCATTTTCGAGATCCGCGAAGAGGTCGATGCGCTGATCCGGCCCGGCACGCCCTACAAGGACCTTTTCGAGAAGACGCGCGAAGGGCTGAAGGCGCGAGGTTACGGGGCCAACATCCCGGGCCGCATCGGCCACGGGATCGGGCTTGGCGCACACGAACATTCCTCGCTCGACGCATCGTCCTCGCTCGTCCTTGAGCCGGGCATGATCTTCACGTTCGAGCCGAATATCCGCAACCCTGGCATTTGCGCGACGCAGGTCTCCGACACGGTTCTCATCACCGAGACCGGCCGCGAATACCTGACCCGCTCGGCCGGCGGTTATCTGGAGGTCTGAGCGTCCGATGGCACCCTTGCTCGAGGTCCGCAATCTTACCGTCGCGTTCGACACGCCTGATGGCACCGTGCATGCGGTCAACGACGTGTCCTACAGCCTGGAAGAGGGCGAGACGCTCGGCATCGTCGGCGAATCCGGCTCGGGCAAGAGCGTTCATGCCCTGTCGATGGTCGGGCTGATCGCAAGGCCGCCCGGCCGTATCGTCCGGGGCGAGGTCCTGTTCAACGGCCGCGACCTGCTGGCGCTGTCGCAGCGCGAGCTGTTCGATCTGCGCGGCAAGGAAATCGGTTTCGTCTTCCAGGATCCGATGACCTCGCTCAATCCGGTCCTGACCATCGAACGGCAGATCGCCGAGCCGTTGCGGCGGCATTTCGGCATGTCGGCGAGCCAGGCACGGGCGCGCGTCGTCGAACTTCTCGAGCTCGTCGGCATTCCCGACGCCGCCCGCCGTGCCGGACAATATCCGCACGAGTTCTCGGGCGGCATGCGCCAGCGCGTGATGATCGCGATCGGGATTTCGTGCAATCCGAAGCTCCTGATCGCCGATGAGGCCACCACGGCGCTCGACGTCACGGTCCAGGCGCAGATTCTCGATCTGGTGCGCGATCTCAAGAAGAAGATCGGCACCACCGTTATCTGGATCACCCATGACATGGGCGTCGTCGCCGGTCTCGCCGATACCGTCCAGGTCATGTATGGCGGCCGGATCATGGAGCGCGGTCCGGTCCGCGCCGTGTTCCACGATCCCCGCAACGCCTATACATGGGGTCTCCTGAAGTCGCTGCCGCATGGCGGCCGTCGCGGCGTGACCCGGCTCTACCAGATCCCCGGCAACCCGCCGGATCTCACCCGCGCTCCGGTCGGCGATCCCTTCGCGCCGCGCAATCCGTTCGCCACCGAGCGCTGCCGCATCGAAATGCCGCCGCTCGGCGAGGTCGAGGGCAGCGTCGCCGGCCACAAGGTGGCCGCCTGGTACGATCTTCGCGCGGCACTTGCCGCCTCGCAGGTGCAGCCATGAACGGGAGCAACGTCAAGCCGCTCGTTTCGGTCCAGAACCTCCGCAAGACCTATGGCGGCGAAAAGCGCCTGTTCGGCGCCCCGACGCCGGCCCTCAAGGCCGTCAACAATGTCAGTTTCGACATTGCGCCCGGCGAGACGCTCGGCCTCGTGGGGGAATCCGGCTCGGGAAAGAGCACGACCGGCCGCGTGCTGCTGCAGCTCGAGGCGCCGACCGGCGGCGACATCTTCTACAAGGGCGAGAACATTACCGGTCTCGGAAAGGCGGGGCTGAAGCCTTACCGGCGCGACATGCAGATCATCTTCCAGGATCCCTATGCCTCGCTCAACCCGCGCATGACGGTGGGCGAATTCGTCGGCGAGCCCCTGGAGGTGCACAGACTGGCCGGCTCCGCCCGCGAACGCGAGGATCGCGTCGCCGCGCTGTTTGCCAAGGTCGGCCTCGATCCGTCCTTCATGAAGCGTTATCCGCACGAGTTTTCGGGCGGCCAGCGCCAGCGCGTCAATATCGCCCGGGCGATTGCGCTCAATCCCGCCTTCATTGTCGCCGACGAGCCGATCACCGCGCTCGACGTGTCGATCCAGGCGCAGATCGTCAACCTGTTCCAGGATCTGCAGGACGAGCTTGGACTGACCTACCTGTTCATCGCCCACGACCTGTCGATGATCCGTTATCTCTGCCACAGGGTAGCGGTGATGCTGCGCGGGCGGATCGTCGAAATCGGCCCCTGCGACGCCATTTTCGAGAATCCGCAGCATCCCTATACGCGGGCGCTGCTTTCGGCGATCCCGGTCCCCGACCCGGATGTCGAACGCAACCGCCGTCCGCTCGCCTTCGATGTCGATGCCAACCTGCCGCCCGAGGACGCCATGCTGCGGCCTGTCGGCGACCGTCATTTCGTGCTGGAGGTTTGAAACGATGACGCACCTGTTCGCAACCCATTTCGGCACTTATGAAGTCGGCACGGATGCGAACGGGAAGCGCAAGCTCCTGCCCTTCCGTCACGATCCGGACCCATCGGAAATGGGCCTCGGCTACCTGGATCTGGCCAACCATCCGCAGCGCATCCGCGCCCCGATGGTCCGCAGGTCCTGGCTGGAGCAGGGGCCGCTTGCCGCCACAGGCGCTTCGCGCGGCAGCGACGATTTCGTCGAGATAAGCTGGGACAGGGCCGCGAGCCTGATCGCCGGTGAACTTCGCCGCGTGCGGGAGAGTCACGGCAACCAGGCGATCTTCGGCGGCTCCTACGGCTGGGCCAGCGCCGGCCGTTTCCATCATGCGCAAAGCCAGCTCAAGCGGCTGCTCAATCTCGCCGGCGGCTTCACCTCTTCCGTCAACAGCTATTCCTATGGCGCGGCGGCGGTGCTTCTGCCGCACATCCTCGGACCGGATTACAAGGACGCCTGCGATACTTCGCCGTCGTGGAACGATATCGCCGATGGCTGTCAGCTGCTGGTCGGCTTCGGCGGCTTCCGGCTGACCAATGCCCAGGTCGAGGCGGGCGGTACCGGCAGCCACCGCGCCGTCGAATGGCTGCGGCGCTGTCAGGACAAGGGCGTGCGCGTCGTCGTGTTCAGCCCCGCTGCGAGCGATGCGCCTTCCGGTCCGAACGTCCGGCATGTTCCGCTGCGCCCGAATACGGATGCCGCGGTCATGCTCGGCATGTGTCATACGCTGCTCGCCCAAGGCCTGTTCGACCGCGATTTCCTGAAACGCTGCACGACCGGCTATTGCGATTTCGAAAGCTATCTGGTCGGCGAGACGGACGGCATCGCCAAGGATGCTGAATGGGCCTCGGCCATTTCCGGCGTGCCGGCGGAGACGATTGTCGAGATTGCCGAAGACCTGCATGACGCGCCGAGCCTGGTCAACGTCGCGTGGTCGCTGCAGCGGGCACGGTTTGGCGAACAGCCGTTCTGGGCTGCGATCGCGCTTGCATCGATGGCGGGTCATGTCGGCAAGCGCGGCTGCGGTTTCGCCTTCGGCCTGACCGCCGTCAATGCCGTCGGCCAGCCGGTACGGCGCCTGAAAGGGCCGGCATTCGAACAGGGTCCCAACCCCGTGCGCGCCTTCATCCCGGTGGCGAGGATCACCGAACTGCTCGAAAACCCGGGCGGACGGATCGATTATGACGGCCAGGTTCTCGATCTGCCGGATATCCGGCTCGTCTGGTGGGCCGGCGGCAATCCTTTCCACCACCATCAGGATCTCAACCGGCTGGCCGAGGCTTTCCGGCGCCCCGAAACGGTGATCGTCACGGAGAACATGTGGACCGCCACCGCCAGGATGGCCGATATCGTCCTCCCCTCGGCGTTTCCGTTCGAGCGCGACGATGTCGCGGCGGCATCGCGCGACAACTGGCTGGTCTACAGCCGTCGCGTCATGGACCCGCCGGCGGGCGTCCTGACCGATCACGAAGCCTATTGCCTGATCGCCGACGAACTCGGCTGCCGCCAGCAGTTCGACGAGGGGCTTGGCATCGACGACTGGCTCGCCCGGATCTACGAGGGTTATCGGGAGCGTTATCCGGAACTGCCGGATTTCCAGGCGTTTCGCCTTCGGGGTTATGCTGCGCTCGACGAGGGCGAACCGGCGCCTTCGCCGGCGAACCATTTTCGCGATTTCGTCAAAGACCCTCAAGCGGCTCCGCTGAATACGCCGAGCGGGCGGATCGAGATCGGATCGAAGGCGATCGGCGGCTTCGGTTATCCCGATATCGGCGGTCATCCCCGCTGGCAGGCCCCCGACGAATGGCTTGGTGCCCCGCTTGCGGTGGAACATCCTTTCCATCTCCTGTCGCCGCAGCCCGCCCACCGTCTGCATGGCCAGCTGGAATACGGTCCGGTCAGCCAGGCGGCGAAGCTCGGTGGCTACGAGCGGTTCACGCTGAGCGAGACCGACGCCGTGCGGCTTACCCTGAAGCAGGACGACCTCTGCGAGCTTTACAACGATCGCGGCCGGACCGTCGCGGCGCTGACTGTCGATCGCGGCCTGATGCCCGGCGTCGCCGTGCTTGCGACCGGCGGCTGGTTCCGTCCCGATGCGCAGGGCGTCGATCATGGCGGCAATCCGAACACGCTGACGACGATCACACCCGCCTCGCATCTGTCGCAGGGGACCGCCCCCAATTCATGCCTGATCTCGATCCGTCCATGGGCCGGATCCGCAGGTGGAACTTACCATGGGAACGAGTGACTTGGACCAGATGGACATCCTCTCCGGCCTGAAACCGGGCTCCGAGCTTTACGCGATCCGCCGCGAGCGGCCGGAATTCGTGGAGGGCACGGAATTGTGCCGCGAAACGGTGCTGAGCCCGCATCACGGCTTCGGTCTTGGTCATGCTCTGCGCGCCGCGCTCGCCTCCCGCATGGCCAGGTTCATCGGCCGCGAAGACCTGGCCGCAGTCTACGACCTCATGCTGGACGAGGCCGGCAGCGACCCGGACCTCGCCGCCATCGCTTCCGGCGCCGAGCCGGCGGCGGTCGATGCCTTTACCGGTGCGATCATCCGCCATGCCGACCTCGTCACCAAAACGCCGCGCGACAACAGCAGGACGGATATCGAGCGCCTCGAAAAGGCCGGCCTCACCAACCCGCAGATCATAGCGCTGTCGGAGCTGATCGCCTTCGTCAATTACGAGGCCCGGGTCCTTGCCGGCCTCAGCCTGCTGGAGCAAGTCGAATGAGCACGTCCCGCTTCAAGGTCAAGGCGCTTTCGTGGTCGCCCTATATCGAGCCGGTCGACGTCGCGACGGCGACCGAAGAGCAGCTGGCGGCGATGCAGGTGACGCCGTCCAATACCAAGGTTTCCGCCTATGTGCGCACGCTGGCGCATGATCCGGAATCCTACGTCGCCCGCACGAAACTGTTCAATGCCATCATGTATGCCAAGGGCGGTCTGGACAGGGCCGAACGGGAACTCGGCGCGCTCGTCGCCTCCGCCGTCAACCGCTGCGTCTATTGCGCCTCGGTCCATGCCCGCCGTTATGTCGAACTGTCGGGTCGCGAAGAAGTCGTCGAGGAGATTTATGTGCGTGGCCTCGAAGGGCCGTTCGAGGCGAGGACGCAGGCGATCGTCGATTTCTGCAGGGCGCTGTCCGAGACGCCGTCACGAGCGACCAGGGAGCAGGTTCAGGCCCTTCGCGACCATGGCATGTCGAAGGCCGAGATCGTCGATCTCATCCACTCCGCCGCCATTTTCGGCTGGGCGAACCGGTTGATGCACACGCTCGGTCATTCGGTCCCGGTCGAAGCCAAATGAACGGCGTGGTGGAAGGGCGTGACCGCCAGCTCCGTTTCTCGAGAATGCAATGCAAGCCAATGAAAAATCGATAGAAATCAATCAGAAGGGAATGGACATGACCAGAAAATCGCTCTCCGCGGCCATCGCCGCACTGTCACTCGGCGCCGCGATCTCCACATCGGCGCTTGCCCAGGACAAGACGCTGACCATCGCGATCACCAACACGATCAACACGTTCGATCCGCATATGACGGCATCGGTCGGCACCGACCTCAGCCTGCTCAGCCACATCTATCCGTCGCTGGTCCTGCGCGGCCCCGACATGAAGATCGCTCCGGCGCTCGCGACCGAATGGACGAGCGTCGATGACCTGACCTGGCGCATCAAGCTGCGTTCGGATGCCACGTTCAACGATGGCGAGAAGATCGATGCCGAAGTGGTCAAATGGAATTTCGACCGCGTGCGAGACCCGGCCCTCAATGCCCGCATCAAGGCCTGGTTCACGCTGATTTCCGACGTGAAGGTGATCAGCCCGACCGAAATCGAGATCAAGACCAGCTCGCCCTATCCGGCGATGATCGGCCAGCTGTCGATGTTCTTCCTGCTGCCGCCGAAATGGACCGCCGAGCACAAGCCGGCGACCGAGACCGCGTCCGGCGGCGCCTATGTCATCTCCTCGGTCAAACCCGGCGAAAGCATCACCCTCGACGCCAATCCGCAATATTGGGGTCCCAAGCCGGATTTCGCCAAGGTCGTCGTGCGCATCATCCCGGATGCGGCCAGCCGCGTCGCCGCGCTGCTTGCGGGCGAGGTCGATTTCATCAACTCGATCCCGACCACCGAGATTACCCGGATCAAGACGAGCGGCAGCGCCCAGGCCGGCGCGGTGCCCAGCACCCGCACCGTGTTCATTAAGTTCAACACGCTGAAGCCGCCGCTCGACAACAAGCTGCTTCGCCAGGCGCTGAACTATGCCGTCGACAAGGAAGGCATCGTCAAGGCGATCTTCAACGACCAGGCGGAGATCGCCAAATGCCAGGTGACGTCGAAGAGCTATTTCGGCTTCAACGCCGATCTGAAGCCCTATGCCTATGATCCGGACAAGGCGGCCGAACTTCTGAAGAAGGCCGGCGGCGCGCCGGCCGAGCCGATCGAGATCGAAGTGCCGACCGGCATCTACCTCAATGGCGAGGAGGTCGTCCAGGCGGTCGCCAGCCAGCTGGAAGAGATCGGCGTCAAGACCAGGATCGTCGAGATGCAGTTCAGCGCCTATATGGACAAGTATCTGAAGACCAAGGATCTCGGCCGCATGAGCCTGCTGAGCCAGGCCTGGCCGACGATCGATGCGGACGGCCTTCTGACGCTGTTTGCGCCGGGCAACATGTATGCCTACTGGGACAATGCCGAGTTCGGCAAGGCTCTCGCCGACGGCCGCTCGACCATGGACGTGGCCAAGCGTCAGGCCGCCTACAAGAAGGCGACCGAGGTGATGTGCGACGAGGCGCCGGCCCTCTTCCTCTACACCCAGCCCGCCACCTACGGCCTGTCCAAGCGTATCACCTGGACCGCCCGCGGAGACGACTGGGTCCGCGCTTTCGACATGAAGCCCGCGGCCAACTGAGCGGCAATACGCCAAATGTCGCCATCCCGCTTCACCCGCGGCGGGATGGTCTTCGGTTGCCCATGATATCAGCAGGATAGGATACTCCCATGCCGACAGTGACCCTCAACAACGCCACCTTCGTCTACGACGACATCGGCAATCCCGACGCAGAGACCATCATCGCGCTCCATGGCGGGCGCGGCATCGGCGACCGCCATGGAGAGTTCAACGCCTACAAGGTCCTGTCGGACCGGTATCGGGTGATCGCCTATGACCAGCGCGGCTGCGGCGAGACCAGCCTGACGCCGCCCTACACGTTCGAGCAGCTGGCGGACGACGTCGAAGCCTTTCGCTTGAACCTGTGCGGCGGCCGCAAGATCATCCTCGAGGGCGGCTCGTTCGGCGGCATGATCGCGCTCACCTATGCCGTGAAATACGGCCACAACCTGTCGCGGCTGATCCTGCGCGGCACGGCGGCCAGCTATCACCACGAAGACGACGCGATGGTGGTGTTCAAGCAGCGCATCCACAAGGCGACCAGCGCCTCGCTCGACATGCTCGACAAGATGTTCTCCGACCGGGTCAAGGACGATACCGAGCTGCGCCTGATCTGGCTGGCGCTGCAGCCGCTCTATTTCGAAAAATTCGATCCGGATGCGGCGCTGGAACGCACCCGCACCATGCATCTGCATGCCGAGACCCACAACGCGCTGTTCAAGGAACGGCTCTACGACCTGCGGGACAAGCTGAAGGACATTCCGGTCCCGACGCTGGTCGTCTGCGGCGCCGAAGACTGGATCTGCCCGCCGAACCATTCGCGCCTGATCGCCGAAAGCATCCCCAGGGGCGAACTTCTCGAAGTCCCGAACGCCAACCACGCGGTCCATGTGGAAGCGCACGAGGTCGTCATCGCTGCGATCCGCGAATTTCTGACGCGCACCTCGAACTGAGGCAGCGGCTGATCCGCACCTAGCCGCGGCCTCATGTGGTTCATCGGCGTTGAGGACAGAGGGTTCCGACTCGGTGCATTTGGACCTGGCGCTTACGGGAGGGAAGGCAGTAATCGTTGCGAGCTCGCATCGGCCACGCCTGAGCATGAAGTTTCGGTTGGCGGAAAGAGTTGCCTTGGATGGTCTTTCAGGACTACACACAGCCGCACGCCATCCGAGGTGGACATGCAAACTCACATGCCAGCGCAGGTCCGATGAAAGAGAAATACAGCACCCTTAGCGTCATCAAGCGGGTTCTCGCGGAAAACGCGCGAGAATATGCCGGTCGCTATTTGCTTGCTATCGCGTGTCTCGCAACGCTTTCGTTATCGACGGCATTTACGGCCTGGATCATGAAGTGGGTGGTCAACGGAGCCTTCGTTGACCGCCGTCCTGATCTCGTATGGGCAACCTGCATCGCGATTTTTCTTGCGTTCTTTCTCCGCGGCCTTGCAAACTACGGTCAAGCTGTAATTCTTTCCAGGATTAGTAACAACATCTCTGCGAGGTATCAAATCCTCGCGTATAATCATTTGATGAGCTGTTCGGTTGAGTACTTCAATCAGGTGCGCTCTGGACAAATCATATCGCGGATAAATTACAGCATTCTTGGAATTCGCAATATTATGAATATTGCTGTGACCGCCTCTGTTCGAGACGTACTTACATTTTTATCACTTATCGGGGTGATGTTTCTTCAGGAACCGTTGCTTACGCTTTCCGTTTTCGTAGGGTCTCCGCCCTTGATTTTCGGTTTGCGTTACCTTTCCAAGCGTATTCGAACCGCCACCCGGGACGCGGTGCAGACTGGCGGCCATATTTTCAGCGCCATGCAGGAAACGTTGCAAGGCATTTCCGTCGTCAAGGCCTTCACTATGGAAGGTGCCCTGGAAAAAAAGGTTGGGAACCTGATCGAGACGGCTGAGCGCCGTAATAACCGCATTGTCCGCATATCTGAGCGAACGACGCCGCTGATCGAGATATTCGCAGGCTTAGTCGTGGCGAGCATTGTCGCTTTTGCCGCATATCGCTCCATTTATTACGATGTGCCCCCCGGCGGGTTCATGTCTTTCTTGACGGCACTTCTGCTTGCCTACGATCCGGCGAAACGGCTTGCCCGTCTGCCGACTCAATTGCAGAACGCTGTAACCAGTGCAGAGATGATCTATGAACTTCTGGATATGGAGCCCCGGCAGCGGGACAAGCCGGGAGCAAAGCCGCTTGTCGTGACCAGAGGGCAGATTGAGTTCAGAAATGTCGCTTTCAGCTACGGCAACGACCCAGTCCTGCGAGATATCAGCTTTGTAGGTGAAGGCGGAAAAGCAACCGCCCTGATCGGTCCGTCGGGGGCGGGAAAATCGACTATTATTACGCTTATCCCCCGGTTTTTCGATCCCCAGGCAGGAAGTGTCTTGATCGACGGGCAGGATATTGCAGACGTGACCAAGCGGTCTCTGCGCGAACAGCTGGCCTATGTGTCGCAGCAGGCCTACATGTTTGCAGGCACAATCAGAGACAATATTCGCTACGGCCGACCTGAGGCGACAGACGCTGAAGTGGAGCAGGCGGCCCGTCTGGCTTTCGCACACGACTTCATCCTGGCGCAACCACTGGGTTATGAGACACAGGTCGGCGAGAATGGCGTGACCTTGTCGGGCGGCCAAAGGCAACGGCTTTCGATTGCCCGTGCGCTTGTACGTGACGCGCCTATCCTGCTTCTGGACGAAGCCACGTCGGCGCTCGATTCGGAATCAGAAGCATTCGTGCAGAAGGCGTTGGATCATGTCATGGTCGGACGTACCGTAATCGTGATCGCACACCGCCTGTCGACCATTCGAAACGCAGACAAGATCATCGTGGTGCAGCAAGGCCGAGTTCTCCAAGTGGGAAATCACGAAAGCCTGTCAAAGGACGAGGACGGTCTTTATGCGCGGCTGCAGAAGGTTGGCAAGGAGGCCGTGTAGCCGCAAGAAAGCCCGGCCCTTTGGCCTCTGGCGCAGATCTGATCGGCTGTCGAAAACGGACATGGTTGACCTACCAGTGGAAGCTTTTGGCCGTACTTGAATGCGCAAATGATGCCCTATAAGAAACGTCCCACAGGAAAGCCGCTTCTAGCGGCACTGATAACAGCCACCGAAAGGCCGCTAAACTATGAACAAGGTGCTCGTGACGGGGGCGGACGGCTTCATCGGCTCACATCTGGTCGAGACGCTCGTCAAAGCCGGCTTTCACGTCCGCGCTCTCTGCCAGTACAACTCCTTTTCAAGTTGGGGATGGCTGGATGAATCTGAGCACATCGGCAATTTTGAAGTCATTTTAGGCGACGTCCGTGATCTCGCTCAGATGGGCGCCATCACCAAGGGCATCGATACCGTATTTCATCTCGCAGCGTTGATTGCGATACCGTATTCCTACCAGGCGCCTTCGAGTTATGTAGATACTAACGTTCAAGGCACATTGAATATGCTCCAGGCAGCCCGCGACGCGGGTGTCGGCCGTTTCGTGCAGACTTCGACGAGCGAAGTCTACGGTACCGCTAGATCTGTGCCGATCAGCGAAAGCCACCCTTTGCAGGCACAATCGCCATACTCGGCGAGCAAGATAGCTGCCGATGCGATGGCATATAGCTTCCACTCCAGCTTCGATTTGCCTGTCGTTATCGCCCGTCCGTTCAACACCTTTGGACCACGGCAGTCCGCCAGGGCCGTAATTCCGACTGTTATAACGCAGCTCTTGAGCGGGAGGTCCTCGATTAAATTGGGGGCGGTGTCGCCGACACGGGATTTCAACTACGTTCAGGATACCTGCGACGGATTCATTGCTTTGGCTCAATGCGACGCCGCGATCGGGAAGACCGTGAATATCGGGTCCGGTCGCGAGATCTCGGTTCTTGACACAGTGAATATGATCGCACGGTTGATCGGCACCGATGTCGATATTGAATGTGATGAACAAAGGCTTCGGCCCGCCAATAGCGAAGTCGAACGGTTGCTTTGCGATAATAGTCTCATCCGCAGCCTTTCGGGTTTCATGCCACGGTTTTCGCTCGAGGAGGGACTGGGCGCGACTATTGAATGGCTCCGGAACCCAAAAAATCTGAGCAAATACAAGGCTAATTCATACAATGTCTAGGCGGGCAGTTATTCTTGCAGGCGGGCAAGGGACACGGTTGAGGCCGTACACTATTGTGTTGCCGAAGCCCTTGATGCCGATCGGCGAATATCCAATTCTCGAAGTCATAGTTCGCCAGCTCATCGCCGCCGGCTTCGGCCATATTACCATGGCGGTGAACCATCAGGCGGAGATCATCAAGGCGTTTTTCCAGGATGGCGCCAAGTGGGGCGTACGCATTGATTATTCTCTGGAAGATCAACCTTTGGGCACGATGGGTGCTCTCAAGCTGATTTCGGATCTTCCCGAGAACTTTCTCGTCATGAACGGCGATATCTTAACAGATTTGGATTTCGCGGCTTTTCATGATGCCCACGTGCAAAAGGGCGATATATTCACAATCTCGGCCAAGAACCGGGAGCACCGCATCGATTACGGCGTGCTGGATACGGATGACCAGGGTATGCTTAGCGGGTTTCGGGAAAAGCCGGTGGCGACATATCGGGTGAGCATGGGTGTCTATATGCTTTCCAATCGAGCGCTCGCGCATTTCCCTCCTGCCGGCGCCTATGGCTTCGATAACCTGATGTTGGATCTTCTGGCAGCCAAGGATCCGGCCCATGTTCGGACCTTCGACGGATACTGGCTCGATATCGGTCGGCCCGACGATTACGCGCTCGCTATAGAGGAATTCGAATCGATGCGGCACAGATTTCTGAATGATTGATGCAATTGTCACCGGTGGGGGCGGGTTCATAGGCCGCAGGCTGGTTCGGAAGCTCAAAGCCTCTGGAATGGAAACCATCGCCATGGAACGTTCGCAGGATATATGCGACGCGGCCACGTGGCGTGATCTGCCTTCAGCCCCGGTGCTCTTTCATCTTGCGGGCCGGAGCTACGTTCCTGATAGCTGGACCGACACCCCGGCATTCATGCAGACAAATGTCGTCGGAACCCAAAACGCGTTGGATTGGTGCAAGCGTCACGGTTCCCGGATGATATTCGCAAGTGCCTATATCTATGGTGTTCCCGCCACCCTGCCGATCAGGGAAAGTGATCCCGTCTATCCGAATAATCCCTATGCGGTTTCCAAGAGGCTTGCCGAACAGCTTTGCGAATTCGCAGCCATTCACGAGAACATCTCCGTAACCGCGCTGAGAATATTCAATGTCTATGGCGCGGGGCAAAGACCTGAATTTTTAATCCCGATGCTGATCTCGCAGATCAGGGCGCGATCATCAATTAACGTGGCCGACCTGACGCCGCGAAGGGACTTCGTTTATATCGACGACGTCGTGGACGCATTCATAAGTGCCCTAAAGGCTCCTAAAGGGTATAACTGCCTCAATATCGGCTCCGGTATATCTCTGTCGGTGCAAGAGATCATCGATACCATCCAGAACGTTTGCGGTACAAGCCTTCCGGTAGGTTCGGCTTGCGCGGCTAGAAGGAATGAGATATCTGACGTTCGCGCTGACATAGAGCGCGCGGAGAAGCTGATCGCGTGGCGCCCGAAGTGGGATTTTTCAGCGGGCATCAAGGCTATGATAACGGAGCTTTAGATTGACGGAGCGCAACGTCCCGATCAACAAAGGCAACTATTCCATGGATACCGACGAGCGCGAAGCCGCGTTTGAAAAGTATCGTGGCGAAGGTTGGGAAACGGAATACGCAACCTATCGTAAGAGATGGGCTGATTACGCGAAGAACCAAGAGGTTTCCGAATATCCTCTGCTGGTCGATCTTGAACTGGCCTCGATCTGCAACCTGCGTTGCCCGATGTGCTACACGATCAGCGACGAGTTCAAGAAACACGTCAATACGACGCGCATGGACTGGGATCTTTACCGCCGAATTATTGATGAAATCGGTGGGAAGGTTCCGGCGATACGTCTGTCGCTGCGCGGGGAGGCGACCCTTCACCAGCGCTTTGCGGACTGCGTCCGTTATGCGAAGGATCACGGGATCAAGGAAGTCTCAACACTTACCCATGGTTTCAAGCTGAACCGTAAGTATTTCGAGCAGATCGTCGATGCCGGCATCGACTGGATCACGATTTCCGTAGATGGAACCGGCGAAACCTACGAAAACATCCGAAAGCCCATCAAGTTCAATGATCTGCTCGAGAAGATCAAAGGCATCAAGGCATACAAGGAAGAGCGTGGGCTGAATCGTCCGGTGATCAAGGTGCAGGGTATCTGGCCGGCTGTCCGAGAAAATCCTGATCTTTACTACCAGACGTTCGCTCCGTACGTCGATCTCGTCGCTTTCAATCCTTTGATTGACTATCTGGGCAACGATACCGACGTCGCCTATCTCGATAACTTCAGCTGCCCGCAACAGTATCAGCGCCTCGTCATTGGCGCCGACGGACTGGTCATGAAGTGCTCGAATGATGAAGAGAATCGGGAGGTGATCGGCGACGCGAACACGGAAACCGTATATCAGATCTGGCACGGAGAAAAAATGAATGCCGTCCGCGCTCTGCACAAAGAACCGAAGGGCTTTATGAAGAGCGAGGTCTGCCGTCGCTGCTATCTGCCGCGTCTTACGAACGACGAGACGGCCGAGATTTGCGGGCGCAAGGTCATCGTGCATAACTACGTGAACCGCAGCCAAGTTATTGGAACGTGACGTGTCGACCAAGCCGGATCGCGCCTCTTATCGAAACCGGGGCGGTCTTTTTCAAAGGGTGGTGTCCGCCTACAAGGCGGGGCGGTATTTCTCGAAATGCGGCAATGACTTTGTCTGTAAATTGACCGCTGAGTTTCGACTAGTCGACCACGCGATCCTTGAAGTCGGCGATAGTGTTACCATTCAGGATTACTCCTTTTTCCAGCTGACGATGCCGCATCCCAAGGTAGTCATCGGCAATAATACGGTTATTGGACGCAGAAATATAATAACTGCCAAGAATCGCATCGAGATCGGCAGTAATGTACTGATTGGATCGGACGTGCAGATCATCGATCACAGCCATGGGATCGCCCGCGACCGCCCTATCCGCGAACAACAGGCGGAGATCGGGGAAATCGTGATCGAAGACGACGTATGGATCGGCGCAGGTGCAAAGATCCTCATGAACACTCATATCCGCAAGGGTGCCGTCATAGGTGCGAACGCCGTGGTGCGGGGCGAGATTCCAGAATATGCGATAGCGGTAGGGGTTCCTGCCAAGATTGTTAAATACAGAGAGTAGCCGATGTTCCGCAACTACCGGGCAGACCGAGCCTACATCATTGCCGAAATTGGCGGCAACTTTACAACTTTTGAACAGGCCGTGCGCCTGATCGACGAGGCAAAAGCTGCGGGCGTCGATGCCGTGAAGCTCCAGACCTACAAAGCCAATACCCTGTCTACCCGAAGCGCCATGTTCGATATGGAAAATACCGGCGTTACGTCGCAGTTCGAGTTGTTCCGGCGGTATGAGGTCGACGAAAGCCTTCACGGCGACGTATTCAAGTATGCTGAGGATCAGGGGCTGGACTGGTTCTCTTCTCCGTCTCATCAATCCGACGTAGATCTCCTTCAGCGATGCGGCGTCGGAGCACACAAAGTTGGTTCGGACGACGCGGTGAACCTGCCCCTACTGCGCTATCTTGCCAAAACCGGGAAACCGATCATCCTCTCGACCGGCATGTGCACGCTGGAGGAAGTTCGAGAATCCGTCGCGGCAATCGAGGCGGAAAATGGGGGCAAGCTTATTCTGCTGCATGCCATCACGAGCTATCCGACCCATCCGGAGAACGTCAATCTCGCTGCTATGCAGACGCTGATGCGGGAATTTCCGAACCTTGATGTCGGCTACTCCGACCATACTCTGACACCGGTGGCGTGCTTGTCTGCGGTCGCCATGGGCGCTCGTGTGATTGAACGTCATTTCACCTACGATAAAAACGCTGACGGCCCTGACCACATGCTTTCGGCCGATCCGGACGAGATGAAATGGCTGGTCGATGCCATCCGGTCGTTCGAAGTCATGCGCGGCTCCGGTATCAAAGAGCCTGCGGCGAGCGAAACGGTGACTCGCGTCAACAACAGGAAGAGCATCGTGCTGGAGCGCGACATCAAGGCTGGACAGGTGCTGTCGGCGGCGGACATCGCCGTGAAGCGGCCAGGTACCGGCATCTATCCGAAACATTTCGAAGATGTGATCGGCCGGAAGGCCGCCTCTGATCTCAAGGCTGATGCCGTTCTGCAATGGAGTGATCTGGCGTGACGCTGGGGATTATCATCCAGGCGCGCATGGGATCCACCCGACTCCCGGGGAAGGTCTTGAGGCAGGTTGGGGACAGGCCTCTGCTTTCGCATGTCGTCGGACGGTTGGCGCTTTTGCGCCATGATGCAAAAGTGGTCGTGGCGACGTCGACGGCGTCTGAAAATGAGGCGATTGCGGCCTGGTGTGACGAAAACACCATGAATATATTTCGTGGCGAAGAACTTGACGTTCTTGATCGCTACTACCGCTGTGCGGCGGCCTCTGGTTTCGACAACGTAGTTCGCTTGACGGCTGACAATCCTTTTACGGATATTGAAGAATTGGATCGGCTGATCGATTTCCATTATGACGGTGATTATGATTACAGCCATGCGTTCGGCCAACTTCCCATCGGGGTAGGCGCCGAGATTTTCACTTTCGGAGGCCTTGAGCAAAGTCATCGGGACGGCCATCTGCCGCATCATCGTGAGCACGTGAACGAATATTTCACCGATCATCCCGAACTTTTCAAGATTGGGGAATTGCCAATACCGGAGGCAAAGAAAGCACCGAATCTTCGTCTCACTGTCGATACCCCGGAGGATTGGCAACTGGCCAACAGATTGATCGATCAAGCCTCGGGGATGTGGCTCGGCACTGAGGAAGCGATTCGCTTATGTTCGTCTTCTGTATAGAGAGCTCGCATCAGCGGGGCCTTGGCCATCTCTATCGCTCCCTCACACTTGCTGATGAACTGAAAGGAAGGGGCGAAACGGTCTGTTTTGCGGCCAATCGCCACCAGGCCTCACACGATATTATTTTGGCGCGGGGTTTCGACGTTCATGGCTATGAATTGTCCGATGAAGCTGGAAGTTGGGAGCCAACGCTTGTCGAAGAGATCGGTTCGGCCAAGGTGTGGATCGATGATCGCCTGAATACGCAAGCCGCCCATGCGGAGGCGGTGCTGGCTGCCGGGTTGAGGTTGGTTACCTTCGACGACAGGGGGGACGGGGCGGCACTTGCGGATCTCAACATTGCGGCGCTGGTGTTCGAGGATATAGACGGTCTGGGCGGCCGGAATGTCTATAGCGGGGTCGAGTTTATGATCCTCAATCCAGAAATCGGTGTCCACAGGCGGCAACGGGACGGCCTGTCCTCGATTTTGGTGACGATGGGCGGCGCGGACACCTACGGTGTCACGATCCGGGTGGCTGAATGGCTGCGTGATCATTCTCTACACGCTACGATCGTCACAGGACCGGCGTTCCAACACGTTCGAGAACTGAAGGCTGTTCTCGCTGATGCGGCTGGGGCCAACCTCATCCACCTGGGATCGGTGCCATCGCTTGCCAAGGAAATGGGTCGCCACGACCTCGCTATAACCGGAGGTGGTGTAACTCCTTTTGAGGCCTTGGCGGGTGGTCTTCCCTGCATCGTAATCGCCAATGAAGAGTTCGAGATACCCGTCGGCAAAGCATTGGAGAAGCTCGGCGGTGCAAGGTTTGCTGGGCATCATAGGGAGTTTGATCTGAGCTCGGTATTCGAAGATCTGCCAATAGGATCGATGAGTCGCTCAGCTATGAAGAGCGTTGATCTGGATGGGGCGCGTCGCGTTGCCGACCTGATCGGAGGACTGAAGTTGTGAGCCGGACAGTTGTCATCCATCAGCCGGACTTCGCACCCTATCTCGGATTTTTCCAGCGGTTTTTACATGCCGACCTCTATGTCGTGCTCGATCACGTGCAGTTTGTGAACGGCACCAGCAGAAGCTGGACGCATCGTGACAAGATCAAGACGGCCGAAGGAGAGCGATGGCTGACGATTGGGATTCGAAAGCCCAGGCTCGGTACGCCAATCAACGAAGTTGAAATGATGCCAGGGACGGAGTGGATTGAGAGGAACTTGTCTCTGCTCCATGAAAACTATCGAAAAAGCCACGGCTGGAACGAGGTTTTTCCTGTGGTAGAGGGCCTATATTCTGCGCAGTTCGATCTTCTTGTCGATTTCAACCTCCATTTCCTGAAAGGGGTTATGGAGATGCTCGACGTGCAGATTCCGATGGTTCGTTCCAGCCTGCTGCAGCCCAGCGGCAGTAGGAACGAGCTGTTGATCGGCCTCCTGCAAAAGGTAGAGGCCGACCGTTATCTGTCCGGATCAGGGGCCAGAGGCTACATGCAGCCGGAACTGTTTGAAGCTGCCGGTATAGAGGTCGTCTGGCAGAAATTCGACCATCCTGTCTATCGACAACCCTTCGGAGACTTCATGCCATTCCTCAGCATTCTCGACCTGCTGCTGAATTGTGGTATTGCAGAGTCGCGCGACATACTGAGGAACTGCAAATGAATATTCTAG
Source organism: Hyphomicrobiales bacterium (assembly GCA_900471605.1). Taxonomy (GTDB): domain Bacteria; phylum Pseudomonadota; class Alphaproteobacteria; order Rhizobiales; family Rhizobiaceae; genus Neorhizobium. The sequence goes on along the minus strand of UCEY01000065.1, from coordinate 99,107 downwards.
CGATTGGTGCCCATTTTGATGACGTAGAACTGGGCTGCGGTGGTGCGCTTGCCCGTCACGCGGCAAATGGCGATACCGTTTACGTCTATGTGGCTACTGTATCGGGATTTTCCAATCAGTACGATCAATCAGTCCGCAGCAGCCAAGTCGCTCGGGCGGAAGCCGATGCGGCAATGGAAATCCTTGGCGTCGAAAAGATGTATTGCGGTGATTTCAAGACGCTTGAGATAGAATTTGTCGACAAACTTAACATCGAGATCCTTAAACTTGTCCAAAACTTGAATATCGACTTGGTTTATACTCACTGGGCGGGGGATATCCATCACGACCACCAGGCTCTCTCCCGAGCATCGCTTCATAGCTGCCGCCATGTTCCACGACTCTTGATGTATCGCAGCAATTGGTATCATTCCACTATCGACTTCCGCGGCAATTTTTACGTCGATATCACTCCCTATTGGGCGCAAAAGGAGCGCGCGATCCTCGCCCACGAGTCCGAGATGGAGCGCACCGGGCGCAAATGGGTGAGTTTCTTCCGCAATGAAGCCGAGAACGCCGGGCAGCGTATAGGGGTTCAGTACGCCGAGGTGTTCGAGGTGGTTAAATGGCTTCAGTCGTAAAAAATATTGGTTCTGTTCTTTCGCTATTCGTGCCGCGGGGTGTTCAGGTTCTCAGGCAATGGCGCAAAAGCCGCTCAGCTACCTCGGCAGAAATAAGAGCCCTTCTCAAAGCAAACCAAGACCTTGCCAACAGGCATAAAGGCGAGCGTTGTTTTATCCTCGGTAACGGTCCGAGTGCGAAGAAGCTTGACCTCTCCAAGCTGAAGGGTGAGACGGTATTCAGTGTCTCAAACGGCTATCTGTTTCCCGGATATGCGGACTTCTCTCCCCGATATCATTGTGTGCCGCAGATTACCTATGGATTGATGACCGAAGAGGATACCGTTCGCTGGTTCAAGGAGATGCACGAAGGCTTGGGCGATGCCGAGCTATTCTTAAGCTCGAATGAGGCAGGCCTCGTGCGTGATCGGCAGCTGTTCCCCGGGCGTAAGGTGCGGTACCTGAACCTGGGGGGGGGCTTTGATCATTGGCCCGAGCAAGGTCTTGTTGATATTTCGAAAATGGTCCCTGCCGTCTATTCGGTACCGGTGATGGTATTGATGATCGCTATGTATATGGGCTTTAAGGACATTATTTTGCTTGGTGTCGATCATGACCAGTTTCTGACCTCCAAGTATGATTACGCGTTCGAACTCAAGACCCAAAAAGGCAAGGACATCACGCTCAACCCCGATGGGAGTTCAAGTCTCAGCAGATATGAAGAATTCCGGTCTCTTTTTCGATTGTGGCACCAATATAGAAACTTAGCCTTGCTCGCCCGCGCCAATGGCATTGAAATCTTTAACTCGACGCCTGGCGGAGAGCTGGACGAGTTTCCCCGCAAAAATTTTGATGAATGGTTTTCGGCGAAATAGAAAAAGGCATAACTGGCCTGAGCCGGTCACGGCCGGACATCGGGCGGCATTCAAGGTGTCGTTTCGGATATAAGGGGCTGACCGGTGTCATGGCGGGCCAGCCGATTACGACATCGACGGCCAGCTTTGTTGGCAACCTTGCGCCGTCCCGGGGGAACGGGGCAAACCTTTGACTCCCGGTTCATCCAACCCCTTTTGCCGCCCCGGGGCAAACAGAAGGCCGCGGCCGGCCCTAGGGGCTCGGCCGCTTGCGATCTCGTGAGGCGCCTAGACGGCGCCGCGGGTTTCCACGTAGATGGCGTAGACCGAGTGGCTGCTCGCCATGTAGAGGCGATTCTTCTTCGGGCCGCCGAAGACGAGGTTGGGGCAGCGCTCCGGTAGCTTGATGAAGCCGATGGCCTTGCCGGCCGGGTTGAATATCTTGACGCCGTTCAGGTCCTCGGGCCTTGCCCCTGCCGCGCCGTTCGATCCCCAGCCGCACCAGAGATTGCCGTCGATATCGACCTTGAAGCCGTCGAGGCCGCCATTGTCGTCGGCCGTGACCAAAGCCGTCTTGTTGGAAAGCTTTATGCCGTCCGCGCCGACGTCGTAGCTCCAGACGATACGGAATGGCGAGGCGCGGCCCTCGACGATGTAGAGCTTCTTTTCATCGGGGGAAAACGCAAGGCCGTTCGGGCCCTTCAGTTCGTCGGTGACGAGGTCGAGCTTGCCCTCCGGCGAGATGCGATAGACCGAGTGCGGCAGCTCCGCCGTTGCCTTGTCGCCCTCCCATTCGCCGGCAATGCCGAAGGGCGGATCGGTGAACCAGATGGAGCCGTCCGACTTGCAGACGATGTCGTTCGGGGAATTGAGCTTCTTGCCGTTGTACCTGTCGGCGAGCACCGTGATCGAGCCGTCGTATTCCGTGCGGGTGACCCGGCGCGTCAGGTGTTCGCAGGACAGAAGGCGGCCCTGGCGGTCGCGGGCGTGGCCGTTCGCATAGTTGGAATTGGCGTTGTAGACGCTCCAGCTCTCGTTGGCCTCGTCGTAACGCATGACGCGATTGTTCGGAATGTCGCTGACGAGCAGATAACGCCCGTCGCCGAACCAGACCGGACCTTCCAGCCAGCGGGCACCGGTCGCGACCTGTTCGAGCGAGCTGCTGGCGACGCGATATTTCGCAAAACTGGGATCGAGGATCTGGATGGCCGGATCAGGATAGATCGGGCTCGGGGTGAAGCCGATCGCCTGCGCGGAGGCCATTTTCGGGAGGACGGTTGCCAGGGCGGTGGCCGAAAGCGTCATGATATTGCGGCGCGAAAGATGCACGTTGAAGTCCTTCGATTATGATTTTCGATTTCATATCAATTTACCCGACGGGGCGGGGAACCGAGACCACGGTCCGTCTGCCAGTTAAAGGCAGTCCTTTGTGCGCTGCAACAAGGCAAGATTGTCTTCTGCCACCTTGGTTAAACACCGGTGAAATGCAGTCGGGGATGCACGGATGTCTTTAATGCACTGCGGCAAGAGTAAGATTTTATTATGAAAAACCGCCTATGAAAATCGAAGGATCGAATTTGATCGCCATGCGCATGATGTGCACCGTCCGGTACGGCTCCTGCATTTTCCCTTCTGTGCGCCTTCATTCCTTCAGCGTTTTTTGAGGTATCCGATGCTCAAGAATTTAAAGATTAAAACGAAATTCCTGATGGCGATCGCCATTCTTGCCGTTATTTCGCTGGCAGGCCTGATGTATGTCACCAGCAGGTTCAGTGCCGCCAACGAGGCCTATTCCGGGTTTCTGCAGAGGGAAAGCAATGCGGCGACCTTCGGACCCCGCGGCGCGGCCGGCATGTGGACCGCGACGACATGGCTGAGCCGGGCGCTTGCCCAGGATCCCGCAAGCTCGGCTTTCCAGGATCTGTCGGGCCGGTTTTCGAAGGAATTTGCCGGCGCCCGCGACCGGTTGACCCAGATCCCCGCGCTGGTGCCGAGCCGCAAGTCTGCGATCGACGAACTGCTTGCCGGCGCCGACGCGCTGAAGGCGATCGGCGACGATCTTCTCAAGGCCCACACTGCCGGCGACCAGGAAAAAGTCCGCGCGCTCTCTACAAAGCTTGACCAGGCGATCGTCGATCTCTCGCCGAAATTCGGCGCCAATAACGGCGCCATGGCCGAAATCCTCAATAACGGCGGCAAGAAGCTGAGCGAGTCGGTCTCCAGCACGATCACCTATGCGATCTGCGGCATGCTTTTCGGCATCGCGATCGCCGCCGTCCTGTCGATGACGATCGCCCATAAGGGCATCACCGCGCCGATGGTCCGCTTGCGCGAGCGCATGGCTTCGCTGGCCGCCAGCCAGACGGAAGCTCCGATCGACGGTCTCGACCGCAGGGACGAAATCGGCGAGATGGCCAAGGCCGTCGCCATCTTCCGCGACAATGCACTGGAGCGCGCCCGTCTGGAACAGGAAGCCGAAGACAATCGCGGCCTGTCCGAGCGCGACCGCATAGAGCGCGAAGCGCAGAAGGCGCGGGAAGCATCCGAGATCAAGTTCGCCGTGGACAACCTGGCGGAGGCCCTGAGCCATCTCTCCGACGGCAACGTGTCCTACCGCATCGAAAAGCCCTTCACCGCGACGCTGGACGGCGTCCGCAACGATTTCAACGCCTCGGCCAGCAAGCTGCAGACGGCGCTGGAGCAGGTGGCCGAGAACGCCCGCAGCATCGAAGCCGGCTCGTCCGAAATCAAGGCGGCCGCCGACGATCTGGCCAAGCGCACCGAGCAGCAGGCAGCGTCGGTCGAGGAGACCGCCGCCGCCCTCGAGGAAATCACCACGACGGTCAAGGACGCCACCAAGCGCGCCCAGGAAGCCGGCGCCCTCGTTGCCCGCACCCGCAGCGGCGCCGAAAATTCCGGCGAGGTCGTGCAGCGCGCCGTCAAGGCCATGGAGCAGATCGAAAAGTCCTCGGGCGAAATATCGAACATTATCGGCGTCATCGACGACATCGCCTTCCAGACCAATCTTCTGGCGCTCAACGCCGGCGTCGAAGCCGCCCGTGCGGGTGAGGCCGGCAAGGGCTTTGCCGTCGTCGCCCAGGAAGTCCGCGAACTCGCCCAGCGCTCCGCCAAGGCCGCCAAGGAGATCAAAGCCCTGATCACGACGTCGAACGAGCAGGTCAATGCCGGCGTGCAGCTGGTCGGCGAGACGGGACAGGCGCTGGTGACGATCGTTGCGGAAGTGCAGGAGATCAACCGGCACGTCAACGCCATCGTTGAATCGGCACAGGAACAGTCCTCCGGCCTTCAGCAGATCAACACCGCCGTCAACCAGATGGACCAGGACACGCAGAAGAATTCGGCGATGGTCGAGGAGTCGACCGCGGCAAGCCACGGTCTCGCTCGTGACGCCGCGTCGCTCAACCAGCTGCTGGCCCAGTTCAAGCTGAGCGGCCAACGCTACGCTCCGCGCCCTGCCGACCGCCGCGATACGCCGGCTGCCTCGCCGGCCCGCAATCTGGCCCGCAGGGTCGCCACCGCCTTCTCCGGTGGCGCGGCTGCCGCAGCCGTCAGCAACGACTGGCAGGAGTTTTAAGCCCGCCGGGCCGATCCGGCATCAGGTGGCGAGAGCCACCGACAGGCGTGGTCGGCCTCGGTCTTTGTCTTGAAGACCCTCATTGCGGCAATGCCCAGGCAACGACGATCGGGCAGCCGGGGAATGGCGTTCATGCCACTCCCGTTCAAACCCTTCTTCCGGCCGCGTCGAACAGATGGAAGCGGCTGGGATCGGCGGTCAGTCCCATGCTGTCGCCGATCTGGATGCCGGAGCGGCCGGCGACGCGGAACACGACAGGGCTGGCGTCGGCCGTCAGGGCATGGACATAGCTTTCGGCGCCCACCAGTTCGACCGCAGCCACCTGGACGTCGGCCCTGACGGGCCCCGGAGCATGACCGTTCGCGATCACGATATCCTCCGGGCGGATGCCGATCGTGGCGGCACTGCTCGGCAGCCGCGCGTCCGGCGACATCTGCCAGCCGGCGCCGTTGCCGAGTTTCATGAGATTCATGGACGGCGAGCCGATGAAGGTCGCGACAAAAGTGGTCGCAGGCTTTTCATAAAGTTCGATCGGCGTGCCGACCTGCTCGATCCGGCCGGCATTCAGCACGACCAGCCGGTCGGCCAGCGTCATCGCCTCCATCTGGTCGTGGGTGACGTAGATCGAGGTCGTGGCGAGCGAACGCTGCAGGCGGCGGATTTCGACCCGCATCTGGACACGCAGCTTGGCATCGAGGTTGGACAGCGGCTCGTCGAACAGGAAGGCTGCCGGCTTGCGGACGATGGCGCGGCCCATCGCGACGCGCTGGCGCTGGCCGCCGGACAGTTGGCGCGGCTTGCGCTCGAGAAAGGGCTCGATCTCCAGCGCACGGGCGGCCTCGGTGATGCGGCGGTCGATTTCGTCCTTCGGTGTGTTGCGGTTCCTGAGGCCGTAGGCGAGGTTCTGGCGCACAGTCATATGCGGGTAAAGCGCATAGTTCTGGAAGACCATGGCGATGTCCCGCTCTGCGGGTTCCAGTTCGTTGACGCGCTTGTCGGCAATCGTAACCTCGCCCGAGGAGATGCCTTCGAGACCCGCCACCATGCGCAGGAGGGTGGATTTGCCGCAGCCCGACGGGCCGACCAGCACGATCATCTCGCCATCTTCGATATCGAGCGACACGCCCTTGATCGCCTCGATGTTGCCGCCATAGACCTTGCGGACATCCTTGAGTTCAATCCTTGCCATTATTTCTCGGTCTCCACCAAACCTTTGACGAACCAGCGCTGCATCAGCACCACGACGATGACGGGGGGAATGATCGCCAGGATCGCGGTGACCATCACGTAGTTCCAGGGGGTCGACGCGTCGGCGAAATCCACCATGCGGCGCAGGCCGATGATGATCGTGTTCATCTTGGCGTCATTGGTGACCAGCAGCGGCCACAGGTATTGCGTCCAGCCGTAGATGAACAGGATGACGAAGAGGGCCGCGATATTGGTCGTCGACAGCGGCAGCAGGATGTCCCGCATGAAGCGGAACGGCCCGGCATTGTCGATACGGGCGGCCTCGACCATCTCGCCCGGGATCGTCAGGAAGAACTGCCGGAAGAGGAAGGTGGCCGTCGCCGACGCCATCAGCGGCAGGGTCAGGCCCGCATAGGTATCGATCAGGCCGAGATCGACGATCACCTTGTAGGTGGGCAGGATGCGCACTTCGACCGGCAGCATCAGGGTGATGAAGATCATCCAGAAGAAGCCCATCCGGAAGGGAAAGCGGAAAAAGACGATCGCAAAGGCCGACAGGAAGGAGATGACGATCTTGCCGACGGCAATCGCGATCGCCACCACGAAGCTGTTGAACAGCAGCCGTTCGAGGCTGACGCCGCCTGAAATGGATTCACCGTAGTTTTCCATCATGTGCCCGCCGGGCAGCAGCGACAGCGGCGGACGGATGATGGCGGTCGAGGTCGCCGTCGAGGCGATGAACGTATAGTATATCGGGAAGGCGACGATGACGATGCCAAGGATCAGCATCAGATGCGCCATGAGGGTGGCGAGCGGGCGGTTTTCGATCATCGGATCACCTCAACCATAGTGCACGCGCCGCTCGACGAAGCGGAACTGGAAAGCGGTGAGCGCGATGACGATGACCATCAGCACCACGGATTGCGCTGCCGACGAGCCGAGGTTCAGGTTCACGAAACCGTCGTTATAGACCTTGTAGACGAGCGTCTCGGTCGCCTTGGCGGGGCCGCCGCCGGTCACGGAGTGGATGATGCCGAACGTGTCGAAGAACGCGTAGACAGTGTTGACGACCAGCAGGAAGAAGGTCGTCGGCGCCAGAAGCGGGAAGACGATCGTCCAGAAGCGGCGGCTGCCGCGGGCGCCATCGATTGCGGCGGCTTCCAGTAGCGATTTGGGGATCGCCTGCAGGCCGGCGACGAAGAACAGGAAATTGTAGCTGATCTGCTTCCAGGCCGCGGCAACCACCACCAGCGTCATGGCCTGGCTGCCGTCGAGCAGCGGATCCCAGGCGATGCCGTTTCGGCGCAGGATATAGGCCAGGGTCCCCATGGCGGGATTGAACATGAAAAGCCACAACATGCCGGCGACGGCCGGCGCCACCGCATAGGGAATGATCATCAGGGTTCGGTAGAAACCCTTGCCGCGCACCACGAGATCCGCCGCCGTTGCCAAAAGCAGCGCCAGGCCCATGGATAGCAGGGCGGTCGCGACGCTGAAGACGATCGTCACCTGCAGCGCATGCAGATAGTTCTCGTCCGACAGGATCAGCCGGAAATTGGCAAGCCCGACGAAATTGCTCTGGAGGCCGAACGGATCTTCCCGCATGGCCGACTGATAGAGCGCCTGGCTTGCAGGCCAGAAGAAGAAAATGATCGTCAGGATGATCTGGGGCGCGACCAGGAAGTAGGGCAGGATCTTGTTCGGGAAGACGACGCTTTGCACGGGGCGGGCTCCGTTGGGATGCGAACGGTGCCGCCCGCGTCGAGGAGACGCGGGCGGGCATTTGATGCTTATTTGCCGATAGCCTGCTGGATCGCGGCGTTGCCGCGTTCGACGGCCTTGTTGAGGGCGGTCTTGGCGTCCTGCTTGCCGGCGAGCATGGCCTCGAACTCCTCGTTCATGATGTCGCGCACCTGCGGCAGGTTGACGAGACGCACGCCCTTGGAGTTTTCGGTCGGCGCCTTGCCCATCATCTGCAGGAGCGGCGTTTCGCGGCCGGGGTTCTTGTCGTAGAAGCCGGACTTCTTGGTTTCCTCATAGGCGACCATCGTCACCGGCATGTAGCCGGAAACCTGGTGCAGGCGGGCCTGGATCTTGGTCTGCGACAGGAAGTTGAAGAATTCCGCGGTGCCCTTGTATTCCGCGTCGCTCTTGCCGGCGAAGACCCAGAGGCTGGCGCCGCCCGGAATGGTGTTCTGCGGCCGGCCGGCGCCCTCGTAATAGGGAAGCTGGCCGATGCCGTAGTTCATGCCGGTCTTGATGATGTCGCCAAGACCACCCGAGGATTCCGTCATGATCCCGCATTCACCCGAGGTGAAAAGCTGCTTGGCTTCCGACGTGCGGCCGCCGTAACGGAACGTGCCGTCCTTGGCGAGGTCGGCGATCGACTGGAAGTGCTTGACGAAGAAGTCGGAATTGAAGGCGAGCTTCACGTCGACGCCGGCGAGGCCGTTTTGGTTGCTGCCATAGGAGACGTTGTTCCAGGCGGCGAGGTTTTCGGTCTGGATCCAGGTGAGCCAGGTCGAGGTCATGCCGCAGGGGGCAGCGCCGCTGGTCTTGATCTTCTTGGCGGCCTCGAACACTTCAGGCCAGGTCTTCGGCGGCTTGGCGGCATCGAGGCCGGCCTTCTGGAAGATGTCCTTGTTGTAATAGAGGATCGGCGACGAGGAATTGTAGGGGAAGGACAGCATGGTGCCGTCCGGCTTCGAATAATAGGCGACGATGCCGGGCAGGTATTGCGACTTGTCGAACTTGTAGCCGCCCTTGGTCAGCACGTCGGCGACCGGAACGATGGCGCCCTGGGCACCCATCATCACGCCGCTGCCTGCGTCGAAGACCTGGATGATCGCCGGCGGCTGCTTGGCGCGGAACGCGGCGATGCCCGCATTCAGCGTTTCCGGATAGCTGCCCTTGAAGACCGGGACGATCTTGTAGTCCTTCTGGTTGTCGTTGAATTCCTTGGCAAGCTGCTCGACGACCTCGTTATTGGCGCCGGTCATGGCGTGCCACCATTGGATCTCGGTGACTGCCATGGCGCTCGACGCCATCAGCAGTGATGTGGTTGCGGCAATTGCCGAAGTAAGAACGATCTTCATGGATGTTTTCCTCCCTTTCCCATGAACCGAACAGGGCCCTTGCAGGACCTTTTCACGCGGCCCGAACAGCAATTCGGGCCGCGCGCATGCAGCGGCTATGCCGCCGCCGAATCTCCTCCGTTGACACCGGCGATGCGTTTGAGGTCGCCGACTGCGCCCGGGCCGGCGGCCAGCACCGGCGCGCCCCTGGTGAGCCGCCCGCCTTCCGTGGGGAAGGGCAGGAACCAGCCGCCCGCCTCCTCGACGATGCAATAGCCGCCGAGGCAGTCCCAGGCGTGCATATAGGGCTCGTAGTAACCGACCAGCCGGCCGGCGGCGACGTAAGCGAGCATCAGCGCACCGGAACCCAGCCGGACGAAATTGCCGCCGCCTTCCAGGAGGTCGCCGACGATCTTGGCGACGGCCGCCGGCGTGACATGGTGGTTGGCGCCGATGCCGGTCAGCCCGTTGCGGATCGTCTTCTTCGCATCGAGAGAAAGCCGCCTGCCGTTCAGCGTCGCGCCCCGTCCCGCCGCCGCCGAATAGATCTCGTCATGGCAGGGCACGTGGATGACACCGACGACCGGCTTCTTGTCGTGGAGGACGGCGATCGAGACGCACCAGTTCGGCATGCCGCTGACAAAGGGGCTGGTGCCGTCGATCGGGTCGACGACCCAGGTATAACCGGAACTGCCCTCGGCAAGCCCGTATTCCTCGCCGAGGAACCCGTCGTCGGGGAATGTTTCGGACACGCGGTCGCGGATCAGGTTCTCCACTTCCCGGTCGGCGATCGAGACGACATCCTGCGGATCGCCCTTGGTTTCGATGATCAACGTCTCCCGCCGGCTGAAATAGTCGAACGCGACCTTCCCGGCCTCCCGCGCGATCTTTTCGGCAAGCGCGTGGCGATCCCTGATTTGCTGCTCGTTGTCGTTCATGAAGAAATATATCCCTGTCTGCGGATCGGTCATTCCGCGATGATGGCGATGCCCCGGTTCTTGAGGCCGATGGCGACCTGCGTGCCGGGGGGAAGGGGGCGGTCGACCGACGGGTCTACGATATACAAGGTCCCGCCGCTCGTTTCCGCCTCGTATTCGATATGATCGCCGAGATAGGCGGCGTGCCTGATCCTCCCCGAAAAAGCAGCGTTTTCGGCGGGTTCGACGGTAATCGCGTTTGGCCTCACCGCAAGCTTGCCGCGGCCGGGCCTTGCGCCGCGCGCCGGCACGACATGCCTCAGGCCCTCGATGCCGACGGTCGCCTGCGTGCCCGAGATGTCGATGATCTCGCAGGGCACGACATTCGCCTCGCCGATGAAGTCGGCGATGAAGGAGGAGGCCGGTGCCTCGTAGAGGTCGCGCGGGCTGCCTTCCTGGGCGATGCCGCCATCCTTCATGACGACGATCTTGTCGGAAACCGCCAGCGCCTCGTCCTGGTCATGGGTCACGTAGACGGCGGTGAACTGCAGGCGCTGCTGGAGCTCGCGGATTTCGGTGCGCACACGGCGCCGCAGCCGGGCGTCGAGATTGGACAGCGGCTCGTCGAGCAGCAGGACCTGGGGTTCGAGGACCAGCGCTCGGGCCACCGCGACGCGCTGCTGCTGACCGCCGGAAAGTTCGGCCGGAAGACGGCGTCCCATGCCCGCGAGGCCGACGAGCTCGAGGCCATGCTCGGCCTTCTGACGCGCTTCCTTCTTGCTCAGCCCGGACGATTCCAGCCCGTAGGCGACGTTGTCGAGCGAATTCATGTGCGGAAAAAGCGCGTAGGACTGGAAGACCATCGAGACGTCCCGCTCATTGGCCGGCAGCATGGTGACGTCCTTGCCGCCGATCAGGATGCGGCCGGAACTCGGATGTTCGAGGCCGGCGAGCATGCGCAGCGTCGTGGTCTTGCCGCAGCCGGAGGGGCCGAGCAATGTCACCAGCGTGCCCGGCTCGACGGTCAGCGACAGGTCGTGAATGGCGGTAAAGGCGCCAAAGGTCTTGCGAACGTTCTGGAAGACGACGGATCCGGCCTGGGCGGGGTTCATGCGATTTTCTCCTGCTGCAGGGAGGTCGGAACGCGGGCGCGCGAGGCGGAGATCCGGTTCTCGCGCCTGAGCCGCCGTTCACCGACGACCAGCTGGAAACCGGCGATGACGGCGATCATCACCACGATCAGCATCGAGGAATAGGCGATCGCCACGCCGTATTCCCCGTTCTCCACCAGACCGACGATATAGGATGTCGCCATGTTGTATTGCGCGCTGACCAGGAAGACGACGGCGCTGATCGAGGTGATGGCGCGCACGAAGGAATAGACGAGTGCCGCGGTGATCGCCGGCCTCAGGAGCGGCAGGATGACCTTGCGGATGGTGCGGAAGCTGGTCGCCCCGAGCGTCATCGAAGCCTCGTCGAGGCTCTTGTCGAGCTGGCTCATGGCGGCGATCCCGCCGCGCACGCCGACCGGCATGTTGCGGAAGACGAAGCAGGCGACGAGGATCAACGCCGTGCCGGTCATTTCGAGCGGCGGCAGGTTGAAGGCCATGATGTAGCTGATGCCGATGACGGTGCCGGGAATGGCAAAACTCATCATCAGCGCGAATTCGAAAAGTTCGCGGCCGGCGAATTTCTGCCGCACGATCACATAAGCGGTCGCAAGTCCGACGGCCGCGGTCAGCGGCGCCGAGATCAGCGCGATCTCCATGGTCGTCCAGAACGAGTTCCATGCAACACCGGTCCAGACGAGCGAACCATCGCGGATGGTGACGGAAAAAGCCTTGGCGTAGTGGGCAAGCGTCAGCGTGTTGTCGAGACCCCAGGTCTTCACGAAGCCGCCGAAGATGATCATGCCGTAGACGACGAGCGTGAAGATCATCCAGGGGATGACGATCGCATGGACGGCGATCGACAGCGGACGGGGCAGCGCGATATGGGCGCCGCTATCGCCCTTGCCGGTGACGGTCGCGAAATTCTTGCCCGAGAGCCAGAGGCGCTGGGCGAGGAAGGCAGACAGCGTGAAGCAGAGCAGGATCATCGCGAGCACCGCGGCGCGGGCCGGATCGTTCTGCGAGCCGACGACGGCAAAGAAGATTTCCGTGGACAGCACGCCGTGGCTGCCGCCGAGAACGAGCGGGTTGCCGAAATCCGCCATGCTTTCGATGAACCCGATCAGGAAGGCGTTGGCGAGGCCGGGCTTCATCAGCGGCAGGGAAACGCGCCAGAAGGTGCGCCAGCGATTTGCGCGCAATGTCTGCGAAGCCTCCTCCATCGAGGGGCTCACGCCTTCGACGACGCCGATCAGCACCAGGAAGGAAATCGGCGTGAAGGACAGGACCTGGGCGATCCAGATACCGGTGAGGCCATAGAGCCAGCGGCTCGGCTCGACGCCGAAGACCGAGGACAGGCCTTGGGTGACGACGCCGGCGCGGCCGAACAGAAGCGTCAGGGCAAGGCCGATGACGAAGGGCGGCGTGATGATCGGCAGCACGGTCAGCAGCCGCAGGCCCTTCTTGAAGGGAAAGTGGGTGCGCGTCGCAACCAGCGCGAAGGCGAGGCCGAGCAGGGTAGAGCCCGCAGCCGTCATGATCGCCAGGAAAAGCGTGCGCCAGGCAACCCCGCATCGCGCACCCCCGATGACGCAATCGAGGCTCCAGATCGAGGTGTCGAGAATGTTGCGGGTAAAGCCGTCGAAGTTCACCGAACCGTCGAAATCCTGGAAGGCGCCGATGAACATGCTGCCGATCGGATAAAAGACGAAGACCGCGACCAGGAAGATCAGCACCGAGATGGTGGAGACGACAAACGCATCGCCGCGCATCACGCCCCTTTCGGCAAGGCCGAAGGAAAACAGGAGAACGAAGACCGCGGAGGTGAGGACGGCGCCGGCACCCATCGAAGGCTGGCCGTCGGCAAGCGCGCCGAACAGCGTTTCACTGATTGTCCAGGTCCAGCCGGTGCTGCCGATCGCAAGTCCCTGGAGCGCCAGAAAGACGACGCCGAAGCCGCCCGACCAGGCGAGAAGCGCGCCGCGCCGCATGGGGTCTGCCACGAAGCGCGACGCGAGCGCGCCGAGAAGTGCCAGCAAGGCGGCAAGCAGCCAGACGCGGCCATGCATGAAGATCTGCAGCATCCCGGGAGCGGCCGAAACCGCCCCCGGGAAGTCCCCCAGCCAGGAGAACGACAGGAAACCCTTCTCGATCCGGTACCACGGCAACAGGACCATGGCCGCCGCGCCGACGGCAAGCACGAGGTCAAGTCTGCGATTGCGATTGTCCATGGCCGGCCGGGAACCTCATCGAGAGCATGGAAAGTTCGGTCGCGCTACAGCCCAGCCGCAGCGCGACGACGGCGATCGGGATCAGTTGGCGTTGGCGCCGATCTCCTTGTCCCAGCGCTCGAGCAGTTTCTTGCGGGTATTGGGATCGCCGTATTTGGCGAAGTCGTAGTCGATCAGCTTGATGTCCGAAAATTTCGGCGATTCCTTCGGCACCTCGGCCTTGGCGTTCGACGGCAGCTGGAACGATTTCGCCTCCTTCATGTGCGACTGCACGTCGGCTTTCAGAGCCCAGTCATACCACTTCTTGGCGTTTTCCAGGTTGCGGGCGCCCTTGACGATCGACATCGAGCCGATTTCGTAGCCGGTGCCCTCGCAGGGCGCGATCGACTTGACCGGGAAACCCTCCACCGTCTGGGCCACCGCATCGTGCATGAAGACGATGCCGATCGCCGTCTCGCCGCGGGCGGCCGCCTTGACCGGCGCCGAGCCCGACTTGGTGTATTGCGAAACGTTGGCGTTGAGTTTCTTCAGGTAGTCGAATGCCTTGTCCTCACCCATGATCTGCACGAGCGTCGCCAGAGCGGTATAGGCGGTGCCGGACGAATTCGGGTTGGCCATCTGGATCTCGCCCTTGAACGAGGCGTCCAGAAGGTCTGACCAGCACTTCGGTTCCTTGTAGTTCTTCTGCTTGAAGAGTTCGGTATTGTAGCCCCAGCCGAGCGCGCCGGCATAAACGCCGACAGTACGGAAGCCGGAGCTTTCCGCCTGCTTCTTCGCCCAGTCGTTCAGCTCTCCGAGAAGCGGCGACTTGTATTCCTGGGTCAGCCCTTCGGAGGCCGCCTGCAGGTGCGGATCGCCGGTGCCGGCCCACCAGATATCCGTTTTCGGGTTACGCGCCTCGGCGCGGATCTTGGCATAGGTCTCGCCGGACGACAGGCGAACCATGTTCACCTGAATACCGGTTTCCTTCTGGAACATCTGCTGCATCATCTCGCAGATCACCACGTCGGCGGAGCAGATCAGGTTGAGTTCTTCTGCGGCGCGAGATGCCGATGCATTCATAGTCAAGCCGGCCGCGAGAGCGGCGGCCGTCAAAGCCAGGCGCATGATTATCCTCCCAGATTATGGTGACGCCTCCACATCACCCGCCTTTGCAAGCGTGTGCAATGGTTTCACGTAGTTGTGGATGTTGTCAATAACAAATCGCTAAAGAATTCGGTGCTTCGCCACAGTGCTTGTCATCCTGCTGTTGCACTCGCTTGCAAAACTGGGCATTGATTGAGGCAAGGGAGAGGGCGATGAGCCGCAAGATTTTCGTCAGCGCCAAGGAAGTCGCTGACCGGGCCGGCGTGTCCCGGTCGGCTGTTTCGCGTACGTTCACGCCGGGCGCGAGCGTTTCCGAGGAGACGAGGCGGCGGGTGATCGAGGCGGCGGAGGAACTCGGCTACCACGTCAACCATCTGGCCCGCGGGCTGATGCGCAACGAAAGCGGCATCGTCTGCCTGATCGTTTCCGAACTCGACACGCCCTACCGCGCCAGCCTCATCCGCGCGCTCACCGGCCAGCTTCAGGGCGCCTCGAAGATCGCGATGCTGATCAATACCGATCGCTCCGACGACAGCGTCGACCAGGCGCTGCGCCAGGCGATCAGCTACAGGGCGGATGCCTCGATCATCCTGTCCGGCATGCCGGACAAGTCGATCACCGATCTATGCCTGAAGAGCGGCCAGCGGCTGGTGCTGATCAACCGGGACGAAGACCGGGACGGCGCGTTGATGATCAATCTCCACGATCGCGAGGCGGCGCGGCGCGGATTCATTGCGATGTTGCGCGCCGGCTGCCGCAACTTCGCCTTCGCCAATTCGGAGGCAATGACGCCGAGCCTGATTGCCCGCGAAGAGGCATTTCGTGCCGCCGGCCGTGATCACGGCATCGACGTCACCGTCGAACGCTTCGGTTCGACCACCTATCAGAGCGGGGTGGTGCTGGCGCAGCGGCTGCTCACCCGCGAGAATCGGCCCGACGCGATCTTCTGCGTTAACGACCTGCTCGCCTGCGGGCTGATGGATGCCGCACGGCACCAGTTCAACCTCGCGATCCCGTCGGAGCTCTGCGTCGTCGGTTTCGACGATATCGAGCAGGCGTCCTGGTCGTCCTACAATCTCACGACTTTTGCCCAGCCGGTCGAGCAGATCGCGGCCGAGGCCGTGACCTGGCTCGATCAGGTCACGCCGGCCGAGACGAATTCCCGAAGGCTTGATGCGGAACTCGTCTGGCGCGGATCGGTGAGGGGCGGCTGAGGCGGTTCAGTACGAGACCTTGACCGCCTTGCCCTCAGTGGCGGCGAGCAGGGCCGCGTCGGCGAGCGCCAGCGCGATCACGCCGTCTTCGGCCGAAGGCGAGGGAGCCGAACCGCTTTCGAGGCAATCGATGAAGGCGGAGATTTCCGCCGCATAGGCCGCCGTGTAACGCGTCATGAAGAAGTCGTGCAGCGGTGGGCGGGTGTAGCCGTCCTTGTTGGCGATCTCGATCGACACCGGCCGCTGGTTTTCCGCCGCGACCGAGCCGAGCGATCCGTGCACCTCGATGCGCTGGTCATAACCGTAGCTCGCCCGGCGGGAATTGGAGATGATCGCCTGCCTGCCGCTTTTCGTCGTCAGGATCAGGCTCGCGCTGTCGTAATCGCCGAGTTCGCCGATCTTCGGGTCGACCAATACGGCGCCGGACGCCATGACGGTGTCGATTTCCTCGCCGAGCAGGAAGCGCGCCATGTCGAAATCGTGGATCGTCATATCGCGGAATATGCCGCCGGAAACCTTGATATATTCGGCCGGCGGCGGGCCGGGGTCGCGGCTGGTGATCGTCACCATTTCCACCTTGCCGATCCTGCCGTCGTCGATCGCCTGGCGCACGGCGCGGAAATGCGGGTCGAAGCGGCGGTTGAAGCCGAGCATCACCTTGGCACCGGTCCTGCGCACCGTCTCCACGCAGGCCCGCGCGCGTTCGACGTCGAGGTCGATCGGCTTTTCGCAGAAGATCGCCTTGCCGGCCTTGGCGAAACGCTCGATCAGGTCCGCATGGGTATTGGTCGGCGTGCAGATGATGACGGCATCGATATCGCGATCGGCCTCGATCGCATCGATGGTGCTGACCGCGCAGCCGGTGCTGTCGGCGATCGCCTGTGCCGCGTCCGTCACGGCATCGGCGACGGCAACGAGCTTCGCCCGCTTATCCTCCGCGATGGCGCGCGCATGGACCTTGCCGATCCGGCCTGCGCCGAGAAGCGCGAGTTTCGTGACCATGATGTTCTCCCATGATGATGCAGTCGATCGGCTGCTGTGAACCCGCCGGCACCTGACGTTATCGTCCGTTTCCCCGGCGGCGCCTCGATTGCTGTGGTTCGTCCAGATCAGAATTGGAATATCTATTCCATTTTGCTAGATTGCGATTTCGGGTGTGTCAAGCAGGAACGAAGAGGCCTTTATGGACGAAAACGCATCGCCGGCGAGCTTGAAGGCGTTCGAGGAAAGGCTTCTCGAAGTTTCGGAAAACCTGCCGAAAAGGCTGCGTCAATGCGCCGACTATGTTGCCGCCAACAGGGATCGCATCGCGGTGTCGACCGTCGCGGAAATGGCGGAAGGAGCGGGCGTCCAGCCGTCTGCCCTGATGCGCTTCTGCCAGATCCTCGGCTTTTCGGGCTTTTCCGAAATGCAGCGGCTGTTTCGCGAGTCCTATGTCGGCGGCTGGCCGGATTATTCGACGCGGCTGCAGCACCTGCGGGAGAAGCAGGAGGGCAGCCCTTCCGCGCTTCTCGGTGAATTCGTCGATGCTGGCCGGGCATCCCTGGAAAGCCTGCTGAATACCGTCGATCCGGCAACCTTGACCGAGGCGGCGAACCTGCTCTCGGCGGCGAATGTCATTCATGTCGTCGGTCTGGGTCGTTCGTTCTCGACGGCGACCTACATGGCCTATATCTTCGAGAAGATGGAGGTCCCTTGCGTGCTGCATACGTCGCTCGGAAAGCTCGACAACCGGCACGCCATCCGGGATGGTGACGTTCTTCTGGCCATCACCTTCTCGCCCTATTCGTCGCCCACCCTGGATCTCGTCGAGAACGCGGCCGCACGCAACATCCCCGTCGTGGCGATGACCGATTCGGCGATCGGCCCGCTTGCGAAATTCCGGCCGGTCACGCTGCTGGTCTCGGAAGTCGATTTTGGCGCCTTCCGGTCTCCGGCGGCCACCCTCTGTCTCGCCACGGCGCTGGCGGTCAGTGTGGGGACCACCAAACCGGTCGCAGTTTGAATTTTTATATTGAAAATTGAGAAAATGGAATTTATGATCTATTTCTGGCATGGCGGTACGGTAGCGGAGGTCGCCGCCATCATGAAAGGGAGGAAATCTTGGCGTCACTCGATCTCATCACGATCGGCCGTTCATCCGTGGATCTCTACGGCGTGCAGGTGGGCGGGCGCCTGGAGGACATGGCCTCCTTCAACAAATATATAGGCGGTTCGCCGACCAATATCGCGGCCGGCGCGGCGCGCCTCGGGCTGAAGTCGGCGCTGATCACCCGCGTCGGCGCCGAGCACATGGGCCGGTTCATCCGCGAGCAGCTGATCCGGGAGGGCGTCGATGTGCGCGGCGTTAAGACGGACCCGGAACGCCTGACGGCGCTGGTCCTTCTCGGCATCCGCGACCAGCATCAGTTCCCGCTGATCTTCTATCGCGAGAACTGTGCCGACATGGCGCTCTGCGAAGAGGATATCGATCCCGGTTTCATCGCCGAAGCCGGCTGCGTCTGCGTTACCGGCACGCATCTGTCCCATCCCAATACCGAAGCGGCGGTGCTGAAGGCGCTGCGGCTCGCCCGTGAAAACGGCGCCCGCACCGCGCTCGACATCGATTATCGCCCGAACCTCTGGGGGCTTGCCGGCCATGAGGCGGGTGAAAGCCGGTTCATCGAGTCCGGCAAGGTGACCGCCAAACTGCAATCCACCCTCCATCTCTTCGACCTGCTGGTCGGGACGGAGGAGGAGTTTCATATCGCCGGCGGTTCGACCGACACGCTCGAGGCGCTGAGGGCGGTCCGCAAGGTCTCCAGGGCGACGCTGGTCTGCAAGCGCGGACCGATGGGCGCCGTCGTCTTCGAAGGCGATATCCCCGACAGCCTCGACAAGGGCCAGACCGGTCAGGGTTTCCCGATCGAGGTCTTCAACGTGCTCGGCGCGGGCGACGGCTTCATGGCGGGCCTGCTCAAGGGCTGGCTGACCGGCGAGGACTGGCCGACGGCGCTGAAATACGCCAATGCCTGCGGCGCCTTCGCCGTGTCGCGGCATGGCTGCACGCCGGCCTATCCGAGCTGGGAAGAGCTGCAGTATTTCTTCCGCACCGGCATTCGCGACAGGGCGCTGCGCAAGGATGCGGCACTGGAACAGGTGCACTGGTCGACGAACCGCACCGGCGACTGGCCGGAAATGCGCGTCTTCGCCTTCGATCATCGCATGCAGCTCGAAGTCATTGCCGAAGAGGCAGGCCAAAGCTCGGAGCGGATCGACGCGTTCAAGTCGCTCTGCCTCCAGGCCGCCCTCGACGTTGCCGGCGATCGGCATGGCTATGGCATTCTGTGCGACGGCCGGCTCGGCCGCGAGACGCTCTACAAGGCGACGGGCACCGGGCTTTGGATCGGCCGGCCGGCGGAATGGCCGGGCTCCCGCCCGCTGACGCTCGAGCCGGAACTCGGCCCCGATCTCGGCGGCATTGCCGAATGGCCAGTCGACAACGTCGCCAAGGTTCTCTGTTTCTACCATCCCGACGACCCGCCGGAAATGCGTGAGAAACAGGAGGACGTGGTCAAGCGCCTGTTCGCCGCGACCCGCCGCAACAGGCTGGAAATGCTGCTGGAAGTGATCCCGTCCAAGGTCGGCCCGACCGGCGACCGGACCGTCTCCGACATTATCGAGCGGTTCTACGAGATCGGCGTCTATCCCGACTGGTGGAAGCTCGAGCCGATGAAGAGCGAAGCCGCCTGGGCGAATGCCTGCGCGGCGATCGAGAAGCATGATCCCTATGTGCGCGGCATCGTCGTGCTCGGGCTGGATGCGCCGATGGCCGAGCTGGAGGAAAGCTTTGTCACGGCCGCGCGCTTTGGTCTCGTGAAGGGGTTTGCGGTCGGCCGGACCATCTTCGCCGATGCCGCACGGCAGTGGTTTGCCGGCAGGATGGACGATGACGCGGCGGTCGCCGACATGGCGCATAAATATCGAGAGCTTTGCACGGCCTGGGACACGGCCCGTGCCAGAGCCGGGAGCGGAGGAGACGGCCGATGAAAACGGTGAGACTGACCGCCGCGCAGGCGATGGTGCGCTATCTCGCAAACCAGATGACGGAGGAAGGGGTTCCCTTCATCGCCGGCGTCTGGGCGATCTTCGGGCACGGCAATGTTGCCGGCATGGGCGAGGCGCTGGCAGGCATCCGCGAGGAGCTGCCGACCTATCGCGGCCAGAACGAGCAGTCGATGGCCCACGCGGCGATCGCCTATTCGAAACAGCTCCGCCGCAGCCGTGCGATGGCCGTGACCTCCTCGATCGGCCCCGGCGCGGTCAACATGGTGACGGCGGCAGCGCTTGCGCATGTGAACCGCCTGCCGGTGCTTTTCATTCCGGGCGACGTCTTCGCCAGTCGCGGTCCTGATCCGGTCCTGCAGCAGATCGAGAATTTCGGCGACGGCCTTGCGTCGGTCAACGACTGCTTCAGGCCCGTCAGCCGTTATTTCGACCGCATCAGCCGGCCGCAACACCTCCTGACCGCGCTGCCGCGCGCCATGCGGACCTTGACCGACCCGGCCGATTGCGGGCCGGTGACGTTGGCTTTCTGCCAGGACACGCAGGCCGAAGCCTACGACTATCCGGAAAGCTTCTTCAACAGGAAAATCTGGCATTGGCGCCGGCCGCGGCCGGATGAGAACGAACTCAGGCGTGCCGTCGAGGCCATCAAGGCCGCAAGCAACCCGGTCATCGTTGCCGGCGGCGGCGTGCATTTTTCCGGTGCGACCGAAACGCTCGCCGCTTTTGCCAGCCGGCACAATATTCCGGTCGTCGAGACCCAGGCCGGCAAGTCGGCGCTGCCCTGGGACCATGCCTCGAACTTCGGCCCGGTCGGCGTCACGGGGGCTTCGAGCGCCAATGCGGTCTGCGAGAATGCCGACCTGGTGATCGGCATCGGCACCCGTTTCCAGGATTTCACCACCGGCTCCTGGGCGCTCTTCAAAAATCCAGGCCGGCGTATCCTGTCGCTCAATGTCCAGCCTTACGACAGCGCAAAGCATGAGGCGATACCGCTCGTCTCCGACGCCAAGGTGGGACTGGAGCTGATCGGCGCGGCACTCGGCGACAAACGTTTCGCTGCCGCCGGCACGGGCTTGAAAGAGGCATGGTTCGCCGAGGCGGATGCCGTCACCGCGGCCCCGGAAGACGGAAACCTGCTGCCGACCGATATGCAGGTGATCGGCGCCGTGCAGCGCGCATCGCGCGACAACACGGTTGTCATGTGCGCCGCCGGCACCATGCCGGGCGAGCTGCATCAGCTCTGGAAGGCCGGCAGGCCGCTCTCCTACCACATGGAATACGGTTTCTCGTGCATGGGCTACGAGATCGCCGGCGGGCTCGGCATCAAGATGGCCGAACCGGACCGCGACGTGATCGTCATGGTCGGCGACGGGTCCTACATGATGATGAATTCGGAGCTTGCGACCGCCGTCGCCATGGGCGTCAAGATCACCGTCGTCATCACCGACAACCGCGGCTACGGCTGCATCAACCGGCTGCAGATGGCGACCGGCGGCGCCGAGTTCAACAATCTCTACGCCCACACCAACCAGGTAAACCCGATGCAGATCGATTTCGTCGCCCATGCCGCGGCGATGGGTGCGGATGCCCGCAAGGTGTCCTCGATCGCCGATCTGGAAGCGGCGTTGAACGGCGCGCGGGAGGCGAAGGTTGCAACGGTGATCGTCATCGATACCGATCCCTATCCGACGCCCGAAGGCGGCGGCTTCTGGTGGGATGTCGCGGTGCCGGAAGTGTCCGTCCGGCCGGAAGTCAACAAGGCTCGCGCCGCCTATGAAACGGCGCTCAAGGAAAGACGCTGACATGATTCTCTACGGTACCAATCCCATCGCCTGGTCCAACGACGACGACCGCACGCTCGGCGCTCATATCAGCCTCGACCAGTGCCTCGACGAAACGTCGAAGATCGGTTTCGACGGCATCGAGAAGGGTCACAAGTTCCCGCAGGAACCGGCAGCGCTGAAAGCCGTGCTGGAGCCGCGTAATCTTCGTTACGTCTCAGGCTGGCATTCGCTGAACCTTCTCACGAACTCCCTGGAGGAGGAGAGACAAGCGATGCAGCCGGCGCTCGATCTCCTGAAGGCGATGGGTTCCAAGGTCATCATCGTCTGCGAGACCTCCAACGCGATCCACGGCGACGACGGCAAGCCCGTCAACAACCGGCCGAAACTGGCCGACGACGCGTGGAAATCCTTCGGCGCAGGCGTCGAGGCGCTGGCCGAATTTGCGGCGGGGCAGGGCATCACGCTCGTCTACCACCACCACATGGGCACGATCGTCGAAAGCGAGGACGAGATCGACAAGCTGATGGCCAATACCGGCCCGCATGCCAGGCTTCTGCTCGACACCGGCCATTGCCTTTTCGGCGGCGGCAATCCGGAGCGCGCCGCGAAAAATCACATGGCGCGCGTCGGGCATATCCATGCCAAGAACGTAAGGCCCGATATTGCCGCGCAGGTGCGCAACGAAGGCCTCTCCTTCCTCGAGGGCGTTCGTCGCGGTGTCTTCACGGTTCCGGGCGACAAGGAAGGCGGCGTCAGCTTCCCGCCGGTGCTGAAGATCGCGGCCGAGCATGGCTATCAGGGCTGGCTGGTGATCGAGGCGGAACAGGATCCGGATGTCCGCAATCCTTTCGAATACCAGAGCATGGGTCTTTCCTCGCTGAAGGCGATGGCGCAGGCGGCCGGCCTCGACAAGGGAGCAAAGGCATGAGCAGCCTGCTGCGCAAGCCGAAGGGCTCATCCGGCAAGGTGCACGACGTCACGCCCAAGGATGCCGGCTGGGGTTATGTGGGCTTCGGTCTCTACCGGCTGAAACCCGGTGAAAGCGCCGCGGAAAAGACCGGCGATACGGAAGTCATTCTCGTGCTTGTCGAAGGCAAGGCGGAGATTTCCGGCAGCGGCAAGGTTTTCGGCGAACTCGGCGACCGGATGAACGTCTTCGAGCGCAAGCCCCCGCATTGCGTCTATATCCCGGCGGGTTCTGACTGGAGCGCCACGGCAACCTCGGACTGCACGCTGGCTGTGTGCACGGCGCCCGCCAAGCCCGGCCGCGAGGCAGCGGTGATCGGGCCGGAAGGGCTTTCCCTCAACATCCGCGGCAAGGACGCCAACACGCGCTACATCTTCCCGATCGCCATGGAAGACAGGGACGTCGCCGACAGCCTGCTCGTGACCGAAGTCTTCACGCCGTCCGGAAACTGGTCGTCCTATCCGCCGCACCGGCACGACGAGGACAATTTCCCCGACATGACCTATCTGGAAGAAACCTATTATCACCGGCTGAACCCGGCGCAGGGTTTCGGTTTCCAGCGGGTGTTCACCGAGGACGGTTCACTGGACGAGACGATGGCCGTCTCGGACCACGACCTGGTGCTGGTGCCGAAAGGGCATCATCCCTGCGGCGCACCCTATGGCTACGAGATGTATTATCTGAACGTCATGGCCGGCCCGATCCGCAAATGGCGGTTCAGGAACCACCCGGACCACGACTGGATCTTCAGACGCGACAATCCCTGAAGCCGGGCTCCCGGCCGGCAGGCCGGCCGCGGACGGACGTTACCGGGCGAGGTAGTGGATATGCGGCCGCGCATGATGCGGCGAGGCCTCCACGCGCGCTTCGACGCAAAAGACGTCGCGCAGCAGGGCTTCGGTTACCACGTCCTCCGGCGTCCCTGACGCAACGATCCTGCCGTTCTGCATGACGATCAGATGATCGCAGAACATCGCGGCGTGGTTGAGGTCGTGAAGCGCTATGATGCTGGTCATCGGCAATCCCGAAACCAGCCGCATCAGGCCGATCTGATGCTGGATATCCAGGTGGTTGGTGGGCTCGTCGAGGATGAGTTCCTTCGGCGATTGCGCCAGCGCCCTTGCGATATGGGTCCTCTGTTTCTCGCCGCCGGACAGGGACTGCCAGCGGTCGTTGCGCTTGTGCGCCATGCCGGCACGGCTCAGCGCCGTTTCGACGGCTTCGTCGTCGGCAAGCGACCAGCCGGAGAACATCGAGCGGTGCGGAAACCGCCCGAGCTTCACCACGTCGACCACCCTCAGATTGGCATTGGTCGTGGCGTGCTGTTCGACGAAGGCGACGCGCCTTGCGATCGCGCGCCGGCCGATGGTTTTCAGATCCCTGCCTTCGAGGATGATCGAGCCGGAATGCGGCGATCGCAATCCGGCGATCAGACGCAGGAGCGAGGTCTTGCCCGAACCGTTCGGCCCGAGCAGGCCGAGCATCTTGCCTGGCTGCGCCACGAAGGAAACCTCGTCGACGATGGTCTTCCTGCCAATTTTCCAGGTGAGGTTATCGGCCTTGATGGTCATGACGCGCGCTGGAACCGGTAGAGGATGATGGAGAAGAAGGGCACGCCGACCAAGGCGGTCACGACCCCGATCGGCAGGACCTGCTGCGGGATGAGGGTGCGGGACGCAATGTCCGCCACGACCATGAAGATGGCGCCGACGACCGCACAGGCCGGCAGCAGCCGGACATGCAGCGGTCCGACGACGAAACGCGCCACATGCGGCACGACCAGCCCGACGAAACCGATTGAGCCGACCATGCTGACGATGGTCGCCGTCATCATCGCCGTCAGCGCGAAGAGTACGATCCGCGCCCGGGCCACGTTGACGCCGAGCGCGGCGGCTGCTTCGTCGCCGAAGGCGAAGGCGTCGAGCACGCGGGCATAAAGCAGACAGGCCACCAGCGCGATACCGACGATGACCGAGACCAGCGCCAGTTCCGGCCAGCGCACGCCGCCAAAACTGCCGAGCAGCCAGAACATCACGTCGCGCGCCTGCTGGGCATTGCCGGACGTGGTGACGATGTAGGAGGTCGAGGCGTTGAAAAGCTGGGAGGCGGCGACGCCGGCCAGGATCGTGCGATCCGCGCCGCCGCGGGTGCCGTTCGACAGCAGGGCGACGAAGAAGAAGGCCGCGAAGGCGCCCGCGAAGGCCCCGGTCGACAGCGAAATCGTGCCGGCCCCAAGGCCGAGGATGACGATCGAGACCGCGCCGGTGGACGCACCGGCCGAGATGCCGAGGACATAGGGTTCGGCCAGCGGGTTGCGAAGCAGCGATTGCATGACCGCTCCCGACAGGGCAAGGCCCGCGCCGCAGAAGGCCGCGACCAGCGCCCGGCTGAGACGATAATCCCAGATGACCGTTTCATGGATGCGGTTGAGCGCCACCGCCGTCCATCCCAGCCGGTTGGTGACGGCGGAAAAGGTCGTGGCGAGCGGGATCGGCAGGTCGCCTATCCCGACACTGACGCCGACGGCAAGACCGATGGCGGCAAACGAAGCCGCCACCGCCGCCGCGAAGGCGAAAAACTGCCGAAGGGAGTTGTGTGCCCCGGTCACTTCAGGAGACCGAGGGCCTTCAGTTGTTCGGCCACCTGTTCGGCGCCGTAGATCGTCCGCACCGTCGGGTTCATGGCCTGGCCGTCCATGACAACCATCGCCTTGTTCTTCACGGCGGCGATCTGGCTGACAGCGGGATCGGTGGTCAGGAACTTGATCTTGGCTTCCGGCTTGTCGAGTTCCCACCGATTGCGATCGAGATTGGCGATGACGATCACGTCCGGATTGAGCGCGATGATGCTTTCCCAGCCGAGCGTCGGCCATTCGGCTTCGGCGGTCACCGCGTTATGGCCGCCAAGCACGTCGGCGATGAAGCCGGAAGCGGCGTTCTTGCCGCCGAGATAGGCATCCGCCGAGGGGCTCGGGCTGGAGAACCAGAAGACATAGGAGAGCTTCCTGCCGTCCTTGGAAACGCCGGCGCGAAGTGCCGCCTCGCGCGCCTTGAAATCGGCGATCAGCGCCTGGCCGCGGTCGGCGACATCGAAGATCTGCGACAGTTCGTCGATCTCCTTGTAGAGCAGGTCCATGTTCCAGAGCTGTGCGCGGCTGCCGTACTGGTCCTTGACGTCCTTGGTGCTGAGGCAGGTGCTGGGCGAGAGGTAGCTCGGGACGCCGACCTTGTCGAAATCCTCGCGCTTGGCGACCTTGCTGCTCGGGCCGAGCAAGCTCGGCAAAGCAGCCGCCACGAAGTCCGGGTCCTGCGCCAGGATCGATTCGAAGGTCGGGAATTCCACGGACAGCAGCTTCACCTTGGCATTGGCCTCGGCAAGCTTCGGCAGCACCTTGCTCGGCCAGAAAGCGGTGCCGGCCATCTTGTCCTCGAGACCGAGCAGCAGCAGGATTTCCGCGCTGTTCTGGCCAAGCCCGATCGCCCGCTCGGGTGCCTTCTGGAAGCTGACCTGCACGCCGCAGTTTTCGAGGGTGAGCGGGTATTTCGTCGCTGCGAATGCCGAAGAGACGGTCAGGCTGGACACTGTGGCGATCGATAGCGCGGTCAGGGCGGATTTTAACGTGAGCATGGAAGGTCCTGATTCAAGGTCGGGACATGGCGAATAGCCGTTCCTGCTCGTTATAACAAGATAACTTCAGTCATCTTTAATATGGGAGCGCCGAATCCCGGGAGCCGGCTTGCCGGTCACCCCGTGCCGCCTGCCTTGGCGCGGGGGCGTGCCGGGGTCAGATCAGGCTGCGCCGTTTCCTCTTCATCAGCGCCTCAAGTTCATCGCCGCTGATGATCGGCTCCGGCACCTGGCCGCAATGCACGAAAACCTCGATGGCCGGAAGATCCCCGATGTTCTTCTTGCAATAGGCCAAGGCTTTATCCAGCGAGCCGAAGGTCTGGCTGGGGACGTCGTCCGACCAGCAATGCACGGTGGCGGGCGTGCGTCCGTATCCCTGAACTCGGTTGGGCATTTTCGGGTTTCCTCGGCGTATCGTTCTGAAGCGAACTTCTGCCACAATTAGCATATGACAAGAACGGCCGGCGGATTTTGCTGGTTGGATGGTTACCGAACGGACACCCGGAACGATAGAATTGAGCGGCTGGTTCCGATGATCATCGCCTGGCGCCGGCCGTCGGCGTCAGGTGCCGACGCAGGTGCTCGTCAGGCCGCTGCCGCAAGCAGGATGCAGATGGCGATCAGGCAGCCGAGCGCTGCGTTGAGCCCGATATAGAACGCCAATTCGTGCGGATGGTCATGTTTGCGATGCATCTCTTTCTCCTCCTGCGGACCGAACCTCCCATCCTCCTTGAAGTTCCCGCCGGCTGCTGATGCCGCCGAAACCAGGCGCGTGAACCGGAAGGGAGGACGGTCCCGCCTAGTCGCCCGCAGCCCCAAGCCCCAGCGGCCCGTTGATCTTGTTCAAAGTCTCGCCGAGCGCTTTGAGGGCCTCTATCGTCAGAGCCTGCGCCGACATCAGCGTCGCAAGGTCGTTATCCGTGCCTTGGCCGGACAAGGCACGGGCGCGCTCCTGCAGGTGTTGGCTCATGGCGCTGAGCTGCGAAAACGTGTCTTCGTTCATCATCATTCTCCAAAGTCCATGCTTCTGAAAGCGCCCAGCCGCGATTCAGTTCCCGGCCGGCGGGGGAAAGATGGTGACTGGCAGAGGATGCCGCTGAGGCGGCCCGGATCCCCCGCCAGGGCCGACGTGGGAACCGGCTGCCCGTTCCGGTTCAATCCTGCGGCAGGACGACATTGCTGTCGGTCGTGCTTTTGACCGGCTTCTGCCCCGGGACGTGGGACATGCTGCGCGTCTTGCTCTGCAGCTCGTCGCCCTTGACCCTGGTCTTGGTCTGCGACTTGCTGAAGGTGCCCTGGTCCATCGCCTGGGCTTTCGATTGGGCCTTCAGCTGGTTCGGGTTCTCGTTGATCTTCGTCTGGCTCCTGGCTTTGCCATCCGCCGTCGCGGCACTGCCTGCCGAGCCGATCGAGGATGTGGTGCCGTCGTCGGTCCGGCAGGCGCCGGCGGTCCCGAGCGTGCTTGCCGACGTGCCGCCCGCGGCCGCGCTGCCGCCGGAGCCGACCGTACCGGCCGCGGTGCAGTCCTGTGCAGGCACGGGCGTGGCGGCAACCGAGGCCAGAAGGGCGAGGCCCGCCAGCGATATTGTCTTCGACATGTCTATCTCCTTCATTTCTGAGGCTTGGTGATGTCGCAGGTGCCGTCCGACCGGCGGGTGATCACGGTTCCGTCAGGCCTGGTGACGCTTGCCGTCGAAAATGCCTGATTGCCGGCGGTGCCGGTCGTGACGGACGAGCCGGCGCTGGACGAAGCCGAGCCGCCGCCCGAGTTCATGGTGGTCGTCTTGCCGTCGATTGTCGTCGAGGAAGAAACGCTTCCGCCGCCTGCGGTTACGGATGTCGAGGTACCGTTGCCGGTCGAGCCTGTGCTCTCGATCACGGTGCAGGTCGTGCCGTCGTCGAGCTTGACGGTCTCGGTGGCGAAGGCCGAGATCGCGGTAATGGTCGCCAATATCAGCGGCAGCGCGAACGTGCCTTTGTATGCGAATGATGCCGAGGTCATTTCGGCTCTCCTATGAACAGGACGAAGGCGGAACGAACCGCCCCCGTCCGATGGGTGGGACTAGCAGGACGCGCCGTCTTTCTTGGCCTGGCCCGGAGGACATGCCTTCTTGCCCTGTCCATTTTCCAGGCCGGCTGCGCCGGCCGCACTGCCGCCGGTACCGACGGAGCTGGTCGAGGTGCCGTCCTTGGCCGAGCTGCCGCCGGTCCCGAGCGTCGATGCGGAGCCCGACCCGCTGCCGGAGCCTGCCGCCGAACCGCCGGTGCCCACGGAGCTGCTGGATTGGCCACCGCCTGCGGACGTGCCGCCAGTGCCGAGCGTCGACGCGGAGCCGGAGCCGCTGCCTGAACCGGCAGCGGACCCGCCGGTGCCGACCGAGCTGCTCGACTGGCCGCCGNNGCTCGGTCGGCACCGGCGGAAGACCCGCCGGTGCCAAGGGTCGAGGCCGAGCCGGAGCCGCAATTGGTCGTGCCCGGTGCGCAGTTGGTGCCTCCGGCAGAACTGCCGCCGGTGCCCACCGTGCTGCTCGATGTGCCGCCGCCGGCGCTGGTTCCGCCGGTCCCGACGGTGCTGCTGGTCTGGGCGAAGGCCGACAGTGTTGTACCCGCGAGAAGCGCCGCGGCGAAGGCCGCGCGTGTGACGATGTTCATCTCTTATCTCCTTGAGTTTCCACATGCTTCCGATCGCGACAGCGTTTCCGAAGCTGCGAAAAGAACTGGCTCGCGGCAAAGCATGTTCCCACTCAGGGGCTTCAGTCCGATTGGGGTGAGACCTTAGGCCGTGCGCGGTACCGACCAAGGTCCGGTGCGCGCAGAAAAGGTCCGAATAACGGGAACTTAGCGGCAGTGGCGCGGTTCGCGGCGTTTCGGGAAAAGGAGGTTCGGATGGAAGAGAGCGTGTATCAGGCGCGTTGGCTGCTGATCATCATGGCATTGCTGGCGGTCGGCTTGACAGCCGTCGGTGCTGCGGCGGGGTGAACCGCCGCCGGGGCATTCCGCCATAAGCAATGGCCCGTCTTGCGGGCCTATCGGAAACCGGTATCGGGGCTGGCCCTGTCTTGCGACACGGAAGACGGGAGCAGCGCACATTGCGAAAGATCGTCAACCGTCTTTGCGGCCTGCCCTCGCGGGGCATGCCGGGCCGCATGGCCGCCCGGCACGCCTGATCGTCACTTCACCGCCAGTGCCTCGTTGATCTTGGCGGCGTCGGCCTCAAGGTTCTTGTAGGTCTCTTCCAGGCTCAGTTCGCCCACGATGAGCTGGCTCATGCGCTGGACGATCTGCTGGTAGATCGCCGTCCCGCCCTTCAGGCGTTCGAAATCCCGCGCGACCTGCGGCACGTTCTTCTTGTTGTCCAGAAAGACCGCCATGGACGCCTTGGCGTCATTGCTCGAGATCTTGTATTGCGGGTTCTTGATGTCGGCTCCCGTCAGGATCACGTAGTTTTCGGCAATCTCGCGCTGGACCTTCTCGGAACCCAGAAATTCGATGAACTGGGCCACCGCTTCGGGATGTTCGGTGCGCTTGAAGCCGACGATCGCGGTCGCGCCCGGCATCGCGTAGCAGCCTGCATCGCCGCAGGGCGCATTGATGGCCGTCCACTGGAACGCATTGCCGATCTTCTTCTGGAAGGGGTTCACCATCCAGTTGCCGGCGAGATAGGTGACGACATTGCCGTTGACGAACTCGTCACCCATGTTCTTGTATTGCGAGCCGCCGGCCGCGCCCCACATTTCCTTCGGGAAGCTGCCGTTCTGGGTCCAGGAATAGAGGTCGGCGATATATTTGCGGGCGGCCGCATCCGGGAAGCTGAACTTGCCGTCCTTCACATAGACCGAGCCGTAGGAATAGGCTCCGCCGGAGAAGCGGTGGCCGGAACGGTCCATGGTGAAGGGGATCTGCGCGCCCGTCGCCTTTGCCACGCGGGCGGAGGCCTCGACGATCTCCTTGAGCGTCGCCTTCGGCCCGGGCAGCGGTTCGCCGGCCTGCTCGAACAGGGTCTTGTTGACGAACGGCAGGTTCAGCGTCTGGGACGCGACATAGCCGTTGATCGACTTCGGGTCGTTGATATCGGGCAGGCGAAGCTGGTTGAGGCTGTCTCCGTGGAGCTTGGCGAAGGTGTCGGGGTCCTTCATGTAGCTGCGCATGTCGAGGTAATAGGGCGCGAGCTGCCAGTCGGTGATCTTGGCAAGGTCCGGTCCCTTGCCTGCGGCCAGCTGCACCGGCAGCTGCTTCACCACCGCATCATAGCCGGAAGATACGAAATTGACCTTGACGTCGGGATGCGACGCCTCGAACTCCTTGCTCAAGGCGGCCATGCGCTCGACATAACCCTGGTCGTCGTCGGTGAACAGGAAAGTGATCGTCTTTGCGTCCGCCATGGCCATGCCCGATAGGGCAAAGGCCGAGAATACGAATGCACTTATCCCTGATAGAAGTCTCTGCATTTTTCATCCTCCCAATGAAAATATTTTCACAATTCGGAAGGTTCCCTTTCGGAGTTTCGCCTTCGAATTTCTCTTTTTTGACGCTTGACAATCCAAACGTCAAGCTGTTTTGTCGGCTAAATTCGAAACTACTCACAAAGCCGGAGCAGGCGAAGTTCGAATAATAAAAATATTTTCATGATCTGGGAGGCAGTCATGGAGCAGTCATTTACAGCCGCGGGCCCTTCGCGCATCGCCGGTTATCACGTCGCCCCCGGCGAAACCTTCACCGCGTGGGTCGTCTCCGATCTGCGCCAGGCGTATTTTCCGGGTGAACCCGCTCCGGCGGAGGACCGCGTCAATTACCGCTTCATCAACGGTTTCGTGGATGTCGGCGACCTGCCTTGCCGAAAAGCCTTCCAGGCGCAGATGATCGGGCGGGAAATCCGTCCCGAACACGATTGGAAACCGGCCTCCCTGAACCTGCCGGGGCCGAACCGCCGCGTCGAGTTCACGGGCTTCTGGCACGTGCCCACCCATGTCAGCCGCTGGCTGCGCGGCAGTTTCCGGGCCGAAGCGGTCCGCCACGTCCCGATGAGGCTGAGAACCTGCGGCGGCGTGCGGATCTGGGTGAACGGCGAGGAACAGGTGCGGTTCGAGCCTTTCCGGCGCAACGTCGAAAGCGAGACGGTGATCGTCCTGGCGCTGAAGCCCGGCGACAACGACATCCTTCTATTGACCGAAGACCTCGCGGAGCGGGACACGATCTGGTTCTTCGAACTGGAACTGGCCGATGCCAGGCCGCTGGATATCGCCCTGCCCACGGAACTGGACCGGCAGGAGGTTCGGCGGCTCGAACTCCTTGCGCGCGCCATTCGGCCCGCCGCCGACGTTTTCGTCGACCGCCCGCTGGAAATTCTCTTCGATACGCCGCCGGGTGTGGATCTGCCCGTCGGTATCGAGGTTTACAGCCATGGTCACGACCGGGCCGTGCTGGCGCGTGCGGACCTGAAGCTCGGCGCCGGCGAGACACGGCTGGTCGCTCCTAACATCAAGGGGCTGCCGGACGGATATCACGGCATCAGGCTGAAGATCGGCTCGGGCGCCGCCGTGGTCGCCCGCCACATCGACGCGGCCTTCATGAGCGGGCTCGCCCTGCCGCAGGCCGCGGCAACGCTTGCCGAGCGCAAGCGCGAAGCGCTCGCCTTCAGCGCCCGTTTCGGTGCCGAGCGCATCGGCCGAGTCCTCGCCATGGCGGCAGTCGGCGAGATCGAGGGGGAGGCGATGGACAGGATCATCGCCTCCACCCTCGAAGTCATCGACCGGCGCGAGGATTGCTCGGATTTCGTGATGGTGCCGCTTCTCTGGCTCCTTGGGGAATACGAACATGTCCTCTCACCCGAGACGGCGGCAAGAATCCGCGCATCCGTCGCCGGCTACCGCTACTGGGTGGACGAACCCGGCAACGACGTCATGTGGTTCTGGAGCGAGAACCATGTCCTGTGCTTCCATACGAGCCAGTTCATCGCCGGCAGCCTGATGCCGGATACCGTGTTCACCGCCTCGGGCAGGACGGGGCGCGAACAGGCGCCGCTGGCGGAGGAGCGGCTTCGCCGCTGGTTCGACAGCGTCGAGGCGCACGGTCTCGCGGAGTGGAATTCGGCAGCTTATTATCCGGTGGATTTCATAGGTCTGCTTGCCCTCGAACGCTGGGGCAGCGGCGATATCGCTCCCCGCGCCCGGCATCAGCTGGATCTGATCTTCCGGATGATCGCGCTGCACACGCTGGCGGGTGTTCCCGCAGGCTCGCAGGGACGCGCCTACGACAAGGAGCTGAGAGCCGGACCCTTGACGGAACTGGCGCCATTTGCCCGCGTGGCATTCGGCAGCGGCTGGCTGAACGGCGGCGTCGCCTCCCTGCCGATGTTCTGCGCCGGCTCCTACACCCCGCCGGCCGACCTGCCGGAATACGCCCAGCTGGTGCAGGGGCGCTCGATCGAAGCGCGTTATGCCCAGGGGCTCGAAAGCGGCAAGCTCGTGCTCTTCAAGACACAGGCTTCGCAGCTCTCTACGGTCGTTGATCACAAGACCGGCCGGCGGGGTCACCAGCAGCACGTGCTCGATATCCGGCTTGCGGGCCATCCGATGGCGAGGCTCTGGGTCAATCATCCGGGCGAGGACGATCCCTGGGGAACGCAACGACCGTCCTATTGGGCCGGAAACGGCGTCCTGCCGCGCGTCATGCAGTATCGCGACGTCGCCTTGCTGATCGCCGACACGGAAGGCACGCGCCATGCCTGGACCCATGCCTATCTCGGCCGCGACGGTCTCGATGAGGTGATCGTGGACGGCAACTGGCTTCTGGTCCGCTCGGGCCAAGGCTTTGCGGCGCTCCATGCGACGAACGGGCTCGAACTCGTCACCGAGGGAGCGACGGCCGGGCGCGAGGTTCGTTCCGAAGGTGCGCTGACCGGCTGGGCGGCCGTGGTGGGGGCGGGCGACGAGGCCGCTTTCCGCCGTTTCGCGGAGCGCATCCGCGCCACATCGGTCTCGTTCGACCCGGAGAGCAAGGTGTTGAGCCTGTCTCCGCCGGACCGCGAGACGCTTGCGCTTTCCTATGCCGGCGATTTCACCGTCGGCGGACAACCGCGTCCCTTCATCCACGACCAGCCCGTGCCGACGCTGACCTATGACAGCAAGGCCGCGGGCGGCGACAGTCCCTTCTATGCATAAAGGAAATACCGAGCGATGGATTCGATGACCCTCAACAAACCGGCCCTGCAGGAGACGATCGATCAGGTCGCGGTTGCGTTCAGCCGCCTCAAGGGCATCAAGGAAGGCCTGGCCGGGGCCGATGCCGGCGGTGGCATCCAGTTCGACGAATGGGACTGGGAAGTCGGCGTCGGCCTCTACGGGTTCCTGCGCCGTGCGCTCGCCGCGGGCGACCGCCGGGCGATCGACGATCTCGTCGCCTGGTACGGCCGGCAGATCGGCCGTGGCCTGCCGCCGCGGCAGATCAACAGCACGGCGCCGATGCTGCCGCTCGCGATCCTCATCGACCATGTCGACCGCCCGGATTTCCGCGCGCTGGTCGAGGACTGGGCGGACTGGCTGGTGCACCGTCTGCCGAAGACGGAGGACGGCGGCTTCCAGCACGTCGTCAAGGAGCGGTTGAACGACGGCGAGCTGTGGGACGACACGCTGTTCATGGCCGGCCTGTTCCTGGCGCGGGCGGGCGTCGCCTGCGGGCGCCGCGACTGGATCGACGAGGCCGTCTACCAGTTCATGGTGCACGCCCGTTATCTGTCCGATCCGGTCACGGGCCTCTGGTACCACGGCTGGACCTTCGTCGGCCGGCACAATTTCGCGAAAGCCTTCTGGGCGCGCGGCAATGCCTGGATCACGGTCGCCATTCCCGAACTGTTCGAACTCGTTCCGGACCTGGACGAAAAGGACAAGCGTTTCCTTTCGGCCGTGCTGGCGAGCCAGGTGAGCTCGCTGAAACGGCTGCAGCGCCCCGACGGCATGTTCCACACGCTTCTCGACGACCCGACGTCGCCGCTCGAGACATCGGCGACGGCCGGCATCGCTTACGGCATCCTGCGCGGCATCGATGCGGGCATCCTCGATACGTCGGACCGGGTTCACGCGGAGCGGGCGCTTTCGGCCGTGCTCTCCCATGTCGACGAGGAGGGCGTCGTCCAGGGCGTTTCGGATGGCACGCCGATGGGCCACGACCTCGATTTCTACCGCCGCATCCCCAACCTGCCGACCCCCTATGGCCAGGCGCTGACGATGCTGCTGCTGACGGAAGTCCTGCTCGAAGAGGGGGACGGAGCATGAACCGCTTCCCCTCCCTTGTCATCGAGCCCGGGCAGGAGGACGGGACGGCGCTGATCCAGGCCGCGATCGATCAGGCGGCCGCGCGCGGCGGCGGTTGCGTGGAACTCGCCGAAGGCATCCACACCGCCCGCGGCCTGAGACTGCAATCCGGCGTCGAGCTTCACCTGACGAAGGGCGCGATCCTGCGGCCGGTGCCGGACTACGGGGCCTACGCGGAGACATCGGTTTCGGTCGTTGCCGAGAAGTCGAACCGCGCGATGATCGTCGCCAGAAACGCCACGGACATAGCCCTGACCGGTCCCGGCCGGATCGAGGCGGGAGGCGAACATTTCATCGCCGGCGCCGACGAGGCGATGGGCACGCTCGTTCCGGCGGAATTCCGCCCGCGGGTGGTGGTCTTCGAATCCTGCCGCGGCGTCCGCGTCGAGAGGTTGGAAATCGTCGATTCGCCGATGTGGACGCTGCATCTCGTCAATTGCGACAACGTCTATGTCGGCGGCGTGAAGGTGTCGAACAACCGGCGCATGCCCAACACCGACGGCATCGTGCTCGATGCCTGCCGGCATGCGGTGGTCGAGGACTGCGTCATATCGACGGCCGATGACGGCATCTGCCTGAAGACCAGTGCCGGGCCGGACGGCCGGGCGATCGGCGAGTGCGAAAACGTGCGGGTGCGGCGCTGCACGGTCGAAAGCAAAAGCTGCGCGCTCAAGATCGGCACCGAATCCTTCGGCGATTTCATCGACGTCGTCTTCGAGGACTGCCGCGTCCACGATTCCAACCGCGGACTGGGGCTGTTTTCACGCGACGGCGGGCAGATGACCGATATCCGCTTCTCCCGGATAGAGGTCGATTGCCACGAGACGCTCGACGGCTTCTGGGGATCGGGCGAGGCGCTGACGGTGACGGTGGTCGACCGCATCCCCACCCGTCGGGCCGGCGCCGTCCGCGACCTGCTCGTCGAGGACCTGCACGGCCAGATGGACGGCGCGATCGCGCTCGTCTCGATTTCGGCGGCGGGGATCCACGGCGTCAAGCTTTCGCGGCTGCGGCTGCGCCAGCGCAAGGGCCCGCTCGGCACCGGACTTCGCTATGATCTGCGGCCCACGCAGGCGGACATCGCGCCGAGCGCCGAGGCCGCCGGCCGGGCGAACGCATGGACGAAGGGGGTCGACGGGTGCGTGATCGGCCTGGTCGATTACCCGGGAGGCATGCCGGCGCTGTTTACCGCCGGCATCGAGGGGATCTCGATCGAAGAGACACAATTTGAACGGCCGCAACCGGTTCCGGCAGGCTGGAACACAGAGGCCGTCGTCCACGACATGGACCGAACCTGACGGGAGCAGGGAATGGGAAATCTGAAACTGACGAGTGTCACCAAGTCGTTCGGCGCGCTGACCGTGCTGCATGACATCGACCTGACGATCGACAACGGCAAGTTCGTGGTGTTCGTCGGCCCATCCGGCTGCGGCAAGTCCACCCTGCTGCGGATCATCGCGGGGCTGGAGGACATCAGCGGCGGCGGCATCGAGATCGGCGGACGCGACGTCGTCCACCTGTCGCCGGCCGAGCGGAAGATCGCCATGGTCTTCCAGTCCTATGCGCTCTACCCCCATATGAGCGTGCGCAAGAACCTCGCCTTCGGGCTCGAGAACCTGAAGTTCAAGCGCAGCGAGATCGACGCACGCATCGCGGAGGCGGCGCGCATGCTGGCGCTCGAGCCCTATCTGGACCGCAAGCCGCGCCAGCTTTCCGGCGGCCAGCGCCAGCGCGTCGCGATCGGCCGTTCCATCGTGCGCAATCCCGATATCTTCCTCTTCGACGAGCCGCTCTCCAACCTCGACGCGGCGCTGCGCGTGCAGACGAGGGCGGAAATAACCCGGCTGCACCGCCAGCTGAAGACGACGATGATCTACGTCACCCACGATCAGGTCGAGGCGATGACCATGGCCGACGAGATCGTGGTCCTCAACGGCGGCCGGATCGAGCAGGTGGGGACGCCGCTCGAGCTCTTCGACAAGCCGAGAAACCTCTTCGTTGCCGGTTTCCTCGGCTCGCCGCGCATGAACATTCTGAAGGGCAAGGTGGTGGCCGTCGGCGAAACAGGCGTGACGGTCGATGTGGGATACGGCGTGCCGCTCCAGGCCCGGATCGATCCTGCCGCGGTGGCCGCCGGGCAGGCCGTGCTCCTCGGCATAAGGCCCGCCCATTTCGCGGTCGGCGGCGAGGGGCTGCCTTTCGTGGTCCAGTATCACGAGAGCCTCGGCACCGAGACCTATGTCTACGGAACGTTCGAGGGGAGCGAGGAACAGGTCATCGTCCACCAGGCCGGCCATTTCGCGCCGGAGCGGGGCGCCCTTCTGCGGATCATGCCGCAGCCAGGCCGGATGCATGTCTTCGACCCCGACAGCGGCCTTGCCCTGCCGCGCGCCATCGAGGAACGGAGTGCGGCCCATGAGCACGCCTAAGTCAACCGATCTCGGCGGCCGCGCGCTGGATTTCGTGATGGGCATCGTCGAGGCGCCGATCAACGGGTTCGAACGGCTGATGGGCAGGAAGAGGATGCCCTATCTGTTCCTCGCGCCGAACCTCGTTCTTTTCGGGATATTCACCTTCCTGCCGATCGCGATCGCCGTCGGTTATGCCTTCACCGGGGGCACCGGGCTTTTCGTCTCGGACAGGCCCTTCGTCGGTTTCGACAATTTCCGCCAGCTCCTGCAGTGCGAGGATTATCTCCGTCCCGGAAGCTGCCGCGAATCCCTGTTCTGGACGGCGATCTGGAACACGCTCTGGTTCGTCGGCTTCAACGTCGTGGCGACCCTGCTGGTGGCACTGGTGACGGCTCTCATCCTCAACAGGGCGATCGCCGCGCGCGGTTTCTTCCGCGCCATGTTCTTCTATCCGGTGCTGCTGTCGCCGGTCGTCATCGGCCTGATCTGGAAATGGTTCCTCGACCGCAACGGCCTGCTCAACGCCTTCCTGCAGATGCTCGGCGTGCCGCCGGAAATCTTTCTGCTCGACGTGGGCTGGTCGCGCTTCTTCGTCGTCGTGGTCTCGGTCTGGTTCCATATGGGCTTTTACACCCTGATCCTTCTCGCCGGCCTGCAGGCCATTCCGAAGGACCTTTACGAAGCCGCCGCCATCGACGCGGCTTCGCCCCGGCGCACCCTGTTCCGCATCACGCTTCCGCTTCTCGGGCCGAACCTGCTCGTCGTGCTGATCCTGCTGATGATCCGCTCGGTGCAGATCTTCGACGAAGCCTGGGTGCTCACCAATGGCGGCGGGCCCGGCACCGCCAACAGCTTCATCGTGCAGTACATCTACCAGATGGCCTTCGGCAGCGATCTGCGCCTGTTCGGCCTGGCTTCGGCCGCTTCGGTGCTGATGGGCCTCGTGCTGCTGGCCCTGACGCTCATACAACTGCGGCTCGGCCGCAAGATGGAGTCCTGACATGTCGCAAGGTCTCTCCCCCATCGCCTTCCTGACCCGCACCCGCCGGCCGGGGCGGATCGGGCTCACCGACATTCTCTCCTGGGCCTGGCTGATCCTCGGCACGCTTGCGGTGCTCGTCCCGGTCGTCTGGGCGGGGCTTTCCTCGCTCAAGCCGGCCGCCGAGATCACCCGCTTCCCGCCGACGCTGCTGCCGCGCGTGGCGGTCCAGCAGACCGTGCCGGGCTTCGATGCGCCGCTCAGCCTCTGGACCGTCAATGTCGATGGCCAATCTCGCGAGATGGCGATGATCCGCCGCATCGGACTGAAGGCCCAGATGGTCGATCCGAACAACCCGGGAACGCCGGTCAGCGTCGACGTGAAAAGCATGTCCCCGGTCCAGCGGCTCACCGTCGCGACCGAGAACTACACCGATCCCCTGACCCGCTTCGACTTTCTCACCTTCCTGAAGAATTCGGTCTTCGTCACCTTCGTCGCGACGCTGCTGACGCTCATCGTCAACGCCCTTGCCGCCTTCGCTCTGTCGAAATACCGGTTCCGGGGCGAGAAGGCGATCTTCGTGCTGATCATCTCGACGCTGATGATCCCGCTGACGGTGGTCATGGTGCCGGCCTATCTCGTCGTCGTCGGCGTCGGCCTGGTGGACAGTCTCTGGGGCATCATCATCCCGACGATCGCCTCGCCGACGGGCGTCTTCCTGCTGCGCCAGTACATGCTCACCATCCCCGACGAACTCATCGAGGCGGCCCGCGTCGATGCGGCGAGCGAGTTCCGGATCTTCTGGCGCATCATCCTGCCGCTGACGGCGCCCGCGCTCGCGGTGCTGGCGATCTTCTCGGTCCTGTGGCGCTGGAACGATTTCCTCTGGCCGCTGATCGTTCTCAGCAGCCGCGAGAATTTCACGCTGCAGGTCGGCCTCAATGCCTTCCAGGGCGAGTTCTCCGTGCAGTGGAACTACATTCTCGCCATGACCTTCCTGAGCCTTGCTCCGGTCACCCTCGTCTTCCTGTTCCTGCAGAAATACATCACCACCGGCATTGCCGGCACGGGCATGAAATAGCTCACTTGCGGGGTGGCGCGACGCTGCCCCGCAGCACCAGCTTACAGCCTAGCTCCAGCCGGTAGGCCGGCCGCAACGGATCGTTGGCAAGCAGCCTCTGCTCCAGCAGGCCGATGGCGGCGGCCCCCAGCCGGTCGGTAGGCAACTGCACCGTCGAGAGCGGCGGCGTGCTGAACTCTCCGGGCACGATATCGTCGAAGCCGAGCACGGAGATGTCCTCGGGCGCGCGGATGCCGAGAGCAGCGAACGCCCTGAGACAGCCGAGGGCGAGATTGTCCGCGGCGCAGAAGATGGCGGTCGCGCCCCTCAAGGTCCGGTCTTCTGCAATGAGCTGGCGAACCGCCTGCTCGCCCTGCGCGGGCTCGTATCCCTCTGCCTCGACGATCATCTCCGGCAAGGGGGCAAGTCCTGCCGCAAGATGCGCGTCCGCATAACCGTCATATCGCCGGCGGATGGTGGTCCGGCCTTTCCAGGTCAGGTGCAGGATACGGCGATGGCCGAGCGACAGCAGGTATTCGGTTCCCTGCCGGGCGCCGAAGCGGTTTTCGCCGGTCACCGTGTCGACGAGCATCGAGGGATCCTCGCCGTTGAGGATGACGAGAGGCGTGCGCCCGCCGGCAAGCGCGCGGATCAATTCGGGACGGTCGTCGTTGAGGACGACTATTCCGTCGACATTTTCGGCCTGGGCCATGCGGCGCACCTCGCCGGCGTCGATCCGGCTGCCGGCGCTGACGAAGGGGACGATGCGGATGCTGAGCCGCTCGCATTCCTGGCGCAGGCCGTTCAGCATCGTCCAGCTCACCAGGTTGATGTCGCTGTGAGCCGCCGCTTCGGCGGTGACGGCAAGAAGGATCGTGCGAAGCGTCGCGATCGTGGCGCGGCTCCGGCGTTTTTCCAGATAGCCCAGCCTTTGGGCGGAGCTGAGCACCCGGTCTCGGACTTCCACGGATATGGGGGCAGTGCCGTTAAGGACGTGTGACGCGGTGCTGAGCGAAACGTTGGCGTCCCGGGCAATATCTTTCAAGCCGATCTTGGCTTTCAACAGGGTCTTCTTTCAATTCGAGCCGGGTTCATGAAGCGACGTTGCGAAAACTGCCCGGATATCTGCGGGCATGATCCGTTGCCGGAGCGGTGCCTCGTCCCCTGATGCGATCAATGGCGCCCATCATGTTTCCCGCGTCCTTTCAATGCAAGAAAATCTTGGAGCTTTTCCGCCGCCCCGGCGTTGTTCTGGGCGCCCGGGATTTCCCGATGGCGGGCATGCAGGCGTGATCCGGAGGATCCGCCCAACCGATAACAGCGCAGCCGTGGTGTCTTCCATACACGACGGCGCCCGACACGCAGCCGAGAGCGCCGGAACGACCCGGACGCTCGCCGGTTTTGTCGGGTGAGCATTTTGGAGACATTCATGGACCAGGATTTGCACAAGGACTACGACGAACTTCGCTCATTTCAACGTTATTATGCCGACGGCCAGATCCAGCGCCGCGTTCAGTCGATGTACCGGCTCGAGGATCCAGCCGAAACTGTTTTCGATGATCTCTTGCGGAGGCTGGATCAGGTAAGCGAGCCGGCTTCCGCTGCGGCTTTTGGCGACGCGGTTCCGGGCGAGGGGGCCCGAGCGGCCCCGACGGGTTCCCGCATGAAGGCGGAGGAATAGGCGCCACCTGGCATAGGCCAGCGGGCGCATGCCTGCGCTACAGGCTTTCGGCCTTAAGGAACGCCTCGAAAATCACCCGATGCCCCTCGTCGTTCGGGTGGGTGATATCGGGGGAGGCGAGGGCGCCGTCGCCGAAGACGGTCATCGACTCGTAGACCGGTGCGTAGAAAACCGAAAACCGCTCTGCGAGTTCTTCTACCGCTCCGGCATAAGCCTTGAATCCCTCCCGCGTCTGGCCTGTAAAGCCGGTGCTGCCGACCGAAAAACCCGCGTCGGGGATATAGGGCGGGCTGCCGATCGCGATCCTTCCGCGATGGCCGGCCGCGACGAGGGCCTCGAGTATCCTGGTGTAGTCTCGCACGAACCCCGCAACGTTCATCGTTTCCGGCGCCGCCGTGTATCGGGCGTCGTTATAGCCGTAGAGGATCAGGATCGCATCCTGGTGAGGCCGGTCGAGAAGCGCCGCGGCAAACCGGCCGACGCCATTGTTCGGCCTCGGTTTTCCGTCGGCGAGTATCGAGCCTTGCAGCACGGTTCCCGGAATTGCGTGGTTGCGGATCGGAAAGCCGTCGACCGCTTCGGCGAACAGCGCCGGCCAGGCACGTTCGGACCGGCTGGCATTGAACCCGGCGGTGATGCTGTCGCCGAAAACGCGGGTACCGGAAATTCCGAGCGATTTCAGATGCTCCCCAAAGGTCATCAGGTCTCCTTCATTTTCCCGCTTGACAAGGATCGGGCTTATCCTGTTTATACGTATTAGCTGCTAATACGCATTAGCAGTCAAGAGGGATCGGGAGGATGTTGCGTGGCCACGCCTAAGCGCTTGACTCAGCATGATATTGCGAAACTCGCGGGCGTCAGCCAGGCGACCGTTTCGCTTGTGCTGAACGGTGCGCCGACAGCTTTGGCGCGCATTCCCCAGGAAACCCGTGAACGGGTCCAGCAGGTCATCCGCACCACCGGCTACGTCGCAGATCCGATCGCGCGGCGCATGGCCAAGGGGCTGAACCGCATTCTCGGCGTGTTCACCTACGAGCCGGCGTTTCCGAGCGCCCAGGCGGATTTCTTCACGCCCTTCCTGCTCGGTATCGAGGAAGAGGCGCAGATCCAGAATTACGACCTTCTGCTCCTCACCGGTGCGGGCGTCGGCAAGGACCGCAAGATCTTTGCCGATGGCAACCGGCTGAGGATCGCCGACGGCTGCCTGGTGCTTGGCCGCGAATTCGACCGCGCCGAACTGACGCGGCTGGTGGCCGGCGACTATCCGTTCGTGGCGATCGGCCGGCGCGAGGATGCCGGCGGGCCGGTTCCCTATGTCGGCGGCGACTATGCGAACGGTACCCTGGCGCTCGTCGGGAAGGCGAGGGCGCTGGGGCATTCCAGGCTCGCCTATATCGGCCCGCCGGGACCGGCTGAATCGACCGCCGATCGCTGGAACGGCTTCGCCGCCGCTCTTGGCGAGGGGCTGGAACTCGTCCTGCATGTCGAGGCAGCCGGCCGGCCGGCTGGAGAGATTCTCGATGCTCTGCTCGCCAGCGGCGCCACCGTCGCCTTCTTCGTCGAACTTGCCGATGCGGTGCGCGTCGAAGCCGCCGCCCGCGAGCGCGGCCTTTCCATTCCCGGCGATTTTTCTGCGGTCGTGCTCGGCAGCCATATCCGCGCCGAGCGCAGCCATGTGCAGTTCACCGCCTTCGACATTCCCCGCGAGGAGATGGGCCGCCAGGCGACCGCCATGCTGGTGCGTCGCATCGAGAGCGGCGATGCCGGCGGCCAAATTCTTCTGACCTGTGAACCGGTCGAGGGGGAAACCCTCGGACCCGCAAAAAGACGGACGTGATCAACGTGACAGAGATGCATACGGATATTCTGGTAGTGGGCGGCGGTCTCGGCGGCGTCGCGGCAGCACTGGGCGCATGCCGGGCCGGCCGCAACGTGATCATGACCGAGGAGTTCGACTGGATCGGCGGCCAGCTGACCAGCCAGGCGGTGCCGTCGGACGAGCATACCTGGGTCGAGCAGTTCGGCATCACCCGCTCCTACCGGAAGCTGCGGGAAGGCATCCGCCGCTATTACCGCGATCATTATCCGCTGACCGAGGGCGCTCGGGCCTGGGGCGACCTCAATCCCGGCGCCGGCTGGGTCAGCCGCATCTGCGCCGAGCCGCGCGTCAGCCTCGCCGTCATGGAAGCGATGCTGATGCCCTATCGCGGCGCCGGCAAACTGAAGGTGCTGCAGCCCTACCGTCCGGTTGCCGCTGACGTCGAGGGCGATACGGTCCGCTCCGTCACCGTTCGGCACCGCGATACCGGCCGCGAGATCACCATTTCCGCCGCCTATATCCTCGATGCCACCGAACTTGGCGATCTCTTGCCGATGACCGGCACCGAATATGTGAAAGGCTTCGAGGCCCAGTCCGATACCGGCGAGCCGAGCGCACCGTCCGAGGCACAGCCGGACAATGTCCAGGCCGTATCGATCTGCTTTGCGATCGACCATGTCGACGGCGACCAGACGATCGACAAGCCGGAGAACTACGATTACTGGCGCAAGTACCAGCCGCATTTCTGGGGCGGTCCGCTGCTCGGGTTCACGGCGCCGCATCCGCGCACGCTGGACTTCACCACCCGCTCGTTCACGCCCAATCCGAACGACGATCCGCTTGCCGTCGATGCCGACCAGCGCAAGGGCGGCGGCGACGAAAACCTCTGGATCTTCCGCCGCATCGCGGCCCGCAACAATTTCGTGCCCGGTGCCTACGCCTCCGACATCTGCCTCGTGAACTGGCCGATGATCGACTATATGGAAGGCACGATCATCGACCTCTCCGAAGAGGACAAGGCGAGGCAGCTCAAGTCGGCCGCCGACCTTTCCTACTCGCTGTTCTACTGGCTGCAGACCGAGGCGCCGCGTGTCGATGGCGGCCAGGGTTTTCCGGGGCTGCGGCTGCGCGGCGACATCACCGGCACCGAACACGGGCTCGCCATGGCCCCCTATATTCGCGAGAGCCGCCGCATCAAGCCGGTCACCCGCATCGTCGAGCAGGACCTTTCCTATTCGGTGCGCGGCGAGAAGGGCGCGGTCAACTACCGCGACAGTATCGGCATCGGCATGTACCGCATCGACCTGCATCCCTCGACCGGCGGCGACAACTATATCGACGTGCCGTCCTGCCCGTTCGAGATCCCGCTCGGCGCGCTTCTGCCCCAGCGGGTGAAGAACCTCATCCCGGCCGGCAAGAATATCGGCACCACCCATATCACCAATGGCTGCTACCGGCTGCACCCGGTCGAGTGGAACATCGGCGAAGTCGCCGGCATGCTCGCCGCCCATTGCCTCGACAAGGGTCTTACGCCGCATCAGGTCCAGGAAAACGACGGCAAGCTCCACGATTTCCAGAGAGAGCTCGGCCGCGAAGGCATCGAAATGCGCTGGCCGGATATCGCGGCCTACTGAGGGCGGCCTTCGGCCTGTCTGTCTAAACCATCTTTGGAGGAGGAACGGGAATGAACTATCATCGGACACTGAAATCCGCGGTCGCGGCGCTGGCCGTGGCCGTGCCGCTCGGCCTGTCGCCGCTTGCGGGCGGGATCGCCAACGCGCAGGATGCGGTCAACCTGCGCATGACGATCTGGAGCGCCAACGAAGCGCATCTGAAACTCTTCAACGACATCGCCGCCGGGTTCAAGAAGGACCATCCGAACGTCGCGGTGACCTACGAGTCGCTGCCGTTCGAAACCTATACGACGGCCCTGACGACCCAGATCGCCGGCGGCAACGCGCCCGACATGGCATGGATCTTCGAAACCGCCGCCTATGACTTCGTCAATTCCGGTGCGCTCTTTCCGCTGACGGACACGCTGAAGGCCACCAAGGGCTATAACGCGGAAGAGCTGAGCGCCACGGCTGCCGAGCGCTGGACCAAGGA
Organism: Hyphomicrobiales bacterium; assembly: GCA_900471605.1. GTDB lineage: Bacteria > Pseudomonadota > Alphaproteobacteria > Rhizobiales > Rhizobiaceae > Neorhizobium. The sequence continues at coordinate 54,450 of UCEY01000065.1, read as the reverse complement.
CGGCAAGCTCTATGCCTATCCTTTCTCGACCTCGCCGTTTGCGATGTTCGTCAACAACGACATCATCAAGGCGGCCGGTGCCAAGACGCCGGCGGAAATGATCGCGGCCGGGCAATGGACCTGGGAGAACGCCATCGCCACCGCATCCGCCGTCGGCAAGGTGCCGGGCAAGGGTGGCCTGATCGTTCGCGACTTCAACTACCAGACCTGGCAGAACCTCGCCTCCGTCTGGAACGGCTGGGGCGCCTCGCCCTGGAGCGCCGACGGCAAGACCTGCACGATGGCCGAAAAGCCGATGGTCGACGCGCTGACCTTCATCCACCAGGCGGCCTTCAAGAACAAGGCGATGCCGGGGCCTGGCGAGAGCGTCGATTTCTTCGCCGGCAATGCCGCGATGACCATCACCCAGATCAGCCGCGCCTCGCTTCTGCCGAAGGACAAGCCGTTCGCCTGGGATCTCGTGCCGCTGCCGAAGGGCCCGGCGGGTGACTATGCCCTGATCGGCCAGGCCGGCGTCGGCGTCATGCAGGCGGGCAAGAACGCCAAGACGGCCGCCGAATTCGTCGCCTATATGACGAACCCGGAAAACTCGGCCAAGCTCAGCCAGTTCTTCCCGTCGGCCCGCAAATCCCTGCTGAACGCCGAAGTCCTGAAAAAGACCAACCCGCTGCTCAGCCAGGAGCAGATCGACAAGGTCGTGATCTCCGGCATCGCCACCGGCAAGGTCATTCCGGGCCATACCGGCTTTGCGCAGATCCAGCAGGCGGTTCGCTCCGGCCTCGATGCCGTCTGGCGCCCGGAGGCGAATATCCCGGCAGCCCTCCAGCAGATCTGCGGCCAGATCGGCCCGCTTCTGAAGCGCTAAGGGAATAGTCGATGGCTGTCGTGCCGCAAACCGCCCGTCCGGAAGGCCGCTCCTCATCGTCGTTCTGGACGGTCGCGCGGCGCGACAGCCTCGCCGGCTTTCTCTTCATCGCCCCGCAGCTGATCGGGATCACGCTGTTCGTGCTGATCCCGCTCTGCCTCGTCTTCTGGTATTCGCTGCACGAGTGGAACGTGCTCGCCAATACCTTCAGCTATACCGGCGCCACCAACTACCAGATGCTGCTGGAGGATCCGAACCTGCCCTCGGTGCTCGGCGCGACCGCGGTCTTTTCGGCAGGGCTGGTGATCTTCAACCTCAGCCTGGCGCTGCTGCTCGCCGTTCTGCTCAACCAGAAACTCGCCGGCATCACCATCTTCCGCACGCTGTTCTTCTCGCCGGTCGTCGTGTCGCTGGTCGCCTGGACGATCGTCTGGGGTTTCCTTCTGCAGAAGAACGGCGGCATCAACGGCGTGCTGCTCGTTTTCGGCATCGAGGGGCCGAACTGGCTGCGCGAACCGGTAACCGCGATGATCTCGGTGATCGTGGTGCAGGTCTTCAAGAATGTCGGCCTCAACATGATCCTGTTCCTGGCCGCCCTGCAGGGCGTGCCGAACGAGCTTTACGAAGCGGCCCGCATCGACGGCGCCCCGCGCTTCAAGCAGTTCCGCCGCATCACCCTGCCGCTGATCAGCCCGACCATCCTTTTGACCTCGATCATCACCATCGTCGGCTCGCTGCAGGTGTTTGCGCAGATCGCGGTGCTGACGCAGGGCGGGCCGGGTCTCACGACCACGGTGCTGGTCTACTACCTCTACCAGCAGGCTTTCCAGTTCCATTTCTTCGGTTACGGCTCGACGCTGTCGATCATGCTGTTTGCGATCGTCGTCGTGCTCACCTTCGCCCAGTGGCAGATGCGCAAGAGGATCGTCTTTTATGAAAGCTGAGTTCTCCCCGCGCAGACGCGTCTTTCTCTATGGCCTGCTCTGCGTTCTCCTGATCCCCTTCGTCTTTCCGACCTGGTGGATGGTGACGTCGTCGGTGAAACCGATCAGCGACATCTTCGCCTTTCCGCCGCAGCTCGTGCCGGAAAGATACGACTGGACGACCTATTCCAAGGTGTTCGAACTGCAACCCTTCGTGAAGCAGTATTGGAATTCCGCCTATATCGCGGCGCTGGTGACGGTCGGCACGATGATCGTCTCGTCGATGGCGGGTTATGCCTTCGCGCGCATCAGGTTCCCGTTCGCCAATGCGATCTTCATGGTCGTGCTGCTCGGGCTGCTGATCCCTTCGGAAGTGACGATCGTGCCGCTGTTCCAGATGTTCCTGAAGGCGGGCATGGTCAACACCCATTGGCCGCTCATCCTCGTGCCGATCTTTGGCGCGCCGAGTGTGTTCGCAACCTTCGTCATGCGGCAGTTCTTCATCGCGCTGCCCGCCGAACTCGAAGAGGCGGCGCGGGTCGATGGCCTCGGGCGCTTCAAGATCTTCCGCAAGATCGCGCTGCCGCTGGCAAGGCCGGCGCTCGCGTCGGTGGCGATCTTCACCTTCCTGCATTCCTGGAACCTCTATCTCGAGCCGATCGTGTTCCTGTCCAGCGCCGACAAATTCACGCTGCCGCAGGCGCTCACCCAATATACCGACGCCTATGGCGGCCCGATGTGGAACATCCAGCTTGCCGCGGCGACGCTCACGGCGCTGCCCGTCCTCATCGTCTTCATCATCGCGCAGAAGCAATTCGTCGAAGGGCTCGCGCATACCGGCCTCAAGGGCTGAAGAACCGGATTTCCTATGGCTGAAGTTACCCTTTCCAACGTCCGCAAGAGCTATGGCGCCGTCGATATCATCCACGGCATCGACCTGGGCATCAGCGATGGCGAGTTCGTCGTCCTCGTCGGGCCCTCCGGTTGCGGCAAGTCCACGCTGCTGAGAATGGTGGCCGGGCTGGAGACGATCAGCGGCGGCGAGGTGAGGATCGGCCCGCGGGTGGTCAACGATCTCGACCCGAAGGACCGCGACATCGCCATGGTGTTCCAGAACTATGCGCTCTATCCGCATATGACGGTCGCGACCAATATGGGCTTTTCGCTGGAACATCGCGGCGGCAGCAAGGCGGAGATTGCCGAACGGGTGAAATGGGCGGCCGATATCCTCGGTCTTGCGCCGCTGCTCGACCGCTATCCGCGCCAGCTCTCCGGCGGCCAGCGCCAGCGTGTCGCCATGGGCCGGGCGATCGTGCGCAACCCGCAAGTCTTCCTGTTCGACGAGCCGCTGTCGAACCTCGATGCGAAACTGCGCGTCGTCATGCGCGGCGAGATCAAGAGCCTGCACCAGAGGCTGAAGACCACCACCATCTACGTCACCCACGACCAGGTCGAGGCGATGACGATGGCCGACAAGATCGTCGTCTTGAACGGCGGCCGGGTCGAGCAGATCGGCGCGCCGCTCGAACTCTACGACCGCCCGGCCAACCAGTTCGTCGCCGGCTTCATCGGGTCGCCGTCGATGAATTTCCTCAACGGGACGATCACGGCCGAAGGTTTCGCAGCGCCTGGAATCGTGCTGCCGCTGCCTGCGGCAGCGCAGGTGCACACGGGCCGAAAGGCGGTGTACGGCATCCGTCCCGAACATTTCGCCCTGGACGAAAACGGTGTGCCGGCTGAAATCATTCTGGTCGAGCCGATGGGGTCGGAGACGCAGGTGACGATGAAGCTCGGCGAAACGCTTGCCACCGGCGTTTTCCGTGAACGGGTTTCGCTGTCGCCGGGTGCGACGATCCGGGTGCGGCCCGATCTCGATAATGTCCATCTCTTCGCCGCCGATGGCGGCCAGCGTCTGAACTGAGGCACGCCATGCCGAACTATCCTGAAACCAGGCTCACCAAAGCGTTGCGCGGCGGCGAATTCCCGGTCATCGTTTCGCTGGCGCGCCATGATCTCGATCTCGCCAGGGCGGCGATCGGGGCAGGGGCGTTCGCCATCAAGGTGCATCTCAACGCCTACCACCGCGCGACCGGCACGACCTTCGGCAGCTTTTCGGACGAGCGGCCGTTTTTTGAGCAGCTCGCAACGCTCGGGGTGCCGTTGCTGGTCATGGCGGGGCAGGAAAAGGTGCCGAGCGCAGAAGAGATGGACGCGCTTGCCGACCTCGGTTTCGAGGGCTTCAACATCTACTTCAGCGAGATGCAGCCGCATCTTCTTCAGTCGCGGCTGAGGCCGATGCCGGCACTCGGCGAAAAGAGCACGGACGAGGATCTGCGGAACATCCTCGATATTCCAGGGGTGATGATGGAAGCATCCGTCGCCTCGTTCGAGGATTACGGCAAGCCGCTTAACGAGAAGGATATCGCGCGTTACCGCGATATAACCGCCAAGGCGGGCATCCCCGTCATCGCGCCGAGCCAGAAGCGGTTCACCGCCGAAGACATGCCCAGGCTGAAGGAGGTCGGCATCGCCGCGCCGTTGCTCGGCGTCATCGTCACCGGCACGACGCCGTCGAGCATGGAGGCGGCGGTGAGGCCGATCGCCGAAGCGGCGCGGGGTCTCGGCGCAGCTTCGTCGGCACACCGGGTCGATTGACGCCGACTTCCGGCGGTCAACTCTCGGCGGGCGACTTCGCGTCGTCCGCACCGCTCGTGAACCAGACGATGAGTTCCGCCGTATTGCGCAGCCCGCAGGCGCGCATGAGACGCGCACGGTGGGACTCGATGGTCCTTTTCGACAGGTTGAGTTCCTCGGCGATTTCCGCGTTGCTCTTGCCCTGGGTCACCAGGGCGACGATCTGGCGTTGCCGGTCCGTCAGCGCGACGCTGCGGCTTGCGACCGGCCGGGCCATGGGTTCGAAACAGTAGAGCGCCTCGGCGAAGGGGTTGACGGCATGATGGCTGCGGCCGCGCACCCGGCACCAGAAGCGGCTGCCGTCGCTGGCGGTCATGATGCGCTCGTCATAATAGACCCGGCCGCCGGGCAGGTGGGTCTGCCACATGTGCCCCGTGCGCACGAAGTCCGACAGTTTCGGGTACAGGCGGGCGAAGCTCTGGTCGACGAGTTCTTCGCGGGCATAACCGAAAAGGTTCGCGAATTCCGCATTGCAGTCGCGGATGATACGATGCGTGGCATAGACGAGCGGCACCGGCAGTTCCGACAGCAGGAAACGAAAACTGTCCGGGCTCGCCGTCATCCAAATATCCATTTCTCGCACGAAATGCCGTATTTATACGGCTAACCGGGCGAGGCGATCAAGACTTACTCTCCCGTGGCATGAAAGCTTCCGGGGGGAAGCTGGACGGAGGAAATTCTGATGAGGAAGGTATTCAAGACAGCGGCGGAATCGCTGGCGGATACGCTGTTCGACGGCATGACGATCATGTCCGGGGGCTTTGGCCTCTGCGGCATACCGATGAGCCTGATCGAAGCCATCCGGCTCGCGGGCGTGAAGAACCTGACGGTCATATCCAACAATGCGGGCGTTGACGGATACGGGCTCGGGGTCCTTCTCGAAACGCGGCAGATCCGCAAGATGGTGTCGTCCTATGTGGGCGAGAACAAGCTTTTCGCCCAGCAGTTTCTGGCGGGCGAGCTGGAACTGGAATTCAATCCGCAGGGCACGCTTGCCGAGCGCATTCGCGCCGGCGGCGCCGGCATCCCCGCCTTCTACACGAAGACCGGCGTCGGCACGCTGGTCGCCGAAGGAAAGGAAGTGCGCCGGTTTGGCGACGACGACTATGTGATGGAGACGGGCCTCTTTGCCGATCTCGCCATCGTCCATGCGTTCAAGGGCGATACGGAGGGCAACCTCGTTTACCGCAAGACCGCGCGGAACTTCAACCCGATGATGGCGACGGCGGCCAAGGTCACGGTTGCCGAGGTGGAGCATCTGGTGCCGGCGGGCTCAATCGATCCTGACCATATCCATACGCCGGGCATTTTCGTGCAGCGCGTGCTCGAGGTGAAGGACGTTGAAAAACGCATCGAACAGCGCACGACCCGCTCAAAGACCGAGAAGGAGCTTGCCTGATATGGCCTGGACTCGCGAACAGATGGCGGCGCGCGCAGCCCGCGAAATTGAAGACGGCTTCTACGTCAATCTCGGGATCGGTATTCCGACACTGGTGGCAAACTATATCCCGGCCGGGGTGGACGTGACCCTGCAGAGCGAAAACGGCATGCTGGGCATGGGGCCTTTCCCCTTCGAGGGCGAGGAGGATGCGGACCTCATCAATGCCGGCAAGCAGACGATCACCGAGCTGCCGCGAACCAGTTATTTTTCCTCGGCCGACAGCTTCGCGATGATCCGCGGCGGCCATATCGACCTGTCCATTCTCGGCGCCATGCAGATTTCCGAAAGCGGCGACCTCGCCAACTGGATGATCCCCGGAAAGATGGTGAAGGGCATGGGCGGCGCCATGGACCTCGTCGCCGGGGTGAAGAAGGTCGTGGTGGTGATGGAGCACGAGGCCAAGGGCGAACCGAAGCTTCTGAAGGAATGCAACCTTCCGCTCACCGGCCGGCGGGTGACCGATCTCGTGATCACCGATCTCGGCGTCTTCACCGTCGCCCGCCACGGCGCGCCGAAAATGACCCTGATCGAGACCGCGCCCGGCGTGTCCGTCGAGGAGATCAGGGGGAAGACCGAGGCGCCCTTCGACGTCGCTTTGGCGGCTCAAAGCATGGCGTCCTGAGACCCGTTCCCGGGCGGCGGGCTCGGCAGAGCCTGCCGCTTTGGGGTCAGGACAATTCGTAGGGCAGCGGCAGGCGCTGGTTGTGGTTGACCGTGAGCTTGTGTTTCAGGGGCGGCACGGCCCGGCTCGCGCAGTTGGCGCGATCGCAGATGCGGCAGGATATGCCGATCGGCTCGAAGCTGGTCTTCTGGGTGACGTTGAGGTCATCGGCGTAAACGAATTCATCCGTATAGGAAATCTCGCAGCCGATCGCGAGCGCATAGCTCGACTGGGCGGTGCGGAAGCCGCCGATGCCCTTGCTGGTCAATGTGGCGAGGCAGAGATACCGTACTCCATCGGGCGTTTCCGCAAGCTGGCGGATGATCCGCCCGGGCGTTTCGAACGCCTGGTGGGCGTTCCACAAAGGGCAGGCGGCGCCGAAGCGGGCGAATTGCAGCTTCGTCGCGCTGTGCCGCTTGGTGATGTTGCCGGCCCGGTCGATCCGCGCGAAAAAGATCGGCACCCCTTTCAGCCCCGGCCGCTGCAGGGTCGAGAGCCTGTGGCAGACCTGCTCCAGCGAGGCGCCGAAGCGCGCGGCGAGCAGTTCGAGATCGTGGCGCAGTTCGCGGGCGGTGCGCAGGAAGGTCTGGTAGGGCATCAACAGCGCGCCTGCAAAATAGTTGTGCAGCCCGATCCGGCAGATGTCGGCAGCCTCCTCGGTGCGGAAGCCCGCATCGCGGACGATCGTTTCGACGACCTCCCCGGCATGGAGCTGCGCGATCTGGACCGCGATCTGAAAGACCCGCGTGTGGGCGGCGGCATAGGGGTTGATGGACAGCAGGCGTGACGCGGGGTCGTAGCGGCGCAGCTCGTTCTTGTCCTGACCGTGCACCACGCGAACGCCGAACCGGCGGTCGAGGAAACCCGTCAGCGTCGCGTAGCTGTCGTCCTTCCGGTCGCCGAGTTCGTGGGCGAGTTTCTCCGCGAGCACGTCGAGTTCGTGGACGTAGTTGTCGACGAAATGGAAGAAGTCCCGGACCTCCTCATAGGGCGTCAGCTCGACGGCCGCCGTCAGGTCGAGCCGGTCGTCCATGCTGGCCAGCTGCTCGCTGTTGCGGCGATAGGCCTGGTGGCAGGCGATCAGGGCATGGGCGAAACCCGGCGCGTTGTGGGTGATGAGCTTCAGTTCCTGAAGGCTTGGCGCATAGGCGTCGAAGATCGGATCGGAGAGAGCCTCCAGAAGCGCGGAGACCAGCCGGTCGGTCTCGCCGGTCGAGAGCTCGGAAATGTTCAGCTGGAACTTGTCGGCCAGCGCAAGCAGGACGCTCGCCGAAACCGGCCGCTGGTTGCTCTCGATCTGGTTGAGGTAGCTGGTCGAGATTCCCACCCGCTCCGCGAACTGGCTCTGGGTGGCGTTGTGGGCCATCCGCAATTCGCGCACCTTGCGTCCGATGAAGAGCTTGCCGACCGCCATTTTCACAACTTTGCAATTTTAAAAACACGTTTATATACTTTCACAATCACACCCGTTCAACGCTTTTCTCCGGGCGTGTCGATCGATAAAAGAGCGGGAATTTGAGGAGCGGACATGCGGGCAATTCTGGGTGAGGTCGAAAAGCGGCGGGCAGAGGCAAGGCTCGGCGGCGGGCAAAGGCGTATCGAGGCGCAGCATGCCAAGGGCAAGCTGACGGCGCGCGAGCGCGTCGAGGTCCTGCTCGACGAGGGATCGTTCGAAGAATTCGACATGTACGTCACCCACCGCGCGGTCGATTTCGGCATGGCCGAGCAGAAGGTCGCGGGTGACGGCGTCGTCACCGGCTGGGGCACGATCAACGGCCGCCAGGTCTATGTCTTCTCCCAGGATTTCACGGTCCTCGGCGGCTCGCTCTCCGAAACCCATGCCCAGAAGATCTGCAAGATCATGGACATGGCCGTGCGCGTCGGCGCACCCGTGATCGGCCTCAACGACAGCGGCGGCGCCCGCATCCAGGAAGGCGTGGCTTCGCTCGCCGGTTATGCGGAAGTCTTTCGCCGCAATGCCGAGGCGTCGGGCGTCGTGCCGCAGATCTCCGTCATCATGGGCCCCTGCGCCGGCGGCGCCGTCTATTCGCCTGCCATGACCGACTTCATCTTCATGGTGCGGGACAGTTCCTACATGTTCGTCACCGGCCCCGATGTGGTGAAGACCGTCACCAACGAGATCGTCACCGCCGAAGAACTCGGCGGCGCCGGCACCCATACGAAAAAATCCTCGGTCGCCGATGCCGCCTTCGATAACGACATCGAGGCGCTTGAGGCCGTTCGCCAGCTCTTCGATTTCCTGCCGCTCAACAACCGCGAAAAGCCGCCGGTCCGTCCCTTCCACGACGATCCGGCCCGCATCGAGAACCGCCTCGACAGCCTGATCCCGGACAGTGCGGCAAAACCCTACGACATGAAGGAACTGATCCTGGCGATCGCCGATGAAGGCGATTTCTTCGAGATCCAGGAAGCCTATGCCAGGAACATCATCACCGGCTTCATCCGCCTCGAAGGCCAGACGGTCGGCGTCGTCGCCAACCAGCCGATGGTGCTCGCCGGCTGCCTCGACATCGATAGTTCCCGCAAGGCGGCGCGTTTCGTGCGCTTCTGCGACGCCTTCTCGATCCCGATCCTGACGCTCGTGGACGTGCCGGGCTTCCTGCCGGGCGTCGCCCAGGAATATGGCGGCGTCATCAAGCATGGCGCAAAACTGCTCTTCGCCTATTCCGAGGCGACCGTGCCGATGGTGACCCTGATCACCCGAAAAGCCTATGGCGGCGCCTATGACGTCATGGCCTCGAAACATATCGGCGCCGATTTCAACTACGCCTGGCCGACCGCCGAGATTGCGGTGATGGGCGCCAAGGGCGCGACCGAAATCCTCTACCGTTCCGAACTGGGCGATCCTGAAAAGATCGCCGCCCGCACCAGGGAATATGAGGAACGTTTCGCCAATCCGTTCGTCGCGGCCGAACGCGGCTTCATCGACGAGGTGATCATGCCGCATTCGTCGCGCCGCCGCATCGCCCGGGCCTTTGCCTCGCTGCGCAACAAGCAGGTGACGACGCATTGGAAGAAGCACGATACGATTCCGCTTTAAGCCCGCCCGTAATGCCTGTTTCGACGCGCTTGGCCGCCAGACATGAATGCAAGAGGATCCGCAATGCCTAGACCGCCCGACATGACCAAACATCGCGGTTTTCCCTCCGGCATGCCGGGCCATGGCCATCATTTCACCATCCGGCGGGCGAACGAAAAGGGCGCGACGCCGCTCAAGGTCCTGCAGCGCCTTGCCCGCCCCGGCACGATCGAGCACAAGGTGGACGCGGCGTTCCTGCATGCGCTCTGGCATCACTTCGGAGCCGAACCGTTCGAGCGCGGCAATCTCGATGCCGGCCGGCTCAATCTCCTCTTCGGCCGGGAGGTGGTGCCGGCGCAGGACGATTTCGACCCGACCTCCTATGACGCGCTGCTGCGGATCGACGAGAAGGTCGCGCGCAGAACCTTTCCCGAATCCTTCGAAGACGTGATGGAAGTCTGATGGCCGCGATCAACAAGATCCTCATCGCCAACCGTGGCGAGATTGCCTGCCGGGTCATCAGGACGGCCCGCAAGATGGGCATTGCGACGGTCGCCGTCTATTCCGATGCGGATGCGGAGGCGCTGCATGTGAGACAAGCCGACGAGGCCGTCCATATCGGTCCCGCGCCGTCGTCCCAGTCCTATATCGTCATCGACAGGATCCTCGACGCGATCCGCAAGACCGGCGCGGATGCCGTGCATCCGGGCTACGGTTTCCTGTCCGAAAATCCCGCTTTTGCCGAAGCGCTCGAAAAGGCGGGCATCGCCTTCATCGGCCCGCCGGTCGGCGCCATCCAGGCGATGGGCGACAAGATCACGTCCAAGAAGATCGCCGCGGAAGCCGGCGTCTCCACCGTGCCCGGCCATATGGGGCTGATCGAGGATGCCGAGGAAGCGGTAAAGATCTCCGCCTCGATCGGTTATCCCGTCATGATCAAGGCGTCTGCCGGCGGCGGCGGCAAGGGCATGCGGATTGCCTGGAACGACGCCGAGGCCCGGGAAGGGTTCCAGTCCTCCCGCAACGAGGCGAAGAATTCGTTCGGCGACGACCGCATCTTCATCGAAAAATTCGTCGACCAGCCCCGCCATATCGAAATCCAGGTGCTCGGCGACCAGCACGGCAACACGCTCTATCTCGGCGAGCGCGAATGCTCGATCCAGCGCCGCAACCAGAAGGTCATCGAGGAGGCCCCGTCACCCTTCCTCGATGCGGCAACCCGCAAGGCCATGGGCGAACAGGCCGTCGCGCTCGCCAAGGCCGTCGGTTATTTCTCAGCCGGCACGGTCGAGTTCATCGTCGACGGCAGCCGGAACTTCTACTTCCTCGAAATGAACACCCGCCTGCAGGTGGAGCATCCGGTTACCGAGCTCGTCACCGGCATCGACCTCGTCGAGCAGATGATCCGGGTTGCCGCCGGCGAGACCCTGTCGCTCAGTCAGGACGACGTCAAGCTCACCGGCTGGGCGATCGAAAGCCGGCTTTATGCCGAGGATCCCTACCGCAACTTCCTGCCTTCGATCGGCCGTCTCACCCGCTACCGCCCGCCCGCCGAAGGCGGGCAGGATGACGGCACCGTCGTCCGCAACGATACCGGCGTCTTTGAAGGCGGCGAGATCTCCATGTATTACGACCCGATGATCGCCAAGCTGTGCACCTGGGCGCCGGATCGCGTGGCGGCCATCGACGCGATGGGCAAGGCGCTTGACGATTTCGAGGTGGACGGCATCGGCCACAACCTGCCCTTCCTCTCGGCGGTCATGGATCATGATCGCTTCCGCTCGGGAAACATCACCACGGCCTTCATCGCCGAAGAATTTCCGGATGGCTTTTCCGGCGTGCATCCGGACGCGGCGGCCGCCAAAAAACTTGCGGCGATCGCCGTCCTGCTCAATCAGGCCATGCAGGAGCGTGCGGCGCAGATTTCCGGCACGATCGGCAATCACCGCCGGATCCCGGCGCGGGATTGGGTGGTGACGCTTGCCGGTTTCGAAGAGGCCGTCACGCTTGAAACCCTGCCCGACGGCGCCAGCGTCCGCTTCTCCGACGGCACGCGGCTTTCCGTTGCCAGCGCCTGGCTGCCCGGCCGCCAGCATGCCCGCTTCCATGTCGGCGGCGAGATCATTGGCGTCAAGATCAATCTCATCGGATCGGCCATCCGCCTGCGCTGGCGCGGGATGGACGTCACCGCCCGCGTCCGCTCGCCCCGCATCGCCGAGCTCGCCCGCCTGATGCCGGTCAAGCTACCGCCGGACACGTCGAAAATGCTGCTCTGCCCGATGCCCGGCGTCATCACTTCGGTGTCCGTGAAGGCCGGGGACGCTGTCGAGGCCGGCCAGACGCTCGCGACCGTCGAGGCGATGAAGATGGAAAACGTCCTGAAGGCGGAACGCAAGGGCGTGGTCAAACGGGTCGCCGCGAGCCAGGGCCAGAGCCTTGCGGTGGACGAGCTGATCATGGAGTTCGAATAGTCGGGTGCCGATCTGAAGATGGCTGAAAACACCGCCAGCATTCCCGGAGGAAATCGACGGCACCGCGCCGGCGCCGCAGGAAGCGGTTCGTCTCCGGTTGCTGCACAAAGTACTGCCGGGTGGCACCGGCGTCAATTTTTGCGAAAAAATGTCCGTCCGTTTTCCCCGCCTCTTCAAACCGTGCCTACAATGCCCCGGTTCCGTCACGGATACACCGGCAGGCGTGCCGGCGAGGCGGGGCCGGCGCGGACGTCAGGGGTAGGACGCAAAACCCTGGCGTTCGGGTTCGCGAAAGGATTGCAGCCAGCGAGGAACTCCTGGCCTGGGCTATGCCCATAGAAATGTGCGGCGGCAGGTGAAACACTGCCGTCCTTCAAAACCTGCCGGAAACCGCGTCGATAAAAGCCGCGCAGGATCCGTCGGGCGAGGCATCGGGTAGAGCCGATGTCGTCCATTTCGAGGCGATCGGGCTGCGGGCATAAACCGCCGAACGGGGTACTGGAAGGTGCTACTTACAAAACTACATTCGAGGCAGCTTTCAGTGCCCCGGCCGAAAAAAACCGAAAATCACCAAGGGGGGCGTCTGCCTCGCCGAAGGAGGGAATGCGACGTGAGACCGGGAAAGTACTTTCTGCCGCCGAGATGGCCCGGATCATTCGGCGGAACGGCGCGAATGCCGGCTGCCCCGGATTTCCGGGATGAACGGGCCTCTATCGCCAGGGTGCGCATCGCGGTGGCGGGAGGACTGGCAGCAGGGCAAGATCTCATCGATGCCATCGGGGCAGGCATGGAACACTATGGTCTGACAAAGGGAGAAGCCGATGGCCGACAGAACCGTCAGCACTGATCGAGCGGACTGGGAGCGGCTCGCCGAGCGCGAACTGAAGGCTTCGCCGGAAACGCTCGTCTGGCACACGCCCGAGGGCATCGACATCAAGCCGCTCTATACGGCGGAAGACCTCGAAGGCATCGGCCACCTGAATTCGCTGCCCGGCATGAAACCTTTCGTGCGCGGCCCGCGCGCCACCATGTATGCCGGCAGGCCCTGGACGATCCGTCAATATGCGGGTTTCTCGACCGCCGAAGCCTCGAACGCCTTCTACCGCCGCAATCTCGCCGGCGGCCAGAAGGGCCTGTCGGTTGCCTTCGACCTCGCCACCCATCGCGGTTACGACAGCGATCATCCGCGCGTCGAAGGCGATGTCGGCAAGGCGGGCGTGGCGATCGACTCGGTCGAGGACATGAAAATCCTCTTCGACGGCATCCCGCTGAAGGACATGTCCGTCTCGATGACCATGAACGGCGCCGTCATCCCGATCCTTGCCTCCTTCATCGTCGCCGGCGAGGAACAGGGCTGTTCGCGGGCCGAACTGTCGGGGACCATCCAGAACGACATCCTCAAGGAGTTCATGGTCCGCAACACCTACATCTATCCGCCGGAACCCTCGATGCGGATCGTTGCCGACATCATCGAATATACGGCCAGAGAAATGCCGAAGTTCAATTCGATTTCGATCTCCGGCTACCACATGCAGGAAGCTGGGGCGACGCTCGTCCAGGAACTCGCCTTCACGCTCGCCGATGGCCGCGAATATGTCCGGGCAGCGCTTGCCAAGGGCCTGAGCGTCGACGAGTTCGCGGGCCGGCTCTCCTTCTTCTTCGCGATCGGCATGAACTTCTTCATGGAGGCCGCCAAGCTGCGCGCCGCGCGGCTTCTGTGGTCGCGGATCATGGAGGAGTTCAAGCCGCAAAAATCGTCGTCGCTGATGCTGCGCACCCATTGCCAGACGTCCGGCGTCTCGCTGCAGGAGCAGGATCCCTATAACAACGTCATCCGCACCGCCTATGAGGCGCTGTCGGCGGCGCTCGGCGGCACCCAGTCGCTGCACACCAACGCGCTCGACGAGGCGATGGCGCTGCCGACCGACTTTTCCGCCCGCATCGCCCGCAACACCCAGCTTATCCTGCAGCACGAGACCGGCATCACCAAGGTCGTCGACCCGCTCGCGGGTTCCTATTACGTCGAGAACCTGACCAACGAGCTCGCCGAAAAAGCCTGGGCCCTGATCGAGGAGGTCGAGGCCATGGGCGGCATGACCAGGGCGGTCGCCGAAGGCCTGCCGAAACGCCTGATCGAGGAGGCGGCGACGCTTCGTCAGGCCCGCGTCGATCGCGGCGAGGAGATCATCGTCGGCGTCAACAAGTACCGGCTCGAAAACGAGGACGAACTCGACATCCTGGCGATCGACAATACCGCCGTGCGCAACGGCCAGATCAAGCGGCTGGAGGAGGTGCGCCGGCAGCGGGATTCCAAGCGCGTGGCGGCGGCGCTGGCCGTTCTGGAAGAAGCTGCGGAAACGGGAGAGGGGAACCTGCTGGAAGTGGCGATCGAAGCCGCCCGTGCCCGCGCGACCGTCGGTGAAATCTCCGATGCGATGCGGCAGGCCTTCGGCGACCACTCGGCGGTGCCGGAGGTGGTCGGCGATATCTACGGGCCCGCTTACGAGGACGATCCGGAATACAAGACGATCGTCTCGCGGCTCGGCGGCTATGCTCAGACGCTCGGCACGAAGCCGAAGATCATGGTCGCCAAGCTCGGCCAGGACGGCCATGACCGCGGCGCCAAGGTGATCGCATCCGCGTTCGGCGATATCGGTTTCGAGGTTCTGGCCGGCCCGCTGTTCCAGACGCCGGAAGAGGCGGCGGATCTTGCGATCAGGGAAAAGGTCCAGGTGGTCGGCATGTCGTCGCTCGCCGCCGGTCACAGGACGCTGGCGCCGCAGCTCGTCGAGGCGTTGAAACAGAAGGGTGCCGAAAACGTCATCGTCGTGGTCGGCGGCGTCGTGCCGCGGCAGGACTACGATTACCTGATGGAGCACGGTGTCGCCGCCGTCTTCGGCCCCGGAACCAATGTGCTGGATGCCGCCAACTCGATTATCGACCTGCTCGAGGGCAAGCGGCGGAACCTGTGAGGAGATCATTCGGGCCGATGGTATCGCCACGGTCGCAGGATGGGTCCGGACGCGGTGTCGGGTCATCTTTGTGACGTCACCGCGAAGGGACCGGCCTTCTCCGCGTTCACGCGGCAGCTGCCCTGGCGCTGCCGCGTGAAGGATCTCAGGCGGCCCGGCCGGGTCTGACGCGCTGTTCTCCCCGCTTGTCGATGCGGAACAGATTGACGATCTCGGCCAGCGCTTCCATCTCCCGGCTTGTCCTCTCGGTGGAGGCCGAAAGATTGCCGACGAGCCGGTTGTTATGGGCGTTGAGTTCGTCGAGATCCTTCATGGCCCGCGACAGCTGCCGCAGGTTGGCGCTTTGATTGTTGCTCTCGGTGGTAATGCCGCTGGAAAGCGAAGAGACGAAGGCGATGGACGAAACGATCTGGGAAAACTGCTCGCTCGCCTTGCGGACCAGTTCGGCGCCAGCCTTCACTTCCGCCTGGCTTTTCTGGATGAGCGCTTTCACTTCGTTGGACGCGTTGGCCGTCGACTGGGCGAGGGAGCGCACTTCGGTCGCGACGACCGCAAACCCCTTGCCGCTTTCGCCCGCCCGCGCCGCTTCCACGCCTGCATTGAGCGCCAGCAGATTTGTTTGGAACGCGACATCCTCGATGACGCCGATGATTTCGGAAATCTTGCCCGACGAGACGGTGATCTGCGCCATGGCGCTTTCCGCGCCGGTCATGACCTGGCTGCCGTTTTCAGCCATGTGGCTCGTATCCGAAATCACGCTGGTCGCTTCACCCGCCCGTTTGGAGTTCTGACCAACGGTCTCGGCGACGGCGTTCGTCGTTACGGTCGTGTCCTGAAGCATCGACGACTGGCGTGTCGAGCGCGCATTCAGCTCGGTCGTTCCGCGCAGAATTTCGTCGCTGGATGCCGAGACGGATGCGCAGGCGTCGGCCAGTCGCGACACCACGTCGGAGAGGCGGCTCGTCACGGCGTTCGCATTGTTCTGCAGCTCGGCAAACGCACCTTTGTGAACCCCCTCGAACTGGATCGTCAGATCGGCACTGGCAAGCGCATTGAGGACGCGGCTGGTTTCGTTGAGGCCGCCTTCGAAGCTCGATATCAGGGTATTGAGGCTCTGGGCCAGCTCGAGATGTTCAGGGCGGTCGAAAGGCCCGTTGACGCGACCGGAGAAATCGCCCTCGACGGCCTGGTGGACGACACCGCGCACCTGGCTCTGCAGCAGCCGGGCTTCCGCGGAGACGGTGGCGAGATTGGCGCTCTGCGCCTGCGCTTCCTGCTCCAGCGTATCGCGCATGCGTGCATTTTCGCGGAATACGGCCAGAGCATCGATCATGGCGCGAATTTCCTTGGCGCCGCGGCGCTTCGGCACGACGACCTCGTTATTGCCGCCCGCGAGCAGCTTCATCGACGCCGTGATCCGCACGATCGGGCCGGCGATCCGCTGCGCGACGAACATCAGGATGACGATGCCTGCCACCGCCAGTGCGGCACCGGTCGTCAGTTCGTTGCGGATCTCGGTCTCCAGCGCGTCCCCTGCTGCCGCCACCGTGTCGGACGCCGTCTTGTCCACGAGCGTGTTGATGTCGAGAATTTTTGCCAGGATGGCCGCGCGGGAACGTGTCAGCTGCTCGGTGGTCGGAATTGCCTTGGCTGGGTCGAGCCCGAGCATGACGCGAACATTGCCGCGCCACGCCGCATGCAGATCGCCGAGTTTCTTGGCGTCCGCCGATACGGCAGGCGACAGCGAGTTGCGGGCAAACTCGGCAAGCGTAGCCTCGAGAGCGCTATTCGTCGTGTCGAACCGTTTATGGACCTCGTCGACCGAAACAAACGTGGTCATCGCCAGCAGATTTGCGACAACGCCCGACACGGTCTCGAATTGCGCGCCGGTCCTTGCGGCCAATGTCTTGGCGGCTATCGCGTCTTGAACGACCTTCTCGACATGAGCCTGGCCGTCGATCGCCTGCGATCCGACGAGAGCGGCGGCACCCAGGCCGGCGAGAATGGAGAGAACGAGAGGAAGAAGAATCTGGAAACGGACTGACAGGGCCATGGGTGCTACTCAGTTTGGTAATGTCGGCAGGAGCAGGTCCTGCTGTTCGGGAGTCAGTGTCTTGAGGAAGGTGATCAGGTCTTCCCGCTCGCGATCGGTGATGAAAAATGGAGAAATGTCATCCGAACGCGACGGGCTTGCGACCCCACCGCTCTCGTAGTGGGCGATCACCTCCTCCATGGTCGCCAGGCTGCCGTTATGCATGTAGGGGCCCCGATAGAGGGTATTGCGCAGGCTGGGCGTCTTGAAAGCATGCAGGGCTTTGGGATTGTCCGGTTCCAGCTGGGCGCGCCCGATGTCGTTCGTGGGCAGTCCCGTATTGTGAAACTTGTTGTCGGTGAAATTCCAGCCCGTATGACAGACCGCGCAATTCGCTTTGCCCGTAAACAGTCCAAAACCCCGCTTGGCGCTGTCCGAAACCGCGGTTTCGTCGCCGTCCACCCAGCGGTCGAACGGCGACCAGGCGGAAACCACGGTGCGTTCATAGGTTGCGATCGCCGTCAGCAGCGTCTCGCTGGTCGCGCCCTTGTCCGGGAATATCTGTTTGAACCAGTTATTGTAGTCGGGAATGCTTCGCAGATCGGCGACGATCTGATCAAGCTTGCCATTCATCTCTGCGGGTGCCGTGATCGGACCTGAGGCTTGGGCCTCCAGCGTCGGCGCCCGGCCGTCCCAGAAGAGGGGGGTGGTCCACGCCAGGTTGAGAATCGTCGGAGACTGGCGGGCCAGACGGGTATTGGCGGCCCCCACCGGCGTCTTGACCGGCACTTCGAACCCGAAGGACGGGTTGTGACAGCTGGCGCAGTTCATGTTTTTCGCGCCCGACAGCCGCGGATCGAAAAACAGCATCTTTCCGAGTGTCGCCAGTTGCAGCGAATAGGGCGTCACCTTGTCGAACGGAATCGTCAGAGGTCGCTTGAAATCGGCGAGATTGCCAGCGGCCGCGCCCTGGAAAGACACGGCCCAAAGGAGGGTTATGCAGAGAACCGAACGGCGCATGATGGTGATCCAGAGGGTGAATTAGCGCTCGAAGACCGGATGGGCTCAGGCGGGAGCCGTCTGGTTGTCGTCTGCAATGAAAGTAACCAGAAAGGGTAAAATTTTTGTATAATGTATTTCTAACTCAACCCTTTATTGAAAATTGACAAATGAGAAAAGGGCTTCAATCCGCCGTCCTCACAAGCACACGATTTCGTTATCCTTTTGAATAAAGTTGATTAATTTCAATTATCCCGCAGCCCATGCGGGCCTCGGCCACTCTTGTCCCGCGCGTTTGGGATAAAAAGGGCGAGCGACCATATGCAACCGGCGCCTCGAGCCGAGATTTGCCGATGGGAGATCGGCATTTTACCGCGTCCTTCCGTGCCGGAAGCCACGCCGAAGCGCTCCGCCGGTGCCGTGCATCCGCTGCGATCCGAACTTGAAGATGGGGGTGCTGGTGGATCCCGATCGCCCGAATTCACCTGCCTCCGGCACGGCGAAAGCGACCGGCCGCAGGTGATGGCACAGCGGTCCGGATCCCGCGGCCGCTACTTCCAGCTCGTGTAGTCGCCGGCAACGCAACCGAACGGCGCACGCTGCTGGCCGAAACGCTTCTTCAACTGGCTGCATCCCCATTCGTTCAACGGCTTCGGCATCAAATCGTTGATGTCCATCCCGGGCGACTGGAACTGCGTGTCGGAGCTGGTCACATACCAAAGCCAGAAGCCCATGACGCCGACCACGATCAGAAGCAGCGTCCCAAAGAACAGTTGCAGCCGCTTCCAGATCGACATCGTCCTTTGGGGCGCCTCGACCAGCGCAGCACGGTCCTGTCCGTTCCCGTACTGATTGAAGGGGGCAAGCGCAGCCGCGCGCTCCTCGTCGCTCAACGCGACGCGTTGCAACCGGTCATCGAGAAGCACCGGCAGGGCGGTCTTACCATGCCTGACGGCAAGTCCGACGGCCTTGCCGTTCGCTTCGCCCACGATCAGCGGCTCCTCGCCTTGTCTCATGCGCGTGTAAGCCGACCGCCCCGTCTGATCGCTGGCAAGCTTGTCGTTATAGGTGATGGAGAGAACATTGCGTTTGCGGTCGAATGCGGTGATCTCGACCGGAACAGGCTTCAGGTGAGCCGGCCGCCGCAGCTGCCCTTTGACGCGCCAGATCCGCAAGGCAAGGAACAGCATTCCAAGGCTCATGCCGCCGAGCAGCAGGGAGAAAAGGCTAAGCGTGATGATCCGGTTCCATAGCTTGTCCAGGCCAAGGGTGATCGTCGCCAGCTCCGGATGATCGGCCGAGATCGCCAGACCGGTTTCATAGTCGCCCATATGGAAATCGACAAACATGACTTCGACTTCGGTGTCGTATTTCCGTCCGTTGTAGCTGTAGACAAGGCGTGCCTCGCAGTCGGTAAAGATCACCCTGCGTGTCGTGCACCGCCCGTCACGCACATCTCCGTCTTCAAGGAATACCGGGTTCTGGCTGATCTGGAAGTCGCGGAGAACGCCCGGCGCTTCCCAGATGATCAGGAAAACAGCCAGTGCCAGAATGACGGGCGTCGACCAGAAATAGGCTCCGGGGGTGGAGATCACATCACGAGCCAGCGACAGGGGGCGGGCAGGCAGAACGAGCGAGGGCATGAACCAGGGACTTTCTACAGTTCGAGCGGACGATAGATCAGGCATGGCTTCGGCAGACGCGGAGCGCGTTCGAGACGACGGCATGTTGATACATTGTCAGCTAGGCGGATGTCACCTTGGTTGTTCCAGCCAGGGGCTTTTCCAGCGCTGAAATTTTGCGCGCCCCGGTTCACGGGGACCATGTGGCGAGACAAGTTCCCCGTCCTGTCGTCGCAAACCAACCAGAGGCGGGTTTACGGTTCAATTCCCGCCCGAATTGCGCAATTCGCGTTCGGCTCTCTCGAGCGCACTGGCGTTCAGAACCTTGCGGAGCAGCGCGACGGCGACCGCCCGCATGCGCAGATTGTACCAGCCCTCCGAGCCGCCGCCCGGAACCTCGTAGACGTCAAGCTTTTCATAGAGCTGCTGGAGACGGTTCTGGACGCTCCTGAGCGAGAGCTTCTTGCGCTGAGCGATCGCCTTGTCGGTCAGGCCGAGCGCCACATCGACCAGGATCTCGTATTCCGCATCGCTCAAACCATGCGCATTGCCGAGGCTCTTCTGCTGGATGCCGCGCACCTCACGGTCGATGACGCATTGCGACTCCATGAAGACGCCCCGCAACGCAAGTTTCAGCCGCTCTTCGGACGTGGATTTCAGCACATATCCGTAGGTCGCACCCTCCGGCACGATGCGCGCCACGCCGCGCACATAGGCCTCGTCGGAATAATTCGACCAGAACAGGATCTTGGTGTCCGGCCGCTCGCGCCAGATGGTGCGTGCCGCCTCGATGCCGTTCCGCTCGCTCATCTGCAGATCCATGACCACATGCTCGGCCCGCGATTTCCGCGCCTGCACCTCGCCCGCATGGCCGTTTTCCGCCTCCAGGATCGTGTCGCATTCCGGCAGTGCCGCGCGCACCGCCTCGTGCAGGTAGGATCGGTGCAGCGGGTCGTCCTCGACGATCAGGATCCTCACGGAAATGCCTCCGGCAGCGGCTTCGGGCGGACCGGCAGCGTCACCTTCACGGACGTGCCGCTGGCGTCGGCATGACCACCGATCTCGAACCGTGCCGAGATCAGCCGTGCCCGTGTCTTCATGTTGTCTATCCCGTGGCCGGCCTTGTCCTGTGAGCTGCGCAGGCCATGGCCGTCGTCGTCCACCTCGATGGAAAGTATCCGCTCGCGGCTGGCAAGGCGCACCAGAATGACTTTCGGCTGGGCGTGCCTGATGGCGTTGTTGACGGCTTCCTGGACGATGCGGAACAGTGCCGTCGCCACGGTCTGGTCGAGGTCCACGAGCGCGCCGTCGCTTTCGTCGATCATTCGCCATTCGATCGCCTGCCCGCTTTCGCGCACCGAGCGTTCCAGATGGTTCTCGATCGCCTCCGCGACGCCGAAAAGCTGCAGGACGGTCGGCTTGGCTTCCTCGATGATCTGGCGAAGGTCGTGCATGCATTGCTGCAGGGTGCGGCAGATCGGCTCCAGCGTTTCCCCGGACAACTCGCGCAGGCCCGTCAGCCGTTCCATGCGACGGGAAAGCCTCGTCAGATCGGCAAGCGTCTGGTCGTGGAGATCCATGCCGATCCGCTGGCGTTCCGCCTCCAGCGCCTCGGTCAGTTTCAGTGCGCCCAGCCTCAGGCCCTCTTCGCGGGCGCGGGCCTCCGTCTCGACGATCGCCGAACGCTTGGCCTGTTCCGCCGCCCTCAGCGCAAAGAAATAGGGCGCCAGCAGGTCGGCGATCGACCGGGCGTTTTCGACATCCTCCATCGTGTAGCTGTCGCGCTCGTGGCTGGAGCAGCTCAACGCACCGATGATGTTGCCCTGGACCTTCAGCGGCACATGCAGCCGGCTCCTGAGCGAAAGTTCGATGATCGGGCTCGCGAAGGCGCCTTCGAAGTGAAACCGCGGATCGGCGCAGGCATCCGGCGACAGCAGGAAATCGACGTCGCCGGACAGGAGCGTCCGGATGGGGCTGCCGGTCAGCAGCGCCGGCGGATGCTTGCTCCACGCGGTTTCGATCCCGCTTTCATAGGCGATGTGGTATTTCCCATCCAGCATCTTGATACAGACGTCGAGGTGGTCGTGCGGGATGATGTGGCTGATCTCGGCCGCCACCGCCTGGATGATCGAATTGAAATCGAGCTGGCCGGCCAGCAGCCGGGAAATGCCGAGATAGCGGTCGAACAGCGAATTACGCGCCGGGTTGAGCATGCCGGACCTCCTCCAGTCCCTCGAACATATTAGACGCTTCGCGGTGGTTCTTGTCCTGCGGGAACCCGCAAATTTTGGGCGAATACCCGCAGAAAGGTTGCTTGTATGCGCCTATACAACATCAGATTTCTCCTCCATGCTCGCTTTACTGAGCAAACGGGGCTCAGCGCAATCACTATCTTCGGACAACCGTTGAGGAGCGGACCGGAGACAGCCCGTCTGGAACTCTAGGGAGGAAATCATGATCATCAGGAAGATGCTTTTCGCATCTGTCGCCATCGCTTGCGTTGCCGGGCCGGTCTCCGCCCTGGCCGATACCTCGGGCAAGAAGATCGCCCTGTCCAACAATTATGCAGGCAATTCCTGGCGTCAGGCGATGTTGACGAGCTGGGACAAGATCACCAAGGACGCCGTCGCCAAGAAGGTCGTCGCCGCGGCCGATCCGTTCACCACCGCCGAGAACCAGGCGACCGAACAGGCCGCGCAGATCCAGAACATGATCCTGCAGGGCTATGATGCGATCGTCGTCAACGCCGCCTCGCCGACCGCGTTGAACGGGGCCATCAAGGAGGCCTGCAATGCCGGCATCACCGTCGTCTCTTTCGACGGGATCGTGACCGAGCCCTGCGCATGGCGGATCGCGGTCGATTTCAAGGCGATGGGCGAAAGCCAGGTCGAATATCTCGCCAAGAAGATGCCGAAGGGCGGCAACCTGCTCGAAATCCGCGGGCTCGCCGGCGTCTCGGTGGATGACCAGATCCATGCCGGCATCCAGGCGGGCGTCCAGAAGAACCCGCAGTTCAAGATCGTCGGCTCCGTCAACGGCGACTGGGCCCAGGATGTCGCACAGCGCGCCGTCGCCGGCATCCTGCCGAGCCTGCCGGAAATCGCCGCTGTCGTGACCCAGGGCGGCGATGGATATGGCGCTGCCCAGGCATTCGCCGCCGCCAAGCGCCCGACCCCGACCATCGTCATGGGCAATCGCGAGGACGAACTCGTCTGGTGGAAGCAGCAGAAGGACAAGGACGGTTACGAGACGATGTCCGTCTCGATCGCGCCGGGCGTTTCCACGCTCGCCTTCTGGGTGGCGCAGCAGATCCTCGACGGCAAGCAGGTGAAGAAGGACCTCGTGGTACCCTTCCTGCGCATCGACCAGGGCAATCTCGAAACCAATCTCGCCAGCACCCAGAAGGGCGGCGTGGCCAATGTCGAGTATGCGCTGGAAGACGCCCAGAAGGTCATCAGCAGCGCCAAATAGGCTGATCCTCCCCGAGACAGGCACGGCGCCCGGCGGCGCCGTGCCGATCATATCTGGTGCCCATCGGCGACGTGTCCCCGCATGAATGAAGTAACAGCAAGACGAGAGGTGGTTGCCGCCCGCGGCATCAAGGTGACCTTCGGCGCCGTGAAGGCGCTGGACGGCGCCGACCTCGTCATCCATGCCGGCGAATGCGTCGGGCTGGTAGGCCATAACGGCGCCGGCAAGTCCACCATCGTCAATGTCATCAACGGGGGCCTCGCCCCGCATGCCGGCGAGGTCCACTATGGGGGCAACGGCGGCCAGCACGGCATATCGGCGGCGCGGGCCAGCGGCGTGCGATGCGTCTTCCAGGAACTGTCGCTCTGCCCCAACCTCACCGTCAACGAGAACGCCCGCATCATGCATGCGGAACTGGCCGGCTGGAACTGGCGCGTCAGGGCGCTCGCGCTCGTCGAAAGGCAGCTGCAGGACATCTTTCCCGGCCATGGCATCGATTGCGACAGCACGATCGACGATCTTTCCATCGCCGAACGGCAGATGGTGGAGATCGCCATCAGCTTCGCCGGCCTCCGCGACAAGCCCAAGCTGGTCATTCTCGATGAGCCGACGTCGTCCCTCGATGCGGGCCTTGCCGCGCAGCTCATGGCCTATATCCGCCGGTTCGTCGGCGAAGGCGGTTCGGTGCTGCTGATCTCCCACATTCTCGGCGAGATCCTCTCCACCTCGGATCGTATCGTGGTGATGAAGGACGGCCGCGTCGTCGCCGACCGTGCCGCGTCCGCGTTCAGCACCCGCAGTCTCGTCGAGGCGATGGGCAATGTGGTGCGCGAGCAGGAATGGCTGCGTTCGACGGACAAACGCGGCGGAGAGCCGGTTCTTTCCATGCCGCCGCGACGGGGGCAGGGGCTCGCCTTCCAGGCCCATCGCGGCGAGATGATCGGCCTTGCCGGCCTCGGCGGCCACGGCCAGACGGAAATGCTTCTCGACCTCTATCTCTCTCGCAACAGCAACTGGTGGCCGGCCCGCAGGAAAGAAATCGCCTTCGTTGCCGGCGACCGTGGCCTCAACGGCACGTTTCCGCTCTGGAGCATCCTGAAGAACCTGAGCATCGCCTCGCTCGGCGAGCTTTCCTCCCGGTCGCTCGTCGACCGCGGGCAGGAGGGCATGCTCGGCGACGGCTGGAAGAAGCGCATCGAAATTCGCACGCCCGATATGGAAAACCGCATCCTGTCGCTGTCCGGCGGCAACCAGCAGAAGGTGCTCTTCGCCCGCGCCCTGGTGACGACGGCGCGGATCGTCCTGATGGACGATCCGATGCGCGGCGTCGATGTCGGGACCAAGCAGGAGGTCTACGACATCCTGCGCGCCGAGGCCGCGAGCGGCCGCACCTTCATCTGGTATTCGACGGAAATGGACGAAATACGCCTTTGCGATCGGGTCTATGTTTTTCGCGAGGGCGCGATCGTCGCCGAACTGGCGGGCGACGAGATCTCGGAGAAGAACGTGCTCGAGGCTTCCTTCAGCGGAGGCGAAGCGGCATGAAGATATCGTCCGGCACCGTCCGCCTGATCATCCCTGCGGCGTCGCTGACGCTGCTGCTGGCGGCTGTCTTTTATATGCAGCCGCGCGCCATGAGCTATACCGGCCTCAACCTGCTCTTCAATCTCGCGGTGCCGATCGCGCTGGCGACGGTCGCGCAGATGCTGATCATGGCCGTCAACGACCTCGACCTTTCGATGGGCACCTTCGTCAGCTTCTGCGCCTGCGTCACGGCCACCTTCCTGCAGGCTTCCCCGGCAATCGGCGTGCTGATCTTCCTCGGCGCCATCGCGGCCTACGCGGCAATCGGCGTCGTCATCCATCTCCGCGAACTGCCCTCGATCGTCGTGACGCTCGGCATGAGCTTCGTCTGGGGCGGGCTTGCGGTGCTGATGCTGCCGTCGCCGGGTGGCGAGGCGCCGGGCTGGGCGCGCTGGCTGATGACCTCGCGGCCGCCCTTCGTGCCGATGGCGATCGTCGCCAGCATCGTCATTGCGCTCGTCACCCATTTCCTCATCATGCGCTCCTCGGTCGGCGTGCTGATCCGCGGCGTCGGCGGCAATGTCCGCTCGGTGGAACGCGCCGGCTGGTCGGTCATCCGCCTCCGGGCGGGCACCTACGCGCTCGCCGGTTTCTTCGCCGTCCTGTCCGGCATCGCGCTCGTCGGCCTCACCACGTCGGCGGACGCCAATATCGCGCTGCGCTACACGCTGCTGTCGATCGCCGGCGTCATCCTGGGCGGCGGCGAATTCGTCGGCGGCAAGGTTTCGCCGATCGGCGCCGTCATCGGCGCATTGACCTTGACCCTCGCCGGGTCGTTCCTCTCCTTCATGCGCATCTCGCCGGACTGGCAGATCGGTGCGCAGGGCGCGATCCTCATCGTCGTCCTGGCGCTGCGCCTCTTCCTCAACCGGCTGGAAAAGCGGGAGAAGAGCCGATGAACACCGCCCGCCTTCTCTTCTCCAGACCCTGGATCTGGTCGTTCGCGGCGACGACCGTCGTCTGGGTCGTCACCGTGGTGTTCACCGGCGGCGCAAGCTCGCTCGGGCTGTCGCAGGCGGCGCTCACCTTCGCGGCCTTTTCGGTCATCGTCGGCATCGGCCAGATGTTCGTCATCACGCTCGGTCCAGGCAATATCGACCTTTCCGTACCCGCCACGATGACGCTTTCGGGCACGCTGGCGCTGAAGCTGATGGACGTGCAGGACAGCATGATCGCCGTCGGCCTGCTTCTTTCGATCCTGCTCGGCCTGGCGGTCGGCATCGGCAACTACGTGCTGATCAAGCTGCTCCGCATCCCGCCGATCATCGCGACGCTGTCCATGAGCTTCATCATCCAGTCGACCGCGATCTGGGCGAACCGCGGCCTGCGCATCAAGCCGCCGGACATTCTGGCGAGCTTCACGACATCCAACCTGTTCGGCATCCCCAATATCGCCATCGTGGCGCTGGTCCTGTCCGCCGTCGCCTGGGTTCTGCTCGAAAAGACCATCTACGGCCGCTGGATCTCGGCGATCGGCCAGAGCACGTTCGCCGCCCGCATGACCGGCATTCCCGTCGACGGCACGCGGCTGGCGACCTACGTCCTCTGCGCCGTGCTCGCCTCGATATGCGGTTATCTGCTTGCGAGTTTCTCCGGAGGCGCGGCGCTCAACATGGGGGCCGAATACCTGCTGATGTCGATCGCCGTCGTGGTGATCGGCGGAACGGCCGTCGCCGGCGGCAATTCCAACATTCCGGGCATCTGGGGCGCTTCCCTCTTCATGTTCCTTGTGGTGTCGATGCTGAACACCTATGGCTTCGGAGCCGGGTTCCGCCTCATTCTCACCGGCCTCATCATCATCGCCGTCATCCTGGTTGCCGGCGGCCGTCAGTCCAACCGATGAACAACCCCAATCGGATCTCTCCCATGCCGCAGACCCCATCCATCTACGAAATCCATGATGACCGGTTCCGGCACCTGATCGTCGGCAGCGCGGCCCTCGAAGAGCTCTATTCGGATTGCCGATGGGCGGAAGGGCCGGTGTGGTTCGCGGACCTGAATTGCCTGATCTGGAGCGACATTCCCAACCAGCGCATGCTGCGCTGGGCGCCGGACGGCGGCGTCTCGATTTTCCGCTCGCCATCCAATTTCGTCAACGGCAACACCCGCGACCGCCAGGGCCGGCTCGTGTCCTGCGAACATGGCGGCCGCCGCGTCATCCGCACCGAGATCGACGGCGCGATCACCGTTCTTGCCGACCGCTACCAGGGCAAGCGGCTCAACTCGCCGAACGATGTCGTGGTCCGCTCGGATGACAGCGTCTGGTTCACCGACCCGACCTACGGCATCAAGTCCGACTACGAGGGCTACCGCGCCGAGCCGGAACAGGAAACCCGCAACGTCTACCGGCTTGATCCGGGAACGGGAGAACTCGAGGCCGTCGTGACGGATTTCGGCCAGCCGAACGGCCTTGCCTTCTCACCGGATGAGACGAAACTCTACGTCGCCGACTCGGCCTCCAGCCACGATGTCAGCGCACCGCGCCATATCCGCGTCTTCGATGTGGCGGATGGGAAGCGCCTCGCCAACGGCAAGATCTTCTGCAGTCTCGACAACGGCCTGCCCGATGGTTTCCGGGTCGACGTGCAGGGCAATGTCTGGACCAGCGCCGGGGACGGCGTGCATTGCTTCTCTCCGGAAGGGGCGCTTCTCGGCAAGGTTCTCGTGCCGCAGACCGTCGCCAACGTCACCTTCGGTGGTCCGCGCAGGAACCGGCTTTTCATCACCGCCACCAGATCGCTCTATTCCGTCTTCCTGGCGACGAGCGGCGCGTCGCTGGGCTGATTGATCAAGCGGCATGAGGTTCGCGCGCGGCCGAGCAGTGGTTCGCGGCGCGGACTATGCGGCCGTCGTTATTCGCCTGCAACTGCCGGATCTGCCTCCGCATGGTGGCAGGCGGTCAGCAGGCCATGGGCCGACGTCCTTGCGGTCAACGCCGGTTCCTGTTCGGCGCAGATCGATGTGGCCTTCCAGCAGCGGGTCCGGAAGCGGCATCCGCTGGGCGGGTTGACGGGGCTTGGAAGATCACCCTGCAGGACGATGCGCTTGCGTTTTCCGCGGAGCCTTGGATCCGGGGTCGGCACCGCGGAAAGCAAAGCCTGCGTGTAGGGGTGAGCAGGCGCGCTGAAAATGGAATGCTTCGGTCCGGTCTCGATGATCTTGCCCAGATACATGACCATGACCCGGTCCGAGATATGGCGTACCACGGCGAGATCATGCGCGACAAAAAGCATCGCGAGATTGCGTTCGCGCCTGAGCCTGGACAACAGGTTGACGACCTGCGCCTGCACCGACACGTCGAGGGCCGAAACCGGCTCGTCGCAGACGAGGAGCGTCGGATTGAGCGCAAGGGCGCGTGCAATGCCGAGGCGCTGCCGCTGGCCGCCCGAAAATTCGGAAGGATAACGTTCCGCATGTTCGGCGCGCAGACCGACGGATTCCAGCAGCTTGACCGTCTCCGCCCGCCAAAGGCTCTTTGGCACGGTGCCCGGATGCAGCGCCCAGGGTTCGGAGATCAGCCGGTCGACCCGCATGCGGGGATTGAGCGACTGATAAGGGTCCTGGAACACGACCTGCATCCTGCGGCGCAATTCGTGCAGCTGCCGGCCGCCGCTCCGCGTGATGTCCACGCCGTCGATCAGGGCGCTGCCGCCGGTTGCCGGTCCGAGCTTCAGCAGCGTGCGCACCAGCGAGGTCTTGCCGCAGCCGCTTTCGCCGACGAGGCCGAGCGTTTCGCCCCGGGCGATCTCGAAGCTGACATCATCGACGGCGCGCACGGGGGTCGATGTGCCGCCGAAGTGCCGGGAGAGGTTTTGGACTTTGAGAAGGGGTTCCGTCATGCTGGCGATACCGGAAAGTGGCAGGCGACCTGGCGGCCCGGCCCCACGGTTTCAAGGTGAGGAACAACCTCGGCACAGAGCTTTTCTGCCCGCGGACAGCGCGTCCTGAATGCGCAACCGGAGGGGAGGGCGGCAGGATTGGGGGCGGAGCCGGGGATCGGCACCAGCTCGTCCTCGTCCGTATCCATGCGTGGCTGCGAGGCGAGCAGTCCGACGCTGTAAGGATGCCTGGCGTCATCGAAGAGTTCGAAGACGCTCGCGGTCTCGACGATGCGGCCCGCATACATGACGGCCACGCGGTCCGCGAGTTCGGCCACCACTCCGAGGTCATGGGTGATGAAGATCATGCCGGCATCGCTGCGTTTGCGAATGGCGTTGAGGAGATCGACCACCTGCGCCTGGATCGTCACGTCGAGTGCCGTCGTCGGCTCGTCCGCGATGATCACGTCCGGTTCGAGCGCCACTGCCATGGCGATCATGATGCGCTGGCGCATGCCGCCTGAGAACTCGTGCGGATATTGCTTCGCCCGCCGCTCGGGATCGGGAATGCCGATGGCAGTCAGAAGGTCGATCACCGCCTTTTCAACGCCGCCTTGCACGGTGCGGCCATGGATACGGAACATCTCGGCGATTTGCCAGCCAACGGGGTAGACCGGATTGAGCGCCGCAAGCGCATCCTGGAAGATCAGGGCGATCCTATCGCCGCAAAGATCGCGTCTCTCCTGCCGCGGAAGCTGCAGCAGTTCGCTGCCGTCGAAACGGATGGAACCATGGTCGATGGCGCCCGGAGGATTGGGAACGAGATCCATGATGGCCGATGCCGTCACCGATTTTCCCGAGCCGCTCTCGCCGAGAAGCGCCAGGACCTCGCCGCGGTTGAGCGAAAAGGAAACCCCGTTGAGCGCGAGAATGCGGCCGGCGGCCGTGTCGAAACTGACCCGCAGGTCATTGACTTCGAGAAGTGCCATCAGCGCCTCCTGCTGACAAGCCGCCAGTGCTGCGACGGGTCGTTGACGATCCGAAACCAGTTGGCGAGGAGGTTGAACGACATGGTGGTGAACATGACCGCCAGGCCGGGGAAAAAGCCGAGCCACCAGGCGGACGACAGATAGCCCTGACCCTGGGCCACCATCAGCCCCCAGCTGACGGCCGGCGGCTGGATGCCGAGGCCGAGATAGCTGAGGCCGGATTCAAACAGCATGACCATGGCGAGATTGACGGAGGCGAGCGTCAGCATGGTGGGAGCGACGCTCGGCAGGATATGGTTGCGCAGGATCCAGACCGGCCCGCCGCCGAAGACCCGCGCGGCATCGACGAACAGCCGTTCCCGGACCTCCAGGGTTTCGGCCCTTGCTACGCGGATATAGGCCGGCATGCGGGTGACGGCCAGCACGATCACCAGGTTGCTGACGCTTGGGCCGAACAGGTAGAGGCCGAAGAGGGCGACAAGCAGCGTTGGGAAGCCCAGGATGATGTCGCAGATCCGCATGATGATATTGCCGGCGATGCCGCCGAAATACGCCGCGATGACGCCCAGCAGCGTCCCGCCGATCAGGCTCGTCAGCACGGTCATGAGGGCGATCCCGATCGTCGTCGATGCCGCCTGGATTAGGCGCACGAGGAGCGGGCGTCCGAGCGCGTCGGCCCCCAGCCACAATGTCCAGGACTGGCTGAAATCGAAGGGTGGCAGATTGCGCGCCTTGAGCGAGATGCGGTTGTCGCCCAGGAGCGACAGGCTGTCCGCCAGAATGGCGAGCACGACAATGAGTAGCCAGATCGCCGCCGCGACCGCCATCGGGTCACCCGCGAGCGCTCGCACGAGCCACAGGATGCGGCGGCCGCGGCGCTCGCGGGCGGGGAGGAGTTCGGCAGGGGCGTCGGTCATTCGACCCTCACGCGCGGATCGATCGAGGCATAAAGCATGTCGACCAGGATGTTGATGAAGAAGATGACGACCGCGACCGCGAAGATCGATGCCTGGACAATGGCGAAGTCGCGTTTGAGGATGCCGTCGATCAGAAGCTTGCCGATGCCCGGAAAGCCGAAGACCACTTCGACGACGCCGCCGCCGCCGGCAAACTGGGCGGCGAGGTCGCCGGTGACGGTGACCGCGGGCAGGAGAGCGTTGCGAAGCGCGTGCACGAAAGTAACCCGCCCGTCGCGGGCCCCCTTGGCTCGCGCCGTCCGCACGAACGTCGCGTTCAGCGCCTCGATCATCGAGCCGCGGACGATCTGCACCAGCGTTCCGAAAGGCCTGGCAAAAAGACAGGCGATCGGCAGGACCCAGTAGATCGGGCCGCCGAAGCCGGATGTCGGCAATATCCGGAAGGTGACCGCGAACAAAAGGACGCCCATCAGGCCGAGCCAGAAATCCGGCACGCTGGCGGCAGCCTGCGACAGCACGTTGACGCCGCGATCGATCCAGCCGCCGGCATTCACGGCGGCGATGGAGCCGATGACGATGGCGGCGACGAAGGCCAGCGTCAATGCGATGGCGCCGAGCGCCAGCGTGTTCGGCAAGGCTTCCAGCACCACGTCCATGGCCGGCCGGTTGTGCCAGAGCGACATGCCGAAATCGAGTCGGATCATGTCCCAGGCCCAATCGAGGAACTGTACAGGCAGGGACGCATCGAGACCGAGCCGGACACGCATGGCTTCGCGCGCCGCGCTCGACGCGTCGACCGGGAGGTAGAGATCGACAGGGTCGCCCGTCAGCCGCACCAGGAAGAAAGCGGATGTCATCAGCGCGGCAAGTGCCAATGCCGCAAAGGCCGCGCGTTTCAGGAAATATGTGAAGGACATCCGCTCTCCTCAGGCGACGTTCAGGGATGAGGCCGGCTGTCAGCGATAGCTGACCGTCCTCAGCTTGATCTCGTTGCCGGCCTGCACGTCGACCGTGTAGTTCACGTTCTTGGCGACGCGGGCGATCGTGACCATGTGGAAGAGCGGCGCGATATTGACCGCGTCGACCGCGATGTACCTGAACGCTTCCTGGAACATCTTCTTGCGCTCGTCGCCGGTCGATTTCGAAGCGTCGGCGATCAGCTTGTCGAGCTTGGCGTCCGCAATGGTCGACTGGTTGCCGTCGCTGGTGAAACGGTTCGGCAGCGTGAACACCGCATCGCCTTCGGTATTGTCGATCTGCGTCTGCAGGATCGACGGCTGGCGCTCCTTCTCCCATGGCTTCAACAGCCGCTTCAGCCAGGGGCTTGTCTCAAGCATTTCAAGCCTTGCGTTGAAGCCCGCATCCGCCAGCATCGCCTGAATGGCTTCCAGGCTCTCCGACGAATTGGGATAGATGCCGATGCGGCCGTAGATGACGATTTCCTTGTCGACCGGCACGCCATCCGCCTTGGCGGCGGCGAGCAGGGCCTTTGCTTTTTTCGGATCGTATGTCCAGACAGGGATGTCGGGGTTGAAGCCGAATACCGATGGCGGCACGACCTGCATCGCCTTCTGGGCGTCTTTGTGAAAGACGGTGCCGACGAGCCCGTCCCGGTCGATTGCCAGATTGAGGGCTTCCCGCACGCGCTTGTCGTTGAGGGGCGGGACCTGCGCGTCGATCCTCAGAAGCGAGGTCTCGGCGTTCGGGAAGGCGTGGTCTTGACCGGTCGTGCCGTCCTGCGGGGCGATTTCATAGGCAATCTGCGCTTCGCCGGTATCGACCATCGCGGCGCGGACGGCGGATTCGGCGCGCCAGATGATCGTGGCGTGCTTGATCGGCGGCTTGTCGCCCCAATAGCCGTCATAGGCGGTAAGAGTAACCGACTGGCCGGGCGTCCACGCCGCAAGCTTGTAGGGGCCCGTTCCAGCCGGAGCGCGCGTCTTGCCGTCACCCGGGGTCGCGGGCGAGCCGATGTCCAGTGCGGACATCTTGTTGGGCAGGATCGGCTCGACGACATCCGTCTTGATGCGAAGGGTGGTCGGGTTGACCGCCTCTGCGGTGAGTTTGATGCCCTTCAACGTGGCAAGTCCGACCTCACAGGCAAGCGACGGATCCTGTCCGCGCTTGAGGGCCGCAACGACCGCCTGGGCATCGAAGACCTTACCGTCGTGGAAGGTTACGCCTTCGCGCAGCTTGAACTCCCAGGTCAGGCTGTCCACCTGCCGCCAGCTGGTGGCGAGGCTCGGAACCACCGACCCGTCCTTGGGGCTGAGGTTGACGAGCGCTTCGGTGATATTGTTGTGCATGACCCGGGAATTGCCCGAAAGGTCGGTATCGCACGGGTCGAGCGACTTTGGTTCGTCCGTCACCACGACGGTCAGCTTGTCGGAAGCCGCATATGCCGGGAGGGCAACGCCCACCAGCAACGCCATCCCCACGCTCAACGCATTGATCTTCCTGATCTTGTTCATGAGATCCCTCCTCCTGATCCAACGAGCGGCACCTCGCCTGCCACGGTGCCGTCAGTTCGAAAGCCATGGGCAGGCCCGCCACTCCCGGCGGGCGTTCAAATGGCTTTACTTCCTCCTGCAAGCGCGTAGTGTCAAATGTGACACTCGCGACCATGAGCATGCGCGCCGAGTCGACCGAAGTCAAGACGATTAATTCAGATATGGAATTCATAGTTCATGCTTGAACCGAAACATGGCTCGCCGATTGTTGAGAAGACCGCGCATCTGCTTGAGGCAGTCGCCGACGCTAGAACCGGCATCTCCCTCGGCGCATTGGTGGATCAGCTGGGGGTGCCTCGTTCAACGGTCTATCGCATCCTCAACTCTCTGACCGCGCACGGGCTCGTGGCCCGGGTGAGGGGCGGGGCCTCCTACGAACTGGGGCCCAAGTTTGTGGAGCTGGCGCGACGGATTTCGCCTGGCGCCGACAGGGCGACGCTGATCGAGACCGCAAGGCCGATTCTGACGGCTGCGGCCGACCGGATCTACGAATCCTTCCGGCTGGCTGCGCCCGAGGGCAACGAAATGATGACGATATTCGCGGCATCCAGTCCCGGCGACTATGCCCTTTTCATCAAGGTGGGAGGCCGTTCCCGCAAGCATGTCGGCGCGGCCGGCAAGCTTGCCCTTGCCTATTCCGACTATAACGAGATCGAGGCCTATTGCGCCGGCGGGCTCGAAGCCAGAACGCCTTATACCATCACCGACCCGGAGGCGCTGAAGGAGGCGCTCGTCGAGATCCGCCGCAACGGCAGTGCGGAGGACAACCAGGAATCCAATCTCGGCCTGCGGGCTTTTGCGGCTCCCGTATTCGATGCGGCCGGCCGCCTGGTGGCGACGATCAGCGTGCCTTTCATCGGAGAAGCGACGCCGGATCGGGCTCGCTCGATCAAGCGCGAAGTCGCGGAGGGAGCCGCGGCGTTGACGAAGGCCATCAATGGCGTCAATCCAATGTCCAAATAGGAAATACAATATTCTATATTGAACTATCCCGGCGTTGTGCTAGACCTCTGTCCAGATAATGGAGGATCTCATGACGGCCCTGGACCCATCGGTTTACGAAAAACTCCTGCGCACCAATTCTGCGAGCCTCAGCTCGCTTCTGTTGAAGCGCGGCCTCAGGAACACCGCGGTTCGCGGCGTGCGGCCGCTCGCGGGGGCCGGCAAGCCCATGGTCGGTCCGGCCGTCACCGTGCGCTATATTCCCGCGCGCGAAGATATCGACGGATCGACCTACAGTTCGGATCCGTCGAACCAGCAGCGCAAGGCGATCGATACGATTCCGGAGGGCCACGTTCTCGTGTTTGATTGCCGCTCGATGGCCGACATCGCCGGTATCGGCGCAATGCTTGCCCGCCGGCTGGTCTATCGGGGCTGCGCCGGCCTTGTTCTGGATGGAGGCGTGCGCGACACTGCCGATATCGTCCAGCTGGGGCTTCCCACCTATTGCTTGGGACCGGCGGCGCCCGCCAATCTCGTCGCCCACCATGCGTCGGATATGAACCAGCCGATCGCCTGCGGCGGCGTCGCGGTCTATCCCGACGACATCATTTTCGGCGACAGCGAGGCAGTCATCGTCATTCCGCGGGAATATGTGGACGAGATCGCCGACGAGGCGGTCGCGATGGAGGAGCAGGAGGAGTTCCTCAAGCTCGAAATCGAGTCAGGCAAATCGACTTTGGGCGTGTACCCGCCAAACAAGGAAACGCTTGAGCGCTACGAGGCGTGGCGCGCAGCGCGGGGCGCCGCCGTCTGAGGCCTCGCACAGGCTGGCCGCATCGTGGCGGCGTTCCGAGGCATCTTCGGAAAAACAAGAGCGGGCCGCAGCAGCGGCCGGCTCCGCGACGTCCGGGGCGTTAGCGGTGGGCCGAAGCCCGCTGCGCGAATGCCCCGGCGGCAGGTTGTGCCATGGCTCTCGCTGTCGAGCGAAGGGCCGCGGACTGGCTGGAAACGGCACCGCCCAGCTTGAACTGGCCGACAAGCTCGCGAAGCGCCTCTGCCTCCTGGGCGAGCGAGGCGGAGGCGGCAGTCGACTGTTCCACCATCGCCGCATTCTGCTGCGTCGTCTGATCCATCTGGTTGACGGCGACGTTGACTTCGCTCAGGCCGACCGACTGCTCCTTGGCGGAGGTCGCGATTGCGTCCATGTGCTGATTGATCTGCGTGATAAAGCTGACGATGGTCTTGAGGGACTGGCCGGTATCGCGCACGAGCTTGACGCCGCTTTCCACTTCCTGGGAGGAGTTCTGGATGAGGCCCTTGATCTCCTTGGCCGCGCTGGCCGAACGTTGGGCAAGTTCCCGGACTTCCTGGGCGACGACCGCGAAACCCTTGCCGGCCTCGCCGGCCCTGGCTGCCTCGACGCCCGCGTTCAGCGCCAGAAGGTTGGTCTGGAATGCGATCTCATCGATCACGCCGATAATGTTGGAAATCTGCTGCGACGAGGTCTCGATACGTCCCATCGCCTCTTCGGCATGAGAAACGACTTCCGCAGACATCGCGGCGCTCCGGTTCGCCTCCGTCGCCACCTTGCGGGTCTCTTCGGTGCGTTTGCTCGAATTCGCCACGTTCGCGGTGATCTCTTCCAGTGCCGCTGCCGTCTCTTCGAGCGAGGCTGCCTGCTGTTCCGTCCGCTTTGAAAGGTCGCCCGCCCCGGAGGAGATTTCGCGGGTGCCGTCGTCTATCGTGGTGATGCTGTTGGAAATCGACATCAATGCCCCGCCAAGCTGGGTGACGGATTGATTGAAGTCGTGGCGCAGCGCCTCGAAGTCGGGGGCGAACGCCTCGTCGAGCTGAAAGGCGAGGTCGCCGGCAGCCAGGCGCCTCAGGCCGGCCGCAAGACCCGACGTCGCAATGCGCAGGCGCTCGGCGGCATCGGCCTCCGCTTTTTGCTGGGTTGCGACGCGATCGGCCTCCGCCTGCTTGCGGTTTTCCTCCGCTTCCATCTCCATTCGCTTGTTGGCGATGGCGGCCTGGCGGAAGATCTCCACCGCGCTCGCCATGGACCCGATTTCGTCTGCACGGCCGGCGAACGGAATATCGGAACCGGTGTCACCATCGGCCAGTCGCCTCATCGAGGCTGTGATCCGCGTAACGGGGTTGGCGATGCCTGTGAGCACAAAGGCGATCGCGCCGACGACGAGCAAGCCTGCAAAACCAATCGCGGTGAACAGGTAGAACTCCACGGACGCGTAGGTCGTCCTGCTCACGTCGGCGGCCTCTTTGCTGCCGATAACATTCAATTCCACCAGGGACGCCGTCAGCTCTTTCAGCTTGTCGGAATGAGCCCGCATCTCTCCGCCGAGATATTGCCCGGCTTCTCCGATCTTGTTCGCGCGGGACAGGGTGAGAAGCTGCGGCCTGCTGGCGATGTAACTCTCGAAATTCGCCCTTATTCCGTCGATCAACTGGCGCTCGCGGTCCGATGACACCAGCGGAAGATAGGCATCTATCGATTTGCGAACCGTATCCTCCGCGACGGTAATGGCCTCTTCGCGGGCTTTCTTGTCAGCTTCCGACTGCGCGATGATGTGATCGCGGTAGGCGAGGCGCAGATTTGCCATGTTGAGATTGATCACCCGGGATGCCTGTACGCTCGGCAACCAATTCGTCGCGATTTCTTCGGTGGAGCCGTTTGTCCTGCTGAGACCATCGATCGCAAGATATGCGACAATGCCGAAAAGAAGCGCTAAGCCGACAAAAATCAGGAGCAGGCTCGACTTTATGCTTGGACGATGCATTCCAGGACCCCTTCAGACGTTCGACCTATGGCGGACTGACATGCAATTTATAACGATAATAATTTAATGCTTTACTCATATGTAAAGCGCCGTTTACCAAGATCTGCGCAACGAAGCGGAGAACCGAGCTCTACCGCGGGCGGGACCGCTTCGCGGATCTGGATTTGGACTGAACCGCTGCCGGCGGTCCTAACCGGAGGCCGGGGTTGCTTCCGGGGCATGGACTACGACGCAGTTGCGGGCGGCCTTTTTGGCGAGGTAGAGCGCCGCATCCGCCTGCCGCTGGAGATGCTCCGCCGATAAGAGTTCGCCATCCTGCGTCGATACCGACACCCCGATGCTGACGGTGACATAGGGAAG
The DNA here is from genome assembly GCA_900471605.1 of Hyphomicrobiales bacterium. Classification (GTDB taxonomy): domain Bacteria; phylum Pseudomonadota; class Alphaproteobacteria; order Rhizobiales; family Rhizobiaceae; genus Neorhizobium. Next base: position 17,341 of record UCEY01000065.1, on the reverse strand, counting down.
GACGCGAGAGGTGGGGTTTGGGAGCGAGGCGGCTTCCACTCGGCTGCGAATTCGCTCGGCGACCACCCGTGCCTCCTGCTCATCGCAGGAGGGAAGAAAGACGAGAAACTCTTCGCCTCCGTAACGGGCAACCTGGTCCCGTTCGTCGCGCATGCTGCTTTGAATGATGCCGGCCACCTTCACCAGGCAGCGGTCGCCCTCGGCATGTCCGAGATTGTCGTTGAGGCGCTTGAAGTCGTCGACGTCGCACATCAGCATCGCCGCGCCCCCGGCCCGACCGGGATCTTCGTTCCAGAAACGATGGAGCGTTTCCATCATCGAACGCCGGTTGGCGACCCCGGTCAGCGGGTCGGTTCGGGCCAGCAGTTCGAGCTGGGAATTAGCGTCGGCGAGCTCCGCCAGGCGGCTTCGGTCCCGCAATTCGAGCAGGAAAGTCTTGTGCGCCAGGATGGTGGCGGTGCGCCGGGCGACCAGGGTTGCGACCACGCCGCTCGCAAAGAACAGCGCCCCGGCGAGGGCGCTTCCCGCTTCGATATACGGATTGCGCAGCTGAAACAGAAGGTAGATGCCGAGAGCGGAGGCGCCGATCGCCGTCGACCAGCTGAGCGGGATGGGAAATATGATGATGGCGGTGACGGCGACAAAAAGCATGATGGTCAAATGCCGCTCGTAGAACTCGCCCCCCGTGTTGACGCCCACCAGGGCCACGGAGAGGAGGATGAGAAAAACGGCGGAAAGCGTGAAAACGCCCTGCAGCCACAAAGCGCGCGGCCGCCGGAAAACTATCGTGGCAACAACGGCTGCGGGGGGAAGGATGGACGCCGGCCAAAGCATGGACAGCACCGTCCCGGCCGGAAGCAGGATTGCGTTGAGGCCGAGCGTCAGGCCATCGAGCACGATGACCCAAACCATCCACGCACGGATGATCTTGGCCGCCTGCGGCCAGGAGCGTTCGCGGAAAAGACGGGCGAGATCCCCGTTGAGCCGTATATCTCGCGTGCGTCCGCTTAACAGGCGCTCCACTTGTTCCACGATGGCGGGACTCGGCCTCTGGAGAGGTTTCCGCGAAGACGCTCTTACCGATTTGTCAGAGCCTTTGATTCGTTCGGCGTCCATGTTTCGGATTTAGGGTGCGGATGATCGGAGGCAAGGCGGGCCGTGCCTGTTCAGGCGGCCGCGGCACCTGGTAAGCCCGGAAGCACCTTCTTCCGGAGCAGGAACAGTCCGTAGATCGGAAGGGGGATTATGATGGCGATGAAGAGCGGTTGCGTCCAGAACTCACCTCCGCTTACCCTCAGGAGGGTAAGGCAATAGCTCCAGACGGTATGCAGCAGGATGCAGGGATAGAGCGAGTTGGTTCTGATGCGGATGGCCGAGAACAGAATGCCCAGCAGGACGCCGAGGGCCATGTCCGCGATGCCCAGTTCCCAGAACCCGTACCAGAGCCAGACGGGAAGCCAGGCAAAGCCTGAAGCAAGGCTCGATATCCACGCCGTCGCGGTCACCGAATAACGGGATCGCAGTCCGGCAAACAGAATGCCCCGGAACATCAATTCCTGAGAGGCCGCGCCAAGAGCGGTCGAGACCAGCAGCGAGGATGCCATGGCGATCGATGGAAGACCTGACCAGATCGCCAGCAGCAGGAAGCCCAGGGCATAGAGACCGGGCAGCCAGGACAGGAGCAGGGAGCGAAGGATGATCGGGGCGGTGAACCCGATTTCACGGCTCTCGAACAGAGCCGACATGCCGATCAGGAAGATGACGGAGCAGAACAGGGTTTGGGGGATAGCGATGCCGCCTAAATCGATCGACGTGTCCCCGAACAGCGCCAGAAGCGGACCGGCAAACCAGCCGATCAGCGCCCATCCGACGAGGATAGCAAGTGACAATGCCAACCGGTTGCCCGCCATATTCATGATCTCATCCCCCAAGCCCCGCGTTCCCCGACGCTCCGGTTAGATCATCAATTACCGTCGAGGGCCACTCGGGGATCAACCGGAGTTCCCAGGAAAATGAGATGGCAGGTCGACAACCGTCAACTTGCCTCCGGGCGACGCAGGTAGCCGCGCTTCACCTTGCTCCGCGCCAGGGCTGCGAACCGCCGTTCAGCCTCCTGCCGAGAGCCGAATAACTCGATCAGGAACCTGCCCTTGGTGCCGATGCGGCCCCAGTTGCGGGTGAGTGCCGTGCCTTGGAAAAGATCCGGCTCGATGGCGAGCAGGTAGAAGCGGGCCATGTTGCGGACAGGGTCGCGGCGGGTGAGAAGAAGCGGTTCGCTGGTCATGCCGAGAGAATCGCAAGTCCGGATTCCGCCGTCCAACGACATGATTGAATCGATCCGGGCTGATCGATTCACGGCGCTGATGGGTTAGCGCAGCAGCGATTTCAGCAGCCGCGCGACACCCTTCAATGGTCCGAGATAACGTTCCGCCATTTCGGCGGCCGGAACACTCGCAGCCGGCGCGCCTATATTGATCGCGGCGACGACACGGCCGCGATCGTTTTCCAGCGGCACCGCGATCGAGCAGAGGCCGAGCTCGAGTTCCTGGTCGATGACGGCAAAGCCCTGTTCCCGGACCTTGACGAGCTCCTCCATCAGCCGGGTGGGGTCGGTAAGGGTGCGCGGCGTGAAGGATTTGAGATTCGTCTGCTTCAGGAGCGCACGGGTTTCTTCCTCGGGCAGCGCTGCGAGCAGCACGCGACCCATCGAAGCACAATAGGCGGGCAGGCGGCTTCCCGGCATCAGGTTGATCGACATGACCCGCTTTTGCGAAGCACGGGCGATATAGACGACTTCGGTGCCGTCGAGCACGCTTGCCGAGGCGCTCTGGTGGACTTCCTCGGCGAGCTTGTCGAGGAACGGCTGGACGATATGGGGAAGGGGCGTGGCCGAGAGATAGGCATGGCCGAGCCTCAAAATCTTGGGCGTCAGCACGAAGAATTTTCCGTCGTAATCGGCATAGCCAAGTTCGGCCAATGTCAGCAGGCAGCGGCGGGCAGTGGCGCGGTCGAGGCCGGTGGCCTTCGCCACGTCCGCGATCGCCAGCCGCGGCGTCGTCTCACCGAATGCCTCGATGACCTTCAAGCCCCGTGCGAAACCGCTGACGAAATCCGTTTCTCGCATGTTTCCTCCACTATTGGCCTAATATGTGCGGTATATGAACAAAAGTCAATTACCGCACAATCTTCTTGCTGTCCATCCCACCCTGATCTATCTCTGATCCCTGGAGGCGGCGGGCCATTTCTGCCGATCGTAGCGAAGGAGATATCCCGCATGGACAAGACAATCGGAAGCACGGCGGAAGCCGTCTCCGAGATCGGTGATGGCGCGACCATCATGATCGGCGGTTTTGGCGGATCGGGGGCGCCGATCGAACTGATCCACGCTCTGATCGACAAGGGGGTCAGGGACCTGACCGTCATCAACAACAATGCCGGCAACGGCCGCATCGGAATCGCCGCGATGATCGACGCGGGCATGGTCCGCAAGATGATCTGCTCGTTTCCCAAATCCTCGGATCCGCGCGCCTTCACGGACCGCTATCTGGCGGGCCAGATCGAGCTGGAACTCGTGCCGCAGGGCACGCTTGCAGAACGCATCCGCGCCGGCGGCGCCGGCATTCCGGCTTTCTACACGCCGACCGCTTATGGCACCGAGCTTGCCAACGGCAAGGTGATCGCCGAGTTCGACGGCCGCCACTATGTGCAGGAGCGCTGGCTGAAAGCGGATTTCGCCATCGTCAAGGCGCAGCTCGGCGATCCGTTGGGCAACCTCACCTACAACAAGGCCGGCCGCAACTTTAACCCGCTGATGTGCATGGCTGCCGCCAAGACCATCGTGCAGGTCTCGAAGATCGTGCCTCCCGGCGGCATCGATCCCGAGCATGTCGTCACGCCCGGCATCTTCATCGACCGTGTCGTCGAGGTTGCCAACCCGCAACAGGAAGAAGTCCTCATCCGAGCCGGAGTGGCCTACGCCCCAGGAGCCCAGGCATGACCGTCAACACACGCGAAGACATCAAGCTTTCCAACGCCCAGATCGCCTGGCGCGCGGCCCAGGACATCAAGGACGGCGCCTATGTGAATCTCGGCATCGGCTTTCCGGAAATGGTGGCGCGCTACCAGCCGCCGGGCCGCGAAGCGATCTTCCACACCGAGAACGGCATCCTGAACTTCGGCGAGGCCCCGGCCGAAGGCGAAGAGGACTGGGATCTGATCAATGCCGGCAAGAAGGCCGTGACGCTGAAGCCTGGCGCCGCCTTCTTCCACCATGCCGACAGCTTTGCCATGGTGCGCGGCGGCCATCTCGATGTCGCGATATTGGGCGCGCTGCAGGTGGCCCAGAACGGCGATCTCGCCAACTGGCGGGTCGGCTCCAAGGGGGTGCCGGCCGTCGGCGGCGCCATGGACCTCGTCCACGGCGCCAAGCAGGTTTGCGTCATCACCGAGCATGTCACCAAGAACGGCGAGCCGAAATTAGTTGAAGCTTGTACCTTTCCGCTGACCGGCGTTGCCTGTATCACTCGGGTCTATACGAGCCATGCAGTCGTCGACATCGTCGGGAAGCATTTCGTCCTGCGCGAAAAGCTTGCCGATATGACGGTCGAAGAACTTCAGGCCATGACCGGCGCGCCGCTCCATCTCGATGGACCGGTTGCCGATCTTGTCGTGCCGAAACTGTAAGAGAGAAGATCATGACCGAAGCCTATATCTGCGATTACATCCGCACCCCGATCGGCCGTTTTGGCGGGTCGCTCTCCTCCGTACGTGCCGACGATCTCGCTGCGATCCCTCTCAAAGCACTGATGGAGCGTAATGCTTCCGTCGACTGGGACGCGGTTGCCGACGTGATCTATGGCTGCGCCAACCAGGCCGGCGAAGACAATCGAAACGTCGCCCGTATGGCCGGACTGCTTGCCGGCCTGCCGGTCGGCGTTGGCGGCACCACGATGAACCGGCTCTGCGGTTCCGGCATGGACGCGGTCATCACCGCCGCCCGCGCCATCAAGGCCGGCGAGGCCGAACTGATGATCGCCGGCGGCGTCGAAAGCATGAGCCGCGCGCCCTTCGTGATGCCGAAGGCCGATACCGCGTTTTCGCGCAACGCCGAGATCTACGACACGACGATCGGCTGGCGTTTCATCAACCCGTTGATGAAGAAGCAGTATGGCGTCGATTCCATGCCGGAAACCGGCGACAACGTGGCGATCGACTACAAGGTCTCCCGCGAGGACCAGGACGCATTTGCCGTCCGCAGCCAGGCGAAAGCCTCGGCGGCTCAGGAGAACGGGCGTCTCGCCAGGGAAATCACCTCGGTCACCATTCCGCAGCGGAAGGGCGATCCCGTTGTCGTTGCGAAGGACGAGCATCCCCGCGCGACCAACATGGAAGCGCTCGCCAAGCTCAAGGTCCTCAACAAGATCGAAGGCGCAACGGTCACCGCCGGCAACGCGTCGGGCGTAAACGATGGCGCAGCGGCTCTGATCATCGCTTCGGAAGCGGCGGCCAAGAAATACGGCCTGACGCCGATCGCCCGCATCATGGGCGGCGCCACCGCCGGCGTTCCGCCGCGCATCATGGGCATCGGCCCGGCGCCCGCCACCCAGAAACTCTGCGCGCGTCTGGGCATTTCGCCGAAGGATTTCGACGTGATCGAACTCAACGAGGCATTTGCGAGCCAGGGCATCGCCGTTCTGCGTGAACTCGGCCTCCAGGAAGACGCCGAATATATCAACCCGAATGGCGGCGCGATCGCGCTCGGCCACCCGCTCGGCATGTCCGGCGCCCGTATTTCCGGCACGGCGGCGCTCGAACTGTCGCTGCGCAAGGGCAGGTATGCGCTTGCCACGATGTGCATCGGGGTGGGACAGGGGATCGCGGTAGCGCTCCAGCGCGTGTGATTTCAAGGCTTTGCTTCCCTCCCCGAAAGGGGAGGGGGCTTCCGGGTTGCCTCAAGTCTAGTTCACCCGCACGCCGCGCTGCTTCAACGTTTCCAAAACCCCGCGTGCGGCCGGCGTCCCGGAAAAACGGCCTGCCTGTTTGAGCGACGGCAGATCGAGCAGCGCCTCGATGTTTTCGGACGGCACGTTGATGCTGACCCGTTCCAGTTTCTTGAGAGGCACGAGGTCGCGAATATCGACCTTGTCGATCATCGAGATCACGGAGATGAATTTCAGGTTCGGGCAGAAGCGGATACCTGACAGATCCTTGACATCGAACGCATTTTCTTCGCCGCCCCAGAAGTACCAGACATAGGGGTAGATCGCCGCGCCCCCGTCGAATTCGATCCACTCGACGGAAGCCAGGAGTTCGTCGTTCAAAGGATAACGGGCGAGATAGTCCAGCGCTTCCGGAATGCGCTCGTCGCCCTCCTTTTCCAGGTCGACCGGCCGCCCAAGCACATGGCTCGCCAGCTCTTCCGGCGTGCCGAGATCGATCGCCTTGGCGCGCATCAGCGCAGAGAGCACCGCCAGCTTCAGGTTCACATCCGAGAAAGGCGCCCCGGGATCGCCGCTCGCGGCCGGATAGGGCGGCGCGGTCGGCTCCGTATATTCGGCGTCGGGATTGGAAATGTTGATCTCGTAGACCGTGTCATAGGTGATGCGGGCGGACAGTTCCCCTTCCGGCAATTGCTTCCTGCCGAAGCGGGTGGCGCGCCGCACCTTGCTTTCCTCGCCGATCTGCATGTCGGGCACGGTCGTGCGAAGATCGGCAAGCGAGATACCCATCGGAACGCCGGCAATCGTATGTTCGAAGCGGGAGTTGAAATCGATGCTGCCGATCAGCCCCTTCCGGTCGATCCGCACGATGACGCCATAGCTGTTTTCGAGAATATCGATGACACCGCCTTTGTGAGGTGCCGGCGCCCGCCAGGCCGAACCCATCGCCTTCTCGACGGCTGACATCGGCATTCCGGGCCGCAGCGCTGCCAGTGCATCGACATCAACCGGTTCGCCCGTCGCCGCCATGACCCGACCTCCTGCCCCGACACAGAGAGCCAGCGCAGCCCCGCCGATCAGAAATTCCCGCTTCCGCATGCGCCTCGTCTCTACCATGAACCCATAGCCGCATTTCGCGGCGAAACCGGATATGCTGCAGCGCGACGGAATTTCAACATCGACGGTTTCGCAATGGCCACGACTGTCACATCGTCGCAACCGCCAGTTCGGCCTTTGGGAAGGCGCCCGCAAAGCCTATATGAGGCTGACCGCAGATGCTGCGGAAGCTGGGATTTTGAGATGAACAATGAATTGCAGGCGCGCGCCGCGCATGTCGCGGCAATCCGGGAGCGCGCGGAAGCGGAGATGAAAGCGATCGGCATAGACGATGCCTTCATCGGCAATCTGGTCGACACATTTTACGGCCGCATACTGGCGCATCCGGAACTGGGGCCTGTATTCGACGCACGGCTTTCCGGACGCTGGCCGGAACACATGGCGAAGATGAAAAGCTTCTGGTCGTCCGTCGCCTTCCGCAACGGTGCCTATGGTGGAAAGCCGGTCCAGGCGCATCTTGGCGTCGCCAACATGACGCCGGAGCTTTTTCCGAAATGGCTGGAGCTGTTTGCCGCGACGCTGGACGACATCGCTCCGAACCCGGAGGCGAAAGCCTGGTTCATGGCGACCGCCGAGCGTATCGCGAAAAGCCTGACGCTCTCGCTTTTCTACAATCCGGCGATCGACGACCCGGCGCTGAAGCAAAACTGACGGCCAGCCGGCCGTCGTACCGGCACCTAGAGGTGGCGGCCTGCATCCAGCGCTTCCTCCGCCTCCTCGAGCGACATCTCGAAGATCCTGCGGCCGATATCGAAGCTGAAACCCGCTCTGGCGAAGGCGGAAAATTCCTTGGCCTTGCGTTTTTCGTCGAACTCTCCTTTGCGGAACGGCCCGAAGGCGCGCTTGCGGGCAAGAACGAGCGCGGCATGGAAATCGTCCGCCTCCGCGATGGCGGCTGCGACGGTGCCGCTCGCCACGCCTTTCCGGGACAATTTCTGGGCGATGGCCCGCCGTGACTTGCCGCCGCGCATGCCCGAGCGGGTGCTCATCTCGGCGAAGGCCGTATCGTCCAGCGCCTTGTTGTCATAGGCGAATTTCACCGCGAATTCGGCGAGCGCCCTGATCTGGACTTCGCCGATATCCTCGAATTTCTGGCGTGCCTTGCGCGCGATCGCGTCGAAAAGCTGCTTTTCCGTGTGCATCCGCCGCTCGATCCGGTACATCGTCGAATTGCGCGCCCAGGACAACATGCGTGGCGTCGGCGCGTCGGATTGCGGCGTCTCTTCGTCCAAGTCCAGTTCAGGCCTCCAGCCCCGTCTTGACCGCTTCGCGCGGTGCGGCCGCGGATGCTTACACCAGGCAGCCACGGCGAAACAACATCGTCGGATATCCCGACGATGTTGTCGGAGGACCATTTCACACCGTGGCAGCCGGCTTCAGCGCATCCTGATGCACGACGATCCGGGCGTGATAGGGCACGCGCGTATAGAGATCCATGACATCCTGGTTGACGAGACGCACGCAGCCGGAGGATGTCGCCTTGCCGATCGAAGCCCATTCCGGCGAGCCGTGCAGGCGGTAGAGCGTGTCCTGGCCGTTCTGGAAGATGTAGAGCGCCCGCGCCCCGAGCGGGTTCTTGACGCCCGGATCCATGCCGCCGTTCTCGATGGAGAACTTCTTGAGGCTCGGCTGGCGCGCCACCATCTCGTTCGGCGGCTTCCAGCGCGGCCACGGCTGGCGCCAGTGGATGACGCCTTCGCCCTGCCAGGCAAAACCGTCCTTGCCGATGCCGACGCCGTAGCGCATCGCCGTGCCGCCGGGTTCGACCACGTAGAGGAACCGGCCGGGCGTATCGACGACCACCGTTCCGGGCAGTTCGCCGGTCGGATCGACGACGCGCTGGCGATAATATTTCGGGTCGATCTGCTTGTAGGGGATTGCCGGCAGCAGATGGCCACTGTCCTCGACCGCGGCGTAGCGGGCCTGCAGTTCCGCTTCGCCCGGAGGTTCGATCGGGCGGCGGGCCATTTCCGGGATCGGAGCCCGCTCGGTGGTGGTGGAGCACCCGGCAAGCGCCGCGGTCATCGAGACGGAGCCGATAACGAAGGCGCGCCGCGACATCTGGTATTCGACGGTCATGGACCAAAAATCTTTCTGAAAATCAACGTATAAGAGCTAGTAGCGGTTTCCGGCCCGAGCCAGCAAGGCGCCTGCGCATCACATCACGGTGACCTTCCCGTCATCGGTCGAAAACCGGCCGGTCAGATAAAATTCGAGCTGACTTGGGAACCTCCCCTTCATTGCCGGCGTGCCAGATGTGCCGCAACCGGAGGTTAATTCATGCGCAAATCTCTCAGGCTCTCTGCGATCGCCGCCCTGCTGCTTGCATCGGCGCTCCCTGCCTCGTCTCAGTCGATACCCAATCTCCCGCAGCGATCCGGGCGGGAACCATCGCCCGAGGGCTACATCAACCTTCAATCGAACATCAGCCTCGCCTTGCCCTACAACGACGGCGTGCCGGTGGAACCCCAGGTCGAAGCCGCGCAACGCATGGTCTATGCTCTTGTGGCCAAGCAATGCGATCTCGTGCTTGCGACGATCGCCGCCGACTGCAAGATCAGCAATCTCAGCAACAACGTCAATTCCCAACGCCTGCAGCGGGACAATGCGCAGATCATGGTGACGGTCCAGATCACCATGAGCGTCAAGCTGAAATGAAGGTTCGAGAGAACCTCAATCGGTTGGCCTGGCCTCGTAAAACGCCCTGACATCCGCTGCAAAGCTCCGGCGCGAATCCGGCCTGGTGTAGAACATGTGCCCGCCGCGATAGACCTTGAGCCCGGCGCGTCCGGCTGCGAGGTCGGGCGGCAGGTGGTCGATGACGTAGCGGCTGGCGCCATAAGGCGTCAGCGCGTCGCTGTAGCCGTGGGCGATCATCAACTTGAAGGACGGGATGACCGAGAGCAGGTCGCGGATATCGGTGGAGGCGCTGGCGAGCGAGCGCGAGTCTCCGCCGCGGCTGCCGTTCCATTCCCAGCGACGGTTCACGTCCTCGTTCAGCAGCGAATAGGTCATCTCACTCACAAACCCGAGTTCGCTGCGGGCATAGGCCGCGAAAGCGGCGCCGTAGGCACGTGTGTAACCTTCGAGGATCGGGTCGTCGTTCCGGGTGACGGCATCTTCCGGATAGGCATCCGGCACTGAATAGGACGCGTCATAAGGGCTGACGACTTTCCCCGGCCCTCCCATCTGCTTGGCATAGACATCGCCGACGAAACCGCGGGTGTGGGCGACGACATCCTTCGGAATACCGGTGAGCTCTGACACGCGGCCATAGAATGTCTCCGCCGCCTGGCCGGCGGGGGAGGGACCGGCAAGTCCCGTCAGGTAATCGCCGATTGCAAACCGCTCGGCCTCGGCGAGCTTTTCCGGCGTGAACTGGTTGCGGCGCTCCAGCTCGGCCGCCGCCAGCGACGGAAACTGCAGCGCGGCGCTCAAGGGATCCTCGGAATTGGCAAGGAAACGGCCTTCGACCAGCGGCGACAGCATGATTATGCCAGAAGCCAGCATTCCCTGACCGTTCTTCAGGGACACGGCAACCTTGGCGGCGCGAAAGCCGCCGTAACTCTCGCCGAGCAGATATTTCGGTGCATCGAGGCGGTTGTTCTTCTGGACGTAGAGAGCGATCGCCTTGGACAGGCTGTCGGCATCCTGTCGCACACCGTAATAGCTGCCGGCCGCATCGTTGCTGGCGGCACGGCTCCAGCCGGTGCCGACCGGATCGATCAGCACGAGATCGGTGAAAGCGAGCCAGCTTTCCGGATTGTCCTTCAGCCGGGGTGTCGTGCCGTTGTCGCCGGTCGCGCCGAATTCCAGGATCTTCGGGCCGACCAGGCCGAGATGCAGATAGGCGGAGGCGGCACCCGGGCCTCCGTTGAAGGCGAAGGTGAGCGGCCGGCCCGGCGTCCTGTTTTTCGCGATATAGGCGGTGTAGAAAATCTTCGCCGATCGGTTGCCGTCCTGGCCGAACAGGTCGAGCGTGCCCGCCGTCGCCGTGTAGGGCAGGTCGCCGGAAGGCGCCTTGAAGACATGTTCGGTTGTGGAATCCGCCGGGATCAGGCCGAATATGCCGCCACCGGCCCCCTGTTCCGTCTGGCGTGCGCGTTCGCGGTTCTCGTCCCCGCCACGCTGCTGCTGCGCCAGAACCGGCACCGATAGGGTGAGCAGCACGGCGAGGGACGCGATCATCCGATGAAACGACAAACTGAAATCCTCCTTTGCCAGCCGCTCACTATGTAGGGCGGCGGCTCGATCCGCAAAACTCAACTCCTATTGATCGGTGGGTAGGAGGTTTATGCTCGCCTTTCAACGTCTGCGAGGGGGCGTCGTGCGCAGATTATCGACGGTACGCGCAAACGCGGCCCGGCCTCAGTTCCGGCCTGTTTTCGGCGGCACAGGCGAGATACGGAATAACGGTGCAAATCTGCTGCAAATGGTGCGGATTGCCGCGCGATCGGTAGTCATAACCGCACATCGTCTTTACGCTCGCCTCCATGATTCCCAAGATCGTATCTCCAAAGCCGTCGTTCCAGCCCATGCCGGTACCTCGCTGGGCTGCACCCCCGACCTTTGCTGCGGAAACCTCGGACGCGGCATTTATGGCGGGTGGTGCGCTTTATCCGCTCGACCAGATCGTTCGGGCGGAGTTCGACTGGGTCGGGGCGTGGCGGCAGCGGCTGGCGCTGAAATGCGCGGCAGCGGCGGTGCGGCTTACGGGACGTTCGGAGGACGAGGCCAGCCTTCGCGACGCGTGGCTGCTGCGAAAGCCTGGAGACGATCCCGGCCCTGCCGGGCAGATTCTTGCGGCCTGGAAGCGGCTTGCCTCCCGTTCGGCCGCGCTCGATGTGGACGTGCTGCAGACGATTGCCGGCATGCTGGGCATCAAATGGGACGAGCCGCTGGCAACGCTCGTGCAGTCTTTTGACGATCTCGGCCTGACCGGATCCGCCGCGCCGTTTGCGGCAGCAGCGATCATGCGCGAGACAGTCGCGATCCGCCCGGATGCCGAGGTGCTCGGCTGGTGGCTTGCCGATCTCCTTCTGGCGCAGAAGCTGCGGTGGTCCGTGCCGGTGCCGCTGTTGATGGGTCAGCGCTTCTCTTCGGTATTCCGCGCTGAGGGCGGGCGCGGCCGGATCCGACCGGGGGACGACGGGTTCGAGCGGGCAATCTGCCTGGCTCTGGTACACGCCGCGACCGAAGCCGGCCGGCTGGCGACGGAGATTGCCCGGCGTGCCGACCGGCTTGCCGCCGTCACGCCGAAGCTGCGTTCGAAAGGGGCAGACGATGGGCTCCGCCTGCTGCTGTGCGAAGACGCGGTCTCCGGCTCCCTGCAGACGCCGAACCTATCCCGTTTCGCGTCGCGGCGGCTGTTCGAGCGGCTGCAGCAGCTGGATGCCGTGCGCGAGCTTTCCGGCCGCCCCACCTTCCGGATCTACGGACTCTGAGCATGGCGAAGCGGGCGCGGCAGATTTCGATCGACAAGGAACTTCTCCACCTGACACCGGAGGAGCGGCATCGCCAATGGGCGGCCCGGGTGGAGGCGGTGATCTTCGCCTCTTCCGAGCCGGTTACCCGAAAAGCGCTGGAACGCGTCGTGGGGCAGGACTGCGATATCGAAGCGATCATCGGTGAAATCCAGGAAGCGCTCGTCGGCCGGCCTTATGAACTGGTCGCGGTCGCCGGCGGCTGGCAGCACCGCACCCGACCCGAGTTCGGTGATGTCATCCACGCTTCCGGCACTGCCAACGCCCCGCCGGCAGATCTGACCGATCATCAGGCGCTGGTGCTGATGACGATCGGCTATTTCCAGCCGGTGACACGGGCCGAGATTTCCAAGATTTTCGGGCGCGAAGTCAGCCGCGATACGATCGCGACGCTCCGCCAGCTCGGCTTTCTTGGCTCCGGCCCGCGCAGTCCGACCCCCGGTGCGCCATATACCTATATCACCACCCCGGCCTTCCTCGCCGCCTTCGGTTTCGACACGCTGCGCGACCTGCCGGATACGGAAATGCTGGAGGATGCCGGACTGCTGACCCGCAAGCTGCCGGTCGACGATTTCGTGGAGCCGGAACTGGAAGACGACGAGGACTAACAGCTGCGCTTGAAATGTGCGAGAATTGGGCACATATTGAGCTGCGGATGATCAAATTTGGATCGGACTGTTCTCATGGCACACGCCTTCGAAATTGGCGCCGCCGCTTTCGGTGAACCTCAGTCTTCGCTCCTGTCCGCCCGGCGGGTATCGGATCTGCTCGGGCTGACGCAGGCGGAACTGGCGAAGCTGATCGGTGTCGCCCGCAATACGCTGACGGCCAAAAGCGGTGCGCGCAAGGTCGATCTGGCGCTCTCCCCGGTCGTGCGCATTCTGGCGATGGCGAGCGAGATGGCCGGCGACGAAAACCGCGCGGCGATCTGGTTCAAACATCAGCCGATCCCCGGATGGGCGGGCAAGACGGCTTACGACCTTGTCGGCGAAGGCAAGGCCGACAAGGTACTTGCCTATCTGGAGGCGGTGCGCTCCGGCGTGTATGCCTGAACCCGTAGTCCTCTGGCGTGCTTATGTGCCGCGCTGGGCGCATGCGCCGCTTTCCGGGGATGGTGCTGTCCGTTTCGGCGGACGCTGGAACCCGGTCGGCGCGCCGACCATCTATGCTGCGCGCGAGCTTTCCACTGCCTGGGCGGAATACAACCAGGGTTTCGTGCAGCATCCGGCGCTGATCGCCCAGCTTCGGCTCGATGGCGCGCGGCTTGCGGATTTGACCGACAGCGACGTTCTGGCCGGTCTCTGCGTTGACGAGGCTATCCACCACTGCGAATGGCGGGCCGATCTCGATGCCGGCCGGATACCGGCGGCGCATCTTGTCAGAGAGAGGTTGCTCCACGAGGGCCACGACGGCGTTATCTACCCGTCCTTCATGTCGCCGGGTGGAACCTGCATCGCCCTCTGGCACTGGAACGGCAAGGACCAGCCGAAACTGACGGTTACGGATCCCGATGGCAGGCTGCCGAAAAGCCCGGCCTCCTGGTTATAGCAGGGGATGCTGCATGACCCGGCGTGCGCTTCGGCGGGGAAAGCGGGAAAACCATCGCGGTTCAACGCCACAGCCAGAGCTATGTAGAAAATATTCATTTCAACCTTGGCATTCGAAATTTAGTCGAATGTAATGTTTTGGATGCATGATGCGCCGAGGAGAGCGTGGCACATGCAGCAGAACATTCGCATCACATCGCACGTCACGATCGTGCTGACATTGCTGACGGCTCTGACGGCGTTTCTTCTCGCCGGCTTCATGTGGCTTGCCTCCACCAAAGTGGATGATATCGCCTTGACCCGGCAGAAGGGTTACGTCGAGCAGGGCCTCGACGAGCAGGTGAAAGCCGTGCAGCATGAACTGGAAAGCGTCACGACGTGGAATGACGCGGTTCTGCTGGTTTCCAAGGGTGCTCACCAATGGATTGTCGATAATATCGGCACATGGATGCACACCTATTTCAATCATGACCGCACCTATGTCTTCAATGAACGGGACGAATTGGTCTTCGCCATGCGGGACGGGCAGGATATTGCTGCTCTGACCTTCAGCGAGGATGAAAAGCCTGTGGCGGCCTTGCGGGATAATGTCCGTGCGGAGCTGCACAAGCGCATCGCACCCGGCGATGCGGCTCCTCCGGTGATTGCTGGAATCTTCTCCGAGCAGATTCTTGCGATAAGCGGCCGACCGGCGGTCGTCAGCGCAAGGCCGATCGTGCCGAGCACCGATGCAGTCTCGGTCGACCCCGGCAAGGAGTTCATCGCGATTGCCGTGAAATTCCTGGATGCCGGAGCCGTTGCGAAGATCGCCCGCTACGCGCGGATCGAGACGTTGCATTTTACCACCGACCCGGCCGAATCGACCGCGGCCATTCCGGTCATAGCCACGGCCGGCTCCACGCTTGGATACATGGCGTGGCAACCCATCCGGCCAGGCCTGATGCTCATCGAGCAGATCGCCCCGGCGGGCATTGCCGGCATCGTCGTGGCGATGGGCGTCGTGATCTTTCTGGGAAGCGGCCTGCGCAAGACGTCCATTGATCTGTCGGAAAGCCGCCTGGCGCTGATGCGCCATCGCGATCAGCTCGAGGAGACCGTCACACTCCGGACGGCCGAGATCGAGCGCCAGCGGGAGGAGCTGGACAGGCTCCTGGCGCAGGAGCGGCATGTCAACGCCCTGCAGCGTCAGTTCGTCACCATGGCTTCGCATGAATTCCGCACCCCGCTTGCCATCATCGATGCCGCCGCTCAGCGCCTGTCGCGCACCAAAGCCACCCAGAAGCCCGAATATGTGGAAGAGAAGGCGGCTCAGATCCGCTCCGCCGTGCTGCGCATGGTCGACCTGATGGAAAGCATCCTGTCCGCCGGCCGGCTGGAGACCGGCAAGACGACACTGAAGCCCGAACGCCTTTCGCTGGCGGAGCTGATCGAAACCTGCTGCGCCCGACAGGCGGATATCCGCGAATCCCACACGTTTCACAGGGACCTTTCGCATCTGCCGCAGACGATCCTTGCCGATCGTGCGACGATCGAACAGGTCTTCACCAACCTGCTCTCGAATGCCATCAAATATGCGCCCAAGGCGCCGGACATCCATATCCGGAGCTGGACGAAGAACGGCATGTCCTATGTGTCGATCAAGGATGGCGGTATCGGCATGGATGCCGAGGACCTGCCGAAGCTCTTCCAGCCCTATTACCGGGCCCGCAGCGCCACCGGGATTGCCGGCACCGGCATCGGCCTCAACATCGTCAAGCAGATCATCGACCTGCATGGCGGTTCGATCTCGGTCGAGAGCGCGCTCGGCCGGGGAACAACGTTCACGGTAGCGCTCCCCAACAAGGGACCGCTTGCAAATATCATCAAACGAGCAGCTTAGGGAAATACCAGGATGATCACGGTACTATGCATCGACGACGAAGCGGATATTCGCCAGCTCATCGTCGAGGAGCTGACGGACGCGGGATTTGCTACTCTGGAGGCCGCCAACGGCCAGGAGGGGCTGGAGGCCATTCTGACCTATTGGCCCGACATCGTCATCTGCGACATTTCCATGCCGGTCATGGACGGTCATCAGCTGCTGGCCGAAATCCAGATGAACCATGCCGAGCTTTTCAACATCCCTTTCATCCTGCTGTCGGCCCTGACCGACAAGGATAACGTATTGACCGGTCTGCGGGCAGGCGCGGCGGACTACCTGACCAAGCCGATCGATTTCGATCTTCTGCTGGCCAAACTTGCCGGTTGCATCGCCCGCCTTGAGAACGACCGGGCCGTCGGCCGGGCGCTGTAATCCTAAGGCTGGACGCTATCGAGTCTGCGGGACCAGGCGTCGGGCAGCATCGCTGCCGATGCATCGCCCGTTATGAATGACGTCGGCGACGGCGAACCCTTCTGCTCGTCTTTCATCAACGCCGCCTCGGGAAGGTCCCCCGATCCAATGCTCAGGCGAGGCTCGCGGCCCGAAATCCGGCGGGGTGCGAGCCTCTAACCGCCATCATGGCGGCTGTCGGAACCTAAAAGCCGCGCCCGCGCCACCGTCAAATCAATGTTTTGTAAAGCGTCACGCCGAAACCCAGTTTGATAGCGGGAGATCGATTTTAATTCCGGCCGCGGCCGCGCTCATCTGGAGTGGCGTCTCGCCCGGTTCAGGACACAAATCCGATCTGCAATCGGCGGCCTGCCAGAAACTGGCGGATCACGGGATCGGTCTCGAGGTCGATGGCGCACCGATAGGCGTCGTCGGCCTCTTGTCCTCTGCCGCAGCGGGCAAGCAGATCGGCACGGGCCGCCCAATAGGGCTGGTAGCCGGCAAGGCGCTGGTCGCCTCCCGCGGCATCGAGGGCCGCAAGTCCCTCTTCGACGCTTCGGCCGCTTGCGATCACAACCGCCCGATTGATTGCGACGACCGGTGAGCCGGTCAACGCCAGCAGATGGTCGTAGAGTGTTTCGAGCACAGGCCAATCCGGTTGATGGCCGAAACGGCGAACCGCATGGGCGGATTGCACGGCCGCCTCTAATTGATAGCGGCCTATCTTTCCGCGATGGCTGGCGGTCAGCAGAATGTCTTCGGCCTCGTCGATCAGTGTCCTGTTCCATCTGGCCGAATTCTGGTCGGCGAGCGGGACATACTCTCCCGCCTCGGTCCGCCGCGCACCGCGCCGGGCTTCGAGATGCAGCATCAGTGCCAGGAGGCCGAGCGCTTCGGGTTCGTCGGGCAGCATCGCGGCCACCAGCCGGCCGAGCCAGATCGCCT
>UCEY01000064.1 GCA_900471605.1 Hyphomicrobiales bacterium | reverse complement strand
GCGCTGAGAGGTGTCACCTACAAACTAACTTACGAGGCAGCTTTCAGCGCCCCGTCCGACCTTCAAACCGAAATCGCCAGGGCCGGACTCCGTCCGGTCGATCCTTCATCGTTGCGGCTGGACAAAACCTGACCCGTCGCCTAACCAATCCCTTGAAAAGACAAGGAGGAAAGCAGTCATGGCGGTCAAGGACGTGAAGGCGGGGCTTCGCAACGAAGAGGGCATCGCGACCGTCCTCGGCATCCTCAAGCAATCCTTCGGCGAGCGCTTCCAGACAGGCCAGTCGTTCCGCGAGCAGCACGCTCACACGACCACCTATCTGCCCGCCCAGCTTCCGGACGGGGTCGTCTTCGTCGAGAGCGCCGACGACGTGAAAACCGTGGTCAGGGCCTGCGCCGAGCATCGCGTTCCGGTCGTCCCCTTTGGGGTCGGCTCCTCGCTCGAAGGCCAGGTGAATGCGCCGTCGGGCGGAATCTCGATTGACTTCAGCCGCATGAACAGGGTGCTTCGCGTCAGCCCCGCCGATCTCGACGTCACCGTGGAGCCCGGCATCACCCGCGAGGAGTTGAACCGCGAGCTTCGCGACACCGGCCTGTTCTTCCCGATCGATCCCGGCGCCAATGCCTCGATCGGCGGCATGACCGCGACCCGCGCCTCCGGCACCAATGCGGTGCGCTACGGCACGATGAAAGATAACGTCCTGTCGCTCACCGTCGTCACGGCCGATGGCGAGGAGATCCGCACGGCGCAGCGCGCCAAGAAGTCTTCGGCGGGCTACGACCTGACCCGTCTCTTCGTCGGCTCGGAAGGCACGCTCGGCGTAATCACCTCGGTGACTTTGAGGCTGCAGGGCATTCCGGAAAAGATCGGCGGCGGCGTCTGCGCGTTTCCGAGCGTGAAGGCCGCCTGCGACGCGGTGATCATGACCATCCAGATGGGCATTCCGGTCGCCCGCATCGAACTGCTCGACGATGTGCAGATGCGCGCCTGCAATGCCTATTCGAAACTCTCCTATCCGGAAAAGCCGACGCTGTTCCTGGAATTCCACGGCACGGAGGAGACGGTGGCGTTGCAATCGGCGCAGTTTGCGGAGATCGCCGCCGAGTGCGGCGGCGACGATTTTCTCTGGACTGCCAATGCCGAGGAGCGCGCGAAGCTCTGGAATGCGCGGCACAACGCCTATTGGGCAAGCCGGGCGCTGGCGCCGGAACTCGACGGCCTGTCGACGGATGTCTGCGTGCCGATCTCGCGGCTTGCCGAATGCGTTGCCGAAACCCAGGCCGATATCGCCGAACAGGGGTTGCTGGCGCCGATCGTCGGCCATGCGGGCGATGGCAATTTCCACGTCCTGGTGCTTTTCGACGGCAAGGATCCGGCCTCGGTCGACAAGGTCGAGGCGTTCATCGGGCGCCTCAACCACCGGGCGCTCGGCATGGATGGAACCTGCACCGGCGAACACGGCATCGGCCAGGGCAAGATGGCGTTTCTGGAAGAGGAGCTCGGCGGTGCGGTCGGCCTGATGCGGACGATCAAGCAGGGGTTCGATCCGAAGAATATCTTCAATCCGGGCAAGATCTTCAGGAATGCCGAATGAGATGCTCCCGCAAGCTTGACTTGCCGGCGAACCCAATAGAACTAGTCTCCTAGCAAGATCAGGGAAACGGATACCGTGCTCGGACGCATCCTGTTGGCATTCGGCGGATTGGTGGTGGTGGCGCTGTTCACAGCGCTGATCGCGCCTTTCTTTGTCGACTGGTCGAGCCTCCGGGTCGGGTTCGAGGAACAGGCAAGCCGGATCCTCGGCAAAAAGGTCACCGTCCACGGCAGCGTCGATGCGCGCATACTGCCATTTCCCTCCGTCACCCTTCACGACGTGAGGGTGGGGGCCGACACGGACGGCCAGCCTTTGATCCAGGTGGCGCAGTTTTCGATGGATATGGAGCTTGCGCCTTTCCTCTCCGGCGAGGCGCGCATCTTCGACATGCGCGTCGAGCAGCCGAAGGCACGGGTCCGGGTGCTGAAGGACGGCACGCTCGATTGGATGCGCGGCAGCCGCGCCGCCATTCCCGCCCGCACCGTGGTCATCGAAGACGTGCACGTCACAGGCGGCGAGATCGATCTGATCGACGAACAGTCCGGCCGGTCGCGGAAGATCACAGGCCTTGCGGGCGATTTTTCCGCCGGTTCGCTGCGCGGCCCCTGGCGGGGCGAGGGCAATGCGACGCTCGACGGTTACGAGACGCGCTTCAATCTGGCGAGCGGCACGGCGGATACCGAGGGCAAGCGCTTGCCGATGCGGCTCAGGCTCTGGCCGGATGCGCAGCCCGTCGAACTCAATCTCGACGGCGAGCTCACCGTTGCCGACAACAAGCCGGCCTACAAGGGCAATTTCACGCTCGACTTCCTGCAGGAGGAAGACGAGACCGAACCGGTGGCGCCACCGCCGCCCGGACCGCGGCTGAAGGGCGGGTTCGAGGTCACCAACGAACGGATCCGCATCCCGCAATACCGACTGGAAGTGGGCGCGACGGACAATCCCTACGTGGTGACCGGCGAGGCGACGCTCGACACCGGCGGCAAGCCGGAATTCCTGCTGACCGCCGATGGCCAGCAGATCGACGTCAACCGGCTGGGCGACGGGGCACGGGCAAAAACCGGTCGTGACGCTGCCGCATCCGCGCAGCGCCGCATCAACAATTTCATCCGTCTGGCTGCTTCGATCCCCATTCCGCAGGTGCCCGGCCGTGCCAGCCTCAAGCTGCCTGCGATCGTCGCCAACGACACCACCATCCGCGACATCAGGCTCGACATACGGCCCGCGGGGCGCGGCTGGACGGTGGACAACGTGGTCGCCACCCTGCCGGGCCGCACGCAGCTGGAGGCGAAGGGCAGCCTCGTGCTTCAGGGCCGGACGTCTTTCGTCGGCGACATGCTGGTCGCATCCAGCCAGCCATCCGGCCTTTCCGACTGGCTTTCGGGCCGGGTCGCGCCGGAGCTGCGCCAGCTGCGGTCCGCCGGCTTTTCGGCGAAGGTCAACCTGACGCCGGACCTGCAGCGGTTCGAGAACCTCGAAATGGCGATCGGCCCGGCGACGCTCAAGGGACGCGTCGAGCGCCAGTCGGGCCAGGGGCAGACGCCCAACCTCTCGATGAGCCTTGCCGGCAACGAGATCGACATCGACGCGATGCGGGCGCTCGCCTCGCTGATGACCGGCGACGACGCGGGCCAGGACGTCCTCGACCATCGGGTGGCGGCAACGCTGAAAGCCGACCGGTTCACCGCCTTCGGGGTTGCGGCCAACAACGTCGATACCGCCTTCACGGTCACCGGCGGCACGCTGTCGCTGGAAAGGCTGACGATCGGCAATATCGAAGGTGCCACGGTTTCGGCGAGGGGCCGGATCGAAGGTTCGCTGCTCGCTTATTCGGGCAATGGCAGCCTCACCTTCCGCTCCGCCGATCCGACGGCCTTCCTGACCATGCTGCGCGACCGGCTGCCGCCGCATCCGGCGCTTGCCCGCCTTGCCGCCAACGGTGCCTGGTTCGCCAATACCGATCTCGGAGCCAACCTCACCGTCGGCGGAAACTTGAACGGCGCGGAGGTCATCCTCAAGGGCAAGACCAATGGCAGCGTGGTCAACGCCGACCTGAAGCTGCCCGGTCTCCTGGACCTGACGAGCGACACCGACATGACGCTGCTTGCATCGCTGGAGAACGGCGATCCGATGGTTCTCCTGGGACAGTCTGGCCTCGATCCGCTTCCGTTCAAGGGGGACGGCGCGGGGGAACTGCTGGTCAACGTCCATCAGGCCGCAGGTGCCGCGGCAAAGACCGCGCTGACGTTCACGACCGAAAAGACCTCCCTTAACATCAACGGCGATATCCGGATCGACAGCGAGGGGTTTGGCGAAGGCAGCGGCCACGTCACGCTGAGAAGCGCTGACCTGGAGCCCTATCTGCTGATGAACGGAATAAGCCTGCCGCAATTCGGAACGGGCCTGCCGGTCACGCTCGACGCCGATATCAGCATGACACCGGAGGCCGTGAAGATCGCCGCCTTCAAAGGTGCCGCGGACGGCAACACGATCAGCGGCGACATCACCGTCGACCGCGAGGCGCCGGGCCTGCCCGCGACCGGCTCGGTCAATGTCGACGCTCTCGATCTCGCCTGGCTCGGGGAGGCGATCTACGGGCCGGTCGGCGATCCGCAGAGCGGTGCGTTTTCCTCAAAACCGTTCGCCCGGCCGCTGTTTGCCGGTGCGGATGTCGCGCTCGACGTCAAGGCGCGGACGTTCCATGCGGGCGCGTTCGGCAATGTCGGGGATTTCGCGGCGCGCGTCACTCATCGCAGCGGCGGCATCACAATCGAAAACGGCGCCGGCAACTGGCAGGGCGGCAGGCTTGCCGGCCGGCTCATGATGTCGAACGGGGATGGGACGGGCCTCCTGCAGGCGAGGCTTTCGGCGGAAAACGCCGATCTCGCGCCACTCGTGTGGACGGCGGGCGGCAAACCGGTTGCCCAGGGCAAGCTGGATTTCAACATGTCGGCGGAATCGACCGGCCGGAATCTTGCCGAGCTTCTGGGGGCCGCGAGCGGTTCGGCGGAATTGCGGCTGAAGGGGGTGACTGTGGCGGGCATCAATCCCGACGCGTTGAAGCCCCTGATGGCCGGGGTCGACAAGCTTGGCGGGGAGGTGACGGAAGCGCGGGTGCGGCCGATCGTTGCCGGCCTGCTGCATCAGGGAAGTGCGGCGATCGGCAACGTGACCGTTCCCGTGACGATCACGGCGGGCGAGGCGCGGGCGCAGAATATCGCAGCCTCGGTCGGGACGACGAAACTGTCGGGTGAGGGGCGTTTCGATGTTCTCGACGACAGTATGAGCGCCAATCTGGCGGTTACCTACGATGCCGGCGAGGAGGCGCTTGCCGGCGGCGATCCGACCGTCCGGCTCGACTATTCGGGGAAGTTAGCGGCTCCCATTAAACGGATCGATATCGCCGCAATGACCAATTTCCTGTCGCAGCGTGCCTTCGAGCAGCAGCGGCGGCGCGTCGAAACCCTGCAGGCGAGCGTCCTTGAGAAACAGCGGCTTCGCCGCGAGGTGGCGCTCTATAATTTCCAGGCTGTCGAGCGGCAGGCCGCCCGCGACAAGGCGGCCGCCGAGGAACGGGCCCGCCAGCAGGCCGCTGAGGCGGAACGTCAGCGGCAGGAGGCGGCGGCGCGTGCGGCGGAAGAGGCGCGACAGCGCCAGATCAGCCAGCCGCCGCAGCTCATCGTGCCGCCGACCGACGGCGCGATCCGCCAGAATTTTCCGACCCTTCCGCCGGCCATCAGCCCCAGCATACCGAGCCTGCCGGGGGTACAGCGATAGCCGGTCGCCTTGCGGACGACGGCGGCTCTTGAATTCAGGTGGATTTGAGCCAGTTCAGGACATGAACGCGCAACGCCGACGAGAGATTGCTGTCGGTGCCTCGTTGATCGTCGATCTCGGCAATGAGGGTGGCGAGGCTGATGTCGCGTTTGATGGCGATCGCTTTCAGCTCGACCCAGAATTCGTCTTCGAGCGAGAAGCTGGTGCGATGACCGTGAAGGGTCGCGGAATGTTTGCGGATCACGAAACTCTCCGGACCTTCGGAACAAGTCCGCTTATTCAGACCGCGGCACCTGCGGCGTCAAGCCGACCGGCGCAAGCTTGGTTAACGCGCACTTGATATCCACCTGCCAAAAGCTCAGTCGTCCTTGGCGGGCTTTTCCAGCCGGCCCTGGTCGAGCAGCTTGTTCGCCTTCTCGTTGCGGGCCTCGGTCAGGGATTTTTCCGCCTTGGTACGGCCGAAGGTGAGGCGGTTCTGTTCCGCCACCTTTTCCTTTTCGAGCCGTTCCTTAGCTTTGCGGAACTGGCGAAGATTGACGATTTCGGCGCTCATGGCTGATGCGCCTCCCGGTGCTACTGCTTCTTGCGGAAGGAATCGAGCGAAATGACCGAGCCCGGTTTCTTCTCTTCGCCGGGCTTGGCTTCGGCGTCTGTGGACTTGGCGACCGCCTCGACCGGGATCGCGGTGATTTCAGCTGAGGTGTTGTCGTCCTCCTCCGCAAGCGGCACTTCGAATTCGAGCTCGAAATTCACCGACGGGTCATAGAAGCCGCGGATGGCATTGAAAGGAACGACCAGACGTTCCGGCGTGTCGGAGAAGGAAAGGCCTACCTCGAATTGGGTATCGGAAACCTTCAGATCCCAGAACTGGTGCTGGACGACGATGGTCATCTGCTCGGCATACTTTGCTTTCAGATGCTGCGAGATTCGCACGCCAGGAGCGCCGGTGAGAAATGTGATGAAGAAATGGTGCTCGCCCGGCAGACGGCCGGTGGCCGCAACCTCGGTCAAAACCTTACGGATGACGCCACGCAAAGCATCCTGCGCCAGAATATCGTAACGGATGTGATCCTGCCCCATACGGTCCTGTCTTTCCATTCTCTCGTCTTTTAGTCAGACGCGTTATGCCATGCCGGCCCGGCGCGGGGAAGCCCCGACGAGCATCCGAGTCAGTTCCATAGTATTCGACTGGGGGGCGAAGGTGAAGGCTTCTGTTGCCAGGTGCCTTCGGACCCCGCCTTAAAGTGCTACCTCTAAGGACTTAGTTCGGATTTCCCGCACCGCCATTAGGCAGCGAGAGCATAACCCTTAGCGTTGTTGTCGTTTGCAACTACACTTTTTGACCCGATAACGGTGGTATCATGCCGAGCAAAAGTTCGATCTTTACGCCCTTGTCGATCCTATTTCGCCCCCATCAAAAGCCGGTCTTCAAGGTTTCCCAATGCGACCGACCGGTTTTTGGTGGAGGCGCCGGGTACCGCCCCCGGGTCCAATAGGTTTATTACACCGACCGTTTATTGCCATAGCCGGACAGATGTCCGGCATCCCCCATATAGGCTTTCCGGGGGCGCATGAAAAGGGGTTGCGCAACATTCGAAATCGTTTCCTCCACATCCGGACCATCCGCCATTGGCGGCCGTCCGTCTCTCGGGCCCACGGTGGTGGTCATGTCGCTGCAACCGACCTAAGTAGGTCGGTCACGGCTGACCGATTCCGGCTGACAGACCGCCGGTTTGGGGATAGCTAGACGGCAGGTCTGCTAGGAGGACGGGCGGGATCGCCGCCCGGACGGCGGACGGCATTCGAGGAGGCGAGGTCATGGGCAAGCGCATCGTGTTCACCGGCGGCAGCGGCAAGGCGGGGCGGCATGTCGTGCCATACCTTCTTCGCGAAGGACACGAGGTGTTCAACCTCGACCTGGTGCCGCTCGATTGCCCCGGCGTCAACACGCTCATCACCGATCTCACCGATAGCGGCCAGACCTTCAACGCACTCTCCATGCATTTCGGCTTCACGGGTCTGGAGAGCGGCCGGGGGCCGGCGCCGGTCGATGCCGTGGTGCATTTCGCCGCCGTGCCGCGCATCCTGATGAGGCCGGACAACGCGACATTTTCCGCCAACACGATCTCCACCTACAATGTCATCGAAGCGGCGATGAAGCTCGGCATCCGAAAGGTGATCATCGCGTCCAGCGAAACCACCTATGGCGTCTGCTTCGCTGAGGGCGACAAAGACTATCATTCGTTTCCGCTGACCGAAGATTACGATGTCGATCCGATGGACAGCTACGGCCTGTCGAAAGTGGTCAACGAGAAGACGGCGCGCGCCTTTTCCATGCGGTTCGGCGCGGACATTTACGCGCTGCGGATCGGCAACGTGATTTCGCCCGAGGATTACAGCCGCTTCCCCGGCTTCCTCGCCGATCCGCCGTCGCGGAAACGCAATGCCTGGAGCTATATCGATGCCCGCGATCTCGGCCAGATCGTCCATTTGTGCGTCGAAAAAGACGGGCTGGGATTCCAGGTCTTCAACGCCGTCAACGACACGATCACGGCGCGCGAGCCGACCCGCCCGTTCCTTGCGCGTTGGGCGCCGGGTACGCCTGTCACCGGCGAGATCGGCGAGTTCGATGCTCCGATCAGCAATCGCAAGATCAGGGACGTGCTGGGTTTTTCCGAAAACCACAACTGGCGGACATATGTCTCCGGATGATCCGCCGCATGCGGCTCCGCTAAAATTCGGGGAAAGGTCGTCCTTGCGATTGGTTCATCCCTTCCATGCTACTATATTCCTGTAACGATGGAATCGGCGGCCTGACCCATGAAACAATATCTCGACCTTCTCCGGCATGTGATGGACACCGGCACCGACCGGGGCGACCGGACCGGCAAGGGCACACGCTCGGTGTTCGGCTATCAGATGCGCTTCGACCTTGCAGAAGGCTTTCCGGTCCTGACGACCAAGAAGCTGCACCTGAAATCGATCATCCACGAGCTCTTGTGGTTCCTGAAGGGTGATACCAATATCGCCTATCTGAAGGAAAACGGTGTTTCGATCTGGGATGAATGGGCCGACGAGAACGGCGAGCTTGGTCCGGTCTACGGTTATCAATGGCGCTCCTGGCCGGCTCCCGACGGCAGCCATGTCGACCAGATCTCGCAGCTGATCGAGGGCCTGAAGGTCAATCCCAATTCGCGCCGGCATATCGTATCGGCCTGGAATGTCGGCCAGCTCGACGACATGGCGCTGCCGGCCTGCCATTGCCTCTTCCAGTTCTATATCGCCGACGGCAAGCTCTCCTGCCAGCTTTACCAGCGCTCCGCCGACATCTTTCTCGGCGTGCCGTTCAACATCGCATCGTACGCGCTGCTGACGATGATGGTGGCTCAGGTGACGGGCCTGAAACCCGGCGACTTCGTGCACACGCTCGGCGACACGCATATCTATTCGGATCATTTCGAGCAGGCGAAGCTGCAGATGACCCGTACGCCGAAGGCGCTGCCGACCATGCGCATCAATCCCGCCGTGAAAGACATCTTCTCCTTCCGCTTCGAGGATTTTGCGCTCGAAGGATATGAGGCCGATCCGCATATCAAGGCGGCGGTGGCGGTGTGAGCAAGCCTCGCCTCGTCATCATCGCGGCGGTCTCGCAGAACGGCGTCATCGGCCGCGATGGGGACATGCCCTGGAGGCTTTCGACCGATCTCAAGCGGTTCAAGGCGCTGACCCTGGGCAAGCCGGTCATCGTCGGGCGCCGGACCTTCGATTCGTTCGGAGGTCGGCCGCTTCCCGGTCGGCCGCATGTGGTGGTCACCCGCAATCGCGATTTTCATTATGACGGGGTCGATGTGGCGGCATCGCTCGCCGAGGCGATCGAGATCGCCGGCGCCAAGGCGCGGGAGACCGGTTCGGACGAGATCTTCGTGCTCGGTGGCGGCGAGATCTATGCCCAGGCGATCGGGATCGCCGACATGCTGCGCATCACCCATGTCGAGACCGGGATTTCCGACGGGGATACCGTCTTTCCGGCCATCGATGCCGCCGTGTTCGAGAAGGTGGAGGAGATCGCGGTGCCGGCCGGCGAGAAGGACAGTTATCCGACCCGTTTCGCCACCTATGTCCGCCGAGCCGCGACAAACTGAAACATTTCGTTACCGTTGACTTGGAAGTTATTGAACCTGCGTTGAAAGCGGGCCTCCCCATCCCTATAACGGGCAATAGCCAGATTGCTGTCACACGGCAGGGTCGCGGCTTGGGAGCGAATACGAACGAAGAGGTTTTGATGCCCTGGAGCAATCAGAATGGTGGCGGCGGTGGCCCTTGGGGCGGCGGTGGCGGTAATAATCAAGGGCCCTGGGGACAGGGACCGAACCGCCCACGCGGCGGCGGTGGCGGCGGCAACGGCGGTCCACCGGACCTCGAAGACATCATCAGGCGCAGTCAGGACCGGCTGCGCAGCGTGATGCCGGGCGGCTTCAACGGCGGAGCCTTCGTGATCGTGCTCCTCGTCATCCTTGCCTTCCTCGCCTTCCAGTCCGTCTATACCGTCCAGCCGGACGAACGCGGCGTCGAGCTGCGTTTCGGTCGCCCGAAGGAGGAAATCTCCATGCCGGGCCTGCATTTCCATTTCTGGCCGTTCGAATCCGTCGAGATCGTCAAGGTCACCGAACAGCAGCAGAATATTGGCGCTACGCGGGGCTCGAGCTCCAACGCGGGCTGGATGCTGACCGGCGACCAGAACATCGTCAACGTGCAGTTCTCGGTCCTGTTCACTGTCACCGATCCGAAGGCCTATCTCTTCAACCTCGAAGGTCCGGCCTCAACGCTGCAGCAGGTTTCCGAAAGCGCCATGCGCGAAGTCGTCGGCCGTCGTCCGGCCCAGGACATCTTCCGCGACAACCGCGAGGGCATCTCGACCGAGGTGCGCAACATCATCCAGGGCACGATGGACGCCTACGGCTCCGGCCTTTCCATCAATGCCGTGCCGATCGAGGACGCCGCACCGCCGCGTGAAGTGGCCGACGCCTTCGAAGAAGTGCAGCGCGCCGAACAGGACGAGGATCGCTTCGTCGAAGAGGCGAACCAGTATTCCAACCAGAAGCTCGGCCAGGCCCGCGGTCAGGCAGCCCAGGTCCGCGAAGAGGCATCCGCCTACAAGGACAAGGTCGTCAACGAAGCGCAGGGCGAGGCGCAGCGCTTCGTCTCGATCTACAACGAATATGCCAACGCGCCCGAAGTGACGCGCCGGCGCATCTTCCTCGAAACCATGGAAACGGTGCTGAAGAACTCCCGCAAGGTCATACTGGATAACAAGGACGGCGTCGTCCCCTATCTGCCGCTCAACGAGATGATCAAGCCGCAGACGAACCAGGGAGGCACAAAATGAACTCCAATCGACTCCCCGCAATCCTGATCGGCCTCGCCGTTCTCCTCGTGCTGATCTATTCGTCGGTTTTCGTGGTCAATGAGCGCGAACAGGCGATCGTCGTCCGCTTCGGCGAGATCCAGGACGTCAAGCGCGAGCCGGGCATTTACTTCAAGCTGCCGTTCGCCTTCATGGACGCCGACCGCGTCCAGTATGTCGAAGACCGCGCCTTGCGCTTCGATCTCGACAATATCCGCGTTCAGGTGCGCGGCGGCGCCTTCTATGAAGTCGACGCCTTCGTCGTCTATTCGATCACCGATCCGCGCCTCTTCCGGGAAACCGTGTCGGGCGACCGGGACTCGGCCGAATCGCGGCTTCGCACCCGCCTCGATGCAGCGCTGCGCCGCGTCTATGGTCTGCGGAATTTCGATGCAGCTCTCTCCAACGAGCGCTCGTCGATGATGCAGGAGGTTCGCGCCGACCTTACCTCGGCCGCGGAAACCCTCGGGCTCGCCATCCGCGACGTTCGTATCCGCCGCACCGACCTGACGCAGGAAGTCTCGCAGCAGACCTTCCAGCGCATGAAGGCCGAGCGTCTTGCCGAGGCTGAGCTGATCCGCGCCCGCGGTAACGAGCAGGGCCAGCGCCGCCGCGCCATCGCCGACCGTCAGGTGGTCGAGCTGGTCTCGGAAGCGCAGCGGGATTCGGAAATCCTGCGCGGTCAGGGCGACGCCGAACGCAACAGGATCTTCGGCGAAGCCTTCCAGCGCGATCCGGGCTTCTTCGAGTTCTACCGCACGATGCGCGCCTATGTGGCGGCCCTTTCGGACAACGGCACGACATTGGTGCTGTCGCCGGATTCGGAGTTCTTCCGGTTCTTCAACTCGTCCGCAGGCCAGGCGCTTGCGCCGCTCCAGACGCCCGCTCGCCCGGCACCTCCTGCTGCGCCGGCGAACTGATCCGACACGTTTGGGGCGGCGCAAAGCCGCCCCTTTCATCACAGGACCATCCACAGGCGTGGCGGGTAGAGGGCACGATCCTCACGAAAAGGTAATTTCCACCGCCGTCATTCCGTCTTATGCTCTGCCGAAACTCCGCCCGATTCAAAGGCTCCAATGGCCGGCCCGGGTCGAGAGCCGCTCTTCCGGGTGATGCGGACAATCCAACAGCGAGGATGCCAGATGGCTCATTCGGTTCGATCGACCTTCAAGCGCACCGTCACGCTTGCGGCAACTTTTGCCCTGCTGGCGCAGCCCTTGCAGGCGATTGCCCAGACGGCGGTCCCAGCCGCTCCGGGGCAGAACGCCAATCCGCCGGCCGGCGCTTCTCCGGGGCCGATGCTGCCCGCTCCGCCGACGCCGTCGCCCACCCTCAACCCGCCTCCGGCTCCCGGGCCGATGGCAGGCGGCGGCCCCGGCTCGATCGCCGATCTGGCCGAGGGCCTGCTCGACGCGGTTGTCAACATCTCGACCTCGCAGAGCGTCAAGGACCAGGGTGCCGGCCCGCAGCCGCAGATCCAGGAAGGCTCGCCCTTCCAGGAATTCTTCGAGGACTTTTTCGACGGCCGGGGCAACCCGGGCAGCAACCAGAAGGTTTCCTCGCTGGGTTCGGGCTTCGTGATCGATCCCTCCGGCTACGTGGTCACCAACAACCACGTCATCGAAGGCGCCGATGACATCGAGGTGATTTTCCCGAACGGCACGAAACTCAAGGCCAAACTGGTCGGGACGGATACCAAGACCGACCTTTCCGTGTTGAAGGTCGAGCCGAAGGCGCCGCTGAAGGCGGTGCGTTTCGGCGATTCGCGCCGCATGCGGATCGGCGACTGGGTGATGGCGATCGGCAATCCGTTCGGGCTCGGCGGTTCGGTGACGCTCGGCATCATTTCGGCCCGCGGCCGCAACATCAATGCCGGCCCCTATGACAACTTCATCCAGACCGACGCGGCGATCAACAAGGGCAATTCCGGCGGCCCGCTGTTCAACATGCGCGGCGAGGTGATCGGTATCAACACCGCGATCATTTCGCCGTCCGGCGGCTCGATCGGCATCGGTTTTGCCGTGCCGACGGAGCTTGCCGAAAACGTCGTGCACCAGCTCACCGAATTCGGGGAGACGCGCCGCGGCTGGCTTGGCGTGCGCATCCAGCCGGTGACGGACGACGTGGCGGCAAGCCTCGGCCTCGACAAGGCGCGCGGCGCGCTGGTATCGGGCGTCGTCAATGGCGGACCGATCAAGAACGGCGAGATCAAGGCGGGCGACGTGATCCTCACCTTCGACGGCCAGCCGGTCAACGAGATGCGCGATCTGCCGCGCATCGTCGCTGAAAGCCCGGTCAACAAGGAAGTCGACGTGGTGATCCTGCGCGACGGCAAGCAGCAGACCGTCAAGGTGACGCTCGGCCGTCTGGAGGATAGCGCCGAGCCGCAGGAGGAGGACGACGACCAGCCGGCCATGCCTGAAGGCCAAGGGGAGAACAAGACCCCCAACAACAAGCCGCCCGGCGACCAGAAGGGCGAACTCAGCCAGGATCCGGCCTCGGCCTTCGGCATGACGCTCGCGGTGCTCGACGAGGCCCGCCGCAAGAGTTTCAGCATCGTCGAGAGCGTCGAAGGCGTGCTGATCACCGCCGTTGTGCCGAATTCGCCCGCCGCCCAGAAGGGGCTGAAGGTCGGCGAGGTGGTGGTCGAGGTGGCCCAGGATTTCGTCGAAAGCCCGGCTGACGTCGTCAAGCGGATCGCCGTCCTCAAATCCGAAGGCCGCCGAAACGCGCATGTGATGGTCTCGGATCCTTCCGGCAACCTGCGCTTCGTGGCGCTGCCGCTGGAGTAAATCGATGCGAAGCGGTCAGCGGGTGCGTCCCGCGGCCGCTTTCTGGCGCAGCCATTCGTCCCGCGTCACCGCATAGACGACGTGCGGTTTCAGATGCGGGTGCGTATCGGGCACCCGTGGATGGTCGAAATCCATGCCGGTGATGCGATGCAGGCCGAGGCGTTTCATCACGGCGGTCGAACGTCTGTTTTCGCCGACGGCGAAGGACACGACCGCGTCGAGCTGTTTCTCACCAAACGCGAAGTCGAGGAGCGCACGGGCGGCTTCGGTGACATAACCGTTGCCCCAGAACCGGGTCGCGAGCCGCCAGCCGATCTCCACCGTCTCGATCGGAAAGATATCCGGCATGCTGGCGAGCGACAGGCCGCAGAAACCCATGGGCTCCTGCGTTTCCTTGAGTTCCAGCGCATAGAAGCCGAGCCCGGTCTCGGTGATCGCGTCGTTGAGCTTGGCGAGGAAGGCATCCGCCTCTTCGTGGGTGCGGCGGAACGGAAAGAACTCCATCACCTTCGGATCGGAATTGATCTCGCGAAAGAGATCACGGTCACCGTCGATCCAGCTTCGGAGGCGCAGGCGTTCGGTTTCGAGGATGATCCTTGGGGGCATGGTCCGGGCGCGATCTCAGGCGGATTTCTTTTCCTGTTGTGCGACGTGTTGGCGAAGCACGCTGTTTATCTCGGTCTGGTAGCCGCTACCGGCCGTATGCTCCTTGAACCATTCGATGATGTCGGCATCCAGACGGATTGTCACGGACTTCTTCAACGGCCGATAAAGATCGCCGCGCTTGGCCAATCGCCATTGTTCCTCGGTGATTTCCGGTATGTCGCTTGTATCGATTGCGTCGTCCGAAAGCCGCTCAAGAGCATCGAGCTCGCGCCGCTGCTTATCTGTAAGACCTTTCGTGCTCATAACGCTTCCTTTCATGCGCGGTTGCCTTTCGGGCACTTATGATCCGTATGACTTCACCGAGATCATTGTCACGATAGACGTGAGCCACGACCAGCATGGCCACGGGTCCGACCAATCCGATTGCCAGCCATCGTTCCTCACCGTCATAAACGGCATCCGGAATGATCATTCGCAGCGGATCGTCCCAGATCTGCTGTGCAAGCTCGAAGGAGATTTTGTGCTTGGCTTCGTTGATCCGGGCTTTTTGAGGATCCCATTCGAACCTTGGTATAACCGTTCCCATCGTACATACATATCCGTAAATATCAATGGGACTTGCGGTCAGTCCGGTGTTGTGAAATCCGTCCTTCGATAGCCCTGGATGTAAAGCAGGGCGGTGAGGTCGCCGTGGTCGATGCGCATCCTGGCCTGGGCTGCGACGGTGGGCTTGGCGTGCAGTGCCACGCCGGAGCCGGCGATGCCGAGCATGCCGAGATCGTTGGCGCCGTCGCCGACGGCGATCGTGTCTTCCGGCGCGATCCCGAGCCTTTCGGCGATAGCGAGGAGTGCGTCGACCTTGGCCTGCTTGCCGAGGATGGGTTCAGCCACTTCGCCGGTCAGGATACCGTCCTTTTCGAGGAGGATGTTGGCGCGGTTCTCGTCGAAGCCGAGGGTTGCGGCAATGCGGCTGGTGAAGACGGTGAAGCCGCCCGAGACGAGGGCGGCGTAATGGCCCCTGGCCTTCATCGTGGCGATCAGTTCCTTTCCGCCCGATGTCAGCGTGATGCGCTGGGCGATGACGTCGTCGACGACGGTGATCGGCAGGCCTTTCAGAAGTGCGACACGTTCGCGAAGGGCGGGTTCGAAGGCGATCTCGCCGTTCATCGCGCGGGCGGTGATGGTTGCGACCTTGTCCTTCAGCCCCACGACATCGGCAAGCTCGTCGATGCATTCCTGGCCGATCATGGTCGAATCCATGTCGGCGATCAGGAATTTCTTCCGGCGCGTATCCGCGTCCTGGATGACGAGATCGATCGGGGCGCTCCCGATGATGGCCCGCAGAGCGGCCTCTGTTGCTTCGATATCGGAGCCGTCGCGCAGGGCGATGTCGCAGGCGATGCCATCCGCCAGCCAGTAGAGACCGGAGGCTTTTACCGCCTCTGCCGCTTGTTCTCCGAGCGTCGAGTTGAGAACGGGGTTTGACGGATGGGCAATGAGCGTGGCAACGAAAGCCATATGAGCGACCTTATCGACAATCTTGATGCGATCCTGATAACCGGGCCGACGGCCAGCGGCAAGTCGGCGCTCGCATTGCGTCTGGCCCGTGAGACCAATGGCGTGGTGATCAATGCCGACAGTATGCAGGTCTACGACACCCTGCGGGTGCTGACGGCGCGGCCGGCCGAGGACGAGATGGAAGGCGTGCCGCACCTGCTCTACGGGCATGTGCCGGCGATACGCGCCTATTCGACCGGCGAGTGGTTGCGCGACGTCACGGCGCTTCTGCCGCAGCTGAAGTGCGACGGCCGGCTGCCTGTCTTCGTCGGCGGCACGGGGCTCTATTTCAAGGCCCTGACCGGCGGGCTGTCCGACATGCCGGAAATCTCACAAGGTATCCGCTGCGAGGTTCGGCTGCGTCTGAAGGAGGAAGGCCCGGAGGCGCTGCATGCGGAGCTTCTGGTGCGCGACGCACCTGTGGCGGCGGGCCTGGAGCCGAAGGACGGGCAGCGCATCGTCAGGGCTCTGGAGGTTCTGGCGGAGACCGGCCGTTCGATCGCGGAGTTCCAGGGCAGGCAGGGGCCGATGGTGATCGATCCTGCGCGGGCGAAGAAGCTTATCGTGCTGCCGGACCGAAAAATCCTGCAGGAGCGGATCGACCGGCGTTTCGGGACGATGCTGGAGACGGGGGCCGTGGACGAGGTGAAGGCGCTGCGGGCGCTCGATCCGGCGCCGGACCTGCCCGTGATGAAGGCGATCGGCGTCGCGCAGATCGCCGAGATGCTGGAAGGCCGCATGAGCCGCGAGGAGGTTGTCGAGCGCGGATCCGCGCTGACACGGCAATATGCCAAGCGTCAGATGACCTGGTTCCGCAACCAGATGGACGAGAGCTGGGAGCGGCTGACCTGAGGCCTGCCGCTCAATCCTTGTCGTAGAGGCTGCTCAGCGGTTTCTTGAGAAGGCTTTCGCGCAACGATCCTTCGCGGCGAAGCAGCGGACCGGGGCGCGGCGCTCCCTCCGGCGGAGGCGGCCGCTGGAACGTCGGGGGCGCAGGCTGGTAGGATGTCGGCGGCTCGGCGGGACGCTCGCGGCGCAATTCCGCAAAGCGATCGGGGCGAGGGGCGGCTGGCTGTTCCGGTGCGCCGGCGCGCGGCAGCATGTCCGGCCGGTAGGGTTCCGGCTGCGGATTGCTTGCGATCGGCGGAACAGGATTGATCGTCACATGGCCCGTCGAGCGGATTTCCCGGTTCCAGCGCTCGAGTTCGGCATCGCCCGCCGGCGGGAAATCGTCGTCCGTTTCGTCCTCGACACCGGAAGCACCCTCTGGAAAAGGCGTGGCGGCGCTGTAGCTCTGCTGGAATGCGGAAATGTCGGGCCCGCTGACGGCGCGCATGCGGGCGATCACGGTGCGCAGATCGACCGTATCCGGCGTATCCTCGCTGCCCTTTTCGGCGACGCCATTGGCCTTGGGCAGGTATTTTTTCTCGACGCGGGCGAACCGCATGCGCATCGGCACGGAGATCGCCTCGCCGAAAGCGATCGCCTCGCCATTGCCGATCGACGACAGGAAGCTCGTCGTTGAGATCGACGAATTGGGGATCGCCGACTTGATGATTTCCTGGTCGCGGTCGTTGGACAGCCGCATGGCGAACACGGTCGAGCACTGCGACAGGATTGTCTGGTCGAGTTCGCCGGGCCGCTGGGTGATGACGCCGAGCGAGACGCCGTATTTTCGGCCTTCCTTGGCGATTCGCGAGATGGCCTGCCGTGTCGGAAAGAAGCCGAGTTCGCGGTCGGCCGGCACGTAGCGGTGCGCTTCCTCGCAGACCACCAGCATGTGGATGGCGCCGCCGCTCCAGAGCGCGAGTTCGAACGCCATGCGGCAGAGGATCGAGGCGACGGAATTGACGACTTCCGAGGGGATGCCGGCGAGCTGGAAGGTCGAGATCGGCCGGTCGCCGCCGGGAATGCGAAAGATATGGGCGATGGTCTCCATGATCGTGTCGTTGATCGTATTGTTGGAGAACATGAAATGGTAACGCGGGTCGTTGATCGCCGACATGATGCGCATCTTCAGCGACCGCAGGAACGGCTTTTCGCCACGTCCTTCCAGACGGCCGATGCGTTCGTCGATCAGCGCCAAAAGGTCCGCCATGCGATAGGGCACCGGCGTATCGGCGGTGACCGAGCTCTTTTCGGTCGAGCGGCGCATCAGCGACGTTTCGTTGCCGCGGAAGGCGCGTTTGGCTTCCGGAATGAGGTCGCGCAGGATGTCGAGTTCTTCCGCCACCGCGGGCCGGCCGCGAAACACCACCTCGGCAAACTCTTCGAGCCGCATCAGCCAGAAGGGCAGGTCGAGCGTGTCGGTGTCGATGACGACGGCGTGCTCGGGAAAAGCCGCGGCAAATTCGTTGTGCGGATCGAGAATGAGGACGCGCAGCTTGGGGTCGGCCTCGATCGCCTTGTGGAGAAGCAGCGAAACGGCGGTCGACTTGCCGACGCCGGTCGAGCCGACGATGGCGAAATGTTTCGACAGCATCGACGGGATATGGATCGTCGCGTCGATCGTTTCGTCCTGGGTGAGCTTGCCGACAGCGCAGGTATCGTTCTTGCCGGTGTCATAGATGCGCGCCAGGTCGGCCGCACGGATGCGGTGGGCGACGGCGCCGAGATAGGGATAACACGAGATGCCGCCGGTGAACTCGTCGCGGCCGTCGTGACCCTTGCGCACTTCGCCGAGCAGTTCGGCCTCGATGTGGAAACTGGTATTGCCGCCCTCGCTCCATTCCTTGCCGCCGGTCTGCATCGCATAGGCGAGCGCCACCACGCGGTTTGCGCCGACGCTGATGGAGATCAGCCGCCCGACGGACCACAGTTCGGTCAGATCGGTCTCGCCGTTTTCGGCAATGGCGGAAATGGTGGCGTGCGAGCCGTTGCAGGCGACGACGCGGCCGAGCATGCGGTTGCCGGGCTTCTGGATGTCGCGACGATCCTGCTCACCTGCAGTCGCGGAACGGTGCAGATCGTTGTTCAACAAACTCGGGCCCCTATCATTGGGGTGGCGGATCGGGTCATGGCTCATCCGTCGGGTCGCTACCCTCCAAACAACGGGACTATATTGTGCCGGCCTTAACAACTCGTGTAGGAGGCAGTATCGCTGAATGCAGGGAAACGGAGCAGTAAAATCAGGCTGATGGCGTTTTTTGGAGCATGTCCACGTTGACGAACGACATTTATCTGGCTAACACTTCGCGCCATGAAGATTTCGATCGCTCTTATTGTGGTGGGAACGCGCATGGGCAGGATGGTGTAACCATCCGGCGACAGCCACCCATGCGCGGAAAGACAGGCTCCTCCAAGGGGCCTTTTTTTATGCCTTCAATCCGGCTCGGAGGAGCCGCCGGTAAAAATCCAGCAGCGAATGGACCAAGACAATGACGGATACCAACAATCAGACGCCAGACAACCAAATGCCAGACAATCAGATGACTGGCGCAGAGATCGTCCTGAAGGCCCTGAAGGACAATGGCGTCGAGCATATCTTCGGATATCCGGGCGGCGCCGTCCTGCCGATCTATGACGAGATCTTCCAGCAGGACGACATCCAGCACATTCTGGTACGCCACGAGCAGGGCGCCGGCCACGCGGCCGAAGGTTACGCCCGCTCCACCGGCAAGGTCGGCGTCTTGCTGGTGACGTCGGGTCCTGGCGCCACCAATGCCGTCACCCCGCTGCAGGATGCGCTGATGGACAGCATCCCGCTGGTCTGCCTGTCCGGCCAGGTTCCGACCACACTGATCGGTTCCGATGCCTTCCAGGAATGCGATACCGTCGGCATTACCCGGCCCTGCACCAAGCACAACTGGCTGGTCAAGGACGTCAACGAGCTGGCCGGCATCATCCACGAAGCCTTCCGTATTGCCCAGACCGGCCGTCCGGGACCGGTCGTCGTCGATATTCCGAAGGACATCCAGTTCGCGACCGGCACCTATACGCCGAAGCCGGAAATCGCCCAGAACACCAGCTACCAGCCGCGGACGCAGGGCGACATCAACGCCATCCAGGCCGCCATCGAGCTGATGGCTTCGGCGCGCCGACCGATCCTCTATACCGGCGGCGGCGTCGTCAATTCCGGCCTGGAAGCCTCGCGGCTGCTGCGCGAGCTGGTCGAGCTCACCGATTTCCCGATCACCTCGACGCTGATGGGCCTCGGCGCCTATCCGGCGTCCGGCAAGAACTGGCTCGGCATGCTCGGCATGCACGGCTCCTACGAGGCGAACATGGCGATGCACGATTGCGACGTCATGGTCTGCATCGGCGCGCGGTTCGACGACCGCATCACCGGGCGCATCAACGCGTTTTCGCCGAATTCGCGCAAGGTCCACATCGATATCGACCCGTCCTCGATCAACAAGAACGTCCATGTCGATATCCCGATCCTCGGCGATGTCGGCCACGTTCTCGAAGACATGGTTCGCCTGTGGCGCGCCCTGCCGAAAAAGCCGGCCAAGGCGCAGACAGAGGAGTGGTGGGGCCAGGTCGACCGCTGGCGGGCCCGCAAGAGCTTTTCCTACAAGCACTCCAACGACGTCATCATGCCGCAATATGCGCTGCAGCGTCTGTTCGAGGCGACCAGGGGGCACGATACCTACATCACTACCGAAGTCGGCCAGCATCAGATGTGGGCGGCGCAGTTCCTCGAATTCGAGGAGCCGAACCGCTGGATGACCTCGGGCGGGCTCGGCACGATGGGTTACGGTTTCCCGGCGGCGATCGGCGTGCAGGTCGCGCATCCCGACGCTCTGGTCATCGACGTCGCGGGCGACGCCTCGATCCAGATGTGCATCCAGGAAATGTCGACCGCCATCCAGTATAACCTGCCGGTCAAGATCTTCATCCTCAACAACCAGTACATGGGCATGGTGCGCCAGTGGCAGCAGTTGCTGCACGGCAACCGCCTGTCGAATTCCTATACGGAAGCGATGCCGGACTTCGTCAAGCTCGCAGAAGCCTATGGTGCCGTCGGCATGTATTGCGACGATCCGAAGGAACTGGACGGGAAGATCGAGGAGATGATCGCGGTCAAGAAGCCCGTCATCTTCGATTGCCGCGTCGCCAATCTCGCCAACTGCTTCCCGATGATCCCGTCGGGCAAGGCGCATAACGAGATGCTGCTGCCGGACGAAGCTACCGACGAAGCGGTTGCCAATGCCATCGATGCCAAGGGTCGCCAGCTCGTCTGAGACGGGCTGCTATCCCTTCAACAAGATTCTGAGGAAATGGACCTAAGATTATGAATGCGCATCAGCAACCGACCGGATCCGCCTATTTCATCACGCCCGAGACGGCGAAGGCCGAAAGCCACACGCTTTCGGTGCTCGTCGCCAACGAACCGGGCGTGCTCGCCCGGGTGATCGGCCTGTTTTCCGGCCGCGGCTACAATATCGAAAGCCTGACGGTTTCGGAAACGGAACATGAAGCGCACCTATCCCGCATCACCATCGTGACGCGCGGCACGCCGACGGTGCTCGAACAGATCAAGGCGCAGCTAGAACGGATCGTGCCTGTGCACCGGGTCGTCGATCTGACGGTGCGGGCCCATGCGCTCGGCCAGGAGCGGCCGATCGAGCGCGAAGTGGCACTGGTGAAGGTGGTCGGCCAGGGTGACCACCGCGCTGAGACGCTCCGGCTTGCGGATGCCTTCCATGCGAAGGTGGTCGATGCGACGGTTGAACATTTCATCCTGGAGATCACCGGGAAATCCTCCAAGATCGACCAGTTCGTGGCAATCATGAAGCCGCTCGGCCTCGTCGAAGTCTGCCGCACCGGGATCGCGGCGATGAACCGCGGCCCGCAGGGCATGTGACGCCCGCCAGGGACCGCGGAGCAGCTGGACAGGAGGGGCGGCGATTGCAGAAGGACTGGCTGCCTCCATCCGGCACGCGCCTCGGCGCTACCTTCTATGTCCGGCAGTCCCAGCCGTGGCTCTGCCACTATTTCGGCATCAAAAGGCTTGAGCCGACGCTCAGCCCGGGTATCGGGGGGGTGGTGTTGTGGGGCGGGCGCATCCCGGCAAGGACGGCGCGTTTCATCGCCGGGCTGCGCGGGCTGCCCTCCTGGTATCTCGAGGACGGTTTTCTGCGTTCCGTCGGCCTCGGCAAGGAAATGACCTTGCCGATCTCGATTTCGATCGACGATCTCGGCATGCCGGTGGATGCATCGAAGCCGTCGCGGCTGGAACGGTTGATTGCCGGTTCCACCGGGATGGACGGATCTCATGGGGCTGATATCCGCGAGGCGATCGTCCGGCATCGGCTCTCCAAATACAACAACCTTCCGCACCGTCGGCCGAAGCTCGACCCAACGACCCGGCGGCGGGTACTGCTGGTTGACCAGGTGTTTGGCGACGTCTCGGTACCGATGGCGGGCGGCTCGCCCGAAAGTTTCGTGCGGATGCTGGAGGATGCGGTGGCAAGCGGCGCGCAATGCGTGGTGCGCACCCATCCGGACGTGATGGCCGGGTTCCGCAAGGGGTATCTGACCGAACTGGCGTCACGAACGCCCGGCGTGATCCTGCTGATTGATGCGGTTTCGGCCGCTTCGATGCTCGATGTCGTCGACGAGGTCTGGACCGTGTCGAGCCAATTCGGCCTCGACGCACTGCTGCGCGGCATCCCGGTCCGCTGTTACGCGGCGCCGTTTTATGCCGGCTGGGGGCTGACGGACGACAGGCTGGGCGAAAGGTCCCGGGAGATGCTGCCGCGGCGCACCGCCCGCCCGAGTATCGACCAGCTTGCGGCTGCTGCCTTCAGCCTCTATCCGTCCTACAGGGATACCAAGGCCTGGCAGGAGATCGGCGTGTTCCGGGCCATCGACACGCTGGTTGCGGAACGTCGGACGCACGATCTGGATTAGATCATTTCAAGCGGCTGCTTGCGTGCCGGCGGCGGGAAGGCGGCGTCCAGCGCGGTCCAGTCCTCTTCGCTCAGTTCCAGCTCCGGCGCCTCGGCGTTTTCCGCGACGCGGTCCGGGTTGGCGGATTTGGGGATGGCGATGACGCCGTCGCGTTCCAGCAGGAAGGCGAGCGCCACCTGCGCCGGCGTCGCCTGATAGGCCTTGGCGATGCGGATCAGCTCCCCGCTTCTGGCAAGCCGGCCCTGTTCGATCGGCGAATAGGCCATGACCGGAATGCCGCGTTCCTGGCACCATGGCAAAAGGTCGTATTCGATACCGCGGCGGGAGAGGTTGTAGAGGACCTGGTTGGCCGAACAATTCCTGCCATCCGGCACGTCCATCAGTTCGAGCATGTCGTCGAGATCGAAATTCGAGACGCCCCAGGCGCCGATCTTGCCGGCCCGGCGCAATTCCTCGAAACCGGCGACGGTCTCTTCAAGCGGATGTTCCCCGCGCCAGTGCAGGA
This sequence comes from Hyphomicrobiales bacterium, assembly GCA_900471605.1. Classification (GTDB taxonomy): domain Bacteria; phylum Pseudomonadota; class Alphaproteobacteria; order Rhizobiales; family Rhizobiaceae; genus Neorhizobium. The sequence continues at coordinate 61,570 of UCEY01000064.1, read as the reverse complement.
GATAGAGGTCGAGCCGGTCGGTCTTCAGCCGGGTGAGGCTGCGTTCGCAGGCTTCGACGACGCTCTTGCGGCCGGCGTTCCAGGGATAGACCTTGCTGACCAGGAAGACCTCGTCGCGCCGGCCGGCGATCGCCTGCGCGGTGATCTTTTCGGCGCCGCCCTCGCCATACATTTCCGCCGTGTCGATCAGCGTCAGGCCGAGATCGAGGCCGCGCTTCAGGCTTTCGATCTCGATGCCGGCCTTGCGGGCATCCTCGCCCATCTGCCAGGTACCGAGGCCGAGCGCCGGGACCGAAATGCCGGAGGGCAGGGTGACTGTCGGGATATCGGACATCGGAAACCTCGATCTCTATCTCAGGGCGTCTATCCTACTGAGGATATGGCGTCGATTGAAGCCTCCAAGTTCCGCTTGAAGATTGTTCCCAACGATCTTATCACCGGACCCACAGGCCGTTCGCGATACGAGACGGTCGAGACAAGCGGGACGGATTGGCGCTAGGAGAACATATGCAGCTGGAAACCTTTCTGGCCCTGATCCTGTTTGCCTTCACCACCTCGATCACGCCGGGGCCGAACAATATGATGCTGTTCGCATCGGGCGTGAACTTCGGCTTTGCGCGGACCATCCCGCATATGCTCGGCATCGGCGCCGGCTTCCTGTCGCTGCTAATCGCCGTCGGGCTGGGGCTCGGGGCATTGCTGCACTCGGTGCCGGTCGTCTATACGGCGCTCAAATTCGCGGGCGGAGCCTATCTGCTCTGGGTCGCCTGGAAGATCGGCACGTCGCGCAGCCTGTCGGATGGCAAGGCGGGTGCGAAGCCGATGACGTTTCTCGGCGCAGCGGCGTTCCAATGGGTCAACCCGAAAGCCTGGGTGATGGCGGTCACCGCCATGGCGACCTATACCAACCCCGACTATTACCTGCCGACCGTGATGCTCGTCGGGCTCGCGTTCGCCGCCGTCAACGTGCCGAGCGTTTCGACCTGGGCGGGCTTCGGCTCGGCGCTGCGCGAATGGCTGTCGGTGCCGGCGCGGCTGAAATGGTTCAACATCACCATGGCGCTCTTGCTTGTCGCAAGCCTCTGGCCGATGCTGAAGTAAGGGAGATATCCATGTCCGCAGATCACCACGATCACGACCACGATCATCATCACGAGCATGGTCACGATAACCGCTACAGCGACATGCAGGCGCGGGTGAAGGCGCTCGAAACGGTGCTGACCGAAAAGGGCCTGATCGACCCCAAGGCGATCGATGCGATCGTCGAGACCTATGAGACGAAGATCGGCCCGCGCAACGGAGCCCGCGTCGTGGCCAGGGCCTGGAGCGATCCGAGTTTTGCCGAATGGCTGCGGACCGATGCGACGGCGGCGATCGCCAGCCTTGGGTTTACAGGCCGGCAGGGCGAACATATGCGGGCGGTGTTCAATACGCCCGAGACCCACAACCTCGTCGTCTGCACGCTCTGCTCCTGTTATCCGTGGGCGGTGCTCGGCCTGCCGCCGGTCTGGTACAAGGCGCCGGCCTATCGCTCGCGCGCTGTCATCGATCCGCGCGGCGTGCTTGCCGAATTCGGCCTGACCCTGCCGGAGACGAAGAAGATCCGCGTCTGGGATTCGACGGCGGAACTGCGCTACCTGGTGGTCCCCGAACGGCCGGAAGGGACGGACGGTCTGACCGAAGAGGCGCTCGCCGACCTTGTCAGCCGCGATGCGATGATCGGCACGGCAGTGGCCGGAGCCCAGCCATGAACGGACCTCACGATCTCGGCGGGCAGATGGGTTTCGGGCCGGTGGCGCCCGAAAAGGACGAGCCCTATTTCCATGCGGAATGGGAGAAGCGGGCGCTGGGGCTGACGCTGTCCGGCGGTGCCTTCGGCGCATGGACGATCGACGAAAGCCGGCATGCGAGAGAGAACATTCCGCCGGCGGACTATCTCGCCGCAAGCTATTACGAGATCTGGACGCGGGCGCTGGAAGTGCTGCTCGAACGCCACGGCTTTGCCACGAGGGCGGAAATCGATACGGGTCGCAAGCAGACGGAGCCGGCGACGCCGAAGCGTATCCTGAAGGCGGACATGGTGGCCGGCGTGCTGGCCAAAGGCGGCCCCTGCGACCGGCCGGTCGGGACCGAACCGCGGTTCCAGCAGGGCGACCGGGTGCGGACGCGCAATTTCAACCCGCAGACCCATACGCGGTTGCCGCGTTATGCCCGCGCCAAGACGGGCGTGGTCGAGGCCGTGCAGGGTTCCTATGTGTTTCCGGACGACAATGCGCATGGCAGGGGCGAGAACCCGCAATGGGTCTATACCGTCGTTTTCGACGGGCCTGAAATCTGGGGCGAGGGCGCCGATCCGACGCTGACCGTGTCGATCGATGCCTGGGAGAGCTATCTTGAGCGCGTGTGAGATCCCCTCGGCATTGGTGCAGTCGCCGGGCCTGCCGAAGTCACCGGAAGGTGATCCGGTATTTCCGGAGCCCTGGGCGGCGGAAGCCTTTGCGATGACCGTGCATCTGCACGAGCGCGGCCTGTTCACCTGGAGCGAATGGGCCGCAGCCCTTTCGGGCGAGGTCCACAAGCCGGGCCGGGCCGAGGACGGCGGCGACTATTTCGACTGCTGGGTGGCGGCGCTGTCCGGGCTGGTGGCGGCCAAGGGTGTCGCGGATGACGAGGTGATCCTGGCGCTGCAGCAGAGCTGGCAGAGGGCCGCCGAGGCAACGCCGCATGGCCGGCCGATCGAGCTGGCCAACGATCCGCTGCGGGTGGGTGGTTTGGCGTAGACCGGGCGGTCGGGATTGCCCCTCATCCGGCTGCCGCCACCTTCTCCCCGCGCGCGGAGAGAAGGGAACGAGTTGTGAGCGCTCGTGCTCTCTCTCTCCAGTTCGCGTGAAGGAAGTAGGGTGCGCATTTTCCGAGGCTTACGCGGGACAGAGGCGGTGCCTCTTGCGTCCTTCTCCCTGCAGGCGGGGAGAAGGTGGCGGCAGTCGGATGAGGGGCTGCCGCAGAGGCAGAACAGATCAAGACGGAAGCGCCGCTGAAGGCGCCGCCCATTACGACGGAAACTGGCGGTAACACTCCTCGGCGATCCGGCGCAGCATGTCGCGGGAGATTTCGCCGGTGACCGCATAACCGAGCTCGCCGTCGATCCAGTAGAAGGTTTCGACCGAGTTGGCGGAGGCGAAGCGGAAGCTGGTGGTGCGGTTTTCCTTGTTGCGGCCGACGAGCACCGTCAGTCGCTGGCCGCCCTGGTCCTCGTACATGAACAGCGCACCCGGCTTGCCGCCGACCGGCAGGAGACGGCCGCCGACCAGCTTGAAGCCTTGTCCCTGCAGGTTGGGGACCTTGAGATTGGCGATCGACAGGCGTTTGCCGAGCCAGGTGGCGAGGTGCGTTTCCTCGTTGGCGAACACTTCCACCGGATGGCGCACTTCGCTCGCATAAACGAGGAAGGCAGTACGGGCTTCGCGCGGCAGGATTTCGGCATAGGTCAGCCGGATATCCGCAGGTTCGAACAGAAGCGGGCCATAATGGCCGCCGAGCGCGCCGGCCGCGAAGATCAGCACCGCGGCGGCTGCCAGCGCCAAGCGGCGCGACGGCCGGGTGCCGGCGCGCGCCAGACCGCCCGAAAGGAGGCGGATATCGGAGAGTTTCGACCTCTCATAGCCGGCGAAGGCGGCGCGCAATTCTTCGTTCTGCTCCTGCCAGTCGGACACCATCTGCGCCGCTTCCGGGTTTTCGGCCAGAAAACTCTGCACGCGGGCACGGTCGGCCTCGTCGAGGAAGCCGTCGGCATAGGCGTGCAGTTCCGCCTCGGATACGGATCTGGCTTCGGTCATCGTGGTCTCCGCAATGGTATGACGTTTTCCTCCCGCATTTTTTCCCGCAATGCCTGGCGCGCCCGCGACAGGCGCGACATGACCGTGCCGACCGGAATGTCCAGCATGTCGGCCACTTCCTGATAGGCATAACCCTCGACGACCACCAGCATCAGCACCGCGCGCGCCTCCTTCGGCAGCGTTTCCAGCGCCTGCACGAGGCGATTCTTTTCGAGCGGGTCGTCGGCGCTCGTACCGGCGGCCACGGTCTCGGCCTCCTCGATGCCGACGGAGGGACGCCGCGCAATCGACCGGCGCGCGTTGAGGTGAAGATTGGTCATGATCCTGTAGGCCCAGGACTTGAAATTCGAGCCACGCCATTGGGCACGGCTCAGCAGCGCCTTCTCGACGCAATCCTGCAGCAGGTCCTCGCTCTCCGTGTCCGAACGCGTCAGGCTGCGCGAATAGCGCCTGAGGGTCGGCAGGAGCGCGAGGATCTGCGCCTCGAAGGAAATCGGCGCGGGAGCCTGTGCCTCACGCGCCGTTCCGGAAGGGGATTGATCAGGGTTTTGCGACATCCCACACGCCGTTCACGCCGTCACCGGTGGTGTCGCCTTCCTTGGTGTCCTTGACCCAGTAATAGAGCGGCATGCCATCCTTCGCCCACTGCTTGGCCCCGTCCTTGCGGGTCACGATAGAGTATGCACCATCGGCCTTCGCATCGGAAGCGGCCATGACCGGCGGCCAGTTGGTGGCGCACTTGTCGTAGCAGTTGGAGGTGCCGGGCTTGTCGTTCTTGAAGGTGTAGAGCGTCATGCCCTTTTCACCGGCAAGGACGTCGCCCTTGGTGGAGGTCTTGACGGTCTTGAACGGGCCGGCGGCAAACGCGACCGAGGTCAGCGCTGCGAGCGCGAAAGGCACGAGAATGAAGGTCTTCATGGATCGTCTCCCTGGTTGAATGGCAGCCTCACATCGGCCGCATAGGTCAAGACACCGGCAGGGGCGGATTTATTCCGTCGATCCGCAAAGAATTTTTCGAGAAAGGAATAGTTAGCTGTCGAGCTAAGCGTTCTGAGTCGATGCTTCGCATCATGGAAAACTATTCGGGCGTCAGAACAGCGGGATATCCGGCTTGGTCAGCATCAGCCAAAAAATGGCGATGACGGCGACGAAGGCCGGGAAACCGCAGGCGAACCAGATCCGATAGAGCCGGTACCATTCGGGCGGAAGGGCTGTGGAGTTTTCGCAGGCGGTGCGGGCGATATCGCGCAGCCTGATCTGGATCCAGACGACCGGCAGCCAGAACAGTCCTGTCACCACATAGAGAATGAGCGAAAGGGCGATCCAGCCATCGGTCAGCGACCAGCCGATGCTTCGCGCCAAAAGATAGCCAGTGATCGGCTGCAGGACGACGGCGGTGGCGGTGAAGACGGTATCGGCAAGCACGACGGTGCCGGCGGTATGGGCGATCAGTTTCGGATCTTCCGTCCGCCGGGCAATGACCATGAAAAAGGCGATGCCGGCGCCGGTTCCGAGCAGCACCGTGGCGCCGATGACATGGATGAGCCGTAGCAGGCTTTCGGCATCCATCAGCGTTCGTCCAGAATGGCGAGGGCAACAAGAGTGAGGGCGATCGACGGCAGGACCTTGACGAGGACGCCGAGCGGATCGAGCCAGAGCTGCGGTTCCAGGATCGTGCCGCCGGCAAGGTAGGCGAGACTGGTGAGGATCATCCCGAGCATCGCCTTACGGGCATGGGGGCGGACGAGGACGGCGGACCCGAGCAGGATATCGAGGATGCATGTCGCGACGGTTGTCGAGAGCGCGAGCGTGGCCGGCATGGCCGGTGGGAAATGGGCCGCGGCGGCGCTCACGTCAAGGAGCGGGATCAGGCCGGACAGCAGCCAGAACAGCGACAGGGTCAGAATGATTGCCGGCTTGAGGAGATAGAGCCGCGCGAACCATAGATCCTGGACGCCGCTTGGATGAGCGGCGAGCGTTTGCGTTGCATCTGCAAATGCGAGGCCGCCCGGTCTCGGACGGCTGCTCCTGACGCCTTCCGACATCACCGTCATCGCCGTCGAGCGAAGGGGCGAGCGCCAGCCGAGCCTTCCGGCAAGATCGGCAGCCCAGGCGACCGGTCTTGCGAGCGGCGCAGGCAATTCGACGACGCGGACCGCGGGCAGGCCGAGCCAGCTGCGATGCTGTTGCACGAGGTCTGACAGCGTCAGGGTCTGTTCCGCGGCAAGATCGAGATCGCTGCCGGCCGGGATGGTGCCGTCGATAGCGAGGGAAACGGCGGCGGCGACATCGCGCAGCGAGACCGTTTCGACCGGGCTTTCTCCATGGATGAGCGGCAGCAGTCCGGGGAAGCTTGCGAGCGAGCGCAGAAGGGCGGTTCCGCCATGGGCATTGCGGCCGATGACCAGCGCCGGCCGCAGGATGACGAAGGGCAGGCCGCTTGCCGCAAGCGCCTTGTCGGCGCGGCGTTTGGTGGCGAGGAAGGGCAGGCTGCCGGCGGCGCCATCCGTGCGGGCGGAGATCTGCACGATGCGCCTGCCGCCCAGCGCCCTTGCCGCCTCGTAGAGCGACAGCATGGCCTTTTCCTGGGTGGCCGCAAGATCGTCGGCAAGACCGTCCTGGAGGGCACCGGCGCAGTTGACGATGATATCCTGGTCCTCGATCAGTGGGCGCCACGCATCAGCGGACAGTTTTGCGAGGTCGGCTTTCAGCCACGCGGCTGCCGGCCATTTCAACCTGGCCTTCCCGGGATCTCGCCCGAGGCCGGTTATCCTATGGCCGTCGGCGGCGAGCCTTTGCAGGATCGCCGAGCCGATAAAGCCGGTTGCGCCGAGAATCAGGATTTTCATGCCGCGATCATACGGGTCGACAACGAAAACTGAACAGCGGCAATGCTGCCCGGGCGGGCATGCGGACTTCGCCGAGCAGACTGTCCCCGGGCAGTCGCAGCGGCAGTTCATCCCGGCCTTTGATTCCTCTTTCGTTCTTTTTCGGTTGCGCTTGCCGGCAGAATCCTGCCAAGTCCCGCCATGCAATTTGCACCGCAACAGGACGAGGCCCTCAAGGCCGTTTCACAATGGCTGAAAGAGGGGCGCAGCCAGGTCTTTCGGCTGTTCGGTTATGCGGGCACCGGCAAGACCACGCTTGCCAAACATTTCGCCGAGAATGTCGATGGCGAGGTGCTGTTTGCGGCCTTCACCGGCAAGGCGGCGCAGGTTCTGCGCTCGCGCGGGGCGCGCAACGCCAAGACGATCCATTCGCTGATCTACCGGCCGCGCGGCGAGGAGGCGGTCGAGGACGACGCGGGCAAGACCTCGATCGCGCCGATGTTCTCGATCAACCGCCAGAGCCCGGTCGCCAAGGCGGCGCTTATTATCATCGACGAATGCTCGATGGTGGACGAGGCGCTCGGCAAGGACCTGATGAGTTTCGGCACGCCGATCCTGGTGCTCGGCGATCCCGGCCAGCTGCCGCCGGTTTCCGGCGGCGGGTTCTTCACCGAGCAGGAGCCGGATTACCTGCTGACGGACATCCATCGCCAGGCGCGCGACAACCCGATCATCCAGCTCGCGATGAACGTGCGCGAAGGCAAGGAAATCATGTATGGCGATTACGGCACCGCCAAGGTGATCTCCCGCAACGAGGTGACGCAGCCGCTGGTGATGGAGGCGGACCAGGTCCTGGTCGGCACCAACAAGACCCGCAAGCGCTACAATCAGCGGCTCCGGGAACTCAAGGGGTTCACGGCCGACTATCCGCAATCCGGCGACAAGCTGGTCTGCCTCAGGAACGATCCGGCCAAGGGCCTGCTCAACGGTTCGCTCTGGCAGGTGATGAGTTCGTCGCGCGAGACGGTGAAGCCCGGCATCAACCTGATGATCCGGCCGGAAGACGACGACATGGATCGCGGTGCCGCCAAGATCAAGCTTCTGAAGCAGGCGTTCGAGGAGCAGGAAGGCGAAATTCCCTGGTCGACCCGCAAGCGTTACGACGAGTTCGACTACGGTTATGCGCTGACCGTGCACAAGGCTCAAGGGTCGCAGTGGAACAATGTGGTGCTGTTCGATGAAAGCTGGGCGTTTCGCGACAGCCGGGAGCGCTGGCTCTATACCGCGATCACCCGCGCTGCCGAGACGCTGACCATCGTTCGCTAGAAGTTTGGCGTTCGCTAGAAGATTGCCGTTCGCTAAAAGATTGGCGTCCGTTGAAGCGGTTCGCGCGGGTCAGTTCGGCACGAAACCGAGCAGCATCGCCTTGGCGACCGCCTGAAAGCGGTTGGTGGCCTGGAATTTCCGGATGATGTCATCCTCCATCCGGCGCAGGTCTTCGAATTCGAGATTGAGCGCGCGGGCAAGCCGTGGCGCCGAATAACCTTCGGCCATCAGCCCCAGACACTGCTTTTCGATATCGCTCAGCACCAGCGACATCGGTTTCGGGCTGACGAGCGCCTGGTCCTCTTCCTCGGCGACCAGCAGGCTTTCGATCTGCTGCATCTGCCGCCGGATGTGGGAAATGTCGGCGGTAAGCTCGCGCTTGCGCCGCGCCAGCATGTTGTGGAACATCTCGTTGGCTTCCGCCTCCGACGTCGCGTCGGCAAGCTCTTCCATGAGTTCCTGGATGACCGCGACCGGAATGCCGATTTCGCGGCAGGCATTGATGACCGCCATGCGGTGGATCTGAACCCTGTCATAGACCCGCATGCTGCCGGAACGGCGGGCGGTGATCAGGCCCTTTTCCTCGTAGAAATGCAGGGTGCGGTGGGTAACGCCGAAAAGATCCGCCATCTCGGCGATCGCTACGGGCTGGCTCGGGAGTTCAAAAGGGAGGGAAACCTGGGGGAGATAGACGAAATACCGGGCCGCCCCTGCCGGGGAGGCACTTTCGGTCATGACCTGCATGATATCACTCCGCATCGAGTCCCTTTGCGCCTGTGTTTGGCGTTATGGTCAAATATGCATCTAAGGGTTGCGACTTGCGCGTCGAACCTCCGGATGGAACCTCGGTACTGAAAATGCGGACCCGATTGAATTGGATGACAGAATTCGCCGTTCAAACCGTATTCCGCCGCCTTTTGGCCTGCCCAGCGAACTCTGTTGAATATAGATTAGCTAAAACTTTAGGAAATGGTAGCCCCGGTTGCCTCGTGAATTCTCGTCCATCAAAACTCTTTATAGGTGCATTTTCCTAAACCCGGTGGCGTTGCGAAAGCGCATGGCCTAAAAGCGGGACACCTTCTCAAAGACCGGATATCGCCATGCCGACCAAGCTTTCCGTGAACATCAATGCCATCGCCATGCTGCGCAACCGCCGCGATCTTCCGTGGCCGAGCGTCGAGGGGCTGGGGCGCATCGCGCTTCAGGCGGGCGCGGCGGGTCTGACCGTGCATCCGCGCCCCGACCAGCGGCATATCCGCTTCTCCGACCTGCCGGTGATCCGGGCGTTGATCGACGACGAATTTCCGGATGCCGAGTTCAACATCGAAGGTTATCCGAGCGAGGAATTTCTGGCGCTCTGCGAGGCGGCCCAGCCGGAGCAGGTGACGCTGGTGCCGGACGATCCGACCCAGGCGACCTCGGACCACGGTTTCGATTTCCGCGCCACGGGCGAGATGCTGAAGCCGATCGTGGCGCGGCTCAAGAAGGGCGGCATGCGGGTGTCGCTGTTTGCCGATGGCGATGGCGATGTCGAGGCGGTGAAGCTGGCAAGGGCGACAGGCGCCGACCGCATCGAGCTTTATACAGGTCCCTATGGCGGCTGTTTTGACAATCCGGAGCATGGTTCCGAGCTTCTGGACAGGCTGGGGCGGACGGCGGATGCGGCGCTTGCCGAAGGGCTGGACGTCAATGCCGGCCACGACCTGACTGTCGCCAACCTGCCAGCGCTGGTGAAGCGCATCCCGGGGCTTGCCGAAGTCTCGATCGGGCATGGCCTGACGGCGGATGCGCTGGAATACGGCATGGCGGAAACCGTGCGCCGCTTCCGCCGCGCCTGCGGCCAGACGGTTTAGCCCGAGGAAAGCTTTGCTTCGCAGAGCGCCAGTTCCCATGTCTGGCCGACGCATTCCGGCCCGAACAGGTTGTGCTTTTCCTCCGAGACCAGCCTGAAACCGGCCGTCTCGTAAATGCGGATCGCGGCGCTCAGGCAATCATTGGTCCAAAGCGACAGCTTCCTGTAGCCGGCTAATGTCGAGAACTTGATGCATTGTTCGACGAGCGTGCGACCGAGACCCAGGCCGCGGGCGGCCGGATCGAGGTAGAGCAGCCGCAGCTTGGCGGTGCCGCCGCCGCCATCCGCCACGACCACCGAGCCGACCCGCTTTCCGTCGCGTTCGGCGATCCAGCAGCGTTCGCGTTCGGGGTTGAAGTTGGCGATGAACTTGCCGGCGACGTCGGCGACCATGCCTTCGAATTTGTCGTTCCAGCCGTATTCGCGCGTATAGGCGACCGCCTGGGCTTCGATCAGCCAGCCCATGTCGCCGATCCTGTGCGGACGGATGACGACCGGCGGAGAAGGCACGGCCGATTGCGGATCGAGAATGGTGCGGATCGCCTGCATGGACCCGATCAGCCTTTCGCGGCCAAGCATATCCACTTCCCTGAGGTCGCTGGCGATCTGCCGGCGGGAGCGTTCGCCGAGCGTTTCGTATTCCGCCTGCCCCTTGTCGGTGACAATCAGGATCTGGCTGCGTTTGTCGTCGGGATCCGGCTCGCTGTCGATGAAGCCCGCCTCGCGGAACTTCTTCAACAGCCGGCTGAGATAGGCGGGATCGAGGCCGAGATCGCGGTTGAGTTCGGTCGCCGAAACCCGTTTGCGGGCGCCCATCTCATAGAGGATCCGCGCCTCGGTCAGGGTGTAATCTGTGTCGAGATAACCCTTGGCGAGAATGCCGAGCTTGTTGGTGTAGAAACGGTTGAAGGCGCGGACGGCGTCGAGAACAGCAGCATCGGTCATCGGCAGAATCTCCTTTAGGGAGACTCTGTCAGATATTTATTGGACTGAGTCAAATAAATTTACGCGGCGGCCTGGTTTGTCTTCGATTGGCCGAGCGCGAAATCGACTGCCGCCATGGCGTGAATGGCAGTGGAATCGATGCCGGGCAGGGGCAAACCGGCCGGATCCAGCAGAAGGCAGATTTCCGTGCAGCCGAGGATGATGCTGTCGGCGCCCGCAGCCTTGGCCTTTTCGATCATGGCAATGGCACGGATGCGGGAAGTGTCGTTTACCGCGCCGGCGCAGAGTTCGTTGAAGATGATGTCATGGATATCGGTGCGGCCGTCCGCATCCGGCACCATGACGTCGATGCCGAGCGTCTTCATGTGATCGGTGTAGAAGCCGTGCTCCATCGTGTAGCGCGTGGCCAGCAGGAGCGGGCGCTTCAGGCCTTGCGATTTCAAGGCCTCGGCCGTTTCGTCGATGATGTGGATAAGCGGAATGTCGGTCGCGGCCTGCACCGGCGGGGCGACGAGATGCATGGTGTTGGTGCATATCAGCACGCATTCTGCGCCGGCTGCCTTCAGCCGGCGAGCGCTGTCTGCCAGATGCTCGGCCGCCAGATCCCAGCGGCCGGCTTTCTGCATGTCGACGATTTCGGCGAAGTTGACCGAATGGAGCAGGAGATCGGCCGAGGCGAAACCGCCGAGGCGGTCGCGGACCATCTCGTTGATCAGCCGATAATACACCGCGGTGCTTTCGAAACTCATTCCGCCGATCAGGCCGATTTTGCGCATTTTTTCTCTCGATGAGATGGAGTTGAGCAACTCCATCTCAATATCGCGAAATTTTACGGCCCGCAATCGGCAGGGGTTCAAGCTCCGAGCGCGGCCTTCTGCGTCTCGAAATAGGCAGCCAAGGTTTGCGGCTTGTGGCCGGTCAGCGTCTCGTAGTCGCTCGTCAACTGCTCGAAATTGCCGGCGCGGATATTCGCGTCCGCGGAGACCAGCATATTGACGACGAAGGGAGGCAGGCCGGCGCCGGTCAAGCCGTGGGTCAGCTGTTCGTCAGTGACGTCAACGACTTCAAGCGGCTTGCCGGCGGCGGCGGATGCGCGGGCGGCGATTTCCGTAGCCGTCAGGGATTCCGGGCCGGTGAGGGTGAGGGTGGTGCTGCCGGCCGGCGGATTGGCAAGGGCGGCGGCAGCGGCACGGGCGCAGTCGTCGCGGCTGAGCGTGGTGATCTTGCCGGTACCCGCGGACGTGTACCATTTGCCGACCTGCAGGTTGTGCGGCATGCCCATCAGATAGTTGTCGTGATACCAGGAATTGCGCAGGATCGTGTAGGGAACGCCGCTCGCCTTGATGGCCTCTTCGGTACCAAGATGGTCAGGCGCGAAGGTGACGAGCGACTTGTCCGGGTTCGGCATGGACGTATAGATGACGTGCTTGACGCCGGCCTTTGCCGCGGCGGAAACGGCGTTCCTGTGCTGGCTGAGGCGCTTGCCGGGCGTTGCCAGTTCGTCGGTGGAAATGATCAGCACGCGATCGACACCGGCGAATGCCTTCACGAGCCCGGCTTCGTCGTCGAAATCGGCCACGCGGGTTTCGAAACCGCCGGCCGCGAGGTCGGTGAGCTTGTTCGGATCACGGCTGGCAGCGATGATGTCGGCGGACGCGACCTTGGATGTCTCCGCCAGGTGACGCAGGACTGCGCGGCCCAGATGGCCGGCGGCGCCGGTGACGAGAAGTTTGGTCATGAGGTCTTCTTTCCTAGCAATGGCCGGCGTGCCGGCAGGGCAATGATCTTTGGTCTCAAAAAGAGACTAGCGCTAGAATAAGAATTGACTTCGATCTGTAAAGGAGGCAGTTTCGAGGGAGATCGTTACGTCGAGGGAACCACCATCATGATCCGCAATGCAAATCGCAAGCCGGTGATCGACGCCAAGGAATGCGATATTTCCGGGTGGGACATGGAGAATTGCCCGGTCCGGGATGTTCTTGACCGGATCGCGGGCAAATGGTCGACGCTGCTTCTCGAGGCCTTGTCGCGTCAGCCCTTCCGCTTCGGGGAGCTTCGCCGGCTGGTGCCGGATATTTCCCAGCGGATGCTGACCCAGACGCTGCGCGACCTGCAGCGCGACGGGTATATCGACCGGAAAGTGTTTCCGACCAAGCCGCCGAGCGTCGAATACCGGATGACCGAACTCGGTCACTCGCTGTTCGAGCCGCTTTCGAAAGTGCTCCAATGGGCGGAAGCCAATCATCCTTCGGTCAAGGCCGCGCGGGTGAAATACGACGAGAGCGAACTTGCCTGAACGTGAATCCCCGGGAGACGGTGTGGGGGAGATCCTGTCAGGCGTATTGATCGCCGGAAGCTCGCATGTCGGCAAGACTACGCTAGCGAAGCGTCTGTCGGAAGCGCTCGGTTGTACCATGATTTCGACCGACGGCCTTGCGCGGCATCCGGGCCGCCCGTGGCCGGAGGTTCGGCTACCGGTCGCCGAATATTATGAGCGCCTTTCGCCGGAAACGATCTACTGGTTCCTGAGAGTGCATCACGAAAACATGTGGCCGGGCCTCAAGCGGGCGATCGAAGACGGGATCGCAGCTGGAAGGCGGTTCGTGCTGGAGGGGTCGGCGCTGCGGCCGGAATTCGTCGCGCCTTTCATTTCAGGACGTGTTGTCGGGCTCTGCCTCCACGCCGATTCGGATGTTCTGCGAGAGAGAATGCGGGCCGAGGCGGGATATCAGGAAGCCGGGGAGGCCGGACGCAGCCTAATCGACAAGTTTATCGAGCGTTCGCTGCGCGACAATTCGGAGATGTACAGGGCGGCGCAGGAAAACGGCATGCGAATTATCGATGCCGCGGAGCCGCGTGCCCTTGCCGATATCGTCGATGAGCTGGTGCGGCGGGCTTCCTCTCAGACTTCTGCCAAGTCAGGCGCAGAAGACCGGTAATCCGCGCGGGGTGGGGGCGGCCCGAGAGCCGCCCTTCCGTTCTTTAGATCAGGCTGCCAGCGAAGCGATGTCGATGACGAAGCGATAGCGGACGTCGCTCTTGATGACGCGCTCGTAGGCTTCGTTGATATCCTGGATGTTGATCTTCTCGATTTCGGACGTGATGCCGTGCTCGCCGCAGAAATCCAGCATTTCCTGGGTTTCCTTGATCGAGCCGATCATCGAGCCGGACAGGCTCTTGCGGCCGCCGATGACCGAGAAGGCATGGACCGGAACCGCATGTTCCGGAACGCCGACCAGGACCATCGAACCGTCGAACTTCAGGAGGCCGAGATAGGCGTTCCAGTCGATCGTCGTGCCGACCGTGCAGATGATCAGGTCGAACGTGCCGGCGAGCTTGGTGAAGGTCTCGGCGTCGCTCGTCGCATAATAGTCCTTGGCGCCGAGTTTCAGGCCGTCTTCCTTCTTCGACAGCGTCTGGCTGAGCACGGTGATATCGGCGCCCATGGCCGCGCCGAGCTTGACGCCCATATGGCCGAGGCCGCCCATGCCGACGATCGCGACCTTCATGCCCGGGCCGGCCTTCCAGTGGCGCAGCGGCGAATAGAGCGTGATGCCGGCGCAGAGCAGCGGCGCACCGGCGTCGAGCGGAATATTGTCCGGGAAGGAGAGGACATAACCTTCCTTGACGACGATCTGATCCGAATAACCGCCATAGGTCGGCGTCGTGCCGTCGGCTTCGACGTCGTTATAGGTCTGGACGAGGCCCGGCAGGAAATGTTCGTAGTCGAGATCGCGGGTGGCGCAGCCGACGCAGGAATTGACGAAGCAGCCGACGCCGACGCGGTCGCCGACTTTGAACTTGGTGACCTTGGAGCCGACGGCCGAGACGATGCCGGCCACTTCATGGCCCGGCACCATCGGAAAGCGCGAATTGCCCCATTCGTTGCGGGCCTGGTGGATGTCCGAGTGGCAGACGCCGCAATACTGCACGGCGATGACGACGTCGTCGTCGTTCGGTTCGCGCCGCTCGAAGGTGAAGGGCGTCAACGGTTTCGACGCGTCGGTTGCGGCATAGCCTTTTGCAATAGCCATGAAAGCTCCGTTCATCTGTTGGGTTGGGAGAGGGATTGGACGGGCGGACTATGCCTGCGGACCTCGCAACAGCGTTAGAGCGATCCTCCTAGCTTTTTGCACGATCCTGCAAAAGTGATGGCCAGCCTGTTGGCTCGGAGGCTAAATTCGGCTTAGGGAAAATACTCACTCGCCGATCCCGGAGGCAACATGACACTGCCCTTCAATCCATACTACGAGGCTGCCTCGATCGCCGCACGGCATGTTCAGAAGGACGGGGAGGTGTTCACGCCCATCGGAAACCTGGTGCTCGGCCGGCGGTCGATCCCGACCGCCCCGCTCTATATGGATTACCGGCCCTGCATCTGCCTGGTTCTGCAAGGCACCAAGAGCGTCAAGCTTGGGGACGAGACGATCGCCTATGGCGTCGGCGATTGTCTTCTCACCTCGATCGAATTGCCGGTGACATCGCGCGTCACGGCCGCAAGCCCGGACATGCCGCATCTGTGTTTCGCGCTCGCCATCGATCCGGACAGGCTTTCGGCGCTCCTGGAGCGGGTCGAGGTTCCGCGGCCAGGTTCCGACACCGACGCGATGCGCGGCATCGTCTCGAATGTCGCAGCGCCCGAACTGCTCGACGCGGCGACGCGTCTGCTTCGCCTCCTCGACCGGCCATCGGATATTGCGGCGATGGCGCCGCTCATCGAGGAGGAAATCCTCTATCGTGTCCTGTGCGGCCCGGACGGCGCGCGGCTTCTGCATATCGCGACATCCGAAAGCCGCAGCAACCGCATCGCCCGCGCCGTCGCCTGGCTGCGCGCCAATTTCCACCGCACATTGCGGATCGAGGACCTGGCCGACCATGTCGGAATGAGCCCGTCCTCGCTGCACCATCATTTCAAGTCGGTGACGGCGATGACGCCCGTGCAGTTCCAGAAGAAGCTGCGGCTGCACGAGGCGCGGCGGCTGATGCTGCTGGAGGGACTGGATGTCGGCAGCGCCGGCCACCGGGTCGGCTACCAGAGCCCGTCGCAGTTCAGCCGCGAATACAGCCGGCTCTACGGCGTGTCACCGCTACGTGACGTGGATGCGATCCTCGCTGCTGCGGAATGACGAGGGCTCGAGATCTGACGATCAGCCGGGGAATTTCAGCGCCTTGTCGTTGCGGCACTGGGCAAGCTTGAGTTGCTTGAACGAATAGATCCTGGTGATCTGCCCGTCGTCGTCCGTATCGACCTTCATGCAGGCGCAGGCGTAACCGTAATTGCCGTTGGTGCGGACATAGTCGCGCTCGGAAATGTCCGGGATGAGGTCCATGCCCTCCGGTTCCTCGTCGCTTCCCTGGGTGCGGATCGTCCAGGTATCCTCGGCGTCGTCCAGCCACCAGTTGCCGGGTGTCGGGTTCTGGATCCAGCCGCAGCGGTTTTCGGCGGCTTGGGCCACCGCGGGAAGGGTGAGAAAAGCCAAGGCTGCAAATGCGCGGCATATCCGGTTCATGAAGGGTCCCCCTGATCGTTCGGGCGATTGCATCGCTTCCGAGAACATCTAGCCTGAAATCCTTCATGCCTGATGACCGACGTCGAAGAACGGGTGAGAAGGGCACTTAACGTGAGCACGGTTTTCGGAAATTATGCAATGAAATCGGACCTCGATTTTTCGTAGGCATCGACTTGGTGGGCATTGGGCACTTAACGCGTGTCTCGGAAGTTTGACGTGCAATGTCTGCTCGGCAGCCGAAACGGCAGACAACAAAAAACCCGCCGAAGCGGGTTTTCATCTTGTTCTGATCTGCTCGTGCTTTAGGTTCGTCGCGGGTGTTTGCGCTCGTGTTTCATATCGATATCGGCGGGCAGATCCGACTTCGCGTAAACTGTAGAGATCCGCCAATACTTTCCATCAACGGCAGGAACGATTCCTGACTTGGTTAGTGTTTTCCGGTGCCGAAATGGAATGTGCCCGTCGCGCTTGCTCATGATCGCGTATTCGCGGTGAAAGTCTGCAATAGCTTCGGCGGTGATGAAGATCTGATGTCGACCGATCCGGTGCGAGCGCCCTTCGAAAGTCTCCAAGATCCCGGCTTCGATCATTTTGTAAACGGTATGGACAGATACTCCCATATCCCCCGCGACATCCCTGACAGGCAAGCCAGGATGTATAGGTCGGCTTGCTGATCTCACTTCGTCTACATCGACAACCAGGTTGCGGAAGGTTTTCGAGCTGCTATCTGTGAATGCGAAACCTCGGATCCGTCCCTCTAGGATCCAGCCGATGATGTCTGCAATCGTGCAGGTCTCAACTCGACAGGCCTCGACCAAGTGCACCATTTTTTCAACGGGAGCATGCTGAGCCCGCCGGACGAGAGAGTCCAAAAACGACTCGATCTCATGTCTTGGAAAAGCGAAGGTTGAACCTGGCACCTCGTTCCGCTTGATGAACGTTGGTTCCAACGACCTTAGAATTTCGGAGCCAACACCGAGGTAGTTTTCAACTTCGCGCGCAGACATTCCGTCGCGAAGCATCTCCATCGTCCAGATGAATTCAGCATTCTCTACCGGAACCTTGATGTCAGTGTTCTTCCCCGCTTCAGGCTTCAAGAAGCCTAGTGCCTTCGCGGCCGATCGGACGGCGGATGCCGGAATTCCGTAGGCGCGAGCCGCGCTCCGGCAACTGTGATACTGCCGTTCGTATGGGATGCCGAGGTAGCTGTCGTCCAATCCAAGAGCATGCGAGTCTGCAACATGCTCTCCGACAAACCGTGAAAGCGCTTCATGCCCGCGCGATCGGCGGCGCTCCCAAAGGTAGATGTGCAAAGCGCCATAGAGGTGGCGCGGATTGAACATGTCGTTCCGGCCGAGTTTCTCATCACATTTCAACAGGAACCGCTTGATGCCTGCATAGCCATCCCTGGTGTATTCGAAACCCGCCTGAAGTACGGTCCGGTGACATACCGGGTCGGTGATCTTGATGCGTCCGCGGCTGCCGTACACGATCACGTAGCCGATCATCTCGGTCACAGAGATCATGCTGTCGAGATCGAGGTCCGGAATTGGAATGACTTCGGGGCCGGAGACACCGTCGAGTGCGCGATGAATGAAATGGTCGAACGGTGTGGCCGTGGCGACTTCTGCCGCCTCAATGATGGCCCGAAGCTCGTCCGAACGCTGCCGGAGGTGACTGTGAAAGTCATATTCAAAGCCGCGAACGTACGGCGACGACATAGACACAATCAAGTTATCATGTCGCGAGCACGAGATGGGAAGGTTGACGTGCCACACGGCCCGCACGTAAGGCCGAGCATCAAATTTCCCGGGCCGGGTGTCGAAGTCCTCCTGAATGCATCCGGGGCAGAAGCGCGCCTTCGGGAGGTGAATCGTGGCATGAATTCCAAGACTATGGCCGAAAATGATTGTTCCAGCCTTCCCGCGAACCGCATGAAACTCAAGGGATTCCGGGGTGACACCCGAGCAGGATGCGAGTTTCTGAATAGAGGATGCGGATGTTCGCTGCGTTGCATCGACGGCGTTCATTCTGGAGAATGATCTGAGACTCGTCGATTTCGAGCAGGCCAACCGTGACACGAACCCGGCGAGCGTCTCGTCGGGTTCGATGGAATTGTCTCCAGAGCAGCGTCTGTAGAGGTCGAGGAGGCTGTTCATGTGATCAGGCTCCCGCTCGCTTGCTCGGTTTCGAATGCTTTCTTGCCGGAACATTCCTCAGCATCTCGGCCAGGGACTGCCCGGGCTCGATACGATTCCACTCTGCGGCGGTAAAGATGTTCTGGGACGCGCGGCATCCACTTGCAAGAGCGTAGGCGACCTCGAAGTCCTTGATCGAAACTTCGCAGCGGTCGCTGCGCATGGCGTTCTCGCAGGCCTTGCGGGTAAGCTGTATCACGGAACCGAACGCTCCCGATGCCGCATGGATGACGCGGTGGACGAACTCGCTCTTGTCGAGGCCGTCTGCGGCGAGCCCGGCATCGACGGTGACGATCTGCTTGATCACCTTGGTCATGACCTTCACGTCTTCCGGGTAGGTCATCGGCTGAAACTCGACGATGATGCTGCGCTCCTTGAGCTGCCGCTCCGTTTCGCCTTCCTGCTCGAGGAAACGTCCAAGGGCGGGCACACCCGAGAGGATCAAATGCAAGGGCCATCCGGGAATCTGGACAAGGCTCTTGACGATGTCCGCCACGTTCTGGACCTCCTGAGTACTGGTGCCGCGAAGGACGTGCTGCATTTCGTCGATCGCGAGAAAGAGGACGCCCTGTTCGCGGATCTGCTCCTTCCAGAATTCGAACAACTCAGTCTCTGTGAGACTGCCGTTCAACGCCTGGTGTCCCAGTGCTTTCAATCCAGCCCGCGCCAAACCCTTGGGGGTGAGAGGCTTGGGAGCCTCCATCGAGACCATCGGGTATACGACATGACCATCCGCTCGCTTTCTCGGCCGGAACTGCGGCCGCTTTGCGAGATGTCGTTCCACCGAGGTCGTCTTTCCGGAGCCGCTTTCACCAATGACGAAAAGGACACGCTGTTTGGCCGCCTTTCCGAAAACCTCTGCCGCCGCATTCTCCACGATGGCATCGAAGGCGTGATCGAGAAGCTTGTCACGTGAGGTGGCGACGTATGTCGTCGACATTGCCGCGAGCCGCCGCGTACGCTCCTGGCGGGCGGGTTCAAGGGTTTCGAAGACCGCCATGGCGGCCTCCCGGAATGCTTCGCTGATATTGCTGTCGCTCATCTCAAACCACCTCACTCGAAGTTCACGTCGTCCTCGTCGCCAGACGAGAGCGGGTTCTGGAATCCGGATACTTTCGGCGTCATGGCCACCGGATCAGGGGCGGACGCCGCCTTGGCTTCTGCCGTGTTCACGTAGAGGGTGGCGTGCGCTGAGAGGCCAACCGACAACGGGTCGGCTGCGATCACGAGCGGCAGCAATTCCGGAACGTCGTCCTCGATGTCGTCGACGATCTCACCGCCGTGGTTCTCCTTGTCCCACTTGTCCACGAGATCGGTAGTCGGACGGTCGGTCGCAAGGTTCGCGCGGGCCGTGGCCGCGTCACCTGCGGCGCGTAGATCGCGTACCGCGGCGAGCAGCACGGACATCTTCTTGTCAGCACCCGCCTTGTTCACGGCGTTGTAGTCGACGTTGACCTGGTTCCACTCGTAGATGGAGAGATCTTTGGGGATGTGCTTGCCGGCAGCCGCTTCCTTCCACTCGTGGCCGTCCCAGTAGTCGGCGGTGGAGAGGTCGAACTGGTCGATGCGAACGCGGACCTTCGGGGCGGGAGCACCGACGATAGCCTTCTGGCCGATGCGGAGGAGCTGCAACGGATCCGCCTGGTAGTGGATGCCGAGATTGCGGAATCCCTTGTCGCTGATCGAGCGTTCGACCTCGATACCGAAGATCTTGCGGCGCTCCTGCTGGGTGAGGGGCATGATGACGCCGAACTTCGCCATCTTCTCGTCCCAGGCCATGGACGGGGTCATGCCAAGGCCGTCGTGGATCTCGTTGTGATAGATGTCGATGACAGCACGGGTGAGGTGGAAACTCACCTCGTCGACATTGAGGACAACTCGTCCGGCCTTTCCGCGCTGGACCACGTTCGAGAAGGTACGGCCCTCGAAATAGGAGAGGAACTTGTCACTCCAGGTGCGGAACACGCGTTCCGCGGTGCCGCGGGCGGAGGCGGCACCTGCGGGCGGATGCATGATGGTCGCGCCCATCGAGAGGACGGCAGTCTCGAAGCGCTGGTCCACGAACTCGGGTCCCGCGTCGGTGACAACCTCTTCCGGGACGAGTGCATAGCGCCACTCATCACCAGCTCCGACGACATCCGAGATGTACTTCTTATGGGAAGCGGCCATCTCGAGGGCTGCAAGCGACGAATGATGCGAGGGCGCGCGCGTCGAGAACTTCATCGCAAGGATGCACCGGGTGGCAACGTCAATCGCGACGGTGACCCACAAGCGCGTCTGCGCAACGATCGCTCGTTCTTCTTCGGAGAGCTGTGCGGCAAACGCCGTGATAAGCATGTTGCTGTTCAGGTCGACGCGCCAGCAGTCGATCTCGACACGCTCCCCCGGGCGCTCGACTTCGAGGCCCTGGTTCACGATCGCGAGCATCTTCGCAGCATAGTCCGCGCCGTGGCGGGCAGACATGATTTCATACAAGCCGAACGACTTGATCATCTTCTCGAATGTCTTGCGCGAGGGAAGATGATGGTAGCGTTCAAGCAATCCCTTTTCCGAGTTGAGGTCCTGGATGTGCTGCGTGAGGATCGTGAAGCACTTACGCATCGAGGGCCGCTTCTCGTGGCAATAGGACTTCGCTACGGAAAGCCAGATGCTGATATCCTCTGGATGGAAGCGGGAGGCGCGCTGCTTCGCCTTGCGGCGGTCCGGCACAAGCGCGATGATGTCGAAGCCACCCTCCTGATAGCGGTCGTAGAGGCGCTTGAAGTGGCGCGGGCAGGGTACGCCGGGGATTACAGCCTGTTCATTTGCCGAAAGGTGCTTCGTCATACGCTCGACGACAATCCCTTTTAGGATCGGCAAGAGGATCTTCAAGCAGTCGTAACCGAGGCTCACCTTCCGTTCATTGAAGCCTTTCTCACGGAGGATCGGGTGCTTCTTTCCGACCTGCTGGAAGCGGATGAACTCGTCCAAGAGCCCCTTGTGCCAAAGGGCCTTCTTGCGTTTTTCCTCCGGAAACTCTGAGAAGACTTTCGTGACTTCACGCTTCAAATCGAACTCGGACCCGCGACGCTGGACCTCGATGCAGTTCGCGCAGTAGAGCGTATAGATCAACTCGTGAGTGAACGTCTTGGTCCGACCGTGCTCGTCGCGGAGCACGGTTTCGTTGCGGTCCTGGTTGACGAGCGTGAAGTGCGCGCCGTCGATCGTGATGCGCTCGGCGTTGCCGAAGTAGTAGACCGGGACGTTGGGGATGTGGCGTGCCAGGGGCTTGGTGTGAAGGTTCATCCTATCGCTCCTTACTTCTCGCGTATCATGATGGTGTGGTCGCTGATGCGCTCGGACGGATCCGATGCGGCAAGGCAACCTTCATCGATGAGGCACCAGAGGGCGATGCGGCGGGCAGATTCCGAGGTCGCGCCGCGGAAGAGCTCGAAGAAGCGCTCCGGGCCGTCCATCTGCTCGACGACGTGGCGAGCGAGTTCGACCTCGTCGTCGTTGCGCACGCGACGCGACAGGAGGATGTGCTTGGCGTTCGCCTCCGAGTTCTGGTTCGCATAGTCCTCGGTGACCACCGTCACGTCGTCGGCGAACATCGCGATGGCTCCCTGGGAATGGATGCGTGCAAGCATGTGCAGGAGGCCGTACTTCTCGACGTATTTTTTGGGCTTCACCGCAACGGCCATGCTGACCCCGTCGGTACGGCGGATCCAGAAGTCGAAGGTATGGCGGTGACGGCTGCCGTCCTGAGCGGTCCACTTCACGGTCGGCCACTGTGCACGGACCTCGGCGACATCGGAACGCGCCTGAAAGATGAGTGCGGTGCGGCGCTCGAGATTGCTCTCGAAAAACATCGTGCGGTCATCACCATGGTTGACCGTGCGGCCGCGGGCGCTGAACGGGGACTTTGTGCTGGCAACGCGGTTGCCGTTCGCTGCCTGCGGCTCCTTGAAAACGATCGGCTTCGTCGGACGATGGTAGTTCGGAGCGCCGGAGTACTCGAACTTGAAGGTGTTACCGCAGCGGATGCGGATGAGACGGTCGGCTACGTAGTGTTCCTTGCGCATGAGAGACTCCTCTGAGAGCGCTGAATCTGAAGGTTTGGTCGCCGCTGTCGGAGGTCGTCCTCACGCACGCGGCCGAAATTCCTGGTCACGGCCGGGTGTTGCCCGTCCGCGGCCGGTTGCTTCGGTTGGAGGAAGGGCGGATTTGCAGAATGGCGGCGCGCTGGCAGATTCTGGGTCATGGCGGAGGCTCCTAGTTCGTTGCTACGGCGGTCGGATTGGCGGTGGCGGCAAACAGTTCCGCGAACTGCATCACGGTTTTGGTCGGGACGTGTCCGGTGCGGTGCGACTGCAGCCGCGATCGCGAGGCTGCTCGGCAATGCACTACGAGGGCGCTCGGGATCGAGTGGAGCAGGTCGCGGAAGTCCCCGAAGGACGGGACAAGGTACTCGCGGCCATCCATTCGGGACATGGTTTCCATCCGGAGGCAGAGACGGGCGTGCAGCGGCCGGATGTCCTTCTCGCATTCGTCCAGGTACTCGAGCATCGCTTCCAGGATCAGGTCGGCCTCGATATCGATCCAGTGGCGGCCGCGGACCCAGCGGGCGAGGCTGTCCAGCTTTTCGTGGAATGCTTCGGGGATGTGTGCGCCTACGGGAAGACGCAGGTATTCGTTCTGCAACATTTGGCAGCTCCTATTCAGTGATGTGGGGGAGTTTTTTGGTCAGCAGGGCGGTGAATGCCGCCCCTGATGTCTTTAGGACGAGGCCTTAGATGTTCGTGCGGAGCAGGCGCATGAACCGCTGATAACTCGGGTAATTAATCAGCGGCAGACCGCGGGCACGGTGCGTGGTGTTCATCATCTCAAGAGGCGTGCTCATACATTCCCAGACTTCGCGTTCGAATCCAGGCTTGTTGCGTGCTAGCTTGATCGCGATTTCGAGGCTGCCCTCTTCGAGCTTGGCGTACTCCATCTCCTGCCGGATACGCAGCTCCTCCTGGACGCGGGAATTGAGCGTCTGGAAGGCTTCCTTGATGCGCGGTTTCAAACCCGGCATGGTTTCAGGCGGTTTCATGTGACTTCCTTTCTTGGAGTCTTGGGTCAGTTTGCAGTGATGCCGAGTACGCCGGACCCGGCGGACACGAGATCGAAAGTGGACGCCGCGGTCAGGTGTCCGTGGCGGCGGTGATGGACGAACTCCGCAGGCAGCGACCTGATGATCTTTCGCAAAGTCGAGAAGGAGGGCTTTCTGACCCGGCCTCCGCCACGAGCAGCATCCTCGTCGATCAGCGAGCAGAGCAGGCGATAGACCTGCGTCATCGTCGGCCGTGCGGCATCGGCGTAGGAAAGTGCGGCGATGCTGTAGAGGTCTGCCTCGTCCCTCCGAAAGTAGCCGGACCGGTGGCTTCGAGACCACAGCCGGAGCTCGGGATGGAAGAGGGAGGGAATGTCGTCACCTACCAGCAGGCGAGATTCATCGTTCTGCAACATTATGCAGCTCCTTGTCGGGTTCTGTAGGGGGGGCCGCATCTCCGAGACATCGGAAGACACGGAAGGTCGTTTCCTGGCAGGCTCAGGCCTTATCAGGATTTCCGACAGCAGGATCATCCACTATCGGCGGCAGGCTATCCGGCGGAGCCGAAGATGATCCGCGGCGACAGTCCGCGAACGCATGACTAGATCACGCGATGCGGCGTCAACGCGACATCATTGTCGGCCGAGGAGCGCGGCTGCGAAAATCTGGAGGGGGTCTTTCTTGGACTTGGACATGGTATTCCTCATTTCTCAAAACGCTTGGTTCTGCTGAGGGAAGGGCGGTGACCTCCTGGAGGCACCGAAGTCATCATCTGTGCGCGCCTCAGGCGGTGCGTTGGCCCTTCCGAGCCAAGTATGTCGATGCGACTTGTTGCATGTCTTCTGTGTCCTGTTCCGTGAACCACCATGGCTCAACGGGCGCCAAAAAAGCATAGCTCGACGAGCCTTGCAACAGTAAATTTTTGCCAATGGAACACTGCAGCGGGAGAATCATCAATGTTTTCAAATGATAAACTTTAACAATTCACTATGGGTCATGGTTAACAATATGTTAATTGCTTCACTGAAATGCCTATATTCACTGTGTATTAATAGAAATACTCTTGGAGCGAACGGAAAATTTGCTTCGTGTGTTTCGGTCCCTGTTTGGGACATGCGTCATCTGGGGACCGCCTGATAAGGCGTTTTTCCATCGCCTCTGGCTTTCTGGTGATCACTAAAAATGTCTGTTCAGCCGATCGACTGGCCTGCCGCAGTCTCCCTCGTCCGCTCGATTGCAGCACCTGTCTCGAAACTGATCCGTATCGCGATGCGGTGGCCGATGGGGTCAGGGCAATGCAATCGTGCCAAGTCAATGCATCGCCAGGTGATCTGACGGATCTTCCTGAAGCGCGGTACGCCACGTGGGAGCGGGATCGACAAACCACTTGCGAAGGTGAGGATCGTACAGGCCGGGGAGCGGAAAGTACCCGTTGATCAACATGTAATCACCGACGTCCCGTGTTGCGATGGGCATGCGGTAGTGGATCGAGATGGCGGCTACTCCTGGATCGCATCCAAACCGCAGGCTCGGCGGGTCGCCATTGTGGATCCAGAATTTCCGGAGAGCGGGAACCAGGCTCATTCGAGCATAGAGCCGCCAGATGTCCGTGGTGACAGGCGGCACGAAAATGTCTGTCGCGAGGAGGTCATCCAGCCACGACAAGAGTTGAGCGGCGCGCTGTTGATCATGTTGCTGAAGCAGACGTGCGCCCCGTTCGAATTCGAAAACACTGTACGCTGGAATTGCTATCGAACCCCTAGGGAGTGACAGCAGAAAATGCCGGACGGTTGCTTCGGGCTTCCTGCCCCGAGCTGCACTCAGGACGCTTGTATCGAGCAGCATGTGACCTGAAGACATGGATGGAACTCCTTGGATGGGGGCAGGGTCCCGGAGGATGGTTTATTATTTGATAACGAGGGTTGTAAGGTGGTAATATGTTCACCTGGACAAGGCGGTAGTCGTGCACTTCGCACAGCTCGAAGGACTGAATCCCGCCGGACATTCACTTTATGCGATTGCATAGATCCTGTGGTAGACCGGACCAACCCCTAGAAATGAATCCGGGTTCAGCCTAGATTGTTGAAGCGTCCAGTTTCGGAGGTCCACTATGTCGCGTTCAAATTCCTTCTCGCTCGACGAGGTGATCCGCGACCCGCGAGCTTTTTTCGCAGTCGCCAAGTCCGAGGGGGACCAGCAGGTTCTCGACGCCGAAGGTATCTTCACGCTGAGCTATCAGAAGAGAAACGAAAAGCCGGATGCGCGGGAGTTCCTTGCGAAGGGCGCTTCAGACGAATGAGCCAATGTTGCTCACTGATGTTTCCATTACCCCTAACTAATGACCCGATCATCTAAATAGGACCGGTACGATAATACCGGTTGACGTCGCGGATTTTGTTCACTATCCGTTCCTTTCATGAAGCTCGATCACCGACAACCTCGACAACGTTGATGTCCATGCCGCCGCCGCGGCTGTCTTCACTCTGTCTATGGATTTGTCATGCGTATCGAGAGTTCCTCCAGCCGCGGCAGCACCTTGCCGTCGGTCACGACTGCTTCGTTTGCCCCCAAAGCCACGATCAACTGCATTGGTGTCCCGCTGTTCAGATCACGCGCAGCAAGGGATCTGGGTTGTCTCCTGGATGTCGATCCTGACGTCGAATCCTGGGAATGCCTGCCGCTGGAATTGCACCTGGATGATTTCCGACACAAGCCCGATTTCCTCGTTAGCTACACGGCGGGGCCGCAGCGCCTTGTTGACGCAAGCGAGGGGGGCGATCCGTGGTTGGCTGCTGCTGCGGCTCAGGCAGGTTACGCCTATCGGTGTGTCGGTCGCGAGGAGCGGGAGCAAGGATGGCGTCTTCGCAACGCTCGCGACCTTCTGAGGTACGGTGCCTACAAATGCCCCCTGGGTGACCGCATCAGAGTGATCGCCGCACTCGACGAGGTCGGATCTTTCAGCGTAGCCGAAGGATTGTCACTGTTCCGCGAAATCGCTCCCGTCGCAGGACTTGCGGCGCTCATTCTCCAGCGCATCGTTTCCATAGAACTCGACGAGGCCCTCATAGGACCGGATACGGTTGTTCGCCGAATGGACCTGGGGGCATCGCGATGAACCTCAACCAGTTCGCCGACAACGCAAAGACAGTCGGCGTGATGGCCCGCACCTTCGCGGTGAATGCCGCGCTTCGACGGGGACGGGTCTTCCTCCAGAGCGATGCCACGGTCGGTCTCCTGCTGCCGAAAGGGGAGCAGCCGCTGCCGTACAAGGACGCAGCCAGATCCGTCCTCATGACCGCAGGTCTTGCGGAGGTGTATCACGCGACCATGGTGGTGGAGTCCGCTCGCTCCGGATATCTCTGGGAGGATATCGAGGAAAACCTTGCAACGAAAACGGCGGTGGTCGTGATCATTCCCCACGATGCGGTCATTCCACCCAAAATCGCGATCGCTCTCGACCGCATCGTTCCTGTCGGTGAAATCCGTCCCACCCACCTGGCCGCGGCGATATTGTCGGCAACGGGAATCCGCGCGTCGACAAAAGACGCGAAGGCCCTTCTCGAATATCCGGCCGATGTCATGTTCTCCGCATTCCGAAAGGGTCGGTCGATCGATACTGTTCTTTCGCGGCTGAAAGCCTCGAAGGAGCAGGAGCCTAGACCAGAGGTCAGCGGACTGCGGATAGAGGATCTGCCTGGCTTCGGACAGGCCAAGGATTGGGCTCTCAATCTTGCCGTCGATCTTGGAGACTGGAAAGCCGGAACCATCCTTTGGTCGGACGTTGACCGCGGCCTTCTCCTCAGCGGGCCACCCGGTGTCGGAAAATCCATGTTCGCGGGGGCCGTTGCTCGGACTTGTGGAGCCAAACTGATCACGACATCCGCAGCGCAATGGCAGGCGGCCGGGCATCTCGGTGATTTTTTGAAGGCTATGAGAAAGAGCTTCCGAGAGGCCGCGGATGCGCGGCCCTCCATTCTTTTCATCGACGAATTCGACGCGCTGGGCGACCGCTCGAAGTTCTCCGGCAGCAATGCGAGCTATGGCGTGCAGGTGGTCAACGGGGTCCTTGAAGCAATGGACGGCTCGACAGCCCGCGAAGGGGTCGTCGTCATCGCAGCCACCAACCACGCGGAAAGCATCGATCCCGCGCTGCGAAGGCCGGGACGACTGGACAGGCACGTCGTCGTCGGGCTTCCCGACCTTGATGACAGGCGGGCGATCATGTCGCTCCATCTGGGGGCCGATCTACCCGCAGAGGCGCTCGCCGCCGCAGCGCGGGCGACCACCGGGTATTCGGGTGCCGATATCGCGCAACTTGCCAGAGATGCCCGCAGAGTGGCGAGGCGGGATCGCCGAAAGGTCGAAGCCCGTGACCTAGCCGCGGTTTCGCCACCCGTCCTGGTGATTCCGCTAGAAATAAGGAGAGCATCCGCTTTTCACGAAGCGGGTCACGCGATCGTCGGTCTTGAACTTGATTTCGGTTCCATCACCGCGATCGTTGTCCCACAGGAGGTTCCGGCGCGCGGCGACAGCCTCGGCTATGTGGAATGGACCGTGAGCGCAAACCGTCATCGTCCGGAAAGCTCGTACCGCAATGAGATTGCCATGCTTTTCGGGGGGATGGCAGCCGAAATGGTCGTTCTAGGGCAGCCGTATAGTGGAGCGGGTGGAGGGCACGGCTCCGATCTGAAACGGGCCACTGATCTCGCGACGATAATGGTCGGTTGCCTCGGTATGGGAGCGCTGACATATCACCATGCGGAGACGCACGAGGACCTTGCGGAGCTGCGCAATTCCAATCCGGCGATCAGAAAGCTGGTTGAGGAGCTGCTTTCAGACGAACTAGAACGCTCGATTTCCATCATAGAGCGCCGTCGCGACGGTCTGGAACTAATCGTCGAATCTCTCACCGGTACCGAGGTGCTGACCGGGGATCGGATCCGTGAAATTCTCGCCCACTCTCATCGGGAATGAACACAGAGCCCGGCGCTGATCTCCGGGCGATCCTGCTCAATGCTGTCGCATCGCTATCATCCACAGTACCAAGGATCCCCTCATGAAATTACAGTACGCACCTTCAGATCTGCTAGCCCGGCTCGTCGATGACCTCCGGCTCGCGGAGGCGGGATCCCTCGCTTCCATAGACTTTGCCGAAGCGCCAATCTTGTTTGCTCATCGCGTGATCCCACAGTCCGTCGGGATCCTCAGTGGCATCGTGGAGGGACATCCGAAGCTGAGGTCCGGCCGCGAGATAACGACAAGTCAGGTCTTCTATCTCGACACCGAACAGGGAGTGGCCCGGACCTTGAGCCGCTGGTATCGGCTCGATGGGACTGTTGTGCGCAGATATCAGTGACCGTCGGAGGACTTTCACCTCATTTTTCTCTTCGAAGACACGACGCGTGGTTGAAATCTTTCAAGTCCTACATACGATTGCCGTGTTCAAGGATTCGAGGGCGAACGTGGAAATCGAACAGGAAGGAATCGATGATCTTCTGATGGCTCTCTACCCACGATTGCTCGAAGAGGGTGTTGGGGCGGATGGGACCAGGGGAGGGCTGCGAGAGCTCCTTGGCGTTACGCTTCGGCTGAAAAATCCTCTAGCCAGGGTCAGCCGATCCCAGGATCGAGGGAAGCCGTTTTCCGCGTTGGGCGAACTCCTGTGGTATCTTCATGGCTCCGACAAGCTCGAATTCATTGAGCCCTACATCGGCAGATACCGGGAGGACGCCGAGGACGGGGTCATACATGGTGCGTACGGGCCGCGACTGCATGCAATGCGTGGAGATATCAATCAGATCCGCAACGTCGTGGAACTGCTCGAGAAGAATGCGACATCGAAACGTGCCGTCATCCAGCTTTTCGACGCATCCGACATCACCAAGCGCTTCAAGGAAATCCCCTGCACCACTACGATGCAGTTCTTCATCCGCGGCGGATCCTTGCATATGTCCGTTACGATGCGCTCGAACGATGCGTATCTCGGGCTGCCGCATGACGTCTTCTGCTTCACTATGCTTCAGGAAATGATGGCAAGACGACTCGGATGCGAACTCGGGGAATATTACCATTACGTGGGGAGCATGCACTTCTATGACGGCAGTGCCGCCTCCATGCAGGCCTATGTCGACGAGGGATGGCAGCGGACGGAGGTCATGCCCCCGATGCCGTCAGGCGATCCGTTCGCAATGGCGGCGAAAGTCATTGAAGTCGAGCAGCGGATCCGTGAGGGGAAGGAGATCGTCGCGTCGGACGAGTTCGACCAGCCCTATTGGGCGGATATCATGCGATTGGTACAGGTGTATTGGGCGACGCGCCTCCGTCAATCGACGAATCTTGAGAGGCTTGATCGCCTGAAAGCAGAATTCGAGCACGAGTTCTTCGCGAAATTCCTTTTGCGCCGCAGGCGCATGCGTGTTGTCGGAGGACCGGCGGCGGCAGCCAACGGAGATAAGTCGAATGTGGCCAACACGGCTGGATGAACAGAAGAGATTGGCTGACGCGTTGCACCGACACGCTCGAAACACGCGGGCGATGCCGGGAATTGCGGCGGACGCCGCACGCGAGACCCTTGCCTGGCAGTTCATCGCAAGCCTTCGGCGTGAGGACTACTATCAACGTGTGCAGGAAAAGGCCGTTCCTCCCGCGAAGGCCGATCCAAATTCGGGAATGTTCGATGCGGAAAGAGCGGTCGCCTATCATCTCCAGAATGACGATGTAGAGGAGGCAGCCTGGCTGATATTCCTTATGACGCATTTTGCCCGTCCATCGACATCCGGCTGGCAACGGCTGCAGGATGTATATGGCAAGCTTGGGCAAGGGACCTGGGATTGGAAGACGGTCTCGGCTAATCCCCAGGCGATGATCGACTGGCTGGCGAAAAACCGTCTCCGCATCCGTGGGAAATTTGGAAATCATCGCAAGTACGAGACCCTCCTTCCGAATTCCCATCGGAGCTTCGGCAGGGTTCTGACCAGCTACCTGGCGTGGATCGGTGCAGGCGGGCACAAGCGCTTTTTCGCGGATACCGTGCGCCGACAGGGCAATGATCCGGGCGTGATCTTCGATGCTCTATTCAACAGCATGAACGTGACGACGTTTGGCCGATTGGCCCGGTTCGACTATCTGGCGCTCATTGGTCGATACAAGATCGCGCCGATTGAAGCAGCCTCAGCCTACCTCAAAGACGCGACTGGACCTGCTGCTGGAGCGCGGTTGCTTTTTCTTGGTCCCGGCGCAAACAAGAAATCGGACAAGAGCCTTCAATCGTGGCTCGACGATCTCGACAAGGATCTAGGTGTGGGCATGGCGGTCATGGAGGATGCCCTCTGCAACTGGCAGAAGAGCCCCGCACGCTTCGTCCACTACACAGGTTAGATCGGTTACCCGCTAGATCAGAGCGGGGTCGATCTGCTCCCAGGTCCAGGTACGCTTGAGGCGGTTCATCTTCTCCCTTGGGAGCATGCCGCGATGCTGCATCTGCCCCACGGTCAGACCTGCGGCGATTCCCAGGGATACGCTGAAGCGGAGGATGGAATCCCTGTCGGTGCCTAGGCGTTCGAACTCCGAGGCACGGTTTTCAGGAATGATGCATCCTTCCGCGAATTCGTTCGCTTCCTTCTCCTTGTCGTCGAAGGGCGTTTCGTCGCTGTCGAGGAAGGTATGCGCCTTGTGCAGAAGGAGGTGTCCGATTTCGTGGAAGACGGTGAACCAGAACTGGTCGTCCGTCCGATATCTGAAGCTCAGAAGGAGCATCGCCTTGTCCGGATCGACCATGCGTGCAGCACCGCTCGCGCGGCAGCGCTTCGGTGCCTTCACGACGACAAGGGCGACCCCTGCTTCCGCGCAGAGTTCACGTAGCTTCGGAAGGAAGCTCTGGGGGTGTCTGACCTGTGACAGCTTGCGGATAGCCGCGAGGCGGTCTTCGAGGTTGCCAGGCTGCCAGGCTCGAGTATTGACCATGTCGGATTCGAGTTCGCCACGGCGGAGCCACAGTAGGGTGGCATCGTCGTTTGACGAAAAGGCGGTTGACTTCCTGAAGTCGGTGTCGCTGACAAGTCGGCCGTAGCGCGTCGTCCATGAATTGATCGTCGGGACGTTGAAATAGACGAGGCGGCGGCGAACCTCCTCGGCCTTCCGTTCAGCCGAGAGCTTGCCTTTGGGTTTAGGGCCAGGTGCCGG
Source organism: Hyphomicrobiales bacterium (assembly GCA_900471605.1). Lineage (GTDB taxonomy): Bacteria > Pseudomonadota > Alphaproteobacteria > Rhizobiales > Rhizobiaceae > Neorhizobium. The sequence continues at coordinate 29,817 of UCEY01000064.1, read as the reverse complement.
AATGGAGAGGATCACGTCCTCATCTTCCTCTGAGCAGATCCGCTCCACGGCACGGTCGATCGCGGCATCGAAGTTCTCCTGGCGCTTGAGCCAGAACTTCGTGTTCGCACCGAGCACCGAGGTGAGTCCGACTGCGGTGCTCTCATCAATGGACCCGGTTCCGTCGAGAAGCATTCGGACGCGGACCATGCCACCGTCGAGATGACGGGCCAGATCGGCTGCGGCTATGCCCCGCTTCTGCATGACAGCGCGGATGGAGTCGCCGGGCTTCGAAAACCAGTCGGGTGTCGAGCGCTCGTCCATCATTGTTGTCCCGAGATTTCCGTCAGCTTCAAATATTCGACCGTGGACCAGTCCACCTGTCCGGAGGCACTGACTGTCTGATGGTTGTCGATTGCCGCGAAGGATGCGACGTACACCGAACCAAACGAAACTTGAAAGGATTTTGTTGCCGTCGACATCACGTCCTCCCCAAGAAAATCACGCCATTGCTCGGCATTGTCGAATGCTTCGGCTTCAGCGATCGCCGTCGTGAGACGGTCGGCCAGTGTTCTTCCATAGACCTGCTCGGCTCTCTCAAGGACGAGACAGCAACCTTTCAGCTCCGAACTGCCATACGAAATCTGAATGCCCATGCTGCGTATCTATCTGCAGCCCTCGAGTCGCACTCTTGCGACCGGGACTTGCGTGACGCTGGCGTGGCGGTCTGCTGTCTTCATTGCGGAAGCGCCGATCCCTGGGGTTTCGCAGCCTGCTTGGCGCGGATCTTGTCTATCCTTGACCAGTTCCGTGAGAGCTCCAGCTCACCCGCCCGATCCATGTCGACGCTCTGGGCGTTGCATAGCGCCGCGAGCGTCACCATTACGCCGCCGGCTTCCTGATATGTTGCTCCTTCCGGACGGGAAAAGACGTATTCGACAAGCGCGAGAGCATCCTCCCGACTGCAGTTCGAGGCCTGTACAAGTTCGAGTGCTTCTTCCAGAAAGCGATGCGCTCGCTCGGAAACGTCGGACTGCGCTGAGGGAGGGAAGCATGCCGTTGTCCATTCATGGACTCGAGCTTGGAATGTACCGCTGCTCATGGATCCTCCAATATTGCCATCATGGCGCAAGGACTCGACTTCAAGCGAAAGATAACACGAGCCCCGCAAAGGACAACGACAGCGTGCGTACGCACGATGTTGTCCACATCCAAAATGCCAGTCAACGAAGTCGTAGTCCCGGCACGCACGTTGTTACAAGTCAAGGCATGAAAACTGTGCCTCGCATAGATCACCATCATTTCCTGAGAGGCGATTACAGCCCTTGGCTGCCATTCTTCGAAGTCGGGCGAATGTGGTGGGCTGTCTTCCGCGCGGAGCGGCAGAGATCGACAGCGGGGCATCCGCCGGGTTGAACGGGATGATCATGGCAACCGCGGATCAACTCTGGCATTTGACTATCAAATTTGCGTTGAAGGCTTGACCTTCAAATCAACGACTTCAACTGCTTACCCGGCCCGATCTTTTCCGGGTCAATGGTCATGATGCGGCCGTCGTCGGACAAGATCACTTGAAGATCCATTGGCGCGGCCTTCGCGACGGCCGTAACGAGCTTGTCCCACGAGGAATAATATTCCGCCTGGAGACCCTTTTTCGCGTTTTCGACCGCTTTGGAAATCAAATGCGTCTCCGTCACTGGCTTGTATGGACCACTTCCTGAGATGTGCTCCACAATCAATGCTGCGGCCCGCTTTTCACCATCAGCATGAAGGTGGTCTGTGACTACAACGATCTCGTCTGCCACGTTGGGAACATCGTAGCCGGATGAACCCAGCTTCCGGAAGTTCTCAGCTTCTTCTACCAGCACCTTGCATTGGTGACAGGCATCGTCATTGTTTGTCTCATGGATCAATAAAACCCCAAATCCAAGATCAGCTCGAAGTTGGTAGTACACCTTCCGCTTGCTTTGATGGTCTGGCGTGTCGCCACCCCTGCGCGAGCCCTCGTGCACTGTGCACGCGGTAATTCCAGACGATTTGAGTTGGTCAGCCAGATTCTTCATCATGTCGATGCGTAACTACAAGCAAGCCGTGTTGCAACCTCGACTGATCCGCCATCGCCACCAAAGTCCGGAGGTATCGAGGAGTATCATGTCCTGCGTCCCTGTTGCTAGTCTTGCAGGGCCATGAAGTCTTCCGTGGCGGACACGATCAGGAGATCGCCAAGAAGAGGGCCGTTGCTTCCGAGTTCCCGATTAATGGTTCTGGCGATGCCAGTGGTGTTCTGTTCGAGGCCCTTCAACGCGGCCATCTCGTTACAGTAGACAACGGTCTTCTGTTCTCCGGCCTCGGCTCCCCATGTCTCGTCGAATTCCATATGGAAGGTGGTGGGCACCTGGGCAAACATGCCGCCAACGACCTTCTGGATGGAGCGGAAGTCGGGCCATTCATCGATGTCGATCGTTTCCAGTTCGCCGTTCGTCCGGGCAATGACGCATATGTTGGGCATGACATCCTCGTTTGAATTAATGGCTCTGCCTGTGGGCGAAGCTTTTCGTTGCTGGAAATTCGATTGATTTCGGCTTTTTCAGGCGGTCACCAGTGGCGCCTCGACTGCTTCCGGCACGAGCGAAGGGGCGGCCACAAGAACCCGCTTGTGGCCGTCATCCGGCCACAGGACCGCATCCCAATCCCACGTCACATCTTGATCGCAGAGTACAGAGCCAACCCGATGGCCGTGGCCATGCGTGGGGGGACAGCGTTACCGATCTGACGCGCCGCCGCCTGCCGACCGCCGCAGAATTCCCAGTTGTCGGGGAAGTCCTGAATACGTGCCCGCATACGCATCGTCAGCGACGGCAAGAAGCCCTCCACGGATGCCTCTTCGGCGGTCGGAGCGCGTTCGGGGAGGCCTGTGGAATCGAACCCGCTGGCGATTTGAGCCGCGGCGTCGTTGCGCCTCCGCTTTCCTCGGCTCGTTACGACCGTGGACGCATGAGCTCCGATTGCGACCACTTTCCCCGTCCGGTCGGTTACAGGCTGTTCACGTCGCAGGCGAGCCCATTCGTAAGCACCCTCCCAGCCGTTCGCTGCCATCAGGTCCACGAGAACGTCACCCAGATTTGCACGTCTTCCAGGGAAGCGTGGCGGCAATCGGAATGAATCTGCGAAGTCCTCGCGCACGCCGACGATGAGGACACGTGCTCTGGTCTGAGCGATGCCGTAGTCTGCAGCTTCAATCCGGTGGATTTCGGTGCTGTATCCCGCCTTCTTGAAGCCGAGGATGATCTCGGCGACGTGGTCGCTGTGCTTTGCGTGGAGCAATCCGGTGACATTTTCGAATGCGAATGCTTTCGGTCGCACCTCCGTGACAACTCGAACGCAGTCGGGAAGCATGTTTCGCGGATCGTTCTTTCCCAACGCCTCACCTTCTATGGAAAACGGCTGGCATGGCGGGCCTCCGGTGATGACGTCGATGTCTATCTCCCGGTAGGGATGGAAATCGATCTGGCGGATGTCGCCCTCGACGACATTCCACTCGGGGCGGTTCTTGCGAAGCGTAGCTGCGGCATGCGGGTCGAATTCGATCAGGGCAACGTGCTCGAATCCTGCCCTTTCCAGGCCCAATGCCATGCCGCCACCCCCTGCAAACAGCTCGATTGCCTTTAGGCGGTGATGACGCGGCGGTCGTCGTATGCCTGTCATGTCGAACTTGAATTCGGGGAAAGGGCGGCCCGACAGGTTCTTGAGCGCGTTGAAGCCCGGGTGACGAAGTCCATTCGAACGCCCATTCGCGCCGCGCTCCGGAGTGAGGGTCCCGCTCTCGATTTCCAGCAATGTCCGATGAGCGAGCGATACCGTATGTGCGGATGAGGTGACCTTCAGCTCCTTGGGATCGCGATGGTCGGATCCCAGGAAGGATTCAAATTCGAAACGCAACGCTGCCGCATTGTCGCGGATCGGCGGAGTGTTCAGATACGTGCCGTTTCCGTCATGAAGGGTTGCAAAAGCATCGAGCCGATCCTTGAACGCGGCGGCGGCTGCGGCACCCTGCTTGCGGCCTGCTGCACTAGCGAGCATTCCTTCGCGTTCGGCGATGACCTGTCCAGGTGTCAGCCGGGCTTCACGAAGGCGCTTCCGGATCGTGTTGATAGATCGCGTATCGACCCTCGCGCCGATTTCCATGCGTTCGAGGACTTCCTGACGGGTCTCTTCGTCGGCAGACACCAGTGCTTTGAGAACCGGGAACGAGACCCTCCCTCTGCGGAGCAGTTCCTCATTGCCACTCAAGGTGCGTTTGAACCCTGCATAGGCGCGGAGTTCGGATGACGGTATATTGCACGTGGCCCTTAGATACTCACGCGCCTCGCGTTCTGGCATGACGGCGGTCAGGTTCTCAACGGCAACAGCCATCTCCAGGATTCGGGCCGTCATCTGCTCCTGGAGGGTTACGATGCGCTTCTTCGCCGCCTTCAGTGCCGCTGCCTTCGGATCCATTAGCCACTTACCCCACTTACATGCCAGTCCTTGAGACGTCCCGTAACGGAACAAGCTCTAAGAGCCCGGAAAGGGATTCGGTGGCATTTGAACGACCAGTGGTTTCATCAGGATAGCCGGAATTCTTAACCTGGTTGAAACAAACGCCGCCGATATTCCGCCCGAAGTCAGTCTTGGATGCAGGGATGTCATGGAAGTTTCAACGGCGCCTATCGAGGGAATTGTCGTCATCGTGGTAGACGACGAGGAGGATGCACCGCGTATCGAGCGGAGTCTCGCTCAGGCAGGGGCCGCGGTTTTCGTTGCGCACGATCGCAGCGCCGTCCTTGCGGTCATGACGAAGGTGACACCGCATTTCGCGGTCATTGATCCAGCTTCAGTGGGCGGCACGAGTCCTGATGGCGTGGCCAAGGCGCTCTTCGATCACGATACCTGCCGTGCGTTCGTCTATTCGAGGGATCTTCCAGCGGTGTCGGGCGTGAAGCTGCGATGGCTCATCGACAAGAGGGAGCCTGTCTCGATGGTCGTGGAGGCCATTTTGGAAGCCATGAGGGATCCGGTGTGGGTCCGTAAGGGCGGGGACGATGTAAAGCCAATTCTGTGAGTGTGAACGATGTCAAAACCATTCCAGAAAATGTCTCACGCCGAACTCCGGGAGAGCCGCGCTCCTAAATTCGACGTTATGTTCAAGATGGTTTTTTCGCTCGAAGGATCATCACTGCGGCGTCTCTTGTCTATTCCCAAAGGAATAGCGTTGTCGGAGAAGTTCCCAGATCTCGATGATCTTGAGATCGATTCACTAACCCTTTCGGGTAATCAGCTATATCATCTGGAATTTCAGGCGCAGAACCATCCACTGATGCTCCGCCGAATGTATGAATACCGCGCGAAAATCATAGATCGCGATGACATAAAAGATTTTATTGCATCGGACAGTCCCCAGTTAGAGCAGCAGGTGCTCTACGTCGGATCTGATCCCATGAACATGCGGAACGAATGGCAGCAGGACGGCGAAGTCGTATTCTCGTACACGCTTCGGAATATTCGTCGGTTCGTCAACGAACGAAAAAGACTTGCATCGAGCAAATTCCCTGAGGACTGGGTTTTGAGCTTGTTGGTTGCGGGCAAAAATGAACATGATGATGAGGAATGGCGCAGTGTAGCAACGAAGATGCGATGCGAACTGGATCCGACAAGTGCGCGAACCGCGGAGTTTCGGACTATCTTGCTAATCGCATCTGTTCTCCGTGAAATTGCGTTCGAAGTTCAAGAGGAAATTGCCGAAATGATCGAACTTGATGTCTCCAAGAACAGGCTGCTTCTCCAAGTATTCGAACAGGGCATGCAGGCAGCATATCCCGTATATGAGCTGGACCGCATCGAGAAGTATATCCTTAGGAATAAAGTTGAGGTTGATCTGCGCTACCTCGACGAGATCCGAGGCTGGCCAGCGGAGGACATTGCGTCATTTGCCGAGGAGTTCGACGATGCCGACAACAAGCAAGAATTCTTCGATAGGAAGCAATTGAGACCATAGAGCGGGCAGGTGGCCGGGGACATCCGCTGGGGGATGAGGCAGGTTCTTAGTCCTCGGGCGGCCATTCCGCGGGGAGATCTAGCACGTCCGCAAGTAGAGCCTCGTCCGTCCTGCGAAGGTCGCCAGTATCAAGATCCAATTCGATACCTGGCAGAGGCAGGAAGCTGGTCGATATCGGATTGCGAGCAAATGGGTTATAGACGATCTGAGGCTGCCACCTCTGATCCCTGAGCCGCCACAATCCGGGGTCGGGAAATACGACGACGGCGCTGAGGTTGGTGTTCATCGGCCTTTCCACGGTGCCCCAGAATCCGTCGGGAGCTCGCTCGTAAATTGTTTCCTCGCTGCCGTCGGAATATCGCCTAACGAGAACGCGCGGGGTGCCGAACATGGCATCGAGGAGCGTGTCCTCCGTGTCGTCTCCGGAAACGATCGACCCTTTGCAGTCTGCAACGACGATGACGAACGGCGTATCTTGTATTCCGTATCTTTTGGCTTTGCTCTTCAGCGCAGTCCTAAGGTCGTCGGCGGGAGCCACTTCCCGTGTTCCAACCATCGCCGCACCGATCTTGCGGTCGTAGACCTTTTCCTTGTTGAAGCCGCCGTGAAGTGTGAGCTCGATCTTCCAGTCGAGTGCGTCGAACACGCGCTGCGGGGCTTCGGTGGGATCGTTACCACAGACTGCCTTTGCCCACGCCTCGACATCCTTTTTCAAGCTTGCAACGCTTGGACTTGTAACTCCTCGCTGCTCGAGGCTGTAGCCAAGGAGCCAGCCAGGTGGAAGATCCACGGTCTCCAGACCGTTGTAAATGACGGCCTCTCGCTGATCTGCGGCCACGGTCTTCACGTCAGGGCCGAACGACGTGACTTCGACGTAGGCGATGTGTTCGCCAGCTTCGTCCGTAGCGAGGAAGTCCGGTTTGCGTGTCGGGTGCGGGCACGGAGGGTGAACTTCCACGGAATAACCGAGAGCGTTCAGTGCGGTGAAGACGATGACCTCCGCCAATGCCTGCTCGTACTGGGCGTCGGTGCCAGTCCTCATCCTGCTGACAAGCTCCTGCCGCTCGTCGTCGGGGAATTTTTCTATCCACGAATTCAGCAGGCTGCGATAGGCGACAAATGGTGGCCTCGCGGAAGCATCGTAGAAGTCGAAATTTCTCTCGCCGGACTGCATGGGTGCCAGACGTGTCCGTTCCTTTTCATCGAATAGCGGCATCCGTGGTCTCCATGCCCGTACCTCCGCATGTATCTATCAGATCAGCAAGAGCAAGTGCATATCCGGTTGCGGCCGCGCTGCGCCGTTCTTCAATGGATGTGCGGAGTGGTTCCGGCGAATAGTGCAAAAAATCTAAATGATGCCGGTCCCTTACGTCACAAGCCTACGATCTTGGTTCAACGCAGAAATCTGCGGATCTCCTGGAATAGCGACCAGATTTTGTTGGAATCAGTCGTTGACTCTCGATCTTGGACTGAACAGAAAAGGAACGTGTTGATTTCTGACGGCAAGATGCTGGGAAACACATGTGATGTTCTAATGACCCATGATGCTGATATCATCATCGCACTTGAGACGGCCGCGAACACGACCATCGAAGTCGGTCCTGCGGAGCGGCGGCGTCTCCTCATGGAAGGGATGAACGAGGCGACCCTGCTCGAGGCCCGCCTGCGGAATGCGGTCAATGCCGATTTCGAACGCCCTGACTTCCTGGATGACATGACTGCGTTGATCGAGATGGCCGCGAACCCTAACGCCGTCGAAATTCTTGTCGCGGCGGGCATGTCAATGCTGGCTTCCGAAATTGAGCGAATGCGTGGCCTCCTGGATAGCCTGCCACCGACGAGCGTGGCGGCGCAGCCGACACTGGCGGAGGCTCTTGAGGAAGAAGGCTTCAGACCATTTCACCGGGACCGCAAGGTTATCGGGCAGGGGCGTGTTCGCAGGTCGTTGAAACCTCGAAAGCACGCTGCCGACTAGACGATGCATCCTTGTGAGTACCCCGCCAGCCACGCGGCCTGTCGGGTGGTAGATGCAACTTTTATGAAAGAAGGCCCCGCTTGATTCAACGGCGCCTTCTCATGTGGGGAGCCGACGGTCAGCCTTGTATGCCGATTACCCTACCGCCTCGCACGACTTATGCAACATTGCTGCTGCAACATCAGGATCTGCGGTGTCCGCCATCTTCGTTCCTCTAGTCCGGCACGGATTGGCCTCCGAAAATTAAGAGCCCGTTTTCAGGAGGTCGCAAGTCCGTTTTTTGGTCAATCGATGCGGGTAGGATCCTCGCCGCCCTTCCAAATCAGGTCCGGTGGATGACTGCCCTGCCAGTATCCGCACAGGTTTCTGGATGTCGGTCTCGATAGCAACTTATGGAGCATGCCCCATAGGAGAAGGCCATTTTCGACCCGACGATTGTCCTCGCGCCAGGCGATCTCGGCGGCGTACCAGTCGAAGTACCGCACCGAGAAGCGGTGATGGATACCGATGCACGGCACGTTCGACGATATCGCCATCGGCCAGGGCTTCCTCATTTCAGTCCGGCTGTCAAATCAAGAGTTCGCGCCAACGTCTTTGAGCATATCAAGAATAATCGCGGTAGTTGCTCGATAACAACTGGACCATCGCCTCGCGATTATGCATCACTCTCCCTGTAGGGGAGAGGGTGCGTTAATGTCTGATAATGCTGTCAATTCGTCCGATGCGACCGAGCAGTCGATCTTCCAGAGCAGCCTGTCGGTGGAAGCCAAGATCGAGCGGGCTCGCACAGAGCTTCTGGATCTGTCGGCGAGGAACAGGCTGCTTAACGTTCCCCGGTTCTCGAAGAGTGCGAAGACGATCGACATCGTCGACGAACAGTCATCGGAGGTATTCCGGATTCTCGTCGCCGAGGGGAAGGCGATGACGTTCCTCGCCGGAGCGAAGGGTCGCGACGGGAAGGATGGCGAAGCCGGAGAGGAACTGATCGAGCTCGCACTCCCAGACGACGACGTCCGGGACGAGGGCGGAAAACTCGTCAGGCACGGCGACACGAAGCTGCAGACGAGAATGACGCCCAACGCTTTGCAGAAGCGTCTCCTGGATCTTTACTTCGACGCTCGGACGCTAGAGGAGGAGCAGGGCGTTAACATCCTCTATCTCGGGATCGGCACCCTGAAATGGATCGATCCTAACAACGCCGAAAACGTCCGGTACGCGCCACTCATCCTGATCCCCGTATCGCTTGAACGAGGCAGTGCAGCAGAGCGCTTCAAACTCAAGGCCAGAGCGGAGGACTTCGCGTCGAACCTTTCCTTGGAGGCTTTTCTCGACAGGATCCACAAAATCCGGATGCCAGAATTCGAGGCGTCCGAAGACTTTCAGTTCGAGGACTACGCTTCAAAGGTCGAGGCCGCGATCTCCATCAAGCCCAACTGGTCTGTCCAGCGGGACGACATCGTTCTGGGCTTCTTCAGCTTCGCCAAGTTTCTGATGTACCGGGATCTGGATCCGGCGCTATGGCCAGCCGGGGGTAAGTTCACCGACCGCGAACTCATCACTTCCCTGGTCTCGGACGGCTTCACCCGGAGCGACGACCTCCTGAGCGACGACGACAGGATCGACGCGCACATATCTCCTTCGGAGATGACGCACATCGTGGATGCGGATAGCTCACAGACAGTCGCCATACACGAGGCGCGCCGGGGCCGGGACCTCGTGATCCAGGGGCCGCCCGGAACTGGCAAGTCCCAGACCATCGCCAACATCGTCGCCGCAGCGGTGGCCGATGGAAAGACCGTCCTCTTCGTGGCGGAGAAGATGGCCGCCCTCGAGGTCGTCAAGCGGCGCCTCGACCACGCAGGGGTCGGCGACGCCTGCCTCGAGCTTCACTCCAACAAGGCGAATAAGCGAGCGGTGCTGGCGGAACTGCAGCACGTGTGGGAGCTCGGAGCTCCCAAGGGGGAGGCCGTCGACGCAGTCGACAGGCGAATATTGGAGGCGAGGGACAGCCTCAACGCCCATCCCCAACGGATCCACAAGGTCTATGGTCCCTACTTCCTATCGCCGTACCAAGTCGTCGGCCATCTCTCGCGTCTGAGACGGGCAGGGGTTTCGCCGTCCGACATCGAACTGTCCCTTGCCACGTCATGGAGCCCGGAGGCGCGCGAGAGGATTCTTGCGGTGCTGTCGGAACTCGCACAGCGGATCGACGACATCGGGCTGCCCGCCCAGCATGCATGGTACGGCGTGGGCCTTCAGGGGATCACTCCGTTGGATCTGAAGCGTCTCACCGTCCGGCTGAGCGAGACGGCAGCCCAACTGGATTCGCTCAGGTCCTCGATCGCGGACGCCGACGCACTCCTGCAACAAGAGCCGTCGACTTCTGTCGAAGCGTTCCGGAAATCGATCGTGACGGCGGAGAGGATCGCATCCTGCCCCAAGGACTTCGGGTCCGAAGCCCTCGCGTCCGCGAGGTGGGAGGAGTCGGACGCGGCGATCGCCAAGCTGCTGCGCGAAGGCGCAGACTTCTCCCGTCTATCCGACGTCGTCCGCGGTGAGATGACCGAAGACGCATGGGCGATGGACCCTGTCAGCATGACCAATTCATTCAAGCGCCTTCCTGCTACCTTTCCGTTGTCCGGTTTCGCCACCGTCGCCGGGCTCGACGGCCTGCTTCCCCGTTTTCTCCAGGCCGCGGCATCGCTCAGGCAGATGCTGGGCGTCAATGCCTCGCCGAGCCTGGGGGTCGATCGGACGGCTGGTAGCAATCGGCGAGAGGGTGGCGGAGGCTCCGGACGCGAGCCCCGACGCCTTCGTAGCGGCGATCTGGGAGCGAGGCCTCGACCAAGCAAGCGATCTCGCGGAAGCTGTTGGAACGTACAGAAGCGTTCGGAGCGAGCTGTCCGGCAAGCTTAACAATCAGGCCTGGGACATCGATCTGGTACAGGCGCGGACCGCCGTGGCGATCCACGGCCGAAAGATGCTGAAATTCCTGAGCGGTGACTGGCGCAGGGCGAGGGCGCTTCTCAGGACGCTCATGCCGGAAACCGGTCCCGAGGAAACCGTCCGCCTCCTGGACCTGCTCCAGAAGGGCAAGGAGGCGCGCGCCGCGGTCAAGGACGGCGACAGCCTAGGGCGGGCCGCTTTCGGCGCGGACTGGCGCGGAGAGAAGACGGATCCCGAGCCACTCGAAAGCCTCGTGCTCTGGATGCGCAGCCTTCGCGGATTGGGTACCGAGGCGCGGACAATCGCGAGCCGCCTGACGGACAGGAGCGCAGTCGCAGCGCGCTGCGAGCAGGTTCGGGCATTGCTGAACGAAGCGTCGCGCCTCGCGTTAGAGATGTGGACGGAGGCGGGCGACAAGGCCCCGTCGCTTTTCCAGAACGCGGTCGCGGTGGACGAGGTCGTGCTCACCCAGGCGGCGCCTCTGCTGAAGGAGATCGCAGAAGCGGACAGGTCGTTCGCTTCGATGGCGAAATCGTTGCCCGAGACGAACGGGCAGCGCGTCGCAATGCTGGAGAGACTTGCAGCAGCCCGGTTCGGGAGGGAGGCGCTGGACAAGGCGGACGATCTCGGTCGCTCCGCGTTCGGAAACGCGTGGTCGGGAGGCTCCTCGGAGTGGGCTCGGCTCACGGAGATGGCGGAATGGGTTTCTGCGAACGCTGACATACGGCTGCTCGCGTCGCGGGTCGGCGACCGTCCGGGCGCCGCGGATACGGCGCGCCGCGTGGGAACGGACGCAGACGCATTCGCGGCAAGGATCCGCGAACTGCTGACCTTCCTGTCGGCTGACGTCGCACTGCTGTTCGGGTCCGAGGACGTGGTCGAAGCATCGCTCGCCGACGTGGCCGCGAGGCTGTCGCTGTGGAGCGAAAACGAAGAGCAGCTCTCTAAGTTCGCGGCATACAACGGCCGCGCGGAAGACGCGCGGAAGCTGGGCGTCGGACTCGTCGTGGACAGGCTCCAGGACGGCCGCATCAGGACGTCCAACATCGTCGCCTATTTTGACATGGCATACTATGAAGCGGTCCTGAAGGACCAGCATTCGAAGGACCCGGAGCTGGCGCGGTTCGATGGTGAGGTGCACAGCAGGCTCGTCGGCGAGTTCGCCTCGCTCGACCTCAGCCGCTTGCGGCTTTCCAGGCTCGAGGTCGTCAGGGCGCATCATCGCAGGATCCCGCAGGTGAGCGGCATCGGTCCTGTCGGCATTCTCCGTGGCGAGATGGCGCGGCGTCGAAACCACATGCCGATACGGCAACTCATGCAGAAGGCGTCTCCGGCGATACAGGCACTGAAGCCCGTCTTCATGATGAGCCCGCTTTCGATCGCGCAGTTCCTGCCACCTGGCGTGCTCGAATTCGATCTGCTGGTGATGGACGAAGCGTCGCAGATCCAGCCCGTCGACGCGCTCGGCGCGGTCGCCCGCGCACGGCAGGTCGTGGTCGTCGGCGACGAGCGGCAGTTGCCGCCGACGAAGTTCTTCTCGAAGATGACCTCCGGCAGCGGCGAGGACGACGACGAGCAGGACGGCGCGCAGGTCTCGGACATCGAGAGCATCCTCGGCCTGTTCTCCGCGCGCGGCCTTCCGGAGAAGATGCTGCGCTGGCACTACCGGAGCCGCCACCAGTCGCTCATCGCGGTTTCGAACAGCCAGTTTTACGACAGCAAGCTGTACATCGTGCCGAGCCCCTATACCCAGGAGGCAGGCATGGGGCTCCGGTTCCATCCGGTAGCGGGCGGGGTCTTCGAGGACGGCGTGAACAAGGTCGAGGCGAAGATCGTCGCGGAGGCGATCATCCGTCATGCCCTGAACACTCCGAGCTTGTCGCTCGGCGTGGCCGCGTTCTCGATAAAGCAGCGTCGGCAGATCCAGGATGAGCTCGAACTGCTGCGCCGGCTCAATCCGCAGACGGAAGACTTCTTCCATTCCCATCCGCACGAGCCCTTTTTCATCAAGAACCTGGAAAACGTGCAAGGAGACGAGCGCGACGTCATCCTGATCTCGGTGGCCTACGCGAAGAACGCGCAAGGGTATCTCGGCATGCGTTTCGGCCCGTTGGGCGCCGAAGGCGGTGAACGGCGCCTGAATGTACTCATCAGCCGCGCGAAGCGGCGCTGCGAGGTGTACTCGTCGATCACCGACGAGGACATCGATCTCGAACGCGGCAAGGGGAAGGGCGTATTCGCATTCAAGCTTTTCCTGCACTATGCACGCACGGGCCGTCTTTCGATGGCGCAGCGTGCCGACCGCGGCATGGACAGCGTCTTCGAGGAGCAGGTCATGGCGGCCCTGCAGGAGCGCGGATACCAGGTTCATCCTCAGGTCGGGATAGCTGGATTCTTCATCGATCTGGCCGTGGCCGACTCCGAGGTTCCAGGTCGCTACCTGATCGGCATCGAGTGCGACGGGGCCGAATACCATCTCTCGCGGTCTGCCCGTGACCGCGACAGGCTCCGACAGGCAGTCCTGGAGGATCACGGCTGGAAAATCCACCGGATCTGGAGCGCAGACTGGTTCCAGCGGCCGAAGAGCGAGCTGGACCGCCTCATCCGGGCTATCGAGGATGCAAAGGCTGGCGCTTTGAGCAGTGCCGAAGCCTCGCAGGCCTCCGCGCGCGCCGTGCCGGTCGAAGTTGTCACGATCGAACGCGCGACTGTTACCGAGATCGGGCTGCAACCCGTATCATACGAGAGCGCGACGCCGATCTACGAGGAAGCCTCGCCAAAGGCGAACTTCCACTACGAGCTCCACGAGACACCGACAGGAATCCTCGTGAACCTCGTGAAGGAGGTCGTCGAGCTGGAGGGGCCAGTCCATCGAGATGAGGTCATCACGCGCATCCGGTCGGCATGGGGGCTGCAGCAGTCGGGCAGCAGGATCAAGAGCCATGTCGGAAGCGCCATCGACGTCGCCGTCAATGGTGGCCTCGTATATAGATCAGGCGATTTCCTGCACTGGCCCGGCGCCGAAGCAAGACTCAGGGACAGGAGTTCGGTGATGTCTCCCGGCTTGAGGCGTATCGAGCTCATCCCCCCGATGGAGATTGACGAGGGTCTGATGGACGTTCTCGAGACAAGTTTCGGCGCAACGGAGGACGAGGCCGTAAATGCGATCGCGAGGGGTCTAGGCTTCAAATCTACGAGCAGCCAGCTCCGGGAGCTGATCGCGTCCAGGATCGTGCTGCAGAAGGGCGAAGGCAGGATTCAGGAGCGGGAGGGCATGTTGAGCGTCGCGCCCCAGCAGCAGGGATGACCCATGCGTATTTCAGGGACTGCTCTTCGCCATTGGATCTGTGTTGTCGCAGCGGGGATGTCGCTTGTTACCTTTTCGGGCGGTGGCACGGAGGCCGCTAACGAGCCCTGCAGCGGCAGGAAAGGCGGGATCGCCGGGTGCCGTGGCGAAACTTTCCTGTGCAATGACGGCTCCGTCAGCGCAAGCAAGAAATCCTGCGCCGCGTATGCTGGCGGCGGCGTGGGGCTTCTCGGGGGCGGCGAGCCGAACATGAGCCCGACGTCGAATGGGCAGTGTCTGTGCAGAGGAGGCTCCTATTGCATCGGGCCGCGGGGCGGACGGTTCTGCACTACTGACAGCGGAAGCAAGAGCTATCTCAGAAACTAGATCGGATCACCGCTCGGGCGGAGGAAAGAGGCATGGGCATTCTTCGTGACACAGCGTGCGTAGTCGGTCTGCTCGCGATGTTCGTCGGCGATGCGGTAGGTGCATCGGAGACCCCTCGTTCATCGGGGACCGGCTTTGCCGTCACTTCTGATGGGTGGCTGATGACCAACGCGCATGTCGTCAACGGGTGCGAGCGCGTCGAGGTCAAGGGCAGGGGGATTGCAACCGACCCTCGGATCGACGCCACCAACGATCTGGCGCTGATCAAGATCCTTCCGGCGGCACCGTTGGCACCCCTGATGTTCCGCACCTCGCCCACCAGGCTCGGCGAGGACATCGTCGCTATTGGCTTCCCGCTGGCGGAACTGCTGGCCGATTCCGTTAAGATCACCACCGGGAACGTTAACGCCTTGGCCGGGCTTCGCAACGATACGCGCTACATCCAAATATCGACCCCGATACAACCCGGCAACTCCGGCGGACCCGTGGTCGATCGGGACGGCCTGCTGCTTGGCATCACCAGCGCCACATTCTCGAAGCGGGCGGCCGATGAGATCGGCATCACGGCCCAGAACGTGAACTTCGCCATCAGGGCATCGGTGGCCGACCTGTTCATGCAGACGCAGAGCCTGAAGAGTGTAGCAGGTGAACGTGAGGCAGACGCAAAGGCGCTCCAGACCGCGGACATCGCCGACCGCGTGACGCCATCAGTCTTCCAGCTTCTCTGCTTCGGGCCGCCGGAGCGGCAGACCACTCAGGTCGCGGCAGAGAAACCAGTCAGCCTTCCGTCCCCGACCGCGGTGGTGTCCCTCATCGATGCCCGCGGATACGACGCCATCGGCTTCGACTACCGCATGATCAAGGACGTCAGCCTCCCGGAGTGCCGTAACGTCTGCCAGTCGGAGGCGCAGTGCAAGGCGGTCACCTACAATGCGAAACACAACGTCTGCTTCCTCAAGGACAACGTCGTCGCCCTCATTCGGAACGCCGACGCGGTCGCGTCCTACTCCTCATCGAAGGCTTCGGAGGTCATCGTCTCCGACTTCACCAGTTACTCCGGCATCGACGTGCCGGGCGGCGACTATAGGAGGATTCGCGACACGAACTACCTTGCGTGCTTCACCGCCTGCATCGGTGACAAGGCCTGCAGGGCGTTCTCGTACGTTCCGAAGAAGGCCGAATGCTGGCTCAAGGATAGGCTCGGAACACCGAGGGCGGCGAAGGGGGTGGAGCTGGGCTTGAAGTAGGCGCGGCGAGGCACCGGTGCGCCTAATCGGCGATCTATGCCAATTTGGCGATCTGGATACCGGTCTTGCGACAAACCTGCGGATTCCGAGTTCTAAGATCTTGCCGGGGCCGGCGGCCAAAAGTCTTACATCCAGAGCCTTGGTGAATGTTGCAATCGGTTGAGAATCGCTCCACATCAACTTAGGACTGTGGAGGGAACGAAATGAGGCTTGTCGCCGCGACGATCGAAAACTTCCGTGCGTACCGTGCCGCCACGCGAATTGATTTCGACGACATCACCACGATCATCGGCAGGAACGACGTTGGGAAGTCTACCATCCTCGAAGCTCTGGAGATCTTCTTCAACAACGAGACGGTGAAGATCGAGCAGGTGGACTGCAACGTTTTCGCAGAGGGCGCTCCCATCAAGATCACCGCAGAGTTCTCGGATCCACCTGCGGAGATCGTTCTGGATTCCGGAGCGCCAACGTCGCTTGCCGACGAGTACCTGCTCTCCGCAGCAGGCACCCTTGTGATCCAGAAGGTGTACGACTGCTCGAAGAAGTCACCGGCAGCCGAAACCTTCATCCTCGCTAGGCATCCTTCCGCCAAGGGAATCGATAACCTGCTCGAGCTCAAGGAAAAGGACCTGCAGACGCTCGTCAAGGCAAAGGGCATCGACGTAAAGCTCAAAGGCAATCCGGGAATGCGGAAAGCGCTGTGGGAGGACGCAGGAGACCTGGCGCTTGCAGACGTTGCAGTGCCAGTTTCCAAGCCGAAGGAGGACAGCAAGCAGATCTGGGAACAAATCGAGCGGCATCTTCCGATGTTCGCACTATTTCAGAGCGACCGGGCAAGCAAGGAGAGCGACGGCGAAATTCAGAATCCGCTCAAGGGGGCAATCGCAACCGCAATCGCGGAGGTGCAGGACGAGATCGATCGCATCCAGGCGAAGGTCAGGCAGAAGTCGGAAGAGATAGCCCGGCTCACCCACGAGGCGCTCAAGACCATCGACCCGAAGCTGGCAAGAACTCTCGTGCCGAAGTTCACGCCGCCCGGGGCGGCCAAATGGACCGGTCTGTTCTCCCTTGGGATGGACACCGACGACGCCATCCCGCTGAACAAGAGAGGAAGCGGCGTGCGGCGCCTGATTCTCGTCAGCTTCTTCAAAGCTGAGGCCGAGCGGAAACTCTCCACCTCCAGCAGGGCGAACATCATCTATGCGATCGAGGAGCCTGAAACTTCCCAGCATCCGTCAAACCAGCGCATCCTGATCGAGTCCTTCAAAGACCTGGCGCGCGCTCCGAACTGCCAAGTCATCCTGACGACACACAGCCCGGGCCTTGCCGCCGATTTGCCTGTCGATAGCGTTCGGTTCGTTTCCAGCGACGGGCCTCCCAACACGCCTACGGTAGAGAAGGGCGCAGACGTGTTCGGAAGGGTCGCCGACGTGCTCGGCCTGACGCCGGATAGCAGGGCGAAGGTGATCGTCTGCGTAGAAGGGCCAACCGACGTCGAGGCGCTACGCCACTTGAGCCATGCCCTCCATCTCGAGGACAGCACTATTCCCAGCCTCTTGGACAACAAGGGATGTGCCTTCATCGTTTCCGGGGGATCGACCTTGAAGCACTGGGTCGCAGAACACTATCTGCGGAACCTGAGATGTCCTGAGGTCCACATCTACGACAGCGACGTGGCCGCCTACGCGGAGACCGTGGACCAAGTGAACGCTCGCACGGACGGGCTTGGTTCCTGGGGAGCGGTCACCGCGAAGCACGAGATCGAAAGCTACCTTCACGCCGACGCAATCATGGAAGTCTACGGCGTGGCTGTAGACGTCGTTGATCACCCTGATCACGAACATCCTTCAGTGCCTTTGGCCTTTGCGACAGCGATCACGGCGCATCGGGGATACGACGGCCTGATGAAGCAGAACACCGCAAAAGGGTATCTGACCAAGGTTTTTCCGAGAATGACTGCGGCCATGATCCGGCAACGGGATCCAGATGGGGAGGTCGAAGACTGGTTCAGGCGAATAGGAGCGTTTCTGAGTTGATCGGCACAGCCTGTCCGCGAGGATATTCGACTTTCCGGTAGCGCTCGAACTTGGTGTGGCGACTTGGACCGGCTGGTCGTCCATGGAGCGCTCGAACCCCACTTCCGCGACGGGAATTCGAACATGGCATCTGCGCGGAGGTGGCTGGCGGACGCACCCCTCGATGACTTCAAGTTCAACCCCCATCATCCAGGCGCCTGAGACTTGCTCTGGCGCCGCCGGTCCAGTCTCCGGCGTGACGCGGACCCGTTCTTGACAAGAAAGTCCCGTCACTCGGAGACACGCCTTGGCGGGCGATCGGCGTCAGTCGGATCCTTTCAGGCTGCCGAACATCGAGATTATTTCGCGCGTATTGATGTCGCTGTCCCCAGTGAGCCCCCATGGATGGATGCCGCCGAGTAGACCGAGGCCGCTTGCACGAATTTTTCCGGGTTGCCGATCTCGTGTCGTTCTGTTGGCTCATTCTGAGCAAGGCGGTCGAGGCAGCTTGAACAATAGTGATTTCCTGAGTTGCAATTCCGGGATCGGCACCAGGTGAATTGCATTCGAACATGGTCGGACTTAGCTACAAATCAACCAAGAATGAGGGAAGCATGGCGATCGACAAGGCACGATGGGCGGAGATGAAGGGGAAGTCAGTTTTCCCCGAGGCGCGAACCGTAGCATCATTCAGATATCGTTCGCAGGTCATTGGCCTCGACGAGATCGAGAAGGCAGACTTCGAAGGGTTGGACACCGTATCTGCATTCGGAGCAAAGAGAGGAGTTGTTTCCACTATCTATCACGAGCTCACCCATTGGGCGGACCTGCTCGGAACCATCTGGGGCCGTAGCTATCTCCGCTCCGTGCATTCCGCGCTCGGGGTCATCACAAATCTAAAAATGCCCGGCATGGAAAAGCAATTTTGGAAGATGGTTGCGCTACACGATGCTGATCGTCGATTGATGCTCCCCGGCTACTATCGCGTACAGGAAGGTCTCGGGGCGCTGGGTTCACCGAAAGACAACAGAATCGATTTTAGTGGAGGCATCGAATTCGATGCTTCTGGGATGCCGAACAGCGAGCGTCCGATCCTCTTCGTCCGGTTCTACGGAAGCAACACGTTCTTTGTCAGGCAGCCTCTTGTGGTCGGCGCTCTAATCGAGACGACTGCTGTGTGGTCTGAACTGAAGTCAGGCATCCAAGCCGCCGCCACCCTGGAGACCGGCGCTGCCGCTGTGGAGAATGCTCTGATCATGAACGAACTGCGTGAACTGCTGGAAGACCCCGCCCTCACGATCTACACCGCGCCTGCCCGAATGGTTTCCCATTTTGCGGAGATCGCCGACTATCGCGCTGTCTACGAACTAGCCGCCAGCTTGGCCTACGTCTGCCTCAATCTTCGTGAGCGGGACTACTCACGCCTCCGCACGCCAGCTTTGATGAATGTCTGGAAGAAGCGGAATGATGCCTCTCGTAGAAACATGGACCCTGCCTATGCGTTCGCAGCGATATGTGTTCATGCTGGGAAGAAGACTGTCGGGCAGGGGGTTGAGGACTGGCTTGATTTGGGGCTGAGGAAAGCCGGATTGAAAAGCGCAGCGGAAATAAGAAAGGCGGCGGTCGACGCCTTGGGAAGCGAGGCGAATTTGCCGCATTCCCTGTGGGCATTGCAAGGAAAGTACCTTCGAGAGGCGGGTCTGGTGATCGCAAGCGCACGATCGAAGTCATCGGACCCAGCTCTGACAATGTCGCTGGCGGTTGCAGAAAAGCTACCCCTCCCTCCACTGGTCGACAGTAATCTTGATATCGGGCGACTTCCGTACAGTTCCTTCGAGTACGATCAGTGGGATCCGAACGAGATGTTCGAAGTTGATTACAAACTCCAAGATGCCGTTTCGAACATGCTTTCGGCGTGCCGGTGACGTATTGGGGAGCTGAAGATGAGGAATTGTGAAGCAAGAGCCACATAGCCAGCCCAAACCGACGGATACTCCAATCGATGTCGCGAGGGTCGGGCATGGCGTGTATCCATGATCGACGATAGTCAACAGGATCAGATTGCCGAGAGTCGGGACGGATCGAGGCGCACTCGCAACTCACCTGGCCCCGATGGCCAAGCTGGCACCGGGCCGCGGGTGTTGATGATCCGCATCCCGTAATCGTCTTCGAGGTAGGTCTCCTCGCAGACCTCCCAAAGCCACTGCCAACTCCTTGGAAAGTGCCGATTATCGCCTACGCGGAGAGGTATCGGCCAGTCCATTTCCTCCGCAATCTTCGCCATCACCTGTCGCAGGAAATCCCTGAGGGATACGACCGTTATCGAATCGTTCTCCACCGACCCTTTGGCGGTGGCGCGGATGGCAGCCGTACATACCCGGGGCGGGACAGCGTCCAAGTCCCGATCCACCAACTTCCTCAAGTCCTTGGCAGGAACCTCGAGGGTCTCGCTGAGAAGGTCGTCTATGGCCGGATCCTGCTTCGCGTCCTCGATCAACGCGGGCTTCAACTGACCCGAAACGCTGGTTTTGGTACTCAGCATCTCCGAGTAAAGATGGAGGGCCTCAAGGAACTGCGCAAGGGGAGTGGTCTTGGTGAGGATAAGCGGCTCCCCGACGACCCGGAGCCATGTGTTACCCATGAGTTTGACTGTCTTCCTGTAGGTCATGACAGACCCCAGTTTGAATTGCGGATTGTCACTGGTATCGTCTATGAAATGCATGGCGTTCCCCCTAAAATGACTTCATTAAACGTGTTCGATGTCGACGTGTGCGGCCTGTCGCCGACAGTT
The DNA here is from genome assembly GCA_900471605.1 of Hyphomicrobiales bacterium. GTDB lineage: Bacteria > Pseudomonadota > Alphaproteobacteria > Rhizobiales > Rhizobiaceae > Neorhizobium. The sequence continues at coordinate 9,157 of UCEY01000064.1, read as the reverse complement.
TGCACGGTTTGATAGATCAACGGATGGCCCTGCTGGGCCACCCGGAAGCGAGTGGGGTCTCAGTTCCCTGCCGTCTTGACGCCGAGCTGGCGAACGATCTTGCGTATCTGGGTGCAGACCGGGCCGAGCAGCGCTGGCAGGTCCTTGGGATCTCCAGGGCTATATGAAGCCGGTGTCAATCCATGGAGGTCTGTTGGCAAGACCAGTCCTTCATGCTTAGGGAACACCAGGATGCTTCTCCGGCGACCCAGGCGTCCCATGAACATGCCAAGTTCGAAGAGCACATTGTCGCGGATCGTTGGCCTGCGAGCGCCGCGGCTCGTTTCGACGATGTCCTCGAAGAGCGCGACAGCGACGCCGAAATCGCTCTCCGCGACCGCAGTCTCGAGTGAATCCAGTGGATACCCGCCAGCCCAGAAAACACCGTTCGGCCACACGGTCGGCAGGACATCGTGCTGCAGGCCAGCCTGTATCTCGTTGGCAACTTCCAGTCCTTCGACCGACGACATTATGAACATGCGGGGCTTCTCGTTCGGAGCAGCCATATGCTTGTTCCGGTCATAGAGCCGTCTCGAGAGTTCCTGGGCAACCGACCGCCATACCAGCGACGGAAATCTGTCGGCCAGATTGGTGAACTCGCTGCCGGCCATTTTGACCGCGACGACGGTCTCCACCGCGATGACGGAAGCTGCCCGGCGTTGCGAGGGCTCTATCGCCGCCATCTCTCCGACGTGGTCACCCATCTTGAGCTGCCGGACCTCTTGGCCTTTGATCACGATGGAAACCTGACCGGAAACAAGGAAAAAGACATCGTTGTCTTCGCCGCCTTCTGCAATCAAAACGTCGCCCGCTTTGAATTCGACGAGTTCTCCTCCGGAGGCGATCGCTTCGGCAACCTCTGCGTCCCCGCTATCGAACTGGCGTTTTAAATTGCCGATCAGTGCTGATCGGTTCCCACCCTCGAAACGTTCCTTCATGACAGGCCCCTAATGATGTTCAGATGCTTGTTCCAAAATGGCTTAGCCAGTTCACACTTGTTATGGCTTCTTCCAGTGGTTCGACCGGTACACCGTCTCCGTCTCGTCAGCGAACTCAAAGGATCGGGACTCCCACATGTTCTTTCCATCGCTATCGAATTTCGCATCCTTGCCGAGCTTGGTGTAGGTCCTGCTGGAAATGTAGGTGCAGTAACCGACGTCCCTCACGTCCGACAGCTTCGCGGAAAAGCTGGCGGCCTTTCCGATCCAGATGAGATCGTTGCTGTCACGCACTCCGGAGCGAACGGCCCTGACTTCTCCGACATCGATGCCGGAGCAGTTCCGTATCTCGATTTCATTGTCGCGTATCGATTTGAATTGCTTTGCAGCCGCCGGCTGAATGATCTTGCGAACACTCCAGTGGATTTCACGCCCACAGATGGAGGCGTTGCTATTCTTGGAGTCGCCAAGGAAGATACCCATCACGCGATCACCATCGAAGCTGCGGACCTCACCTCCGTGTTTGATTATGAGGCGGGTGGAGCAATCCAGAAATGCACGGATAATCTTCGCCGTCGTCGACCAGGGGCATGCCTTTGACAGTTTGGCCGAACCTGCAAGGTCGGCATACAGAAAGGCGGCTTCGATCTTCACCGCGCCGTTTTTCAGAACCACGTCCTGCGTCGTTGGAACGACCCTTCCATCACGCTGATCGAAGTCGGTGCGGAACAGTGTTTCGACACGCTCTTGCAGGAAACTCTCGCTGGTCACAGAGATCAAGCCTTTCCAGATTTCGCGGCATCATTGGCACGGGGAGTTCCTGCGCCAGATCTGCTCGAGGACGCGATGCCACCGTTCTGGATATTGCGAAGGCCGCAGACGAACATCGTCCCGCAACACTTCTCTCCACAGGCACGAGCCCACCGATAGTAGTCGGCCGTCTCCTTTCGCCGGAGCCTCTCCTGCCTGATCAGTGTCGCGACGGCTTCGGGTCTGCAGCAATCCGCCCGAGATATTCGCTTTCCGTTCTTCCGGCAGCCGACCGGGCACGGGAGCCAACTATTCCTCAAACGATCCCGCACGTTGAATTGAAGACTGCTGTCGGAGAACCAGGCAGGTTGACCAGCAAGCATTTCCATGTACTCGTTCTCGATGCCCAGTTCCTTCGCTGCTGCAACGGCGGCGAGCTGGTGTGGCCCCGCATCGCCATGAGCAAGTTCCTGCTGCGGAGGCCAGCGACCGGTCCTCTCAGCTACCCGCTGCAGCTTGAGAAAATGCTTGAGCAGGCCCCACCAGACGACGGCATGATCCGTTGAGACAATTCCCCTTCCCGCATTGAATCCGATGCAGAAATGCTCGTCCGACTGAAGATGGCGCTCATGGCAAGTCCTGGGATACCGCGTCCCTGGCACCTGCTCCTGAACAGCAATATCGCCGCCCTGAAGGTGGATCCTAAGGTCGACCTCGATCAGACCGACGGCATTTTCGAGCTGGATCCGGGCGGTGCCGAGCATCTCGGTTCCGGTGAGGCTCGCGACCCGAAACCAGTCCGGGACCGCATCGAAGAGACGTTCCAACGGCAATCACCGCTCTCCGGCGCTGTAAGGAGCTGCGACGGCGCTGACCGCCCCGCTGCTCACGACAGGAGGTGCGCCGAGATGCTCTCCGACCGACACCGCATCGAGGCCCCAGGCGACACCGCCTTCGAAAAGCTTTCGGACGCTCGCTGGTGCATGATTGAGGGCGGTCGGACCGAGTGCGGTCTGGTCCCCCGTGCAATCGCTTTGGAGTTCCTCGGACCGCGATACTGCCCTGCTGACCGAGCACCGGACACTGCGATCGCCGCGTATCCCGATCCGGGTAATGGGGGTCTCGCCGAACTCAAGGCCAATGGCTATGCCGAGTTTGTCGATGCCATCGAGTTCCTCCTGGCAGAGCTCGAAGCTCGAACGCATCCCTCCGGCAGCCTTCACGGCCGATATCACCGAGGCGGACGCATCCGTCTCCTGCGAAGTGCCTTCGGCAAGAAGACCATGGATGCAGTCGCCGATGAACCGCACCTTGCGGCCGGAATAGTCACCGGAAAGCGTGGCCGCTAGCTCACTTCTAATCACGTGGAGATTGGAAACCATCTCGCCGATCCGGTGCTGGGCGATGCACTCGTCGACGTATTTCGTGAACCCGTCGATATCTCCGAAGATCGACATTAACCCCATCCTGATGGACTTCGAGGGCATCAAGCTGCCGAAGTCGATTGTGCTGAGGGGCGGCGTATGCCTGTGGAAGGAGAAGGTCGCGTCGGTACCTACGTCGAGTTCGAACCGGGCCTTCGCGCGGGATGCGGCCGTGTCGATCGCGGCATCGGAAAGGCGCTTGGATTGGAAGCTGCTATTCGCGGAGAGGCCGCTGTTTGCAATGAGGGAGGTTGCGCTCGCCCGTTCCGCCGCCAGCGTGTCGATGTTGAAGAGAGGCTGCAGTCCAAGATCCTTGCGAACCCTGTTCGACATGAAGATGCCTTCCTCGTCGCCCTCCGCAAGCTTCGCTGCATAGTTCGCGGGCGCTCCCAGGAATAGCGGTTCGCGCTCGTCCTTTGTCCCGCTGTTCACCGCCACTGCGGATCCGCTGTCAACACCCACTCTGATGCGAGTCGAGTAACGGCCGTTCTCCGTCGTGCGGCCGACTTCCTCAATCGCGCGTGTCGCGGCGTCCGCAAAGGCGAGGGCCTTCTCAGCGCGTTCCTTCTCGTGGCCGGGTCCCGGGGGAGAAACAATGACGGCATGCATGCGTGCGCCATGGAAATCGACGCGTTGGGCCTCGAAATCCTCGGCCACCTGATCGCAGGCCGCGTAGTTGAGGTGGAGCATGGATAGCACGCGTCGATGACTGGCTTCTGTTTCACGCTCCCGCTCGGTCATGGCGGCGGCGAAATCCAGCATCTGGATGTAGACGTGAACGCCCTCGACCTGAACCGCCGTATCGGGCGGCACATCGAAGATCAGAGGCTCCGACTTACCGCCCAGCCTGACCTTGTTCTGTATCGTCGCGGCTCGCGCGGTCATATAGCTCAGGTCGAAGCTTCTCAGGTTGATCGAGGCGGCTGGCGCGGTGGCGCGGAACGACCGGATACGTTGAAGACTCTTGTTACGGGACCAACTCATCACAACTTCCTCTTGGCTCGCCCTGCGGCAGTTCGAATGATAAATGATCGACGGGTGGTGCGAATGAGGTGATCCTACTTCCGCGATTGTTTCCCTTTTTGTTCCTTAGTCCATTTTCCGGGCACCTTTCAGTGTCCGGGAATGCATTCCGAGGTGTGGTTACGGCGAGTTCCGGTTAAGAGGTCTGGTAGGATGCGATAAGTCCTGGTGTCAGGTTCCGTCGCGCTCAAGCAGGTTCGGCGTCCTCTGCACGATGCCCGATATGACTGCGAATCACCAAAAATGCCAAAAACCGCAAGTATCCTATCGCTCGACATTTCGGAGATCATCAAGGCCGACTGTGCTGTCCACAGGTTTCACCTGGAGAGCGCACAGGTCTGCAGTCGAATCTTTGCGATGCTATGGATCCGGTTGTTTCGATTGGAGCGGGACGTATTCCATTAACCGTTACTCTGGAAAGCCGGGGTAAAGATGAATCACCGTTTCGCAGTTCAACCAAGGATTCATGGTCGCCCTGGCATTACGCGTCGGAGTTATGAAGGGGAATGCTATGCTGACGCAATTCGATCTCGATCAAGTTTTGTCAAGAGTGCGGGGTAACGACCCGCATGGCTATTTCAAGGAAGCCGTAGTCAACTACCGGAGCGGGTCGTACCGGACTTGCGTCATCTCGACCTACAGCGCGGTCTTCATGAACATCTTCGAGAAACTGAAACACGCGGTCGAAGTGAACGGGACGAACCGGAGCATTTTCTACAACGCGCATTATCTTCGTGAGAAAAGAAGCCCGTTCGAGCACAATCTTACGGAGGAACTCTTCGCGGCACATCTGATCTCGGAGGAGCAGCGCGTCTATCTCAACGAATTGAGGACGCAGAGGAACGAGGCTGCACACCCTGTTGGCGGCGACTGGCCATCCGGCAAGGCAGCCTATTTCCTGGGCGACGCCGTCCGGCTTTTCCTCTCGCAAGAAAGCCTTAGTCCAAACATGGTCATGGACGAGATCATGGGGCGGCTTCAGGGCGAGAACTTGTTCCCAAGCGGTATCCCCGCGTCCCAGCGGGCCATCGTGGCGACCGAGTTGTCGAGATTGATCCCCGACGCCTACTATCTGTTTGTGAAGAGGCTGTTCGAGGTGTGGGGCGGAGCGGACGTTCCACTGGGGCGGAATATATCCGTCTTCGTCCGGGAGGCGCTGTCGCTGAAGAACGCCACGTTCGAGAAAGCAGTCCTTGCAATGTTCGTACGACCACTCCTGAACCGTCTCGATGACGAGGCAATCGGAGCCATCGTATCGTTCGTCCAGTCATCGCCCGCCTGGCTCCGAAATCTTGATGCCACGTCCCAGTCCCGGATATCCCAAGTCCTGGTGAAGTACGTGAATACGGCCCCGCCACATAAAGCGGCACAGCTATTTCTTAGGATCTATAGGGTTTCGCCATCGCTATTCGAAGGCCCACTTAAGGAGATGGTACGTTACATCTTGCGTGCAAACACCTTCGACTGTGGGCTCCTTGTCGCGCTTACACGGAGAGGCCTGGCCCGAGACGAACTCGTCAACCAGTTCAGGATAAAGGCGGCAGGACGCGAGCGGCAGCAAATGCTCGAATTCCTGAACAGGCACCACGAGGAGATCGTCGAAAACCTGCCGGGATTGGAGAGCTACGCTCTGCTTCTAGCGGCGGCAGGGATCGACCGACGGGGATCGGGAGAGTTGGAAGGGATCAGCGGAATGCTTCTTCCGAGGGCGGAGGCGTGGTTCCGAGGTGCCCCTGAAGCGGCGAGCAGGGAGGCACGGAGGGCAGGGGTCTACGATCCAGCGCTTTGGTTCGATGACACGCACTCCGAAACCGACACGGAGCGGTTCACCTCGAAGGTGGCTTGAGACCTGGATCGCGGGAGAATCCCATGATCTCGTCGAGGTGGTTTTCGGACTGAACGAAGCTGCCCGTCTCCTCCTCGTAGGCGTGTATCGCCCGATACTCGTCGGCGGAGAAGCCTAGGACGACCAAGCTTGTCAGCTCCATCACCGTCACACCTTTCTCGGACAGCGGCTCCATGATCTGCCGACCACCGAAGTAGCCATCGTAGAGATATCGTGCCTTGAAGCGGTCTGGAACATGCTGCACGCGGTTGCCCTGCTCATCAACCCATCCCAGTGCGTGGTGTGGCCAGTTTTGGTCCACGCCGCGCTGGCGATGGTTCGTTCCTCTCTCGAACTGGGCACGGGTAACTGAACCCTCGGGAGCATGCTGGTACGCCAAGCGGATCCCATTCGTCTTGCTCGGCTCGTGCCCCGCGACCAGCGCGTTGAGCTCGAACTCGTTGCGGATGAAACTGCCTTTCGGGGACTCCAGCTCGTAGCGAAGCATCCACTGATATTCAATCGTTGTGAAACCAAGTGCTATGACCTCCGCCAGCGTCAGGTCCCTGATGCCGTTGCCGGCTAGTGTGTCTCCCCACTGGAGTCGACCGGTGTCTGGATCTTCGAGCTGCACGGGGGTGTTGAACCTATCCTCGACATCGTTGAGTGTAGAGCCGTCCTCGCCGCTGAACCCAATGACCCGCATTCCCGTGGGCTGCATCAGCTCTTCTTTTCTTCTTATCCTAGTCATCTCGCTACTCCATTGCTCTGCAAAGGATTGTGGCAACCCTTGCAAGTCGAAAGCGCGAACCAAACTAGCCGGCGGCGGTTGGGAAGTCCGGGAGAAAATCGTGCCGTGGGGTGTCGATAAAAGCAGGAGAGTTCTGTCTGAGCCGCTCTTCACAAGCGGCATCGAATTTCTGCGGCTATGCGTATCGCTAGATGCCGTTGATGCTATCCGGACCATGTCGGATTCACTCACGGCAGCACGCAACGGCGGGCTCAGAGATAAACCCGCACGATAGCGAGGTGCATGACCATCCCCACTCGATAGTCCACGAAGAGTTCGGTCGTCTCAGGTGGTCGCGTGGGAACTCCCACAAGATCGATCCAATTTTTGATCAATCAATCCGACCTTTGGACCGATGGTCCGCGATCGGACGAGGCCTGTAGTGATCGGTCGAAGTCGCTCGAACCGTGGGATTTGAGCGCCGTGACTCGCATTATTTGCCCAAAGGTATCCTTCACCCCTGCAGAATGACTCAATTACGTGCCCTTATTAACGGGCTTGACGGCGGCGGCGGATCGTTTATACGAGCAGAACCGTACCGTACGGTACGCAAAAGGATTGAGAACCGTGAGAGCCGATACCACCGACATGCCCGAGTTTTCGCCGCGCCAGAACGCCGTTCTGGAACAGGCGCTTCGGCTGCTCGTGGAAGGTGGCGAGAAGGCGCTGACGACCTCAGGTCTCGCCCGTGCCGCCAATTGCTCCAAGGAAAGCCTCTACAAGTGGTTCGGCGACCGCGAGGGCCTGCTGGCGGCGATGATCGCCCACCAGGCGGCCAAGGTGCGCACCTTCGAGCGTTCGGGCGAGCGGCTGACGGCCGATCTCCTGCGCGACCATCTCGAACTTTTTGCGCGCGACCTGCTGGAGGTTCTGGCCGGCGACGTTTCGCTGGCGCTCAATCGTCTGGCGATCGGCCAGGCGAACCGCGAGGGCTCGAAACTCGGCAAGCTCTTGCTCGAACACGGCCGCCGGCAGATCGACCGCCGCGCCATGGCGCTGATCGACCAGGGAAAAAGGGCAGGGCTGTTGCGTTTCGACAATGCGGACGCCGCCTATCACACGCTTTACGGTCTGGTCGTGTCCGACCTGCATGTGCGCATGCTGCTCGGCGAGCCCGGCCTCAAGGACAATGCGCGCCAGGCGGAGAAGGCTGTTGCGGCCTTCCTCACCCTGCACGGCACGCAAAAACAATCGGCGGACGCGCTCGGCGTCTCCGCTGGACGATGACAGTCATCAACAAACCCACGCATAGGGAAGGGAAAAACGATGCGCGTTTATTATGATCGGGATGCCGATATCAACCTCATCAAGGCGAAGAACGTTGCCATCATCGGCTACGGTAGCCAGGGTCGCGCGCATGCGCTGAACCTCAAGGATTCGGGCGCCAAGAACGTCGTGATCGCACTCAAGGCCGGTTCCGGCACCATGAAGAAGGCCGAAGCCGACGGCTTCAAGGTGATGACCGTCGCCGAAGCCGCCAAGTGGGCCGACCTGATGATGATGGCGACCCCGGACGAACTGCAGGCCGACATCTACAAGGCCGAAATCGCTCCGAACATCCGCGACGGCGCGGCGATCGCCTTCGCCCACGGCCTCAACATCCATTTCGGCCTGATCGAGCCGAAGACCTCGGTCGACGTCGTGATGATCGCGCCGAAGGGCCCGGGCCACACGGTGCGCGGCGAATACCAGAAGGGCGGCGGCGTTCCCTGCCTCGTCGCCGTTCACCAGAACGCTTCCGGCAACGCGCTTGAACTCGCGCTCTCCTACGCCTGCGGCGTCGGCGGCGGCCGTTCGGGCATCATCGAAACCAACTTCCGCGAAGAATGCGAAACCGATCTCTTCGGCGAGCAGGTCGTTCTCTGCGGCGGCCTCGTCGAGCTGATCCGCGCCGGTTTCGAAACCCTGACCGAAGCCGGTTATGCACCGGAAATGGCCTATTTCGAATGCCTGCACGAAGTGAAGCTGATCGTCGACCTGATCTATGAAGGCGGCATCGCCAACATGAACTACTCGATCTCCAACACGGCCGAGTGGGGCGAATACGTCACCGGTCCGCGCATCATCACCGACGAAACCAAGGCCGAGATGAAGCGCGTCCTGAAGGACATCCAGACCGGCAAGTTCACCTCGGACTGGATGCAGGAATACCGCGCCGGCGGCTCGCGCTTCAAGGGCATCCGCCGCATGAACGACAGCCACCAGATCGAAGAAGTCGGCGCCAAGCTGCGCGGCATGATGCCCTGGATCGGCAAGAACAAGCTGGTCGACAAGAGCGTCAACTAAGCTTTTCGGCAAAAGCCGGACGAGTGGAAGGTCAGGGCGAAAGCTCTGGCCTTCTTTCATTTGCATGCCACTCTCCATCTGA
>UCEY01000075.1 GCA_900471605.1 Hyphomicrobiales bacterium | reverse complement strand
TCTCCCCCCTTGAGGGGGAGATGCCCGGCAGGGCAGAGGGGGGCGCCGCGGGTTCCGTACCCCACAGCGATGCCGCGGCCTCGATAGCGGACAGGGCAGACATGGGTATCCGGCGGAAAATGCAACACCATCCCCTCAATACCCCACGGGCGGACGCGGTTCGTCCCGCGGTTCGGCCAGCCGCATCTCGTCTGTGTCGTCGGTGCCGAGTTCCTGATAGGCGCGGTAGGTCAGCACCAGAAGGAAGGCGAAGAAGGAGAACGAGATGACGATCGCCGTCAGGATCAGCGCCTGCGGCAGCGGATTGGCGGCGCCGGACGGCAGCGTGTCCATGCCGGAGGGAATGATCGGCGGCACTTCGCGGGTGAGCCTGCCGGTGGTGAACAGCAGCAGGTTGACCGCATTGCCGAGCAGCGCCACGCCGAGCAGGATGCGCACCGAGTGTTTCGACAGAAGGAGATAGATCGCAGCCGTGAAGAACAGGCCGATCAGGATCGAAAACAGCGTCTCCATCAGCCTTCCCTCTCTGTTCCGGGGTCCTCATCCTGCTCGAGCGCCAGCGCGATCGAGGTGATCGCGCCGACCACGACCAGATAGACGCCGATATCGAAGGACATCACCGTCGAGAGCGGCACCTCGACCTCGAAGACGACGGGATAGACCCAGAGCCCGGTCATGAACGGCACGCCTGACAGAATCGAGACCAGGCCGGAGAGGGTGGCGAGCAGCAGGCCGAAGCCGGCGATCGCCATCGGATGGAAGCGGATCGCCCGCCGCACCGAGGGCACACCGAAGGCGATGCCGTAGATCGCCAGCGCCGAGGCCGCGATCAGCCCGCCGATAAACCCGCCGCCGGGCTCGTTATGGCCGCGCAGCAGCACGAAGACGGAGAACAGCAGCATCAGGGCGGTGAGGAAGGGAGCGACGGTGCGCAGGATGAGGGTGTTCATGGGTGAGCACCTCGCACGTTGGTTGCCACCGCCTCTTGAAGGTTGAACAAGGCCCGTTCCCCTTGCCGGCCGAACCTCGCGAGCCCCCGGGGGAGATCACAAGCGGCACGATCCCCGTTCACCCAAAAATATCGTGCGGAAGACGACATTGAACTGGAAGCGATGAGCGGACGGCCAGCCGATCTCCCCCCTTGAGGGTGAGATGCCCGGCAGTGCAGAGGGGGGTAAACCGGGGCGAAGGCCATCATTGCCCCTCCCCCGAACCGGCGCGTCTGCCCGCCCGCACCCTGATCAGCGCCAGGACCGCAAGCCCTGTGACCATCACCACCGCGATCTCGCCCAGCGTATCGGTGCCGCGGAAATCGACGATGATGACGTTGACGACATTGGCGCCGTGGGCGACGGTTTTCGAATAGGTGTTGAAGAAATCGGTGAGCAGGGTGTCGAACGGCGCTTCAGTCGATTTCAGGAGCAGAAGCGTGAAACCGAGGCCGCAGGCGGTCGCGATCGTTCCGTCGAAAAGTTTCTGCCCCAGAGGCCGGTGATCGCGGGGCGAGAGCCGCAGCCGCGTCATCACCAGCGCCAGGATGACCACCGACAGCGTTTCCACCATGAACTGGGTGAACGACAGGTCCGGCGCCCCGAACAGCAGGAAGATGACCGCGACGGCAAAGCCCTGGATGCCGAGCGAGACGATCGCCGTCAGCCTGTCCCTTGCGCGCAGCACGGCGACGAGGCCGACGACCGCGATAAGGAAGAACGCGGCCTCCTGGACGAGGATACGCTCGGGCCAGGCGGGCATGACCGGCAGTTCGCCGAAGGCGAAGGGCGGCACCAGCAGCGTCACGGCGAGTAGGATGAAGGTCGCGGTGATGTAGATCTCGAGCCGGCCGGGCTGGACCAGGCGGGTGACGGCGGCGGAAAACCGCACCAGGCCCGAGACGAAATGATCGAAGCCGCGATCCGGCCCGGGGCCGAGGCTTTCCAGCGCCCGCGCCATGAACGCCCGAAGCCCGTCCAGCCGCCAGAAGGCGAGCGCGCCGAGCAGGACGGTGACGAGCGACAGGAGCAGCGGCAATCCGAGATGCGGCACGGTGGAAATGTCGATGACGATCTTCTGGTCGGTGATCGCGCTTGCCATCGGCGAGGAGACGTAGCGGTGCGCGGTGCCGGAAAACAGCGCGGCGAGCAGGCCGAGCACCGAAAGAACCGCCGGGCCGAGCCAGAGCGTCACCGGCCCTTCATGGGCATGTTTCGGCGTCTCGACACGGGGACCGAGGAAGGGTTTCAGGGCGATGGCGAAGGCGGCTGCGAACATCAGCGCGTTGCCGATCACCGCAAGGCCGGTGAAGAACACGGCGCGGGGATTGCCGGCGGCGAGCGCCGCGTAGATCTCCTCCTTGGCGAGGAAACCAAAGAACAGCGGCAGGCCGCCCATCGAGAGCGCCGCCAAAAGGGCAACGCCGAAGGTGACCGGCATGGCGGCCCGCAGGCCCCCGAGCCTGGTGAGGTCGCGGGTGCCCGCCTCATGGTCCACCGTGCCGGCGACCATGAACAGCGCGCCCTTGAACAGCGAATGGGCGACGAGATAAAGCACCGCCGCCTCGACCGCATGGGCCGAGCCGAAGCCGGTAAGCATGGTGAGCAGGCCGAGCGAGGCCATGGTCGTATAGGCGAGCATCAGCTTCAGGTCGGTCTGGCGGACGGCGAGAAAACTGCCGGCAATCAGGGTGATGCCGCCGAAGAAGGGCAGCAGGATTTCCCAGGCGGGGGTATGGCCCATGACCGGGTTCAGCCGCATCAGGAGATAGACGCCGGCCTTCACCATGGTCGCCGAATGCAGGTAGGCCGAGACCGGCGTCGGCGCCTCCATGGCGTTGGGCAGCCAGAAATGGAACGGAAACTGCGCCGACTTGGTGAAGGCACCGCCGAGCACCAGAAGAAGGGTGGCGAGATAGAACGGGCTCTGGCGCAACCCGTCGCCAAGATGCACGAGCAGCGAAAGCTGGGTGACGCCGGTGATGTTCCAGAGAAAAACCAGACCGGCGAGCAGGCACAGCCCTCCCCCGCCGGTCACCACCAGCGCCTGCAGCGCAGCGCGCCTTGCCGCCTCCCGCTCGTGATCGAAGCCGATCAGCAGGAAGGAGGTGATCGAGGTCAGTTCCCAATAAACGAACAGCATCAGAAAGCTGTCGGACACGACGAGGCCGAGCATGGCGCCCATGAAGGCGAGCATGAAGGAGAGAAACCGCCCCTGCCCCTCATGGCCCTTCATGTAGCCGCCGGAATAGACGACGATCAGCGTGCCGATGCCGGTGATCAGCAATGCGAAAGTCAGCGACAGGCCGTCGAGGAACCAGGAGAAGGAGAGGTTGAAGCTCGGCGCCCAGGCATAACCGCCGGTCACCACTTCGCCGGCGGCGATCTCGGGCAGGAAGGTGCAGAAATGCAAGAAGGCGAGCGCAGGGGCGAGCGCCAGGACGAAGGCTGCCCTATCGCCCAGAAGACGGGTGACGAAGGGAGCGAAAACCGCCGCGACGAGGGGAAGGAACAACGCCAAGAACGTCAATGCCGGCGCATTGGCAGCCATGTCATCTCCCTGCTCCAGAAGCCCCAAACCGCCCGACCGTTCGGAAGGAAATGGCTTTTTATGGGAAACATCCCCCCGCCTCAAGCAGAACCGGACGAAACACACAGAAACACCAATTTTTGGGAATTTGGGAGCGAGTGCCGTCGACGCTTAGAGAGGCAGCTTCGCTCCATAGGCGGACAGAGCACGAGGCACGAGTTTCCCGGAATTCATTGACACTGGCGATGTTGCTGCAATTGACATCTCTCGCGTCGGCCTCTGCGCCCCGGCGCCGTGCAGGTGGCTCAATTCGCAATCGCAAACATCCCGACGATACGCTTTACCCGCTCGCCTCGGAACGCAGCCCTGATGCGGCCATGGCGCTCAAGCTCTGCCAATCCGTGTAAAGCAGCCCAAAAAGTTTCGGTCGTGATTTCAGGGTCGGCGCAAAACGGCTCAACGACCGCCATCATAGCTCCGAACGTGTCACGCAGCACCTGCGGCGTGTCGGACTTTGCGAACCGAAGGCCGCTCGGCAGAACGAACATGGCTTCGTAAAGAGCCGGCCTTTCGAATGCGAATTCAAGGTAAGCCGTGGCAACGTCTTCGATAGCCTCTGCCGGACTGGCATCTCGGCGGACCGACGCCCGCAACATCGGCCCAAGTTCTCCGAACCCCTCAAGCGCGACCGCCCCGACGATCGCGTCGCGATTTTCGAAATGGGCATACAGGACGGGCTGACTGTACTCGATCTCCTGCGCAAGGCGTCGGACGGTGACCGAAGCCCAGCCATCCCGTTCGGCAAGCATTCTTGCCGCAGCGATGATCCGCAGCTCCCGCTCAGCCCGTTCCCGCTCTTTGCGTTCGTTGATACCCATACTTGCGCCTTCGGTCTGCTATCGGGCAACACTAGCGTCCAAGATTATTTATTGCAACGGTTGACAATCTAGCGATGCTAGATTTAAGTTCAATGCTATCGTCATTGGGGCGATTGCACCGTTGAGGTTTCTGAATGTCGAACCTGATACCGTTCTCGCTGGCCAATGCCGCGACGCTTGCCGTGGCTGCCGCGTTTCTCTTCGGCAGCGTCGTCAACGCTACCGCTCGCAAGCCAATCCGCGAAGAATTCGTCCGTTACGGATTTCCATGGTGGTGGTGCTGGGTCACTGCGCTGCTTGAATTCACAACGGCCGTCCTTCTTGTCCTGCGCCCGACATTCACGGTTGGCGTGGCGCTCGGGGGGTGCATCATGGTGGCCGCGATCGTCGCTGTCGTCCGAGCGCGTGACTTCCCCCACATCCTGCCGCCAGCCGCATTCCTGCTGCTGTTGCTGATCGCTGCATTCGTCCAGTTCTCGTAGCTTCGACGGGACACGGGCCAGTCTCACCCACCAGAATCACCGAGCTTTGCTTTGAACCGCGCATTCCAGATGCGAGGCGCAAGACCACGGCACAAGGAGCCTATTATGACCACATTCAATCCATCCTCAGACACCGTCGTCATTTACCATTCCGGCTACGGCCATACTCACCGCATGGCGGAGGCCGTCGCCGAGGGAGCCGGAGCGACGCTCCATGCTATCGATGCGGAGGGCAACCTTTCCGAAGCCGGATGGGCGGCGCTCGATGCCGCTGACGCCATCATCTTCGGCGCGCCGACCTATATGGGCGGACCGAGCTGGCAGTTTAAGAAGTTCGCCGACGCATCCTCGAAGCCTTGGTTTTCCGCAAAATGGCAGGACAAGGTTTTCGGCGGCTTTACCAACAGCGCCAGCCTGAACGGCGACAAGCTGAACACGCTGCAATATTTCGCTCTTCTTGCGGGGCAGCACGGTGGCCTATGGGTAAGTCTGGGTATCAAGCCATCGAACCTGAAGTCGTCGTTGCGAGATGATGCAAATCGAATGGGTTCATACATCGGCCCGATGGCACAGTCGGATGCCGACGCGGCACCAGAGGAAATGTCTGTCGGTGACCTCGAAACCGCGCGTCTCTACGGGGCGCGAGTGGCGGGCGTCGCTCGACAGCACAAATCAACCGAACGGGTTTGATATGGATTGTAGTAAATCCAATAACGGCCTTCCGCGTCATGGCGCGGAAGGCTTTGGTTCCTGGCCTGAATGACCGCTTCGAGCCGGAAACAGTTATGGCCGCATCCGCTCGCCAGTCGCGGACTTTCCCTTCGCCGCCCCAATGCCTATCTATGGGGAAAACGAAAGGAACCTTGCGATGTCCGATGTCGTCACCCCGAAAATCCAGAAGACCGATCAGGAATGGCGCGAGCTCTTGACCCCCGACCAATACCGGATCCTGCGCCAGGCCGGTACTGAGCGCGCCTTTACCGGGCCTTTCTGGAACAGCCATGAAAAGGGGCTCTACAGCTGCGCCGCCTGCCACGAGCCGCTTTTTGTCTCCGACACCAAGTTCGATTCCGGCTGCGGCTGGCCGAGCTATTTCGAGGCGGTCAACCCGGAGGCAATCACCGAGATCCGCGACACCTCGCACGGCATGGTGCGCACCGAAGTCCGCTGCAGCAATTGCGGCGGCCATCTCGGCCACGTTTTCCCCGACGGCCCGCCGCCGACCGGCCTGCGCTACTGCATCAACGGCCATGCGATGGATTTCGAGGCGATGAAATAAAGGTGGGCCGCCCGCCAGCTCGCCGCTGGCAATGCGGATGGTCCTGTCGCAGCCGGCCGGTCGCGTGATTGCGATCGGCAGGCTGCGACCGACCTTACCGGCTCTTCGATGACCCCGGTCGCGCCGAAAAAATCGCGGCTTTGCCCGCTAATTCCTGCCGATCAGTTCACGCCCGATGCGTTTTGGCTCCTCGCTGCGCAAGACGATTGCCGTGGTGACGGAGCCGTAACGGGCGATCGCATCGACGATGCCCTCCAGATGGGCTGGCGAGGGCACGATAACCTTCAGATGAAAGCAATCTTCTCCGGTCAGTCTCAGCGCCTCGATGACCTGCGGCATCTCCGCGAACAGTTTCAGGCAGGCCTTTATGTGCTCGTGCGTCGTGCGCAGCCGGATGATCGCCATCATGCCAAGCCCGACGGAGGCCGGATCGACGACGGCTTGATAAGCCTTGATGATGCCACGGTCCTCAAGCCGTTTCAGCCGTTCGGACGTGGCAGGCTGCGAAAGCCCGACTTTCCTGCCCAGTTCCGAAACGCTGATGCGGCCGTCGTCCTGGAGAATCTCGATCATGGCGATGTCGGTCGGATCCAGATTGGGGTGCAAATCGGAGTTCTTTGCCATCGGCCTTCAATCTATCGGAATTTGCTCTCTCTTTCCGATGAATGCCAATTCCCTTCAGGATTGTAAATCGCGATGGTCGGGCGATTTCAACGAAGGGATAAAGCATGACCGGTTTCATTCATCTGCCAGGCATCGGCAATTCGGGAGACGCTCACTGGCAAAGCCGCTGGGAGGCGGCCGATCCGGCCATCCGCCGTTTCTCTCCCGCAAGCTGGGACCAACCCGATCTGGCCGATTGGATCGCCGCGCTGGAGGCAAGCGTGCGGGAAGCGGAAGCGCCGCCCATTCTCGTGGCCCATAGCCTTGCCTGCCTGCTCGTCGCCCATTGGGGCGCGGCAACCTCCCTGCCGGTCGCGGGCGCGTTTCTCGTCGCCGTTCCCGACCCTTCGTCGACGGCATTTCCGGTTCAGGCAGCGGGCTTCGGCATGGTTCCGCAGGAGCGGCTTCGCTTCCCTTCGTTGATCGTCGCCAGCACCGACGATCCCTACGGTTCCACGTCATATGTCGAAAGGCGGGCGGCGCAATGGGGTAGCGAACTGGCCGTGATCGGCGCGGCGGGCCATATCAACGGTCAAAGCGGCTTGGGCGAATGGCGAGAAGGCCGCACACTTCTGAAGAGATTCGAAAGCCGGATCCGGGGCGAGAACGCCTGAGACATCGAAGCCTCTTACTGCCCCGGCTTCAAAATTCGTCGCCGAGCTCGGATCGAGAACGGCATCTCGACGAGGCGGGTGCGTGACGATCAAGGCAGGGCCTCTGCAGACCCCGCCTTTTCGGGCAAAGCTGTCACCAGCTTGTCCTCGGACAACGTCATCCCCCAGCGATCCATGCCGACGAGTATGGGCTCGAGAGATCTGCCGAGCGGCGTCAATTCGTAGACGACGCGCGGCGGTGTCTCCGCATAGGCGGTTCGGGTGACCAGGCCGCAGTCTTCGAACCGCTTCAGGCGATGGGTCAGCGTATGGGCACTGATGCCCTTGAGGCCCCTCTTGATCTCGGTGAACCGTTGGGGACCATGGAGCAGCTCCCGAATGATCAGCGTCGCCCACGGCCCATCCAGCAACAGCAGGAAACGCTCGACTCCGCAGTCCGGGATTTTTCCGCGCCACATCAGAATTCTCCAATAGTGCATTTGACGTAACTGGTGCATCCATTGCACCAATGGTCGATTAGCATGCCAACAAGGAGAATCCAATTGTCTTTCATCATCCACGGCGCGACGGGCGCCCAGGGCGCGCCGCTTTACAATCGCCTGCTCGAGAACGGCAGACGTGCCATCGGGGCGGTCCGTGATCCGTCGAAGCTGCAAGGAAAACCCGGCGTCGCGACCGATATGAGCCTTGCCTCCCTGATCGCTGCCTACCGGGACGCGGAAGGCGTGTTCGTGCATTTGCCCATGGGACCGGAACCGGTGCGCTTGAAGCAGGCGCACAACATCGTGGAGGCCATCAACACGGCCAAACCCCAGCGGGTGGTCGTCTCGACCAGCGGCAATATCGTCGATGTCGGAGATGCAGCCCGGCTTCCGGAAAGCGCGATCGGCATTCTTGTGCGCGGCGTGCAGGAAAGCGGGATCTCGTCGGCAATCGTCGCACCCAAGTTCTACCTCGAGAATCTTCTTCTGCCGATGGTCATCGATCCCGTCAAAACCGAGGGCGTCCTCAGATATGCCTTCCGCAAGGATTTCGCGGTCTCGTGGAGTTCGCATTTCGACGTGGCGGACGTGACGGAAAGGCTCTTCCTCGACAGGAACGTCACCGGGACGGTCGGCGTCGGACAGTTGCCCGGTCCGACGGGCATCGATCTTGCGGGATCGTTCTCGCGCTTCTTCGAGCGGCCCGTTCGCTTCGAGGCTCTCTCACCCGCCGGCTTTGGCAAGATCCTGGAGCCGCTGACCGGCCCCGCCACCCCGGCGATCGTCCATCTTTACGAGGAACTGGCGAAGACGGAAAACCAGGAGATCGCCGAGGAAACCAGCGCGCAGAAACTTCTCGAGATAGAGCCGTTGACGACGGAACAGTGGCTCGCGCGTATTTTCCGCTAACGCCGATGGAGCCGGAAAAGCTGCAAACGGCACCGTTCTCCGAACATTCGTAAAGGCGGAAGCGTGCGTACCTGATCGACCTTGGAAAGGCGGGCTCCGCTGGAGCCTGCCTCGTTGCCATCAGTCTCGCCGATCCGGCGCCCGGCGACTTAGGCCGTCATCGCCTGCTGCGGGGCCAGGTATTCCGCCCGTTTCTGTTACGTCTGCGCATAATTTTCGGCCATGCGGTCGATCTGGGCGGACAGGGGGTCGTTCTTCATGCCTTCATAGTCGATGGTGATGGTCGGGCCTTCGAATGGCGGCATGGCATTGTACTGCCTCTGCGTCATCGCCGTGGATGCCTTGACGATCCGGCCGCCCAGCAGTTCGGCGATCTTTTCGGCCCTGTCTTGCGCGCTTGCCGGACCGCCGGGGATGCTGGCCTCATTGGGCAGACCGGCGGCGAGCAGCTTGTTGATGCGTTCGCCCATCGCGTCGCTTGCGGTCGTCACGACGCCCTGGTTGTCGATGGTGGCGACGACCCGGCCCGCGATGGTGACGGTCGCGTAGGTCTTCATGCGCGGATCGTTCGAATAGTCCGGGTAAGAGCGCTCGGTATACTGGTTTTCGAGATAGGTCCTGTTCGCCTCGATGCGGAGGCGCGATCCCTCCATGAATTGCTGGTACTGGTCTTCCGGCAATTCGGCGACGTTGATCGCCTTGAGGTTCGCACGGTCGAGCACGATGGCGTTGACGACCTTGCCCATGAAACTGAACGTCACGGTCGAGGCACCGCCGTCGGCGGCGGCCTGCGCACCGTCGGCGGTTGCCGATGCCTTGCCGGCCCGGTTGCCCGAACCCTGATCCGCGACGGCATAAGGATCGTCGGCCTTGGCAAGACTGGCGCCAGCGGAGCCGGCATGTCGGGTGGCTGCGTTATAATAGGATGTGGATACAATGGTGGTCATGATTATTCTCCTCTCAAATATTCAACGAAGAGAAGCATCCGAGCCTTGCGCCAATCTTGAGCTGCATATTCAGGATATTCGCCTATAGCGGGATACGACTGCGCGTCGCGGATCCCGATCATGCAATCGTTTTGGGACCGGACTTTCAGTAATCGTCGCTGATCTCGAGCCAGTAGCCATCCGGATCCTGCAGGTAGATCGAGCGCACGCCGTCGCGGCGGACATGGATCCTGCCCTCGTTTCTCGCGAGATCGCTGTATCTGGTGCCGGTTGCGGCGATATGGGCGACGGTGCCGTCGAGATCGGTGACGGCGATGCACAGATGCGTCGACATGGTGACGTAGGTGGCGCCGAAATCGCCCTCGATCAGGTGGATGGACTGGCCGTCGCCGATGCCGAACCAGCGGATGTTCGGTTTGCCGACCTTGCACTCGATTTCCGGCAGGCGCAGGACCTGCCGGTAGAAATCGGCGCTGCGGCGCAAGTCGCGGACCATGATCGACAGGTGGTTTATGCGAAGCGAAGCGGCCATGGTCTCCCTCCAACGGCACTCGCAGGGACCGCCTGAAGGTCAGGTCGGGTCCCCCGGCGGGTCCTTCTCGTAGACGATGATCCCGGGCGGCAGCTGCACCCACGAATGCCTGCGGCAATCATAGACCGAATCCTGCGGGGCCGGGAAGCCCGGATCGGCGAAGGCGCCGACCGCGACGGCCACGAAATGCCGCTCGGCGCCCTCTTCCGTATGATAGAGATTGGTGCCGCAGACGGGACAGAAGCGGAACCTGAATTTCGCGCCCTGATCCCCGGTGCGGACATATTCGCTCGCCTTGCCACAGACCTTGTAGTCCGGAGCAAAACCGGCAAGTGCCGCAAAGACGCTGCCGGTGCGGCGCTGGCAGGCGAAACAATGACAGACGCCGACGCCGAGCGGTTCCCCTTCGACCTCGATCGACAACTGGCCGCAGGAACAGGTGGCTATGCGGGACGACATCGGAACACCTCGGTTGGCTACGCCGGCAGTTCCACCGTGAAGGCGAAGCGGGCCGTTTTGCCGGGCTGAAGCATGACGCCATGGGGGCGCCTGGCGATATCGTCCGAACCGCCGAGTTCGGCGGCGGTGCCATGCCAGGGCTCGATGCAGATGAAGGGCGCGCCGGGCTTTTGCCAGAGCGCCAGGTTGGGCAGGTTCTCGAAGGAGAATTTCAGGGCGGGGCCGCCCTCGGCCGCATAGGTCAAACCCTCGCCGGCACCTTCCGGGAAGATCATCGCATCGGCCTCGAACATAGAATGATCGAGCGTCAGGCTGCCCGCCTTGAACGGGGACGGCAATTTCTCCGGTTTCACCAGCCCGCCTTCGAGCCGCGTCAAAGCCGGTTCGGCGCCGTTGTCGAGGGTGATGGTGTGGGCTGCGGTGGCAGCCGCGCCCGGGATCGGCCAGAGGAAGGCCGGGTGGAAACCGAGGCCGAAGGGCATCGGTTTTTCGTCGCGGTTTTCGACTTCCGCCGCGACCGTCAGTGTCCGGCCATCGAGCGAGTGCTCCACGGCCAGCAGGAATTCGAACGGATAGACGGCGCGCGTCGCATCCGAGGTGGCAAGCTCGTAACGGCACGCGGTCCCACTCGACGAGGCAAGCGTGAATTCGCTGCGGCGGGCGAAACCATGCTGGCCCATCTCATAGGGTTTGCCTTCGACGCTGATGCGGTTGTCGGGCGCCTTGCCGACCATCGGGAAGAGAACCGGCGAGCGGCCGTTCCAGAAGGCGGCATCGCCGTTCCAGAGATACGAGCGGCCGTCCGCCGCCGTCAGCGCCTGCATCTCGGAGCCGAGCGAGGAAATCTCGACGGTCAGGTACTGGTTGGAAATGCGGGTCTGGCTGGGCATGGCGGCTCCTTGCGGCTGAACGATCCCAACCTTCCGTCACAAGGATTGCCATTCGATGACCAAAGCGCGGTCCAGGTCCCCGATGCCGGAAATTTAAACCGCCCGACCTCAGTCCTGCGCGACTTCGCTCGAATATTGCTGGTCCGTCACCGGCCCAAGCCACTCCGCCGTCGTACCGTTCAGGGCTTCCTGGATGGCGATATGGGTCATGGCGGTGGTCGCCGACGCGCCGTGCCAGTGTTTTTCGCCGGGCGGGAACCAGATCACGTCGCCGGGGCGGATCGCCCGGACCGGCTCGCCCCAGACTTGGGCCAGGCCGGAGCCGGCCGTGACGATCAGCGTCTGGCCGAGCGGATGGGTGTGCCAGTCGGTGCGGGCGCCGGGTTCGAAGGTGACGGCAAGGGCACGGACCCGGGCCGGTTCCGGCGCCTCGACCAGCGGGTCCAGCCGGACGGTGCCGGTGAAATACTGGTCCGGCGAGCGCGAAGGCTGCGATCCGCTGCGTTTGATATCCATCGTTTGATCCTCGCTGTTCGACTGTTCGCGTCCTTATATAGGCCGGAACGGGCGCGGCGCCCAAAAATCTTGACTTCCCCTTCGGCACGTTTATGGCTTGCGGTCCAAGAGCGTCGGCCTTTGAGGTTCAGTTTGCCTAAGTAATCCCCGGTCTCGACAGGTTCACCCTCCCATGCTGGACGAGCGATGACGCTTGCCCGCGTGGGAAACACTGTTCATCGGGGTGGCGGCTTGAGACCGGTTTGGCATTGATCGTGCCAGGGCGGCCTTAGGCTGCCCTGAACCGTCCGACGACCTCCGACGCTCCTTCCCACAGTCCGGACCTTCGCCACACCGTGCGCGCCCGAAAAGGGCTTCTTGAATGCCGTTCCCGCATGAACTTCCTGACCGGAAGATCAAAACGGCATGTGCGACATCCTCCATCTCGAATGGACAGCAACACTTAAAACTCCACCCCGGCCGATCCTAGCCTGCAGCGGCTGCGGAATATCGAAACCGTTCCGCTCCAGCGGCCGCATCCGCCTCAACGCCAATGGAAAGCGGCTCGATGCCTGGCTCATCTACAAATGCATCGACTGCGACGGCACCTGGAACAGGCCCGTCTTCGAGCGGCAGGCCATCCGGGCGATCGACCCGGCTTTGCTCGAAGCGATGCAGGCGAGCGCGCCGGATGCGGTTTCCCGGATCGAATTCGACCTGCAGGCGCTCAAAGCCCGAGCGAGCCGCATCGAGGAAAGCGACGATATCGACATCCGCAAAAAGGTCCTGCGCTGCGACACGGACTGGCGGCGGATCGCGATCACGCTCGCCCTCCCCCACCCCGCCGGCCAGCGGCTCGACCGGCTGCTTTCGGCGGAACTGCCGCTGTCGCGCAGCCGGCTGCAGGT
>UCEY01000063.1 GCA_900471605.1 Hyphomicrobiales bacterium | reverse complement strand
TCAAACCGCTCCTCACCGCCATCTTCCCCATCAACGACGCCGTCAACGCCTTCGAAACCGCAGCAGACAGAGCAAAATCAATGAAGGTTCAGCTGGCGTTCTGACCCCTCGGTTGCCAACGAGCCGGGAGTTGATGCGCATCAAAGAACGCTGTGGCGGAAGGGCGCATAGACAGACATGACTGCGCCGTGCCAGTAACGGGTGTCCGAACCGGACATCCGGGGCTGCCGCAACCGATGAGGGGATCGTGAAAAACCGCAGGACACCTGCCTCAAGTATTGTCTTCACGATGATCGCGGCCTATGCGCTCGTCTTGCAGATGCTGCTTGGGTCCGCGCTTCTCGGCTCGGCGGTCGCGGCTCCCGTCCTCGACGATTTTGGAAACCCGCTTTGCATCACCCATGCCGACATCGGCGGCAAGTCCGATCATAAGGACGGATCAAAGCTGCCCGAATGCTGCACCCAGGCGTGCAGTATTCTCGCTCCGGTGCTTGCACCGCAACTTTCCGACAATTTTCTGAGCAACCGGCTGGAAGCCAGTTCCAGACTGGTTCCGATCGAAGCGGATACAGGTCCCTTCGAACGTCCCGAGACCTCCCCCGGAAATCCCCGCGCGCCACCTCAGGCCGCCTGAACGGATGCCGCGCAAGACGTTCGGCGTCTTGCGATATGGCATGCAGACCGGAGATTTAAGCGAGGCCCACGCGAACCTTAGGCTCGCCAGGCGCTCTCGGTCGGCAATCCCGCGCGCTTCTGTCTTGTGATCTCACCCGAGGGCCAACCGGCAACGGTACAGTGAAAGCTGTTGCAGCTGCCGGCGGCCGGGAGACGGAAGCACGGGCGGGATCGCCCTTTCAAGCCACTAACCCATATCGGACCGGAGCCATGCTGGCTGCCGGCCGCTCGAGACCAGGCCGCCCATGGCGCGGCCACGTACGGAGAATTTACATGTTGAAGAAAATCACCATAGCCGCCGCCGTCCTGATGTTCGGCAGCACCGCCGCGCTGGCGCATATCACCCTGGAAGGAAAGGAAGCTCCCGCAGGTTCGACCTACAAGGCGGTGCTGCGCGTGCCGCACGGCTGCGAGGGCAAGCCGACGAACACGGTGCGTGTCCAGATCCCGGAGGGTTTCTACGGCGTCAAGCCGCAGCCGAAGGCGGGCTGGACGCTCGACAAGGTCAAGGGCGCCTATGCCAAGGCCTATGACAATCACGGCTCTCCCGTTACCGAAGGGGTGAAGGAAGTGGTCTGGAGCGGCGGCAATCTCGGTGACGACGAGTATGACGAGTTCGTCCTGCGCGGTACGATTGCCGCCGATCTGAAGCCCGGCGACATGCTCTATTTCCCGGTGATCCAGGAGTGCCCGGAAGGCCTCAAGGAACGCTGGATCGAGGTGCCGACTGCAGGCCAGAAGGCTTCGGACCTCGAACTGCCGGCGCCGGGCGTCAAGCTTCTTCAGAAGGCTGGCAACTGAACGATCCGTCCACGCGGGAGCATGAAGGCCGATGACGCCGCTTTGCGACAAGGCAATTTCCCTGACCGGCATCTTGCCGCGGTTCGTGTCCACGATCCTGCTGTGGCTGGTCATGGCGGCGGCGGCCTGCGCCCATGCATCCCTCAACACGACCGAGCCGCGGGACGGCTCGGTCGTGTCCACGGCGCCGCGCGTGATCACGCTGACGTTCAGCGAGCCCGTCTCGCCGACCAGTCTCAAGCTCACGCGACCTGACCGGAGCACCGTGGTTCTCAAAAACGTCGTCCTCAAGGACAGGACCATCGAGATCACGCCGCCCGGCGACCTCTCGGGCGGCAGTTATCTCCTCTCCTGGCGAGTCGTTTCGGAAGACGGTCACCCGATCGGCGGTTCGGTCGTCTTTTCCATCGGGCAGCCGAACGGCAATTCCCGGGGGGCTGCGGCCGATATCGACTGGCCGGTCCGCGCCGGTCTCTGGATTGGCAAGGTCGCACTTTATGTCGGTCTCTTTTTCGGCGTCGGCGGGGTTTTTGCGATCCACTGGTTCGCGGGCGGTTCCGGTAAGGCGCTGAGACAGGTCGCGGTCACTCTTGGCGCAGGTTTTGCCGGTGCCCTGCTTTCGGCCGGCTTCCAGGGTCTCGATACGGTGGGTGAGCCTGTCCCGCGGCTTTTCGCGCCCGGGGTCTGGACGGCGGGAATGACCACGAGTTTCGGCCCGACCGTCATCTTTGCGCTTGCCGCGCTGGCGCTTGCGGGGCTTGCCCTGGCCTGCGGGCCAGGCAAGGACGCCCGCTGGATATCCATATCGGCCGTCATGACGGCGGCATTCGCCCTCTGCCTCAGCGGGCATGCGAGCGCCGCAGATCCGCAATGGCTGATGCGCCCGGCCGTCTTTCTGCATGTCGCGGCCATCGCGATCTGGGCCGGTGCGCTGCTGCCGCTCCTCGCCGAGTTCAGAAAGGGCGGCGAAGCGGCAGGCGTGGCACTACACCGCTTCTCGGTCTTCATACCATGGGCCGTTCTGGTGCTTGCCGCGGCCGGCGGCGTGCTCGCGGTCGTCCAGGTCCGCACTCCGGCCGGGCTGGTGACGACGGCTTACGGGATCGTTTTCCTCGTCAAGCTCGCGCTGCTGGTCCTGCTGTTTGCCCTGGCGGCCTTCAACCGGTGGAAACTCACGTCCGGTTCGGAAAAGGGAGAGCCGGGCGCGATCCGTCTGCTGGTTCGTTCGATCGCGGTGGAAACGGTCGTTCTGCTCCTCATCTTTGCCGTGGCTGCGACATGGCGGTTCACGCCGCCCCCACGCGCCCTGGTCGCCGAAGTCGAAAGGACTGCCGTGGTTCGCCTGCAGACCGGCAAGGCCGTGGCCGACGTCAGGATCACGCCGGCCCGGGTCGGGGACGTGGCGATATCGGCGGTCATCGCCAGAGGCGACGGGTCTCCGCTCGACCCTCAGGATGTGACGGTTGTGCTGTCCAACCCCGGGGCGGGGATCGAGCCGATAAGGCGCAAGGCCGCGAAAGGAAAGGACGGCTGGACGGTGCCCGATATCGTGCTCCCTCTTCCCGGGCGATGGCGGCTTCGCCTCGACGTGATCATCAGCGATTTCGAGATCACCAGGATGGAGGGGGAGGTCGAGATCGCGCCCTGATCTCGGCCCGATGGGCCGCGCCGGACGGGACGGGCCGTCGGGATCGATAGTCCTTATCCTTCCGCCACCCGCCGCCTTACGCGGATCAGCATCGGGCCGTATTCGAGAACAAAAAGGCCGAAAGCGGCAAGCCATGCGATGCCGGACAGCGAATAGATCAAGCTCGCAAATTCGGGGAAAAGGCCGGCGCTGGGTCTCAGGAATGCGCAGAGCACGATCGCCGCATAGGAGGCGATCGTCGTCGGCGAAGCGGCGAGCACCCGTCCGGTATGGCCCCGGCTCGCCCTTGTCATGACGGCGAGCATCATCGTGGTCACGGTTCCGACGCTCAGGACGTGGATTGCCGACGTCTCGTCGAAAAGGTTCACGGCTGCCAGGCCGATCGCCAGGAAACCCAGCGGCACGAACAGGTAGGCGACATGCAGCACCGTCACCAGCATTTCCGCCGTCGTCGTCCAGCCCCGCCAGCGTGCGAGCCGGACCGCATGCATGACGGCCGCCAGTCCCGCCGCTCCGGCGACGAGCCTTCCGTCGTCCAGAACGATCCAGGCTGCCAGGGCGGCGACCCCGCACAGGATGGCGGCCGTGTCGAAGCGGTCATAGGCGGCGGGAAAATCCGTCCGGCCGGTCTTGTTGATCCAGTTGCGGGTAAAGCTCGGAATGATTCGGCCGCCGACGACCAGGATCATTGCGGCATAGGCCGAAAGGGCAAGCTTGATCCCCAAGGATGGATGCTGCCCGGCGGTCACCGCCAGATGATAGAGCACGTTTGCGACCGAGAGGGCCATCAGTCCCGCGACGACTTTCAGATCCTTCCATTTCCGGCCGGCGACCACTTCGCGCACGCAGATGAAAAGAAGAAGCGGCAGAAAGACGCTGTCGGCCAGAATGGCGGCCGTAGTCCCGATATAGTCCGACAGAAGCAACGCCAGCCTGCCGGCAACCCAGACGAGGAAAAGAAACACCAGCGGCCACCCGGACACCGGCAATCTGCCGGTCCAGTTGGGTACCGCGGTGAGCAGGAAACCGGCAAGCACGGCGCTCGCGTAACCGAACAGCATCTCATGCGCATGCCAATGGATCGTGCCATAGGTCTCGGCCACATCGGTCAGTCCCGCCAGGCTCGTTATCCACAGCAGCATCGCGACGATCGCCCAGAGCGCCGCGGAGAGAAAGAACGGCCTGAAGCCGTAGGAGAATATGATCGGGGCTGTCGTGGAAAGTCCCCTGGGGACGCCGCCAGGTCGCCGTGCCGCCGGAATTGTCGTCATCTTCGGAGCTCCTTGATTTCCGACAGTCTTGTAGCGGCGGCGATGTCACCCTTCTTTGCGGCGTCGCAAGCAAACAGGGAATGTCTGTTGCAGGTGAAGTGCTCGCCGCGCAGTGGGAGCGTCCCCGCGATACCGGTTTGATCGGCGGAATGTCGGGGCGCGGCAATACCGCATCTTCGATCCCGCCACGGGTTATGCTAGGGTCCCATCGACCCCTAGCGGAGCATAAGCCGTTGAAGATCGATAAGAGCCTCGTGAAAAGTTTTCCCCTGTTCGAGAGAATGGAGGATTCCGATACCGACGCCCTTCTCACGCATGCAACCTCCCGCAGGGTGCCGGTCGGCGAAGCCGTGTTCGAGCAGGGCGCGGCCGCGACGCATTTCTATCTGCTTTTGCATGGAAGGCTGAAAGTCACGCAGGTCACCGAGGACGGCCAGCAGATCATCGTCCGCGTCGTCCATCCGGGTGATCTGTTCGGTTTCGCCAAGGCGCTTCAACGGATGGACTATCCCGGCACGGCCATGGCTGTCGCCGAAAGCATCGCGCTTTGCTGGCCGACCGAGCTCTGGCCCCAGTTCGTCGATCGCAATCCCCGCCTTGCGGTCACGGCGATGCAGACGATCGGGCAGCGCCTGGAAGAAGCCCATGCCCGGATCCGCGAAATGTCGACGCAGGAGGTCGAGCAGCGTGTCGCCCATGCCGTGCTGCGGCTGATCAAGCAGGCCGGCCGCAAGGAGGGGGACGCGGTGCGCGTCGATTTCCCGATTTCCCGGCAGGATATCGCCGAGATGACCGGCACCACGCTTCATACCGTCTCCAGAATCATGAGCGCATGGGAAGCGAAGGGGCTGGTCGAAGGCGGGCGCCAGAAGCTGCTGGTCAAGGATGCCGACGGCCTGCTGGCGCTGGCGGAAAGCACGAAGGACTAACGGGAGCGGGACAGAAGGCCACCAAGGCCTTCTGAAACGGATGATGCGGGATTAAAGGGGCTGTGTCAGAAATCCCGGGCGACCGACTCGCTCAGGCGCTCGATCTCATCGATGATGAACAAGGCCGGGTCGTCCGCTGTGCCGGCCGCGATCATCTCGTAGACGGCAAGACGTTGGTCCAGGACATTTTTCGCATTCGGGGGAAGCCGCGACATATCCTGGTCCCGCGTTTCTTTCCACCGCCTGATCAGTTTCGGAAGCTTCATGGCGTCATCATCGAAGGGTTCCACGGCGGAGTGTAGGTCAGTGCCACCTCGACACTCCTGACACCCGAGACAGATGCGGCACAGGCCTGAACTGCTTGCGTCAGAAAGGTCGAGGCGGGGCAGCCTCTTGTCGTGGTGGTCATCATTATGTGCATGTCGCCGGCCTGATCCGCCTCGATGAGGTAGATCAGGCCCATGTCCACGACGCTGCGGCCCATCTCCGGGTCGATGACCATGGAAAGCTGTTGCCTGACGCGCTCGGTCAGGTTGGCGTGGCCGGATGCGTCAGGCATTGGACGCCTCCTTGCCGATGCGGATCATGATCCGGTAAGCGCTGCCGTCCCGGTCGAAATTGCCGACCCATTGGTGGCCGCGGCGCGTCAATTCGGGGAACAGGAAGACCGGTTCGCGGGCAAGCACCGCGAAGATCACCTTGCCCGGGCTCAGTGCCTCGGTCTCCGCCAGAATTCGCTGCATCGGTTCCGGCGGATCGAGGTCGGAAAGATCGAGCTGTACGGACGGTTCCGCCCACAGTTCAGGCGAGACCGCGTTTTCGGAGAGCGCGACCGCTTCTTCCGGACGCGGCGTGAAGCGCACTTCGAAGTCCCCGCCCTCGAGTTCCAAGACGGCGTGATCGAAGCCCTTGGCATCCATGACGCGATAGAGCGGTTGCGGCTTGAAGGGCGCAAACAGCTTCAGCCCCTGGCCCGGCTGCAGCGCGCCGACCGCCGTCATGATCGCTTCGAACGGCTCGCCGCCGTTTTTCAGGATGGGCCTGACATCGAGTTCCTTGAATTCCTGGGTCATCGTGACCTCCCGTTGAAGCTTGGTAAGAAGAGCCGTCGTGCGGCGATGCCGGACGGAAGTCTGGTTGCGGCCGGAACCATGGCGAGGCGGCGGGCCTGGATGAACTCGAAGCCCAGCGCGCAGACGGCCGTGAGCTGGACGAGGGCAGCCCCCCTGACCATGTCCGGTCTGTCGAGGAACAAGGCGGCGGTCGCTGCGGCAGTGGCGCCGAAATAGAGCAGGAACCATGCGGATGCGCGCCGCTCGTTGACCAGGTCCTGGACGCGCGGGACTGGCGCCCGCCCGAGAACGGGACCGTAGAATTCCAGCCAGGTCATGAATGCCACGATCTTGTAGAGCTGCCCGAGGCCGAGCCCGGTCAGCCAGCCGAACGTGAAGAGATAGACGATCGGCATCACCATTCCGGCCGGATTTCCGACCGCAATCGAGGCGGCGAAAAGAACGAAGCAGAAGACCAGCATGCCGATCGCAACGAGGCTCGCCATCACGTTCAATTCCACGGATTTCCGTTTCCGTTCGCGGAAGATCGAGTGGACATCCGCCGCGTAGAGAACAGCGGCAAGCCCCGAAAGGGCGATCGCCAGGTAAAGCGGCCAGTCCGCGGGCAGGCCGGCTCCATCGAGGACGATGCCGCAGCCGACCGTGAGAAGAGCGGCAGCCAGCAGCCAGCCGATCGCCCGACTTGTTCCGCGCGTCCTTTCAGGCGACAGCAGGAACATGGTCAGGAGGCGGTAGCTGACGCCGATCGCGGTGACGGTCATCCATCCGTAAAGGCCGAGATAGGCATGTGCCCGCCCGGCCGAAAGCACCAGGCCGACGAGATGCGGATTGTCGGTAAGGCCCGAGAGGGGAAGGGTGAACAGCATCCCGAGCACGGCCGTGCCGATCATGGCCAAGCAGCCGAGTGCCACGAACTTTGCCGGCAGCGAGTACGGCCGGGCTGCCGCGAGCGTACCCGCGACCATCCAGCAGAGGCCTGTGAATGCCAGCGTCAGCAGGATGCCTCCGGCCGGGAGTGTCCATGTCCAGAAGGGCACGATATCGGCCATCCCCAGGAACCCCGTCAGCAGCAGGAGCAACCCGGTCACGGTCAGGAGCAGCGCGGGCAGGGCGAGATAGGGTGATCGCAGCTGCTGCGAGGCGATCACCGGCACGAACTGAAGCAGCGATCCGGCGAACAGGAGACCGAGCCAGCCGATCGCGATCAGATGAACGATCACCAGCGAGGCCGGATCCTCGATGGGAGCGGATGGATATCCGAAACCCGATGTCATCAAAGCCAGCCCGGCGACCAGGCAGACCAGCGCCGTCGCGAAATAGGACATTGTCCAGCGGGAAAGGGTGGCGCCGGGCATGGCTTTCGTCTTTCAGTGACCGCAGCAGCAGTCGCAGCCGGAACCCTGCGCTCGCTGGATTTCGACGCGCCAGACATCCGGACCCTGTTCGAGATATTGCCAGTCGAACTGTTCCGGATAACGGCTCTCGATCTGGTAGTGCAGCGGACGAGGATCATGGTCGCTGGTGACATGCATGATGCCGCCCGGGATGAGGGACGTCAGCACGCCAAAAATCTTCGGGTGGCGTTCGGCGGGAGCGAGCGTCCTGACATCGATGGAAGGGATCTGAATATCCGACATGGTGTGTTCTGGGCCTTTCAAGCTGGGGCTGCGGCCTGGCCGATCCCTGCCGCCTTCCCGATTTAGCAGCGGCGCATCCGGGGAAATTTGCGTCGGGACAAATATTTTGCAGAAACGCGGCGCTGTCGTTGACTTTGCACAAAGAGGGGCCGGCGCCGGGGAGATAAATGCTTTCCGATGAAAACCGGAAAGGAGCCCGACATGTCCGCAGCGATAATCGAGAAATATGGCGATGCACGGCTGCCGCGCTACACGAGCTATCCTACGGCTCCGAACTTCAGCCCGGAGTTCGACGCCCTCGACTATCCGTCCTGGCTGCGGGCCTTGCCCGAGGGACAACCGACTTCGCTCTATATCCACATCCCCTTCTGTCGGTCGATGTGCTGGTATTGCGGCTGTCACACCACGATTACCGAGCGCGACCGGCCCATTCTCGACTATGTCGAGACATTGCACCGGGAGATCGAGCTTCTGGCATCCGCTCGAGCCGACAGTTTCAGTGTCGGCGAAATCCATTTCGGCGGCGGCACGCCTACCATCATCAAGCCGGAGGAATTCATCGCGCTGATGGATGCGTTCCGCAGCCGTCTCGGCTTTGCGCCGGTCGTCAATGCGGCGGTCGAAATCGACCCGCGCACCTTGACCGGGGAGATGGCGGCTGCGCTCGGTCAGTCGGGCGTCACGCGCGCAAGCCTTGGCGTCCAGAGCTTCGACCCGAAGGTGCAGAAAGCGATCAACCGCATCCAGAGCGTCGAGACGACGATGGAGACGGTGGAACACCTCCGCCGCAACGACATCAACGCGATCAACTTCGACCTCATCTACGGGCTGCCGTTCCAGACGGTCAGGTCCTGCGTCGAGACCGTCGAAGCAGCCGTCCGCATGCGGCCGGATCGGCTCGCGGTCTTCGGTTATGCGCATATCCCGAGCTTCAAGAAACACCAGCGGCTTATCGACGAGGCAGCGCTTCCCGATGCGCGGGAGCGCGCGCTCCAGGCATCCGCGATATCAGATGCCCTGGTGGCCGCGGGTTATGTGCGGATCGGCCTCGACCATTTCGCTCTCCCCGGCGACGACCTTGCCGTGGCGCAGACCGAAGGCCGGCTGCACCGGAATTTTCAAGGGTATACGACGGATGCCTGCGAGGCGCTGATCGGGCTCGGCGCATCCTCGATCGGCAGGTTGCCGCAAGGCTATATCCAGAACGAGGTTCCGCCCGGCCTCTATGCGACGCGGGTTTCGAAAGGCGAGCTGCCGGTCGCGAAGGGTTACCGTCTCACGCCGGAGGACCGCCTGCGCGGCGCGGTGATCGAAAGGCTGATGTGCGATTTCGCGGTCGATATAGCTGCCCTTGCGGCGGCGCACGGCTTCGATGCCGACCTGCTGCTGCGGGGCAATGATCGGCTCGACGAACTGGAACGGGACGGGCTGATCGAGCGCCGGGGCGGGGATATTCGCGTCTCGGAGGATCACCGGTTCATCGTCCGGGCCGCAGCTTCGGCGTTCGATGCCTATCTGAACAAGACCGGCAGGTCGTTCAGCAAGGCGGCATAGGTTCTGAGCGGATAAATGGAGGTCCGGCGATCCGCCGAGCCGGACCTCCCGCGCGGCCGGGATCCCCTTATCCCGTCAGGCCGCGATAGATGGCGGGGAGAGCCGCCGGAAGTTTCGAGATGTCGGCCACGACCGCATAACCGTTGCGGCCGAACATCGTCGGCAGATAGGATTTCGCATCCTTGTCCACCGTCACGGCGAATACGTTGACGCCGAGGCGCTTCGCCTCCTGCACGGCGCGGCGGCTGTCCTCCATCGCGAAACGGCCCTCGTAGTGATCGATGTCGTTGGGCTTGCCGTCGGTCAGCACCAGAAGCAGGCGCGTCCGGTTGGGGCGCTTCGCCAGATCCGCAGTGGCGTGCCGAAGTGCTGCGCCGAGGCGGGTGTAATATCCGGGCTTCAGGCCGGCGATGCGGTCTTCCACGGCTGCTGAAAGTTGCTCGTCGTATCCTTTCACCGTCTCGACCCGCACCCAGGAGCGGCGGCGGGAGGTGAAGGTGAGGATGGAGTGGTCCGTGCCGCAGGCGCTCAAGCCCTGCGAGAGGACGAGAAGCGCTTCCTTCTCGACATCCAGAACCCGCCGGTTGTCGATCCAGGCATCGGTGGAAAGCGAGACATCGACGAGGATTGTGACGGCGAGATCGGGCGTGCGCGGCCGGCTTGCGAGATGGATACGGTCGGTTGCCTGCCCGCCGGCCAGAAGATCGGTCCGGCGCCGGACGACAGCGTCGAGATCGAGCTCCACCCCATCCAGCTGCGATTTGAGCATTTCCTGGCGGGGCCGCAGGATTTCGAACTGCTTGCGCACCTTCCTGACCAGGGCCTTGGTGTCATCGGATGTTTCCAGGCGATCACCCGTCGCCGATGTCGGGACGGCGAGAACCCGGCAATGGCTCTTCAGATAGGTGGCCTTCCGGTAGTCCCATTCGGGATAGGTGAGTTCGGCGGCGATTTCCTTGAGGTCTACCATTTCCGGCGGAAGATCGAGGTCGAAGTGGAAACGGGAAGAGGGGCGTTCCCTCCGATGCCCGAGAACCATTTCGTCCAGGTCCTCGGCCGCCTTGCCGTCCTCCTCGGGCTTGTCGTCGGTCGGCCGGTCGACATTGACCATCTCCGTCATCGCCAGAATTTTCTCGAAGCGGTTGAGGATGAAGGGGCTCCGCTCGGAGCGGTTCTCGTCTTCCCGCTGTCGCTCAGCGCTGAACCTTCTCTTGCCGGCCGGGCCCTGCGGATCAGCGAGAGGGGTTTCGGAATCCTCCGCCGAGGAACGGCTTTCCTCCCGGGGGAGGAATTCCGGCCAGAGCGGCACGTCCATCATCGGCTGATAGCCGGGCGGGGCATGGCGGGGGAAGATGGCGCTCAGTGTGTCGTCCGGCAGGCCCGCGCCTGCCCGCAGAAGGCTGACGATCCTGCTTTCCAGCAGCCGTTCCACCGAGGGAAGCCGGCCGCGGTGACGCTCGGCAAGCACCGCCTGGCAGAGGCTCCGGTAGACGGATCGCAGGCCGGGAAATGCGGCAAGCGTCGCCTCCACATTGGAGCTTGCCATATGCAATCGTTCGAGATCCCGCGCGAGGGGATCTCCGGAGGCCGGCCGTGTCTCCGGCAGCGTGGCGATGGCTGCCGTCAGCCAGATGTAGAGGGCCCGGTTCAGGCCGCGGTCAGGAAAGAAGTCGATGACGTCGGGAAGCATCGCACGGGCGAAATCCCGGCCGGACCGGGCAATCCGCTCCTCGCCCAGCCCGACAAGCTGGCGAAGCTTCAGGCGATGTTTCGACGTGCGCTGGTGGGCTGCCACGAGCTGGACCGCGTGATCGCCTCCGAAGCCGCGGAAGCAGGATGCGAGGACGGGTTTCATGTCGTCCAGCGCCACCGCCTGCTCGGGATAGCGCGGCAGGCTCCGTGTCTGGCCGACCAGGCGATGCCAGGCCTTGCCGACGGTTTCTTCCAGCTCGAGAAAATCCAGCATCAGAGCACCTCAGGCAACAATGGCATTCGCCACTTCGATCAGCGCGGCGCGCACGTCCGGATCGTCCGTCAGCGGCTCGATCATGGCAGCCCGTATCGCATGGCGCGGGGCAAGACCGCTTTCGATCAGGGAGGCGCAATAAACGAGCAGGCGTGTGGAAACGCCTTCCTCCAGGTCGTGACCTTTAAGGGCCCGCAGGCGGTGGGCAAGGTGTACCAGCGGCACGACATGCCGTTCGGAAAGACCGCTTTCGGCAGCAACGATCGCCACTTCCTGTTCCCGGGGAAGGAAATCGAACTCGATCGCCACGAAACGCTGCTTGGTGGAAGGCTTCAGCGCCTTGAGGATGTTCTGGTAGCCGGGATTATAGGAGACGACGAGCATGAACTCTTTTGGCGCCTCCAGCACCTCACCGGTTCTTTCGAGCGGCAGGATGCGGCGGTCGTCGGTCAGCGGGTGGATGACGACGGCGACATCCTTCCGCGCTTCGACGATTTCGTCCAGATAGCAGATGCCGCCGCCGCGCACCGACTTCGTCAGCGGGCCGTCCACCCAGATGGTCTCGCCGCCCTTCAGGAGGAAGCGGCCGGTGAGATCGGCGGCGGCCAGATCGTCATGGCAGGAGACGGTGGCGAGCGGCAGTTCGAGACGCTCCGCCATATGGGAGACGAAACGGGTCTTGCCGCAGCCGGTCGGACCTTTCAGGAGCAGCGGAAGCTGCCGCTTCCAGGCCATTTCGAACAGTTCGCATTCGTTGCCGGCGGGGATGTAGTGCGGAATCGCTGCGGCCTCGACGGGCTTAATCGGAGAAGCGATGGTCATCGGGATGTCCTTGGTCTCAAAGGATGGGGATCTTGAAGGGGTGGAAAGCGCGGCTCCGCCGGCGAGACGGAGCCGCGTCACGTCATTCGGCGGGCTGGACGCTCGTCGTGCCGGCGGGCTGCCGTTCACGGCCGGGGACGAACAGGGCCCAGAGGAACATCAGCGCCGAGATGAGCACGAAGACGCCCGACCCGAGCCGGATCCAGTAGAAGATCGCCAGCTGGTCCTGGACATCCATGTAGCCCTGGCCGAGGACGCGCTGCAGGTGAACCTGAAGGACGCCGGCAAAGGTCAGGGCGAACGTCATGACGGACATGGCCGTGCACATGATCCAGAAGCTGACCATCGAAAGCCACTGGTTATAGGGGCTGCGGCCGCGAAGTTCCGGCACGGCATAGGCCATGACGGCGAGGTTCAGCATCACAT
This sequence comes from Hyphomicrobiales bacterium, assembly GCA_900471605.1. Lineage (GTDB taxonomy): Bacteria > Pseudomonadota > Alphaproteobacteria > Rhizobiales > Rhizobiaceae > Neorhizobium. The sequence goes on along the minus strand of UCEY01000063.1, from coordinate 35,477 downwards.
AGGCGCCGAAGAAGGCGAGGTGGCCATGCGCTGCGGTGACCTGGGTGCCGTGGGTGTAGTAGTTGACCGACGACAGCGTGTGCAGGAAGCCCCAGACCCCGGCGCCGAAGAAGGCCATGACCGAGCAGCCGATCGACCACAGAAGGGCGGCGCGGTTCGGATGCTTGCGGCCGGCCTTCCAGGTCATCACGAAGGTGAAGATGACCATGGTGAAGAAGGGCGCCACTTCCAGCGTCGAGAAGAGCGAGCCGATCCACTGCCAGTAACCGGGAGCGCCGATCCAGTAGAAGTGGTGGCCGGTGCCGAGAATGCCGGAGAAGAGGGCAAGGCCGACGATCACATAGAGCCATTTTTCGACCACTTCACGGTCGATGCCGTTCAGCTTGATCATCAGGAAGGCGAGCACCGAGGCCATGATCAGTTCCCAGACGCCTTCGACCCACAGATGGACGACGTACCACCAGTACATCTTGTCGAGCGCGAGGTTGGCCGGGTTGTAGAAGGCGAACAGGAAGAAGATCGCCACGCCCCAGAGGCCGAAGATCAGGATGTTGGTGACGACGGTCTTGCGGCCCTTGAGCACGGTCAGCGTCACGTTGAACAGGAACATCAGCGCGACGACGACGATGCCGACCTTGATGACGAACGGCTGTTCGAGAAACTCGCGGCCTTCATGATAGTGGAACAGGTAACCGACGACGGCGATCGCCGCCGCGACGAGGAAAAGCCAGAACTGCACGACCGCGATCCTGGTGCTGAACAGCTCCGTTTCCGCCTCCTCTGGCAGGAGGTAATAGGTCGATCCCATGAAGCCCATCAGCAGCCAGACGATGAGAGCGTTGGTGTGGATCATCCGCACGATGTTGAAGGGCAGCAGTTCCGAAAGCGTGTTCGGCAGCACGTAGATCGTGCCGGCGAGGACGCCGAACAGGACCTGGGCGATGAATAGGCCGAGCGCGCCGTAGAAATACAGCATCGCGACCTTCTGGGTTTGATATTTCATTTGTTTTTCCCTTCCCGTGAGATCAGCCGGCATCGTTCGGCGGCCAGTTCTGGGTCTTGATCCTGCTGGTCCATTCGAGGAAGTCGGCCAGATCGTCGAGTTCCTGTTCCGTCAGGTTGAACTGCGGCATCTGCCGCCTGCCCTCGATGCCGCTCGGCTGTGCGGCCATCCAGGCCTTCAGTGTCGAACGGGCGGTGTCCGGATCGGTATCGCCGCCCCAGCGCTTCCACACATTGCCGAGTTCGGGAGCGAAATAGGCGCCTTCCCCGAGGATCGTATGGCAGTTGATACAGGCGTTCTTTTCCCAGACGTGCTTGCCGCGCGCGACGGAATCGGTGAGCGTGGCCTCGTCGGTGGACGTGGTTCGCATGTAATAGTGACTGTGGGCGGTCAGCCCGAGAAAGATTAAGAAGAAGAACGCGGAGCCGCCGTAAAAGACGTTACGTGCCCCGGTCTTTGTGAGGCGTTCTGCCATCCTCATGTCCCCTTTGTGCGGATGCCTTGCGGGTTGCTGCGGGGCCGGTCGGCATAAAGGCGACCAGACCCCCGGGGACTTCTATGAAGGGATTTTCGCCGGCCTTCTTTGCGATTTACCAAACAAAAAAGCGGTGCCGGAGAAGCCCGCCAGTTTTTGAAATGTAAGTATTTGCTTTCCAATCGGCGCGCGGGGGACCGTGGGCCAGGCTTGTGTTCAGGCAGGGAAAGGCGAGAGGAAGGCCGGGCCTAGAGAATGGCGGCCAGGACGACCTTGCCGAGCGAGAGGGCGGAGAAGAAGACCGGCCAGACCATCAGCGCCCTGGCGAGATTCGGCCGCATTCCCCGCAGGCCCATGAAGTCGAGCACGATGAGCCTTATCTTCGCAACGGCCATGACGAGGATGACGGCAAGTGCGACCGCCGGTATCACCTCGTGCTTCCATTGCGCGGCGATCAGAGCGCCGGCAATGCCGAGCATCATCACCCAGTTGGCGCTGCCGAAAAGTCTTGAATCGTCCATGGGAATGTCCTTCGCCTAGCTCAGGTAGATCAGGGGGAACATCACCAGCCAGACGATGTCGATGACGTGCCAGATGGTTGTCAGCGTGACGATCGTCGAACGCTCGAGCCTGATTGCCGCCAACACGAAGAGAAGGCCGACGAAGGCGACATGGGCGAGGTGAAAGCCGGTGATGAGAAAGTAGAGTTCGAAAAAGGTCTGCAGGTTCTGATCGCCCGTCGCCGCCCATTCGGACCGGTATTCGGCGAATTTGAGGGCGACGAAGAGGAAACCCAGAAATGCGGCCCCGAGCAGGAAGAGGCGTTGCCGGCGAGGTTTTCCCTGGGAACCGGCGGCCAGCGCCGCCAGCCAGCTGCTCGCCAGCAGCACGACGGTATTGAGCCCGGCCAGCCGCGGCACGAGATGCAGCCTTGCGAGCGCAAAGCTTTCCGGATGCAGCATGGACATGACGACATAACCGGTCAGCAGAATGCCGAAAGCCGCGAGTTCGCCCCAGACGAGCACCCAGAGAAGAAGGTCGCCGCCTTCATCCCTCTCCTCTGTCGTCGTGATTGCCGCCATTCCGAAACCTCCGGTATTGTTCCGCAAGGGAAGATGAAGGCAATACAGATCCGGCTCTTTGTCATATCGCAAAGAAACGGCCGATAGAGGGGTTAGGATGGCGGCAAACCAAGGATTTGCCATGTCTGATGCACAAGTCGGCCTGCTGATGGCCGCCCCGATCATTGTCATATTCGCCATCGCCCTGAAACGGATGGGCGTCCTGCAGGGTTACAGCTCGCTCGCCGCGGTGGTCTTTTCGGTCGCCATCGCGGGCGTTCTCTTCTGGCAACAGTAGCGGCCTTGCCATGGCGCAGTTTCTGCTGGCTTTCGGGGCCTTCATCGCCCTGCATTCCATTCCTGCAATCCCGAAGATCCGCGGCACGCTGATCGGCTGGATGGGGCATGGGAGCTATATTGCCGCCTATTCCGTCGTTTCCACGGCTGCCCTTGGCTGGCTTATCCTGTCCGCGCTGAGCCTCGACTATGTGGAAATCTGGCAACCCAGGCCATGGCAGGCCTGGCCCACCTTCGTGCTTTCGCCGATCGGGCTTTTCCTGGTTCTGGCAGGCCTCTTCAGCCGCAATCCCTTCTCGATCTCGTTCCGCAGGGGAGGCGAGGCGGATGCGATCGTGGCCGTCACGCGCCATCCGGTTCTCTGGGGTTTTCTCTGCTGGTCGGTGGGGCACATTCCGCCCAATGGAGATCTGCGTTCGCTGCTTCTGTTCGGTGGCTTCGCCGCCTTTTCGGCCGGCGGCTTCTTCATGCTCGAAAAGAGGGCGCGTCGGTCGCTGGGGTCGGCCTGGCCATCGGCCTCTTCGCGAACCTCCGTCATTCCATTCGCAGCGGTCATCAATGGTAAGGCAAAAATTACAATAGACGTGCCGATGGCTGCTGCCCTGCTTTGCACGGTGGCGTCACTGGTCTGGCTTCTCGGCGGCGGGCATGCGGCATTGGTGGGTGCGGACCCGCTTCTCTTTCTTTGCGGCTGATCGGCGCTCGCGGGAAGTGCCGTAGTCCCTCAAGCTTGTCCATGGGCCGTATCGCGGGCACGTGCGACCCAGGCCGCCCCTTCGCGGGCATGATGGAAACCGTTCGACAACGGAGCCGCCGGATAGATTTCGCGCAGCTGCATGATCGCTTCGTCCGCGTCCAGCGCGTTGTCGAGCACGGCGCGATAGAGCCTCGCGACCGCCACCATGTCGCAGTCCTGCGGCGACAGGCGGATCGCCGAGATGCCGCAGGCGGTGAGGCCGGCGAGTTCGCCCAGCAGGGCCTGGCAGGTGTGCGACACGGTTTGCACACCGTTGAGCGCGAGGAATGATTGCCGGTCGAGGGTCTTCACCGGCAGTCCGTCCGGGTCTTCGCCGCAGACGAACTGGCAATTGTCCTTGATCCTGCCCTTGGACCTCGCATGCGCGCATCGCGCGGAGGTGGCGAGCGGCATGCGGCCGAAGGCGAAGACCTCGAATGCGATGGCCGGCGCCTCGGCGACGATCTTCTCAACCGACGTGAAGGGCAATTCCGGCGGCAGGCAGATGCTGGTCGCTCCGCGTCCGGCAAGCAGCCTGGCCGTCGGCGCGTTATAAACATTGACCAGCGGGCCGATGCTGTGGGGCCTGCCGTTCAGCAGGCCGAGGGCGGAGAGGTCGTTGGCCTCGATCAGGTGTTCGCTGTCGGCGACGAGCTCCCGGATCTGCCGGCTCTCCCGTTCCAGGGTGACGAGCGACAACGTCGAGAGGACCACGGTCTTGCCGGCGGCTTCCAGCCTCTCGATCACTTCGGCAATATGCGGTTCGATGAAATGCTGGCGCTTGGAACAGACGGTCTCGCCGATCACCACGCGATCGACCGGCGCCTCGTCGGCGATGCGGAAATGGAAATCGCGCCATTTGGGGCCGTCCCAGAGATAATAGACGGGTCCCATCGTCAGGGATGGGGAAGCGGTGCGGCTCATGCTCATCTCCAGCGCTTCTCATAGGCGCCCGACGTGGTCTTCTGGCCTTCGCTCAGGCCGCGCAGGCGCGCGAGCAGGGGCGCTCGCTGGGCGGGGCTCACCGACAGGGCCTTTTTCAGGGTCGAGACGACTTCGGCGACATAGGCCTTGCCGCGCTGGCGGCCTTCGATCTTCAGGGCGCTGACGCCCGCTGCCGAAAGTGCGTCGATCTCGCCCATCACATCGAGGGAAACCGGGTCCTCGAACGCATAGGCGGGGCTGTCGGCAATGTCGAAACGGCCCTTGCACAGCGTGGGATAGCCCGCCGCTTCGCCGGCAGGAAAGCGGTTGATCGTATAGTTGCCGAGCTCGGAAACCAGCTCCTTGCCCTCCTGGCGGTAGCGCACATGGCTTGCCGGCGAGCAGACACCGTTCATGTTCGGCGATTTCCCCGTCGCGTAGGAGGAGAGGGAACAGCGGCCTTCTGCCATGACGCAGAGCCCGCCGAACACGAAGACCTCGATCTCGCAGCGGATCTTTGGCGCGATGCGGGCGATGTCGGCAATGGTGAGCGTTCGCGGCAGGACGACACGCCTGGCATGGAAGGCGTCGACGAGGAAGTTGATCGCGTCCACATTCGAGGCGGAAGCCTGGACCGAGACATGCAGGCGCTGCTCGGGATAACGCTCGGCCACATGCGCCATCAGGCCGAAATCCGCGAGGATCAGCGCATCGGCCCTGAGGGCGACGGCGTCCGCGGCGGCGCGATACCAGATTTCCTCGTCGCCGGCGCGCATGAAGGTGTTGAGGGCGACGAAGGTCTGGGTGCCATGCCGGCGGGCGTAGGCAATGGCGTCCCGCAGTTCGTCGCGGCTGAAATTGAGGCCGGGAAAATTGCGGGCGTTGGTTTCGTCGCGGAAGCCGCAATAGACGGCGTCGGCGCCTGCATCGACGGCCTCTCGAAAGGCGGCCGGCGTTCCGGCGGGGCAGATCAGTTCCATGAAGAGGTCTCGTTGTTCAATGCACGGCGCCGGACGTCTTGCGCCATCCGTCCGAAGAGGGGCGCAAGAGGACCGGCGAGCTTCGACAGGTCGCGCGGGAGATCGATGTCGGCGCCATCGAGCGCATTGCGCATCGCCAGCATCGCCTCCATGTCGCCGGTGACGGAAAGGTCGCGGGAGAAGAACAGCGCATCCGCATCGCAGCGGCCTTCGAGCAGGGCAAGCAGCAGAAAGAGCGGCCCCTCGACGGAAGCATCGGCGAGGTCCTGCGTTGCCGGTTTGCGTATCACGCGGATGGATGGCCCTGCCGGCTCCACGATGAAGGCAAGCGGCAGGTCGCTCGGAAGAAAAGCAAAGCGCTTCGCCCTGTATTCGCCCAGCCGCTCGAACAGGTCCGGATGTTCCTTCAGGACCCGCGTGAACAGCAATCCCGTCGCTCGTTCGATCGCCGCCAGCGGCATGTAGTTCAGGGGGACGGCGAGCAAGCGGGGAAATTCCATATTCATGCATCCTGGCAATATGCGGATGCAGGCTATCGGCTGCGGGGATTACCGTGTTTGACCTGGCGCAAAGAGGATGACGGTTCTTTCGAGAGAACCGGCAGGGCTGACCGAAGGACGCCCGTGGGCGGCCGCGTCGGCGTCAGGAGCCGCCGGATCGGCCTCTCCCGCGAACGAAGGTCACGGTTTCGTTCTGAACCTCGCCTTCGCCGTTCAGGACGGCGCGCCACAGGCGGTTTCCGAGACGAACGCTCAGGCGGGACGTTCCGATATCCTCGGCTTCGCCCCGCTCGACCGTGCTCGTCACGAGACCCTGGCGAATTCTCAGCCGGAAATCGTCGCGGGAAAGCCCGAACCGGGCGGCGATCTCGCCGGATTCCAGGATAAAGTCGCCGTTCGGGTCACATTCGATATGCATCGCTCCTCCTCAGGTCGACGATGTCGCGGCGAGGTTCGCCGCTTCCTCCACGTTCTACGATACCGGTTGAAATCTCGGAAACAGCACTTCGTTTTCGAGATGCATATGGACGACGAGGTCATCGGTGAATTTGCGCAGCCCCGTATAAAGCGCCGTCCACGATCTGCAGGCATCGTCGGGCAGGGTAAGGCCGCGCGTCACATGCTCGATCGTCTGCAGATGCTGCGCCTCATCCTCGTGTTCGTTTCGCATTTCGGCGATCGGATGGGCAATCATGGCGCTGCCTCCGCGTCGCATCATTGGAAAGAGCACCTGCTCCTCCTTGATCATGTGGTCTTCGAGTTCGTCGCGGACCTGTGCCAATATCTCGGAAAGTCCGATCGGAGCGGAGGGGTGGCCGGCGTGTACGCGCTCAACTTTCCGGGCGAGAGGAATGAGCCAATCCAGTTCCTCGCGATGGGCGGCGTGATATCTGGTGAGAATGTGCGCGATCAAAGCCAATGTTTCCTGCGGCGCATCCCGTCCCGATGCCTGTTCGAGGGCCTTGAGATCGGCGATCAGCGCGGCCGGCGCGAGGCCTGCCTGCTCTGCGGCCTTGGAGAGCGGTATATCGCCGCCGCAGCAGAAGCTGATGCTGTGCCGGCGGAAAAGTTCTGCGGCTCCCGGCAGTTCCGTGGCGATCGCTGCGACCGTCGTGTCCGGGGCAATGTCAGTCATGATGTACTCCTCGTCGATGATGGTTTCGGGATTGGTTTGGCGTCGGCGATTGGCCGGCGGGCAGCTTCGGCTCGGTGCTCCGCAAATGATGTGTCATGACGAGCCCTCGCCGAGGCCGAGCGAGGCCCATATCCGGTCGACCTTTTCGATGATCTCGGGAGACATTTCGAGAACCCGGCCCCATTCCCGGGTCGTCTCGGAACCGATCTTGGTCGTGGCGTCCAGCCCGAGCTTGCCGCCGAGGCCCGATTGCGGAGAGGCGAAGTCGAGGTAGTCGATCGGCGTATTGTCGACGACCATGAGGTCGCGGCTGGCATCGAAGCGGGTGGAAACCGCCCACATGACATCGGGCCAGTTTCGGACATCGATGTCGGGATCCACGACGATGATCAGCTTGGTGTAGCTGAACTGCGGCAGCATCGACCAGAGACCCATCATGATCCGCCGGGCATGGCCCGGGTAACGCTTGTCGATCGAAACCACCATGGTTCGATAGGAACAGGCTTCAGGCGGCAGCCAGAGATCGCGGATCTCGGGGAACTGGCGCCTGACCAGCGGGATAAAGAGCTCGTTCATGGCTTCGCCGAGCCGCGACGGTTCATCGGGAGGGCGGCCGGTATAGGTGGAAAGATAAAGCGGATTGCGGCGCATGGTGATCGCCGAAAGCGAAAGCACCGGGAAACGCTCGACGGCGTTGTAATAACCGGTGTGGTCGCCGTAGGGACCTTCCTCGGCCGTCTCGGTGGTGGAAACCGTGCCCTCGAGGACGATCTCCGCCTCTGCGGGAACCGGCAGCGGCACCGAAAATCCGGGCGCGACCTGCTGACGCCTGCCTTTCAGCACGCCGGCGAAATTCAATTCGCTGATCGTGTCCGGCAGCGGCATGACGGCGGCGAGGATCGTCGCCGGATCGGCGCCGATGACGACCGCCACCGGCATGTCGCGCCCGAGCGCCTGCCACATCCTGTGGTGTCTGGCGCCGCCGCGATGGGCGAGCCAGCGCATGATCAGGCGGTCCTTGCCGAGTTTCTGCATCCGGTAGACGCCGACATTGACATCCGTCGGATCGTCCGGCGCCTGCGTGATCACCAGCGGCCAGGTGACGAGGGGGGCGGGCTCATCGGGCCAGCAGGACTGGATCGGCAGCCGGTCGAGATCGAGATCAGCGCCTTGCCAGACGATCTCCTGGCATGGCGCGTTCGAGACCGGGCGGGGGTTCAGCGCGATCGCCGCCTTCAGCTGCGGAAGCTTCCTCCATGCATCGCGCATCGATTTCGGCGGCCGCGGCTCGCGCAATTCGCCGAGGAAATCGGCAAGGCCGGAAATGCCGCCGGCTGCGAGCCCCAGGCCCCACTCGATCCTCTCGCGGGTTCCGAACAGATTGGCGAGAAGCGGTATTGCGAGCGTATTGCCGCGGGCATCGACCGGTTTTTCGAAGAGCAGAGCCGGTCCTTCCTCCAGAAGCACCCGGCGGTGGATCTCGGTGATCTCGTGAACCAGCGAGACGGGCTGCGATATCCGCTTCAGCCGGCCCCTGCTTTCCAGCAGGGCGGCAAAATCCTCAAGATTGGCGTAGCTGCGGGGAATCGGGACATCTGCTTTCATCCCCCCAGATTGATGGGAAAGAGACGGCTGTCTTTGCGCTCGCGCAAACGGACTGACGCCGCCTGGGTCCCTCAGAGCCTCTGGCCGGTTGCCTTGTCGAAGAGATGGACCCGTTTCTCGTCGATCGAGACGCCCACCGTGTCGCCGAAGCGGATGTCGATGCGCTCGCGGAAAAGGCATGAGAGTTGCTCGCCGCCGCACTCGAGCTTGGCAAAGATTTCCGAGCCGGTGCCTTCGACGATGGTCGCTCGGCCCTGGATGCCCTGGTCGCTGGCGCGGATGTGCTCCGGCCTGATGCCGTAGACGAGCGGACGGCCGCCCGCGCTGGCGGGGGAAAGGTCCGCCGGGAGCGGCAGGATCAGCCCCTTGTCGGTGCGGAAAACGCCTTCTTCGATCCTGCCTTCCAGAAAATTCATGGCCGGCGATCCGATGAAGCCGGCAACGAAGAGGTTGGCCGGCCGGTCATAGAGTTCCAGGGGAGCGCCGACCTGCTCGATATTGCCGTCATGCAGGACGACGATCTTGTCGGCCATGGTCATCGCCTCGATCTGGTCGTGCGTCACGTAGATCGTCGTCGTGCCGATGCGCTGGTGCATGGCCTTGATCTCGCTGCGCATCACCACGCGCAGCTTGGCGTCGAGGTTCGACAGCGGCTCGTCGAAGAGAAACACCTGCGGATTGCGGACGATCGCCCTGCCCATGGCGACGCGCTGGCGCTGGCCGCCGGAAAGCTGGCGAGGGTAGCGGTCGAGCAGGTTTTCCAGGCCGAGGATCGCGGCCGCCTTCTTCACCCGTTCCGCGGTATCGGCGGGATCAGCCTTCTTGAGCTTCAGCGCGAAGCCCATGTTGTCCTCCACCGTCATATGCGGATAGAGCGCGTAATTCTGGAACACCATGGCGATGTCGCGGTCGCGGGCCGGCAGGTTGCTGACTTCGCGTGCGCCGATGAGGATCTCGCCGCCGCTGACCTCTTCGAGGCCGGCGACCATGCGCAGCAGCGTGGACTTGCCGCAGCCCGAGGGCCCGACGAGAACCACGAATTCGCCGTCGGCGATATCGACGCTGAGGTTCTCGATGACGTTGACCGCGCCGAAGCGCTTCTGGATGTTCTGGAGAGTGACGGTTGCCATGAAATTCAATCCTGTTTGTCTTTGCGCCGGCGCATGGCGTTGTCCCGAAACCGGCTTCCACTTTCGGGCGCCATGCGATGTTCAGCCGCCCTTGACCGCGCCGGCCGTCAGGCCCGCGACGATCTGCTTCTGGGCGAACAGGGTGAGTACCAGCACGGGGAGGGTGACGATCAGCGCAGCGGCGGCGAGCGGCCCCCAGCTGACCTGTTCGAAGGAAAGCATGTTGTAGACGGCGACCGGCAGCGTTCGCGTGGTGCGGCTGGCGAGCACGATGCCGAAAACGAAGTTGTTCCAGGAGAAGATCAGCGCCAGGATGAAGGCGACCACGATGCCGGGCTTGGCGATCGGCAAGGCCACGAGGCGGAACACCTGCCAGGGTGTCGCGCCGTCGATGCTGGCGGCTTCCTCGAGCTCCATCGGCGTCGTCTCGAAATAACCGATCATGATCCACACGACGATCGGCACGGTGACGACGAGATGGATGATGATCTGCGGCCAGAGCGTGCCAAGCAGGTTCAGCCACTGGAACAGCAGGAAGAGCGGAATGAGGAAGGAGAGGCCGGGCGTCATGCGGGCGATCATGATGACGATCGCCGCCTTCTCGGCCTTCAGCCGGGCGATGCCGTAGCCGGCCGGCACGCCGATGATCAGCGCCAGCAGGGTGGCTGCGCCGGTGACGAGCACTGAGTTCCAGAAATAAAGGAAGAAGTTGTTCTCCTTGAACACCTGCACATAGTTCGCCCAGGCAAAGTTTTCCGGAATGAGGATCGGCGGGTAGGCGCCGTTGTCGATCTCGTATTTGAGCGACAGCGAGATCATCCAGAGGAAGAACAGCACGACCGGCGATACCATGATGAGGGCCGCGAACAGAAGGCCGACACGATCTAGCGTCCTGCGTTTGATAAACGGGCGTTTGACGGGGGTGCGTTCCATCAGCGCGTCTCCATGTCCGACCAGTTCGCCCGTGCGCGCACCATCATCAGCGCGAAGGAGAGCGCGACGATGATGACGAAGAAGACGACCGCCATCGCCGAGCCGTAGCCGATGTCGTAATAGGAGAAGGCGGTGTTGTAGAGGTAGATGTTGATCGTCTCGGACGCCGTGCCCGGCCCGCCCTGCGTCATCGCGTAGATGATGTCGAAGCTCTTGATCGCGTCGATCGAGCGGATGATGACGCCGATCATCAGGAAGGGCGCGATCATCGGCAGCGTCAGGTAGCGGAATTTCTGCCAGGCGTTGGCGCCGTCGATCTCGGCGCTTTCATAGGGTTCGCGCGGGAGGGCGGCGAGGCCGCCGAGCACGATCAGCATGATCAGCGGCGTCCATTGCCAGGTCTCGACGAGGACGAGCGAGGGGATGACACTGTAGCGGTTATAGATCCATTCCTGCGGGCCGATGCCGACCAGCGACAGGAGATAGTTGAGCACGCCGAGCTGCGGGTGAAACATCATGGTCCAGACGAGGGCGATGGCGACCGGGGTCGCCATCATCGGCATGACGAAGACGCCGCGCAGGAAACCCCTCCCCGGGAACTGTGCATCGAAGATAAGGGCTGCGAGCGTACCGAGAAACAGCGGCGCCACGACCGCCAGCACCGTGAAGATCAGCGTGTGCCAGAGCGATTCCCAGAAGCGGAAATCGGTCGCCAGCCGGATGTAGTTGTCCAATCCAGCGAAGGTCTGTTCCTGTCCCAGCGTCCAGCTGTTCACGCTCATCCAGAGAGTGAAAACCCACGGGAAGACGATGACCGCGCCGATGACGATCAGGGCCGGAACAACGAAAGGCCAGTAGTTGGGAGCAAGCCGGCTCGGCTTGCTCCCCTTGTTACCGGTTTCCGTCCGTGCTGTTTCGATGCTCACGGAGGCCATTATCCCTCGCTCTTGGCAAGGACCGGTTCGAACTGCGCCGTTGCGGTCTTCAGTTCCGTCGCAGGGTCGGCGCCGCCGATCATGTTGGTCAGGCCGACGCCGTAGATGTCGCGGAATTCCGTGACCGGAATGATGACCGGCAGCGCGAGCTGCGAGACCTTGCCGGACGCGGCGACCGCATCCACCCAGGCGCCCGGCATCGTGACACCCTTGCGGACTTCCGCATCGGCGAGGATCGACTGGCGGAAGGGAACGCCGGCACCGGCCTGCAGCAGGCGTGCGCCCATCTCCTTGGAGATGACCCACTGGCAGAACAGATAGGCCGCTTCCTTCTTCTGGCTGGCGGCGGTGACGGCGATGCCGTCGCCGGTGGTGGCGGCGGCCTGCGCCTTCGGTCCCTTCGGCATGACGCCGTAGCCAACCTTGCCGACGACGCGGGATTTCTGCGGGTCTTCGAGCGGCGGGGCGAAGCCGACGCCATCCAGCCACATGCCGACCTTGCCCTGCAGGAAGGCCGACTGGGATTCCGCCCAGTTGAAGCCGGAAATGCCGGCCGGTGCCGACTTGGTCATCAGACGCTGGTAGAGCTTGGCAGCTTCGATGGCCTCGTCGGAGGTCGTGCGCAGCTTGCCATCCGAACCGAGCGGCGTCGCGCCGTAACCGAGCATGAGCGTCGTCCAGACCGGAACGTTGGCGTTCTTCAGGCCGCGGGCGACGAAGCCGTAGGTATTGGTGCTCTTGTCGGTCAGCGCTTCGGCTGCCGCCGCCATCTCATCGAAGGTCTTCGGGTAGGCGAGGCCCTTCTTCTCGAAGAGTTCCTTGTTCCAGTAGACGATCCAGTAATCGACCGAGAAGGGCAGGGAGCGCAGCTTGCCGTCCTTGTCCTTGGCAAAGGTGAGGCCGGCTTCGGCGAAATCACCTTCCGTCAAAGACGGGTCGGTGAGCGACGGATCCTTCAGGAAGCCGCTGATATCGGCAAGCCAGCCGCCCTTTTCGAACTGGCGCTTCTGGACGTGGTAGCTCAGGTGGATGACGTCGAAGCTCGGCTTGCCGGACGAGAGCTCGATCGTCGCCTTCTGGCGTTGCTGCTGTTCCGGGGTGGCTTCGGCATTGACCTTGATGCCGGTCAGGGCCTCGAACTCGGCCAGGTACTTGATGATGGTGTCGCCGCGCGGGCTTTTGACGAGGTTCACTTCCAGCGTGGTGCCAGTGAAGCGCTTCCAGTCGACGGCCGCCGACGCCGGGCGCGAACCGACCAGTCCGGCTGCGCCGAGCGCGGCCGAGCCGGCCAGGAAGCCGCGGCGGGTGGGATTCCAGAACGAAGATGACATGCTATTCCTCCTCCTATTGTGCCGGATACCCTTGTCTCCGGCTGCTTTTTCTAAAGTCTGATCGCGCGATCCCTCGCGTGATTGATATGGGCGACGAGCGCCGCGACCGCTTCCTCCACGGAGCGCCGCTCGATCGCTTCGAGCACTTTCAGATGCTCGCTCATGACGGGGCCGACCCGGCCGTCAATGCGGAACCGTTCCTGCCTGATCAGCCGCATCTTGATGGAATTGACCCGGTAGACGTTGGAGATGATCGTGTTGCCGAGCGCGTCGATGAAGGCGTCGTGCATGCCCCAGTCGACGGCCTGCGCGCGCAGTTCCAGCTCCCGGCTGTCATTGCCGCCCTGGATCGCGTCGGCGATCTCGCGATGCTCCCTCAGCAGTTTCCCGACCGTCTCTTCGGAAGCCGTATGCACGAAGAGCGCGACGGCCTCCTTTTCGAGAAAAAGCCGAAGCTGGAAGGCCTCACGGATGAGGTTCAGGTCGATATGGGCGATCTGCAGGCCGCGTTGCGGTACGGTCTTGATCAGCCCCTCGGCCTCCAGCCTCGGAACGAGTTCACGGATGGCGCCCAGCGTCAGGCCGGTCAGTTCCACCAGCCGGCGCTGCGAGACGAACTGGCCCGGGCGAACGTCCCGGGCCAGAAGGTGGCGCGTGAAGCTCTCGTAAGCCTTCTCCCTCAGCGTCGACGGCTCCTCGACCGGACTTTCCGTGGGGCGCGCCTGATCCATGACCTCAGGCCGCCTTCGAACGGAACAGGGTGTCGAAAGCCGAACCCAGGAGGCGCTGTCCTTCTTCCGTGATCGACAGAAGCGGCGGCCGCACCCTCAGCCAGGACGGATCGCCCGACAGATGGGCGATCATCGCCTTGACGGCCGGGGTCACGGGATATTTCAGCAATTCGAGGACGAGATCGACGATCCGCTGATCGTCCTCGCCATCGACGGCCATGCGGCGGACTTCGCGCGGGGCGAAATTCGCGACGCCCGAAATCGCGCCCTGTCCGCCGAGGCGCACGCCCTGGGCCAGATGACGCTCGTCACCGATCAGGATGATGAGGTCGCCATGGTCCTTGAGCAGCTTTTCGGTGAAAGCCCATTCGCCGCCGGAATCCTTCACGCCGGTGACGACGCCGGGAAATGCCTCGCGGAGCCGGCCGATCAGCGCGTGGCTCAGCGGCACCATCGTGACCGAGGGGATGTGGTAGACGATGATGTCGCGGGCCTTGTCGCCCAGAAGCCCGAACACGGCGGAGTACCAGCCGAACAGGCCTTCCTCGCTGACATTCTTGAAATAGGATGGCGGCGCCAGCAGGATGTTGCGCGCTCCCTTGGACAGGGCGTGCGCGGCCTGTTCGGCGGCATCCTCCGCCGCATCGACGAGAACGCCTGCCACCATCTGATGCGGCGCGATGCCGCCCGAAATCATGGCGGAAAGGACCGCCTCCCGCTCACGATTGCCGATCGAGCAGCCTTCGCCGGTCGTGCCGAAGATCGTGGCACTGGCACAGCCGGCATCCAGGCTGCGGCGAGCCTGGGCGACCATCGCGTCGAGCGCAATCCGGCCGTCTTTGTCAAAAGGAGTCGCGAGTGCGACGGAGAGCCCGAACCTCATATTGGATTATCTATCCTCCCAGTGTTGGAATTAACATTGGCATACTGACATGTCAGAAATCAACTAGGTATTTTAGGGGATTTGCGCGGAATGCGGACTGGAGAAACTAGGTGGCCGGTTTGTCCTCTGCGCTCAAGCCAACCGGCTCTGGCTCTGGCCACAGAAACTCACCTCGATCCCGAGTTCCGCAGCCAACGCGGCCTTGGCAAGGGCGGCGCGATCGGCTTCGCGCGGCGAGTTGGCATAGGCGACCTGGATGTGGTTCGCCTTGTGGCGGGCCATCATCTGGTCGCGGCTGACACCGGTCAGCACGCCGTGCATCATCGGCCATTGTTCGTTGGTGGATTTCCAGCGGCGTTCGGTTTCCTGCCTCGGCAGGGAAATGGCCCGGCCGCGGCCGATATCCATCTTCAGCCTGCTGTCCTCGACGAAGACGCGCGACCAGACGATCTCGCCCGGGCGGGCGATGCCGCGCAGCGTGCCGCCGCCGGCCGGGAAGAACATCGCCGGCTGACGCAGGCTGTCTGAGCCGGCCCAGCCGCCTTCGTTATGCGACGGGGGAACCGCGCCGGAAATCTCGAACACCCAGACGAAATCGTCGACGGAGCCGGAGGCGTCGCGGTCGCCCCAGCGCAGGTCGTGCAAGGTGTTCTCGACCGGCTGGCCGAGCGCGCGGTGCAGCCGGTTGGTCATCAGTCCGTCGAGGCCGGCGCATTCGTCCACCTCGTTGAAGTGGACGATCGCCTGGCCCTTGCGGATCACCTGTCCATGCCTGTTCCTGACATCCGGCCGGCCGTCGTCGTTGAGGATGCCTTCCACCAGGTCGGAGGCGGGGAGAAGATCCTTCAGCCCCTGCTGATACTGGATGCCGATCGCCTCGCAGCCGAACTCTTCCGCCATGCGGACCGCGGCGATGTACATGCGGCACTGGTCGATCACCTGCGCCTCGGTCAGCTCGGTCTTCGGATCCGAGCCGAGATGGAAGGTCATGCCCTTGGCGACGAGGTCCCGGTAGATGGCCCTGCCTTCCTCGACCGGCACCTGGGTGGTGGCGTAATAGAGGCTCGATTGCGACAGGCGCTCCTTGAAGATGCCGAGCGGCACCAGCAGTTCGTCGGGAATGATGGCGTTGTACATGCCCATGCAGCCCTCGTCGAAAATGCCGAGGATGACCTTGTTGCGGCGGAAATCGTCGGCGATCTCTCTCGCCAGCGCCTTGAGGTCGGCGGGCAGGGCCGCGGCATCGAGGGGCGTCACATGGGACGCGTCGTGCCGGATCGTTTCCGTCTCCAGCCATTCCTTCAACCCGTCGAGGAAGAAGGTATCGTCGAAGGCTTCGCTCCAGAGGGTGGAATAGGGGACACCGGCCTTGGTCAGCGATCCGTTGAGGTTCAGCATGCCGACTAGGCCCGGCCATTGGCCGGACCAGTTGGCGACCGTGAGGATCGGTCCCTTGTGGGAGGTCAAGCCCGCGAGCACGTGGTGGGAATATTGCCAGACGGCTTCGGCGACGATCACCGGCACGTGCGGGTCGATCGCTGCAAAGGCATCCATGCCCTCGCGCTGAGACGAGAGGAAACCATGCTTTTCCTCCGGCTTGTAGGGATGGGCGCGCCTGACGGCGTAACCCATGCCGGCGAGCACGTCAGCGAGCTTTTTCTCCATTGCCTCCTGGGCCGCCCAGCATTGCTGGTTGGCGCTGAGCCGCAGGTCGCCGCTGGCAAAGAGCGCAATTTCCTTCGTCATATCCTCATCCCTCATTCGATCACGAACCGGCTGGTCGTCGTTATCCCGACATCAGCGCCGCATAGGCGGCAAAGTCCTCCTGCATGCGGCGGAAGACCCGGTATTTGCTGTCATGGTAGGCGGCGATTTCCCCGCCGCGCGGCTCGACCACCGTGCCTTCGCCACTCATCGCGGCCATGGCTTGGGGCAGGTCGGCGTAGTGGCCCGCAGCCACTGCACCGAGCATGGCGCTGCCGGCGAGCACCGGTTCCTTCTGGTCTGGCACGACGATCAGGCAGCCGGTGGCGTCGCCATGTTCGCGCAGGAAGAGGCGGTTCTGGGCAAGCCCGCCGCTCACCACCAGGGTCTCGACCGTCACGCCGTTGGCGCGCATCTCCTCGATGATGTGGCGGGTGCCATAGGCAAGGGCTTGAAGCGTCGCGAGATAGTCGAGGGCGAGGTCGTCGATGCCGCTATCGAGCGAGAGCCCGACGATCGCGCCCTTGCGCAGCGGATCGGCAAGCGGCGACCGGTTGCCGTGGAAATCCGGCTGGACATGACGGCCGGCCGTCAGGAGCGCGGTTTCTCCCTCGTCGTCTTCCGTCGCCATGGCTTCCAGACGCCGGTCCAGCAGGTCGAAAAGGCTGACGCCCTTTTCGGATGCAAGCCTTTTCGCCTCGGCAGCAGCGCCATGACCGTCGATCACCCTGTCGATCAGGGCGCCGGCAGCGGACTGACCCGCCTCGTTGGCCCACAGGCCGGAGAGCAGCACGGAATAATATGGGCCCCAGACGCCCGGCACGAAGGGCGGTTCCGGGCTGACGGTGATGTGGCAGGACGAGGTGCCGGCGATCAGGGCCAGGCGGGTGTCGAGAGGGCCATGTTCCATGCCGACACCGAGCGTGCCGAGTGCGCCGGAATAGGCATCGATCAGGCTCGCGGCTACCGCCACCCCCTCCGGCAGGCCGAGTTCTGCCGCCGCCCTGGCCGACAGCACGCCGACCTTGTCGCCGGGCGCGGCGAACCGCTGCCCGATGGCCGCGAAGCCGTCCTTCGCCAGGTCGCCGAGGCCGATCGTCTCGAGGAAACCCCGCCCCCAGCCTTCCCCGTTCATCCCTTCCTGGCCGAGATAGGTCCATTTGCAGACCGTGCTGCAGAGCGAGCGGGTTTGTGAGCCGCTGGCCCGATGGACCAGCCAATCCGGCAGGTCGAAGAAGGCGGCGGCGCGCGCCCAGCTTGCCGGCATTTCCCGCTTCAGCCAGCGGAGCTTGGGCATTTCCATTTCCGGGGAGATGACGCCGCCGACATAATCGAGCACCCGTCCGCCGAAGCCGTTGATGGCTTGCGCGTCGCCGATCGCCCGGTGGTCCATCCAGACGATGACGTTCCAGTCGTCCTCGCCGGTCGGGCTGACCGTCACCGGTCCGCCGTCCTGATCCACCACGACCAGCGAGCAGGTGGCGTCGAAGCCGATGCCGGCGACCTTGCCGACATCGATCGCTGCTTCGGAACAGGCGCGGCGCACGCAATTGCACACCGCGTCCCATATGTCGCGCGACGACTGTTCGACGAAATCTTCCGCGGGCTTCAATGTCGCGATCGGCCGCGATGCCGATCCCAGCAGCCGGCCGGCCGCGTCGAACACGCCCGCCCGCGCACTGCCCGTGCCGACATCGACGCCCACGAAATACGCCATCGCCAAATCCCCCGATGTCGCCTCAGTTCAGGTCGAGGACGAATTGTTGCCCGCCCATGTTCACTTCGATCCTGCCCGGCTCTCCGACCGGGATCAGTCCGCACAGCGTCCCGGTCGTCATCACCTGTCCGGCCTTGAGCATGGAGAAGGAGGAGAGCTGCGTCTGGTTCGCCAGCACGACCATGGTCTTCAGCGGATCGCCATCGGCATGCGCCGCGGGCTTGTCGAAGCCGATCTGTCCGTTGATGATGACCGACAGCTGACCGATCGATGCGCCCTCATCGAGCAGGCTCCGATCGAGCGACGGGCCGAGGACATAACCGACATTGCTCATCATGTCGGCCGCGGCGAGGGCCGGGTCGCCCCGGGAACCGCCCTGGTAGCGGCTACGGAGAAGCTCCACGCCGATCCGCACCGAGCCGATCGCGTCGACGATATCCTGGCGGGTCACGCGGCCGTCGCGGGTCACGACATCCTTGCCGAGCACGAAGGCAAGTTCCACCTCCAGCGAGATGCCGGGTTGGTGGGCATGGCTGGTTTCTTCGCTGACGGACAGGAGCGGCGCGCTCTGGCAGAAATCGCCCTTGAGGGTCAGCTTGGCGCCCTTGAACGGCTGGCCGAGCGCGCGGAACACGTCGGTCTGAACCGCGTAGGCATCCGCCAGTGGCAGACCCAGGAAAGGTTCCGGATCGAGCACGGTCCTCGACTGGATGGCATTGCGAATCGCATCCGCGAGGCGGGTCGGGCGGGTGTCGGTGGACGTATCAGGCATGGGCTCAGTTTCCTTGGTTCGAGATGGACGCCGCAGGGCGTTCACAATCAGTACCAATAGCCGAATTCTCGGGCATCCCAATAAAATCAATGGATTTGGCGCGCCTAAAAAAGCGCCGGCCGTGGTCGGGCATCCGTTCCTCCATCCCATCCTGCCGCAACATGCCGCAGCGGAGGACTGATGTAAATAGACATTTGACGACTGATTATTATACTGATTATATCAGTCCTATAACGAGGAGCCCATTATGTCGAATGCTGCCCTGAAAGGCATTGTCGCCGCCTCCGTCACGCCGGTGACGGCCGATTTCCGTATCGATACCATCCGGCTGAAGGCGCATGTCGATCATCTCCTGGCAAACGGCTGCAGCTTCATCTCGACATTCGGGACGACAGGCGAGGGTGCCTCCTTTTCGACCGCCCAGAAGCTCGCGGCTCTCGAAACCCTGAAGGCGGGCGGGATCGACATGGGCCGCCAGCTGCCGGCGATCATGACGGCCAGCTTCGATGACGCGGTCACGTCGCTGATCGCCTATGGAGAGCTTGGCTGCCGGGCGGCTCTCGTGCTGCCGCCCTTCTATTATGGAGCGAGCGAGGACGGCGTCGCGGCTTTCTTCGATGCGCTGATCGAGCGGACCAAGGCGCAGACGCAAATCGATCTCGTGCTCTATAACATTCCGCAGCTCAGCCGGATCCGCTTCACGCAGCCGCTGATCGCGTCCCTGTTGCGCAAGCACGGTCGTCGGATCGCCGGGATCAAGGATTCGACCGGAGATCTTGATAACGGTCTGATGCTGGTGAAGTCCTTCCCCGAGCTTGCCGTGTTCACGGGCGACGACCGGGTTCTGCCGACCCTCGTCAAGGCCGGCGGCGCCGGCATGATCGGCGGCATGCCGAACGTCTTTGCCAGCGACCTGAGGGCGCTTTACGACAATCCCGACGATGCCGGTCGTCTGGAGAAGCAGTCGCGGCGCATCGAGGCAGTGGATGCGTACGGTTCGCTCGTTGCCCTCAAGGCCGCTCTTGCCCATTATCGCAAAGACGAAAGTCTAGCATATGCGGTGCCGCCGCTGGTTGCTCTCAACCAGCGGGATCGTGTTATGCTCATTGAATTGTTTGAGCGGACGGGTTATCGCGCCGCTGCTTGACCCGCCCGGCGCCTGCCGGCGATAGGAGACCGATGAGCGCACGTACTGCACCGCCCGGCACCGAACAGCCAGAGCTCCGCTCGGTAAAACAGGTCGCCTACGACCGTTTTCGCGAGGCGCTGTTCGACGGCCGGCTGCGGCCGGGTCAGTTCGTGTCCCAGCGGGAGCTCGTCGCCCTGCTCGGCCTTTCGATCGGCGCGTTGCGCGAGCTGCTGCCGCGGCTGCAATACGAAGGCCTTCTGGTCGTCATGCCGCAACGGGGCATCCAGATCACCCAGATCGATCTCTCGATCATCCGCCAGGCTTTCCAGGTGCGCATGGCACTGGAGCGCGAGGCGGTGCTGACCGCCGTCCGGCGCATGCCCGATGCCATCCTCGACGAACAGGCCAGGCTCCACCAGTCCATCCTCGACGAGGTCCGCAACGCGCCGTCGCCGGATGTGTTCGAGCGCGGCCAGAAGGTCGATGACGGGTTTCACAACCTTCTCGTCGATTCGACCCAGAACGACCTGCTGATCCAGGCCTATGCCGTCAACGCGATCCGCATGCGGCTCATCAAGCTCGACAGGATCAGCCTTTCCGAACAGGTCCTGCCGCCCGCGTTTGCGGACCATCTGGCGATCATCGACGCCATCAAATCCCGCGACGCGCATGCGGCGGGCGACGCCATCGACCGGCATATCATGCATGCCCGAGAGCGGGCGATCGAGCTCTGACGCGGCTTCCTTCGAATTTCCCTCGCTCCGGCGCGCGCAACCGCTGCGGCGCCAAAACCCAGCGTTGCCGTCATCGTACTTGATGTATAACTGATCATATCAGTTTATGGAGAAGTTGTCGAACAACCTGTTTACAGGTCTGTTTTTTTGATGCATGGTGAAGCTGTCAGGGTATCTGACACAGTGGGAGAGGCAATCAGGGAGGACCGAGCTTTGGCGCGTCTGGAGCTATCCAACGTCTCGAAAAGCTACGGCGCGTTCGACGCCATCACGGACGTATCGCTTGCCATCGAGGACGGAGAATTCGCGGTGTTCGTCGGCCCGTCCGGCTGCGGCAAGTCCACGCTGCTGCGCCTGATCGCGGGGCTCGACCCGATCAGCGACGGTGCGATCACGATCGGCAGGGACGACGTGACCCGCAAGCCGGCCGGCACGCGCAGCGTTGCCATGGTCTTCCAGTCCTATGCGCTTTACCCGCATATGAGCGTTTACGACAACATCGCCTTTCCGCTGCAGATGGAGCGCCGCTCGAAGGGCGACATCCGCCAGCAGGTCGAGAAGGCGGCCAGCACCGTGCGCCTTTCCACCCGGCTCAAGGACAAGCCGGCGAAGCTTTCGGGCGGACAGCGGCAGCGCGTCGCGATCGCCCGGGCGATCGTCCGCAAGCCGAAAATCTTCCTGATGGATGAACCGCTTTCCAATCTCGACGCTGCGTTGCGCATCGAGATGCGCACCGAACTCACCCAGCTCCACAAGGAGCTCGGCGCCACCATGGTCTACGTCACCCACGACCAGCTCGAGGCCATGACCATGGCCGACCGGATCGTGGTGCTGAACGGCGGCCGGGTCGAGCAGGTGGGCAGGCCGATGGACCTCTACCACCGCCCGGTCAATCGTTTCGTCGCGGGCTTCATCGGCAGTCCGCCGATGAACATGCTGCGCGGCAGGGTGAAGGCGATCGAAAGCGAATACCATTCCTTCGACGTTGCCGGCATCGGGACGATCGTGATCGACGGGCTGGCGGAACGTCTCAAGATCGGCGAGGAGGTCGTCCTTGGCATTCGCCCGGAATACCTGGCGCCGCATCCGGCCGGCAGCGAGCCGCTGATAAAGATCGGCGTCGTTCCGCGGTCGGTCGAGAGGCTGGGCGCCCAGACGATCATCCACGGCGCCATCGAAGGCCAGAATTTCACCTGCGTGTTTGCCGGCGACCAGGCGGTCGAGCCGGGCAGGGAGCTCAGCGTTTATTGCGATGCGGCGAACATCCATGTCTTCGATGCCGCCGGGACTACCGTCAGTCGGAAATAATCGTCGTCGATAAATCGGGAGGAGTTTACGATGAAGAACGATGTCATGCATGCCATCAAACCCACGCGCCGGGCATTCCTGTCAGGCACCGCGGCCGGTCTCGCCAGCCTGCCGGTCCTGATGTCGGCTTCCGGCCGGGCGCTTGCGGCCGACCAGCAGCTGGTTTTCTGGTCGCAGCTCGCCGGCAGCAAGAAGGCCGCCGGCGAGGCGCTCGAAGCCGCCTTCAAGACCGCGCGTCCGGAAGTCGCGCTACAGTCCAGCCTCTATGCCGAACCATCGCAGCTCAATGAAAAGATGCTGACGGCGATCAACGGCAATACCGGTCCGGACCTGATCGTCCAGCACTGGGACTACAACCTCACCTATGCGTCCGGCAAAAAGCTCGTCGAACTCGGCAAGGCGCTGCCGAATGTGAAGACGGCGGATCTCGACCCGTCGCTGCTCGCCTATGGTCGTATCGACGGCGGCCAGTATTCCATGCCGCTCTACGGTACCTCGCGCGGTCTCGGCATCAATCGCAAGCTCATCAGCGAAGCGGGCCTCAACCCGGACAAGGGGCCGCAGAACTGGGCCGAACTTCGCGAATGGGCCAAGGCCGTCACCAAGCGGCCGGGCGGCGGCATGTTGCAGGTCTCCGGCATCCAGCTCTACCAGAACGACCTCGAGGCCTTCGAGCTCTTCACGCTGCTGCTGCAGGGGGCGGGCGGTTCGCTGCTGACGGCGGACCTGTCGGCACCGGGCTTTGCGGGGCCGGAAGGCATCAAGGCGCTGACCTTCCTGCGCGATCTCGTGGTTACCGACAAGATCACCGATGCGGGCTTCGGCGTCGGCCCCGGCGGCATGGCGAACCCGTTCAACCAGGGACGCGCCGCGATGCTGGTCGCGGGCAATTATTCGACCAACAACGCGCTGAAGGCGGGGATCGAATTCGACGTCGTTCCCTTCCCGAAGGAAAGCGGCGGGTTCACGTCTCTCGTCGATCCCTTCTGCTTCGCCGTCCGGGCGGGCGCGCCGAACCAGGAAGCGGCCCTCAAGTTCGTCGACTTTGCGATGTCGCCGGAACAGCAGGTGGCTTTCGCGGTCGCCAGCAAGAACGTGCCGACTCTGAAGTCCGCCCAGCAGAACAAGGATGTGCTGGCCGACCCCTATCTCGCCAAGTTCATCAAGACAGCGAGCTACGCCCCGCCGACCGCGCCGGCAACGCCGGTATTCCCCCGGATGATGACGCTCGTCGCCCGCGGCGTGCAGGAAGTCATCTTCCAGAAGAATACGCCCGACAAGGCGCTGAAGGCGGCGGCGGACGAAGTGCAGACATTGCTGAAAAAGGGCTGAGGACGAGGTTATGGCGCTTCGGAACTCGACATCCGGACCGGTCAAAACGGTCAGTTTTCACCAGAACTGGAGCGCCTACGCATTCCTCGCCCCCGCGCTCGTCATCCTGTTCCTGTCGCTGCTGCTGCCGGCGGCGGCGACGCTGTTGATGAGCTTTACCGACGTCTCGTTCCTGAAGCCGACGAATTTCGTCGGCTTCGACAATTACGTCAAACTTTTCAACGACACGCGCTTCCAGCAGGCGGTGGGCAACACGATCCACTATACGATCGGCGTGACCTTCCCGACGATGGTGCTCGGGCTGCTGGCAGCGGTGGCGCTCAATCAGAAAGTGCCGGGGCGCATGGCGTTCCGGACGATCTTCTACCTGCCGGTCCTGACCTCGCTGATCGCGGCCGCCGTGGTCTGGGCCTATGTCTACGAACCCTATGCCGGTCCGCTGAACGGACTTCTGACGCGGGTCGGCCTGCCGCCGCAGCCATGGCTGCAGAACCCGGGTCTTGCAATGAACGCGCTGATCATCATGGCGATCTGGCGCGACTTCGGCACCGCGATGATCATCTATCTGGCGGGCCTTCAGGATATCCCCAACGACCTCTACGAGGCGGCGCGTCTCGATGGTGCCAAGGGCAAGGATATCTTCCTGCGCATCACCGTGCCGATGCTGAGTTCCGTCACCTTCTACCTGCTGATCATCCTGATCGTGCAGACCTTCCAGGTGTTCGGCGCGATCTACGTGATGACCCAGGGCGGGCCGCTCGGTTCGACCGAAACGGTGGTTTACCAGATGTACCAGACCGCCTTCGGCTACACCGAATTCGGCTACGGCGCGGCCATGTCGACCGTGCTTTTCCTGACGATCCTGGTGTTCTCGATCATCGGTACCAGGATCATGCGGAGGAAAGACGCATGACCGATCTTGCACAGCCCGCAGCGATGGAACGGCAGATCACCACCCGGGGCCGGGGACGGGAGTTCCCGCGGTTCGACGTGATGAACGTCATCGGTTACCTGCTGCTCCTGTTTGCAGCGCTCGCCACCGTGATGCCCTTCCTCTGGATGGTGTCGACCTCCTTCAAGGGCGATCAGGAAATCTTCCGGTTTCCGCCGAGCTTCATTCCCGACGGCCTGCGGTGGCAGAATTATATCGATGCCATGGCCTCGCCGGATGCCGGGCGGCAGCTGGTGAACAGCCTGATCTATGCACTCGGCTCGACGGTCTCGAACCTCGTCTTCTGCTCGCTCGCGGGTTACGCGCTCGCCCGCATGCAGTTTTCCGGCCGCAACGTCATCTTCGCCCTCGTCGTCGGCCTCCTGATGGTGCCGGCCCAGAGCCAGATCGTGCCGGTCTTCCTGATCGTCCAGAAAATCCCGTTCGCCGGCGGCAACGACTGGCTCGGCAATGGCGGCACGGGCCTGCTCAACACCTATTGGGGCATGATCCTGCCGACCGCGGCAACGCCGTTCGGGATCTTCATGATGCGGCAGTTCTTTACCCGCATCCCGATGGAATACGAGGAGTCCGCCAAGCTCGACGGCGCATCGCCGTTCACGATCTTCCGGCGCATCCTGCTGCCGCTTGCCCGGCCGTCGCTCGCCGTCCTTGGAGTGCTCAGCTTCCAGAGCGCCTGGAACGACTTCGTCTGGCCGCTCATCCTCAATTCGCACCGGGAGATGGCGACCCTGCAGATCGGCCTGCAGCTCTTGCAGAGCGGACCGGATGCGCGCTGGAACGTCGTCATGGCGATGGCGACCCTCATCACCCTGCCGGTCATCATCGTTTACCTGCTGGCGCAGCGGCACGTGATCGACGGCGCCGTGACGAGCGGCGTCAAGGGCTGATCATCGACAAAGACATGAACGAGACCGCTTCCGCGGCAAGGAGGATTCCTGTGACCAAGCCAAATTCGATCAAGAATATCGAAGTCTACCGGAAAGAGGGTGAATTCGCCGCGTGGCCAGCGAATTACGGTCTGTGGCTGTGGGGCGACGAGGCGGTGACGATCTTTGTCCAGGGCTTTCGCGGCGAGGCGGAGAACCTGCATGCGCGCGACAAGACGCGGCCTTTTATTCCCGTCCAGGCCCGCAGCATGGATGGCGGCGAGACCTGGACGATCGAGCGGTTCAACGCCTTCGTGCCCGGTAGCCAGACGCTTTCCGGCGACGAGCATGTGCTTCCGGAACTCGAGGCCCAGCCGAAGATCGATATCGAACGGGATCTGCGCCCGCTCGATGAGCCGATCGATTTCACCGATCCGGAAACGATCGTCATGTGTGCCCGCACCGGCCTGCTCGGCGGAGCGATCAGCTGGTTCTATGTCAGCAACGACCGGGCAAGGACGTGGCGCGGGCCTTACCGGCTCGGTGATTTCGGCCTGCCGGGCATTTCGGCGCGCACCGACATCGTGCCGCTCGGCAAGCATGACGCGCTCTTCCTGCTCAGCGCCGCCAAGCCGAACGGCAAGGAAGGCCAGGTCTTCTGCGTACGCACCCGCGACGGCGGCAAGAGCTTCAGTTTCGAGAGCTTCGTCGGCGAGGAGCCGGAAGGTTTTGCGATCATGCCCGCCTCGATCCGCCTGAAGGACGGCAAGGTGCTGACGCTGGTGCGTTGCGCAACCGCCAGCCGTGGGCCGGATCGCAAGGCCTGGATTGACGCCTATGTCTCCGGCGACGAAGGCAAGACCTGGGAGCCGATCGGCCGGCCGGTGCCGAACACCGGATATGGCGGCAACCCTCCGACGATCAACCGGCTGCAGGACGGCCGGCTGGCGCTGGTCTTCGGTTATCGCGATGCGCCCTTCGGTTTGCGGGCGCGGGTGAGCTCCGACGAGGGCAGGACCTGGAGCGACGACATCATCATCCGTGACGACGGCGGCATGTCCGATCTCGGCTATCCCCGCACCGTGGTGCGGCCGGATGGCAAGCTTCTGAGCGTCTATTACTACAATTACGGCAGCGATCAGGATCGCTTCATCGCCGCCTCGATTTACGAGATCGCACGCTGATCAGGCTTGACCGGCGCAGACTAAGCGGCCGGCAGGACAATCGCCTACGGGGTGCGCGGTGGCGCATCGTCCGTAAGTCTTCCCAACAAGGGCAGGGCAATCCCATGTGGGAACGCGAGCACTATTGGGCAGGAAGTGCCACCAATTCGATGACCAGACATTCTAGAGAGATGTCGTCGGCTTTCGACTTTGCTCGTATTGCTGTAGGCTCGTCGTAGGAGATTGAAGTCCCGCATGAACAGGATGGACGCACTTACGGTGAGGAGACGGGAAGCCCGGCACGAAAGGGCGTCCGCAGCCGTCGCGCGTATTCTGCATGCCGCTGAAAGGAACGGGATCGAAATAACTATTATCGGCTCTTTGGCGAAAGGTGATTTCCGCTCCCATTCGGATGTCGATTTTCTCGTCCGCGGGCCGATCGAACCCACGCGCCGTCATCTGGTTGAGCGATTGGTTGCTGACGGCATGCGGTCGTCTGCAGTTCCTTACGATCTGATTTTTGAGGACGATCTGACCGAAGATCGTGTCTTGGAGTTACTGCATGACATCGTTTAGCCTGCCAGAGTTCGCGAAACTTTCCCCAAGAATCGCCCGCGCAGAGCGTGAGTTGGCACAGATGGAACAGTATTACGCAAGCCATTCGGCTGAGGTGGCAGATGGAGACTGGGGAGCCGTGGCGGCGGTCTCATCGGGCATCCACAATGTCTATAATGGAATTGAGGACATTCTTCTCAGTATCGCGAGAGATGTCGATGATTACGTCCCCACAGGCGGTTCCGCCCACCAGGACATTCTCGATCAGATGGCAGCCGAGATTACTGGAACGCGTCCGGCACTACTCGATCTCGAACTTTATGACGCTCTTTTTGAACTCAAGGGATTTCGCCATCTCGTGCGCCACAAATACGGTTTCGACCTGAAGCCCGACAAGGTCGCCACAAACCTCGAGCTTCTCAAGTCTGCCTTTCCCGCGTTCATTGACGCGGTGATCCGGCTGGAGAGGGCGATGACGAGCGGTGACGATCAAGACGGCGGAAATGGCGAGACGTTCAGCGCCGGACGCTAGCGCACCATTTGGTGGCAATGCTACCTAATTCTGGACGCGAGGTGGTGCGGCATTCTTAACCCTCGCCGGTGGTGGCCGGCAGGTGGGGGGGCTTTTTCCGTTGAAGGAAGATAACTCCCCAACCCCTCCCCACAGCGGAGAGGGCTCCACGCGCCGTCCCGATGCTCTTAAATACGGTTGCCTGTCGCGCTTCAAAGCGGATCCGGAAATATAGATGACGCTCGCTCACTGGCGACTTCGCAAGGAGTCGGCGAACACGGGTATTTCGGATTGACACGTGTCGTAAGACATCATATCTCTTGGATCGCATTATCCATCAGCCGGGAGGAGAACCGGCGACCCAAGGGAGGATCGGCCATGAAGCCGCTACTGAGAATGATGGGACCCGTATTGCTCGGTTCCACACTGCTTTTCCAGCCCGCCTATGCCGAAACCCCGCCGAATATGCTGGTCGTCGGTTTTTCGATGACCAATATCCTGACGCTCGATCCCGCCGCCATTACCGGCAAGGAGACCGTACAGGTCCTCACGAACATATATGATAACCTCGTTGCGCTTGACGCCGTCAACCGCGCCCAGGTCGATCCGCAGCTGGCGGAAAGCTGGACGATCGCCGACGACAACGGCTCGATCACCTTCAAGCTGCGCAAGGGAGCGACGTTTGCCTCCGGAAACCCGGTCACCTCGGCGGATGTCGTCTGGTCCTTCAAGCGCCTGATGAAGCTCAACCTCGCCCAGGCGTCGTTCCTCAAGACACACGGCTTCTCCGCGGCCAATGCCGATCAGAGCTTTACCGCTCCGGACGATAGCACCGTCGTCATCAAGCTGCCGAAGAAGGTCGATCCGCAGATCGTCGTGCAGACGCTCGGCATCGTCGGTCCGGGTTCCATCCTCGATATGAAGACGGTGATGGAGCACGACAAGGGCGGCGACATGGGGGCTGCCTGGCTTACCAACAATTCTGCCGGTTCCGGCCCGTTCACGCTTGGCCAGTGGCAGTCGAACGAGCGCGTCACGCTCGAGCAGAACCCGAAATATTGGGGTGAGAAGCCGGCCATGCGCCGGATCATGATGCGCCATCTGGCGGAATCGCAGAGCCAGCGGCTGATGCTTGAAAAGGGCGATATCGACATCGCCTATTCCATGTCGGCGGCCGACCTCAAGGCTCTCGAGAGCAGCAAGGACGTCAAGATCCAGACCAACGGCGGCAGCGGCTTCTATTATCTGGCCGTTTCCATGAAGGACGAGAAGTTCCAGAAGCCGAAGGTCCGCGAGGCGCTGCGTTATCTGATCGACTACCAGGGTCTGAACGACAGCGTGCTGCCCTATTTTGGCAAGCTGCGCGATCGTCCCGTTCCGGCCGGCATTTTCGGCGCCCTGCCGAATGCGGGCTACAAGCTCGACGTCGCCAAGGCCAAGGCGCTGCTCGCCGAGGCCGGGTATCCGAACGGCTTCTCGACCTCGCTGCGCGCCATTTCCGACGTGCCGTTCATGAGCCTTGCGACCGCCATCCAGGCGACGCTTGCGCAGGCGGGCATCAAGGCCGAGATCATCACCGGCTCCGGCGACCAGATCTACGGTGCGATGCGCGAGCGCAAATACGAGCTTGTCGTCGGCCGCGGCGGCGGCGGCCAGCTGCCGCATCCGGACTCGAACTTCCGCGCCATCGTCTACAATCCCAACAATGCGGACGAGGCGAAGCTCACCAACTTCCAGGGCTGGCGCACCTCCTTCTATGATGAGAAGATCAACAAGATGATCGACGATGCTCTCGTGGAAGGCAACAAGGACAAGCAGATCAAGGACTACGAGGCCATCCAGACCTATTACGCGGATATGGTTCCGGCCATCCAGCCCTTCTCCGAAGTGGTCGATAGCGTCGGCTTCCGGGCCGACATCAAGGGTCTCGAACTGAACCCGTCCTGGTCGACCCAGCTTCGCACGGTCAAGAAAGCAAGATAATCGTCAGCCGCCGCGGCGCTTGTCCCGAAGCGCCGCGGCGGCTGGTACGATCCTGAGGAAGCCCCATGACAAACGAGCGTCTCACCGCTTTCACGCGGCAGGCCGGCACCATATTGGCGACCCTTCTCGGGTTGCTGGTCCTGACTTTCTGCATCGGACGGCTGATGCCGGTCGATCCGGTCCGCGCCATCGTCGGCGAAGAGGCCGACCAGGCTACATACGACACCGTCGCGGAACGGATCGGCGCGAACCTTCCTCTCTACCAGCAGTTCTTCCGTTATGTGAACGACCTGGCGCATGGCGATTTCGGGACGTCGATCCGCACCGGGCAGCCGGTCATCAACGACATCCTGCACGTCATGCCGGCGACGATCGAGCTTGCGACCTTCGCGATCATCGTCGGGGCGGGGCTCGGCATTCCGCTCGGCATTCTGGCGGCCGTGCGCCGCAACCGGCCGGTCGACCACGTCATCCGCTTCCTGACCCTCATCGGGCATTCCATGCCGATCTTCTGGACCGGCATGATCGGCCTGATCATCTTCTACGCGGCGCTCGATCTGGTCGGCGGCGGCGGCCGCCTCTCGGATTATTACATCGGCCTCGTGCCGGAGACGACGGGCTTCCTGTTGATCGACGCGGTGCTGGCCGGCGACTGGGAAGTCTTCCGGGATGCGATCAACCACCTGCTGCTGCCGGCGAGCATCCTCGGTTATTCGTCGATGGCCTATATCACCCGCATGACCCGCAGCTTCATGCTGGACCAGCTGAACCAGGAATATGTCACCACCGCGCGGGTGAAGGGCCTGTCGAAGAACCGCACCATCTGGCATCACGCATTCGCCAATATCCGCGTGCAGCTGGTGACGATCGTGGCGCTCGCCTATGGCAGCCTGCTCGAAGGCGCGGTGCTCATCGAGACCGTGTTCTCCTGGCCGGGCTTCGGCCAGTACATCACCAACAACATGCTGATCGGCGACATGAACGCGGTGATGACCTGCGTGCTGCTGGTCGGTATCATCTTCATCGCGCTCAACCTGCTTTCCGATGCGCTCTACAAGATCTTCGATCCGAGGACGCGTTGATATGGCGGCTCAATCTCTCGATATGCAGGACGTGGCCATGAACGGTACCCGCTCAAATCCCAACTCGGCGTTGCGCCGTCTGCTCGCAGTCATCCGCGAGCTTCTGGGCAACCCGTCTTCGGGTTTCGGTCTCGTGGTCATCACCATCCTGCTCCTGACGGCGATCGTCGCGCCGCTGATCGCGCCCTACGATCCGAATATCGTCAATCTGAGCAACACGCTGAAGCCGCCGGGCGCCGAGCACTGGTTCGGGACCGACGAGCTCGGCCGCGACATCATGAGCCGCATCATCTACGGCACGCGCATCAGCCTGACGATCATCACCATCGTCTCGGTCATCGTCGGCCCGATCGGGCTTCTGGTCGGCACGACCGCCGGTTATTTCGGCGGCTGGTACGACACGATCATGATGCGCATCACCGATATCTTCCTGTCCTTCCCGAGCCTGATCCTGTCGCTCGCCTTCGTGGCGGCGCTGGGGGCCGGCCTCGAAAACGCGATCATCGCCATCGGGCTGACCACCTGGCCGCCGATCGCCCGCCTCGCACGTGCGGAAACGCTGACCTTCCGCAATGCCGACTATATCTCGGCCTCGCGCATGCAGGGGGCGTCGGCGCTGCGCATCATCGTCAAGTCGATCATGCCGATGTGCCTTCCCTCGGTTCTGGTGCGCATCACGCTGTCGATGGCGACCGTGATCCTGACCGCCGCCGGCCTTGGTTTCCTCGGTCTCGGCGCCCAGCCGCCGCTTCCCGAATGGGGCGCGATGATCGCCACCGGCCGGCGCTACATGCTGGACAACTGGTGGCTGGTCGCCTTCCCGGGCGGCGCCATCCTGCTCGTCAGCCTCGCCTTCAACCTTCTGGGCGACGGCCTGCGCGACGCGCTGGATCCGAAGCAAAGATAGGCCCGAAACAGCGTTAGGATCCCGCCATGGACAACAGCCAAGCACTCCTGAAGGTCGAAAATCTCCGCGTCAGCTATCGCGCCGGCAAGACCTACAACACCGTCGTCAAGGGCGTCTCCTTCGATCTCGGCCGCGAGCGGCTCGGCATCGTCGGCGAATCCGGCTCCGGCAAGTCGACCATCGGCCGCGCGCTGCTGAAGCTGCTGCCGACCGCCAGGATCGAGGCCGACCGGATGGATTTTTCCGGCACCGATCTCATCTCGGCGAGCGAAAAAGAGATGCTGACGATCCGCGGCCGGCGCATTTCGATGATCCTCCAGGACCCGAAATTTTCGCTCAACCCGGTGCACCGCGTCGGCGACCAGATTGCCGAGGCCTACCGCGTCCACACCAGGGCGTCGGCCCAGGCGGCGCGGCAGAAGACGCTGGAAATGCTGGAAGCGGTGAAGATCCGCGACCCGGAACGCGTCTTCAGCCTCTATCCGCATGAAGTCTCCGGCGGCATGGGCCAGCGCATCATGATCGCGATGATGCTGATCCCCGAGCCGCAGATCATCATCGCGGACGAGCCGACCTCGGCGCTCGACGTGACGGTGCGCATGCAGGTCCTCAACATCCTGAACGAACTGGTGACGAACAAGGGCATCGGCCTGATCATGATCAGCCACGACCTCAACCTGGTGCGCAATTTCTGCGACCGTGTTCTCGTCATGCGCCATGGCGAAGTGGTCGAGGAACGCGCCGCCCGCGACATGCGCAACTGCACGCATCCCTATACCCAAGGCCTGCTTGCCGCACAGCCGCATATCGGCGGCAGCCGCAAGCCGCTTCCGGTGCTGAACCGTGAAGTCATCTCGCAGAATACCAAAGAGGTGCCCGCATGACCGCCATCGACGTTCGCAATCTCTCGATCGATCTCGGTTACGGTTCGGCGAAGAAGCGCATTCTCGGCGATGTCTGTTTTTCGGTCGAGGCCGGCGAATCCTTCGGGCTCGTGGGTGAATCCGGTTCCGGCAAGTCGACCATCCTGCGCTGCATCGCCCGCCTCCTGAATGTCTGGGAGGGCGATATCCAGCTCGAAGGGCGGTCGGTCAACGACATGCCGTTTGTCGAATATTGCCGCACGGTCCAGATGGTTTTCCAGGATCCCTACGGTTCGCTCCACCCCCGCCAGTCGATCCGCACGGCGCTTCAGGAGCCGCTGCGCATCCATCGCATGGACCGCCAGCTCGAACGCATGGAACGGGCGCTGATCGATGTCGGCCTCGATCCGGCTTTCCTGTCGCGTTATCCGCACGAACTTTCCGGCGGCCAGCGGCAGCGCGTGGCGATCGCGCGCGCGCTCATTCTGGAACCGCGCATCCTGCTTCTCGACGAGCCGACCTCCGCGCTCGACGTCTCGGTGCAGGCGGAAGTGCTCAATCTGCTCGCGGACCTGCGCGTAAAACGCAAGTTGACCTATCTCTTCGTCTCACACGACCTTGCGGTGATCGATCATATGTGCGAGCGGCTGGCGGTGATGCAGCACGGCCGCGTGGTCGAGGTGATGAGCCGGGACGTGCTGGCGACCGGCCAGGCGGCGGATCCCTATGCCCGTGAACTGATACAGGCGAGCCTCGAATACGACCACGCTGTCTGAATTTCCCGTCTTTGACGCCATGGAGGTGCCCCGATGACAGCCGAAGCCCAAGCCTCTACCTGGCGTCGCAGGGAGACCCTGAGTTCGCAGGTGGTGCGCATGATCACCGAGCGCATCAAGCTCGGGGAATATCCGCGCGGATCGAAGCTGCCGACGGAAAAGGCGCTGATCGACGAACTGGGCGTCAGCCGCACGGTCGTCCGCGAAGCGATCGCCAATCTGCGCGCGAGCGGGCATGTGTCCATCCATCACGGCATCGGCGTTTTCGTGCGCGAGGATGCCGGCGTCGCGCCGTTCCGGCTCACCGATGAAAATATGATGCGGGTCGAAAGCGTGCTGAAGGGGCTCGAACTGCGCATCGGCATCGAATCCGAATCCGCGGCTCTCGCCGCCGAACGCCGGACCGCCGTCGATGTCGCGGCGATGCATGCCGCTTTTGAATCGATGGACCGCTCGATCCGGCAGCTCGACCGCAGCACGCAGTCGGATTTCGAATTTCACTGCGCCGTCGCCGCTGCCAGCCAGAACGAACATTTCATCGGCATCTTCAACTATCTCGGCGAAACGCTGATGCCGCGCATGCGCATGCAGGCGCATCAGGTCAATGACGAAACTTTCGCCGGCCACCTGCAGCGCGTCAACGATGAGCACAGGGCGATTTTCCTGGCCATCGAGGGCCGGGATGTCGAGGGCGCACGCGCGGCCATGCGCAGACATCTCTCCGATAGCCGCGACCGGCTCATCGCGAGGTCGCGGAATACGCCATGATCGACGGCGACAACATGTCGGGCCTTGCGAAGAGGCTTCGGGATACCCTCTCGTTCGGATGGAATTTCGATCCTGCAAAGGACGATTTTTCGGCCTGGAGAGAACGGACGCGCGACAAGGTCCGCGCGGCGCTCGGCGTCGAACGCATAACTCCCGCCGGCGCTTTCGTGGTGGGCGAATGGAGGGAAGAGGGTTGCAGGGGCCAGGAACTGCAGCTTCATTTCTCCAATGGCGAAATCGCTGGAGCCTATCTGTTGCGGCCGGACACCGACGCCCGGACGCCGGCCGCACTTCTGCTGCACGACCACGGCTCGTTCTTTTCGATCGGCAAGGAAAAGATGATCGGCCGGCCCGGCGAACTTCCCGAGATCGCCGCGGACGTGGACCACTGGACGGCGAGGCTCTACGGGGGCCGGCAGGTGGGCAACGAACTCGCCCGGCGCGGTTACACGGTGCTTTGCGCCGACGCGCTCGGCTGGGGAGGCCGCAAAGGCAACGGCTACGAGGCGCAGCAGGCGCTGGCGGCCAACCTCATGCAGTTCGGCGTTTCCCACGCCTCCGTCATCCTGCGCGAGGACCTGGAGGCTATGGCGTGGCTCTGCCGGTTGCCGGGTGTCGACGGAACCCGTGTGGCGAGCTTCGGTTATTCGATGGGCGGCTCGCGCGCCTGGCAGGTGGCCGCGCTTTCGGACGACGCAAAAGCCTGTGTCGCCGGCGGCTGGATGGGGACGCTCCAAGGGCTCATGCAGCCGGGCAACAACCAGCTTCGCGGCCAGTCCGCCTTTTCCATGCTGCATCCGCCGATCGCGGGAAAGCTCGACTATCCGCATTTTGCGGGGCTCGCCGCACCAAAACCCGCCCTGATCTTCAGCGGCGCCGATGACAGGCATTTTCCCGAGCCTGCGGCGCTGGCGGCGCAGGAGCAGCTTCATGCGATCTGGCTGGCGGCGGATGCGGAACATTGCCTCGAAACGCGGCTTTGGCCCGGTGCGGCGCATGCATTCCCGGTCGACCAGCAGGACCATGCGATGGATTGGCTCGGGCGGGTGATATGAGGCGGGCAAGCCCTTCGCGAAATGCGGGCTTGGATTTGGTCGAGGCTTGTTTTCCCCTACAGCCTTCCTGAGTGGCGGGGATTGTGCCGTGTGGCACCCCCTCTGTCCTGCCGGCGTTCGGCACTGCGATCGATTCACCGGATCGATCGCTCCGGCTCCGCCGGATCGCGCCTTACCCCCCTCAAGGGGGGAGATCGAAGGAGGCTTGCTCAGCGGTTCCTCTCTGATTTGTGCAAGGGCAGGAAGCCGGCAGGAAGTGGAGTTCGGCAATCTCAAGGCTTTTGGTCTGCCAAGACCTTGCTTCTGGCCGATCTCCCCCCTTGAGGGGGAGATTTCCGGCAGGACAGAGGGGGGTATGGCAGGGGACGCCTTCCAATGCTGTCTTTCCATGCTTGTCCCGTGGACAATTCATCATCCCAGCCTAGCATCTCCAATAACTTGACCTCATCATCATCCCCGCCTTCCAAACCCATGCCTACAATCCTCCCGCTTCCGTTGCCGGAGTGTTTCGCGAGACGTTCGCGGGCAGGCGGAGGCCGGCGCTTCCACCCGAACCGTAACGTGCGGGGATGGTGGAAGAGGTGAAAGCCATGGAGCGCTCGTCGAAAGGCGAACATTCCTATCAAGCCTCCCCCTGG
>UCEY01000014.1 GCA_900471605.1 Hyphomicrobiales bacterium | reverse complement strand
AGCGGGGGCAGTCGGTCCCGCTTCCCCTTCGGGCAACTTTGTTGAAGCTCCTGCGGCTGCCCTCATTCCGCTCCTTGCGCGGCGCGATCATTCGCGCGTTCAGCGCACCGATGGTTTGCCGTCAGGACAAGGGCAGCGAGTATTGGCCGATCAATACGGGCCGCCTATCCGCCGAAGACGACCCGCGACCGCCTGACGAAGAAGCGTATCATGCCGCTGTTTTCAAACCGCTCGTAGTTCGGGGATGAGGTGAGGAGGGTCGGAACTGGTCCTCCTTGCGGTTCTGGCACGTCTAATCGGGAGAGCGATTTTAGGCAATCGCCGGCTACTCGGCGGAGCCGGAGTTTCCGGCACCTGGCGCCGGCGCTGGGGCATCAAACCCCGATGCCGTCCTTGCTGCGCAAAGCTGAATTCATGCTGTTGTTTTTGACAACAACGATGGGTGATGTTATCGAAAACAACATGGAAGCCGTGCTGATCGAGAAATCCAGATTCACCGTCAGCGACACACGGCTTTCTTCGAGACGGTTCTGTGGCATGTGCCGACGCTCGTTCCCGGCAGCAGTCACAATTTCAAGTATCGTCTCGCACTGATCGTCAACGGCGAATGCGTGATGCGCTATGACAATGAGCGCGGCAAGGGCGATCATCGCCATATGGGCGATATCGAGGAACCGATAGAGTTCACAACGCTGGAGGCATTGTTCGATGCGTTTCAGGCGGACATGGAAAGGATACTCGCATGAGGACGCTCGCCATCAGATTGAGCTCGGTTTCCGATGCCAGGGCACGCTTTGTGAATGCGGGCCAGAAGGCATTGGAAGGCGTCGTCGTGCCCGCCACGCCATCGGTGAACTTTTTAAGCTACGACGACATGCACAAGGTTCTTGCGCCGTCGCGGCTTGCAATCGTGAAGGCGATGGCGGGGAAGGGGCCGCTGGCGATACGGGAAGTCGCCCGCCGTGTTGGCCGGGATGTGCAGGCGGTCCATAAGGACGTGACGACGCTGGTCAACGCCGGCGTCCTGGATCGGACAGAGGTTGGCGTCGAATTCCCCTATGACCAGCTTCATTTCGAGTTCGACGTGAAGGCGGCGGCCTGATCCCCTTGGTCCCTCCAGACGGGCGCGGGACATCGATCCCCGGGCTACGAGGGTTGCGCACCAGGACCTTCCGTTGTCGGTCCGACAATCGCCGTTTGTGCCGAGTGGTATTTTGATCCGTATCCGCGCGAGCGCTTCTGCCTGAGAAGGGTGAGGAAGAGCGCGACCGCTTCCTCCTCGTGCTGGAAATGATGCACCAGCCGCCGGCCGCCGGCGCCGATGCGTCCCCATTGCCGGATGAGGCACGCTTGCCCGAACAGCGTCGGCTCGGGGCCAGAACAAAAGGAGTGCGAAATCGTACGCTAACGGCGAACGGAATGAGAACTTATGCGACCCGCCGCAGTCCGGCTGGCAGACGAAGCGATCGAAATCCGCTCGGCATCTGATGTTCGGCATCCCAGGTGTAGATGCCGATAAGGTTGATATGCTCCCAACTGAGCGGCGAGATGGGCTTCAACAGAGTATCAGGAATATCTCGACCCGCTCGCTTCAGCTGTGTGATTGCACGGTCGAGATAAACTGTATTCCAGTGCACGATCGCACTGACGACGAGGTTGAGACCAGAGGCGCGAAACGCTTGGCTCTCGAACGACCGGTCGCGGATCTCGCCTCGCTCGTGGAAGAACACAGCTCGTTTCAGCTTATGGGCGGCCTCGCCCTTGTTGAGACCGGCTAACACGTTCATAGAAGCCATTGCTGTAGGTGTCTCAAACCCGCATGGTTGAGGCACCATCGCAGCAAGTCCCTCAAGTCCGGCGTTGGCAGGATGAAGGGTGGCGCAGCCGCAAGAATGCGATCCCGCCGTTCCAAAGCGTAAGATGGGGCGCCTCTTAGTTGTCATTCGGTTCGACAGAAACCGTTGCGGTCCTCCCGGCAGTCAGCCGAACCGTGTTCGGGACATCATCAATCTCAATCTTCACCGGTATGCGCTGGGCGAGACGAACCCAGGAGAATGTCGGAGCGACGCTTGCAAGCGAGCCCATAGATTCGCTTCGCTCCCGGTCTTCGATGCCGGCTGCGACACCCGCGACACGGCCGCTGACTGATTGCGGCTCTCCCATGATGTCGATCTTCACTCGGTCGCCGATGTGGATCCTTGGTAGTTTTGTTTCCTCAAAGTATGCCGCCACGTAAACGGCCTCGCTTTCGATCAGCACTCCGACCGCATTTCCGGCGGACACATAGTTGCCGGCACGGAGAGCGAAGTTCGTGATTTTCCCCGAGGTCGGGGCTCTCACGAGTGTCCGTTCAAGATTAAGCTTGGCCAGATCAAGAGCGACGAGCGCCGATTGATGGGCGGCGTCTGCCTGATGCATCTGGCTTTCTGCATGCTGTCGCTCTTTCAAGCTCGCCGCCTCTCTCGAGGCGAGCAGCTGATATCGTTCAAAGTCGATCCTCGCTAGCTCCGCCGCAGCCTTCGCACTTTGCACCTGAGCCTCTGCCTCGCGCACCGCAAGTTCAAAGCGGTCCGTTTCGATCCGAAACAATGGCATTCCCTTCTCCACCTGAGCATTGTCCGAGACCACAACCGCGGCTACTCGTCCGGATACGTCCGGTGCCAGTCGAACAATATCCGCACGAACATGAGCGTCCCTGGTCCATGGCGCCTCCATATAGAACGACCATAGGTGCCAGCTTAGAACCGCCGCGCAGCCCGCCATGGACAAGGTCAACAGGGCTCTGCCCGAGGTGATCGTGAGGTTCTTCATGTCTGCAACCAGTTGAGAATGGCGGAAAGCCCGCCAAGGAGGGTGATGTAGAGTGCGAGGTTGAACAGGGCGCGATGCCACACCGCCTGATAAAGTCCGAGCTTGGCGAAAACCGATGTGAGGATGCGGAACAAGCCGTAGGCGCACAGCGCGATTGCCGAGAAAGACGGCAGGAAGACCCCATAGAGGTCGAATTGTCCGGTCACGCGGCATTCCTCTCTGAGGGGGTTGTCAAATCCGGAGGATCCGCCTGCGGGGCGAGGCATAGACGAAGGCCGGCCGCGTGCACCACCAGTTCCGTATCGACGTCTGTTGCCTTAAGGTCCGCCGCCGAAAGGATGAGGGCGTCCAGCAGTCGGAGTACATGTGCCGAGGCGTCGCCACGCTCAAGCGGCGCAAGCCGATACAAGGCCTGAAACCCGCAGAAGATTGCGTCAACCTGGACGCCCACGGGTATTGGCGCTTCATCCCTGTGCTCCTGGACGGCTATTAGGTGAAGTCCTGCCCGCAAGTCCCTTATCAGGTCGGCATTGGAGGCGTCGGAGTGGGGAGGGAGTTTTGCCGCTCTGGCGCCAAACAGGCCTGCCACATCGATCACCCGGTGGCGGGTGATATGCGGTTCAGGGCGCCGGCCGTTCGCGATCCCGACGACATGCCGCTGAGCCACGGACAAAAATCGTCTGGCATTCGTTTCAGCCCTCACAGATCGGAAGATGCCACACACGATGGTCGACCAGATCATCGCAAGCACGGTCGCGGCACCTGAGTTTGCAAACGTCATGAAGTCGCTGCTCTGATGTGCCTGGAGGGGGAGAAGAAGCGGAAAGTTGATGCAGAGCCCTATGCCGACGATCGCGAGCGAAGGCACCGCAAGACATATCCCTGCAGGGATCAGGAACAACCCGATGGCAGCGACGAGCGGCACGAAACTGTCGATCGTTGGCAGGACCGCAAAACCGTAGACGAACGCTGCAATGATCGAACCGATCGTCACACTGACGAATTTGCGCATGGCTGGCACCGGATCGTCCATGGTTGCGAGAAGGCAGCACAGCACGCCCGAAATCTGTGCAAATGTCATCCCGTCGGTCCAACCGCTTGCAATCCAGAAGACCATGGAGGTTGCCAGGCAGATTGCGACAGTCAGCGCGGATAGCGATGCCATGCCGATGTCACGATGCGGAGCCGGCATTTTCTCCTGAGACGCAAAGCGACGAGCGGCCCTTGCCGCGCTTTCGTCCCTGAGGGCGTCCCGAAGCGACTGGCACTCGCGAGAAACCTGAACAACATTCCTGAGGTTTCTCTCCAGATTGGCAAGAAGCAGACTTTCCCATGACCGAGGCGACTCGAACGAGGCAAGCACATCACTTTTGCTCGTCAAGATCCCGGACGCGCTTGTTGAAGACGATCCGAGTGCTTCCATCGCGGACATGGTCTGCTTCGCGTGCGAGGTGTCGAGCCTGGCAAGTGCGTGTCGCAGATCCTCCAGCTCGCTGAGCAAAGGAAGCAAGGACACCATCCGGTGCTGTAGCGACCTTACCAGCGCAACGGCATGTCGGTACCTCGATCCGTCATATTGAAGGTGGACCGTGAACGATCGCAGGTCGGCCGAGTCCCCCACCAAGGCATATCGTTCCGCCCTGCTTCCGGCTTCATCCTGCTCGGCAGTTGCGGTTGCCGCAAGGAGCGCTTGCGCCCTAGCCATCCAGGCATCGATTCGCCCCAGGAGGATTGTTCCGACATGAACCGGAAGAACGACGTGGCTGACGATCGAGGCGCACAGGATCGCAAGCCCGATCTCCTCGACGCGGGCGACAACTGTGTCGAAGGTGTTCTCTGGCGCCGTGACCAACGGCAGCCCGGCAAGCAGTACCGTGTATCCGGCAAGAAGCGGCGCATAGCTGCGAGGCGTGCGATCGAGAAGGCTGATGAACGTGCATACCGACACCCAGGCGATGATCGCTGCTGACAGCAGGATCGGCTCGTTCACGAGGTTCGGAACCAGAATGATTGTCGCGGCGCCACCGATCAGGGTCCCCAGCAGCCGGTAAACCGATTTCGAAGAGATCGCTCCAGACAGCGGATGAGCAACGATGTAGACGGTTGCCACCGCCCAGAACGGTCGTGGCAGATCGAACCTTATGGCGACGTAATAAGCGAGCATGGCCGCCAGGAATGTCTTCAACGAAAAGAGCACGTTCCCGGTGGTGACAACCGGTCGGACGCTCATGGGTCATCTCCGGACGGCTGGTTCCTCCGCGAGGCGCCTTGCCCGTCCGTGGTGCCGGTAAGGCCGTAGAGTTCGGGCGAGACGTAGCAGAAGAACGTCGCCGCGATGCACGCATGCATATATGCTTCGACGGGGCCGGTGCACGAAACAGAAGGCTCGAGCGGATGCTGGTGGGCAAAAAATCCGTGAACCTTCGCAAGAATGGCTTTCGCCATCCTTCGCGCAGATACCAGACCGAACCCAATGCGCGGATGTTGTGGAGGCAAGATGCCACCGCCTCGATCGCGCTTCTGAGGCAGGCGAAATTCGGTCTGGAAGATATCAGACCACCAATTGGAGTGAGGTTCGTCTATTGCCATCGATATTCTCCGAATTCTTCCGGAAGACTCTATCGACAAAGCACCGAGGGGAATTTAGATATGTCCTCAAATGATGACTAAATCCCACCAGTTGCGGTTATCCCTTTCTGACGCTTTCGTTGAGGAGGATCCTGAACAATCGAGCGTACGAGCGCATGCGGTAAGGATTGACGTTTCGCAAAATGAACGCGAAGCGCCCGAGCACCGGCATAGAAAAGGGCAGCTCGTCATGGCGTCGCGGGGCGGGGTGACATGTCGTGTTTCGAGCGGCGTGTGGATGGTCCCACCGCAGTGCGGCGTATGGGTTCCCGGCGGCATGCTGCACAGCAACGTGGCGACCGCTAATGCGCGTTTGTTCTTTCTCTTTATCGAGCCGGGCGCCGCCGATCTGCCGGATCGATGCTGCACGCTTTCGCTTTCCCCGCTTGTCAGAGAGCTCATCATTGAGATGGCTGACCAATCTGCGGTCGCAGGTGCTTATACGGAGACGATGACGAAACTGCTTCTGTCGGCTTTGTCACAGATGCCGGTGGAGGATCTGCATTTACCGCTAACAGCCGAGGGGAGATTGAATCGTATCGCGTCGGCGATGGTGGAGGATCCATCCGACCGCAGTACTATGGCACAATGGGCACAGCGGGTGGCAATGAGCGAGAACTCCCTTGCGCGTCTCGTTCAGCAAGAAACCGGCTTGACCTTCGGCCGTTGGCGGCAGCAGTTGCAATTGATCATTGCAATCCGAAGCCTTACAGGCGGGGCGACGGTCCAGCAGGTTTCGGGCGACCTCGGGTATGAATCCGTTTCTGCGTTCATTACGATGTTCAAGAAAGCACTCGGCACATCACCGGCCCAATATTTGCG
This sequence comes from Hyphomicrobiales bacterium, assembly GCA_900471605.1. GTDB lineage: Bacteria > Pseudomonadota > Alphaproteobacteria > Rhizobiales > Rhizobiaceae > Neorhizobium. The sequence goes on along the minus strand of UCEY01000014.1, from coordinate 16,452 downwards.
GAAGTTCGAGCGTTAAACGTCAGGAAGTGCATTTTACAGAAGCACCCGATTGGAGAAGAAACATGTTCACCCACGTCATGATTGGCAGCAATGACCTGGAGCGCGCCAGAAATTTCTACGACGCCACATTCGCTGCCTTGGGAGGCAAGCCCGGCGAGATGGATGCGAGGGGCCGCCTGATCTACGTCCATGAGGGGGGCCGGCTCATGATCACAACCCCGATCGACGGCAAACCAGCGACCGCAGCCAATGGTGGGACCATCGGTATCGCCGCCGCGAGTAGCGACCATGTTCTCGCGTGGCATGCTGCTGGTACTGCGCACGGTGGGACAGCAATTGAGAGCCCGCCTGCGGAGCGTCCGAACGGGGCATTCGTTGCATATCTTCGCGACCCTGATGGAAACAAGCTGAGTGCACGGTCCCATCCAACGAAGTGAGGATGCCCGAGCGTAGCCGATAGTGAGCAGCATATTTGATGCTTAGAGGGGAGTACGCATGGGATGTCGGCTCGGGCCGGATCGGGATGACGCACAAGATGTTTTTCTGTTCAGTGGAAGTATGAGCGTCAACCCGGCAGTCTCGTTCCATGAAGAGTGGGACGCCGATTGTCAGCCTAACGGCATACACGACCCCAATGGCGCGGCTACTGGGTGAACATTGTGACTTTCTGCTGGTCGGCGATTCTGTGGGCATGGTTCTCTATGGCATGGAGAGCACGATTGCGGTTTGCCCGAGATGGAATGCAGGCCGGGATCTTGCGTGCGGCCAGCGCATCGGCGGCCGGAGGACTTTCGTTGCGATACCATCCCCTCGTCGAGCCGTGCGAATAGACCGAGTCCCTCGCTCCCGGCGGGGATACTGGCCATCGCCCCGCCCCCCATATATTTGGCGTCGTCGAGCAGTTCGGCATTTTGCGGTGTGCGATATCGGTCGGAGTGTCCTGCATCGCCCTGTCCAACCCAGTAAGGCCAGCAGGTCCCGTTTTGTCGAAAGGCCTCGCCGGGTTCTTTGATCGATGGGCTGTGCCGCTTTCTCTCAAATTTCGATCTGGCTGCCCAATTCGACGACGCGGATAACAGGCAATTTGAAGAAAGACATCGGCGTTTCGGAATTGCGTACCATCGCGGCAAACAGCTTCTCGCGCCAGAGCGCCATGCCGGGTTTTTTGACGGCACGAGTGTCTGCCGGCTGAGGAAGTATAGTAGGGTTATCGGATTGAAATTCGGCACGCGCCCGGTGAGGGGTGCGAGAGCGCGGGGCACGTCGGGGTGCTCGGCAAAGCCGTATAGCGCAGTTCTAGGGCAGCCCGCGACATTGCTCTTTCCCATCAAGGCTTACCTCGCCTGCCCTGGCGTCGGGTTAGCGCAGCTTTAACGCGGGATGCGCTACAAATCGCGATTACGGTGGTAAACAGTTCTCACTATGACGGTGCGATATGGACGGCGCTGCATTACGTCGACACGATCGTCCGCCGCTTCGAGGCCTTTGCCGGCATAAGCGAGGCGCAGCCGGTACCGGTGGAGGATCCAGACCCACCACCTGTCATAATCCACAAGCGCAGCCGCGCCGCCATGGTTCGGCGGATGGAGGCGGCCGATAAGTGACAAGCCGAAGATCCACCAGCGTAGCCGACCTAGACACGGGTCGGCGGACGTCGAACAGATGGACGTCGATCATCGTTGCGGATGGCCGGTGATCAAAAACGTGACATCGCCCAGATGTCGTCAGTCACGACGAGCTTGGATGTGCTGAGCGTCGCACAGCAAGGCTGGACTACGGGTGCCTGCGGACACAGTGGTCAGGACATCGTCGCCAGCCAGCACAAGGCTCGCGGGCGGAGTGACATCTTCCTCACCCACTAGGATCGCCGAGATGTAGGCAAGAGCGTTCTTCATGCCATTCATCGTGTAGGGCTTTTCGATGGCACCCAGTGCGCCTGCGAAATCCGCGGGGACCTTCTTGATGTTGCCGCTGACGAATACGTAGGGAATGCCCTTGGACGCCAAGTCGCGGCCGATGTCGATTCCCGTTGGACCGTCCTGGAGATGAATATCGACGAAAGCAAAATCCGGGCGATGCGCTCGCAGGAGGTCGCCGACCTGCTTGCGGTTCATCGCCGTGCCGGTCACCACGTGCCCGGCCATCTCGACCTCAGTTTCAAGCTCCATGGCGAGCAGCATCTCGTCCTCGACAATCATAACCTTCAATGCCTGCTCTCCTGTGAGTCGACCAGCAATGTGACATCGACCATTGTCCGATGCCCGTCGATCCGCTTCTCGATTTTCGCGTCAACCTGCCTGGCGGAGGTTTCGAGAAGAATGCGACCGATCTCGGCCGTCTCCGCATCGACCTCGACCGGTATCGAGGTATCCTCCACCCTGATAAGGAAATGGCCGTTCAAACGCTTGACGACGACATGGATGTCGCCGCCGCCATCGCTCAAACCGCGCCGGACGGCGTCCCCGACAAGCTCGTTGACGATCAGCGACAGCGGCGTCACCTTCACCGCCGGCACATACAGCGGATGCAGATCAAGTGTCAGCCGGATATCCTTGCGCCCGACAGCTTCGACAAGATCGGTGACGAGTTCCTTCGTAAAGTCCGCGACGTCGAACCGGGAGACGTCCTCCAGCGGGAACAGTTTTCTTTGGACGGTGCTCAAGGCCTCAACGCGGTTCAGCACGGACATCAAAGCGCGCTTCTGGCCTTCATCCCTGGTGATACGGGTCTGGAGTTTCACGATCGAGGCCATGGTCAGGAGGTTGTTCTTGACGCGGTGGTCAACCTCGTGGACGAGCAGTGACCTGGCTTCGAGCGCGGCCTCCAGTTTTTCGGTGTGCGCGGCGACTTCCTCTTCGGCACGATGACGCGCGGCTGCCAGATCGGCCTCTCGGGATCTCACATTGGTGAAATCGAGTTGGGAAGCGAAGAAGTAGATAATCTTGTCGTTCTCGTCGCGAACCGGAGATAGGAATAGCGCATTCCAGAAGGGCTCTCCATCCTTCTTGTAGTTCAGGATGTCGATGGCGATATCGGAGCCGGCGCTGATTGCCGCGCGGATCCGAGCCACCGTTGTCGGGTTCGTTTCGGGGCCTTGCAGGAAGCGGCAGTTGCGACCGACCGCCTCGCTGCTTGAATAGCCTGTCAGCTTCTCGAAGGCGGTATTGCAAAATATGATGGGGTTGTCGGCTTGGTTCGGATCGGTGACGATCATCGGCATGCGCGTGGCCTTGAAGGCCGCCGCAAACGGGTCTTCGCGAACGTGACGGGCAACAAGTCGCTCTCCGGCATCTCGCGCTTCGGATCGATTTTGATCGTTTTCCTGCATGGTGACCTGGTGTTTCAATCACGGGCGTAATGCATGTTGAGCGTTCAAGTTCCCGCCCGTCCGATCGAGAAAGCGATTCTTGCCCGACCGCTTTTTTACTCGGGGACGAGAGGCACGAGACAATTAGGCCGACGAATTTCAACTTCAAGGATTCAGATATCGAGCGCTCCGGCTTAGAAACTGGCGGTCGGTGAGCGAGGCGCAGGACCGGGGAGAGCGGCGGCCGATTGGGAGAAACCGGTCGGCGCTGACCCGCCCGCGCTTTCGATCAAGCATCGGTTTCCAAGACCGCCTCGATCTCGCAGATGACCCCCGAGGGATCATAACTGATCTTGGAACGGCCATTCAGCTCGGTTGCCAGAAGTCTCTCGACCAGACGCGAACCAAAACCCCTTCGTGTCGGTGGCTGTACTGTCGGACCACCCCGTTCGACCCATTTGAAATGGAGCCTCGCGCTGGCTATTTGATAGTTCCAGGAAATCGAGACCCTGCCCTGAGCGACTGACAATGCGCCATACTTCGCCGCGTTCGTCGCAAGTTCATGGATGGCGAGGGAATATGATACGACCGCTTTCTGAGGCAAAAGCACCGGGCAGCCGTCGATCTCGAAGCGCTCGGGCGGATAGGGTTCCAGCACCTGTTTAACCAGTTCTGCGAGATCGGCGCGCTGCCAGTCCCGATGCGTCAGGAGATCGTGCGCCTTCGCCATCGACATGAGGCGTTCCTGGAAGGCGGCGACCTGCCCCTGGCCTGCCTCGTCCCGGTCCAAGGTCTGTCTCGCGATGGCAATGACGGTGGAGAACACGTTTTTGACGCGGTGGTTGAGTTCGCCCGTCAGCACCGTTTGCAGACGTTCGGCCTCCTTTCGGGCGGTGATGTCCTGCGATATCTTGGAGGCGCCGATCGTTTTTCCATGGCTGTCGTAGATGGGGGAAACGCTGAGCTGCACGTCGACCAGGCGCCCATCCTTCCTTCGACGCTGCGTTTCGTAATGTTCCATGACCTGTCCGGCGCTAACTTTCCGAAGAATTTCCGGCTCCTCGTCACGGCGCGCTTCGGGAACGAGCATCAAAATCGACTTTCCCACCGCCTCGTCGCGAGTGTATCCGTAGAGCCTTTCGGCAGCGGCATTCCAGTTGGTGATCGTCATGTCGAGATCGATGCTGAGGATGGCATCATTCGAGGAAGCGATAATGGACGCAAGCAGACGTTGCGCTTCCTGGGCGCTCTTCCTCGCGGAGATGTCAATGGCGATGAAGCCGACCTGCCGGACTGAACCATCTTCATCTTTGAGGGCCGAGACCGAAACCGCCGTCCAGACGATACTTCCATCCTTCCGTACGCATCTCTTTTCCATGTCGAAGGGTTCGCCGGTTTCGACCAGGCGCCCGAAAAGCCGTTCAGCTTCCGGACGGTCGTTGGGAAACGTCAGATCCTGGAAACGGATGCCCACAAGCTCCTCTCTCTTGTAGCCCAGCATTTCGCAGAAGCGCTGGTTGACGAGCGACATCCGGCCTTTGAGGTCGGTCTGGCCGATACCTGCGGCAGACTGGGAGAATAATACGCGCAGACGTTCCTCGCTTTCCGCGAGCGTCTGCTGTGAGCGCACCCTTTCCGTCGTCTCGCTGACGATGGAGAAAACGCCGCGGACAGTACCGGTTTCGTCCTTGATCGGCGAATAGGAAATGTCGAAATAGACGGTGTCCGGATGTCCGTGGCGCTCGATGTAAAAAGGCCGATCCCTTGCGGAAACAGTTTCGCCACCATGAAGGATGCGATCCAACAAAGGCTGGAGGTTATCCCAGAGCTCGCTCCAGTTCTCCTTTGCCGGTCGCCCGAATGCGCGTGGATGCCTCAGGCCGATCGTGGGAGCGTAGGCGTCGTTATAAAGGGCGACATACTGGTCGCCCCAGAACATCACGATCTGGGCGTGGGAGGGCAGCATGATGTCCACGGCGGACGTCAGGCAGGCGGGCCATTCTGACGGCGGTCCCAGGATGGAGTCATCCCAGAGCCCGTGCTGGATCATGTGCGCTATTCCGGCAGCCGCTATTCTATCGTTTAATCCGACTGCAGACACTCTATCCGGCCCTAAAATTCGTCAGAAACTAGACGTTCGAGCTGCGAAATTATGTCGTCTTGGTTCGATAACAAGGGGAGACCTTCACCTGTCTGGACGGTCTTCCGCCATCAACAGCTAAGGCCAGCCCGCGACTGAAGAGGCTGACTACAGGCAAGCGAATATCAATTCCGGCTCTATATAAGCTGCCAAACTCAGCTTTGGAGGGGGATATGGGCAACTGGTGGATGGCCAAGCGATTGAGGGTTGAGTGAGAACCTCCTCCCGAAATGACAGGACATCACTGTCGTTTTTTTATTTGGCCCTCTTGAATCCGATAATCGCAAAAACCAGATCGATTGCCGCCAGCAGCTGGAACCAGGGCTGGCCTTGCTGGGAGCGCCGCTTTCGGCGCTCCCGTACCCATGTTGCTTCAAGGAGGATATGGCTATGGCAACATCTTACGACTATGCACCCCTCTACCGTTCGAGCGTCGGCTTCGACCGGGTTTTCAATCTTCTGGAAAACGCTCAGCGCGCCCCCTCGATCAGCGACTGGCCGCCCTACGACATCGTCAAGACCGGCGACAACAACTATCGGATTTCGATTGCGGTGGCCGGTTTCGCCCAGGATGATCTCGACATCACCTTCCAATCCAATCTTTTGACGGTCTCCGGCAAGAAGCAGGAGACGGCCAACGAAGGCTACCTGCATCGTGGAATCGCCGGTCGCCCGTTCGAGCACCGCTTCGAGCTCGCTGATCATGTCCGGGTGAATGGAGCTGACCTCAGGAATGGTCTCCTCTCCATCGACCTGGTTCGGGAGGTTCCCGAAGCGCTGAAGCCGCGAAAGATCGACATCCAGACCAACCCGGCTAGAGCCGAACCGGCTGCACCGGCGCAGATCGAAGCGCAGAAAGCCGCGTAATCAGAACTGAGGAGAAAGGGGCGCCGTCGTGACGGCGCTCCGTCGACATTCCGGGTTGGGAAGGAGAGAGTGATGAAACCCGACATGTTCAAGCAACCTGTATCCATCCTTGTTGGACTGGGCTTTCCGGTCAAGGTCTGCAGCGTCATGGATGCCTACAGGCATCTTTCCGAATGGCCTGCCTCGCTCAGGGATACCGCACACTCGGTGGCTTTGAAGGCTTGTGGCGCGGCGCTGCGCGGCGAGATCGAAGCGGAGACTGCGCGCGGCCTGTTTGCCGCCTTCGCCGAGAAACACGATCTGCTAGCGCCGGAGATCGATGCTATCGCTGCGTCTCGCCTTCGGCGGGACAGAGATCCGCACGTGCGCTGAGGCCGATACGCATGATAGTCGGAACAGGTCGCGAGCGAAGCCATGGCGATGGGTCCGGCGATCGTGCTCCAGGGCGCCGGTTCTTCGCCATTTCGATCAAATAAAGCTCGGCATTTCCGTCATGAATTAACTGCGACTGAGGGGATCGGATCCTTAAGTGCGCGGAATGCCTGAATAGCGGAGGGCGATGAAGGTCATGAGGCTGGCAAAGGCGAAGGCGTTCAGATTGAACAGGATTGCCAGATCGCTATCCGTCCAGAAATGCAGCGGTGGACCGAGATGACTGCGCGAAAACACGAAGACTGCGAAGACCAACACAGCCATGCCGCGCTGCCACCATTTTTCCTCTGCTCGACAAGACAGCGCTAAGAGCATGATGCAGGCTGCGAAAAACAGTTCGGTCCCTGAAGCCTGACCAAAAAGCTTCGTTTCGAACAGTGTGTCGAACGTGCCGACAACCGGCAATGCGATACGAGCCATGAATGGCGACCGCCGAGCCAGCAACGGAATCGCCAGGAAAAGCGGTGCCGATATCAACGTGCCGAGCGACGCTGTTACGCCATTGCCGACCAGATACCAGACGTAGAGCGGATAGAAGGGCTTGTTCAGGACGATGACCCAGGCAACCGTAACAGTGGCCTGGGTGAGTGGATCGAGTATCGGCCGCGGTTCGGTCGTCATGCCGTCGGTGCAAGAAGGTAGTGGCAGACGCCCCATACATCGCCATTGTCATGGGCGAACAGGCCGGCGGTGGCCAGGAAGAACAGCCGCCAGCGGCGCTGCCAGAGGGCTGCGTCCCTGCCGTAAATTTCTGCGAAAATCGGCTGGATGCGATGGATTTCCCGGTCGAAATTTACGAGCCAATCCAGCGCGGTGCAGCGATAATGCGTGCCCGACCAGCGCCATTCCTGCTGAACCTTGAAGAGATCGCCGAAACGGTGCGGCAGATCGTGAGCCGGCATGATGCCGCCGGTGAAGAAATGGCGGGCGATCCAGTCGGACGGATCGTCGTGGTCGAAACGGTAGGAGCGATCCTTGTGCGTGAACACGTGCAGAAAAAGCTTTCCATCCGGCTTCACCCAGTTGCGGATGCGCTCCAGCAGCATGCGCCAGTTCGACATGTGCTCGAACATTTCCACCGAAACCACGCGGTCGTATCGCTGGTCGGTCGAGAAGTCGTTCATGTCGGCGGTGATGACGGCGAGATTGTGCAGCCCGAGTCGTTTGGCGCGGTCAAGAATGTAGGCGCGCTGGGAGGCGGAATTCGAGACGGATGTGATACTCGAATTCGGGAACTGTTGTGCGAGATAGAGTGAAAGCGAACCCCAGCCGCAGCCGAGTTCCAGGATGCTCATGCCGTCGACGATCGCCGCATGCTTCGCCGTTTCGGCCAGCGCATAGGTCTCGGCCTCTTCGAGCGTGGTTTCGGCGGTCGGATAAAGACAGCAGGAATATTTCCGCTGTGGCCCGAGCGCGAGTGCGAAGAATTCGGCGGGCACTTCGTAGTGCTGGCGGTTGGCCTCGTCCGTATGGGTGGCGACGGGGAAACGGTCCATGGTTTCCACGAAGAGGTGTTCCGCATCCGCGGTCGTCGTCGCGAGCTTGCGCTTGGTTCGACTGCAAAGAAAATCGATGCCGGCGAGCGTCATGGCGTCGGTGAGCGGGGCGCGCTCGGCAGTATTGATGGCGAAGGCCAGCATGTTCATTGCGACTCTCCTGAATGATCGGATTTTCGAGGATGGTTCTCAGCCCTGCGGGGGCCGGGGAAGAAGGCGTTGACGCGGCGCTGCAGGGCGCGAAACTTTTCGCCGCGCGAACGCAGCATGTGCTCTTCGAGCGGCGGAATGCCGGAGACATGTACCAGCAGCCAGCACATCAGGAGCGGCGCCAGCAGCGACAGCCAGCTCCAGATCGGCTGACCCAGTGCGAAAAGCGGCCACAAGCACCAGAAGAGCCATTCGAAGAAGTAGTTGGGATGGCGCGAGTAGCGCCAGAGACCGGTTTCGCAAACCTCGGTTTTAGCTTGCGGGGTTCTGCGGAAACGGGCGAGCTGGGCGTCTGAAATCGCTTCGCCGCCGAGTGCCACGATCGCGACCGCCATCGCGAGGAGGTCGATGGTTCGGGGGAAGGGCGTATCGTTTGCCGCCGCGATATAGACGGCCAGAACCAGAATGAAAGCGGCCAGAGCTTGGATCTGCAGAAAGATGAGGAGGCGCCAGGCGGCGCTATCGCCCCATTCCTCGATGAGTTTGGCGTAACGCGGGTCTTCGCCACCGCCAATGGTCCGTGACCCGATATGACCGCCGAGCCGGAGCGCCCAGGCGGCGACGATGATGACAACAGCGACGCGCCGGTCGAAGTCTCCCTGCGCGAAAAGTGCGGCGAGAATGCCGCCTATGCCGACGGCCGCGGACCAGATCGTATCGATCCAGCCGCTCATGCCTGGCGCGCGCTGAATGGCCCAGGCGCCTGCCATGGCCAGCGACAGCCAGATTGCGATGATGAGCAGAAGTAAAAAATCCATCGTTTTCTCGATCGGCGAAAATAAGCTGCGAGGGCATGTACGGCGACCGGCGCGATTGAGTTTCGCGCTGCCGGAAAATAATTCGAAAAATCCGCCCACCGACGAAACTATTCCGAACGACCACTCGTACCTTGGCGAGAAACAACGGAAATCAACGTCTACGACGGACGCGGCGAGAGGATTTTATGGCAATTCACGAGCGGAACACGGGTGCCAAACGCTTGAACATCGCAATCGTCGGAAGCGGAATTTCAGGCCTTTCTGCAGCGTGGCTATTGTCTGAACGCCATGACGTCACGGTATTCGAGGCGTCGGACCGCGTTGGTGGTCACAGCAACACGGTTGAGTTTGAAACTGCCTCCGGGCCGGTCGCCGTCGATACCGGGTTCATCGTTTACAACGAAGTCACCTATCCCAATCTGACGGCTCTTTTTCGCATGCTCGATGTGCCGACAGCCGCATCCAACATGTCGTTTGCCGTCTCCATGGATGATGGCGTTTTCGAATATTCCGGTGGAACCGGCCTTGGTCTGTTGGCGCAAAAATCCAATCTCGTCAGTGCTCGCTTCTGGTCGATGATGCGCGATCTTCTCCGCTTCTACCGCTTCGCGCCACGTGACCTGCAAGCCATGGGCGGTATTTCTCTCGACGATTACCTGACGCGCAACGGCTATGGACAAGCCTTCCGCCACGATCACCTCTATCCGATGGCCGCGGCAATCTGGTCGACACCAGCCCTGGAAATCGGCGCCTATCCGGCCGCAAGCTTCATAAAGTTCTGCTGCAACCACGGTTTGCTCGATCTATGGGGCCGGCCGATCTGGCGAACGGTGAAAGGCGGAAGCCGCGAATATGTGGCGCGCATGACCCACAGGTTCGCCGACCGTATCCGGACTTCAACCCCGGTAGAAGCAATCCGTCGCCATGGAGGTCAGGTGCAGATCCGGGATGCCCTGGGCGCCAATCATATGTTCGATGACGTCGTGATTGCGACCCATGCAGACCAGGCGCTGCGAATGTTGTCAGATGCATCCGACGAAGAATGGCGGATCCTCGGCGCCTTCCAATATTCCCGCAATGAAGCGGTTCTTCACGGCGATGTCGCCTTGATGCCAAAACGCCGGGCCGCGTGGGCGAGTTGGAACTACGTCGCCGACACGCGCGCCAAACCAGGCGCTCAGCCGACGCAGCCGTCGATCACATATTGGATGAACAGGCTGCAGCCGCTTGGGCATGCACCCGCCACGTTTGTCACCCTCAATCCTCGCAGCGAACCGCGCGAAGAAACCGTCATTCGACGAGAAACCTACGAACATCCGGTTTTCAATCTGGGCACCGACCGCGCGCAACAGGAGATCTGGTGTCTGCAGGGTGTCCGCAACACCTGGTTTTGCGGCGCCTATTTCGGTTCAGGCTTCCATGAGGATGGCATTCAGGCGGGGCTTGCGGTTGCCGAAGATCTTGGAGGGGTGCGCCGGCCATGGCGCGTCGCGCAAGAGAGCGCCCGCATCGTGCGTAAACTTGTCGTCAGGCCGGTTGACCTGCCGATCGAACAGGAGGCCTTCGCATGACGCGCGGATTGCACTCTGGTCTATTTTCTGGCCACGTGACGCATGCGCGGAAAAAGCCGAGGCCGCATAAACTTTCCTATCGCATTTATTCGCTGCTTCTCGATCTCGATGAACTCGAAATGCTCGACCGCCGTCTAAGGTTCTTTTCGGTCGATCGGTTCAATGTGTTCTCTTTCTACAATGCGGATCGCGGCGACCGTTCCGGCTCCGATCTTCGCATCCAGGTGGAATGCGCGATGCTTGCTGCCGGCGTCGAGCCGGATGGCGGTCCAATCCGGCTTTTGACCATGCCGCGGCTTTTCGGCGGGGTCTTCAATCCGCTCAGCGTCTTCTTCTGTTATGGACGGGATGAACGATTGCGCGCCATCCTTTGGGAGGTTGATAACACGTTCGGCGAACGTCACGGCTACATGATCCCGGTCGAGCATCCGGACGAGCGCGTAGTCGTCCAGCACTGCGACAAGGCCTTTTACGTATCGCCGTTCATGGACATGGATCTCCGCTATGAATTCCGCGTGTCGCCGCCGGCCGATACGCTAGCGATCCGCATCGTTACGTCGGATGATGAAGGTCCGGTGCTGACGGCCCGACATCTAGCGCGGCGGTGCGAGTTGACGGACGCGGCGCTTTTGAAGGTTTTTTTCGAAATTCCGTTGCTGACATTGCGGGTTGTGGGCGGCATTCACTGGGAAGCGCTGAAGATCTGGCTTAAGGGCATCCGGCTGCGGCTTCGGCCGAAACCTCCCGAGCGGCCAATTTCGTTCGTCTGCACTCCCTCCAGCGATCTCGACCATTTTCAGAAGGTGAACTCATGAGCCGGCTTGAGGAATATTCTGATATGCCGTTCACAAGCCCGACAGACACCCCTAAGCTTGGCGTTGGTGGCCGCATGATATCGCGTCTGACCGGCAGACTTTCGCATGGTTGTTTGAAAATCATTCTTCCGTCCGGGGCGGTGATCGAAAAGGTCGGAAAAGGGCATGGGCCTGAGGCGACGGTCGTTCTCCACCGCTGGCGAGCACTTCGACGCATAATCGTCGCGGGCGATATCGGATTTGCGGAAGGGTTTCTCGACAACGACTGGACGACGCCCGACCTCACGGCGGTGATCCGCCTGGCCGCCAGAAACAGCGATGCGCTGTCTCCGGTGATCGACGGCAACGTCATGATGCGGTTCGTGAACCGGATCGGCCATTTGTTGAACGCCAACACAAGGAAGGGCAGCCGCCGCAATATCGAAGCCCACTACGATCTCGGGAATGATTTCTATAAGCAATGGCTCGACCCTCTGATGCTCTATTCATCGGCGATCTTCGATGAGACGACACAGAGCCTCGAGGCCGCCCAGCAGAAACGGCTTGATGTCATCCGGGATAAGCTGGTGCTTTCCGGGGACGAAAGCATTCTGGAAATCGGCTGTGGTTGGGGAGCGCTGGCGGTTGAGCTTGCAACCCGATCGAATGCCAACGTTTTCGGAATTACCCTTTCGCCAGCCCAACTTTCGTGGGCAAGGAAAGCGGTTGCCACGACAGGCAATGAGAGCCGGGTCGATCTGCGGCTGCAGGACTATCGCGACACGGAAGGGCAGTTCGACCGGATCGTCTCGATCGAGATGTTCGAAGCCGTCGGCGAGGCTTATTGGCCAGATTATTTCGGCACGCTGAAGCGCTGCATGAAGCCGGACGGTCGCGCGGTTCTGCAGATCATCTCGATCGACGAAAGCCGTTTCGAGGCCTATCGCGGCAGCATCGATTTCATCCAGAAATACATCTTTCCCGGTGGCTTCCTGCCTTCCGACGCGGCGCTGGAGGATGCGGTTACGGCGGCCGGCCTCACGCTGACCGGGGTCGAACACTTCGGCAAGTCATACGCCCGCACGCTCGCCGAGTGGCGGTCCCGTTTTCATGCGCAGTGGCCGGCCATTGCCGCTCAAGGCTTCGACGAGCACTTCAGGCGCCTCTGGCACTATTACCTCTGTTATTGCGAGGCAGGTTTCGAGGAGGGGAGCATCAACGTCGGTCTTTATACGATCGAGCATGCGTAAGGCACTGAACAGGAGAAGACAGATGAAGAGATTTATCACCTTGACGTTGTTCGCTGTGACTGCCGGATTTGCCCATGTCGCCCAGGCGGCGGACATTGACGGCCAATGGGCGCGTGGCGACGGAAATGCGAAAGTCAGGATATCGCCATGCGGTTCCGACATCTGTGTCGTCAACACCTGGATCAAGCCGGGTACGCCGAAGGAAAAGGAGGGCGACAAGCTGGTGATGGCGATCAAGCCCGGGCCTGACGGAGTCTATTCCGGCACTGCTTTCGACCCGCAGCGCGACTTGACCTACAAGGTCACGGTGACGGTCAACGGTGACAAGATGACAACGCGCGGGTGCGTCGTTGCGGGCCTTCTCTGCAAAGGCGTCGACTGGACGCGGATCAACTAGGCCAGGATATTTCTAACATGGAAAAGCCGATAAAATCGATCGTGACTGCCTATCTGGCGACAATCATCATTCTCGTCGCCATCGATTTCGTCTGGCTGAGCGTCATGGCAGAGAGGCTCTATCGGCCGGCCTTAGGCGACATGCTGCTCAGCGAATTCAAACTTGCCCCAGCAATCCTGTTTTATTTGTTCTATGCTGCGGGCATTGTGTTTCTGGCCGTGCGACCGGGCCTTGCTGCGAACTCCGTTGCTACGGCACTGGTGCATGGCGCGGTTCTCGGGTTCACGGCTTATGCAACCTATGATCTGACGAACCTGGCTACACTGAAGAACTGGTCTTTGACGCTGACGATCGCCGATATCATGTGGGGCACCTGCCTGACTGCGGTCTCGGCGGGCTTTGCCCTTCTGCTCGTCAGCCGAATGTTTAAGTCCGACATTCCGGGGGATCGTCCCCGATCATGAGCCTTTCGGCCATCCGGCAAGCCGCGGGACTCGCTTGCGGCCGACGTACCAGCCTTGATGCCGCAGGTGCCACGCCATCTGGCTGGATCCATACCCGATGATCCACCGGATGGCCGCGCTCGGCGCGGGTGCGATCGATTTCCTGACAAAGCCCGTGAATCCGCTGGAGTTTCAGGCCCGCATCCGAAACCTGATGGCCCTGGTGGACGCTCGCAATAAGCTCGCTGACAAAGCCGAATGGCTGAGGACTGAGGTCGAAAAAGCGATGGCTGAACTGAGAGCACGTGAAGAAGAAATCATTGAGCGCCTGACGATCGCGGCAAGCTACAAGGACAAGGAAACCTCAAAGCACACAAGGCGGGTCGGCTTCTACTCTGAGGCAATCGCACGTGCGTATGGCCTCGAGGAGGCGCTTTGCGCCGACATCCGCCTGGCTTCTCCGATGCACGATATCGATAAGGTCGCAATTCCCGACGCGGTCCTCTTAAAAGCCGGCAAGTTGACGGAACAGGAATTCGCCGCAATGCAGCAGCACACGACGGTGGGTTCTGATATACTTCGCGAGTCCCGGTGTAGCCTTCTCCAACTGGCCGCGTCGATCGCCAGAAGCCACCACGAGAGATGGGACGGACAAGGATATCCACTGCGTCTGTCCGGGACGGCAATTCCTCTTGTCGGACGGATCGTAGCGCTAGCAGACAACTTCGATGCATTGACGACCGTAAGGCCATATAAGGAGGCTTGGAGTATCGAGCGAGCTGTCGGCCATATCCGCGAGCGGGCTGGATCGCAGTTCGATCCCGATTGCGTTGTTGCATTCGAGTAGGCGCTCCCGAGCATCATGAGCATCATGAGCATTATGCTAATGAATGCCGATGACGCAGCCCAGGATCGCGGTTCCAAAGGATCGACGACCGATAACATCGTCGCCGCCTAGCCACTTCAATACCAAACTCTGGCGAAGATGTACCGTGACCAGCGGTGATTCTCGATGGCCTGAACCCCGATGTCCCGGATCAGCGCCCTTGAGACAGATTTGGTTTAATTGAGAAGAGAGGATTTTCGGCTCATCGTAGCTCTATCGAAGGAAGCGAAGGTGAGACAGAAAACCGGGCCGCAGACATCGGCGGCCGAGAAGACGATCAAGGATATCCGCCGCGCGACGCGCAAGCACCATTCTGCGGAAGACAAAATCCGCATTGTGTTGGAAGGGCTGCGTGGCGAAGACAGCATCGCTGCGATCTGCCGCCGTGAGGGGATCGCCGAGAGCCTGTATTATAGCTGGTCAAAGGAATTCCTCGAAGCGGGCAAGAAGCGGCTCGCGGGGGATACCGCTCGCTCGGCGACCAGTGACGAGGTCAAGGCGCTACGCCGTGAAAGCCGCGACCTGAAAGAGGCCCTGGCTGATCTTACCCTGGAAAACCGCCTGCTCAAAAAAAGCATGATCGCGGATGGGGGCGAGGACGAATGAGATATCCCGCCACCGAGAAGCTTGAGATCATCCGGTTGGTCGAGCAGTCGCACCTGTCGGCCAGACAAACCCTCGACCGGCTCGGCATTCCAAGGCCGACCTTCTACCGCTGGTATGATCGTTTCCTAACCCACGGCGTAGAGGGCCTTGAGGACCGGACGTCTGCGCCGTCACGGGTTTGGAACCGGATCCCCGAGGACATCCGCGACCGTATTGTCACCATGGCGCTGGATCATGCCGATCTGTCGCCACGCGAGCTGGCGGTGAGGTTCACC
Source organism: Hyphomicrobiales bacterium (assembly GCA_900471605.1). Taxonomy (GTDB): domain Bacteria; phylum Pseudomonadota; class Alphaproteobacteria; order Rhizobiales; family Rhizobiaceae; genus Neorhizobium. The sequence goes on along the minus strand of UCEY01000014.1, from coordinate 1,020 downwards.
GACACGGAAAGTTATTTTGTGTCAGAGGCTTCGGTCTATCGCCTGCTCAAGGCCCATGACCTGATCACCTCGCCAGCCTATATCGTCATCAAGGCCAATGACGAGTTCAAGGACAAGACCACGCGGCCGAATGAGATGTGGCAAACCGATTTCACCTATCTGAAGGTCGTCGGCTGGGGATGGTTTTATCTATCGACCATTCTCGACGACTATTCCCGCTACATCATTGCCTGGAAGCTATGCACCAGCATGAAAGTGGACGACGTCACTGACACCCTCAACCTGGCGCTAGCAGCCTCAGGCTGCGACAAGGTCAAGGTCGAACACCGGCCGCGCCTGCTGTCCGACAATGGTCCGTGCTACGTCGCTTCCGATCTCGGCGAATGGCTGGAGAGATACAAGATCGACCAAGTCCACGGTGCTCCCGGTCATCCGCAAACGCAGGGTAAGATCGAACGCTGGCACCAGACGTTGAAGAACCGCATCCTGCTCGAAAACTACTTCTTCCAAGAGGACCTCGAAGCCCAGATCGCGGCCTTCGTCGAGCACTACAATCATCACCGATACCACGAGAGCCTCGATAATCTCACCCCGGCCGACGTCTACTTCGGACGCGGCAAGACCATCCTGCTCGAACGCGAAAGGATCAAACGAGACACGATCAAACAGCGTCGCTTGAACCACAAGGCCAAAGCGGCTTAAATCAACCCGAAAACCGAGCCGGAAACTCCATTCTTCCAAAGCCCAAAAACTCTCAAATCATTCGACGACGGACAGTCGCCTTCACGACCTTCTGTTCACCGCGTCGCCTTGCGCGCTTCTGGAGATCGATGTCCTCAAGGCGAGCGACGATCGTTCTGCGGTGTGGCGCCTTCAGCCCGGCCAAGATACAGTTCGTCTGCACGTCCCGGACCAATTGCGCGATCGTCGGCCGGGTCCGCTTCAAGTAGAACGCATTAATGGCTGACCGGACGATTTCTTCTCGCTTCTCATCCAGGGTGCGATGACCCTCTGGCCTCC
>UCEY01000027.1 GCA_900471605.1 Hyphomicrobiales bacterium | reverse complement strand
GAGCGGGGGTGGGCTCCGGTTCGGGGGCGACGGTTGCGGGTTGCGGTTCCTTCGGCATTTCCGCAGCGTCGTCGAAACGCGGCTCGTCGGTCGGCGAGCGGTCGAAGGCAGGTTCATCGACGGGCTCGTCAGCCGTAGAAAGGCCCGGGGCAGGGTCTTTGGCGAGCTCAGGATTTGCCGGCTCATCAGCGCTTGCGGACATCTCTTCAGCGGGCTCGTTCGCGCTCACCGCGTCATCGGTGTCGTTGCTGCGGACAGGCTCGGCGACCACGTCCGATTGCTCGGCGGTCAGGTCGATCGTGACCGGTTCCTTGTCTGTCTTCGATCGGCGGGGTGGTTGTTCCGGTACCATCTCGACCTCTTTTTGCATGCGCTCACAGGAAACTAGTGGGTGGGTTATCGGAAAGAAAGGGGCGGGCGGGATTTTGCAGCCACCCCTCGACTAAAGGAGTGCGAAAATACCCTCCTCGTCAGGGTGGCGGGCGATCTTGATATTTCTATGAAATTCCCGCGGAATGATTTCGGCCACATTGTCGCTGAGGCAAAGCAACCGCATGGATGCGAGTTTTTTCAGGTGCGGCGCAGCGAAATCCCAGAAGAGCCGGGCGGTTTCCCGCGAATAGAGGAGCACCGCATCCGCCGGAGGATCGAGCAGCGCGCCACGGACGAATGTTTCATCGTAGGCTATGGGTGCCATTTCGTAGACTTCGGCGACGGCGAACGCTACGCCCTTGCCGTGAAGTCCCTCTTCGAATTTCGGCGACCGGGGCTTGCCGGCCAGATAGAGCAGCGGGGCATCAAGCCTGGGTACATAGCCGGCGATGAGTTCCGCAAGTCCGGCGCCTGTGCCGGGTCCGGCGCGAACATCCCGGAAGCCGGCATCTGCGGCCGCGTTCGCCGTCGTTTCTCCGACTGCGTAAAGGGTTTGGCCGAGAAACGGCGTCAGGCGCTGACCCAGCGCGGACAGTACGCGGACGGCTTCGGCGCTGGTGACGGCGAGAGCGGTATGTGGACCGGCGAGCGACGCCGCGGCAGCGTCCGGATGGTGGATCGCCCTGGTCAACGGCAGCAGGACCGGCTCATGGCCGAGGTTCTGCAGCCGTTCGGCGGTGCGCCGGGCCGGGTTTTCGGGGCGGGTGACGACGACCCGCATCGCCTTACGACCAGCCTTCGAAGAAATCGGGGCCGGCGGCGGCGCGGACGGCTTCGCCGGCCTGGCGGCCGAGTTTTTCCGCGTTTATCCGTTTGCCTTCGGTTTCGATCGAATGTTCCTTGCGGCCGTCCGGCGTCAGGATGAGACCCGAAAATTTCAGGTGGTCGCCTTCGCAGATCGCATAACCGCCGATCGGGGTGCGACAGGAGCCGTCGAGTGCCGCGAGGAAGGCGCGTTCGCAGGAAACGGCGTCATAGGTCGGGCGATCGTTGATCGGGTCGAGCAGCGCGTCGATGCGGGCATCGCCGACACGGCTTTCGACGCAGATCGCGCCCTGTGCCGGCGCGGGCGGAAAATCCTCCGGGTCGAGCAGTTCGGTGACGACGTCTTCCTTTGCGAGGCGCTTGAGGCCTGCATAGGCAAGCAGCGTCGCATCCACCTGGCCTTCGGAAAGCTTGCGCAGCCGGGTTTCGACGAGGCCGCGGAAGGTGATGACCTGGATATCCGGCCGGATCCGGCGGATCAGCGCCTCGCGGCGCAGCGAGGAGGATCCCACCGTGGCGCCATCGGGAAGTGCCGCCAGCGTATGGGCGGTGCGGCCGATGAAGGCATCGCGAAAATCCTCGCGGGGAAGATAGGCGGAAAGCCGCAGGCCGTCGGGCAGCCTGGTCGGCATGTCCTTGGAGGAATGCACGGCGAAATCGAGATCGCCGGAGAGCAGCCCTTCCTCCAGCTCCTGGGTGAACAGGCCCTTGCCGCCGAGTTCCGAAAGCGACCGGTCGGTGATCCGGTCGCCGGTGGTCGACAGCACGACGACTTCGAACATGTCTTCCGGCAGGCCATGCGCCGCCATCAGCCGCGTGCGGGTTTCGAACGCCTGGGCAAGCGCCAGCGGGCTGCCGCGCGTGCCGATCCGGAAAGGTTTTGTTTGCATCCGCGTCATTCCATTGTTACCGGAGGCTTTCGTAGACCGGTTTATCCGGCATCGCAATTATCGATAGGCGTATGGCGACCTTTCTTCGCATCCTTGGCATCGAAACCAGCTGTGACGAGACGGCGGCTTCCGTCGTGGCGCGCCACGAGGACGGCCGCGGTGAAATCCTCTCCGATGTCGTGCTCTCCCAGCTCGACGAGCACAGCGCCTATGGCGGCGTCGTGCCGGAAATCGCCGCGCGCGCGCATGTCGAGGCGCTGGACGGGCTGATCGAGGAGGCGCTGACGCGCGCCAGCGTTTCGCTCGACGAGATCGATGCGGTGGCGGCGACTTCGGGGCCGGGCCTGATCGGCGGGCTGATCGTCGGGCTGATGACGGCCAAGGCGATCGCGCGCGCCGCCGGCAAGCCGCTGATGGCGATCAACCACCTCGAAGGCCATGCGCTGACGGCGCGGCTGACCGATGGGCTTGCCTTTCCCTACCTGATGCTGCTCGTCTCCGGCGGCCATACCCAGCTGGTGCTGGTGCGCGGCGTCGGCGAATACGAGCGCTGGGGCACGACGATCGACGACGCGCTGGGCGAGGCCTTCGACAAGACGGCAAAGCTGCTCGGCCTGCCCTATCCCGGCGGACCGGCGGTGGAAAAGGCGGCGCTGAAGGGCGATCCGGACAGGTTTTCGCTGCCGCGGCCGCTGGTGGGCGAAGCGCGGCTCGATTTCTCCTTCTCCGGCCTCAAGACCGCGGTGCGCCAGGCGGCGACCGAGATCGCACCCTTGAGCGACCAGGACGTCGCCGATATCTGCGCCTCGTTCCAGAAGGCGATTTCGCGGACGCTGCGCGACCGGATCGGCCGAGGCTTGGCGCGGTTCACACAGGAATTCGGGCATCTCGATGTCGACAAGGCGCTGGTGGTCGCGGGCGGGGTCGCCGCCAACCAGGAAATCCGCCGCACGCTGCAGGCGCTCTGCATCGAGAACGGTTTCCGCTTCATCGCGCCGCCGCTCAGGCTCTGCACCGACAATGCGGCGATGATCGCCTGGGCGGGGCTCGAGCGGATGGCGGAAGACCTGCCGGCGGATGGCCTCGATGTGGCGCCGCGCTCGCGCTGGCCGCTCGACGGGCAAGCAAAAACCCTGCTCGGCTCCGGCAAGCGGGGAGCCAAGGCATGAGCGGGCGGGAACGGCCAGGAGAACGGATCGTCGTCATCGGCGCCGGCGCCTTCGGAACGGCGCTTGCCGCTGTCATCTCGCTGGAAGGCCGGCATCCGGTCACCCTGATCGGCCGCGACCCCTCGCTGATGAGCGACCTGCGCGACGACCGGGTGCATGATGCAGCCCTTCCGGGCGTGCCCCTTCCGGATGCGCTGGAGTTTTCCGCCGAGCCGGATGCGATCGGCGAGGCGGATCTCGTGCTTTTCGCCATGCCTTCGCAGGCACAGGCGGATGCGGCGCGGCATTACGGTCCCTATCTCGCAGAAGGTGCCGTCGTCGTCACCTGCGCCAAAGGTATCGACAAGACGTCCGGCCGGCTGCTGACCGAGGTGCTGGAGGCGGAGTTGCCGCACCATGCCGTTGCCGTCCTCTCGGGGCCGGGTTTTGCGGCGGATATCGCCCGCGGCCTGCCGACGGCGATGGCGATTGCGGCTGCCGACCAGGTTCTGGCGGAGCGGCTCGCCAACGCGCTCTCCAGCCGCACGTTCCGGCTTTACGCCTCGACCGACCGGGTTGGCGTGCAGCTCGGCGGAGCGCTGAAGAACGTGCTGGCGATCGCCTGCGGCATTATCGAAGGCGCGGGGCTTGGCGAATCGGCCCGTGCGGCGCTGATCTCGCGCGGCTTGGCCGAAATGTCGCGGCTGATCGAGGCGATGGGCGGCAAGGCGGACACGGTGCGGGGCCTGTCGGGCCTCGGCGACCTGGTGCTGACCGGCACCAGCCATCAATCGCGAAACCTGCGTTTTGGCATCGCGCTCGGCAGGGGCGAGGGTACTCAAGCCGGCGGGCCGCTGGTCGAGGGGGCGTTCGCGGCCTCCGTCGCGGCGGGGCTTGGCGAAAAATTCTCGGTCGAACTGCCGGTCACCAACGCGGTGGCCGATATCATCGACGGCAGGCTCGATATCATGATGGCCATGGAACAGTTGATGACCCGGCCGATCACCACCGAATAAGATCACCCCGATACGATCATTCCCAAGGAGAGACTGATGCTGTTTGCGTTTCTGTGCACCGACAAGCCCGGCCATCTGAACGTCCGGATGGAAACCCGCCCGACCCATGTGGAATACCTGAACAAACTGAATGCCGAGGGCACGCTGAAGTTCGCCGGCCCGTTCCTCGACGATGACGGCAAGCCGAACGGCAGCCTCGTAGTCGTCGAAGCCGCCGACATGGCCGCTGCCCGTACGATCGCCGAGGCCGATCCCTATTACATGGCCGGCCTGTTCGAGAAGGTCGAAGTGAAAGCCTGGAACTGGGTCTTCAACAAGCCGGAGTGAGGCGACAGATGGCGTATTGGCTGTACAAATCCGAACCGTCCGCCTGGTCCTGGGAACAGCAGAATGCGGCGGGCGATAAGGGCACCGAATGGACCGGCGTTCGCAACTACCTGGCGCGCAACAACATGCGGGCCATGAAGATGGGCGACAAGGGCTTCTTCTACCATTCCAATGACGGGCTGGAGATTGTCGGGATCGTCGAGGTCTGCGCGCTGTCGCATCCCGATTCGACGGCACAAGGCGACCCGAAATGGGATTGCGTCGATATCCGTGCCGTCATGGATGTTCCTAAGCCGGTGACGTTGAAGGACATCAAGGCGAACCCCAAGTTCGAGAAGATGTCGCTTGTGACCTCGATGCGGCTTTCGGTTCAGCCGGTGACGGATGAGGAATATTTCGAGATCTGCAGGCTTGGCGGTCTCGACAATCCGCCGAAATCGCCGGCCTGACGCGCTCTTGAAGACCGATCCGCGGACCTTCATCCTTCAGAATACCGAGATCATGCGGCCGCCGCATGTGCCGGAAATCCGGCTGCATCTGGCGAACGAAGCGCATGACCTCTGGCAGAAGACGGAGGAGGACCTGGAGGAAATCGGCCTGCCGCCGCCCTTCTGGGCCTTTGCCTGGGCGGGGGGCCAAGGGCTCGCCCGCTATATCCTCGATAATCCCGATGTGGTTGCCGGCAGGCGGGTGCTGGATTTCGCGAGCGGCTCTGGGCTGGTAGCGATTGCCGCAAAGCTCGCCGGCGCCGCCGACGTGCTGGCGGCGGATATCGATCCGTGGACGCAGAGCGCGGTGGCGCTGAATGCGGCGGAGAACGGGGTGACGGTTCGGTTTACCGCCGAGGATCTGATCGGCCGTGCGGTGGAGGCGGATGTCGTTCTGGCCGGCGACGTCTTCTACGATCGGGAATTTGCGGCCGCACTCATTCCGTGGTTCGCCCGGCTGGCGGGCGAGGGGAAGCTGGTTCTGGTCGGCGATCCCGGCCGCAGTTATCTGCCGAAGGACCGGCTCAAGCAGCTTGCCGTCAATCAGGTGCCCGTGACCCGGGCGCTGGAGGACAGCGAGGTGAAGAAGACGACAGTCTGGCGGTTTGGGTAGAGGTGCGTTTTATTTTATAGGACGTGCCCAAGTTTATAGGACGTGCCCAAGCCCACCTCCTCTGCCCTGCCGGGCATCTCCCCCTCAGGTGGGGAGATCGGCTGGGCGCGGGCTCACAGCCCTGCATCCCCCGTCTCATCCTGAGAGCCTTCCGACTGAGATGCACGACTTTTGCTTGGAAGCGACGGTCATGCCGCTTGTAATCTCCCCACCCGAGGGGGAGATGCCCGGCAGGGCAGAGGGGGCCGGCTGGCGCAGGTGCCTATGCTTCAGCCGCCTGAGGCCTGTAAACGCCTTGAGCCCTCAATTCCCGCCGCGGATGACGCAGACGCCGGCTTCGAAGGAGCAGGCGCCGTCCGAGGCGAAGGCGTGGCCTCGCAGGCCGCCGTCGACATCGATAATCTTGGCCTTGGGCGCCAGCGGCCCACCGCCTTCGGCCTCTCCGAGCCAGTAGCCGCGCGTGATATAGATGCCGAAGTCGCGCGGTAGGGGAGCCTGCAGCGCGCCGCTGAAGATGCCGAGCCTGCGCACGAACGAGGCCGACCCGGTATAGACGATACGATAAAACTCGCCTTCCGGCGCGGGATCGTCGCGACTGGTCCCGATGCGATAGATGCTGCCGGCCGTGTCGGACCAGCGATCGCGGGCATCGGCGGCCGAGGCAACCGTCGCAAACAGAGCTGCGGCGAGGAAAACAGGCTTCATGTGATTCGCGATCATGGCGAACTCCGGCAGGTATGGTTAACCATTTACTAACACGAAATGGGTTGTTCGTTCGCCACGGCAACGATTTCTTTGCAAATCGTGGTTAACGTCGCCCGCAGGTTTGAGCCGCGTCAGCCACGAGAAAGACACAATCGATTAAATTGGAAATCGGTTTGAATTGTTCTTGTCGTCAGACATCCGTGCGATTAAACCACGCCAATGATGCAATGCACATTTCTTCGGCATACGTGCATTGTTGGGCGCCCGCCCTTGATACCGCATACGACGCCGCGAGGTTCTGATGGCGAATGTGACAAATAACCGGCCCCTGTCGCCGCATCTTCAAGTCTACAAGCTAATCCCCACCATGGCCATGTCGATTGTGCACCGCATCACCGGCGGCGCGCTCTACTTCGGCACCATCCTGGTGGCGTGGTGGCTGATCGCCGCCGCCAGCGGCCCGGCCTATTACGACTGGGCCAACTGGGCGCTCGGCAGCATTCTCGGCAAGCTTGTGCTGCTCGGCTATACCTGGGCGCTGATCCACCACATGCTCGGCGGCTTCCGCCACTTCATGTGGGACCTCGGCCACGGTTTCGAGAAGGAATTCTCCACCAAGCTCGCCATCGCCAATATCATCGCATCACTCTGTCTGACCGTGCTGGTCTGGGTGATCGGCTTCCTCGTTCGGTAAGGTTCTCATCCATGGATATGCGTACCCCGCTCGGAAAGGTCCGCGGACTGGGCTCCGCCAAGGACGGCACCGATCACTTCTGGCGCCAGCGCCTGACGGCCGTCGCCAACGTGCCGCTGATGATCTTCTTCGTCATCTTCATGATCATCTACGCCGGAAAGCCCTATCCGGAAGTGATCGCCGCGCTGTCGAACCCGTTCGTCGCCGTCGTCATGGGCCTCATCGTCATCTCCGGCGTCATTCACATGAAGCTCGGCATGCAGGTGATCATCGAGGACTATGTCCATGGCGAATTCGGCAAGGTCGCGCTGATCATGCTCAACACCTTCTTCTCGATTTTGATCGCCGGGCTCTGTCTGTTCGCCGTTCTGAAAATCGCATTCGCAGGATAACCCGTCATGGCATCAGTCACACCCATTGCTCCGAACGGGGCCGCCCAGAACGGCAAAGCCTATACCTATGTCGACCATTCCTATGACGTGATCGTCGTCGGCGCCGGCGGCGCCGGCCTGCGCGCCACGCTCGGCATGGCCGAGCAGGGTTTCAAGACCGCCTGCATCACCAAGGTTTTCCCGACCCGCTCGCACACTGTCGCAGCGCAAGGGGGGATTGCCGCCTCGCTGCAGAACATGACGCCGGACTCGTGGCAGTGGCATCTCTACGATACCGTCAAGGGGTCCGACTGGCTCGGCGACGTCGATGCCATGCAGTACATGGTCATGGAAGCGCCGAAGGCCGTCTACGAACTCGAACATTACGGCGTGCCCTTCTCGCGCAACGAGGAAGGCAAGATCTACCAGCGCCCGTTCGGCGGCCATATGCAGAACTTTGGCGCCGGCCCGCCGGTGCAGCGCACCTGCGCCGCGGCAGACCGCACCGGCCACGCCATCCTGCACACGCTCTACGGCCAGTCGCTGAAGAACAACGCGGAATTCTTCATCGAATATTTCGCGCTCGACCTGATCATGTCGGAAGACGGCCGCTGCACCGGCGTCGTTGCCTGGAACCTCGATGACGGCACGATCCACCGTTTTGCCGCCAAGATGGTGGTGCTGGCGACCGGCGGTTACGGCCGCGCCTATTTCTCGGCGACATCGGCCCATACCTGCACCGGCGACGGCGGCGGCATGGTGGCCCGCGCCGGCCTGCCTTTGCAGGACATGGAATTCGTGCAGTTCCACCCGACCGGCATCTACGGTTCGGGCTGTCTGATCACCGAAGGCGCGCGCGGTGAAGGCGGTTACCTCGTCAATTCCGAGGGCGAGCGCTTCATGGAGCGTTACGCGCCTTCGGCCAAGGACCTTGCCTCGCGCGACGTGGTTTCCCGCTGCATGACGCTGGAAATCCGCGAAGGCCGCGGCGTCGGCAAGAACAAGGACCACATCTTCCTGCATCTCGACCACCTCGATCCGGCTGTGCTGCATGAGCGTCTTCCGGGCATTTCCGAGAGCGCCAAGATCTTTGCCGGCGTCGATGTGACGCGCGAGCCGATCCCGGTCCTGCCGACCGTGCATTACAACATGGGCGGTATCCCGACCAATTTCTGGGGTGAAGTGCTCAATGCCGACAGCAGCAATCCGGAACGCATCCTGCCGGGCCTGATGGCCGTCGGCGAAGCGGGTTGCGCCTCGGTTCACGGCGCCAACCGCCTCGGGTCCAACTCGCTGATCGACCTCGTGGTCTTCGGCCGCGCCGCCGCCATCCGCGCCGGCCAGGTCATCGACCGCGCCGGCCCGATCCCCGCCCTCAACATCGCGGCCTGCGACAAGATCATGGATCGTTTCGACCGCCTGCGTAACGCCAATGGCGGTACGCCGACCGCGGTTCTGCGCGACAAGATGCAGCGTACCATGCAGGACGACGCGGCAGTGTTCCGTACTCAGGAATCGCTGGAATCGGGCTGCAAGCGGATGTCGGCGATCTGGGGCGAGATGAAGGACGTCAAGGTCACCGACCGTTCGATGATCTGGAATTCCGACCTCGTCGAGACGCTCGAGCTCGAAAACCTGATGGCGAACGCGATCACCACGGTCTACGGCGCGGAAGCCCGCAAGGAAAGCCGTGGGTCCCACGCCCGCGAGGACTACACGTCCGGCCCGTTCGCCGGCCGCGACGACGAGAACTGGCGCAAGCACACGCTTGCATGGGTCAAAGACAGCGGCGAGGTCAAGCTCGACTACCGCCCGGTGCATACCGAGTTCATTGCCGAAGGCATCGATCCGCACAAGATCGAGCCGAAGGCACGCGTGTACTGATCATGGCGGCGGCGGGTGCGGGATATTCCGGAACGCCGCTCGTCAAGAAGCTGGGTTTCAAGCCTGGGATGACGGCAGCGTTCGTTGCGCTGCCGGACAGTCTGGAAGAGCTGGAAGCCCTGGTTGAATTCGCCGCCTGCGACCGGTTTTCCTCCTGGGAAGCGATGCGTGCGGCAGGCAAGGCTTATGATGCGATCCACGCCTTCACGATCATGAAGGCGGAGATTGAAAACGAGCTTTCCGGTCTTCAGGACCGAATCAGGCCGGATGGCATGATCTGGGTCTCCTGGCCGAAGAAGGCTTCGAAGGTTAGGACGGACGTGACCGAGGATGTCGTGCGTACGGCGGCTCTCGATCTCGATCTGGTGGATGTCAAGGTGGCCGCGGTCGACAACATATGGTCGGCGCTGAAGCTGGTCATTCGCAAGGATCGGCGCAAGGAAAGAACGGATAGGTCGCATGGTTGAACTCGCTCTCCCCAAGAACTCTCAGATGACCGAAGGCAAGGTCTGGCCGAAGCCGGCAGGCGCCAAGAATGTCCGTGAGTTCCGCATCTACCGCTGGAACCCGGATGACGGCAAAAATCCGAGCATCGATACCTTCTATATCGACGTCGACGATTGCGGCCCGATGGTGCTCGACGGTCTGCTCTACATCAAGAACAAGATCGACCCGACGCTGACGCTGCGCCGCTCCTGCCGCGAAGGCATCTGCGGCTCCTGCGCCATGAACATCGACGGCACCAACACGCTCGCCTGCACCAAGGGCATGGACGATATCAAGGGCACGGTAAAGGTCTATCCGCTGCCGCATATGCCGGTCGTCAAGGATCTCATTCCCGACCTCACCAACTTCTACGCCCAGCACCGTTCGATCGAGCCGTGGCTGAAGACGGTATCGCCGCAGCCGGCCAAGGAATGGAAACAGAGCCACGAGGACCGCCAGAAGCTCGACGGCCTCTACGAATGCATCCTCTGCGCCTGCTGCTCGACCTCCTGTCCGAGCTACTGGTGGAACGGCGACCGCTATCTCGGTCCGGCCGTGCTGCTGCAGGCCTATCGCTGGCTGATCGATTCCAGAGACGAAGCCAAGGGCGAACGCCTCGACAATCTCGAGGATCCGTTCCGGCTCTATCGCTGCCACACGATCATGAACTGCGCCCAGACCTGCCCGAAGGGCCTGAACCCGGCCAAGGCGATCGCCGAAATCAAGAAGATGATGGTCGAGCGTCGCGTCTGAGGCATTTTCGACAGTCGATCCCTGTCCTGGCGGGGATCGAGCGCATTGCCATCTTCTCGATCGAGCCCGCCAAAATGTTCCAGTACGACTTGATTAACCAAAGCGGTTTACGATAATTCGGTCTCAATTCAGTGGCATCGGTGGCGGGTACCGGCTGAAAGCAGGAGTGTGATGATGCAGTTCAGATATGTGGCGACGGGACTTGTTCTTGCCGTGGTGCTGGCCGGTTGCCAGCGGACTTCCTATAGCCCTTACAGCGATCTGCCCTCCCAGCCTTCTCAGCCCGCGCCGCTCCAGGCACAGCCCGTGCCGTCCGTTCAGGGCGGCCAGCTGCCGCCGCCTCCCGGTACCGCAGGTGCTTCCCAGTTTCCGAGCGCGCCCGGCGCAAATCCCGCCATGGCATCGGCCAATTCGGCCGCGCCGCCTGCGAGCGCGCTCGATGTCAAGAAGGAAGCCATGGTCGGCAACTGGCGTGTGTCCAATGGCGGCTCGTCCTGCGACATGTTCCTGACGCTCACCAATCTCGGAGGCGGCTCGCGCGGCGGTACCCGCGGCTGTGCCGGCGAACTCACCGCCATGGGCTCCTGGGAAGTGTCCGGCAAGATGGTGCAGTTCAAGAACCGCGCCGGCGACGTGATCGGCCGTGTCTACAAGAGCGCCGAGAACCGCTTCGACGGCACGATGAATTCCGGCCAGCAGGTCAGCCTCAGCCGCTAAGCGGTCCCCCACAGTCTCGAGGGCGTCCGGTTGGAACCCATCCCCGAATACACGACGAGCGTCGGTGAGGAGCTGAAGGCTCTTGCCGTGTCGGGCGCGTTGATCGCCGACACGGCGCAGCTCGCGGTCGCCGCCAAGCTCGACCATCTTCTGACCTGCCTGCGCGAGACGAAACCCGCCAAGAAGAAAAGCGCGCTCGGCTGGCTCTTCGCCAAGGGCAGCGGCCGGCCGCGCGAAATCCGCGGTCTCTACGTGCATGGCAGCGTCGGTCGCGGCAAGACCATGCTGATGGACATGTTCTTCAAGAAGGCGCCGAGCGAGAAAAAACGCCGGGCGCATTTCCATGAATTCATGGCGGACGTGCACAACCGCATCCACGAACACCGCCAGAAGCTGAAGCGTGGCGAAACCAAGCAGGCGGATCCCGTGCCGCCTGTCGCCGCCGCGTTGTTTGCCGAGGCGGAGCTTCTCTGCTTCGACGAGTTTTCGGTCACCGACATCACCGACGCGATGATTTTGGCGCGGCTGTTCACGGAGCTGTTTTCGCTCGGCTGCGTTCTTGTCGCCACCTCGAACGTTGCGCCGGAGGATCTCTACAGGGACGGACTGAACCGGGGGCTGTTCCTGCCGTTCATCGCGCTGCTCAACCGTTATGTGGACGTGGTTACCCTCGACTCGCCCAACGATTATCGCATGCAGAAGCTTGCGAGCCTGCCGGTCTATGTGACGCCGCTCGATGCCCGCGCCGATGCGGCGATGGAATCCGCCTGGCATCAGGTAACCGACGGCAAGAAGGCGGCGCCTGCCGAGATCCCGATGAAGGGCCGCAGCATTCATGTGCCCTCGGCCGCAGGGCGCGCGGCGCGTTTCGATTTCAAGGATATCTGCGGCAAGCCGCTCGGGGCCTCGGACTATCTGGCGCTCGCCGACCGCTTCGATGCCATCTTCGTCGAGCACGTTCCGCAGCTCGGGCCGGAAAAGCGCAACGAAACCAAGCGTCTCATCAATCTTGTCGATGCACTCTACGACCACACGGTGCGGCTCTACGTCTCCGCTGCCACGGCGCCGGAGGACATCCTGCTCGAGCGAAAAGGCACGGAAGGTTTCGAGTTCGACCGCACGGTTTCGCGTCTTTTCGAGATGCGCAGCCCCGACTATCTCGCGCTGCATCAGGAAAAGCGACGCTGATTTTTAACGGTTTGGTGACAGAAATTCTTACGTTTACGTAAGAATTTGATCATCTAACCGATTGAAAAACTTGAGCCAAAAATAATCGATTGCCATTTTGAGCGGATGGCGCTATGCGGTCTGGCACATGGGTAGGCGAGCCGTAGTCTGCCATGGATTCGGATCTCGAAAGGAAGCTTTTCGATGGCGCGCAAGAAGATCGCACTTATTGGTTCTGGCATGATTGGTGGCACGCTGGCGCATCTCGCCAGCCTGAAGGAACTGGGCGACATCGTCCTCTTCGACATCGCCGACGGCATTCCGCAGGGCAAGGGCCTTGATATCGCCCAGTCCGGCCCGGTCGAGGGCTTCAATGCCAAGCTTTCCGGCGCCAGCGATTACGCTGCCATCGAAGGCGCAGACGTCTGCATCGTCACCGCCGGCGTCGCCCGCAAGCCGGGCATGAGCCGCGACGACCTGCTCGGCATCAACCTCAAGGTCATGGAACAGGTCGGCGCCGGCATCAAGAAGTATGCCCCGAACGCCTTCGTGATCTGCATCACCAACCCGCTCGACGCGATGGTCTGGGCTCTCCAGAAGTTCTCGGGCCTTCCGAAGAACATGGTCGTCGGCATGGCCGGCGTGCTCGACTCGGCCCGCTTCCGTCTGTTCCTCTCGGAAGAATTCAATGTGTCCGTCCAGGACGTCACCGCTTTCGTTCTCGGCGGTCATGGCGACACGATGGTGCCGCTCGCCCGTTACTCGACCGTCGGCGGCGTTCCGCTCACCGACCTCGTCAAGATGGGCTGGGTCACTAAGGAACGTCTCGAAGAAATCATCCAGCGCACCCGTGACGGCGGCGCCGAAATCGTCGGCCTGCTGAAGACCGGTTCCGCCTATTACGCTCCGGCCGCTTCGGCGATCGAAATGGCGGAATCCTTCCTCAAGGACAAGAAGCGGGTTCTGCCGGCTGCTGCTCATCTCTCCGGCCAGTACGGCGTCAAGGACATGTATGTCGGCGTTCCGACGATCATCGGCGCCGGCGGCGTCGAGCGCATCATCGAAGTCGAGTTCAACAAGGACGAAGAGGCCGCCTTCCAGAAGTCGGTCGGCGCCGTCGCCGGTCTTTGCGAAGCCTGCATCAACATCGCACCGGCTCTCAAGTAACCAGCGCGCCGAAGTCATCGAAACAGGGATAAACCCATGAACATTCATGAATATCAGGCCAAGGCTCTGCTGAAGGGCTATGGTGCGCCGGTTGCGGAAGGCGTAGCCATCCTGAAGGCTGAAGAAGCCGAAGCTGCTGCGAAGTCGCTTCCCGGCCCGCTCTATGTCGTCAAGAGCCAGATCCATGCGGGCGGCCGCGGCAAGGGCAAGTTCAAGGAACTCGGCCCCGACGCCAAGGGCGGCGTTCGCCTGGCCTTCTCGATCGAGGAAGCCAAGGCGCATGCCAAGGAAATGCTCGGCAACACGCTGGTGACCGCTCAGACCGGTGAAGCAGGCAAGCAGGTCAACCGCCTCTATATCGAAGACGGCGCCGACATCGCCCGCGAGCTTTACTGCTCGCTGCTCGTCGACCGCTCCGTCGGCCGCGTCGCGTTCGTCGTTTCGACCGAAGGCGGCATGGACATCGAAGCCGTTGCCCATGATACCCCTGAGAAGATCCATACGATCGCCATCGATCCGGAAGCCGGCGTCACGGCTGCCGATGTCGCTGCGATCTCCAAGGCCCTGGAACTCGACGGTGCTGCCGGCGAAGATGCCAAGTCGCTCTTCCCGCTGCTCTACAAGGCCTTCAACGAGAAGGACATGGCCCTTCTCGAGATCAACCCGCTGATCGTCATGAAGAACGGCCACCTGCGCGTTCTCGATGCCAAGATGTCTTTCGACGGCAATGCGCTGTTCCGCCACGACGACGTCAAGGCGCTGCGCGACGAGACCGAAGAGGACGCCAAGGAAATCGAAGCCTCCAAGTGGGACCTCGCCTACGTGGCTCTCGACGGGAATATCGGCTGCATGGTCAATGGTGCCGGTCTCGCGATGGCGACGATGGACATCATCAAGCTCTACGGCAAGGAGCCGGCGAACTTCTGCGACGTCGGCGGCGGCGCCGGCAAGGAGAAGGTGGCTGCGGCCTTCAAGATCATCACCGCCGACCCGAAGGTCGAGGGCATCCTCGTCAACATCTTCGGCGGCATCATGCGCTGCGACGTCATCGCCGAAGGCGTTGTCGCGGCGGTGCAGGAAGTGGGCCTGAAAGTTCCGCTCGTCGTGCGCCTCGAAGGCACCAATGTCGAGCTCGGCAAGAAGATCCTGAACGAATCTGGTCTCGCTATCACGGCGGCTGACGACCTTGACGACGCGGCGAAGAAGATCGTCGCGGCGATCCAAGCCTAACCTGGAAGGACCGGAACCAATGTCTATTCTCGTCAATAAAGACACCAAGGTCATCGTCCAGGGCCTGACCGGCAAGACCGGCACCTTCCATACGGAGCAGGCGCTCGCCTACTACGGCACCAAGATGGTGGGTGGCGTTCATCCCAAGAAGGGCGGCGAATCGTGGTCGTCCGGCGTCGACGGCACGTCGCTGCCGATCTTCACCTCGGTTGCCGAAGCCAGGGAGCGCACCGGCGCCGACGCGACCGTGATCTACGTTCCGCCGGCAGGTGCCGCGGACGCGATCATCGAGGCGATCGAAGCCGAAGTCCCGTTCATCACCTGCATCACCGAAGGCATCCCGGTCATGGACATGGTCCGCGTCAAGGCTCGCCTCGACCGCTCCAAGTCGCGCCTGCTCGGCCCCAACTGCCCGGGCATCCTGACGCCGGAAGAATGCAAGATCGGCATCATGCCGGGCTCGATCTTCCGCAAGGGTTCGGTCGGCATCGTGTCCCGCTCGGGCACGCTGACCTATGAAGCCGTGTTCCAGACCTCGAACGAAGGCCTCGGCCAGACGACCGCTGTCGGTATCGGCGGCGACCCGGTCAAGGGCACCGAGTTCATCGACGTCTTGGAAATGTTCCTCGCGGACGACGCCACGACCTCGATCATCATGATCGGCGAAATCGGCGGCTCGGCGGAAGAAGACGCGGCACAGTTCCTGAAGGACGAAGCCAAGAAGGGCCGCAAGAAGCCGATGGCAGGCTTCATCGCCGGCCGTACCGCGCCGAAGGGCCGCACCATGGGTCACGCCGGTGCCGTGGTCTCCGGCGGCAAGGGCGATGCGGAATCGAAGATCGCCGCGATGGAATCGGCAGGCATCAAGGTGTCGCCGTCTCCGGCCCGTCTCGGCAAGACCTTGGTTGAAGTCCTCAAGGGCTGACGCCACATAAAGGACACTCGCCGCCCCTAGATAGATAGGTGGCGATTGATCCGGCAAGCTTGGGACAGGCGAACCGTCATATTGCTTCGCCTGTCCATGTTTTGCGTCTCTCAGTTTCTGAAGACGCGTGACCGCCAAGGGCGGTTCGGTATCAAGACGAAGACCAAGAAAATGCGGAGGCCGGAAGTGTTCCGGTTCCGATTACGTCAGGAGGCGGGCGCGGCGCCCGCAGATAACCATGGCACGGCAAGAAGCCAACGAGCAGTTCCTCATCACCTCTTTCCTCGACGGACAGAACGCGGCCTATATCGAGCAGCTGCATGCCCGGTACGAAGACGACCCGACATCCGTCGCGCCGGAATGGCAGGCCTTCTTCAAGGCGCTCGCCGACAACCCGGATGATGTGAAGGCGGCCGCCAAGGGAGCCTCCTGGCAGCGCAGGAACTGGCCGATCGCGGCCAATGGCGAACTGGTCTCGGCGCTCGACGGCAACTGGCCGATCGTCGAAAAGGCGATCGAAACCAAGGTCAAGGCGAAGGCGGAAGCCGCCGCCGTCGCAACCGGCAAGCCGGTCAGCGAAGCAGAAGTGCTGCAGGCGACCCGGGACTCGGTTCGCGCCATCATGATGATCCGCGCCTATCGCATGCGCGGCCATCTGCATGCCAAGCTGGACCCTCTCGGCCTTGCCGCTCCGGTGGAAGACTATAACGAGCTTTCGCCGACGGCCTACGGCTTCACGGAAGCCGATTACGACCGCAAGATCTTCATCGACAACGTGCTCGGCCTCGAATATGCGACCGTCCGCGAGATGATCGAGATCCTCGAGCGCACCTATTGCTCGACGCTCGGTGTCGAGTTCATGCATATCTCCAATCCGGAAGAGAAGTCCTGGATCCAGGAGCGGATCGAGGGCCCCGGCAAGGGCGTCGAATTCACCGCCAACGGCAAGAAGGCCATCCTTCAGAAGCTGGTCGAGGCGGAAGGTTACGAGCAGTTCCTCGACGTCCGTTTCAAGGGTACCAAGCGCTTCGGCCTCGACGGCGGTGAATCGCTGATCCCGGCGCTCGAACAGATCATCAAGCGCGGCGGCCAGGAAGGCCTTGAAGAAGTCGTTCTCGGCATGCCGCATCGCGGCCGCCTGAACGTGCTCTCGCAGGTTATGGGCAAGCCGCACCGCGCCATCTTCCACGAGTTCAAGGGCGGCTCCTTCAAGCCCGACGAAGTCGAAGGTTCGGGCGACGTGAAGTACCATCTCGGCGCTTCCTCCGACCGCGAATTCGACGGCAACAAGGTGCACCTGTCGCTGACCGCGAACCCGTCGCATCTGGAAATCGTCAACCCGGTGGTCATGGGCAAGGCCCGCGCCAAGCAGGACATGCTTGCCAAGGCCTGGGATGGCGACATCATTCCGCTGAAGGAACGTTCCAAGGTCCTGCCGCTCCTGCTGCACGGCGATGCCGCGTTTGCGGGCCAGGGCGTCGTTGCCGAAATCCTCGGCCTTTCCGGTCTGCGCGGCCACCGCGTCGCCGGCACGATGCACGTCATCGTCAACAACCAGATCGGCTTTACCACCAACCCGGCCTTCTCGCGTTCGTCGCCCTATCCGTCCGACGTCGCCAAGATGATCGAGGCGCCGATCTTCCACGTCAACGGCGACGATCCGGAAGCGGTCACCTATGCCGCCAAGATCGCTACCGAATACCGGATGAAGTTCCACAAGCCTGTCGTCATCGACATGTTCTGCTACCGCCGCTTCGGCCATAACGAAGGCGACGAGCCGGCGTTCACGCAGCCGAAGATGTACAAGGTCATCCGCGCCCACAAGACGGTCGCGCAGATCTATGCCGACCGCCTGATCGCCGAAGGTCTGGTCACCGACGGCGAATTCGAGAAGATGAAGGCCGACTGGCGCGCGCATCTTGAAACCGAATTCGAGGCCGGCCAGAGCTACAAGCCGAACAAGGCCGACTGGCTGGACGGCCAGTGGTCGGGCCTGCGTTCGGCCGACAATGCCGACGAACAGCGCCGCGGCAAGACCGCCGTGCCGATGAAGGAACTGCGGGAGATCGGCCGTAAGCTGTCGACCATTCCGGAAGGTTTCAACGCGCACCGCACCATCAAGCGGTTCATGGAAAACCGCGCCCAGATGGTCGAGACCGGCGAAGGCATCGACTGGGCGATGGCGGAAGCATTCGCTTTCGGCTCGCTCGCCGTCGAGGGTACCAAGATCCGCCTGTCGGGCCAGGATTGCGAACGCGGCACCTTCTCGCAGCGTCACTCGGTCCTCTACGATCAGGATACCGAAGAGCGCTACATCCCGCTCGCCAACCTGTCGCCGACCCAGGCCCGTTACGAAGTCATCAACTCGATGCTTTCGGAAGAGGCGGTTCTCGGCTTCGAATACGGTTATTCGCTGGCCCGCCCGAACGCGCTGACGCTGTGGGAAGCCCAGTTCGGCGATTTCGCCAACGGTGCGCAGGTCGTGTTCGACCAGTTCATCTCGTCGGGCGAACGCAAGTGGCTGCGCATGTCCGGCCTCGTCTGCCTGCTGCCGCACGGTTATGAAGGCCAGGGTCCGGAACACTCTTCGGCTCGCCTCGAGCGCTGGCTGCAGATGTGCGCCGAAGACAACATGCAGGTCGCCAACGTCACGACGCCGGCGAACTACTTCCACATCCTGCGCCGCCAGACCAAGCGCGACTTCCGCAAGCCGCTCATCCTGATGACGCCGAAGTCCCTGCTGCGCCACAAGCGGGCGACCTCGACGCTGGCCGAGCTGGCCGGCGAGTCCTCCTTCCATCGCCTGCTCTGGGACGATGCGGAGGTCATCAAGGACGGTCCGATCAAGCTGCAGAAGGATGCCAAGATCCGTCGCGTCGTGCTCTGCACCGGCAAGGTCTATTACGACCTTCTGGAAGAACGCGAAAAGCGCGGCATCGACGACATCTACCTGCTGCGCATCGAACAGCTCTATCCGTTCCCGGCCAAGGCCCTGATCAACGAGCTGTCCCGCTTCCGCAACGCGGAAATGGTCTGGTGCCAGGAAGAACCGAAGAACATGGGTGCATGGTCGTTCATCGACCCGTATCTGGAATGGGTTCTGGCCCATATCGATGCCAAGTATCAGCGCGTCCGCTATACGGGCCGGCCGGCAGCGGCCTCGCCTGCAACGGGCCAGATGTCGAAGCATCTCGCACAGCTCGAAGCCTTCCTCGAAGACGCGCTGGGCGGCTGAGGGGTAGGGCGGATGGCCTATTTTCACCTGAAGCTCGTTTCGCCTCGGCCGGGCTTTCCGCATGACGCAACGCCGGACGAGATGACGGCGATGCAGGCCCACGCCGTCTACTGGCGGGGCCTTGCGGAGAGTGGCGTCGCGATCGCCGTCGGTCCCGTCTTCTCGGAAGGCGGGGCTTTTGGCATCGCGGTGGTGGAAGCGGCCGATGCCGCTGCCGCCCAGGCGCTCGGCGACAACGATCCGGTGATCAAGGCAGCTCTCGGCTTCCGTTTCGAAACGTCTCCCATGCCATCCATCATTCTTCGGACGTCTGCGGCGAGTGCCGCGGCCGCCGTCTAAACGAAAACAACCATTCAGGAACTCACACAATGGCCACTGAAATCCGCGTCCCAACCCTCGGAGAATCCGTCAGCGAGGCGACCGTCGGCACCTGGTTCAAGAAGGTCGGCGATACGGTCAAGGCCGACGAGCCGCTCCTCGAGCTCGAAACGGACAAGGTGACCGTCGAGGTTCCGTCTCCGGCTTCCGGCGTCCTGACCGAGATCGTCGCCGCCAACGGCGAGACCGTCGGCCTCGGCGCCCTGCTCGGCCAGATCGCCGAAGGTGCTGCCGGTACTGCCGCCGCCGCTCCGGCCGCAAAGCCCGCCGAAGCCGCGCCGGCCAAGGCCGCCGAACCGGCGGCTCCGGCGCCGGTCGCCGCTGCCGCCAGCGCTTCTGCTGCCGCGACTTCGATGCCGGCTGCTCCGGCTGCCGCCAAGATCGCTGCCGACAACAACATCTCGACCGCCGATATCGACGGTTCGGGCAAGCGTGGCCAGGTTCTGAAGGGCGATGTGATCGCCGCCGTCGCCAAGGGCATTTCCGCTCCGGCCGCGGCCCCTGCAGCTCCGGCAGCACCGCGCCCGGTTTCCTCGGCCGACGACGCGTCGCGCGAAGAGCGCGTGAAGATGACGCGCCTGCGCCAGACCATCGCCCGCCGCCTCAAGGACGCGCAGAACACCGCCGCCATGCTGACCACCTATAACGAGGTGGACATGAAGGCGGTCATGGATCTGCGCAACCGCTACAAGGACGTGTTCGAGAAGAAGCATGGCGTCAAGCTCGGCTTCATGGGCTTCTTCACCAAGGCCGTCACCCACGCGCTGAAGGAACTGCCGGCCGTCAACGCCGAGATCGACGGCACCGACATCATCTACAAGAACTACTGCCATGTCGGCGTCGCCGTCGGCACTGACAAGGGCCTCGTCGTTCCGGTGGTGCGCAATGCCGACCAGATGTCGATTGCCGAAATCGAGAAGGATATCGGCCGTCTCGGCAAGCTCGCCCGTGACGGCGCGCTTTCGATGGCCGACATGCAGGGCGGCACGTTCACCATCTCGAACGGCGGCGTCTACGGTTCGCTGATGTCCTCGCCGATCCTCAACGCTCCGCAGTCCGGCATTCTCGGCATGCACAAGATCCAGGACCGTCCGGTCGTCATCGGCGGTCAGATCGTCATCCGCCCGATGATGTATCTGGCGCTCTCCTACGACCACCGCATGGTGGACGGCAAGGAAGCCGTGACCTTCCTCGTGCGCGTCAAGGAAAGCCTCGAAGATCCGGAACGCCTGGTTCTCGATCTCTAAGACGGGAACGAACCTATGGAAACGCTCGGGGCCGCTGCAACGCCATACATGACGCTGCTGGCCTTGAGCGTTGTCCTTCTGGTCTTCCACGTCCTGATGCAGGGCGTGCTTTCGACCCGGGAGCTCGGTTCGCAGTGGAATGCCGGGCCGCGTGACGAGGGGCTGGAACCCAAGGGCAAGATGGCGGGACGCGCCGCACGCGCCTCCGGGAATTTCCAGGAAACCTATCCGGCTTTTGTGGGCCTGCTGCTGGGCGTCGCCTTTGCCGGCGACGATACGTTTCGCCTCGGATTGATCGGGGGCTGGATCTGGCTGGCCGCGCGGATCGTCTATATCCCGCTCTACATGGGCGGCGTGTACTATATCCGGTCTCTCGTCTGGACGGTCAGCCTGATCGGACTTCTCATCATGACCATCGCGCTGTTCCGGTGACGCCATGACCGCATCTTTCAAAGCATGGTTTCCCATATTCTGCCTGCTGCCAGGCCTTGCTGCCGCCGCCGAACGCTGCGCGATCGAGAAGGCCGTGTTCGTCGAGGCCACCGCCGGGACGGTGCTTTCGTTCAAGCCGGTCGGTTCGAATGCGGCTGTCGTCAGCCACCTGTTCACGATCACCGGGGGCAAGCTGAAGCTCGACGGCAACGTGATGTATGACGACGAGTCCGAACGGCCGGGCGGCATGGTGACGAACAACTGCCCGCAGGGCGATGCGACCGGCGCGGAGCTTCGGGCCTGCACTCTCTGGACCGGCGTGCCCTATGCCCTTGATGTCGCGACCGGCCGTATCGACATATTGGGTGCCGCGGACACTCCGGCGCCCGACGCGATCCTGATGCCGGGTTTCGGCCCGGCGATCCGCCATTCGGCGCTATGGGGAAAGAGCGGTCTCAGCCGGGTGCCCTGGGACCTCTACCAATTCAAGGAATGCAAGGCATGAGCGAAACCCCTGTTCTTCTGGTGACCGGCGGAAGCCGCGGCATCGGCGCAGCGGTCTCGCTGATGGCCGCCAGCCGTGGTTGGCGGGTGGCGTTGAACTATGCGTCCAATCGGGAGGCTGCCGACAAGGTGGTCGCCGAAATCAAGACTGCCGGCGGCGAGGCGATTGCCATCCAGGCGGATGTCGGCAATGCCGCCGAGATCGTCTCGATGTTCGAGGCGGTCGACCGGCATTTCGGGCGGCTGGGCGGGCTGGTCAACAATGCCGGGATCGTCGACATGCCGCAGCGCATCGACGAGATGAGCGCCGAACGCATCGAGCGGATGATGCGGGTGAATGTCACCGGTTCGATCCTGTGTGCCGGCGAGGCGGTGCGCCGGATTTCGACGAAACACGGCGGCAGGGGCGGGGCGATCGTCAATATCTCCTCGATGGCGGCGAAGCTCGGCTCCCCGGGCCAATATGTCGATTACGCAGCCTCGAAGGCGGCGATCGATACGCTGACCATTGGCCTGGCGCGCGAAGTCGCGACCGAGGGCGTGCGTGTCAATGCGATCCGCCCGGGCATTATCGACACCGATATCCACGCATCCGGCGGCCTGCCGGACCGGGCGCGCGACATGGCGCCCAGCGTTCCCATGCAACGGCCGGGCAGGGCGGAAGAAGTGGCGGATGCCGTCCTCTATCTTCTGTCGCCAGCGGCTTCCTATGTAACCGGCGCCATACTCGACGTGAGCGGTGGGCGCTAAAGCAATTCCAGCAAAAATCCGCAGCGGTTTTGCGTTCGGAATTGCGACGAAACGAAGAGATGAAGAGAAGGAAAAAGAACTATGGCTTATGATGTCGTCGTCATCGGAAGCGGCCCCGGCGGTTACGTCTGCGCGGTGAAGGCCGCCCAGCTCGGCCTCAAGGTCGCGGTCGTGGAAAAGCGCGCCACCTATGGCGGGACCTGCCTCAACATCGGCTGCATCCCTTCCAAGGCGCTGCTGCATGCGTCCGAAATGTTCGCCCACGCCGCCCACGGCATGGATGCGCTCGGCGTCGAGGTCTCGGCTCCGAAGCTCAACCTCGAAAAGATGATGGCCCACAAGGACGCGACCGTTAAGTCGAATGTCGACGGCGTCTCCTTCCTGTTCAAGAAGAACAAGATCGACGGCTTCATCGGCACCGGCAAGATCGTCTCGGCCGGCAAGGTCTCGGTGACCGGCGACGACGGCAAGGTCCAGGAACTTGAAGCCAAGAACATCGTCATCGCCACCGGCTCCGACGTTGCCGGCATTCCGGGCGTCAATGTCGAGATCGACGAGAAGGTGATCATCTCGTCCACCGGCGGCATCGCGCTTGAGAAAGTACCGCAGCACCTGATCGTGGTCGGCGGCGGCGTCATCGGCATGGAACTCGGCTCTGTCTGGTCGCGCCTCGGCGCCAAGGTGACAGTCGTCGAATATCTCGACAAGCTGCTCGGCGGCATGGACGGCGAAGTCTCCAAGCAGTTCCAGCGGATGATGGCCAAGCAGGGCATGGACATCCGCACGGATGCCAAGGTCACCGGCGTCGAAAAGACGGCTTCGGGCGCCAAGGTCACCTACGAACCGGTCAAGGGCGGCGAAGCCCAGACGCTCGAAGCCGATGTCGTGCTGATCGCCACCGGCCGCAAGCCGTATACGGCGGGCCTCGGCCTCGAGGAAGCGGGCGTCAAGCTCGACAACCGCGGCCGCGTCGAGATCGACGGCCACTTCAAGACCAATGTCGAGGGCATCTATGCGATCGGCGACGTCGTGCGTGGCCCGATGCTCGCCCACAAGGCGGAAGACGAAGGTGTGGCGATGGCCGAAATCCTCGCCGGTCAGCATGGCCATGTGAATTACGACGTCATCCCGGGCGTCGTCTACACGCAGCCGGAAGTGGCCTCCGTCGGCAAGACCGAGGAAGAGCTGAAGGCGGCGGGTATCGCCTACAAGATCGGCAAGTTCCCGTTCACCGCCAACGGCCGCGCCCGCGCGATGCTGGCGACGGACGGTTTCGTGAAGATCCTCGCCGACAAGGACACCGACCGGGTTCTGGGCGGCCATATCGTCGGCTTCGGCGCCGGCGAAATGATCCACGAGATCGCCGTGCTGATGGAATTCGGCGGCTCCTCGGAAGACCTCGGCCGGACCTGCCACGCGCACCCGACCATGTCCGAAGCCGTCAAGGAAGCGGCGCTCGGGACCTTCTTCAAGCCGATCCATATGTGAGAATGAACTGAACCAAAAGGCCGCCGGATCTCGCTATCTGGCGGCCTTTGTCGTTCCGACCAGCCGCGATCTTTGCGAAACATCAATTCCACGATTAAATCTTGGACAGGCTTGCCGGTTTCGCTTGAGCGTCCGCCAGACAGGCATAGACTGGATACCATCACTCTAACCTTCTGAAAAAGGTCAAGAAAATGGTTTCATCCTTCTCGGTGCCGCAGCGTATCACGCATTGGCTGATGGCAGCGCTCATTCTTTTCAACCTGCTTTTCACCGATGCCATGGAGACTGCCGGGCGGCTGATGTTCCGGGGGCAGGCGCTGACGCCGGAGCAGGTGAGTGCGGCAAATATCCATGCCTATGTCGGCATCAGCGTGCTGGTGCTCGCGCTGATCCGGCTCTGTCTGCGGTTCGCCCAGGGTGTGCCGCCGGAGCCGGTGGAGGAACCGCCGTTCCTGCGGATGGTGGCAAGGGTTGGCCACTGGGCCTTCTATGCGCTGTTCTTCTTGATGCCTCTTGCCGGCATCGGCGCTTGGTATTTCGGGAACAAGACCGCGGCCTTCGCGCATACGGGCCCATTGAAACTGTTGATGTGGGCATTGATCGCCGCCCATATCGGCGGCGTCCTGGTCCACCAGTTCTATTGGAAGACGAACGTGCTGAAGCGGATGACAAGCGGCGTCAATTGACCGCCGTCACCTTGAAGCCCTGTTTGCGGAAGAGTTCGACAAGGCCTTCCTCGCCGGGCAGGTGAAGCGCCCCGACGGCCATGAAGGCACCGCCCTGTCCAAGGATGGGCGCTGCCCGCTCGGCCATTATGTGGTTGCGCTTGCTGACCACGAGGTTCTCGAAGTCGCCGTAACCGGCTTCGTCCTCGGTGCCGTCGGGCGCCACGGCCTTCAGCATCGGCATCGCGATGCCGATCTCGCCGGAAAGATAGACTTCCGTCAGCGTCTCGAAAATGTCGTCGACGCGCTTGCCGAGCTTGATGGTCTCGATCAGCGACTTCAAGTGAAGATCGATCGGAATGGCGTTCAGCGCCGCGGCCTGTTCCTCGAGCGTTTCCAGCCCCTTGACCGGCTTGCCTTCGGCGGTGGCCTGTTCGGCGATCTTCCTGTCGAGGAAGGCGACGTTCTGCGCCTTGCGGGCGAGTTCGCAGGCCGGCACGGAGACGAGCGCCATCAGCATCCACGGACGCATCCGCGAGACGGCCGAAAGCGGCACCCCGCGTGCCTTGAGGCCGGTTTCGAGCAGCGCGACGTCGTCCTTCGACAACAGCGAATCGATCGTGCTGCCGTCCGTCAGCATCATCAGTTCCGGTTTGGCCAGCATCTTGGCCATGGCCCTCTTTTCGTCGATCACCTCGTCGGATTCGATGATAATAGTCTTTGCTTTCGAGCGCGCCTCGGCAGCGCCCAGTGGCATTTTCAGCACCCGCGGATCGGAGACGTGCATCGTGCCGAGCAGATAGGAGGGCGTCAGCCCGTCCTTCTCGATCTTCCAGAAGATGCCCTTGCCGTTCGGCACCTTGGCGCCTTCCGCGATGATCTGGTCGTAGACCGGCGATTTCGCGGCCTTCATCTCGTCGAGCAGGTTGCGGCCGTCGCAGGCGGGCGTTTCCGCCCGAGCCGGCGACAAGGAGCCGAGGACCAGAAGGAGGGAGGCAAGTGCAAGGACATGCGCCGCCGCGATCAGCCACAGCACGAAACCTTGGGCGCGCTTCATGAAAGCGCCGGTGGGAGAGGCAAGGGCGGGAGTCATCATGTCATCCGTCTGCGAGGGTCGCCGGCATGTTAGCGGTGGCGGCTGCACAAGCGTTTAACGCAACTGGTTAAAACTTGGTTCACGCGCGGGGATGGGCGCGGTCGTAGACGTCCAGCAGCCTGGACGAATCGACGCCGGTATAGACCTGGGTGGTCGAGAGGCTGGCATGGCCGAGCAGTTCCTGGATGGTGCGCAGGTCGCCTCCACCGGCGAGCAGGTGGGTGGCGAAGGAGTGCCGCAGCGCATGCGGGGTTGCCGTCTCCGGCAGGCCGAAGGCGCTTCTGAGCTTCTGCATTTCCCGCTGGACGATCGCCGGCTGCAGCGGGCCGCCGCGGGCGCCGCGGAACAGCGGTTTTTCCGCCTCCAGATGGTAGGGGCAGAGTTTCCTGTAGGCTTCAACGGCGTCGAATACGATCAGCAGCAGCGGCACGAGGCGGGTCTTGCCGCCCTTGCCGGTGATCCGCAGCGTCGTCGCGCCCGGCGTCAGGTCGTGGGGCTTGAGCCCGAGCGCTTCGGAGATGCGCAGGCCGCAGCCGTAGAGAAGGGTCAGCACGGCGGCGTCGCGCGCGGCGATCCACGGTTCTTCCTGCAACTGCGCGCCTGTCGTGACGAGATTGAGCGCCTGCCGGTCCGTCAGCGGTTTCGGCAAGGACTTCGGCTGCTTCGGCGCCCGGATGGCGCCGGCGGCTGCGGCGTTCACCAGGCCCTTGCGTTCGAGATAACGAAGAAATGAACGGAGCCCGGCGAGATGCCGGCCGAGCGAGCGGGCGCCGGAGCCCTCGCGGCGGCGCGAGGCGAGGAAGGCGCGCAGGTCGGCAGGGCGCAGGGTGTGGATATCGGCAATCCTGGCGGGGCCGCCCAGATGTGTGGTCAGAAACGTCAGAAACTGGCGGCTATCGCGCTCGTAGGCATCGAGCGTGTTCTCCGAGAGCCGGCGTTCGCTTGCCAGGCTCTCCAGCCATTCGCGACGCTTTTCGATGACATCGGGTGCGGCGATAATCAGCAGCTCGTTCAAGATCTGACCCGTTGAATTTGGAAGGGTTGCGCCCCAGATTGCTCTGGACGGCGTTACGAAATCCCTAAACCTGCCTTAGTCTTGGCAGACGTTGTCATCGTTCGATCATACGGGGCTGCGATATCCGACAGGTCCTGTCTGCGGGAGTTTCTATGGCGCGCCGTGATTCTACGACCACTTTTGGACATCTCGCGGAAACAATCGCTCTCGTCTCACAAGGCAAACCCGGCCACATCGTCGACACATTGATTGCCGAACGCGGCCAGAGGATCGTCCAGAACCCACTCTGGCCGGTGATGCGGCCGTTTCTCTACACGCTCCTGCGCTATGGCCGGGCGATCAGGTTCGCCAACGACATCTCGACGCTCAATGGTTTCCAGTGCTTCGAGTACATGAGCAACCTCCTGAAGCTCGACGTGACGGTCGCCAATGCCGAGCGCATTCCCGAAAAGGGCGGGTTCATTCTGGTCGCCAATCATCCGACCGGGATTGCCGACGGGGTTGCCGTCTTCGACCTCCTGAAATCGCGCCGGCCCGACATGATGGTGTTCGCCAACCGCGATGCGGTGCGCGTCAATCCGCGTTTTGCCGAGATGATCATTCCCGTCGAGTGGCGGGAGGAGCACAAGACCAAGCTCAAGGCCCGTGAGACGCTGGTGCTGACCAACAAGACCATTGCGGACGGCAAGGTCATGGTGCTGTTCCCGTCGGGACGGATCGCCTATTGGGCGGACGGCAGGCTGAACGAGCGGCCATGGAAAACGTCGGCCGTCAGCCTCGCCCGCAAATACAACCTGCCGATCCTGCCGATCCACATGCGGGCGCGCAATTCCGGCCTGTTCTACTGGTTCGCCAAGTGGTCGACGGAATTGCGGGACATGACGGTGTTCTACGAGCTTCTGAACAAGAAGGGCGACCATTTCGATTTTACGGTCGGGCAGATGATCCCGCCGTCGGCGCTGGAAGGCGACATGACGGAGGTGACCAAGGCCCTGGAGCAGCATACCGTGTTCGAGCTTGCCGCCGATGGCGATGCGGTGTTCAAGCCTGTCGAGAAACCGCAGACGGCGTCGGCGGCGTGAAAGACATGAGCCCCGGAGATATCGGTTCCGAAGCGTTAGGCACTGAAGATCTGGTCCTGGAAGGCCTGGGTATTGTGATTGCTCCCTTCGGCAAGCGGCTTGCCAGCGACATCGGACTGCTGGCCGAGGCTGCGAGGCAGGAAGGTTATAATCATATCCTGCGGATTGCCGAGGAATGGTCGGCCGGGACCAACCGGTTCGAACGGCGCGGCGAAAGCCTGCTCGGTGCCCATGATCGGGGGCGGATGATCGGGGTCGGCGGGATGACGGTCGAACCGACGCGGGCCGACTGGCTGCGGATGCGCCGCTTTTATGTGTCGCAGCCATATCGGGGCAAGGGGATAGGCCGGCGTCTTGCCGAGCGGCTGCTCGAACATGCCCGCGCCTTCACCCCGGTCGTGACGGTCCATGCCGGCAGCGATGACGCCCGCCGTTTCTGGCAGGCCATGGGATTTCAGCCGCTGACCGGCGAGAGCTATACGCATAGCCTGCGTCTCGCCTGAGTTGCATTCTTTTCATCCCGCTCTTCGGCTAGGAATAGGGCATGCTGCTTCGCTCGATGTTTGCCGCCAACTACCGGTCGCTGCGCTCGATCCGCATGGATCTGGCCGGCGTCAACCTGTTCATCGGCGAGAATGGCGTCGGAAAATCCAATCTCTACCGGGCGCTGCAGCTGATACAGGCGGCGGTTCGCGGCAATCTCGCCTACGAGATCGCCGCAGAGGGCGGCATGGCGTCGGCGCTCTGGTCGGGCACGCGTCGACAGGAGAAGAATTTCCGTATCAAGCTCGAGGTCGAAGTTCTTGACGAAGAGCGGGCGGTGACGTTCCGCTACCGGGTCGAGGCGGGGCTTCGGCCACCTGTCGATGCTGCGGGCTTTGCCTTCGAGCCGCAAGTGAAGGAGGAGGAGCTTGTCGTCGAAACCGGTTCGCGGCCGGTGACGATGATGAAGCGCGCCGGGCCGGGCATCATGGTGCGGGGGACCGGCGGCCGGATGGAGCAATATCCCGAACAGGCGATGACCTCCGAGACGGCGATCGCCCTTCTCGGCGATGCCGGGCATTATCCGGAAGCCGGCGCTTTTCGGCGGATGGTCGATGGCTGGCGGTTCTTCCACGGGTTCCGCACCGACCGGGATTCGCCGTTGCGGCAGCCATGCCTTGCGGTGACCTCGCCGCTGCTTGACGAAGACGGTGGCAATATGGCGGCGGTCTTTGCGACGCTGGTCCATACGCGCGGAGATACGGTGGAGCTCGACCGGGCGATCGCCGATGCCTTCGGCGGGGCGAAGCTTCGGGTTCCGGAACCCGGCGAGCACGCCGAATTCGGGCTCGTCTTTCCGGATTTTCCTGCCCGGGTGTTTCAGCCGCGCGAGCTTTCCGACGGGCAGATCCGCTTCCTCGGGCTCGCGGCTGCGCTGATGTCCTATCGCCAGCCGCCGCTGATCGCGCTCAACGAACCGGAGGCCAGCCTGCACCCGGACATGCTGCCGCCGCTGGCCGAGATGATCGCGCAGGCGGCTCGCCACAGCCAGGTCTGGATCGTCACTCATTCCGAACTGCTTGCCGCCGCCGTTCAGGAGCGTTGCGGCACGCGACCGCGGCGGGTGATCCGCAGGCAAGGCGCCACCTGGATCGACGGCATGCGGCTGACCGGTGTCATCGACGATGAAGACGAGGACGAGTGATCCTGTTTAGGGTTCACTTTTGTTCCGGGTTTGGGCATGGTCGCCGCCCATGGGCATAGATTCGTCCGATCTCTTCGGTTCGCTGTTCGAAGCGCCGTCATTGGTAAGGGTGGTGCCGGTGCTGGTACCGCTGCCGGTGCCGGTTGCCTATAGTTATGCCGTGCCGGACGGTGTGCATGTCGAGCCCGGTTCGGTCGTGCAGGTGCCGGTCGGCCCGCGGCAACTGATCGGCGTCGTGTGGGACGGCGAGAACGACGACAAGCTCGATCCGAAGAAGCTGAGGCCGATCACGCTGGTCTTCGATTGCCCGCCGCTGTCCAAGGAGATGCGCGATTTCGTCGATTGGGTGGCGAGCTATACGCTGTCTCCGCCCGGCCTCGTGGCGCGTATGGCGATCCGCGCACCGGCCGCGCTCGATCCCGAGCCTATGGTCGAAGGTCTTCGATATCTCGGTGGCCAGCCGGAGCGTTTGACGCCGGCGCGCGCGCGGGTGCTCGATATCGCCGGCGAGGAAGAAATTCCCTGGACCCGTAGCGGGCTGGCGCATGCCGCCGGCGTTTCCGTGAGCGTCGTTGACGGGCTGACAGCGCAGGGAATATTCGAGACGGTGTTCCTGCCCCCGCCGCCGGTCGTGGCGAGGCCTGACCCGGATTATACGAGCCCGCGCATCGAGGGGCCGCAGAAACAGGCCTCCGTGGAAATCCTGGAATCGATCCGGGCAGGCGGGTTCTCCACCTCGCTGATCGACGGGGTCACGGGTTCGGGCAAGACGGAAGTCTATTTCGAGGCGATCGCCGAAACGCTCAGGCGCGGCAAACAGGTGCTGATCCTGCTGCCGGAAATCGCGCTGACCTCGAGCTTCCTCGAACGTTTCCAGGAGCGGTTCGGCGCCAAGCCCGGCGAATGGCATTCGGATCTCGCCCCCCGCATGCGCGAAAAGGTCTGGCGCGGCGTGGTGACCGGCGAGGTGAAGGTGGTGGCAGGTGCCCGGTCGGCACTTTTCCTGCCCTTCGAGGATCTCGGCCTGATCATCGTCGACGAAGAGCACGACCCTGCCTACAAGCAGGAGGACCGGGTCTTCTACAATGCCCGCGACATGGCGGTGGTGCGGGCCCGGATCGGCGATTTCCCGATCGTGCTGGTGTCTGCGACGCCCTCCGTCGAAAGCCAGGTGAACGGGCTTGCGGGACGTTACAACACCGTGCACCTGCCGACCCGTTTCGGCGATGCGGCGCTGCCGGACCTGCACCTGATCGACATGCGCCGCCATCCGCCGGAGCGCGGCGGCTTCCTGTCGCCGGTGCTTCTCAGGGCGATCGGCAGGACGATCGAGCGCAGGGAGCAGTCGCTGCTGTTCCTCAATCGCCGCGGTTATGCGCCGCTGACGCTCTGCCGCGTCTGCGGCCACCGGTTCCAGTGCCCGCAATGTTCGAGCTGGCTGGTGGAGCACCGTTTCAAGAGCCAGATCCAGTGCCATCAATGCGGCTATTCCGAGCGGACCCCGGAAGCCTGCCCGGAATGCGGCACGTTCGACCATCTGGTCGCCTGCGGCCCCGGTGTCGAGCGGATCGCGGAGGAAGTCGAAAAGCATTTTCCGGATGCTCGGACGATCGTCATGTCGTCGGACCTGCTCGGCGGCGTCAAGCGCATGCGGCTGGAACTGGAGGCAATCGCCAAGGGAGAGGCGGATATCGTCATCGGTACCCAGCTCGTTGCCAAGGGACATAACTTCCCGCTGATGACGCTGGTCGGTATCGTCGATTCCGATCTCGGCCTGTCCAACGGCGATCCGCGCGCCGCTGAGCGCACGTTTCAGCTTCTCTCCCAGGTGACGGGCCGCGCCGGGCGAACCGGCCTCAAGAGCCACGGCCTGCTGCAGACCTTCCAGCCGCAGCATCCGGTGATGCAGGCGATCGTCTCCGGCGACGCAGGTGCCTTCTACGAGCGCGAGATCGCCGAGCGCGAAAAGGCGATCCTGCCGCCTTTCGGCCGGCTGGCCTCTCTGATCGTCTCGGCGGATACCCGGGCGGATGCGGAAACCCATGCGCGGGGCCTCAGGGCCGCGGCGCCGAAAGTCACCGGCATTTCTGTGCTGGGGCCAGCGGAAGCACCGTTGGCGCTTGTGCGCGGCCGCCATCGCTTCCGGCTGCTGGTGCATGGCCGGCGCAATTCCGACATGCAGGCGTTTCTGCGGGCGATGCTGGAAAACGGCCCGAAACAACGCGGCTCGGTGCAGATCCAGCTCGATATCGATCCGCAGAGTTTTCTTTGACCGCGGTTCTTTGCGACTTGTTTACCGGTTGCGCTAGAATCTGGCGATTCGAATGATGCGAGGCCGCGATGGAACTCTATTTTCCCACTGAACTCGGCGAGCAGGTGGCTTTCGTCTGCGCGGCGGCAACCGCGGCACTCGGCCTTCTCGTTTTCCTGTTTCCTGCGACCGTTCTGCGCCTGGCGGCGTTCCAGATCGGCGAGGTCCGTCCGGAAGGTTATGCCGCGGTCCGTTCGAGTGGCGCCCATCATCTCGGCTTCGGTCTGGCGGCGATCATGCTCGCCCAGGACTGGATCTACATGACGCTCGGGATCGCGCTCGGATTTGCCGCTCTCGGACGGTTGCTGTCCTGCGCTCTCGATCGCGGCTTCACGGCCAGAAATATCGCGATTTCCTTACTTCAGGTTGTGCTGGCCGGCGGGCCGCTCGCCTATGTCTTCGGCTATATCTGACGCGTCTGTTCGAAAGTCGAAGCCTCAGCCGGCCGAAAATCCTTCCGCTTCCGGTATAAAATCGCTCTCAGCCCTTGCGCGTCCGGCTTTTTCCGTTATCAGGCGTGTTGCGAGTCCTTACAGCCTATGCTAGACGGACCGCGAAAGTCGGAAAGGGTAGGGCGCCAGCCCTACAGGTTCTGAGAAAAAATCAAACGATTTCAAGCTCTTGCTTCACCTCTCCCGCAGGGTCTGGCGCTTGGATGGCAATACAGGGAAACTGTGCCCGTGGCTGACACGTCCCAGCTTATTTCCGGTGTAGCGGAGCGTTACGCTTCCTCGCTTTTCGAACTGTCTCTCGAGACCGGTTCGGTCGACAAGGTCGGTGCCGATCTTGATCGTTTTCAGGCGCTGCTGGATGAGAGCGAAGACCTGCGACGCCTGGTCGCAAGCCCGGTGTTTTCCGCCGAGGACCAGCAGAAGGCCGTAATCGCCGTTGCCGAGAAGGCTGGCATTTCCGGTCTCGTGGCCAATTTCCTGAAGGTCGTCGCCGGCAATCGTCGCCTGTTTGCGATGCCCGGGATGATCCGCGCCTTCCGCCAGATCGCCGCAGAGCATCGCGGTGAAATCACTGCCGAGGTCACCTCGGCGCATGCGCTTTCCCAGGCGCAGGAAAACGAACTCAAGTCGGCGCTGAAGGGCGTAACCGGCAAGGACGTCGCAATCGTCGTGACGATCGATCCGTCGATCCTCGGCGGCCTGATCGTCAAGGTCGGTTCTCGTCAGATCGACACCTCCCTTCGCACCAAACTTTCCACCCTTAAGCTTGCACTGAAAGAGGTTGGCTGATGGATATCCGCGCCGCGGAAATTTCCGCAATTCTGAAAGACCAGATCAAGAACTTCGGCCAGGAGGCTGAGGTTTCCGAAGTCGGACAGGTTCTGTCCGTCGGCGACGGCATTGCCCGCGTCTACGGTCTGGACAACGTCCAGGCCGGCGAAATGGTCGAATTCCCGGGCGGCATCCGTGGTATGGCGCTCAACCTCGAAGCCGACAATGTCGGCGTCGTCATCTTCGGTTCCGACCGCGAGATCAAGGAAGGCGACACCGTCAAGCGGACCGGCGCCATCGTCGACGTTCCGGTCGGTCCGGAACTGCTCGGCCGCGTCGTCGACGCGCTCGGCAACCCGATCGACGGCAAGGGCCCGATCAATGCGTCGCGCCGTTCGCGCGTCGACGTCAAGGCTCCGGGCATCATTCCGCGCAAGTCGGTTCATGAGCCGATGTCGACCGGCCTCAAGGCCATCGACGCGCTCATCCCGGTCGGCCGCGGCCAGCGCGAGTTGGTCATCGGCGACCGCCAGACCGGCAAGACCGCGATCATTCTCGACACGATCCTCAACCAGAAGGCCATTCACGACAATGGCCCCGAGTCGGAAAAGCTGTTCTGCGTCTACGTCGCTATCGGCCAGAAGCGCTCGACGGTTGCCCAGTTCGTGAAGGTTCTCGAAGAGCGCGGCGCGCTGCAGTACTCGATCATCGTTGCTGCGACCGCCTCCGACCCGGCTCCGATGCAGTATCTCGCACCGTTCGCCGGCTGCGCCATGGGCGAGTATTTCCGCGACAACGGCCAGCACGCCCTGATCGGTTACGACGACCTTTCCAAGCAGGCTGTCGCGTACCGCCAGATGTCGCTGCTGCTGCGCCGTCCGCCGGGCCGCGAAGCCTATCCGGGCGACGTCTTCTACCTGCATTCCCGCCTTCTGGAGCGTGCTGCAAAGCTCTCCGACGAGCGCGGCAACGGTTCGCTGACGGCTCTGCCGGTCATCGAAACCCAGGGTAACGACGTTTCGGCCTTCATTCCGACCAACGTGATCTCGATCACCGACGGCCAGATCTTCCTTGAAACCGACCTCTTCTACCAGGGCATCCGTCCGGCCGTTAACGTCGGTCTGTCGGTTTCCCGCGTCGGTTCTGCCGCGCAGATCAAGGCGATGAAGCAGGTTGCCGGCTCGATCAAGGGCGAACTCGCCCAGTATCGCGAAATGGCCGCCTTCGCCCAGTTCGGTTCCGACCTGGACGCCTCGACGCAGCGCCTCCTGAACCGCGGCGCACGCCTGACTGAACTCCTGAAGCAGCCGCAGTTCTCGCCGCTGAAGACGGAAGAGCAGGTCGCCGTGATCTTCGCCGGCGTCAACGGCTACCTCGACAAGATCGCTGTCAACCAGGTTGGCAAGTTCGAGCAGGGCTTCCTCTCGTACCTCCGTTCCGAAGGCAAGGCACTCCTCGATACGATCCGTAGCGAGAAGCAGCTTTCCGACGACACGCGCGCAAAGCTGAAGGCAGCTCTCGACAGCTACGCCAAGTCTTTCGCCTGAGAACGGATCAAGCCCACCTAACCCCCAGGGGACCGATAACGGATGCCTTCACTTAAGGATCTGAAAAACCGGATCGCCTCCGTCAAGGCGACGCAGAAGATCACCAAGGCGATGAAAATGGTCGCCGCGGCGAAGCTGCGCCGTGCCCAGGAGGCGGCCGAGGCCGCCCGTCCTTACGCGGAACGTATGACCAAGGTGCTGGCCGGCCTTTCGGCCGCCAATGCCGGCAATGCCGAAGCGCCGCTCCTGCTTTCGGGCACGGGCAAGGACCAGGTTCATCTCCTGATCGTCGCGACCGGCGAGCGCGGTCTGGCCGGGGGCTTCAACTCCTCGATCATCCGCCTTGCCCGCGATCACGCGCTGAAGCTGCTTGCCCAGGGCAAGACGGTGAAGATCTTGACCGTCGGCCGCAAGGGCAACGACATCCTGCGCCGCTCGTTCCGCGAGAACATCGTCGACTACGTGACGTTCCGCGAAGTCAAGCAGCTCGGTTTTGCCCAGGCGGACGAGGTGGCACACAAGGTGCTCGCGCTCTACAATGCCGGTGAATTCGATGTCGCGACGCTGTTCTTTGCACGCTTCCAGTCGGTGATCTCGCAGGTGGCGACCGCCTCGCAGATCATCCCGGCCAAGTTCGAGACCACCGAGCCGGCAACCGCCTCCTCGGCGCTCTACGAATACGAGCCGAGCGAAGAGGAAATCCTCGAAGACCTGCTGCCGAAGAACGTCGCCGTGCAGATCTTCCGGGCCCTGCTCGAAAACAACGCTTCCTTCTATGGCGCGCAGATGTCCGCAATGGACAACGCGACGCGCAATGCCGGTGACATGATCAACAAGCTGACGCTCTCCTACAACCGTCAGCGCCAGGCACAGATCACCAAGGAACTCATCGAAATCATTTCGGGCGCGGAAGCGCTCTGAGGTAAAGAAAGAGGGTAAGAATCATGGCTACCGCAACGGGCACGTCCCTCGGCAAGGTGACCCAGGTTATCGGCGCTGTCGTCGACGTCGCTTTCGACGGCGAACTGCCGGCGATTTTGAACGCGCTTGAAACCGACAACAACGGCAACCGCCTCGTTCTCGAAGTCGCGCAGCACCTCGGCGAAAGCGCCGTCCGCACCATCGCGATGGACTCGACCGAAGGTCTGGTTCGTGGTCAGCAGGTTACCGATACCGGCGCTCCGATCACCGTTCCGGTCGGTCCGGAAACGCTCGGCCGCATCATGAACGTCATCGGCGAGCCGGTCGACGAAGCAGGTCCGCTGACCACTTCCGGCAAGCGCGCCATCCACCAGGACGCACCGCCCTACGTCGACCAGTCGACCGAAGGCCAGATCCTCGTCACCGGCATCAAGGTCGTCGATCTTCTTGCGCCTTACGCAAAGGGCGGCAAGATCGGTCTCTTCGGCGGCGCAGGCGTCGGCAAGACGGTTCTGATCATGGAACTCATCAACAACGTCGCGAAGGCGCACGGCGGTTACTCCGTGTTCGCAGGCGTCGGTGAGCGTACCCGCGAAGGCAACGACCTTTACCACGAAATGATCGAATCGGGCGTCAACAAGCACGGTGGCGGCGAAGGTTCCAAGGCTGCGCTGGTTTACGGCCAGATGAACGAACCGCCGGGCGCCCGCGCCCGCGTCGCCCTGACCGGTCTCACCATCGCTGAAGACTTCCGCGACAAGGGCCAGGACGTTCTGTTCTTCGTCGACAACATCTTCCGCTTCACCCAGGCAGGTTCGGAAGTGTCCGCTCTGCTCGGCCGTATTCCTTCGGCCGTGGGTTATCAGCCGACGCTGGCGACCGACATGGGCGCCATGCAGGAGCGCATCACCACAACGACCAAGGGCTCGATCACCTCGGTTCAGGCCATCTACGTTCCGGCCGACGACTTGACCGACCCGGCACCGGCAACCTCGTTCGCCCATCTGGACGCAACGACGGTTCTGTCGCGCTCGATCGCCGAAAAGGGCATCTATCCGGCAGTCGACCCGCTCGACTCCACCTCGCGCATGCTCGACCCGATGGTCGTCGGCGAAGAGCATTACGAAATTGCTCGTAAGGTGCAGACGACGCTGCAGCGCTACAAGTCGCTGCAGGACATCATCGCCATCCTCGGCATGGACGAACTGTCCGAAGAGGACAAGATGACGGTTGCCCGCGCCCGCAAGATTGAGCGCTTCCTGTCCCAGCCGTTCTTCGTCGCCGAAGTCTTCACCGGTTCGCCGGGCAAGCTGGTTGCGCTCGAAGACACGATCAAGGGCTTCAAGGGCCTCGTCAACGGCGACTATGACCATCTTCCGGAAGCCGCCTTCTACATGGTCGGCTCGATCGAAGAAGCCATGGAAAAGGCCAAGAAGCTGGCCGAAGCCGCTTGATCGGCAAAGCCGCAAAGAATCAGTTCTGCTGCGATCTCCTGGCGGAGGTCGTGGCGGGGCTGCCAGAACCGGCACAACCCACTATTCAGGTGTCGGAAGACGGTGTTTTGATGATGGTTGTGGGATTTGTCGAGACCGAGGACGGTCTTGGCTATCTTGACCAAGCCGTAATGCACTGCCCGTTTTGCGGAACCCAATTGCAAGACGCTGAATCCATAGCCCAGAAGGTAAGTCACTGATGGCTGACGCTTTCAACTTTGAACTGGTTTCGCCCGAGCGCCTGCTCGTTTCCGAAAAGGTCACCCAGGTGGTGATCCCGGCGACGCTTGGCGAAATGACGGTGCTTGCCAATCACGCGCCGACGATGACGACAATCAAGCCGGGCGTGGTTTCGGTGAAGCTCGCCTCTGGCGAAGTCAACAAATACGTCGTTTTCGGCGGGTTCGCCGACATCCTGCCGACCGGCTGCACGCTGCTGGCCGAATCCGCGGTTCCGGCCAGCGAGCTGACCCACGCGACGCTGCAGAAGCGGATCGAAACCACGCAGGGCGAGATCAACCACGCGCAGAGCGACGAACACAAGACCAAGCTCGAACAGTTCCTGGCGGAATTGACCCACCTCAACGGTATCGTTGTTCCGGCCTGATATTCCAGAATTCTCTGAAAAAGATCGAGGCGGTCCGAAAGGCCGCCTTTTTCTTTGGGCGGCGTCGTGTCGGCGGATGCCATCCTTGCGGCCGGATGCCGGCTTGTATGTATGGCGCCATCTTGTTAGCCCTTGGGGCGGAGGAACGCGATGATCGACAAGCTGGAATTCTTCATTGCGCTTGCACGCGAGGGCCATTTCGGCCGCGCGGCGGAGGAGTGCGGCATTTCGCAACCCTCGCTATCGGCCGCGATCCGACAGCTCGAGGAGCAGCTCGGCGTGCAGCTTGTCGTGCGCGGCTCGCGCTACCAGGGCCTGACGCCGGAAGGTCAGCGCGTGCTGGAATGGGCAAAACGCATCGTCGGCGATGCCCGCACGATGCGCGAGGAAATGCGCGCCGCCCGCAAGGGCCTTGTCGGCCATATCAGGCTGGCGTCGATCCCGACGGCGCTGGCGATGATCCCCAGGTTGACAGAGCCCTTCCAGGCCAAGCACCCGGAGGTAACCTTCTCTGTCGTTTCCCGCAATTCCCTGCAGGTGCTTTCCCAGCTCGACAATTTCGAGATCGACGCGGGCATTACCTATCTCGACAACGAGCCGCTGGGGCGGGTGACGAGCGTGCCGCTCTATGCGGAGCGTTACAATCTGGTGACCGCCGAAGGGGCGCCCTATGCCGACCGGGACAGCGTGACCTGGAAGGAGATGGCCGATCTTAGGCTCTGTCTATTGACGCCCGACATGCAGAACCGCCGGATCATCAACCAGCACCTCGCGGAGGCGGGGGTCACGGTGAAGCCGATGCTCGAATCGAACTCGATGGTGGTTCTTCTCTCGCATGTGGGGACCGGGCGCTGGGCGAGCATCATGCCGCGCAACGTGGCGCGATCATTCGGGTTTGCAAAAGAAATCAGGACTATCCCGATCGTCGATCCGGAAGCCACGCATATCGTCGGGCTTGTCGCCACCCACCGCGAACCCTTCACGCCGCTGGTCTCCGCCCTGCTTCACGAAGCCCGCAGCCTCACTCCCGCCGCCATGGCTTGATAGCTTTTTTCTATCGCGTAACCGATCTCCTTTATTGACGGTTGAGGTATCGGTTGCGACATTCCATTCCCAGTAGGCGAAGTACGGTTGTCGGACAACTTCGTCAGCTTTCTGATCCGTCTATGTGCATCTGGCGCCGACGCCAGGTGGCCCCGGAGCGGATCAGCCGGGAGGCTATGACATATGAATATGCGAATTTCCGCCGGTGAATTCACCGAGCGGTCGCTTCAGATCATCAGGGATCTGAAGCATCTGGAAGGCCCGATGCTGCCGATCCTGCATGCGATCCAGGCGGAGTTCGGTTATGTGCCGGAAGAGGTGAAGCCGGTCATCGCCAGCGAACTCAACCTCTCGCGCGCGGAAGTGCATGGCGTCGTCACCTTCTACCACGAATTCCGCGACCACCCGGCCGGCCGGCATGTGCTGAAACTCTGTCGTGCCGAAGCCTGCCAGTCGATGGGCAGCGACCGCATCGCGGATCGCGCCCGGGAGCTTCTGGGTATCGACTTCCACCAGACGACGCTCGACGGGGCGGTGACGCTGGAAGCGGTCTACTGTCTCGGGCTCTGCGCCTGTGCGCCTGCCGCCATGCTCGATGGCGAAGTTTTTGGTCGCGTCGATGAGCACTGTCTTAGCGACATCGTTGCGGAGGCACGCCGATGACGGTGACGATTTTCGTTCCCCGCGATGCCGCCGCGCTGGCGCTGGGTGCCGAGAAGGTAGCCAAGGCGATCGCCCAGGAGATCGAGGCCCGCGGGCTCGATGCCACGATCGTCCGCAACGGTTCGCGCGGCATGTTCTGGCTGGAGCCGCTGGTTGAAGTGCGCACGGAGCACGGCCGTATCGCCTATGGCCCGGTGAAGCCCGGCGACGTCAAGGGCCTGTTCGATACGGGCTTCCTGGAGGGCGGACAGCATGCTTTGCATCTCGGGCCGACCAAGGACATCCCCTTCCTGCGGCAGCAGACGCGGCTGACTTTTTCCCGTTGCGGCGTCACCGATCCGCTGTCGCTCGACGACTATCGCCACTATCAGGGCTTCAAGGGTCTCGAAAACGCGATCGCCATGACGCGAGCCGAGATCGTCGCCCAGGTGACCGATAGCGGCCTTCGCGGTCGTGGCGGCGCCGGCTTCCCGACCGGCATCAAGTGGAAGACGGTGATGGATGCGGCGGGGCCGCAGAAGTACATCGTCTGCAATGCGGACGAGGGCGACAGCGCCACCTTCGCGGACCGGATGATCATGGAAGGCGATCCCTTCGTGCTGATCGAGGGCATGATCATTGCCGGCATCGCGACGGGCGCCACCAAGGGTTATGTCTATGTCCGATCTGAATATCCGCATGCCATCGCAACGATGACAGAGGCCGTCGAGATCGCCCGGGCCGCCGGCATTCTCGGCCCGTCGGTGATGGGCTCGGTGCATGCCTTCGACATGGAGATCCGCTCCGGCGCCGGCGCCTATGTCTGCGGCGAGGAAACCTCGCTGCTGAATTCGCTCGAAGGCAAGCGCGGCATCGTGCGCGCCAAGCCGCCATTGCCGGCGCTGCAGGGATTTCTGGGCCGTCCGACGGTGGTCAACAACGTCATTTCGCTGGCGTCGGTGCCTGTGATCATGGATCGGGGGGCCGCCTTCTATCGCGATTTCGGCATGGGTCGTTCGCGTGGGACGATCCCGATCCAGATCGCCGGCAATGTCAAATATGGCGGCCTTTACGAAACTGCCTTCGGCCTGTCGCTCGGCGAGATCGTCGATCATATCGGCGGCGGCACGGCGACCGGCCGGCCGGTGAAGGCGGTGCAGGTGGGCGGACCGCTCGGCGCCTATTTTCCGCGGGCGCTGTTCGACACGCCGTTCGACTACGAAGCTTTTGCGGCCCGGGACGGGCTGATCGGCCATGCCGGCATCACCGTGTTCGACGATTCGGCCGACATGCTGAAACAGGCGCGGTTCGCGATGGAATTCTGCGCCATCGAAAGCTGCGGCAAGTGCACGCCCTGCCGCATCGGTTCGACCCGTGGCGTGGAAACGGCCGACAAGATCAGGCAGGGCATCGAGCCGGAGAAGAACAAGGCGTTGCTGGCAGATCTCTGCAACACGATGAAGTTCGGCTCTCTCTGCGCGCTTGGCGGGTTCACGCCCTATCCGGTGATGAGTGCGATGAACCATTTCCCGGAGGACTTTTCTCCGGCTCCGATGGTGGAGGCTGCGGAATGAGAACTCTGCGCGCGTCTGCTTGGGCTGAGTTCCTGAGCACCCCCCTCTGCCCTGCCGGGCATCTCCCCCTCAAGGGGGGAGATCGGCTGGGGGCTTGCTCATCGCTTTCCATTGCACCTCGCATCCTTCGTGTCGGCTCACTTGAAACGGCGGTTCCGCCTTTTGTGATCTCCCCACCCGAGGGGGAGATGGCCGGCAGGCCAGAGGGGGGCATTCTTGCTCCCGCGTTTACTTTTTCCAGCAAGGAGACACACAATGTCCCTCGTTCATGAAATCGACTACGGCACGCCGGCTTCCCGGTCAGAGGCGCAGGTAACCCTCACCATCGATGGCCGCGCCATCACCGTGCCGGAAGGCACGTCGATCATGCGCGCTTCGATGGAAGCAGGCATACAGGTGCCGAAACTCTGCGCCACCGACATGGTCGACGCCTTCGGGTCCTGCCGGCTCTGTCTTGTCGAGATCGAAGGCCGCAACGGAACGCCGTCGTCCTGCACCACGCCGGTCATGCCGGGCATGGTGGTGCACACCCAGACCGGCAGGCTGAAGGATATCCGTCGCGGCGTGATGGAGCTCTACATCTCCGACCACCCGCTCGACTGTCTCACCTGTGCCGCCAACGGGGACTGCGAATTGCAGGACATGGCCGGCGCGGTAGGCCTTCGCGATGTTCGCTACGGCTATGAGGGCGAAAACCACGTCCGCGCCCGCAACGATGGCGCGATCAACGCCAAGTGGATGCCGAAGGACGAGTCGAATCCATACTTCACCTATGATCCCTCGAAATGCATCGTCTGCTCCCGCTGCGTGCGCGCCTGCGAAGAGGTGCAGGGCACGTTCGCGCTGACGATCGAGGGCCGTGGTTTCGAAAGCCGTGTTTCGCCCGGTGCCCACGAACATTTCCTCGATTCCGAATGCGTCTCCTGCGGCGCCTGCGTGCAGGCTTGCCCGACCGCGACGCTCACCGAAAAGTCGGTCATCGCGATCGGCCAGCCGGAACATTCGGAAGTCACCACCTGCGCCTATTGCGGCGTCGGTTGCTCGTTCAAGGCGGAAATGCGCGGCGAAGAGCTTGTCCGCATGGTGCCGTGGAAGGATGGCCAGGCGAACCGCGGCCATTCCTGCGTCAAGGGCCGTTTTGCCTACGGTTATGCGACCCACAAGGACCGCATCCTCAATCCGATGATCCGCGAAAAGATCTCCGATCCGTGGCGGGAAGTGACCTGGGAAGAAGCCTTTTCGCACGTGGCTTCCGAATTCCGGCGCATCCAGTACCAGTACGGCCGGGATTCGATCGGCGGCATCACCTCGTCGCGCTGCACCAACGAGGAGACCTTCCTCGTCCAGAAGCTGATCCGCGCCGGTTTCGGCAATAACAATGTCGATACCTGCGCCCGCGTCTGCCATTCGCCCACCGGCTACGGCCTCGGCCAGGCCTTCGGCACTTCGGCCGGCACGCAGAATTTCGACTCGGTCGAGCATACCGATGTCGTCATCGTCATCGGCGCCAACCCGACCGACGGTCATCCGGTGTTCGGCTCGCGCCTCAAGAAGCGGCTCCGTCAGGGCGCAAAACTGATCGTCATCGATCCGCGCCGCATCGATCTCGTCAAGACGCCGCATGTGGAAGCCGATTATCACCTGCCGCTGCAGCCGGGCACCAACGTGGCCGTGCTGACGGCGCTGGCGCATGTCATCGTCACCGAAGGCCTGTTCGACGAAAAGTTCATCCGCGAGCGTTGCGACTGGTCGGAATTCGAAGACTGGGCGGCCTTCGTCGGCGAAGAACAGCACAGCCCGGAAGCCGTCGAGAAGTTTACCGGCGTGAAGCCTGAGCTGGTCCGTGGTGCTGCCCGGCTTTTTGCCAAGGGCGGCAACGGGTCGATCTATTACGGCCTCGGCGTCACCGAGCACAGCCAGGGTTCGACGACCGTCATGGCGATCGCCAACCTTGCGATGGCGACTGGCAATATCGGCCGTCCGGGCGTCGGGGTGAACCCGCTGCGCGGCCAGAACAACGTCCAGGGCTCCTGCGACATGGGCTCGTTCCCGCATGAACTGCCGGGTTATCGCCACATCTCCGACGACGCGACCCGGGACACGTTTGAAAAGCTGTGGGGCGTGACGCTCAACAACGAACCGGGCCTGCGCATCCCGAACATGCTGGATGCGGCCGTCGAGGGCACGTTCAAGGGCATCTATATCCAGGGCGAGGACATTCTGCAGTCCGACCCGGACACCAAGCATGTGTCGGCGGGTCTCGCCGCGATGGAATGCGTCGTGGTTCACGACCTCTTCCTGAACGAGACGGCCAATTACGCGCATGTCTTCCTGCCGGGTTCGACCTTCCTCGAAAAGGACGGCACGTTCACCAATGCCGAGCGCCGCATCAACCGCGTGCGCAAGGTGATGAGCCCGAAGAACGGTTATGCCGACTGGGAAGTCACCCAGAAGCTCGCGCAGGCGATGGGCC
Organism: Hyphomicrobiales bacterium; assembly: GCA_900471605.1. Taxonomy (GTDB): domain Bacteria; phylum Pseudomonadota; class Alphaproteobacteria; order Rhizobiales; family Rhizobiaceae; genus Neorhizobium. The sequence continues at coordinate 50,860 of UCEY01000027.1, read as the reverse complement.
TTGCCTGGAACTATGCGCATCCGTCTCAGATCATGGACGAGATCGCCGTATCGACGCCGAGCTTCGCGCTGGTTTCCTACGACTATCTCGACAAGATGGGCTCGGTTCAGTGGCCGTGCAACGAGGCGCATCCGGTCGGTTCGCCGATCATGCATGTCGATGGGTTCGTGCGCGGCAAGGGCAAGTTCATCCGCACCGAATATGTGGCAACCGACGAACGCACCGGTCCCCGCTTCCCGCTGCTGCTGACGACCGGCCGTATCCTGTCCCAGTACAATGTCGGCGCCCAGACCCGGCGTACCGAAAATGTCGCCTGGCATGCGGAAGACCGGCTGGAAATCCATCCGCATGATGCGGAACAACGCGGCATCAAGGAAGGCGACTGGATCAAGCTCGCCAGCCGTTCGGGCGATACGACGCTGAGGGCGCTGATCACCGATCGTGTGGCGCCGGGCGTGGTCTATACGACCTTCCATCATCCGAACACGCAGGCGAACGTCATCACCACCGATTTCTCCGACTGGGCGACCAATTGCCCGGAATACAAGGTGACCGCGGTGCAGGTGTCGCCGTCGAACGGCCCGACCGAGTGGCAGAGCGATTACGACGAACTGTCCCGGCGGTCCCGGCGGATTGCGGGGAAGCTGGAGGCGGCTGAGTAGGATGGCTGCGAGTGCCTGGCTTACCCCCCTCTGCCCTGCCGGGCATCTCCCCCTCAAGGGGGGAGATCGGCCAGAGGCATGGGCGGCATTTCAAGGCGCTAGGGACAAGTTTGCTTATTGGCTCACTTCGATAGAGGGTGGGGCCTTGCCACATCCGATCTCCCCCCTTGAGGGGGAGATGCCCGGCAGGGCAGAGGGGGGTATTCTTGCTCCAACATCCAATGGCTGAATTCAATACCACCATGTCCGCCCCCGAGATCGCACGCCGCAACGGCGTGACCCGCGCCGGCTCGCGGGTGGTGCCGGAGGAGGTGCCGATCGCCTTTTCCTATGGCGGTTCCACCCATGCGGTGATGATGGGCACGCCGGCGGATCTCGAGGATTTCGCCGTCGGCTTCAGCCTTACGGAAGGCATCATAACGTCGATGGCGGAGATCGAGAGTATCTCCGTCGTCGAGGAGGGTGCAGGCCTCGATGTGCAGGTGGTGCTTGCCGCGGACAAGGAGGATGCGCTGCGCGCCCGGCGCCGGCACATGGCGGGGCCGGTCGGCTGCGGGCTCTGCGGTATCGAGTCGATCGAGCAGGCGATGCGCCCTGTTCCGGACGTTTCCTTGGTGGCAATGGCCTTGAGCCCGAAAGAGGTGAGCGAGGCGGTCGCGGCGCTCAACAGCGCGCAGCCGCTGCATCGGGAAACGCATGCGGTTCATGGCGCCGGTTTCGTCGTACCGGGCAAGGGACTGGTCGCGGTCCGCGAGGATGTCGGCCGCCACAACGCGCTCGACAAGCTGGCGGGAGCGGCCATCCGCCGGGGTATCAAGGGGTCGGAGGGCGTCGTGGTCGTCACCAGCCGCATCTCCGTCGAGATGGTGCAGAAGACGGCGATCCTCGGAAGCGCCGTGCTGATCGCCATTTCCGCCCCCACCGCGCTTGCCATTCGCACGGCAGAGGAGGCGGGCATGACACTCATCGCGCTGACGCGCGGCGAGGATTTTGAAATCTTTACGCGTACCGATCGCATAACCACTGGAGTTGTCGCCGATGTCGCATGACCAAAGCCCCGAGCAACTGGTGCTCGACAAACTGGTCCGGATGGCCAACCAGATCGCCACCTTCTTCCTGTCGCAGCCGGAAAAGGTGCGCGCCGAAGGTGTCGCGACGCATATCAACAAATTCTGGGAGCCGCGCATGCGCCGGCAGTTTTTCGAGCATCTCGACAAGGGCGGAGAAGGGCTTTTGCCGCTCGTCATTGAGGCTTCCGCGCTGATCCGCCGGCCAGAGGCCAAGGTCGGGTCGGGCGTCGGTGTCGGCCAGGATGCGGCTGAAGGTGCGCCGGGCGGCAAGGGTCCCGCCGAAGGGGAGTCGCTTTCCGAACCGAGCATTCCCGAAAGCGCCGCATGAATTCATCCATCCGGCAGGTGAGGGGCCGGAGGGGGGATAGAGCCTAGCCATCATCCAGAGGGAGGATATTTTAAATGGCAATTGCAGGAACGACGAACGAGGGCCTGACAGGCAATGTCGGGCTCCTCGATAGGGAACGTATTATCGCAAAACCGGGTTTCAATCGCTGGCTCGTGCCGCCGGCAGCACTCGCCATTCACCTTTGCATCGGCATGGCTTACGGGTTCAGCGTTTTCTGGCTGCCGCTTTCCAAGGCCATTCCGGGAGCAGCAGATCCATCCTGCGCCAGTCTGAACCTCCTGTCTGCTCTGTTTACGACAAGCTGCAACTGGCGCGTGGCGGATCTGGGCTGGATCTACACGCTGTTCTTCGTGCTGCTCGGCTGCTCGGCCGCTATCTGGGGCGGGTGGCTGGAACGGGTCGGCCCGCGCAAGGCCGGTTTCGTGTCGGCCTGCTGCTGGTGCGGCGGCATCATCGTCGCGGCGATCGGCGTCATGACCCATCAGCTGTGGCTGATGTGGGTCGGTGCCGGCGTGATCGGCGGCGTTGGCCTCGGCCTTGGCTACATCTCGCCCGTTTCGACGCTCATCAAATGGTTCCCTGACCGCCGCGGCATGGCGACCGGCATGGCCATCATGGGCTTCGGCGGCGGCGCGATGATCGGTGCTCCGCTCGCCAACCTGCTGATGAACTATTTCAAAACCGATGTCTCGGTCGGCGTCTGGCAGACCTTCATCTGCATGGCGGTGATCTATTTCTGCTTCATGATGGGCGGTGCCTTCGGTTATCGCATCCCGCCGGCCGGCTGGCGTCCGGAAGGCTGGACGCCTCCGGTCTCCAAGACGACGATGATCACCACCAGACATGTCCATCTGCGCGACGCGCACAAGACCAAGCAGTTCTGGCTGATCTGGGCGGTGCTTTGCCTGAACGTCTCGGCCGGCATCGGGGTGATCGGCATGGCGTCGCCGATGCTGCAGGAAATCTTCGCCGGATCGCTGATCGGCCTGCCGAACCTGACCTTCTCGCAGCTCGATGCGAGCCAGAAGGCACAGATCGCCACGATTGCCGCCGGTTTTGCCGGGCTGCTCTCGCTTTTCAATATCGGCGGCCGTTTCTTCTGGGCGTCGCTCTCCGACAAGATCGGCCGCAAGAACACCTATTATACGTTCTTCGTGCTCGGCATCGTGCTTTATGCGCTCGCTCCGACGCTTGCCGACATGGGCAGCAAGGCGCTCTTCGTGCTCGCTTTCGGCATCATCCTGTCCATGTATGGCGGCGGTTTCGCGACCATCCCGGCCTATCTTGCGGACATCTTCGGCACCCAGTTCGTCGGCGCCATCCACGGCCGTCTTCTGACGGCCTGGGCGACTGCCGGCATCCTCGGTCCCGTCGTCGTCAACTACATCCGCGAAGCGCAGCTCACGGCGGGCGTTCCGGCCGGGCCGGCGCTCTATACCGGCACGATGTATATCCTCGCCGGCATGCTGGTTCTGGGGTTGATCGCCAACTCGCTGGTCCGGCCGCTTCCCGACAAATGGTTCATGTCGGACCACGAAGTCGCTTCGCTGCAGGCAAAGACGGCTGCAGCGAATGCGGGTCCGACCGGTTCCTTCGGTATCGGCACCGGTGGTCTGGATGCCAAGGCGGCGCTTGCCTGGGCGGTCGTCGGCATCCCGCTTCTCTGGGGCGTCTGGGTGACGCTGAAGAGCAGCTTCGTGCTGTTCGGCTGATATCCATCGGCAAGGATCAAGGAAAGGGCGGCTTATGCCGCCCTTTCTGTTTGGCCGCACGAAAATGTGAGGATAAAAACGGAGGCGGCTCCGGTTGACGCCGCCGGAAACCGGATTACATTACGTCCCGGAGCCCGACTTCGCATTCCCGCGAGATGCACGCGCCCGCGTGCCAGATCCGGCTCAGCACGACTGCCTTTATCTCTTCATAACCTTCAGTGCACACGGGAGTTCTCCATGCGCTACAATCAATTGGGCAATACAGGTCTTTTCGTCTCCGAACTCTGCCTCGGCACGATGACCTTCGGCGAAAACCAGTCAGGCGCCGTCTGGAGCGCCGTCGCGGGTCTCGGCCAGGAGACGGCCGACAGGATCGTCGAGCGGTCGCTTGCCGCGGGCGTCAATTTCATCGACACCGCCAATGTCTATTCCGAGGGCCGCTCCGAGCAGATCCTCGGGCAGGCGATCAGGAACCTCGGCGTGCCGCGCAAGGACGTGGTCATCGCCACCAAATTCTACGGCCAGATGGGCGGCAAGCCCAACGATCGTGGCGCGTCGCGCGGCCATATCATGGATTCGGTCGAGCAGAGCCTTAAGCGGCTGCAGATGGACCATATCGACCTCTATCAGATCCACGGGACCGACACGGTGACGCCGATCGACGAGACGCTCAGGGCGCTTGACGATCTCGTGTCGCGCGGCCTGGTCCGCTATATCGGCCTTTCCAACTGGGCAGCGTGGCGAATGGCGAAGGCGCTCGGCATTTCCGAGCGCAAGGGTTATGCCCGGTTCGAGACCGTGCAGGCCTATTATTCGATCGCAGGCCGCGACCTCGAGCGCGATATCGTGCCGCTGATGCAGGAGGAAAAGCTCGGCCTGATGGTCTGGTCGCCGCTCGCCGGCGGGCTGCTCTCCGGGAAATATGGTCCGGGTGCGCCGGGCAATGGCGAAGGCCGCCGTGCCGCCTTCGACTTTCCGCCGGTCGACAAGGACCGCGCATGGGCCTGCGTCGCGGCGATGCGCGAGATCGGCGCCAGGCACGGCGCGAGCGTCGCGGAAGTGGCGCTTGCCTACATTCTGGCGAAACCTTTCGTGACGAGCGTCATTATCGGCGCCAAGCGGTTGGAACAGCTTGAAGAGAATTTGAAGGCTGTGAAACTGCGGCTCGATGCGGAGGACATGGCAAAGCTCGACGAGGTGAGCGCGCTTGCTCAGGAATATCCGGGCTGGATGCTCGCCCGCCAGGGTGCGGGGCGCCTGCCGGCACCGTTCGAGCCGAAGGAATAGTCATGAAAAAAGCCCGCGGCGGTTCAACGCTGCGGGCTTCGAAGTCGCGTGGCGGCTTTGAGGTCTTACCGGCCAACCGCCTTGGCCTTGAGGTCTATTGTATGCCGCAGGCATGTCCTACGGCTTCGGTTGCCGATCAGGCAGCCAGATCGTCGGCCTCGGTGCCCTTGAACATCTTGGCGAGGTTCAGGAAGCAGATCATGCCGTTTTCATTGGCGATGATGCCTTCGGAGAAGGACTTGTCGAAGGAGGCGGAGATTTCCGGAACCGGCTGAACCTGGCTCGAGGGGATCGTCAGGATGTCCGAAACCCGGTCGACCAGCATGCCGATCACCATGTTGTGGACTTCCGCGACCACGATGGCGCTGCGCTCGTTGGCAACCGTGCTCTTCATGCCGAGCTTGTAGGCAAGGTCGATGATCGGAATTACCGAGCCGCGCAGGTTCATGACGCCGATGACGTCGGCCGGAGCGTGCGGGATCGGCGTCGAGGGTGCCCATCCGCGGATTTCGCGGATCGTCGTCGTCTTGACGCAGAATTCCTGGTCATGGAGACGGAATGCGATGATTTCCAGCGTTTCGCCGCTGTAGCTTGTGGAGTTGATCGTCGTAGCCATCAGAATTCTTCCCAACTATCCGTTGCCAGAGCGGCAGCGGCGGCACCCGTTGTGGTCCGCGCGACCGTTGCCATGAGTTTGCGTGCCGGCGATGCAACGGGTCGTGCATCAGGTCGCGCTATTGCAATCTTATGCGAAGAATGTTGCGCAAATCTAAATCGCGCCAGGAGATCTCGCAGGGTTTCGGCTTCGCGCGCCAGGCTGTGGCTGGCGGCGGTGGTTTCCTCGACCATGGCAGCGTTCTGCTGCGTGTTCTGGTCCATGGAGTTCACGGCCTTGCTGATCTCCTTGATGCCCGTGGACTGTTCCCGGGCGGCCTCGACGATCGCCGCGACATTGCCGTTGATCTCGTCCACCTGCGACATGATCTCGTCGAGCGCCTTGCCGGTTTCGTCGACGAGGGTGACGCCCCGCTTCACCTGTTCCGAGGAGGTCGAGATCAGCGTCTTGATCTCCTTGGCGGCGCTGGCGGAACGCTGGGCGAGTTCGCGGACTTCCTGGGCGACGACCGCAAAGCCCTTGCCCGCTTCCCCGGCGCGGGCGGCTTCAACGCCGGCGTTGAGTGCCAAGAGGTTGGTCTGGAAGGCGATCTCGTCGATCACGCCGATGATGTTGGAGATTTCCCGCGAGGAACTCTCGATCTGGCCCATCGCGCTCACCGCGTTGCGGACCACGGCGCCGGAATGTTCGGCGCTTTTTTTCGCGCGCGAAACCAGACCGCCGGCTTCCTCCGCGCGCTTGGCGCTGTCGGTCACCGTGCGGCTGATTTCTTCCAGCGCCGCGGCAGTCTCCTCGACCGCCGCCGCCTGCTGTTCGGTGCGCTTGGCAAGGCTGTCGGAAGCCTGGCGAATCTCGCTGGAGCCGCCGGCAATGCCCACGGCATTCTCGCCCACGGTGCCCATGGCATCCGCCAGCTTTGCGATGGCGTCGTTGAAATCGGTGCGGATCTGTTCGAGCGTCGAAATAAAGGGCTTTTCGATCCGGACGGTCAGGTCGCCGTTGGAAAGGGATGTCAAACCACCGGCGATGTCATCGACGGCACGAACGCGCTCGGTGATATCGGTCGCAAACTTGACGACCTTGAAGACTCGGCCGTCCGCATCGAAGATCGGGTTGTAGGAGGCTTGGATCCAGGTCGTCTTGCCGCCCTTGCCGATGCGCTTGAATTCGGCAGCGATCGCTTCGCCGCCGGCAAGCTTCTTCCAGAACTCGGGATATTCGGCGCTGTTACGGAAGGATGCTTCGCAGAACATGCTGTGATGTTTGCCGACGATCTCGGACAACTGATAACCGAGACAGGCGAGAAAGTTCTCGTTGGCGGTCAGGATGTCACCCGTCGGAGTGAACTCGATGACAGCCTGGGTGCGCGAGATGGCGTTGATCTTGCCCTCGTCCTCGGCCGATTTGAGCTTCGCGGCGGTAATGTCGGTTGCGAACTTGACGACCTTGTAAGGCTTGCCGCCCGAGATCACCGGATTGTAGGAGGCCTGGATCCAGATTTCCCGGCCGCCCTTGCCGATGCGCTTGTAGGCGGCGGCGTCGTAATTGCCCTTGCCGAGGTTCGCCCAGAAATCCCTGTAGGCCTGCGACTTCACGTATGTCGGGTCGCAGAACATGCTGTGATGTTTGCCGACGATTTCGGAGAGCGTGTAACCAAGGGTCTTGCAGAAGTTCTCGTTGGCCGTGAGGACATTGCCGGATAAATCAAATTCGATAATGGCCTGCGACTTGTTGAGTGCTGCAAGTACTGATTTGGCGTCAGCACCTGGGAGTGAGAGTATGGACATCTGGCTTGCTTGCCCCCGACCCTGAGTTCGCGTTTCGCTCAAGCCATCATCTGCCCTCCCAGGGGGAATTCCGCAGTGCAGGTGACATTTGAGTTCTGCAAAAAATAGCCGGTAAAAATTAACGCAAGGTCAATTGTTTTTTATATTACCAATAGGAAAATTACGTAGGCGACTTAGTAATCGTCAAATCCTTGTCACCCAAAGTATATGTTCAACGGTCCCGTTTCGGAAAAGTACTGGTCGGTACGTTTTCAAGAATAGCGCAGCGTTGCTTTTAAAGCGCGGCCTGAAATGTCAGGCCGAACGTGTCGGGCGGTCGAGTACGCGTCGGCCGAAGAGGCTGGCGGTCAATTCCACCATGATCCTCGCGCTCTTGCCGCGATCGTCGAGGAAGGGGTTGAGCTCGACCAGATCGAGCGAGGCGACGAGGCCGGTATCATGGAGCATTTCCATGATCAGATGCGCCTCACGGAACGTCGCGCCGCCCGGCACGGTGGTGCCGACGCCCGGTGCGATATCGGGGTCCAGAAAATCGACGTCGAGGCTCACGTGCAGGAGGCCATTGGCGGCGCTGACCGTCTCGATCACCTGGCGCATGATCGCAGCAATTCCATGCTCGTCGATGGCGCGCATATCGAAGACGTTGACGCCATGATCGGCGATCAGTTTCCGTTCGATCTCGTCGACGGACCGGATGCCGATCTGGAAGACGTTTTTGGGATCGACCATCGGGCGGCCGCCGTCAAGGATCGGCGCGAATTCCGCCTGGCCTGTAAAGAAGGCGACCGGCATGCCGTGGATATTGCCGGAAGGCGACGTTTCCGGGGTGTTGAAATCCGCATGGGCATCGAGCCAGAGCACGAAGAGCGGTCGGCCGATCTCGGCGGCGTAACGCGCCATGCCCGGCACGCTGCCCATGGAAAGCGCGTGGTCGCCACCCATGATCACCGGAACGGTGCCGGCCTTCGCCTTTTCGTAGGTCCGGGCTTCGAGCGCACGGCTGAACGCAGCCACGACCGGCAGGTTCTTCGCGTCGCTTCTATCCTGCAGATCGCCTGCCGGCTCGGGACGCAGGTCGCCGCTGTCGGTGACCCGGAACCCCAGTCCTTCCAGCGCCTTGACGATGCCGGCAAGCCGGAAGGCCGCAGGGCCCATGGCGCAGCCGCCGCGGCCGGAACCCTCTTCAAGAGGCACGCCGATCAATGTGATGTCCTTGGAGGTCATGCTTTTCTCCCGAGCAAGCAGGAATCAGATGGAATATGCGAAATCAATATTCGCGCTCGTAAAAAACGCCGGCCTTGCCGCCTTCGGTGCCGGCGCCGGCCTTGAGCTTCACACCGCGGCCGACATCGAGGTTGATCGTCGCCTCGGCCCCGCTTTCGCCGCCCTGTTCGACCTGGATATAGGTGCGGTTGTTGATGTAGCGGCCGACCGACACGGTGGTCTGGCCAGTGGCATCCGTGTTGATGTCGAGATCGTCGACACCGAGATTGTTGCGCAGCGTTTCGAGCAATGACGTCGAGCCGCCGCCGGCGAGTTGCGCGACGGCGTCTGCCAGCTGGGCGATCTGCAGCGGTGAAAGCCGCGACATCGACTGGCCGAAGATCAGCCTTGCCAGAACCTCGTCCTGGGGCAGGGCGGGGGCGGAGGAGAAGGCGATCGTCGGGTCGTTGGCGACGCCGGTGACCTTGACCGTGATCGTCGTCGCGGCGGAGGTGGTGTTGGCCTCCATGTTGAGGATCGGGATCAGGCCGCCGCCGAAGGTGATGTCGCCATCGGTGAAATCCAGCCGCTTGGCGAGGATGACGATACGGCCGCGGCGCATCTTGAAGCCGCCGGCGACGACCGGCGCAATCGCCGTGCCCGTCACGGTCAGATCACCGCCGAGCTCGGCGTCGATGCCGCGTCCGCGCACGAAGATACCGTTCGGCGCGCTGATCTGGAGGTTGAGCGCGATCGGGTTGGAACTGCCGCTGGCGTCCTTAGGCCGCAGCTTTTCCATCTGCCGCAGCACGTCGGGCGGCGCGTTGCGATGGCGGATATCGATGGCGGAAAGCGAGGTCGGCAGGCGGGCGGGTACCGTGATCGCCGCCTTGGTCAGGGTAACCTTGCCGCCAAGGATCGGGCCTGAGGTGAGCGGCCCGGTGATCGTCAGGGCGCCGTCGGCGGTTGCGGCAAAGAGGGCTCCGTCGGCATAGGCCGCCTGGGCGAGGGTGATCTTCAGGTCGGCAGGAAACCCGGAGGCCGGCGTGATGCCGACCGAGCCCTGCACCGACACCGTTCCGCCGCCCGAAAGCTTGCCCGTGAGCCGTGAAATATTGGCGCTATTGCCGTCGAACGCAACATTGGCTGCGAGATCGGTCAGCGCCAGATTGCGCCGGACATCGACGAGCCGGGCCCCGGACGAGGACGCAGTGCCGGTGATCGCCGGTGCCGCCGCCGTGCCGCCGATTGCAAGGTCGACCTTGCCGGTCCCTTCCAGGACGAAGCCCTGGGCGGCCATCTGTCCGGCGAGGATGGAGAAGGGCAGCTGCCCGTTGAATTTCAGATTGAGCGGCTTGTCGCCCGCAAGCGAGACGGAGCCGCCCCCCGACAACGCTATGCCGCCTCCGCCCGAAAGGCGGGTATCGACCGTGACGGTGCCGTTCTGGAACGTGCCGCCGGCGGTGATGTTGAAGGCCGCGATACCTGCCGACGTGGTCTGCGCAATACCCGCATCGGCCCAGCGCAGGTCATAACGAACGGCGGGCGCCTGCGGCGTTCCCGTCGCGGTCACGGTGCCGGAGATCGTACCGCGGGCGCCAAGGCTCGGTGCCACGGCATTGACCAGGCTGGCCGGCACGGCGTTGGCGCGGGCATTGATGTCGAGCGCGGGAATGCCGTTTTTCAGGATGACCTTGCCGGCGGCGGTGAGATCGAGCCCGCCGGAGCCGGTCAGGCGGGTCTTGTCTAGTGTGACTGTCCCGTTGGCGAAGCTGCCGCTTGCTTCGACTCGAAACGGGCTGATGCCAGCATCGCGCGACTGGCGAAGCTGTGCATCACTCCATTCTAGGTCATAACGTACGGCCGGGGCAGACGCGGTGCCGGTTGCGTTGATCGTGCCGGAAATCGTGCCCGCCGCATTGATCGCGGGCACGAAGGCGTTGATGAGGTTGGCGGGCAGAGCCTTGATGTTGGCCATGAGGTCCAGCGCCGAGCCGGCCGTGCCATTCACCGTGACGCTGCCGGTCCCGGTGGCGATGGTCAGGTCGGTCAGGCGCGCGCCGCCATTGGCGATCGCGATGCGGGTCGGCGCGGCAAGCCGGACAGCGATGCTGCGCGGCGCCGCCGTGAAGCTCTCGATGCCGACCGAGATGTCGGTGCCGGTCTGGATGTCGCCGACCGCGGTGAGCGGGGCGTTGTCATACTGGGCGGCAAGGTTGAAATTGGTCCGGTTGCCGCCCTGAGTAACGCCGAGGTTGATGTCGTTGATCCCGACCGCGCCGGCGCCGATACGGGCGGCACGAACCGTGCCCTGGGCGGCGATCGCCTTGATGTCGGGAATGGCGAGGTCGATATTGGGCTGGGCGATTTCGATCGTGCCGCGGCGAAGCGCACTGCCGGAAGCCCTGATCGCTGCGCCTGCCTTGCCGCCGGTGTTGCTGAACATCACCGTTCCCTTGAGATCGCCCTGCGCCTGCTGGGCCGCGAGAGCCGCCAGCAGCGAAACGTCCGGGAAATCGAAGGTCAGCTGGCCTTCCGGCAGGAAGGCAGGGGAGAAATTCAGGGCGCCGGTCAGCTTGTTCGGGCCGATCTCGGCGGTGATCGCCGGTGCGCTTGTGCGGCCCTGCACTGAGGCGACATCCGCATTGATCCGGATCGGCTGGCCATCGAGCGAACCTATGGCCGCCAACTTGCCCTTGGGGGCGTTCGGATCGGCGGTGCCTTCGAGGGTGAAGCTCATGTCCTGGAGCTTGCGGCCGACCAGCCGCGCGTCGGCGGAATTGACCACGGCCTTGACGCCCATGGCGGCAAGCGGTCCCTTGGCGGAAATATCGAACCCGGCCGCGCCCTCGGCTTCGGGCAGCCAGCGCTTGAGATCGGGCACGCGGCCGGCGAGGCGGCCGGTGACGTTCTGGTTCTCGAAAAGCATGTTGCCATGCGCTTCGATTGCGTTGGACCGCATCACGAAGTTCTCGAGGCTGATGCGGCCGCCGCTGACCATGTTGACATAACCTTCGGCGGAAAGCTTGCCTTCGAACTTGGAAACCAGCGCCGGCGGCAGGACGGCGGGGTTGGCGAAAATCCTGAAATTGCCGGTCACCGCCTGTTTCGACATGTCATAGGCGCCGGAAAGCGTGCCGTTGACATTGCCGCTGTCGAAGGTTGCGGCATCGAGGCCGATTGCCGGGGGAGCGAGCCTCAACGGCGCATCGAGCGTCACCGGTCCGCGGATCACCCGGTCGAGATCGTCGCTGGTGAAATCCGTGCGGGCCACGGTGAAGCGGCTGCGGATGCTGCCCGAGCGGCTGATGAGGTTGAGATCCTCGCTTTCCGCCTGCAGGCGGATCTGGCCGAAGCGCCCCTGCGGCAGGTCGGCGGCGCTCAGCGCGGCCGTCGCGTTGAAGCGGGCGGAGGTGGCGGCGCCGGTCAGGGTAAAATTGATGCTCTCGAAGGAGAAGCGGCTCTCCTGGCCACTGATCGGCCAGACGAAGTCGACCGGTCCCTTGACGCCGTTGAGGCTGGCCGTGAGGCTGTTGTCGCCCGTCTGGTCCCATGCGCCCTTGGCGGCGACCTTCACGGCGCCGGAGGTGAGTTCGCCGCGTTCGATGTCCACCCGGCCGGACGGCGCATAGACCGCGGAAATGTTGATATTGGTCGTGCCGCCGAACAGCGGCCGGAAGGCCGGCGGCAGAAGCGTCGACAGCTGCCCGCCGCCGGTGACCTCCACCCTGTGCCTGCCGTTTTCGATCTGTACGTGCCGGCCGTCGACCGAGATGACAGGGGTGCCGGCGACGCTGCCCTGCAACTTGCCGGCCCATTCGGAAAGCGGGCCCTCGCCGCCTAGCGCCAGTTCCACCGCGGGAGCACCGGGCAGGCGCAACAGGCGGGCGAGGAGGCCCCCCTGCGGCTCGGAGACGGATGCCTTGAGGGTCAGGCGGTTCTGGGACGGCGCATAGACCACGTCCGCGAAGGCCTTGGCGTCCGGCTCGTCCTTGCGGGTCGCCTGTAGGTCGAGCGAGATGTCGGGGCCGGTGGCGTTGATCGAACCCTTGACCGACAGGGAGAAGTCACGTCCCGAAAGGGCCTGCGAAAGGTTGATGTCCGGCAGGTCGATCTGCGCTACACGAATGCCGACGGGCAGGGGCGATCCGGAGGAATTCGTGGTGGTCGTCGTCTGGCTGGCTGCCGGGGTCTTTGGCGGGCGTGGCGCCCGGATGAGATTGACGGTGTCGGCAGAGATATGCTCCGCGCGGAAGACGCCGGTCACCAGCGAGGTCGGAGACCAGTCGATCTTGATGCCGCCGATCTGGGCATAGGGGCCCATGTCGTCCGAGAGCGTAAGCGCATCGATACGCAGGTCGCCGGTCAGAAGCCCTTCCGGCGGGGTGAAGGAGACGCCGCGGTCAGGTGTGGAGACGATGGCCGAAATGCGGTCCGCGGCGACGCGTCCGCCGACCGGGGTGAGGGCCACGAAGAGGACGACGCCCAACGCCATGACGAACAGGATCGCGACCACGCCAAGCGCGGCCTTCAAGATCCATTTCAACAGGCGAACCATCAGCATCATGCCTTGAACGTTACCCTTTCTACTGCCTTTCAGAATGCCTGTCCTATGCCCGCATAGATACCGTACTGGCTGCCGCCGTCATAGCGCTGCAACGGGATTGCAACGTCCAATCGGAGCGGTCCGAAAGGCGTGGCATATCTCACGCCGATCCCCGCGCCAGCACGTATATCAGAAAAATCAGGCACGATTCCGGTCGATACCGTACCGACATCGACAAAAGGTACAATGCCTATGTTTTCTGACACTTTTACCCTCACTTCGAAAGATCCCAGCGTATAAGATCGTCCACCTGTGGCTTCATCGGCACTGTTGTAGGGCGAAATTTCCCGATAGGCGTATCCGCGCACCGATCCGCCGCCGCCGGCGAAGAATCTGCGCGTCGCCGGGATTCTTTCAAGGTCGCTTCCGCCGACCAGCGTTCCGGCCGCAAGACGGGCCGCGAGCACGACCTTGTCTTCCTGTCCGAGCCCAAGATAACCCGAGATCGAGCCCTCGAAGGACGAGAAGATCGTCCCGTCCATCAGCTCGTAGCTCGGCTTGGCGGAGAGCGTCGCGTAATATCCCTTGGTCGGGTCGAGCTTGTTGTCGCGCGCGTCGCGCTCGAAGCTGATCGGCAGGCTCAAGGTGAGATACTGATTGTTGCCGAAGGCGTCGTCGGCGTCGATATAGGCGATTTCCCCGCCGCCCTTGAGCTTGTCGGTTTCGTTCAGCTCGTAAGCGATGCCGGCCGAGTAGATGATGGTCTGCGCCTCGTAGACGTCGGGCGTCTCGCTCTTGGCTTCCAGGCGGGATTCGAAGGTCGCCTCCGGCACGAAGGCGCCGGGCTTGGTGAAGATGATGCCGGCGGAATAATCGAAGGTGGTGACGTCGGTGGTGGCGCCGATGCCGGACACCTTGCCTTCGATGCGCAGCGATTCCGCTTCCCCGAAGAGGTTGCGGTGGCCCCAGTAGCCTTCGAGGCCGGCGCCGTCGATCGAGGAATATTCGGCGCCGAAACCGAAATAGCGATGCTTGCCTTCAGAGACCTCGATGGTCAGCGGCAACGAACCGTCCGCCGCCAGCTTGTCCGCCTCGTGGATCGTCACGCTCGAAAAGACGCCGAGTTCGCGCAGGCGGTCGTTGGCCTTCTTCAGCTGGACTGGCGAATATTGTCCGTGTTTGTCGAGCCGCGAATAGCGGCTGATAAAGGCGGCATCGACGGTCCGCGATCCTTTCACGGAGACGGTGCCGAACGGGGCGACGGGACCGCTGACGGCGCCGAGCACGACATCGATCGTGTCGGTGCGATGATCGGCTGTCACCTGCCGTTTTGTCAGTTTCGCGAGCGGGCGGCCTTCATTCTTCAAATCGACGAGAAGCTGTTCGCCGGCCTTGAGGATCAGCCGCGAACCAGCCTCGCCGCCGGCAACGAGATCGTATTTTTCCGGATCGTGGCCGACCGCGTCACCCTCGAAGCGAACCGAGCCGAGCTTGAAGACCGGGCCTGGATCGATGCGGACCGCAACCGGCACGGGTGCTGCGTGATCGAAGGTCGGGTTGGGCGGCAGGCGGTCGATATCGGTGCCGGCGACCGAGATATGCACCGTGCCGCCGTATCGGGCCTCTTCGTAAAGCACGGCGATGAGCCGGTCGCGGTCCTCGCGCGCCTTGATGATGACGCCGAGATCGCCGGAGACCGGCTGCTTTTCGTCGGTAACGAGGGAGGCGGCAGTTTCGAGGCGCTTCTTGAGGTCCTTGTCGGCGCTGCCGGCGTCGAGGGTCGCGTCGTAGCGGACAGGATCGATCACCTCGACGGCGTCGTCGTCATCCCCGAACAACGTGATGCCGAAGAGTTTGAACGCGTAGGCGTTGCCGGAAAGCGGCGGGGAAACGAGAAGTGCAGCGGCGAGCATCGCGGCGGTGCCTGCTCCCCTCAGCTTCCGTTTTTCTGTCCGCCCAGTGTTTTCGTTCCGCATACGCAAACTGCTGTGGATCCCCCGGCTGGAAGCCCTCATAGCATCCGACGAAGCGACCTATCTAACTGCAAAAGGTGGAGCCGGGTACCCCTTGGCAATGATTTCATGAAAGAAAAAGCCCCGGAGCGTGCTCCGAGGCCACATTTTCTCATGCAATCCACGCGTTTGTCAGTAACGGCGCGGGCAGCTGTCGATATAGCGGCGGCCGTAGCGGTCGCGGTAGTAGCACTGCCCCGGCTGTTCGGCGACGGAGCCGATCAAGGCGCCGGAAACACCACCGATCGCAGCGCCCACGGCGGCGCCGCGAACGTTGCCGGTGGCCAGGCCACCGATCACGGCGCCGGATGCCGCGCCAATACCGGCGCCCTGTTCAGTTGCCGTGCAGCTCGCGAGCGACGCGCCGACCATCAAAAGCACCAAGGCTTTCTTCATGAGATCCTCCTGTTTGTTCTTCGTTTGCCCGGCTGTCTTGCAGGCGTCAGACGTTTCCGTCGGCCAATACTGCAGCAACCATCAAGGGGAACAATAGGTCGCGATGTGGAAGAGTCCATATGAGCTCAATATTTTACGCCAGGATTTTTGCTTTTGTCTTGCCGATGGTTACCACGGCATCCCGCGGAATCGTAACGTGGCGACCTGTCAGATCGCGGGCCAAAATATTGCCGATTCCATACAAAGTAGCGGTTGATCCGCTAATTAAAAAAGCAAATGATGGGCGCGTGTCCGGGAGGGACGCGAGGAGGACAATATGACGAAAGTGACGCTGACCGTGAACGGCCGCACGATGAGCGGCGAGTGCGAGGATCGCACCCTGCTCGTGCATTTTATCCGTGAAAAACTTGGTCTGACGGGAACGCATGTCGGCTGCGATACGACCCAGTGCGGTGCATGCGTCATCCATATGGACGGGCATTCGGTGAAGAGCTGTTCGATCCTGGCGGTGCAGGCTTCCGGTTCGACGATCACGACGATCGAAGGCCTTGCCGGCCAGGGTGAGCTGCATCCGGTGCAGGCGGCCTTCAAGGAACATCACGGTCTGCAATGCGGGTTCTGCACGCCCGGCATGGTGATGACGGCTGTCGACCTTATCGGCCGCGAAGGCGGAAAGCTGACCGAAGAGACGGTCCGCGCCGGGCTCGAAGGCAATATCTGTCGTTGCACCGGCTATCACAACATCGTCAAGGCCATCCTCGCCGCCGATGCCGAAATGGCCGGCGGCCGGCAGGCCGCTGAATAGGTGAGTAGCGAGTAGTCGTTAGTGAGCAGTGGTTCACGCGCCGCTTTGGCTTGAACTGCTTGCTACCGACTAATTCCTAATCACTACTCACTTAACCACCATCTCGGGAGGAGATGAAAATGGGTGTTGAAGGAATCGGTGCACGCGTTACCCGCAAGGAAGACAAGCGCTTCCTGACCGGCAAGGGCCGGTATACGGACGACATGACCGTCCCGGGCATGAAATATGCCTACTTCGTCCGCAGTCCCTATGGGCATGCGAAGATCAGGAACATCGATGCGACCGCGGCGAAGGCCATGCCGGGCGTGATCGACGTGCTCGACGGCAAGCAGCTCCAGGCGGATGGCATCGGCAATCTCATCTGCGGCTGGATGATCCATTCGAAGGACGGGACGCCGATGAAGATGGGCGCCTGGCGTCCGCTGGCCGTCGATACCGTGCGTTACGTGGGCGATGCGATCGCGATCGTGGTTGCGGACTCCTCCGGCGAGGCCCGTGATGCTGCGGAGGCGGTGGTTATCGACTACGAGCAGCTTCCGGCCGTGACAGAAGCCGTTGCAGCGCTTGCCTCCGGCGCGCCGCAGATCCACCCGGAAGCTCCCGGCAACCTGATCTTCGACTGGCAGATCGGCGAGCCGGATGCGGTCGACAAGGCGATCGCCTCGGCTGCTCACGTCACCGAGATCGAGATCCACAACAACCGCCTGTCGCCAAACCCGATGGAGCCGCGCGCCACGCTCGGCATCTACGATACGGCGGAGGATCACTATACCTGTTACACGACCAGCCAGAACCCGCATGTGGCGCGGCTGGTGATGAGCGCGTTCTACAATGTCGCGCCGGAAAACAAGCTGCGCGTCATCGCGCCTGATGTCGGCGGCGGTTTCGGCTCGAAGATCTATATCTATCCGGAAGAGATCATCTGTCTCTGGGCCTCGAAAAAGACCGGCGTGCCGGTGAAATGGACGTCCGACCGTACCGAGGCCTTCCTGACCGACGCGCATGGCCGCGACCATGTGTCGAAGGTGAAGATGGCCTTTGACGCCAACAACCGGATCACGGCGCTGAAGGTCGATACGATCGCCAATCTCGGCGCCTATATGTCGCTGTTCTCCTCGGCGGTGCCGACCTATCTTTATGCGACGCTGCTGTCCGGCCAGTATGACATCCCGGCGATCCATGCCAATGTCCGCACCGTCTATACCAACACGGTGCCTGTCGACGCCTATCGCGGCGCCGGCCGCCCGGAAGCGACCTATCTGTTGGAACGAACGATGGAGGCGGCGGCCCGCGAACTCGGCGTCTCGCCGGCGGAACTGCGCAAGACAAACTTCATCCGCTCCTTCCCGCACCAGACGCCCGTCATCATGAACTACGACGCGGGTGACTACGAAGCCTCCCTGAACGCGGCCATGCAGGCGGCCGACTGGGCGGGTTTTGCCGCTCGGCGGTCGCAATCGGAAGCCCGGGGCAAGAAGCGCGGCATCGGCATGAGCTGCTATATCGAGGCCTGCGGCATTGCGCCATCGGCTGCGGTCGGTTCGCTCGGCGCCGGCGTCGGCCTTTGGGAATCCGCCGAAGTGCGGGTCAATGCGGTCGGCACGATCGAAGTGCTGACCGGTTCCCACAGCCATGGCCAGGGCCATGAAACCACGTTCGCGCAGCTTGTCGCCGGCCGCCTCGGCGTGCCGATCGAGAGCATCAACATCGTGCACGGGGATACCGACAAGGTGCAGATGGGCATGGGCACCTACGGCTCGCGCTCCGGCGCGGTCGGCATGTCGGCGATCGTCAAGGCGCTCGACAAGGTCGAGGCCAAGGCGAAGAAGATCGCCGCGCATCTGATGGAGGCATCCGAAGAGGATATCGTCATCGAGAATGGTGAATTGAAGGTCGCCGGCACCGACAAGGCGGTGCCGTGGTTCCAGGTGGCGCTCGCCTCCTATACCGCCCACAACCTGCCTTCGGGCATGGAGCCGGGCCTGAAGGAAACCGCCTTCTACGACCCTTCCAACTTCACCTTCCCCGCCGGCTGCTACATTGCCGAGGTGGAGATCGATCCGGATACCGGCGAGACGGATATCGTCCAGTTCGTCGCGGCCGACGATTTCGGCAATATCATCAACCCGATGATCGTCGAGGGGCAGGTGCATGGCGGCATTGCCCAGGGGGTCGGCCAGGCGCTGCTCGAGAACGTCCAGTATGACGCGAACGGCCAGCTTCTGACGGCAAGCTACATGGATTATGCCATGCCGCGCGCCGACGACCTGCCGTCGTTCAGCCTCTCGCACCAGAACACGCCTTGCCCCAGCAATCCGCTCGGCATCAAGGGTTGCGGCGAGGCAGGAGCGATCGGTTCGCCACCGGCGCTGATCAACGCCATCACCGATGCGATCGGCCATGACAGGCTCACCATGCCGGCGACCCCGATGAAGGTCTGGCAGGCATTGCACGCGGCTCACTGAGGAGAAACAGACATGTACGCTACCAGCTATCATCGTGCATCCTCGGTGGAAGATGCCGTCAAGCTCAAGTCCGCCAATGAGGAAGGCAAATACCTCTCCGGCGGCATGACGCTGATCTCGACCATGAAGCAGCGGCTCGCCGCGCCGAGCGACCTGATCGATCTTCGCCACATTCCGGCAATCCGGGGTATCCGGATCGAAGGCCGCAAGGTGACGATCGGCGCCGCCACGCCGCATGCGGACGTGGCCGCTTCGCGCGAGCTTGCCGCCATCTGTCCGGCGATCTGCAAGCTCGCAGGGCATATCGGCGATCCGCATGTGCGCCACATGGGCACGATCGGCGGTTCGATCGCCAACAACGATCCGGCCGCGGACTACCCCGCCGGCCTGCTCGGGCTCGGCGCGACCATTGTCACCGACCGCCGTTCGATTTCGGCCGACGACTTCTTCACCGGTCTTTTCGAGACGGCGCTGGAGGAGGGCGAGATGGTGACGTCGGTCACATTCGAGGCGCCGGAAAAGGCGGGTTACGCCAAGTTCAACAATCCGGCCTCGCGTTTTGCAATGACGGGCGTGTTCGTGGCCAGCACTGCCGGCGGCGTTCGCGCTGCGGTGACGGGCGCCGGCTCGTCCGGGGTCTTCCGTCATCCGGGCTTCGAGCAGGCGCTGGCTTCCAACTGGTCGCCGGATGCGCTGAACAATGTCGCGGTCGACCCCTCCAACCTGATGTCGGACCTGCATGCGAACGCCGAATACCGCGCCAACCTCGTGAAGGTCATGGCGAAAAGGGCGGTGGCGTCTGCCGGTTGAGGCGAATCGAGAGCATCGGTAAAAGCCTGGAAGAGCGGGGAACACCGCTCTTCTTTTTGCTGCTTGACGTGGATCAATTCTCACATTTTCGAAATCGCTTACCTTTTTATTGGAATAATTCAAAAAAAGCGGGCCTTTTGCCGCAGGTTGGTTCTATTCGCGCGGTCCGGGGTTGACGAAAAGCGCGGCTGAAACCAAAACCGAAGCAGGTTCTGGAGTGTGATGAGCATGGACTTCGAGGCATTTTTCAAGAGCGAACTGGACGGGCTTCATGGTGAAGGCCGTTACCGCGTGTTCGCCGATCTGGAGAGGCACCGCGGCAATTTTCCCCGCGCCACGCGCCATACTCCCGATGGCCCGAAGGAAGTGACCGTCTGGTGTTCCAACGATTATCTCGGCATGGGCCAGCACCCCGCCGTGATCGAGGCGATGAAGGAAGCCATCGATCACTGTGGCGCGGGTGCGGGAGGCACCCGGAATATTTCTGGCACCACACACTACCACGTCATGCTGGAGCAGGAGCTTGCCGACCTGCACGGCAAGGAAGCCGGCCTGATCTTCAATTCCGGCTATATGTCGAACTGGGCGACGCTCGGCACGCTTGGCCAGAAGATCCCCGGCCTGATCATTTTCTCCGACGCGCTGAACCACGCCTCGATGATCGAGGGCATCCGTTACGCCAAGTGCGAACGGGTGATCTGGAAGCACAACGACCTCAATGACCTCGAAGCCAAGCTGGCGGCCGCCGATCCGAACGCGCCGAAGCTGATCGCCTTCGAAAGCGTCTATTCGATGGACGGCGACATCTCGCCGATCAAGGACATCTGTGACCTTGCCGACAAATACGGCGCGATGACCTATCTCGACGAAGTGCATGCGGTCGGCATGTACGGCCCGCGCGGCGGCGGCATTGCCGAACGCGAAGGCCTGATGGACCGTGTGACGATCATCGAAGGCACGCTCGGCAAGGCTTTTGGCGTGATGGGCGGTTATATCGCCGCCTCCAGCGCGCTCTGTGATTTCATCCGCTCCTTCGCCTCGGGCTTCATCTTCACCACCGCCCTGCCGCCGACGCTGGCAGCCGGGGCGATCGCCTCGATCCGGCATCTGAAGGCAAGCCCGTTCGAGCGTGTCCGCCATCAGGACCGCGTCAGAAAACTGCGCATGATGCTCGACCACCAGGGCATTCCGCATATGCACAACCCGAGCCATATCGTTCCGGTCATGGTCGGGGACGCGGCCAAGTGCAAGTGGATCTCGGATATCCTGCTCGACACCTGCAACGTCTATGTGCAGCCGATCAACTATCCGACCGTGCCGCGCAAGACCGAACGCCTGCGCATCACCCCGACGCCGCTGCACAGCGATGCGGATATCGAGCACCTGGTCGGCTCGCTGCACCAGCTCTGGTCGCGCTGCGCGCTGGCGCGGCACGTGGCTTAGTCGTGCTGGTATCCTTTATTCGATAAGGTTGCGCTCTCAGTTATGGCGCGCGGAGACAGTAATATCATCATGTCCACGAGCTATCTTGAGATAGTCTTGCTGTATGGCCCGTTTGAGCTCGCTACTTGACGATCGCAGGTCATCGAACATGGTTGCCGCCTGAAATAGAAACAAAATCAGCGCGACGTTAGTGACCCAAAAATAATTGGCCAAGGAGTATCGCAGCATTTTCACGAGGTGTTTGCGGAGAAGCTTGTCCACCAGCAGTGTCCCCGCCACGCCGAGAAATGCTCCGCCGACAACGTCGGTCATATAGTGAAATCCTGCATACATTCGCGGAAAACCCACGATCGCGATAGACCAGATGAAAAACAGCACTCCGAGGCGCCGAGAATGCAGGAAGATAGCTGTTGCCATGGCCATGGCTAACGCCATGGTATCGCTGGGAAACGAACTCCAGTCCCTTAGGATTTCATCTCCTATGCCGAAGGGGGGAATGAAATCGGGAATATTGGCGTGAAGTGGCCTCGGGCGCGCCGGGAGAAAATCCTGCAACAGCCGGCTGGATGCTAT
Organism: Hyphomicrobiales bacterium; assembly: GCA_900471605.1. Taxonomy (GTDB): domain Bacteria; phylum Pseudomonadota; class Alphaproteobacteria; order Rhizobiales; family Rhizobiaceae; genus Neorhizobium. The sequence goes on along the minus strand of UCEY01000027.1, from coordinate 29,124 downwards.
CGTCAGAATAGCCCCGATTACCAGATTGCATATAAATGCATTTTTCCGATCATCTCTGGTGCAAAAGAAAACATACATTGCGAAGATGACGCATGGGAACATCTTGAATGTTGGTCTGGTCAGAATCTTTACCAGAACAGCATCCGCGATCTCGCTGTGATGGGATAGCTTTTGAAGTGCATCAACAACAGGAAGATCTATCCAATAGCTCAGGAACTGGTACACGATACAAAGCCTCCATCCGCATGGAAATAATGCCACGTGCGAATGGTGTTTGAAGGATGTACTTTATCGGTAGGGCTGAGCTTTAATAAGTAATGTCCTACCCCGGCCGATTTAAGCAATTTGAGCGCCGGCCCAGGACTTTGACGGATGAGAGGCTGTGACGGACGGTTAAGCCGCCATCTCCTTCTGCGCGACGATCTCTCCGGCCCGACGTCTCGCCTCGGCATCGGCAGCAAACACCTCGTCCATTGTCGTCGCCGCAGCGACCCCGGCCATGTCGTCCATGACCCGTTCTGCGACATCGGCCATTTCAAGAAAACCGATGCGGCCGGCGCAGAAGGCGTGGAAGGAGATCTCCTCGGCCGCGTTCATCACCGCGCCCTGGAGGCCGCCGCGTTCCAGCGCCGTGCGGGCGAGGTGAAGCGCCGGGAAGCGCACCTCGTCCGGTGCCTCGAAATCGAGCCTGGCGAGCCTGGCGAAATCCAGCCGCTCGACATCGAGCTTCGAGCGGTTCGGATAGGTCAGCGCGTAACCGATCGCGGTGCGCATGTCCGGACAGCCGAGCTGGGCCAGTACCGATCCATCCGCATAACCGACCATGGAATGGATGACGGATTGGGGATGGACGATCACCTCGATCTGGTCCGGCCTCAAGTCGAAGAGATGTTTCGCTTCGATCATCTCCAGCGCCTTGTTGAACATCGAGGCGCTGCCGATCGAGATTTTCAGGCCCATGGACCAGTTGGGGTGGGCGCGGGCGATATCCGCCGTCACGCCCGCCATCTGCTCGCGGGTCCAGGTGCGGAAAGGGCCGCCGGAGGCGGTGAGCACGATGCGTTCGACCGCATGGTGCTGGTCGTCTTCGAGCGACTGGAAGATGGCGCTGTGCTCGCTGTCCACCGGGATCAGCCGTCCGCCGCCCTCGGCGACCGCCTTGACGAACAGTTCGCCGGCCGAGACGAGGCATTCCTTGTTGGCGAGCGCGATATCGGCGCCGCGTTCCGCGGCGGCCAGCGTCGGGGCAAGGCCGGCGGTGCCGACGATCGCGGCCATCACCCAGTCGGATGGCCGCGCGCCCGCCTCGATCAGCGCCTCGCGGCCGGCGGCGACCTCGATACCGGTGCCGGCAAGAGCGTTCTTCAGTGCGGCATATTGGCGATCGTCGGCCGTTACGGCGAGCTTGGCGCCGCATGCCTTCGCCTGTTTCGCCAGAAGCGCGATATTGCTGTTGCCGGTGATCGCCACGACGTCGAAGGCCTCGCGACCGCCGAGCTGGTTCACCACATCGAGCGTATTGACGCCGATCGAGCCGGTGGAACCGAGGATGCTGATGCGGCGCTTGCCGGTTTCGGCCATGCTGTCTTCCATTTCCTAAAGCTGTTCTCGGTCTACAAGCGAAAGCCGCGGCTCACAAGAGCGGGCTTGAATTCGGCCCCGCTGCGACCAAGTGCAGCTTGCACAACGGATTGTCTTTGCGCGAAGTGGGATGATGAACGAACAAGGTGAAATTCGGACGACCTGTGTGATTGCCGGTGCAGGTCCGGCGGGGCTGATGCTGGGCCTTCTGCTGGCGCGGACCGGCGTCGATGTCGTCGTCGCCGAGAAGCACGCGGATTTCCTGCGTGATTTTCGCGGCGACACGATCCATCCCTCGACGCTGGAGGTGATGCACGAGCTCGGCCTGATCGACGAATTCTTGCGGCTGCCGCACACACGGGCGCCAAAACTCTCCGCCGAGATGGGCGGCAAGACGATCACGATCGCCGACTTTTCACGGCTGCCGGTCAGGAACCGCTTCATCGCCTTCATGCCGCAATGGGATTTCCTGAGCTTTCTGGCGGCCAAGGCGCAAGCCTATCCGAACTTCCGGCTGATCATGCAGGCGAAGGTGGCCGACGTGCTGGAGGAGCAGGGAGTAATCCGTGGCCTCAGCCTGGAGACGCCCGAGGGAAAACTCACGATCCACTCCACGCTTGTCGTCGGCGCCGACGGCCGCAATTCCGTCGTCCGCGAAAAGGCGGGGCTCGAGGTGGAGAGTTTCGGCATTCCGAGCGAAGTGGTCTGGATGAAGTTGTCGAAACAGCCGGGCGATCCCAATGAGGTCATGGGCCATGCCGGCCCGCGCCAGGGTTTCGTGCTGATCGACCGCGGCGACTATTGGCAGTGCGGTTATATCATCCGCCGCACCACGTTTGCGGAAATCCGCGAAAAGGGCATCGAGGCCTTCCGGCGGATGGTGGCCGATGTCTCGCCGCTGCCGGCGGAGCGAATGCAGGAAATCCGCAGTTTCGAGGACACGAGCCTGCTCACGGTGCGGATCGACCGGCTGAAGCAATGGTGGCGCTCAGGGCTGATCTGCATCGGCGATGCGGCGCATGCGATGTCGCCGATCGGCGGCGTCGGTGTCAATCTGGCGATCCAGGATGCAGTGGCGGCCGCCAATATCTTGATCGCGCCCCTGCGGGAAAAGCGCCTGACCGATGGCGATCTCGCCGCCGTCGAAAAGCGGCGCAGCTTTCCGACCAGAGCGACGCAGAAGCTGCAGTTGATGATGAGGAGCAGCCGGCGCACTGATCAGGCGGATGATCGGAAAAGCAAAGGCCCGCCGGGCTTCATCCGGGGCATCGCCCGCTTTCCGCTGCTTGCCCATCTTGCGGGCCGGCTGATCGGCCTCGGCTTTCGCATGGAGCATGTGCGGGCCGGGCAAGGCAACCTTTGACGCCCCCGCGTCGTTGATCGGCGAAACAACCGAGGTTTTGCCATGCTCATGCTCGGAAGAATGCTCACGATGGCGATGGCGCTGCTTGGCGGGATCTTCTTCTCGCAGGCGCCGGAATTCGCGCAGCAGTACCGCCAGCGGATCGGCGGGGCACTCGACGAGCTGAAGATCCTGATCTCGGAATTCGACGCCCAGGCCAACCATAACGGCCTCGATCGCCAGGAGGCGCTCAACATCTATTCCGCCTCGCCGCAGACCTTCCTGCGCAATCAGGGCGAAGCGATGCGGCGAACCTTTTCGCGTTATGAAATGCTCGCGAAGCAGCAGAAGGAGCTGACGCTCGCGCCGCCCTTCACCAAACCTTTCGTGGTGATGCGCAACCCCGATTCGACGACGTTTGCGAACGCCTGGCGCGACTACGTGCCCGGCGTGCCGGTGGATTTCGCCGGTCTCACCTGGGCGGCAGTCGGGCTTTTCTGCGGCTGGCTGATTGCTGCACTGCTGGGCGCCGCCCGTCGTGGCGTGGTCCGCTCGGTCAGGCGGCCGAAACGAATGGACCGGACGCCGACGATTGTTCGATGAGAAGCGAGTGGTGATCCCAGATGGATTCGAACCATCGGCCTCAGGATTAGGAATCCTGCGCTCTATCCTGCTGAGCTATGGGACCACGTGAGGAATTCCATACAAAAGGCGAGGCGTTTAGCCAAGCCCTTTCATTGTCCTCATTCCGTCAACCGATGTTCGGCGAGACGCACCCAATACGAAATGCCGTATGAAATCGCCTCGTCGTCGAAATCGTAGTGCGGGTTATGGAGGGCCGCCGTATCGCCGTTGCCGATGAAGATGAAGGCGCCGGGACGCTTTTTCAGCATGAAGGCGAAGTCCTCGCCGGCCATGGTCGGATCGACATTGGCATCGACATTGGAAGCGCCCGCCACCTCGGTCGCGACGGCGACGGCATGTTCGGTTTCCCGGTCGTGATTGACGGTCACCGGGCATTTGCGTTCGTAATCGATCTCCGCCTCGGCGCCATGGGCGCCGACGATACCTTCGACGATCTGGCGGATCCGCGTTTCGGCAAGATCGCGCGTCTCTTCGCTGAGCGTGCGGACCGTGCCCCAGAGCGTCGCTTGGTCGGGAATGATGTTGTGGGTCGTGCCGGCATCGAAGCGGGTAACCGAAATGACGATCGAGCGCACCGGATCGGCATTGCGGGCGGCGATCGCCTGCAGGCTGCCGACCAGCTGCGAGCCGATGAAGATCGGGTCGATGGTCTTGTGCGGCTGTGCCGCATGGCCGCCGCGGCCCTTGATGGTGATGGTGAAGCGATCGGGCGCCGCCATGATGCCGCCCTTGCGGATGGCGAACTGGCCGAGCGGAATGCCCGGCATGTTGTGCATGCCGTAGACTTCCTCGATGGCGAAACGTTCCATCATGCCGTCTTCGACCATTGCCAGCGCACCGGCGCCGCCCTCTTCGGCGGGCTGGAAGATCAGTGCGACGGTGCCGTTGAAATTGCGGGTTTCCGCAAGGTATTTCGCCGCGCCGAGCAGCATCGACGTGTGGCCGTCGTGGCCGCAGGCATGCATTTTGCCCGGGGCCTTGGAAGCCCAGGGCTTGCCGGTGATTTCGGTGAGCGGCAGGGCATCCATGTCGGCGCGCAGGCCGATCGTGCGGCCGCTCGGACCTTTGCCTCGAATGATGCCGACGACGCCGGTACGGCCGATGCCGGGCACGACCTCGTCGACGCCGAATTCCCTCAGCTTCTGTTCCACGAACGAGGCAGTGTTCTCCACCTCGTAAAGGATCTCAGGATTTTCATGAAGATATCGTCGCCACTCGCTGACTTCGCGCTGAAGTTCGGCAGCCCGGTTCAAAATCGGCATAAGATTCCCTGTTGTTGGCTGGTCACGCGGTTATGACAAGTCCTCCCGCCCGGAGTGTGCCTGTCATGATCGACGTAATCAATCTTCCTGCAAGTTGCCTCCCTTGCAGGATAAGGCAGATTTCTATCAAGGCGTTGTGATAGCTGGCCTTTTTCGGAGCATTGCAATGAACATCGCCGGCCGGTCGCCTGCGCCAGCGAAACGCATTTCGATCCGGTGACGGCTCCATCCTCATATTCAGCGGGGTCAGAATATGGCTTTCATCCCGATCCGCCCGGTATATGCTTTCGATTGATCGGTGTTCACCGAACCTTCGACGGCGCCGTAGATGTTGGTTGTCGCGCTTACCGGGACGTCGAAGCCGATACCAAGAGTGGCGCCGAGAACGTTGCGGTCAGAGGCGTTTTCGAGGCTGAATTCGGTATTGTTCAAAGAGGCGACGTAGCTGTCTGATCCGAGGTTCTGGCGACCGGTGATGGCGCCCGAGAACGAAATGGAGCCTTTTCTCCCAGCCTCCATGGCAAAATGACGGCTGAATTCCAACTGGAAACGTCCTTCCAATGAATGACTGTCGCGCCCTGCATAGCTCAGGTTCTGGGACGAACCCGATTCGTCGTAGCCTTCGTAGTAGGCTCCCACATATCGCAGGCCTGCACTTGGCGTCATCGTCCAGTCCGACGCGATCGAATACCTGCGGCTGAGCGAGAGCTCGGGTGACGCATACCAGCCCAGGAAATTGCCTTCTGCGGTTTCAGCGCCGGAATTGATCGAACGTTTGCTGTCGCTGTCTATCATGCCCAGCGTCAGAGACGCATTGAGTGTCAAGTCGCCGACGGGGGCGGCGGCATAAACGCCCGCAAAGCCGGTGCTTCCTTCGAGCCAGTTTCCGCTTTCCGCGGAACTCGCCGATACCGCGCCGCCGCCCGCAAAGATGCCCAGCCGTTTATTGTCGAATTGCCGATCCGCACCGAAGATAAGGCCATAATGGTAGATATTGCTTTCCGGCGTGCTCCCGGAACCTGACTGTTCCCGGCCACCGCCAAAGACGCGCGCCCAAAGCAGGGTCCCATACGGATCGACAACCGTTCCATGGGTGATGGACGCAATCGCGTTTTCGGCAGGCGACTTCCTCGTGGGCTCGGCGTAGAAGGTTGCGCCGGTATTCACTTCTCCAAGCGTGGCGGTGGGACGGTCGATATCAATCGCCAGAATGCTGCCGATCACATCCGAAACCGAATTCGTATAGCTCCCGACCGCCTTGCCGACTTCCGGGGCGGCCGAGATCACGTCAATGCTTCCCGACGTGTCGGCATTGGCCAGGATCGCCAGCTGGGAGCTGTTGTCGAGCCGGATGGTGTTTCCGGCCGCGATGTAGTTGGCAGCGGGAATGTGATAGCTGCCCGATCCGAATGCCGTCGTGTTGCCGGTCGTGTTGTTGTAATCCACAACTCCGGTGAATTTCGCATTCGGACTGATATTCAGGGTGTTTCCACCCGTGGCGAAATAGACCGACGCGACGTCGCCGGATATCGTTCCGCTGTTGGTCACGATGCTGCCGGACACGTCCAGACTGAGACCATAGACGTTGCCGCTTATCGAACCGCTGTTTGTCAGCCGGCCGCCTCGCAGCGTCACGCCGTTGCCGCTGGCCGTGATTTCGCCCATGTTGACGATACCGACGGTCCCGCTACCGGTGACGGCGTCGATGCCGGTCAGCGCGTTGATGCGGCCGGAGTTGGTAATGGTGACGTTTCCGCTGTCTGTCTGGGCGTAGATGCCGATCGAATCAGGCGCGTTGACAACGCCCCCCGTGCTATTGGTCACGGTTATGTTGCCGGAGGTGTCGGCACGCGCGTGGATGCCGTAGTGACCGCTACCCGCATCGGCATGGGCGGTGTCATCATGAGAATTGAGTTCGCCGCTGTTATAGACGGTTACGTCTGCCGCGGTGCTCCACGCCTGCAGAGCGATGCTGTCTTCGGCGGTCACCGTGCCCGAGTTCGTCACGTCAACCGCACCGGAGGCCGACCAGGCTATCAATCCCTGCAAGGTCTCCGAGGTAACCACTCCGGAATTTTCGATCGTCGAAAGCCCGTGCCAGTTTATCGCCCGGATGCCAGCAAGGTAGGCGTCGACCGTCCCGCTGTTGTCAATCGACACTTCCACCGGCGCAAGGTCGCTATCGTTGTAGCCTCCGTCAGCATAAATGCCCCTGTCCGTGGTCGCAGTGACGCTGCCGCTGTTGATGATCGAGACGGCCCCCTGGTTCGTCGTCACGGTAATCGCAGGGCCGCTCGTCGATGTCACCGTTGCGGCGCTTTCAACGGAAATATCACCTGAGACCTGGTTTCTCAGCCAGATCGCCCCCAAGCCGCCGCCATCCGAACCGACGACCACATCACCGCCAAGATAGAGTTCGAGATCATGGTCCTGTGCGTCGGTATAGGTATAGATTGCCGCGTAGGCGGGATTGTAGATCGTCGTGTTTCCAGTGATGCGAAGCGTATGTTGCGTCGGCGTCGTGGAGGCGTTCAGCGGCGCCATCCTGACATAGACCGTGGTTTCGTCGCTGATCGTCAAAGACGAAGAGCCGGCATTCGTAATTTGCTGGATGTAAGACGCGTCGCAATTTTGAGACGCAATCGATCCCGTAGATACACAGGAGGCCGATGCCATGTCAGGCGCCGACCAAACTGGTATGGCTGTGCAAGAAAGAAGAAAAACACGCCATTTGAAGTTCATTCTGGTAACGGAACCGAACATTTTTGAACATGCTTTCCGCGAAGAAAAAAACTTTTGCAATTGTGTCCGCATTATGGCCAGATTCGCGTCGTTTGCAATCTGTTAACCTATCGGTTTCTTGGGGCGGGCTGGCTCGCATTTTTTCCATCCGATCGCGCACGGCCCCCGCCGAAGCGGTTTTTCGGTCATTGTGACTGAGGAACAGGGCGATGGGCGGCGATCAAATTCTGTCGTGCATTGCGCCTTGATGCTTGCCAAATCAGGCTGGCATAGGCTTAAAAGAGCAGGGTGAAAGACACACTGGGCTTGAGCGTCTTGGGCCATGCAATATCAGCAGAGAGCTTTGCCATCGGTTGGCCACATAAGCCGCATATGCGCCACACTCGTTAAGCCGCAACAACGAGGGACTATCTTGCCGACCTTCAGCCTCCGATCCGCCTCCGCCACCCGGCTGATCTGCGCCCTCTCGGCGCTTGCCCTTGTCGCTTCCGCCGGAACCGCTGCCGCCAATCCGAAAATCGTCGTCGATGTAAAGACCGGCAAGGTGATCGCCCACGAGGATGCGTTCCTCAAATGGTATCCGGCGTCGCTCACCAAGCTGATGACGGCCTATGTGACCTTCAAGGCGCTGAAGACCGGCAAGCTCTCGCTCGACACGCCGGTGGTGATGAGCAAGGTCGCCGCCGACCAGCCGGCGAGCAAGATGTACTTCACGCCCGGCACGACGATGACGATGGACAACGCGTTGAAGATGATGCTCGTCAAGTCGGCGAACGACATGGCGGTTGCGGTGGCCGAGGCTGTCGGCGGCACACAGGAACAGTTCGTGGCGATGATGAATGCCCAGGCCAAGGCACTCGGCATGAATTCCACCCAATATATCAATCCGCACGGCCTGCCGGGCAAGGGTCAGTTCTCGACCGCGCGGGATCTCGCGCTGCTGACGCTGAGGCTCAAGCAGGATTTCCCGGAATACCAGAGCTATTTCTCGCTCGAGGGTATCGATACCGGCTCCAAGCAATATCCCAATTTCAACACGCTGATCGGCCGTTTCGACGGTGCCGACGGCATGAAGACCGGTTTCATCTGCGCCTCCGGCTTCAACCAGATCGGTTCCGCGACACGGGACGGCCGTTCGGTGATTTCCGTGGTGCTCGGCTCGGACAGCCTCGCCGGCCGCGCCGACGACACCGCCAACCTGTTGCAGCAGGGGCTGAGCTCGGCCGTGCCCCAGGGCGTGGCGCTGCCGGCGCTCGCACCCTATGGCGATACGGCTCCCGTCAACGACGTCAGCGCCGAAATCTGCAATCCGAAGGCGGCCAAGGTGCGCAGCGAAACCCGTGACGATACGGGCCGCACCATCCAGCATTCGCCCTATATCCATGAAATGGCCCGCCCGCCGGTCTACACGATGCTGACCCTGATTTCCGGTGGCGAGGCGCCGCCCCCGCCGCCCAAGGGCGCCAAGAAGGCAACGGTTGCCGCCAATACCGTCAACGTGCCGATCCCGCAGCCGCGCCCGACATTCTGAACGGGAATAGATGATGTCTTCTGCCCAGAACCGGATCCCGGTCTCCATCCTCACCGGCTTTCTCGGTGCGGGAAAATCGACGCTGCTGAACCGTATCCTCAAGGATCCCGGCACCAGCGATACGGCCGTGATCATCAACGAGTTCGGCGAGGTCGGCATCGACAATTTCCTGGTCGAGGCTTCCGGCGATGCGCTGCTGGAAATCGCCAACGGCTGCCTCTGCTGCACGGTGCGCGGCGAGCTGGTGGATTCGCTCGCCTCGATCATGGACGGCATCCAGACCGGTCGGCTGAAACCGATCCGCCGGATCGTCATCGAAACGACGGGGCTTGCGGATCCGGCACCGGTCATGCAGTCGGTTATGGGCAATCCGATCATCGCGCAGAACTTCGAGCTCGACGGCGTCATCACCGTGGTCGACGCGGTCAACGGGGTATCGACGCTCGACCGTCACCAGGAGGCGGTAAAGCAGGTGGCGGTGGCGGACCGGCTGATCATCTCCAAATTGTCGATGGCGGATGCTGCCCAGCTGGCGGCCCTCAAATCGCGGCTCGCGGAACTCAATCCCCGGGCGCCCATCGTCGATGGCGACAGCAACGAGGCGGGTACGGCGGCCATCCTCGTGAACGGGCTTTACGATCCGGCGACGAAGATCGCAGACGTGGACCGCTGGCTGCGCGACGAGCTGGCCAGCGATGCCGGGGAGAATCATGACCATCATCACCACGACCATGGTCACCACCACCCGCATGGCCATGATCATCACGGGCATGGCCATCACGACCACCATCATCATGACGTGAACCGCCACGGCGACGACATCCGGTCCTTCTCGATCATTCATGACAAGCCGATCGAGCCGATGGCGATCGAGATGTTCATCGACCTGTTGCGCTCGGCGCATGGCGAAAAGCTGCTGCGGATGAAGGCGATCGTGGCGCTTTCCGACAATCCGGACCGGCCGCTGGTGCTGCATGGGGTGCAGAGCGTCTTTCATCCGCCGCAGCGCCTGCCGAAATGGCCCGACGGTTCCGACCGGCGCACCCGCATGGTGCTGATCACGCAAGGACTGGAAGAAGCCTTCGTCTCGGATCTGTTTGCGGCCTTTACGGGCCAGCCGCGCATTGACCGGCCGGATCGTGCGGCGCTGGAGGACAATCCTCTCGCGGTTCCTGGCCTTCGCATGTGATCGTTTTAGGGCGGGCTTGCCCCTCACCCTAACCCTCTCCCCGTAAACGGGGAGAGGGGACTTGCCCCATTCGCGGTTGGTGATTGAGGCGATGTCGGTGTGGCATCCGTCCTTCGCCCCGCGTGCGGGGAGAAGGTGCCGGCAGGCGGATGAGGGGCTAATCGGAGGATTCGCCTATCCCTTGCGGATCACGAAACGATGGCCCGTCTCGGTCTTTTCCGAACGGACCAGTTCGTGCCCTTCCTGCGTGCAGAAATGCGGAATGTCGATGCCGGCCAGGGGATCGGTGGTTTCGATCGCGAGTTCCGCGCCGCTCTCCATGTTTTTCAGCCGGCGGCGGGTCTTCAGCACGGGCAGGGGGCACTTCAGGCCTCTCAGATCGTAGAGGCCGTCGGTGGTCGAGGTCATTCCTTGCTCCAGAACTTCCAGAACGGCTTTTTCTGCGGTTCGCTGATCGGCGGTGCCGCGTAGGCAAGCGGGTTCTGGGCCGGGATCGGAACCGTGGTCGTGTTGCCCTGGGCCGTGGTGATCGTCGGGATGGTGCCGGTGCTCTGCGCGACGTTGCCCTGCGCTGTGGGGGAGGCGGTTGCCTCGGCCGGCAGGCGGTCCTGCTTCATGCGGTCGGCGGCGGAGCCGGGGCGAAACGTGACGGGAGAGGCTGACGCAAGCACGGTATTGGCCGGCTTGTTCTGGGAGGCCATCCGCTTTTCCATCATTTCCTGGAATTCCGACTGGCTGAGCAGCTTGCCGGCTTCGAGCGAGGTTCCGGTCGGTGCATAGGCGATATCGCGGCCCTTGCGCTTGCCGGCGACCACCGCCTTGCGTTCGGCCTCGGTCGGCTCGTACCAGACCTTGCCGTCGAACTTCTCCAGCGCCTTCGCGTAGGAGACCTGATAGGTCTTTTCGTAGGAGGTCAGCGCCGAGACGAGCGCCGGAGGCGTCGACATGGGCGGGCAGGCAGCCGCGGGAGCAAAGGTGCCATTGCCGGAGAGCTGCTGGTTGAAAACGTATTTCTTGTCGCAGACATTGACTTCCGGCGGGCGCTTGGTGACTTCGAAATTGTCGTAGCCGACCTTGATCATCTTCCAGAAGTCGAAGTTCTGGCTGTCGCGGTGGCGCGCCATGTTCTCGGCGGTCATCCGGAACGGCAGAGCCTGGAGCTGTACGGAGGTCTGGCCGCCCTTGAAGGCATCCCGCGCAAACGCATAGATCTCCAGAACCTGTTCGTCGGTCATCGAATAGCAGCCGGACGACGAGCAGGCGCCGTGGATCATCAGGTTCGATCCGCTGCGGCCGTTGGCGGCGTCGTAGCGGTTAGGGAAGCCGGTGTTGATGGCGAGGTAATATTTGGAATTCGGGTTCAGATGCGCCGGCGTCAGGCTGTAGAAGCCTTCGGGAGCCTGGCGGTCGCCTTCCTTGACCTTGGGGCCGAGCTTTCCGGACCAGGCGCAGATATCGTAGCTCTTGATCACCTCGAACCGGTTGTCGGCCTTTGCCTTCCAGATTTCCAGCTTGCCCTCTTCCTTGAGGATGCGGATCATGATCGGCGAGGTGCGCGGCATATCCTTCTTCTGCATCTCGGCGAGAATGCTCGAAGGCAGCGGCTGCTCGACCTTGTTCTTGACGCTCTTCAGGTCGATGCTCGCGGAATCGAGCGTATCGTTGCAGCCCGTCAGGGCGGTTGCCACGAGGAGAGCGAGAGCGATGTGTTTCAGGCGCATCGGTACGGACCACATAGACTTGGAACGACGAACGAATTCGGTACAGGACTTCGATAATGAAGCGGTAATCTTTAGATATTCTTAACCGCTTGCGCCGGCCTGTCCAGCAAAACCGCCCGGCACCCAATGTTATCAGCAATATGGCCCAAATTTGGCTAATTGAGCGGCAGAGCTCTACCGATCAGAGATTGCGGCCGATATCGAGGAATTTTTGCCGGCGGGCCGCCCGCACCTCGTCGCCCGAAAGCCGCCCAAGGTCTTCCAGCGCCGAGGCGATCATCTTGCCTGTCGCGGTGATGACGGCCTCGGGCTCGCGATGCGCGCCGCCGATCGGCTCGGGAATGATATCGTCGATGATGCCGAGGCTTTTCAGGTCTTCAGCGGTGATCTTCATGTTGGTCGCAGCCTCGCGGGCGCGGGTCGAATCGCGCCAGAGGATCGATGCCGCGCCTTCCGGCGAGATGACCGAATAGATCGAATGCTCCAGCATGTAGACGCGGTTGCCGGTGGCGATCGCGATCGCGCCGCCGGAGCCGCCTTCGCCGATCACGACGGAAACCATCGGCACCTTGAGGCCGAGGCACATTTCGGTCGAGCGGGCGATAGCCTCCGCCTGGCCGCGTTCCTCGGCGCCGACGCCCGGATAGGCGCCTGCGGTGTCGATGAGCGTGATGACCGGCAGGTGGAAACGATCGGCCATTTCCATGACGCGGATCGCCTTGCGATAACCTTCCGGGCGCGGGCTGCCGAAATTGTGCTTGAGGCGGGTCTTGGTGTCGTGGCCCTTTTCCTGGCCGATGACAGCGACCGGCATGCCGTTGAAGCGCGCAAGACCGGCCTGGATGGCGGCATCCTCGCCGAAATTGCGGTCGCCGGCGAGCGGCGTGAAATCGGTGAAGAGATGGGCGGAATAATCGACGAAATGCGGCCGCTGCGGATGGCGCGCGACCTGCGTCTTTTCCCAGGCGCCGAGCTTGGAATAGATTTCTCGGGTGGCTTCCCTGACGCGGGTCTCCAGCCTGCCGATTTCCTCGGACGTATCGATGCTTTCGTCTTCCGAGGCGAGCTTTTTCAGCTCGTGAATCTTGCCCTCGAGGTCCGAGATTGGCTTTTCGAAATCGAGATAAGTCTGCATGGGAGCCGGTTTCCGGTTGTTTTATCTCAGGAACACGGAGTTCCCATTTTCTGTTTGGGGCTTCTATTCCCGGTTTTTGGCCTGTTTTGCAAGAGGGTGGTGTGTTTGAACCAGCTCGCGCAGCCGTTCTTCCAGTACATGCGTGTAGATTTGTGTGGTGGAAATGTCCGAATGGCCGAGCAGTTCCTGCACAACGCGAAGGTCCGCCCCGTTCTGAAGGAGGTGGCTGGCGAAGGCATGGCGCATCACATGGGGGGAGATTGCGGCGGCTCTAAGTCCGGCGCGGGCGGCCAGCCCCTTGAGGTCGCGGGCAAAGACCTGTCTCGGCAGATAACCCTCCTTGCCGGTCGAGGGAAACAGCCACGGGCTGTCGCCGGACTTTGCGAGCGCCTGTCGCCGGACCTCACCATAGGATGCGACGGCCGCGATCGCCGAGCGTGACAGCGGCACCAGGCGTTCCTTGTTGCCCTTGCCGCGGATGACCAGGAAACGGCCCTCCTGATCGAGCACCTTGACCGGCAGAGACACGAGTTCGCTGACGCGCATGCCGGTCGCGTAAAGAAGCTCGAGCAGCGCCAGCATTCTGAGGCGCGCGAGCTGCTCCGGGCCGGGTTCGGCGGCCTCCTTGGCGGCAAGCTCGAGGAGCCGCGTCACCTCGTCCTCGCTCATGATTTTCGGCAGCGAGCGGCCTTTTTTCGGCGCGTCGAGGATCGCCGTCGGATCGTCGCCGCGCAGGCCTTCGGCATAGAGGAATTTGTAGAACTGCCGCATCGCCGACAGTTTTCTCGCCTGTGAGGAGGCGGCAAAACCCTGGGCGCCGAGATGGGCGAGATAGGCGGAGAGATTGGCGCTCTGCGCCGTCAGGGCCGAAGTGCTGCTGGCCAGCAGGAAGGATTGCAGGTCTTCGAGGTCGCGTTCGTAGGATGACAGCGTGTTGCCGGCGGCTCCCCGCTCGGCGCTCATCATTTCGAGAAAGGCTTCGATATGGGCTCGGGAAAGATCGGCCATTATCCGTCCGCTCTTATTGTTGCGGCGTTGTCTGGTTCAGCCGCTCGGAGGGTATGCGCACCGTCACGTCGCGTTCGTGCGGATCCACCAGCATGACGAGAGCCACCATGCTTCCATAAACGATGCCTGCGATCGCCGCCAGCACGAAGAGGAAACGGAAAAGGGTGGGCATTCACGACTCCCGGAGTTGCGCCGCACTATATCGATAAAGGTTTACATATCGGCAAGAACAAACAATCCCCCGCATTCTTTGAGGGTTGCGACGGCTTGACGCTGCCGGTGCATTTGTCGATACCGTTTTTTCGAAACGGACCGAACAATGACAGAAGCCGCAACTTCCGCCGCATCGGCACTCAGCGAAAAGGCGCGCGCCGTGCTCGGCAAGCGCAACCTGATCTTTGTCGGGCTGATGGGGGCCGGCAAATCGGCGATCGGCCGGCTGGTGGCGCAGACGCTTTCCATTCCCTTCATCGATACGGATGCGGAGATCGAAAAGGTTTCGCGCATGACCATCAGCGAACTCTTCGCCGCTTACGGCGAGACGGAGTTTCGGGCGCTGGAAACCCGCGTCATCGAACGGCTGCTGAGGGGCGGTCCGCGCGTCGTCTCGACCGGCGGCGGCGCGTTCATCAACGAGGCGACCCGCCATCAGATCAAGATCGGCGGCATCTCCGTCTGGCTGAAGGCCGATCTCGACGTTTTGTGGGAACGGGTGAACAAACGCGACCACCGGCCGTTGCTGAAGACCGAGAACCCGAAACAGACGCTGGAAAACCTGATGAACCAGCGTTATCCGATCTATGCCGAGGCGGATCTGACGGTTCAGTCCGAGAATGTTCGCAAAGACCTGATGGTCAACGAAGTGCTTGCGGCGGTGGCCAATCTGGCGAGCGAAGGCGAATTGCCGAGCGAAGGTGAATTTTGATGAACATGTCTTCCCGAACCGACGAAAGAGGCTCCGAGCGCCTGGTGCATGTGCCGCTCGGCGAACGCGCCTATGACATCCTGATCGGGCCCGGCCTGATCACGCGTGCCGGCGGTGAGATCACCTCCCGCCTGAAGGGCCGCAAGGCGGCCATCGTCACCGACGAGCATGTCGGCCCGCTCTATCTCGAAGCGCTGATGGACAGCCTGCAGACAGACGGGATCGAAGCCGTCTCGCTGACGCTGCCGGCCGGCGAGAAGACCAAGAGCTTCGACCACCTGGCGACCGTCTGCGACATGGTGCTTTCGGCCCGCATCGAGCGCAACGACGCGGTGATCGCGCTCGGCGGCGGCGTGATCGGCGATCTCGCAGGCTTTGCGGCCGGCATCGTGCGCCGCGGCGTGCGCTTCGTGCAGATCCCCACCTCGCTTCTGGCGCAGGTGGATTCGTCTGTCGGCGGCAAGACCGGCGTCAATACCCGCCACGGCAAGAACCTGCTCGGCGTCTTCCACCAGCCGGATCTCGTGCTTGCAGACACGGCGGCGCTCGATTCGCTTTCGGAGCGCGAATTCCGGGCCGGTTATGCGGAAGTGGCGAAATACGGCCTGATCGACCAGCCGGATTTCTTTGCCTGGCTCGAGAAGAACTGGAAGCAGGTGTTTGCCGGCGGTCCGGAGCGGATTGAGGCGATTGCGGTCAGCTGCCAGGCGAAAGCCGATGTTGTGGTCGAGGACGAGCGCGAGACCGGCCGCCGGGCGCTGCTCAATCTCGGCCACACGTTCGGCCACGCGCTGGAGGCCGCCACCGAATACGACAGCAGCCGCCTGGTGCATGGCGAGGGCGTGGCGATCGGCATGGTTCTGGCGCACCAGTTCTCGGCGCGCCTCAACCTTGCAAGCCCGGACGACGCGGCGCGGGTCGCGGCCCACCTGAAAGCCGTCGGCCTGCCGACGTCGATGAGCGACATTCCCGGCAAACTGCCGCCGACCGAAAAGCTGCTCGAGGCCATCGCGCAGGACAAGAAAGTCATGGGCGGCAAGCTCACCTTCATCCTGACCCACGGCATCGGCCAGTCCTTCATCGCCAACGACGTGCCGTCGTCCGAGGTGTTGAGCTTCCTGGAGGAAAAACGGCCGAAATGACGTCCAGGGCGGGCCTCAAGTCGCGTGCCGTCAACGCGGTGATCCGCGGGCTCCTCCGCCTGTGCGGCGTTTCCCTGTCGCAGGAGACGTTGTCGCTTTCCGGCCATGACGACCTGCACGAGGCCTTGGATGCGGCCCATCGCGAGGGCAATTTCGACAAGGAGGATCGCGACCGCCTGAGCGGCCTTTTCGAGCTCGAAGAGCTGGAAGTCTCCGACGTCATGAAGCACCGGACGGTGATGCGGGCGGTCAATGCCGACGATCCACCGGAAGTGGCGGTCCGCACCGTGCTCGAAAGCCCCTATACGCGCATGCCGCTCTGGCGCAATTCGACCGAGAACATCATCGGCGTGGTGCATGCCAAGGACCTGCTCCGGGCGCTCGCAGAGCCGAATGTCGAGCCGGAAAACCTCGATATCGTCAAGATCGCCCAGAAACCGTGGTTCGTGCCCGACAGCACCAGCCTCAAGGACCAGCTCAGTGCCTTCCTGAGGCGCAAGGGACATTTCGCGGTCGTCGTCGACGAATATGGCGAGGTGCAGGGCATCGTCACGCTCGAAGACATTCTCGAGGAGATCGTCGGCGATATTGCCGACGAGCACGATATCGAAATCCAGGGCGTGCGCCAGGAAGCGGACGGCTCGATCGTCGTCGACGGCTCGGTGCCGATCCGCGATCTCAACCGCGCGCTCGACTGGAGCCTGCCGGATGGCGAGGCGACGACCATCGCCGGTCTCGTCATCCATGAATCGAAGCTCATTCCGCAGGAGCGGCAGGCGTTTACGTTCTACGGCAAGCGATTCATCGTGTTGAAGCGGGAGAAGAACCGCATTACCAGGCTGAGGATACGGCCGGCGGAAGATGTGACGCTGCCGGCGGAGTAGTTACCGCCACGTCCGCGGACAGTCGTCCTTCGCGCTCCGGTTTCAGTTGCCTTTCGGGCGCCGCCCGAGGATCTGGCGGACCCCTTCCTTGGTGAAGGGCTGAGCCAATTGCGGCAGGAAACCTCGGGCGATCTGCCCCTTGATGCCGATATCCGTGGATGAAGGGCGGTCGGGATTGAAATAGGTGCCGAACAACAGGTCGAAGACGACGATATTCTCGCCGTAATTGGTGTTGCCTTCGCGAATTTCCTGCGAGTGATGCCATCGGTGAAGACGCGGCGTGCTGAACACGAAGTCGAACGGCCCGGTCTTCATGTCGACATTGCAATGGGTGAGGATGCCGATGAAAGCGGTTACCGCGGCAAGCCACCAGAAGACCTGCAGCGGCGCGCCGAGAAGATAGAGCGGGATCTGGCTGAGCGTGAGCTTGAACAGCGAATCGACCACATGGAAGCGTCCGGTATTGACCACCCAAAGGCGGGTTACGCTGTGATGCAGCGCATGAAAGCGCCAGAAGAACAGCTTTTCATGGGCGATGCGATGCGACCAGTAGAGGCCGAATTCGGCGATCGTCACGGCCAGCACGATCTGTATGATCATCGGCAAGGCCGAGGGCCAAAGGCTGAATTGCAGCGTGGCCAGCGGCTGCAACACGCTGGCGGCGAGCATCGGGAAGATCGCGGCCAGGAGCGTGGCGATCTCCAAAAGCCCCTTGGTGAGCAGCGTATGGGCGATATCGTTTGCCGTTTCGCCGTCCGGCTGGAGCCACCGCCCTTCGTAGGGAATGTATCGTTCGAGACCGAAAAGAACCGCAATCGCACTCAGATAGACGGCTGAGAACGCCACCATCGGATGGTCGCTGGAGAAGGAGAAATAGGAGCCTGCAAGGCCGGAAAAGAACACCAGCGGCCATGAGCAATAGGAAAGGACCCGCTTTACAGGTTCAATTTTCGACATGGACCCGAGTTCCCCAGCAACCACCTGACCTGCAGCCAGCGGATCAACTCGAGTGGAATCGCGGTCGCCCCCGTTTCCTCGTCCGTGCCGCGCCTGCCGTAATAGTTTCTTCCCCGCCGTGTCCATTGCGGATGTCGGCTGGCCCCGGCGGGATAATGACCAAATTCGGCGCCGGAGCAATCGCAATCCGTCACTTTGTCTGCGAAAATTTGAGGCCGTTCCTGCGGCATCCGACATCGATCGAGGCTGGGATCTTGGCCTTGGGCCCCGTCGTCCCTATCTAAGTTCCGCTACCAGCGGGTCGGCTCGCCCGGTGCCGAGGCTTCCACCGCCAGCGCGTGAAGTCCGGCGTCGAGTTCGGGTTTCAAGAGGGCATTCACCGTGCGATGCCGGTCGAGCCGGCTCATTCCGGAAAACTTTTTCGAAACGATGCGGACCCGCATGTGGGTTTCGCCGGTTCCGGTGATGTCGGGCTGATGGCCGGCGTGCTGATGGCTTTCATCGATGACGACCAGCCGTTCCGGCTCGAGATGGTCGGTGAGCGTGATTTCGATTCGGGATTTGACGGACATCTCGGTCTCCGTTGCGACGCAAAAGGGCATCCCACAAACCAGTAAGAAAGGACTTTGTCAATTCTTGCCGCGCCCTCTTCGTCGCCCCATAATGAGGGCCTTATGAAATTAGATTCCAAATATTTCGACCGTATCCGGACGCGCCGGAACAGGGAGCAGGAAGCGGCGCCGCAGGCCCCCACCTGTCAGTGGGACGGGTGCGACAAGCCCGGCGTCCATCGCGCTCCCGTGGGCCGCAACGCGGAAGGCCAGTTCTTTCTGTTCTGTTTCGAACACGTCCGGGAATACAACAAGGGCTACAATTATTTCTCCGGCCTGTCGGATGGCGAGATCGCCCGATACCAGAAGGAAGCGATCACCGGCCACAGGCCGACCTGGACTGTCGGCGTCAACAAGGCCGCCAAGGATGCGCCGCTTCATTCCACGGCCCGTTCGGGTGCCGCCGGAGCGGCGGGCGCCACCGGCACCCAGCAGCGCTTCAAGGATCCGTTCGGCTTCGTTTCGCAGGCGCGGGCCACAGGCGGATCGCGCTTCCAGACGCAGGGGCGCAAGCTGAAGACATTGGAGGCCAAGGCCTTCGATACGATGGAGTTGGCCGCCAATGCGACCGCGGCGGAGATCAAAACCCGCTACAAGGAACTGGTCAAGAAACACCACCCGGATGCGAACGGCGGCGACCGCGGTTCGGAAGAACGTTTTCGTGCCGTCATTCAAGCATATCAGTTGTTGAAGCAGGCGGGTTTCTGCTAAGCCGTAAAAATTATGGCAGTGAGGATGACGGCCGGGCGGCGGCTCGCGCCTTGGAGAGACGATGAGTAAGATTGATCTAGATATTTCCAACCTTCCCGATACCACCGTTTCGGTCCGGGAAGTCTTCGGCATCGACAGCGATATTAAGGTTCCGGCATATAGCAGCGGCGACCCCTACGTTCCGGATCTCGATCCGGACTATCTGTTCGACCGCGATACGACGCTCGCCATTCTCGCAGGCTTTGCTCATAACCGACGCGTCATGGTTTCCGGCTTCCACGGCACCGGCAAGTCCACCCATATCGAGCAGGTCGCCGCCCGCCTCAACTGGCCGTGCGTGCGCATCAACCTCGACAGCCATGTCAGCCGTATCGATCTCGTCGGCAAGGACGCGATCGTGCTGAAGGACGGCAAGCAGGTCACCGAATTCAAGGACGGCATCCTGCCCTGGGCCTACCAGCACAATGTCGCGCTCGTCTTCGACGAATACGATGCCGGCCGCCCGGACGTCATGTTCGTCATCCAGCGCGTTCTGGAATCCTCCGGCCGCCTGACCCTGCTCGACCAGAGCCGCGTCATCCGTCCTCACCCGGCATTCCGCATTTTCGCGACCGCCAACACGGTGGGTCTCGGCGATACGACCGGCCTCTATCACGGCACGCAGCAGATCAACCAGGCACAGATGGACCGCTGGTCGATCGTGACGACGCTGAACTACCTGCCGCATGAGAAGGAAGTCGATATCGTCGCCGCCAAGGTGAAATCCTTCGGACGCACGACCGAGGGCCGCGAGACGGTGTCGAAGATGGTGCGTGTCGCCGACCTCACCCGGTCCGCCTTCATCAACGGCGATCTTTCGACCGTCATGAGCCCGCGTACCGTCATCACCTGGGCGGAAAACGCCGAGATCTTCGGTGACATCGCGTTCGCCTTCCGCATCACCTTCCTCAACAAGTGCGACGAACTGGAACGCACGCTGGTTGCCGAACAGTACCAGCGCGCCTTCGGCGTCGAGCTGAAGGAAAGTGCCGCCAACATCGTCCTCGGAGCGTAAGCCCAGAGGGAGTTGAGAGGACGAGGTCATGGCAGGTCGCGGAGACAATTCGAAAGCCAAATCCGGCGGTCCCGTCGATACGGAACCGTTGCGGCGGGCGATCACCGGCTGCGTGCGGTCGATCGCCGGCGACGCTGAAGTCGAGGTCACGTTCGCCAACGAGCGGCCGGGCCTTGCCGGCGAACGCATCCGCCTGCCGGAAATCTCCAAGCGGCCGACGGCGCACGAGCTCGCGGTGACCCGCGGGCTCGGCGATTCCATGGCGCTCAGGCTCGCCTGCCACGACACGGCCACGCATGCCAGCATGTCGCCGCAGGGCGCCGATGCGCGCGTCGTCTTCGACGCGGTCGAGCAGGCGCGTGTCGAGTCGATCGGCGCATTGCGCATGGCCGGCATGGCCGCCAACCTCAATTCCATGCAGGCCGAGAAATATTCGAAGGCGAATTTTTCCGGCATCGAACGGCAGGAAGACGCACCGATCGGCGAAGCGGTCGCCATGCTGGTGCGCGAAAAGCTGACCGGCCAGAAGCCGCCGGCAAGCGCCGGCAAGGTGCTCGACCTCTGGCGCCCGTTCATCGAGGACAAGGCGGCTGGCGATCTCGACAATCTTCGCAACGTGATCGAGGACCAGCAGGCGTTCGCCAAGCTGGTGCGGCACATGCTCACCTCCATGCAGATGGCGGAGGAGTTTGCCGACGAGGACACCGATCCGGAGGAGATGGAGAACCCGGACCAGGACGACCAGCCGCGCAGCAACGAGACCGAGAACGACGAGGTCGAGGAAGAGGCCGGTTCCGACGCGGCACCTGCCGAACAGAGCGATGCTTCCGACGAGGAACTCGATGACGGCGAGATGGACGGCGCGGAAATGTCCGACGAGGACATGTCTGACGACAGCGACGAACATTCCGAGACGCCCGGTGAGACCCGGCGCCCGAACAGCCCGTTCGACGATTTCAACGAGAAGGTCGACTACAAGATCTTCACCCAGGAATTCGACGAGGAAATCACCGCAGAAGAGCTTTGCGACGAAGCGGAGCTCGATCGTCTGCGTGCCTTCCTCGACAAGCAGCTCGCCCATCTCCAGGGCGCCGTTGGCCGGCTTGCCAACCGCCTGCAGCGCCGCCTGATGGCGCAGCAGAACCGCTCCTGGGACTTCGACCTGGAAGAGGGTTATCTCGATCCGGCCCGCCTGGTGCGCCTGATCATCGACCCGATGCAGCCGCTCTCCTTCAAGAAGGAGCGCGACACGCAGTTCCGCGATACGGTCGTCACTCTCGTTATCGACAATTCCGGCTCGATGCGCGGCCGGCCGATCACGGTTGCCGCCACCTGCGCCGATATCCTTGCCCGCACGCTGGAACGCTGCGGCGTCAAGGTCGAGATCCTCGGCTTCACCACCAAGGCCTGGAAGGGCGGGCAGGCGCGCGAAAAGTGGCTGGCGAGCGGCAAGCCGCCGACGCCCGGCCGTCTCAACGACCTGCGCCACATCGTCTACAAGTCTGCCGATGCGCCCTGGCGCCGCTCGCGCCGCAATCTCGGCCTGATGATGCGCGAGGGCCTGCTCAAGGAAAACATCGACGGCGAAGCGCTGATGTGGGCGCATAACCGCCTGATCGCCCGCCGCGAGCAGCGCAAGATCCTGATGATGATTTCGGACGGCGCGCCGGTCGACGATTCGACGCTGTCGGTCAATCCGGGCAATTATCTCGAACGGCATCTTCGCGCCGTCATCGAGCAGATCGAGACGCGTTCGCCGGTCGAGCTTCTTGCAATCGGCATCGGCCACGACGTGACGCGCTATTATCGCAAGGCCGTGACGATCGTCGATGCGGACGAGCTTGCCGGCGCCATGACCGAGCAGCTTGCCGAGTTGTTTGCGGAAAACGGTGGCCGTTCGGCGGGTGCAGGCCGCATGCGTCGGGCCGGTTGAGGTCCGCCGCTTGAAACTCTGCCGCCTCGCCGTCTGGGCCGGTCTTTTTGGCGCCATCGCTTTTCCGGTGGCGCCGGCGACCGACAATGTCCCGGTTCGGGTGCAGGCGATCACCGAATTCAAGCGGGGTTCGGCGGAAACCCGGTTCGGTCCGCTCGAATTCCTCGGCGGTATCGAGTTTTCCTCGTCCGACAGCAGGCTCCAGTCCTTGTCGGCCATCCGCTTTCGCGCCGACGGGGAACGTTTCGTGTCGGTGCTCGACACCGGTTCCTGGTTGACCGGCCGTATTCAGCGGGATGCCAAGGGGCGGCTTGCCAACCTCACCGAGCTTGCCATCAACCCGATCCTCATCCGCGGCGGCCGGGTCGGCACGAAATACAATTCCGATGCCGAGGGGCTGGCGCTGCGGGACGGCCAGGCGATTATCGGCTTCGAGCAGCTGCATCGTGTCGACGCCTATCCCGATCCCGGGTTCGAGATGTCCGCGCCGCTGAAGAGCCTCGATCTTCCGATCCCGCGCCACGAGTTCCGGATGAACGCCGGCATGGAGACGGTGGCGGTCTCGCCGAAATCAGGACCGCTCAAAGGGTCGCCCATCGTGGTCACCGAGCATAGCCTCGATGATCAGGGAAATCTGTTCGCCGCGATCCTGGAAGGTCCGCTGAAGGGCGTGTTCAAGGTGGTGCGGCACGATCCTTATGACGCGACGGACGGCGCCTTTCTGCCCAACGGCGATTTCCTGCTGCTCGAGCGCCGCTTCAGCTATCTCGGTGGCCTTGGCATGCGCATCCGCCTGATCAAGGGCGAGAGCATTCGCCCCGACGCCGTCGTGGATGGCGAGGTGCTGGTCGATGCCGACATGGGGTATGCCATCGACAACATGGAAGGCCTGGATGTCGTCATGGGGCCGGAGGGCCGGCCGCATCTGATCCTCATCTCCGATGACAACGGCAATCTGCTGCAGCGTAACGTCATGCTGGAATTCCGGCTCAACCGGTAGCGGTTTCCGGCTTCAGTCCTGTTTCGCGGCGTTGTACGCATCGAGCAGGGCCTGAACGGGTATGCCGTCGATCTTGGCGCCCGTCATTCTGCATCCCATGAACTCGGCGCCCGAAAGGTTGGAGTTGTGCAGCCGCAGGCCGGACAGATTGACGTCATCGATGGACCAGCCCGACATATTGCTGTCATTGATCGTCGCGCCTGCAAAATTGATCTGATTGAAACTCGCGCCTGACAAATTGGTGTTGTGGAAGCGTGTGCCGGACAGGTTCACGTCGTCGAACGACGAGCCTGAAAGGGTTGCCCGGGTGGCTTCCAGAATATCGAAGACTTCGTGAATCTGCATGGTGGCCCGTCCAGAAAAGTTGCGACGCGGCGCAGACTGCCGCGCAACCTTTCAACTTGCAAGCCGGATCGAGCCGGGACTTTACTGAAAGTCAGGCTGCAGCCTTCGCCACCTGCGGCATCGGCTTCAGCACGTTCATCAGCGCGCCATAGGGCAGCAGCAGCACGACGCCGACCAAGATCTTGACCACGAGATCGCCGAGTGCCCAGGAGATCCAGCGCGGGGCTTCCGCCGCAAACGCGCCGAGGATCGGGGCGGACTGGATCGCGAAGTCCTCATTGGGGCCGATGAAGGCGAAGAGCGGGGCGAAGGCCAGCGAGAAGAACAGGATCGTATCGATCACCGTGCCGATCAGCGATGCCGCGAGCGGCGCCTTCCACCAGGTCTTGCGGCGCAGTTCGTTGAAGACCGAGATATCGAGAAGCTGGCCGATCAGGAATGCCGTGCCGGAAGCGATGGCGATGCGCGGAACGGAAATCCAGAAGGACAGCGCAACGCCGACGACGAAGCCGACCAGCACGACGCGCCGCGCGATCGACGGGCCGAACTGGCGGTTGGTCAGATCGGTGATCAGGAAGGCGACGGGATAGGTGAATGCGCCCCAGGTGAGGAGGTCGCCAAGGGCGATGCTCCAGAGCGTTCCCGTGACGGGAAACTGCACCAGGAAATTGGAGGCGACGACAACGGCCGCCATCAGCAGGGCATAGATAAGAGTATAGCGGGAGCTCAGCATTTTTTTATCCTGGGTGATGCCACCAGTTGGAGTTATGAAGGCCCAAGAGAAAAGGCCTGGCCGGTGTTACCCGTTCAAGCCTTCCTCAAAGCCGGATGATTTGTCGTCGGACCGATCAGGCCGCAGCAGCGACTTCAGCGGTCTTCTTGACGATCTGGCGGCGCAGCAGGCGGGCGCGCATCGACAGTTCGGTCTCGTCGGCCTTCAGCAGGAAGGCATCGAGGCCGCCGCGATGTTCGACGGAGCGCAGAGCGTGCGCCGAAACGCGCAGGCGATAACGCTGGCCGAGAGCGTCGGAGATCAACGTGACCTGGCACAGGTTCGGCAGGAACCGACGGCGGGTCTTGTTGTTGGCGTGGCTTACGTTGTTGCCGGTCAGAACGCCCTTGCCGGTCAGTTCGCACACACGAGACATGGATACACCTTTGTTCTTCTTCAATCGGATGGTACTTCCGGACAATGCCCGGTGCGCCGATCCAACTGGTCCTGAGTGGAAAGTTGCGGTTCTATAGTCAGTGGGGCTCGTCGCGTCAAGCCAAAACCTTGACTTCCGCCCAAGAGATTCCGCCCGCAGTGCCGTAAAGCGGCTATTTTCTTGCCATCATGCACCGTCTATATGTCTCCAGGAAGACGCTTTCCGGCGTCCGCATCGGTCAGGGCAGAATCATGAACCTTCGCGGCAGTTTCGTCAGTGCCTTCGTGCTCATCTTCGGGTTCACGGCCGTTCCGCTCGGCTCGGCGGAAATCCGGCATGTCAGCGAATACGATATCTCGCTCGGAATCCTGCCGATCGCCAAGGCGTCTTTCGCCAGCGAATTCAACAGCAGCGACTACAAGATCAGCGGAACGTTCAAGTCCGCCGGGATCGTCAACATCATCAGCCGGATCTCCGCCGAAACCAGCGTCAGCGGGCGCATGCAGGCCGACAAGCTGCAGGCCGACCGCTACAACCTCGTCTATAGCGCCGGCCGGCGCACGCGTGTCTACGACGTCGAATACCGCAACGGCAATGTCACCGAGACGACCGTGAAACCGGAGCCGAGCCGCAATCCGGAAACCTGGATCCCGGTGACCGACAAGGACCTGCGCGCGGTGCTCGACCCGTTGAGCGGCCTGATCTTCCCGGGCGATGCCAAGGTCTGCCCCAGCCGGCTGCCGATTTACGACGGCGAGTCGCGCATGGATCTGGTGCTGACGCCGAAGGGAACCAGGCCGTTTTCGACCGACGGCTTCAAGGGGGAGGCGATCGTCTGCTCGATCCGCTACCTTCCCAGATCCGGCTTCCGGCGCGGCCGCAGCGATATCGAATACTTACGCAAGACGCCGATGGAAATCTGGTTTGCCAAGGCGCAGTCGGTAAATGTATATGCTCCGGTCTATGCCGTCATCCCGACGAGGATGGGGCAGGTTTACGTGACCGCCGTCAAATACGGCGGCTGATGGGGCGCTCGTCCGGGCGCCCATGGAGCGTTCGGGGGAGCGGGAGTGAAAATCCGGGGAACGTTGATCGGTTTTACGGCGATCCTCATGTGGTCGCTGCTGGCCCTGATGACGGCTGCATCCGGAAAAGTGCCGCCTCTCCAGATGAATGCGATGACGTTTGCGATCGGCAGCCTGCCGGGCATCGTGCTTTTCATCCTCAAGCCGCAACGGATCGCCCTCCTGAAGCAGCCGGCCAAGGTCTGGATCATCGGCATTGGCGGCCTTTTCGGCTACCATTTCCTGTATTTCACCGCGCTCCGGAACGCGCCGGCCGTCGAGGCGGGGCTGATCGCCTATCTTTGGCCGCTGTTCATCGTCGTCGGATCCGCGCTGCTGCCGGGCGAGCGATTGCGCTGGTATCATGTGCTCGGCGCGATGGCCGGGCTGTGCGGCACGATCACGATCGTTTCGCGCAAGGAGCTCTCGTTCGACGACGCCTATCTGCTGGGTTACGGCGCGGCCTTCCTCTGCGCCTTCACCTGGTCGGGTTATTCGCTGTTGACGCGGAGCTTCGACCGGGTTGCGACCGATGTGGTCACCGGTTTCTGCCTCGGCACCTCGCTTCTTTCGCTGATCTGCCATCTGGCGCTTGAGACGACCGTCTGGCCAGCCGATGGCGGCGAGTGGGCGGCGGTCGTCGGGCTCGGTCTGCTGCCGCTTGGCGCGGCCTTTTATGCCTGGGACTATGGGGTCAAGAACGGCGACATCCAGATCATCGGCGCGGCGAGCTACGCGGCGCCGCTGCTTTCGACGCTGATCCTGGTCGCTTCCGGCTTTGCGGAGCCGGACTGGTGCATTCTGATTGCCTGCCTGCTGATCACCGGTGGGGCGGTGCTGGCGGCGCGGGATATGTTCCGGCCGAAGCCGATTGCCGAGGCCATTGCCGAATAGGCGTCCCTGATGGATCGGGGACGTGGGGGAAGACATGGTTCTGTTGATATGGGCGGTGCTTGCCGCCTCGATTGCGCTTGCGGTCGGTTATTTCCGCTGGGTCAGAAGGCCCGTCGGCCATCTGCGCACAGTGCTGAAGGCCACGCCTGTTCTGCTGCTTGCGCTCTACGCGGTTCTGGCCGGCGCGCCTGCGCTGTTCATCGTTGCGCTGATATTCGCGGCGTTCGGCGATGCCTGCCTTGCCTATGAGGGAGAGGCAGCCTTCGTTTCGGGGCTCGTGGCCTTCCTCGCGGCGCATCTTGCCTATGCGGCGCTGTTCTGGCCGTCGATAGATCCCGGCCTGCTGGTCGCTTCCGCCTGGCGTTACACGGCGGCCTGGCTCTTCGTCGTGATGACGGGCATGACGCTTTTCATGCTGTGGCGTCCGGCCGGGCGGCTTGCCATCCCGGTCACCGTCTATGGGATCGTTCTCCTCGCCATGGCGCTCTCGGCGCTCTCGGTAAAGCCGATCCTGCCGTCGGCGGGGGCTGCCCTGTTCGTGATGTCCGACACGGCGCTGGCGATCCAGACATTCCTGGTGAAGCCGAAGGCGCCGGTGATCGCCAGGCTGAAGCCCTTCGTCTGGGGCACCTATTTCGCGGCACAACTCGTCTTCACGCTGGCAATTGCCGGCCTGCGCTTGTCCTAAGCCGACGGCTCCCAGCCGGGCGGTGCCATCTCGAAGCGCGAAAACTCGAAGCCGGGTGCCACCGTGCAGCCGACCAGCGTGAAGCGGCCGAGCGGTTCCGCCGCCTGCCAGGCATCGGCGGGGACCACGGCCTGCGGTCTCGCGCCCTTGGCAAGATCGATGCCGAGCGTCACCTCTTCGACGGTTTTGCCATCGGAAATCCGCAGGCGCAGCGGATCGCCGGCATGGAAGTGCCAGATTTCCGCCGCGTCGCGAACCCGGTGCCAGTGGGACCGTTCGCCGGCTTCCAGCAGGTAATAGATCGCCGTTGAATGGCCGCGTGAACCGCCCTCTGAATCGCGAAAGGTCTCGACGTACCAGCCGCCTTCCGGATGGCGCTGCATGCCGAGCGCGGCAATGATCTCCTGCGGCGTCATTTTAGAAATTGTCCTTGCGCTTGCGGATTTCCGCAAACACTTCCTCGTTGGACTTGCTCTCCATCAACAGGTTGCGGCGGATGGCCGGATCGGTGGCGCGCAGGAAAGGGTTGGTTTCCTTTTCCAGCCCGATCGTTGTTGGAATGGTGAAGCGGCCGGCGGCGCGCTGCTCTTCGATCTCCCTCGCGCGGGCCTGCAGTCGCTCATTGTCGGGATCGACGCTCAGCGCGAATTTCGCGTTCGAAAGCGTATATTCGTGACCGAAATAGACGGCCGTCTCGTCCGGCAGGACGGCGAGCTTCTGCAGCGAGTGCCACATGTCGGCGGCGGGACGTTCGAACAGCCGGCCGCAGCCGAGCGCAAACAGCGTGTCTGCGGCAAACAGGATCTTGTCGTCGGGGAAATGGTAGCAGATATGGCCGGCGGTATGGCCGGGCGTCTCGATGACGCGCACGAGATGTTCGCCGAACTGGAATTCGTCGCCGTCCGCCATGGTCCTGTCGAGGCCGGGGATCGCCACCGCCTCGTTGAACGGACCGATGATCTCAAGCCCGAACTTTTCCTTGAGCGCGAGGTTGGCTTCCACGTGGTCGCCATGGTGATGGGTGGTGAGGATGTGGGTGATCTTCCAGCCACGGCGGGCGGCCGCGTCGAGGATGGGCTTTTCCTCCGGCGCATCGATCGAGGCCGTCAGCCCGCTTTCCGGGTCGTGCACGAGAACGCCGTAATTATCGCTGCGGCATGAAAAAATTTCGAGTTCCAGTGGTCTCATAACATAACCCCATTGCTGAAAGAGTTTTGCGTCACAATGTAGAGACTGGTCCCTTGAAGTCCAACCACCGTCTGGTACCAAATTAAGCATGCACGCCGATATCGTCGATCTCCGCGAATTCTACCACTCGCCCCTCGGCCATCTCGCCGAGCAGTCGATCGCCTTCGCGCTCTCTTCCCTCTGGGCAAGGCTGCCGGAAGAGCGGCTGGTCGGTCTTGGGTATGCCGTGCCCTATCTCGACCGCTTTCGCGCCGATACGGAGCGTACCTTCGCCTTCATGCCGGCGGGGCAGGGGGCGGTGAACTGGCCGGTCGGAGAGCTCTCCTCCACGGCTCTGGTTTTCGACGAGGAACTGCCGCTGCCGGATTCCTCCGTCGATCGGGTGCTGATGGTGCATTCGCTGGAATTCGCCGAAAACCCGCGC
>UCEY01000061.1 GCA_900471605.1 Hyphomicrobiales bacterium | reverse complement strand
GGGTGCCCCTCACCCGCCCCCGCTCCGCCCTTTCAACCCGGCCCAGCCGGCCGGATCGGGGGCTGATCGGCAGAGCCAGTGTCGCGTTTCTATCTGGCCGACAGCGTCGCAGCCCTATTCAGCTTTGACATCGTTTGAGGGCGGGTGGGTTCCATTTGCGAGCGCGCCGCCTCCTCGCCGTCCGTGCTGCCTATTCCTCAGATCGGCCCGTTGAGTCGCGATCGCGTTCGTATCGTCTGGCGAGCGGAAACGGCGGCAGCCAGGACTCGCGGCGGATGGTCCAGAGTTCGTAGGTCGGCATCAACTGGTCCGGGGCGTCCAGCGATCCGAGGTTCACTTCGATTTCGTCGGCGGTGCGCGCAAAAACGGGCGAACCGCAGTTCGGGCAGAAAAACCGTCCGGCATAGCCGCGGGTCTCGCCGTCGATCGCGACCGCGTCATCGGGGAAAATCGCTGAAGCGTGAAAAAGAGCGCCGTGATGTTTGCGGCAGTCGAGACAGTGACATAGGCCGACCCGGTATGGTTTTCCGGACGCGACAAATCGGACCTTGCCGCAAAGACATCCACCGCTGAACCGATCCATGCGCCTGCTCCTCCAAATCAGCCGGTTGGGATGTCTACAAGCAACTCAATCGAGCGACCATGGCCCTGCCGTCCGTGGTCCTGCAATGACAACCCGGCAGCGCCTCGCCCTTAATCTCCAGGCGTGATGACGACGCTCCATTTCCGACGGTGTATCAAATCGGGAACGTTATCCATGCGACACCCGTTCCCACACGGGTGTTGCCGGGCGCTGCCGGTCTTGTCACGAGAACGTCAAGCCCGGCGCAAGCAAGCGTCCCTAGCGTCAACCTCATCCGGAATGATTCCGGCTTAGATTGAGGACCATGATATGTCGAATGAAACCAATACTCACCAGCCGTCCGAACAGTCGCTCGCGCTGTTCCTGCAGGACAACGACGCCGACAAGCTGACCGATATTCTGGTCGAGGCGCTCTACGAGGCTTTTCGCATTCTTCAGGACGAAATTCGTCCCGAAACGCTCCACTGAATTTGCCGTGCCTTTTCGGCGCTTTGCCATCAGGGCTTGAAGCGCCGGACCCCGTGGACGGTATTTGCCGGCTTGTGTTTGGCGGGAGAACGTGGTTGCCGTAGCGCATTAGCAGCCTCGTACGGATTCTCCCATGTTTGCGAACGCCACGCCCCTCCTCACCATCGGCCTTTTGATCCTGTCGAACGTCTTCATGACGTTCGCCTGGTACGGCCACCTGAAATTTGAGAGCAAGCCCCTCTATCTCGTCATCCTTGTGAGCTGGGGCATCGCTTTCTTCGAATATTGCGCCCAGGTGCCGGCAAACCGTATCGGCTATGGCTACTTCAATGCGGCGCAGCTGAAGACCATTCAGGAGATCATCACGCTCTCGGTCTTCGTGATCTTCTCCGTGCTTTATCTCGGCGAACCGATCCACTGGAAGCAGATCGTCGGCTTCTGTTTCATCGCGCTCGGAGCCTTCTTCATCTTCACGAAATAAAGCGGATGGCGGGAACCGCCGCACCGGAAAAGTGTTCGCATCACCGTGACCTCAGGTGGTGCGATGAAGAAGCAGTCGGGCGATATCCGGATCGGCATTTCGGGCTGGACCTACAAGCCCTGGCGCGGCGTATTTTATCCCAAGGGCCTGCCGCAGAAGCAGGAACTGGCTTATGCCGCCGAGCATTTCCGCTCGATCGAGATCAACGGCACCTTCTACGGACTTCAGCGCCCGGAAAGCTTTGCCGCATGGTACGATGCGACGCCCGATGATTTTGTCTTCGCCATCAAGGGCTCGCGCTACATAACCCATATGCGCCGCCTCACCGACATCGAGACGCCGCTTGCAAATTTCCTGGCATCCGGCGTTCTGCGCCTCGGCAGGAAGCTCGGGCCGGTTCTCTGGCAGTTTCCCCCGCGGATGAAATTCGATGCGGAACGTTTCGAGCCCTTCCTGAAGCTGTTGCCGAAGACGACCGGGGATGCCGTCGAACTCGCCCGTCGGCACGATGCGCGGCTCGACGGACGCGCCCATCTCGAAACCGATGCGGATCGGCCGATCCGCCATGCGCTTGAAATCCGCCATGACAGCTTTCGTTCGCAGGAGTTTATCGACCTGCTGCGTCACTACAAGGTCGGCCTGGTCGTGGCAGATACGGTCGAATGGCCGCTGCTGATGGATCTCACGGCCGATTTCGTCTATTGCCGCCTGCACGGTTCCGAACAGCTATATATCAGCGGCTACGACGACAAGGCGCTTGATCGCTGGGCGCAGCTGATCGGTCAATGGGCGAAAGGCCGCGACCCCAAGGATGCCGAGCATGTCGGGCCGCCCTCCCCGCCGCGTGCACACGGGCTGGACGTCTATGTCTATTTCGACAACGACGTGAAAGTGCGCGCGCCGCGGGATGCGCAGGCCCTGGCCGACCGGCTGAATGCAGGCCCGATTTCGTCGATTGCGAAGACCGCGAGACGCGCCTGAACGGGATTTTCGCTTTTCCGCCGGCATGCCTTCATTTCTATCTCGGTTTGATTTAGAGACAGTCCTTCAATCCGCCTTTTCCGGCGGCAGGACTGTTCGCAAGGTATGTTGATCGATGCTTGATTCCCTCAGAAACGCCGCCCGCTCCTGGGTTGCCAAGTCGCTTCTCCTGCTTCTGGTTGCCTCGTTCGCCATCTGGGGTGTTTCTCACTCGCTGGTGACGGCAAACGGCAACACGGTGATGACCGTCGGCGACCAGCAGATCTCGAGCCAGGAATTCCGCCTGGCCTATCAGCGCCAGATCGCAAACCTGAGCCGTCAGTTCGGCACGCAGCTGACCGCCGAGCAGGCCCGCGCCTTCGGAATCCAGAACGAGGTCTTCACCCAGCTCGCCGCCGGCGCAGCACTCGATCAGCTGTCCCACGACATGAACCTCGGATTGTCGGAAGATCGCCTTGCCGGCCTGATCGCCGAGGATCCCGCCTTCAAGGGCGTCAACGGCCAGTTCGACCGCAACCTCTTCACCTCGCGCCTGCGCAATGCCGGAATCCGCGAAGACGACTACATCAAGGAGCGCAGCAAGGTCGCGGTGCGCAGCCAGATCGTCGAGGCGGTTTCCGACGGCTTCCAGCCGCCGAAAGTGCTGGTCGATGCCCTGAAGAGCTATCGCGACGAGACCCGCTCGATCGACTACGTCCTCTTGTCCAATGCCAATATCGACCCGGTGAAGGCGCCGGCAAACGACGTGCTCGCCGCCTGGTTCGAAGGCGTGAAGACCCGTTACCGCGCACCCGAATACCGCACTTTCACCTATGTGAAGCTGCAGCCGGGCGATATCGCCGACGCGTCTTCGATCACCGACGAAGCCGCGCGCGCCGAATACGAGAAGCGCAAGGACAGCTACAAGACGCACGAGACCCGCACGATCGAGCAGCTCCCCTTCCCCAACAAGGAAATGGCGCAGGCCGCCGCGACGCAGCTCAAGGAAGGCACCGCCACGTTCGACCAGATCATCAAGGATCAGGGCAAGACCGCGACGGACGTCCTGCTCGGTGATTTCACCAAGGAGAGCATGCCCGATCCGGCCTTTGCCGAACCGGCCTTCAAGGTGGCTGCAAGCGGCGGAACGACGCCTGTCGTCAACGGCACGTTCGGCCCGGTCATCCTGCGCGTCACCAATATCCGCCCCGAATCGACGCGTTCCTTCGACGAGGTCAAGGAAGAGATCCGCAAGCGGCTTGCGGTCTCCTCCGCGTCCCAGGAAGTCATGAGCGTCCACGACCGTTTCGAAGACATGCGCAGCGGCGGCACCTCGCTGGAGGATACCGCCAAGGCGCTCAACCTCAAGGCCGTCACCGTGACGGCCGACGCTTCGGGTCGCAACGAAAAGGAGCAGCGGATCACCGAGCTCCCGGCCTCGAACACGCTGCTCGGCGAGGTTTTCCGCACCGATCCGGGCGCCGACACCATCCCGGTGAGCCTCGGCAATGACGGTTACATCTGGTTTGAGGTTCGCAACATCGCGCCGGAGCGCGAGCGCCCGCTCGCCGACGTGCGCGATAAGGCCGTTGCAGACTGGACCGCCGAACAGCAGCGCCAGGCGCTTGCCGCCAGGGCGACCGAACTCAAGGGCCGCCTCGACAAGGGCGAGACGCTTGCCACCATCGCCGCCGAGCTTGGCGTGGCAGTGGAGAACAAGCAGGGCCTGCGCCGCGGCGCCGAGGATGCGATCTTCGGCAACGAGGCCATTTCCGCCGCCTTCTCCGGCCCGGTCAATACGACGGCAACCGCACTTGGCGCCGACGGCGACAGCCGCCTCCTGATGAAGGTGGCGGCCGTCGATCAGGCGACCTCGGATGCGCTCTCCGGCGACCAGCAGCTGCAGCAGATGGCGAATGCGGCCGGCGACGATATGCTCGATCAGATGGTCAACAGCTTGAAGGGCAGCTACGGCGTGTCCGTCAACCAGACCGTCGTCGACCAGGCCATGCTCCAGTAAACCAGAGGAATGGTCGACCATGTCTGAGCTGAAACCCCTGCTTGCCAAGGTTGCCAATGGCGAGAGCCTCAGCCACGAAGAGGCGAGAGGCGCTTTCGAGATCCTGATGTCCGGCGAGGCGACGCCGTCGCAGATCGGCGGCTTCCTGATGGCGCTGCGGGTACGCGGCGAGACGGTTGCCGAGATCACCGGCGCCGTCGAAACCATGCGCTCGAAGATGCTTCCCGTCTCCGGCCCCGCAGATGCCATCGATATCGTCGGCACCGGCGGCGACGGCCTCGGCACCTACAACATCTCCACGCTGGCATCCCTGATCGTCGCCGGCTGCCGCGTGCCCGTCGCCAAACACGGCAACCGGGCACTGAGCTCGAAATCCGGGACGGCCGACACGTTGTCGGTTCTGGGCGTCAACCTGGAGATCGGCCCGGACCTCATCTCCCGTTGCATCCATGAAGCCAGCATCGGCTTCATGTTCGCTTCCATGCACCATGCGGCCATGCGCCATGTCGGCCCGAGCCGCGTCGAGCTCGGCACGCGGACGATCTTCAACCTGCTCGGCCCGCTTTCCAACCCGGCCGGCGCCAAACGCCAGCTTCTCGGCGTCTTCGCACCGAAATGGCTCGGCCCGATCGCGGAAGTCCTGCGCGATCTCGGTTCGGAAACGGTCTGGATCGTCCATGGCGATGGCATGGACGAGATCACCACGACCGGTGTGACCCAGGTAACCGCGCTGGAGGGCGGCAAGATCCGCTCCTTCGAGCTGACGCCGAAGGATTTTGGCGTGCAGCCGGCCACGCTCGACGAGCTCAAGGGCGGCGACGGGGTTCACAATGCGGCTGCCTTGCGCAGCGTGCTCGGCGGTGCCAAGAATGCCTATCGCGATATTTCGCTCTGCAACGCGGCTGCCGCGCTGGTCGTCGCCGGCAAGGCGGAGACGATTGCCGACGGCATGAGGCTTGCCGCCCGCTCGCTGGACAGCGGCGAAGCAGCTGCGGCGCTCGACCGTCTGGTCGCCGTCTCGAACGACAAGGATTGAGGCCATGACGGATATCCTCAAGAAGATCGAAGCCTACAAGCGCGAGGAGATCGCGGCCGCGAAGGCGAGCGTGCCGCTTGCCGAACTGAAGGCCCGTGCCGCGGATCAGCCGGCCCCGCGCGGCTTTCACCGTGCGCTGAAGGCAAGGCAGGATGCCGGCGCCTTCGGCCTGATCGCCGAGATCAAGAAGGCAAGCCCGTCCAAGGGCCTGATCCGGCCGGATTTCGATCCGCCGTCGCTTGCCGCGGCGTATGAAGCCGGTGGCGCCGCCTGCCTCTCCGTTCTCACCGACGCGCCGAGTTTCCAGGGCGCGCCCGAATTCCTGACCGCTGCCCGCAACGCCTGCTCGTTGCCGGCGCTGCGCAAGGATTTCATGTTCGAGACCTACCAGATCCACGAGGCCCGCGCCTGGGGCGCCGATTGCATCCTGCTGATCATGGCCTCGCTCTCCGACGACGAAGCGCGCGAACTCTACGACGTGGCGGCCGAACTCGGCATGGATGCGCTGATCGAGGTGCATGACGAGGAAGAGACGGAGCGGGCGCTCAAGCTCCCCTCGCCACTGATCGGCATCAACAACCGCAATCTTCGCACGTTCGAGCTCAGCCTCGAAACGAGCGAGCGGCTGGCCCCGATGGTGCCGGCCGACCGGCTGCTCGTCGGCGAAAGCGGCATCTTCACCCACGAGGATTGCCAGCGCCTGAAAAAGGTCGGCATCAGCACCTTCCTCGTCGGCGAAAGCCTGATGCGCAAGGATGACGTGGCCGCGGCAACCCGGCTTCTCCTGACCGGTGAGGCCGCAGCCCAGGCGGCGGAATAATGACAGGTCTCACCCATATCGGCGCCTCCGGCGAGGCGCATATGGTCGATGTCGGCGACAAGGCCGAAACCACCCGCTCGGCGACCGCCGAGGGTTACGTCCGCATGCTGCCGGAGACGCTGGCGCTGATCCGCGAGGGCAATGCCAGGAAGGGCGACGTGATCGGCACCGCCCGTCTTGCCGGCATCATGGCCGCCAAGAAGACCTCGGATCTCATTCCGCTGTGCCATCCGCTGATGCTGACCAAAGTGGTCGTCGACATAACCGAGGACGAGACCCTTCCAGGCCTCAGGGTGACCGCGACCGCCAAACTCACCGGCAAGACCGGGGTCGAGATGGAAGCGCTGACGGCAGCCTCGGTCGCCTGCCTGACCATCTACGACATGGCAAAGGCCGTCGACCGGGCCATGGAGATCGGCGGCATCCGCCTTCTCGAAAAGACCGGCGGCAAATCCGGAACCTACCGCGCAGGGGATTGAGACATGGCGCTGCTGCCCGTTTCCGAAGCGAAGAGCCGCCTTCTCGGCAATGCACGCCCGATCGAAGCGGTGGAAACGGTCGCTCTCGGCGATGCGAACGGGCGTGTACTCGCCGCCGAACTGGTCGCCCGCCTCACCCAGCCGCCCTTCAATGCGTCTGCCATGGACGGCTACGCGCTTAACGCGGCGGATGCGCCGTCGATCGGCTCGGAACTGACCGTGATCGGCACAGCCGCCGCCGGCCACGCTTTCGAAGGCACGCTGAACAAGGGCGAGGCCGTGCGCATCTTCACCGGTGCCCCCGTACCGGAAGGTGCCGATTCCGTCCTTATCCAGGAAGATGCCGAAAAACTCGAAGGCACCCGGATCCGCACGAAGTTCGACGTGGTGAAGGGCCGGCATATCCGCCCCCGCGGCCAGGATTTTACCGAGGGCGAAGCGGTCCTGCCGCCCGGCACGGTGCTGGACTTCTCGCATCTGACGGTTACCGCGGCCATGAACCATGCGGCGCTCACCGTCTACCGTCGCCCGCGCGTGGCAGTCCTCGCAACCGGCGACGAGCTTGTACCGCCCGGTGCGACACCCGCACCAGCGCAGATCATCGCCTCCAATACGTTCGGTGTCTCCGCCCTGGTGCGTGACAATGGCGGTGAGGTCGTCGATCTCGGTATCGTCCGCGACCGGTCCGAGGATATTACCGCGGCGATCGACAAGGCCCGCGCGGCGGAAGTCGACGTGCTGGTGACGCTCGGCGGCGCATCCGTCGGCGACCATGACCTGGTACAATCGACGCTGAAGGCTGCCGGCATGGAGCTGGATTTCTGGCGCATTGCCATGCGGCCGGGCAAGCCGCTGATGGTCGGCGCGCTCGGCGGCATGCAGGTCCTCGGCCTGCCCGGCAACCCGGTCGCAAGCCTCGTTACCGGCATGCTCTTCCTCGAGCCCCTGGTCCGCAGGCTTGCGCATCTGCCGGAAAGGCGCCGCGAGGTCCAGGGTGTAACGGCCCACGGGCTTGCCGCCAACGACCAGCGCCAGGACTATTTGCGCGCCAGGCTGACAAGGGACCGCGACGGCAATCTGGTCGCCGAGGCGTTCGATAAGCAGGACTCGTCGATGATGAAGATCTTTGCCCATTCCGACGGCCTGATCGTCCGCCCGGCGCATGCGCCGGAACTGCCGGCCGGCGCCCCCTGCCCGATCCTGCTGATCCGCCCCTGACGGTGATCCGATCCCTTTCGAAATCCGTACCTTGGGGCAGCAATGCCCTGAACGGAGAAGACCGTGTCTCTTGAAAAACCGGCCCCCGCCATCCTCTGGTTCCGCAAGGATCTTCGCCTCGACGACAACCCGGCGCTACACGCCGCGATCGAGGCGGGCGGCCCGGTCATCCCGGTCTATATCCGCGAACCGGAACATCTGAACATCGGGCCGCTCGGTGCCGCGCAGGCCTGGTGGCTGCATCATTCGCTTGTCGCGCTACAGGTCTCACTGAAGTCTCTGGGCAGTGACCTTGTCCTCATTTCCGGCAAGGCCGGGGACGTGCTCGCCGGTCTCGCCCGCAGGACCGGCGCGAAAACCGTCTTCGCCAACCGCGCCTATGAGCGGACGCTGTTCGACCGGGACATCGCCATTGAGCTGAAAACCCACGACATCGCCATCCGCGCCTTTCATGGACAGCTCCTGCACGAGCCGAAATCCATCCGCACCGGTGCCGGCGGCGCCTTCAAGGTGTTTACGCCTTTCTGGAATGCGCTTCAGAAGGCCGGCGAGCCCCGTGAACCAACCGACGCGCCGACGAAAATCCCATCGCCCGAGCATTTTCCATCGTCCGAAAATCTCGACTATTGGGCTCTGCCGCCGAGGAAACCCGATTGGGCCAAGGACTTCGGAAAAACATGGACGCCGGGCGAAGCGGGCGCGCGGGAAAGGCTTCGCAGCTTCGTCGATGGCGACCTGCACGATTACAAGCGCGGCCGCGATCTGCCGTCGGTCGACGCCACGTCCCTCCTCTCGCCGCACATGGC
This sequence comes from Hyphomicrobiales bacterium, assembly GCA_900471605.1. Classification (GTDB taxonomy): domain Bacteria; phylum Pseudomonadota; class Alphaproteobacteria; order Rhizobiales; family Rhizobiaceae; genus Neorhizobium. The sequence continues at coordinate 105,108 of UCEY01000061.1, read as the reverse complement.
GCATGGCGAGGTCTCCGCCGCCCGCATCTGGCATGCCGTGCGGGGCCTTTCTCGAAGGGCTGCCGACGACGTCGTCCATTTCCGCCGCGAGCTCGCCTGGCGCGACTTCTGCTACAATCTGCTCGCCGAATTCCCCGAACTGCAAGACAGGAACTGGGATGGCAGGTTCGACGGCTTTCAATGGGAATACGACCCCGCAGAGTTTCATGCGTGGACCAAGGGCCTGACCGGCTATCCGATTGTCGATGCCGGCATGCGCCAGCTCTGGCGCACCGGCTTCATGCACAACCGCGTCCGCATGATCACTGCATCCTTCCTGATCAAGGACCTGATGATCGACTGGCGCCGGGGCGAAAGATGGTTCCGCGATACGCTGGTCGATGCCGATCCGGCCAACAATGCCGCCAACTGGCAATGGGTCGCGGGCTCCGGCGCGGATGCCTCCCCGTTCTTCCGGATCTTCAACCCTGTCCTGCAGGGCGAGAAATTCGATCCGGATGGCGACTATGTCCGGGAATATGTGCCTGAACTGGCAAGGCTCGACCGAAAATACATCCACAAGCCTTTCGAAGCGCCGGAGCACGTCCTGGAAAAAGCGGGCGTCCGGCTGGGAAAGACCTATCCGAATCCGATCGTCGACCACGGTTTCGCCCGTGACCGCGCTCTTGCTGCCTATCGGGACCTCCGCTGATCGGGTCAACGGCAGACGATATTATTCCTCGTCCTGCCCGCGCTCGATCAGCACCCAGACATGGCCGGCCGGATCGAAGATCGAAGCCACCTGCCGGCCGTTCATGTCCGTCTGGATCCGGTCGCGCATCATGCCGCCGAATTCGAACGCCGCATCGACCACGCTTTCGACATCGGGCACCGTCAGCTGGAAGATCGTGCTGACGGCACCGTCGTTTTTCGGATGATAGGGCCCCTGGTAGGAAGGCGCCGACTCCTTTTCGGGATCGGAGCCGCAGACGACGATGCCGATCGATCCGAGTTGAAGCTCGATCATCGTCAGCCGCAGCATCTCGTAGGAATTCGTTTCCCTGGCACCGAACACGTTCTTGTAGAACTCGGCCGTATCGCGTTCGCGGCCCTGCGCCACGAACAGGCTCAAACTCAAGCTAAAATCGTCGCCCAACATCGTCCATGCTCACCCTGATTCGTATGCGAGAATAGAAGAGTTTCCGTCACAGTGTGATGGCAGCATGGGAAACGGTCATCTTTGCGACAGGCTATGCACCGGAATCGCCACCGGGACCGGCATAACGCGCCCTGGGCCGGATCAGGTGGCCGCTTTCGACCTGTTCCATGGCATGCGCCAGCCAGCCGGCGGTCCTGGAAAGCGCGAAAATGACGAGCGGCGCATCCTCCGGAAGCGCGAAGACAGCGGCGAGCGCCGCCAGCGCGAAATCGATATTGACCGGTTCGCCGAGCAGGTCCTCGCCCGCCTCGGCCAGCGAGGCATAGAGCGGCGGCACTCCGAAACTCGCCATCAGCGCCCGCGCCCTTGGATCGCCCTGCGGATAGAGCCGGTGGCCGAAGGGCCTGACGATGCCTTCCGAGGACAACATGCCGCGGATCGCCTCGCGCACACCGACCGAGGCCGCCTTTTCCACCAGCGCCGTGACGCTCACCCACGCGCCGCCGTGCCGCGGGCCCGTGAGTGTGGCAAGGCCCGACAGGGTCGCCGCCGAGAGTGCGGCACCCGACGATGCCGTCACGCGCGCCGCAAAGGCCGAAACGTTGAGCTCGTGCTCGGCCGCAAGCACCAGTGCCCTGCGGATCGGCTCGGCGGCTTCGCGGCGCTGCCAGCCGAGCGCGAGCCGCTCGTGCAGCGGCTGCGGTTCCGGCCAGGGCGCGAGCGCCTTGGCCACGGTCGAGAGAACGTCCGCCGCTTCGGCGCGCAGGACGAAGGGTTTCCGGTAGAGCGCCGGCAGGTCGCTCATCACGCGGGCCGAAAGTCCCGAAAAGGCGGCCGTCATGCGGCTGGTGTCGCCCTGCCCCTCTCCGCCTGCCGCGACACGCACGCTTTCCGTATCCCAGAGCAGCGCGGCCACCTGCTCGAACGTCGCATGCTCGCAAAGCTCCACGGCATCGCGGCCGCGATAGAGCAGCCGCCCGCCCGAAATCGTCGAGATCGACGTCGGCAGGACCGGATCGCCCCAGCGGATCGCGTCGGCCGCCACGGCTTCCGACTGGCGTCGTCCGGCATGGCGTTCCGCGAGACGCCTGACGTCGTCGGCCTGGTAAAGACTGCGGCGCGGATCGGCCGGATCCGCCTTCGCCCGGATGCGGCCGCGGCTGACATTGGCATAGAGCGTCTGCGGTTTGGTCCCGAGCCGGGAAAGCGCCTCTTCGGCTGTGATCCAGAGCATGTTCATATTGATCGATTGCATCAAGATTGACGTCAATAAGACTAGGTCCGATCATCCTTCACGTAAAGGAGAAACCCCCATGAAAAACAACGGACTTGAAGATGTCATCGCCGCCGAGACCCGGCTTTCGGACGTGGACGGGGAAGCGGGTCGCCTCGTCATCCGCGGTGTCTCTCTCGACCTCCTCGTCTCGCACGCGACCTTTGAAGACGTGGCCGTGCTGCTGCTGGATGGCATGCTGGAACAGCCACTTGGCGCAACCGATCTGAAGACCCGTCTTGGCGAGGCCCGCGCCGACGTTTTTTCGCACGTGGTCTCAGCCGATGAAGCGCTCCTGAACCTGCCGCCGGTCGATGCCATGCGCGCCCTGATCGCACGGCTGCCGGATGGCGAGGACTTGGAGACGGCCCTGCGCCTGCTTGCCGCTCCCGCCGTCTTCCTGCCGGCCGTGCTGCGGCTCCAGAAGGGGGCGACACCCGTGGCGCCGAAGCCGTCGCTCTCCCAGTCCGCCGATATTCTCGCCATGCTGAGCGGCAGCCTGCCGACGCGTGAACAGGTCGCAGCGCTCGACGCCTATCTGGTGACGATCTCCGACCATGGCCTCAACGCCTCGACCTTCGCCTCGCGCGTCGTCGCCTCGACCAAGGCCGGCCTCACCTCCAGTGTGCTCGCGGCGATCAGCGCGCTGAAAGGCCCGCTGCACGGCGGCGCGCCGGGACCCGTGCTCGACATGCTGGATGCTATCGGCACGCAAGGGAATGCCGAACCGTGGCTTGCCGATGCGCTCGACCGCGGCGAGCGGCTGATGGGCTTCGGCCATCGCATATACCGGGTTCGCGACCCGCGCGCCGATGCGCTGAAACATGCTCTGCGACCGCTTGTCGCCACCGGCCAGGTGGATCTCGACCGGATCCGGCTTGCCGAAGCGGTGGAACAGGCGGCGCTTGCCATCCTCAGGGAGCGCAAGCCCGATCGGCCGCTCGACGTCAACGTGGAATTTTATACCGCCCTGCTGCTCGACGCGCTGAAATTCCCGCGCGAGGCCTTTACCGGCGTTTTTGCCATCGGCCGCACGGTCGGCTGGATCGCCCATGCCCGAGAACAGGCGCTGGAAGGCCGGCTGATCCGCCCGCGTTCGGTCTATGTCGGACCGCTGCCGCAGGCGGCATGACGGCCCTCACATCTGTATGGACATACCACCGTCGACGGTCAGCACATGGCCGTTGACGAAGGAGCCGGCGTCGCTTGCCAGAAACAGCGCGGCACCGGCGATCTCTTCGGGCTGGCCCCACCGCTGCAGCGGCACGCGCTGGCGCATGAAGGCGATCATGCCGGGATCCGCGGAAATCCCCGCATTGGTCTCGGTCGCGAACATGCCCGGCGCAATCGCGTTGCTGGTGACGCCGAACGGGCCATATTCGGCCGCAAGGCTTCGCACCAGCCCGGTCAGGCCCTGTTTGGCGATGGGATAGATGGCGTCGCCCGCGCGCGCCATGCTGCCGATGATCGACGTGACCGAGATGAGACGGCCGTATCCCTGCCCCTTCATGATCTCAGCGGCGCTTCGGGACAACGCAATCGCCGAGAGAAGGTCGGTCTGGATCAGGTTCAGGATTTCGGCATCGCTGAACGCTGCAAACACGCGCCGGTCGCGGGCTCCTACATTGTTGATCAGGATATCCAGCCGGCCATGATCCGCGTGAAGTCTGGCGATCGTCTCGCGTCCGGCATCGAGATCCGCGACGTCGAAGGCAGCGGCACTCGCCTTGCCTCCAGCACTGGTGATCGAGGCCACGGCCTGTTCGAGCAAGTCGCTCGAGCGGCCGCTGAGCACGACATGCGCGCCGGCCTCCGCCAGGGCCTTCGCCATCTGCAGGCCAAGCCCGCGACCGCTGCCGGTGACGAGCGCCACGCGCCCCTCAAGAGAAAATCTGTCAAAAATACCCATGTCGCACCGCTGAAATGAAAAGAACAATTCCGGCGAGCATAGGGGATGTTGCGGCAATGCCGCCAGTGCGAAAAACGGAACATCTCCGCCCGATAGCAAAAAGGCAGGGTGCGTGACCCTGCCTTTTGTCGGATGTCCTTAAACGAGGCGGCTTTGTTCCAAAGCCGCTTCGATAAAGCTTGCAAACAGCGGATGCGGATCGAGTGGCCGGCTCTTCAGTTCCGGATGATACTGGACGCCGATGAACCACGGATGGTCCGGATATTCGATCGTCTCCGGCAGCACGCCATCCGGCGACATGCCCGAGAAGACCAGACCGCAGTTTTCCAGCCGGTCCTTATAGTCGATATTCACCTCGTAGCGGTGACGGTGACGCTCGGAAATATCGGTCGAGCCGTAGATCTCGGCGATCTTGGTGTCCTTCTTGAGCGCCGCCTTGTAGGCGCCGAGGCGCATCGTGCCGCCGAGGTCGCCGGCCGCCGAGCGGACTTCGAGTTCGTTGCCCTTCACCCATTCGGTCATCAGGCCGACCACCGGCTCCTTGGCGGGGCCGAATTCCGTCGAAGACGCCTTCTCGATGCCAGCCAGATTGCGGGCAGCCTCGATGACCGCCATCTGCATGCCGAAGCAGATGCCGAAATACGGCACCTTGCGTTCGCGTGCGAAACGGGCCGCATTGATCTTGCCCTGCGAACCGCGCTCGCCGAAACCGCCCGGCACCAGGATGCCGTGGACCTTCTCAAGCCAGGGAGCCGGGTCTTCCTTCTCGAAGACTTCCGATTCGATCCACTCGAGCTTGACCTTGACGTGGTTAGCGATGCCGCCGTGATGCAGCGCCTCGATCAGCGACTTGTAGGCGTCCTTGAGGCCCGTATATTTGCCGACGATCGCGATCGTCACCTCGCCTTCCGGCGTGCGGATGCGGTTGCAGACCTCTTCCCAGGCATCCAGACGCGGCTTCGGGGCCGGCTCGATGCCGAAGGCGGCAAGCACCTCGTTGTCGAGGCCTTCCTTGTGATAGGCCATCGGCACGTCGTAGATATTGGCGACGTCGAGCGCCTGGATGACGGCGGACGGACGCACGTTGCAGAACAGCGACAGCTTGCGGCGTTCGGCTTCCGGGATTTCCCGGTCGGCCCGCACCAGGAGGATGTCGGGGGCAATCCCCATCGCCTGCAGTTCCTTCACGGAATGCTGGGTCGGCTTGGTCTTCAGCTCGCCAGCCGCCGGAATGAACGGCATCAGCGTCAGGTGGAGATAGATTGCGGTGCCGCGCGGCAAATCGTTGCCGAGCTGGCGGATCGCTTCCATGAACGGCATCGCCTCGATGTCGCCCACCGTGCCGCCGATCTCGCAGATGACGAAATCGTAGTCGTCATTGCCTTCGGTCACGAAATCCTTGATCTCGTTGGTGACGTGCGGGATCACCTGGACGGTCGCGCCGAGATAGTCGCCGCGGCGTTCCTTGTCGATGATGTTCTTGTAGATGCGACCCGTGGTGATGTTGTCGGTCTTCGTCGCCGAACGCCCCGTGAAGCGCTCGTAATGACCGAGATCGAGGTCTGTTTCCGCCCCGTCGTCGGTGACGAACACCTCGCCGTGCTGCGTCGGGCTCATCGTGCCCGGATCGACGTTGAGATAAGGATCGAGCTTTCTCAGTCGAACCCGGTAACCTCGTGCTTGTAACAAAGCTCCGAGTGCCGCGGCCGCAATTCCTTTTCCGAGGGAAGAAACCACGCCGCCAGTTATGAATACATATCGCGCCATGGGATTCACCGGATACCTTTTCATTGGTGATTCCGCCAGCCCAAATCGTCCGCTTTATAAAAACGGCTGTGGAATCTTCACAAAATAAAACCGGCAGGCTTTTGGCCTGCCGGAGCTTGAAACGTCGACCGCGCCTTACTGGCCGGTCGGAACACCCGCCGGTGCAGCCGGAGCGGCAGGCGCCGAACCGGTGGCGGGGGCGGCAGGTGCCGGCGCAGCGCCGGTCGCAGGCGCTGCCGGAGCGGATGCGCCGGAGCCGGACGGAACGCCGTTGCCTGCCGGAGCCGGCGCAGGCGCCGGGCCGAGCTGGTCGAGAATACCGCCGCCCGTGCCCTGCTGGCTCTGCGGGATGCGGTTCAGGATGTCGCTCGGGCGGGATTCGTACCGGGCGAGAATGCCAAGCGCGAGCGAGGTGATGAAGAACAGCGTCGCGAGAATGGCGGTCGTGCGGGTCAGCGCATTGGCGGTGCCGCGTGCCGACATGAAGCCGGAGCCCCCGCCGATGCCGAGCCCGCCGCCTTCGGAGCGCTGGATCAGCACGACGCCGACCAGCGCCAGCACGATCATGAGATGAATGACGATCAGAACGGTCTGCATGAATTAAAGATCCCTGCCCCTCGACGAGGCAATAGAAGAAGATTGGCGGCTCTTTACATGAGGCCCGCGCGCATTCCAAGCCCTATCAAGAGCTTTAGGCCGTCAGTTCCTCATAGACCCGGTAGATGGCGAGAAAGTCCGCGGCTTTCAAGCTCGCGCCGCCGATCAGTGCGCCGTCGACATTCTCGACGTTCATCAACTCCCGGGCGTTGCCCGGCTTGACCGAGCCGCCATAGAGAATGCGCATCCGCCTGCCCTCGTCGCCGAACCGCTGGACGAGCTCCGCCCGCATGAAGGCATGGGCGATTTCGATATCCTTGACCGTCGGCGTCAGTCCGGTGCCGATCGCCCAGATCGGTTCATAGGCGACGACGGTGTTGTCGGCGTTTGCCGACTGGGGCAGCGAGCCGAAAATCTGCCGTTTGAGGACGTCGAGGGTCTGGTAGGCGTCGCGTTCGTCGCCGGTTTCGCCGATGCAGACGATCGCCGTCAGATCGGCGGCATAGGCCGCCTCCGCCTTGGCGCGAACCAGATGGTCGGTCTCCGCATGGTCGGCCCGGCGTTCCGAATGTCCGACGATCACATAGGTGCCGAAGCAGTCGGCGATCATCTCTGCGGAAATATCGCCGGTATGGGCGCCGCTGGCATTCTGGTGGCAATCCTGGCCGCCGATCTCGAGCGGGCTGTCGGTCGACAATGCGGTCGCGACATAGAGCAGCGTCGCCGGCGGGCAGATCAGCGTATCGACCTTTTCCGAAAGCGCTCCCATCACCCCATCGGCAATCGTCTTGATTTCGGTCAGGAACTCGCGGGTGCCGTTCATCTTCCAGTTTCCGGCAACGAGCGGGCGCACGTCAGGCGTCATCGGCAAATATTTCCTCTCCATTCGGTTCCGGCGGGCGGAACCGAAACCTCCATCTATTCGGGAACCGTGTTTTTAGACACATCCTGCAGCAATTGGTATGCAAAAGACAGGTTTTGGTTCAAGTCTTTGGTTAACGGCCGCTGTTTCAGTGCCCCGTCAGCAGAAAATTCAGGACCTTCCTCCAGTCCACCATCCGGATCGGCGTGCCGTGGCTGCCGGTCGCAAACAGCGTGAACCGGGTCGGGTAGCGCGCTGCCTTCAGCTTGCGATAGACCGCCGCCTGATCCTCGGACTTGTAGACGCTGTCGCTGCCGCCATGCGTGAAATAGATCGGCAGCTTGCGCTTTGCGAGGGCCGATTTCGGCAGTCCCGGGTCCGGTGGACCGCCGAGCAGCGCGACCCCCTTCAGATACCGCACGGCCTGCTTGTCCCGGCTGATGCCCTGGCAGATGAACCCGCCCATCGAGGCACAGGCGAGGATCACCGGTCGTCCGGACGACCGGTCGAACGCATAACGGATCAGCGCGGCGATATCGGCCACTCCCTTGTCGTCGAACGAGGTCACGCTCGGCGAATAATAGGTGCCGCCATTGCCGGCGGCCAGGTTCTTCAGCCGGTTGAAATTGCCGCCGAACGTGTAGTCGTTGACGCCGAGCCGGCGGTCGCCGCCGCGGCCATGGATGAAGATCACCGTAAAGGCGGCGCCCTCGGCCTGTCCCACTCTGGTGACATCGAGCCGGCGTCCGGCAAGCTCCAGCGTCTCGTTCTGCTGGGAACCCCTGACGCCCAGGGAGACATATTCATCCTTGACGCGTCGTTCCGGCTCACGGTCGCGGCCGTTGATGTCGCGCATTTCCTGGTAGTCGATCACCTCGTAGGCGCCGCCGTCTGAGGATTGCAGCACCGTCAAGCGGGAAAACAGCTCGTCCTTGAAGGGCTTGATCGGCCCTTCCTGCGCGTTTGCCGGCACGGCGGCGAGAGGGACGAGAAGAGCAAGAAGCGTGCCGAAAACGAAATGAACTGTGGACATGCTTGGTTTCATCAGGTTCCCTCAGCCTCGCAAGCTTGCCATGGCCCGATCGGCGCAGCATTGGTGAAAAACGACCGTTTCCATGCGGCATCGCGAAAAAGCCGGGTTTCTGGCAGAATCGCGAGTGATTCGAAACAGCACGAGATGGGTATGGTTTCCTCTTCCGCACCCCGACAGGTAGTACCGACGCAGCCGATGGATGACAATAACGACCTTTTTGCCGATTTGCCGGTGACATCAAAGCCGGTCGCCGTCGAACCCGCGCCCGCCCTCAAGGCGGAGCCCTCGACCCCGCGCCCCGCACCGACGACCCTGTCCGGGGACGATTACGGCGCCTCCTCGATCCGCGTGCTCGAGGGGCTGGAGCCGGTGCGCATGCGCCCCGGCATGTATATCGGCGGCACCGACGAAAAGGCGATGCACCACCTCTTCGCCGAAGTCATCGACAACTCGATGGACGAAGCGGTCGCCGGTCACGCGAATTTCATCGAAGTCCATCTCGATGCCGAGGGTTTCCTGACCGTCACCGATAACGGCCGCGGCATCCCGGTGGAGAATCACCCCCAGGTTCCGGGCAAGTCGACGCTCGAAGTGATCATGACCAAGCTGCATGCCGGCGGCAAGTTCGACGGCAAGGCCTACGAGACATCGGGCGGCCTGCACGGCGTCGGCGTCTCCGTCGTCAACGCGCTGTCCGATCTTCTCGAGGTGGAGGTCGCCCGCAATCGAAAACTCTACCGCCAGCGCTTTTCGCGCGGCGTGCCGCAGGGCGGCCTGGAAGAGCTCGGCGACGTCCATAACCGCCGCGGCACCAGGGTGCGCTTCCACCCCGATCCGCAGATCTTTGGCGACCACGCGAAATTCGATGCCGGCCGCATCTTCCGCATGGCGCGCTCCAAAGCCTATCTCTTCGGCGGCGTCGAGATCCGCTGGAGCTGCGACCCGGGCATGGTGGCCCCGGGCGGCGACATCCCGGAAAAGGCGGTCTTCCACTTCCCCGGCGGCTTGAAGGATTATCTTTCCGCCACGCTCGGCAAGGACTTTACGGTCACCCGCGAAATCTTCGCCGGTCGCACCGAAAAGACCGGCGGCCACGGCGCCATGGAATGGGCGATCACCTGGTATGGCGGCGATCCGGAACTGCATTCCTATTGCAACACCATCCCGACCCCCGAAGGCGGCACCCATGAGGCTGGCCTGCGCATCGCGCTGACCAAAGGCCTCAAGAACTATGCGGACCTGACCCAGAACAAGCGCGCCAAGGACATCACCACTGATGACGTGATGATCTCGGCGGTCGGCATGCTCTCGGTCTTCATCCGCGAGCCGGAATTCGTCGGCCAGACCAAGGACAAGCTCGCGACCGTCGAAGCCCAGCGCATTGTCGAAAATATCCTGCGCGACCCCTTCGACCACTATCTTGCCGGTAACCCGGCCGAGGCGGCGAAACTCCTCGAATGGGTGATCGAACGCGCCGAAGAGCGCCTGCGCCGCCGCAAGGAAAAGGAAGTCAACCGCAAGACGGCCGTGCGCAAGCTGCGCCTGCCCGGCAAGCTCGCCGACTGCGCTCAGAACACTGCCGAGGGTGCCGAACTCTTCATCGTCGAAGGTGACTCGGCCGGCGGCTCCGCCAAGCAGGGCCGCAACCGCGCCAACCAGGCGATCCTGCCGCTGCGCGGAAAAATCCTCAACGTCGGCAGTGCCAGCCGCGAAAAACTGTCCGCCAACCAGCAGATCGCCGATCTCATCCAGGCGCTCGGCTGCGGCACCCGGACGAAATACCGCGAGGAAGACCTTCGCTACGAACGCATCATCATCATGACCGATGCGGACGTCGACGGCGCCCACATCGCCTCGCTGCTGATCACCTTCTTCTACCAGGAAATGCCGGAACTGATCCGCGGCAACCACCTCTACCTGGCTGTGCCGCCGCTCTACGTGCTGCGCCAGGGCGGCAAGACGGTCTATGCCCGCGACGACGCCCACCGGGCGGAACTGATGGAAACGGTGTTCAAGGGCAAGAAGGTCGAGATCGGCCGCTTCAAAGGCCTGGGCGAGATGATGGCGTCGCAGCTCAAGGAAACCACGATGGATCCCGCCCATCGCACGCTGCTGCGCGTTTCGATCGACGACGTGGATTTCGAAGGCACCCGCGAAGCCGTCGACAACCTGATGGGCACCAAGGCGGATGCCCGCTTCCGCTTCATCCAGGAACGCGCCGCGTTTGCGGAAAACCTCGATATCTGAGCCGGACCTCCGGCTTGGATACCCTCAAAGGCCCATAGGTCAGAAACCTTCGGCGGCCACGATCAGCAGGCCGCCGACCACGCCGGTATTGGCGATCCAGCCATTGATCGCGCCCTCGCGCGCAAAGCCCTGCTTGTTCCAGAAGTCGAGCATGATCCACGAGGCAACCAGCGTGAAGCCGGCAAGCCCGAGCGCCGCCCAGCCGGCGTAAAAGCCGAAGATCACCATCAGGCCGGCAACCGTTTCGAAGATGCTGCCGGCGATCAGAACCTCTCCGGCGCGCGGTATGCCACGCGCCGCCATCGGCGCGGCCACCGCGGGGAGAATGAAGAAATGCCGGATACCGGCGACGACGAAAAGCCCGCCGATCAGCCCGCGCCCGAACACCATCAGGAATTCCGGCGTCGTCATGAAAGGTCAGCTCCGTCCGGCGAGCACTTTGGTGACGGCGCTGATCAGGGCTGCCGCCTCGTAGGGTTTGCGCACGACGGGCGCCGAGAAACTCGCCGGGATGATCGACTTGTCGCTGTAGCCGGTCGCGAAAACGAAGGGAATATTCCTGCGGATCAGTTCCTCGGCGACCGGCAGCGACGTGCCCGAGCCGAGATTGACGTCGAGGATCGCGACGTCAAACGTGAATTCCTCGATCTTGCGGAAAGCGTCCGCCGCCGAGGGCGTCGTCGTTACCTTGTCGATGCCGTGTTCGGCAAGCATCACTTCGACATCCGCGGCAATCAGCATCTGGTCTTCCACCAGCAGGAATTCGAGATCCTGAAGCCGCGACGGAGCGGCCTCTTGACCGGCGGCGCCGTTGCCCTCTGCGATTTCGGCTTCCGTCAGCTCGTCATCGCCGTGGATGTGTTTGGCCGGCACCAGGAAGCGCGCCCTCACCCCTTCGGGGGGATATTCCACCTTTGCCTCGCCCTCGAGCTCGTAGGGCACGCTGCGGGTGATCAGCACGCTGCCGAAACCGGCACGCGACGGGAGGTTTACCGGGGGACCGCCACCTTCCGTCCAGACAAGCTCGCAATCGTTGTTGGCGAGCCGCCGCCACTCGATATCCAGCCGTCCGCCATTGACGGAGAGCGAGCCGTATTTGGCGGCATTGGTCGACATCTCGTGCAGCACCAGCGCCATCACCGAAAAGGCGCGGCTGTCGAGCCAGATGCGTGGCCCTTTGAGTGTGACGCTGCGGGTCCCCTCGCTATAGGGCTTCAGCTCCGCTTCCAGAAGATCGGACAGCACCCCGCCATCGCCGCCGCGCACCACCTGGTCATGGGCAAAGGCCAATGCCTGGATGCGTCCCTTGAGCGAACCGACATAATCCTTGAGGCTGACATCCGCATCGACCGAATGGCCCACGAGCGCCTTGATCACCGACAGGATGTTCTTGACCCGGTGGTTCAGTTCCTCGTTCAGCATCCGCTGGCGCACGTCCGCCTTGCCGCGCTCGTCGGCGAGCAGCTCGTTGTGGTGAAGGACCACCTCGACCAGCACCGCACGGATCGCGTCGGCGATCTCGCGGTCGCTGTCGGTCCACGGCTGGGCCTGCCGATGCACCATTTCCTTCCAGATGGCGAAGCTCTTGCGCGGCGTCAGCCGGTCTCCGAGAGGACCTGTCTCGTAGGATTTGTCGGGATTGCCGGCCCAGTCGAGCGTCTGAACCATCTCGCGGCGGAAGAAGAACAGGTAATCGCGGGGGCGTTGGGAAAGCGGGATGGCCAGCACGCCGCAGACCGTGTCGGGAGAGATGCGCAACCCCGGCAGATCCACGCTGAGCTGGAAGCTGGACCAGATCTTGCCCCCCGCGACACCGCCGACGAGCTCGGCGAGCTCCTCGATCAGGTCAGCGGGCGGCACGACCCCCTCGCCCGTCCACACGCCGCCGAGCCACAGGCCTATGCCGTCGCAGCTCAACATATGGCCGAAATCTCCGAGCGAACTGCGCAGCAGCGCGGTGATGTCCGCATGGTGTGAGGCGGCCTGCAGGAAGCGGTCGAGGGACCGCCGCGCCTGGCCCGCGGTCTCCATCAGCTGCCGTTGCTTCAAGGCGCTCAGATGCAGCGAGAAGAATTCTCCGAACGTTTCCGCCGCCACCCGCTGCGGCATCGAAAGCGCTTTCGGGGAATAGTGATGGCAGGCGATCAGTCCCCAGAGCTCGTTATCGACGACGACCGAGATCGACATCGAGGCGGCGACGCCCATATTGCGCAGATACTCGCAATGGATGGGCGACACGCTGCGCAGATGTGCGAAGGACAGGTCGAGCGGCTCGCCTGCCTCGTCATTTTCCGGCACGATCGGGACGCGGGGATTGCTGGCGTCGGAGATCACCCGGATGGTGTTCTTGACGTAAAGCGCGCGGGCCTGTTTCGGAATGTCGCCTGCCGGGAAATACTGGCCCTTGAAGCTCTCGAGGTCGCGCCTTTTGTATTCGCTGACGACTTTTCCGGCGCCATCCTCTTCGAAACGATAGATCATCACCCGGTCGTAGCCCAGCATGGCGTAGATCAGCCGCGCCGAGCTCTCGACCAGCCTGTCGAGGCTGGCCACGTTGCGGATGCGGCTGATCAGCATGCGCGCGACTTCGAGCGGCTGATCGGAATCGGCCGAGGCCGGTTCGAATTCCAGGATTATCTTGGATTCGAAGCGATGGATCGAAACGTCGAACGCAGCACCCGAGGCAAATCTCAGCCCATGCCGAAGCGCCGGCCGCGCCGGGTTGTCGGACGTCGCGAGCGCATTGCGCAATGTGTGCGCGGCCTCCCCGCCGACGATCTCCTCCAGGCGCCGGCCGTTGATGTCTCCCGCGATCGCAAGCATCTCCCCCACGTTGGCGGAGTGCTGTACCACGATCGCGCCGGCGGCATCGCAGGCGATCAGGCACCCATGCGGTTGAATGCTGCCGGGGATATGGATCGGTTCTCGGTCGCAATTGCTGAGATCGACCGTGTCCCTGTAAGGCATATTGCAAATCCCTGAAGACAGTCTGGCCGATGGAATGGGCATCAGACACTTCGGTATTCCATCGAAGCTAGGAAAACTTCATCAAGAACGTTTGTTCCGTACTTCCGGCTCTGCCGGAAAGCGATTTCATATTTCTATCGCATCTGCCGTCTAGGGCAAGGAGTAAGCTTCCTTTTAATGGATGACGCATTAGTCTTGTACCAGGGAGCCTCATAAGCCATATGATGGTGAAAATGAAAAAAGGAAATGCGGTGAGCGGAAATAACGATCGCAAGGGCCCGAAAGAGCCGCGCTGGCTTGGGCCGGTCGCGCCGAGCAGGGTCGCGCTCATCCCGCCGATCTCCGCTGCCCGCTGGCTTCTGGTGCTCGTCGCCGCCGCCGGCATTTATTTTTTCCATGGATTCCTGGTTCCGGTCCTGGCCGCTCTGGTGATCGGCTTTGCCAGCTGGCCGCTCTACCGGGAACTGCTGCGCCGCACCGGCGGCAACACCACCATCGGCGCCTCGCTCGCCATCGTCTTCATCCTCACCTTCCTCATCGTGCCGATCGGCATCGCGATCTCCTACACGATCGGTGAAGTGCGCCAGTGGATCATCTGGGCCGCCGAAGTGAACCGTTTCGGCGCGCCGCCGCCGGCCTGGATCACCGGCCTGCCCTGGGTCGGCGAATGGCTCGGCATCCAGTGGGTCCAGCACGTCGGCTCGCCAGGCGCTGTCGGCGAACTCATCCAGATCGTCTCGGGCGCCAATATCGGCAATATCTACCGCGCCATCGTGGCGGCGGGCGACGGCGCCTTCCACCTGGTGCTGACGCTGCTCTTCATGCTGATCGCGCTGTTCTTCGTCTATCGCGACGGCGGTTCCTTCAGCGAGCAGATCGACCTTCTCGGCGAGCGCATCCTGCCGACCCGCTGGGAGCGCATCTCCCGCGTCGTTCCAAGGACGATCAGTTCCACCGTGACCGGCCAGACGCTGATTGCGATCGGCGAAGGCATCGTGCTCGGTATCGCCTACTGGATCGCAGGCGTTCCTTCGCCCGTCACGCTCGGCGTGCTCACCGGCCTGATGGCGCTGATCCCGGGTGGCGCGCCACTGTCTTTCTCGCTGATCTCGTTCTACCTGGTTGCCAACGGTGCCTATGTCGCCGGCGCCGGTCTTTTCATCTGGGGTACGGTCGAGCTCTTCATCGTCGACAAGACGCTTCGGCCGCGCCTGGTCGGCGGTCCGATCAAGCTTCCCTTCCTGCCGACCTTCTTCGGTCTCGTCGGCGGCGTCAGCACGATGGGCTTTCTCGGCCTGTTCATCGGTCCGGTCCTGATGGCGCTGCTCGTGTCGATCTGGCGCGAATGGATCCGCGAGGTGAAGATGGCCGACGTGACCGAGGCGGAAACTGCCGAGGTCGCCAAGACGCCGTCTCCGGACCTGCCGCCCGACCTTCCGGTCGTCAGGAAAGTGTCTTCTCCATGAAGATGCTGAGCGGATCGGGCCTGTAGTCTCCGAAAGGCCCGGTCTCGACAAAGCCATGGGCGCTATAAAGTCCGATTGCCTGTGGCTGATGGATGCCCGTTTCCAGCCGGATCACCGAAAGGCCAAGCGCGCCAGCGCGATCGACGATCGCGTCGAGCAGCCGTCGGCCGAGTTTGAGGCCGCGCGCCGCCTCGTCGACGAACATCCGCTTGATCTCGCCTGCACCGTCACCCGCCTCGACCAGGGCGCCGCAGCCGAGAACCGCCTCGCTCTGCCGCGCCACGAAGAACGACACGTTTTCTCCCTCGAGCGTCGCGACATCCACCATGTGATTGCTCTCGGCGGGATAGAGCGATGCCGCATAGGCGTCGGAGAGTTCGAGAAGCCTCATCACCCCCGCCTGGCGCGGCGGCTCGATGGCAATCGTCACGGTCATTTCGGTCTCCATGGCTCCGCCGGATGCGTAATCTTTAACGGATGCCGCGTTGTGCCGAAAGCTGCCTTGGTTGAGCCCAGATTGCCCGCTCTAAGTCCGTCGCCATATTGACGGGGACGACATGAATTCCGCACTGATTGTCATGACCATTCTCGGCTGCAACGACGCCGGGACGGATTGCCACTATATCGCCACTGCCGAAAGCCGCTGGCCGAGCATCGAGATGTGCAATTCCGTTTCGGAGCAGCAGCTTTCCGGATACGCCAACCAGCCCTATCCGATGCTCATCGCCGTCTGCCAGAAACCGGAAGCCACCGAAGTGGCCAAGGCACCGGTGCCGCAGTCGCGACCGGAGGCGCCGCAGCCCGCGCAGCCGGCGCCGGCGATCGCCGACGAACCTGTGACGCAGCAGGAGAAGGAGACGCTCGCGGGTCGTGCCATCCAGCGGGTCAAGACCGTGCTGCCGACGACCGAGGGCGTGAAGACCCTGATGACCAGTCCGGTCCGGCTCATGGAAAACGGCTATTCCTGGGTCGCCAAGCGGTTCCAGCGCTAGACCGGCCTACGCCGCCAGCGACACTTCGTTCGCATAGGAACGGGCACTGAGCCTGGCTTCCAGCCGATGAAGTTTTTCGATCATCTCGAGGAGTTCGGAGACGGGCGAAAGCGGCATCTCCGACCGCTGGAACTGTTCGAGCAATATGCCGGCGATATTGTCGAGCCTGCCGGTGGCCGCGGCCTTACGCCAGAGGAAGACCGCTTCAACGAAGACTGCCGCGATATCCCGCCCGAGCCCGGACGCTTCGAACAGCGCCCGGACCGCATGCATGCGGCCGGTTGCGAGGATCGCGCGCACACGGCGGTCATCGAGCCCTGAAAGCGAAACCATCGCGCCGGCGAAGAAATCCACCTTGCCGCTGCAGAGCGCATGAATGAGGAAGGCCGGTGTCAGCCGCCCGGCTGTGCGCAGATGTTCGACGAGGCCGGGAATTTCCTCCTGCAGCACCGTGCCTGCAATGGCGACGGCCGCGGCTTCCCCCGCCTCGCGGGTCATGTGCTCGATCC
Source organism: Hyphomicrobiales bacterium (assembly GCA_900471605.1). GTDB lineage: Bacteria > Pseudomonadota > Alphaproteobacteria > Rhizobiales > Rhizobiaceae > Neorhizobium. The sequence goes on along the minus strand of UCEY01000061.1, from coordinate 88,348 downwards.
GCGCCGGCGCCATGCTGGTCCGCACCAGGCCCGAGCCCGCGAGAGCGGCGGTGATGTGGTTGACGAGCATGTGGCGGGCATCGGCCGGCAGGGTATCGCGCTCCAGGAGCAGGTTGCGGATATCGCAGCAATGCCCGAACCGCTCGGCAATCCGCCGCAGCGACACCCGGGTGATCAGGGCAGTCTCGTTTTCCAGAAGCATGGTGACTTCGCATTCGTCGCCGATCTCGGCGATCGCGGCAGCCACCCCGCGCGAAAGGTTCGGCCTTGCGGCGATCATTCCGCGGGTCAGGCTGTCGCTGCGCCCGGCAAGGTCGACCAGATCGTTTTCGGTGAGCACCGGCGAGCAGGCGATGACCGTGCAGGCGATCTCCGGCTGGTCTTCGGCCAGGCACACGATCACGGCGCGCGGGGCGTCCCTGGATTCGGCAAGAGCCTCGGCGAGCGCCAGACGCACCCGTGGCGAAGGATCGTCGAGAAGATAGGTCATGGCGAGGGCCGCGGCGCGATGCTGCTCGCCGCCCATCGGCGATCGGAGATAGGCTCGCCCGAGAGCATTGGCAGCCTTTGCCCTCTCGGCGGTTCTTGCCGTTTCAGCCCAACGAAGAAATGCCTGTACGATCACACTCGGCCTCGACTACACATGCCAGTCAGGATCTGTCTGGCTTGAGAGATCACGCTAGAGCGAAAAAGTTTAAGATTGGTTCACCACGTTCCTTAACCATGGCGAAGTCCTTGAAAATACGGTCCTGGCTTGTCGTCGAACCCTCCGCCGATGCCGCGACGGTCCATTCCGCGCAGGCCGATGTCACCGTGCTCGACCTGACGGGTGCCGCCGAGTCGTGGAATGCGGCTGTAGATTTCTGCCGAGCCTGGGCAGGAATAAGCCCTGTCCCACCGGCCTTCCTCCTGCCGGCTTTCTTCTCGGCACGAACGGATGCAGCCGTCGAAATCGCCGTCCGATGCGGCGCCGGCTCCGTCGTCCTGACGGGCGTTCGCGGTAGCGGTGAGGTCCAGAGGCTCGACATGGCCCTGCGTGTTGCGGAAATTCGCGCCGGGCAGGTCCCCGGCAAGACGAGGATTATAGCGCTTGCCGATGCGGCCGGCGTTCTTTCGGCATCCGCATTTGAGCGCTGCAGCGCCCGGTTGACGGCCCTCGGCTGGGAGGGCGGTTACGGTCACTTGTCCGATACCGCGCGTTTCGCGGCCGCGGCGATAGTGCTGGCCGCTTCCGCCGCTGGCGCGGCGGCAATCGATGCCATGTCCGCTGAAGGCGACGAGGCGACCTTCCGGACCGAATGCCAAAGAGCAAAGGCGAACGGCTTCTCCGGCAAGCTCTGCCGCAGTGTCCGTCAAATTCCGATCATCAATCAGGTTTTTTAGGACTAGGCTCGGCGCCGGCCGGCCGGGTCATCTCGAACACGTCCGCACCGCCGTCGGCGAAGTCGCGATAGCCCATGCGGGCGATCGGCCGGGCGAGCCCCATGTCGATCCGCCCGTCGCGCAGGATCTCTTCGCTGATATGGATGCCGACCACCTGGCCGAAAACCACGTAGGCCTCAGTCGCCTTGCCGTCCAGTCCCACCGGCTGGATCACCTGGGTGACGCGGCATTCCAGCACCGTATAGGCTTCCGCCACATAGGGCGCGTCGATGAGCTCGGCCATCCCGGCGGTCAGCCCCGCCACCTCGAACTCGCTGACGCCATAAGGAACCGCCTCCGACGAGGCATTCATCTGTTCGGCCAGGTGACGGCTCGCGAGGCTTGCTGTGAAGACGCCGGTTTCCTCGGCGTTCTTCAGGCTGTGCTTGCGGCCGCTGGACGAAAACATCACCAATTTCGGGCTGTCGGAAATCGCGTTGAAGAAGGAATAAGGCGACAGGTTCAGAGACCCGTCCCTGCCCTTCGTACCGATCCAGCCGATCGGGCGCGGCGCCACGATCGCCTTGAACGGATCATGCTTCAGTCCATGCCGGTTGGTGTCGGTGGTATAGAACATCGATGGCCCTATTCGCCTGCGTAGGTGACGATCTGCGTGAGGTCCGGCCGCGGGCGGTCGGGAGTCGGGAAATCGCTCGAACCGATATGGATGAAGCCGGCGACCTTTTCGCCTTGTCTAATGCCGAGGAGAGCCAGCGCCTCGTCGTCATAGGCGACCCATTCGGTGCGCCAGTTGGCGACGTAGCCATGGGCGCTCGCGGCCATCAGCATGTTGAAGCACACGGCACCCGCGGACAGCACCTGTTCCCATTCGGGGATCTTGGGATGGGGGGCCGCGGTGCTGACGACGGCGACGACCAGCGGCGCGCGGGTGAAACGCGTCAGTTCCGCCTCCCTGGCGGCGTCGGCCATATCAGGCGTCTTCTTCAGGGCGAGCGCCAGGAACTGTTCGCCGAGCTCCTTGTTGATGCCGCCGCGATAGACGACCAGGCGCCACGGCGCCAGCTTGCCGTGGTCGGGAATACGCGTTGAGAAGGTCAGAATCGCCTCCAGTTCCTCCTGCGACGGAGCCGGCCCCTTGATCTGCGCCACCGGCGTGGAATGCCTGTCGCGCAGGAAATCGATGAGTTTAACGTCATTTTGCATGGTCAACGCTTTCATTTGGAGCTGGCTTCATGGGAAGGTCTTGAAATTGCCTTGTCATTGGTCTTCAAGTGACGTTTCGGAAAACAAGAGTCAACCGGTAGACAACAGATGTCAGGCACTTCCCTCGCGACACGCTGCCTCCTCGCCGGAGCGGTTGCTCTCGGCTCAGCTTTGAGCGCGTTCGCCCAGGAAGACGCCTTCAAGAATTTTCGCGCGCTCGATAGCACCGCCAAGATGCCGAAGCTGAATGCCTTCTCGGCCCTGCCGGGCGGCCCGCTCGGTCCCCTCGCCAAGGACGTGCAGTTCGACGCCAAACTGACTGCCGACGGCCAGCCCATGCAGGAAGGCCTTACCTGGCGTGTGTTCAGCCCGATCGCCGGCGAAGATGGCAAATTGCCGCTGGTCGCCAGTTCCGAAGGTGGCTCTGCCTCCTTCCAGCTTGCCCCCGGCGACTATTTCGTCAATTGCGCCTTCGGCCGCGCCGGCGTCACCAAGAAACTGAAAGTCCCCGAAAACGGCAGCGTGCCGAAACAGACCCTGGTGCTCGATGCCGGCGGTTTTGTTCTGAACGCGGTTGCCGGTACAGACCAGCGCATTCCGCCCAAGGAACTGAGGTTTTCGGTCTATTCCGCCGAAGTGCGCGATAACGGCGATCGGGCGCTGGTCATGTCGGATGTGAAACCGAACACGGTGGTGCGGCTGAATGCCGGCACCTATCACGTGGTCTCCGAATATGGCGACGTCAATGCCGTCGTGCGGGCCGATATCCAGGTGGAATCCGGAAAGCTTACCCAGGCGGTGCTGCAGCATCGCGCCGCCCAGATCACCCTGAAGCTTGTTTCCCAGCCAGGGGGAGAAGCAATTGCCGATACCGCCTGGTCGGTGCTGACGGCCGCCGGCGACGTCGTCAACGAAAGCGTCAGCGCGTTCTCGACCATGGTTCTGTCGGAAGGTGAGTATCTTGCCGTCGCCCGGAACAAGACCAAGACCTATCAGCGCGGCTTCACCGTGAAGGCCGGCCGCAATACCGAGGTCGAGGTGCTGATGCGCAACACGCCTCAGGTGGCCGGCACGGTCGCCAGCGACAGGAACTAGCCGTATTTCGGCCGGACCTCGTTGCGAACCTGACCAGCAGTCTCTTCCCTGAGGATGCCGCCGCAATATTCTGCGCTGCGACCAGCTTTTCCGACAGCGCCCGCGTTTGCGGGCGCTGTCGGGATCCGATCAGGCGGCCGCCTTCGCGGCCTTTCTGGCTTCGAGACGGCGCAGCACGTCCGGCGGCGTTGCCTCATGCGACAGCGAGGCGATCGCCTCGTCCAGCGTCATCGAGGTCTGGGCCTGCGAGCCGAGACGGCGGATATTGACCGACCGCTCTTCCGCTTCCTTCTTGCCGCAGACGATGATGACCGGCACCTTGGTGACGGAGTGCTCGCGGATCTTGTAGTTGATCTTCTCGTTGCGGAAGTCGGTTTCGACGACCATGCCCGCATCCCGAAGAGCGTCCGCCACCTCGCGGCCGTAATCGTCCGCATCCGAGGTGATCGTCGCCACCACCACCTGCAGCGGCGCGAACCACAGCGGCATATGGCCGGCAAAATTCTCGATCAGGATGCCGAGGAAACGTTCCATCGAGCCGCAGATAGCGCGATGGATCATCACCGGCTGGGTCTTTTCCGAATTCTGGTCGATGTAGAAGGCGCCGAACCGCTCGGGCAGGTTGAAGTCCACCTGCGTCGTGCCGCACTGCCATTCGCGGCCGATCGCGTCCTTCAGCGTATATTCGAACTTCGGACCGTAGAAAGCGCCCTCGCCCGGCAGGATGCCGGTCTTGATGCGGCCTTCCGACTGCGCCTCGATCGTCTTCAGCACGTCCAGCATGACCGACTCGGCGCGATCCCACAGCGCATCGGTGCCGACGCGCTTGTCCGGCCGGGTCGACAGCTTGACGACGACTTCCTTGAAGCCGAAATCCTCGTAGACCGACAGGATCAGGTCGTTGATCCGAAGGCATTCGGCGGCCATCTGCTCGTCGGTGCAGAACACATGCGCGTCGTCCTGCGTGAAACCGCGAACACGCATCAATCCATGCAGCGCGCCGGAGGCTTCGTAGCGATGCACGAGGCCGAATTCCGCAAGCCGGATAGGCAGTTCGCGATAGGACTTCAGACCATGCTTGAAGATCTGCACGTGACCCGGGCAGTTCATCGGCTTCAGCGCGAAGACCCGCTGGTCGGCTTCCTTGTCGTCGGGGTTGACGAAGGCATGCGCGGATTTCACCGCGAACATGTTCTCGTTGTACCAGCCCCAGTGACCGGACGTTTCCCACAGCGACTTGTCGAGCACCTGCGGCGCGTTGACTTCCTCATACGTGCCGGCGAGCCGGCGGCGCATATAGGCGGTCAACGTCTGGAACATGCGCCAGCCCTTGCCGTGCCAGAACACCACGCCCGGACCCTCTTCCTGGAAGTGGAAGAGGTCCATTTCGCGGCCGAGCTTGCGGTGGTCGCGCTTCTCGGCTTCCGCCAGCACGTGCAGATACTGGTCGAGCTCTTCCTGGGTCGCCCAGGCGGTCGCATAGATGCGCGTCAGCATCGGGTTGTTGCTGTCGCCGCGCCAATAGGCGCCCGCCACCTTCATCAGCTTGAAGGCGGTGCCGATCTGGCCCGTGGAGGCCATATGCGGGCCGCGGCAGAGGTCGAACCACTTGCCCTGGCGATAGATCTTGACGTCCTCGCCTTCCTTGATCGCGTCGACGAGCTCGACCTTGTAGGTCTCGCCCATCTCGCCGAACACCTTGCGGGCCTGATCGCGCGTCCAGACTTCCTTGGTGAAGAGCTCGTTGCGCTGGATGATCTCCTTCATCTTCGCTTCGATCTTCGGCAGATCTTCGGGCGTGAAGGGCCAATCCTCGCCGCTATCCGGGTGGACGCGCTTGAAGTCGTAATAGAATCCGTTCTCGATCACCGGGCCGATGGTGACCTGGGTTGCCGGCCAGAGCGCCTGCACGGCCTCCGCCATCACATGCGCGGCGTCGTGGCGGATCATTTCCAGGGCCTGCGGATCGGTGCGGGTGACGATCGCGATCGAACCGTCGGTGACGGGATCGGCAAGGTCCTGCAGCGTGCCGTTGATGGTGACGGCGACCGCCTTCTTGGCGAGCGACTTGGAAATGCTCTCGGCCACGTCACGGCCGGTCGTCCCGGCGTCGAAAACGCGGACGGAGCCATCGGGAAATGTAAGGGAAACGGATTGGGACATGTCTTTCTCCTGTCCAGTCCCGCCAACGAATGCGGGTGGTGTTGGAATAAATGGCGGTTCGCCTTCGCGGCGGAGCCGGCGTGGCTGATAAATGCTTTTGCCGTTTTAGTAAAGGCGAGCGGCGGATCAGCCGATCATTTCGGCAAGCCCGGCGACCGTATTGGCATTGCGGCTGGTGCCGATGCCGAGCTTCTTGGTGGTCAGCGCCGACAGGAGCCGCGTCCCGCTCGCCTTGCCGCCGAAATCGACCCAGAGATCGCCGTCGACGACAGCAATCTTCTCCTCGCCCCGGTGGCGTTCGAGCAGGCCGAGCACACTCTCGTCGAGCGGCGTCCGCATCACCCGCACGGCGATCTCGGAGCCGTCCCGCGCCGGAAACGGATTGCCGGCCGCGAGCTTCAGCCAGTCGGACCCGGTTCGGACGATGATATCGACATGTTTGCCGAACCGTTTTTCGAACGCGGCTTCCAGCGCCCGCTCGATATCACCGGCCGGCGACCTCTCGGTCTCGAAGACCAGATTGCCGGTCGAAACCAGCGTCCGGCAGTTCCGGTAGCCGAGCTCTTCCGCCATCGCCCGCAGGTCCGCCATGACGACCCTTCGGCCGCCGCCGAGAACGATGCTGTGAAGCAGTGCGACGGTGATCACGGCTGCGATACCGGTTTGGCGTGACGTCGCCAGTAACGCCACGGCGTCCACCAGTACTGCCGCGTCTCCAAGATATCCGGCACCGGATCGAGCCCGCCGGTACCACCCGGCCCGCAACGGGCGACCCGAAACAGCGTCATCCAGCCGCCGGGCCACAGCCCGTGGCGGGCAACCGCCTCGTAGCCAAATTCGGAACAGGTCGGGATGTGCCGGCAGGAATTGCCGATGAAGCCGGAAAGGGTCAGCTGGTAGAAGCGGATCAGCCCCATGCCGAAAAGCCGGCCGGGCGTCTTCGCAAACGGGCCGGACCAGTTGCGGGAGCGGCCTGCCGCCGGCTTGGAACGGTCGTGCGCGCAGTCGGGATCGCCGCACATCGGGTCAGACGGTCACGGCTTCGGCGCGCTCTTTCGCCTCGATCTGGTCGATCGCATCGACCACCGCCTCGAAGGTCAGCATGGTGGAGGCGTGGCGGGCCTTGTAGTCCTTGACCGGCTTCAGGTAGCGCATCTCCTCGAACCGGCCGTCCGGCCCCTCGCCGCCTTCCTTCAGCATGGCGAGCATGTCCTGGCGCGCCTTGCGGATCTCGGCGGCCGTGGCTCCGATCACATGCCGCGCCATGATCGAGGACGAGGCCTGGCCGAGCGCGCAGGCGCGCACCTCGTGGGAAAAGTCGGCGACCCGGTCTCCGTCCATCTTCAGATGTACGCGCACTTTCGAGCCGCACAGCTTTGAATGTTTTTCGGAACTCGCATCCGCATCGGGCAGCACGCCGGCATGGGTGATATTGCCGGCGAATTCGAGGATCTTGCTGTTGTAGATGTCGTCCATCAAGGCTCGCTTCTGGCCCGCCGTCGCGCGTTGAACACTGCGTCACGTCCGGTGGACTACCATAAAAGGGTTCCTGCCATTATATGTGATGTCCGGGCGAGATCATCAAGAAAGGATGTTTTCACGAAATCCTACCGAAAACGGAACAGGATATCTTGTAAAAACATTCGCCGAAGGTCAGATAACCCCGGATTGCCCAAAAAATCAGCCGCGAGTGCCCAGCGGCTGGTCAGTCCGTGAGTAACGCCAGTCGGATGCGGCCTTGAACCGCATCAGGAGACGATAGATGGATGCCATTGTGAAGAATTTCCCGGCTTCGAAAGAGAAGCAGGTCCGCCCCTCGCAGCAGGAAGCCGAAGAAGCGGTGCGTGTTTTGCTGCGCTGGGCAGGCGACGATCCTGCCCGCGAAGGCCTGCTCGATACTCCCAAGCGCGTCGCCGCCGCCTATAGCGAGCTGTTCGGCGGCTACGAACAGTCGCCGGAGGACGTGCTCGGCCGCACTTTCGAGGAAGTCTCGGGTTATGACGATATCGTGCTGGTGCGCGACATCCCGTTCTTCTCCCATTGCGAACACCACATGCTGCCGATCATCGGCAAGGCCCATGTCGCCTATCTGCCGAACGGCCGTGTCCTCGGTCTCTCGAAGATCGCCCGCGTCGTCGAGATCTTCGGCCGCCGCCTGCAGACCCAGGAAAACCTGACGGCGCAGATCGCCAACGCGATCGAGGAAACCTTGAAGCCGCGCGGGGTCGCCGTGATGATCGAGGCAGAGCACATGTGCATGGAAATGCGCGGCGTGCAGAAGCAGGGCTCGCACACGACGACAACGACGTTTACCGGCGAGTTCAAGACGAACGCCGCCGAACAGGCCCGTTTCTTCATGCTGGCCCGCAACCGCTGACGCGGTTTCCGGGCGGAGTCTCCCGATGTCGCTTACCTTCGAACGGCCTTCCGCCGACAAGACGGAACTTGAAGGCGCTGGCGCCTTTACGCCCCGTTTCGATCAGAACGGTCTCGTTACCGCGGTCGTTACCGACGCCCGTGACGGCGAGTTGCTGATGGTCGCGCATATGGATGCGCAGGCGCTGGCGCTGACCATCGAGACCGGCATCGCCCACTATTACAGCCGCTCGCGGGCGAAGATCTGGAAAAAGGGCGAATCCTCCGGCAACCTCCAGACGGTTCACGAATTGCGCACCGATTGCGACCAGGACGCCGTCTGGCTCAAGGTATCGGTCGCCGGTCACGACGCCACCTGCCACACCGGGCGCCGCTCCTGTTTCTATCGGACTGTCACCCAAAGTGATGGCCGGGCGGTTCTTGAAATCACCGACGATCAGCGTCATTTTGACCCGGATGTCGTCTATTCGGATCAAGGAACCATTTAGGCATTTGCCCCGTTTTTTGGCATATCTCGCCTGAATAAACGATTTCGAAACCTGTCGGTGCGTTAATCGGCAGACCGGGGTTTGTTCAGCTGTGGAGGGTCTTTGTCGATGCTGAACTGGAGTTGGAACCGTCACGATCCGCTTGCGGCACCTGCCGAAGGCGGCGAAGCGCAAGTTCTCGAACCCACACCTCCTCCCATCATCGAAGCCCCCAAAAAAGCAAAGCTTTCTCTCGCCCTCGGCGGCGGCGCCGCGCGCGGCTGGGCGCATATCGGCGTGCTGCGTGCGCTCGACGAGGCCGGCATCGAGGTCGGCATGATCGCCGGCACCTCGATCGGTGCTCTGGTCGGCGGATGTTACCTCGCCGGCAAGCTCGACGAGCTCGAGAGTTTCGCCCGCTCGCTGACGATGCGCCGCATTGCCGGCCTGCTCGATCTGACGATCGGCGGCGGCGGCCTTCTCGGCGGCATGCGGCTGACCAAACGGATGCAGGAGCATCTCGAAGGCCTGTCGATCGAGGATCTGGACCGGCCTTTCGTGTCGGTCGCGACCGAGCTTCACACCGGCCACGAAGTGTGGATCTCCAGCGGTTCGCTGATCACCGGGCTTCGCGCTTCCTACGCGCTCCCCGGCATTTTCGAACCGGTCAAATGCAACAACCGCACGCTGGTCGACGGCGCCCTCGTCAATCCGGTGCCGACCTCCGTCTGCCGCGCCTACGAGCAGCCGCTCGTGGTCGCCGTCAACCTGAACTACGAGATTTTCGGCCGATCGGCCGTCGTCAAGCACAATGCCAGCGTCCAGCCGATCGATGACGGCCGCAAGAAGGCCGACGATGTGCGCGTCGGTCTGACCGGCACCATGGTACAGGCCTTCAACATCATCCAGGAACGCATTTCCCGGGCCCGTCTGGCAGGTGATCCGCCGGATCTGGCGCTGCATCCGCGGCTTGCCGATATCGGCCTGTCCGAATTCCACCGCGCCGGCGAAACGATCGAGCGCGGTTATACGGAGACCATGGCACAGATTTCCGCCCTGAAGCGCATGCAGGAAGTCTTCGCCCGCTAGGCGGGCGCAGATCCTGCCCGGCGGCAGCAAAGCCTCGCCCTTCGACGAGGCTTAAGCCAAAACGAATCAGCCGGCGATATAGGCCTTGATTTGCTCGGCCTCGAGTTCGATTTCGCGGATGCGCGACTTCACCACGTCGCCGATCGAGATGATGCCGGCGAGCTTGCCGTCAAGTTCGACGGGCACGTGGCGGAAACGGCCAGCGCTCATCATCCCCATCAGTTCGTCGACGGTCGTATCTTCCTTGCAGCGTTGCACCGCGGTGGTCATCGCCGACTTGACGGGTTGGTCCAGCACGCCGGCGCCCTTGCCGGCGATGGCGCGCACCAGGTCGCGTTCCGTGAAAATGCCGGCGATTCGGCCTTCCATGCCGGTCACCACCACGGCACCGATCTTCTTGTCGTTGAGGATCCCGGCGACTTCGAGCAGCGTCTTGTCGGGGCCGACGGTGACCACGTCGCGTCCCTTTGCATCCAGCATGTTCTTGACGACTATTGCCATGGCTCTCTCCTCACAACCGGCTTGGCCTGGACATCGCTCATCCCCGGGAAACAAAGCGCCCGGGTGGAGAACCGTCCCTGCACGTGCGAAGAAGTGTAGAGCGAGGTGTGAAAGAGATCAAGAAAGAGATCAAGGTTGCGTGATCGGCATGACGCTGGGCGGCAGGGGATCGAAAAGGCCGAACAGCAGGAAGCCGAACAGGAAGCCGCCGATATGCGCGTCCCAGGCGATCGGTCCCATATCCGCCCCGAACAGCGTTACGCCGAAGGCGATCAGCAGGTTGCCGATGAACCACATGGCGGTGAAGATCACCACGGTGCGGTTGCGGAATGCCCCGAGGATCGACTGTCGCGGATAGAGATGGCCATGCGTCCGGTCGTAACCCCGGCGTTCTGGAAAGGCGAAACGGCAGGCGGCCCCCATCAGCGCCGACACGACGCCCGACGCGCCGATCAGCAGCGTCTCGTTCCCCCAGTTGAGCGCGGCATGGAAGAAGGCGGCCGCGACGGCGGAGAGGATCCAGAAGACGACGTAGCGCAGCGTGCCGATGCGACGGACCACGGGAGCACCAAACGCCATCAGCCAGAGCGCGTTGAAGAGGATATGCTCGACGCTGCCGTGCAGAAGCGAATAGGTAACCGGCGTCCACGCCCATTCCAGACCCTGGTCGCTGAGAGGATAGACATAGCGCAATGGCGTGAAAGCCAGGTTTACCACCATCGTGGCGCGGGTATCGTCGTCCAGCACATAGTCCTGCACGACGTAGATGACCACGAGCAGTGCGAGCGTCACGACGAGGCTCTGCGGAAGGTTGAAGACCGGTTGCGAGCGCTCGCCGCCGTCATCCGTCTCGCGCGGCTCGTCTGCCATGTCCGGCCCGTCGTTCATGCAAGTCCCTTCTGCCCTCGATCATTCCTTGAGAGTGCCCGACAGCCATATAGGAGCGGCCGTTCAAAGAAAAGCGCGGCCGAGATCACGGTAGCGCCAGCGCATCGCGGGTCACGATTCGTTAACCCTGACGCCTCTGCCGTGGCATGGATTTCGCTGCTTGAGAAGGATCAGCCGCACATGACGCGCGGTTTGCATCGAAATGTAACAGGTATGATGAATGCGGAATCAAGCGAGCCGGGCAATCTTCGACTACTGGATCAATCTCAAGCACGACGGGGCAGTCCCTCTGAAGACCGAGATCGATCCGACCGCTTTGCGTCATCTTCTTCCGCATCTTTTCATGGCCGGCTTCGATCCGGCGGGCACCCTCTCATTCCGGCTTGCCGGAACCCGTATCTGCGACCTGTTCGGCCGCGAATTCCGGGGGGAACCTTTGGCCGGCGTCTGGCAGGAGGGCGATCACCGGCAGCCGGTGGAAATCGCCCACAACGTCATCCAGTCCCAACAGCCTGCACTTCTGGATGTTTTTGCCTCGAACGGGGAGATCCGTCATGCCTATGAGGTGCTGCTTCTGCCGATCCGCTCAGTGGAGACGACGGCGAGCGATCGCATTTTCGGGGCTCTCCTGCCCCAGTTTTCTCCCTATCCCGTAACGGCGATGCCGGCCGTTTTCCTTGCGCTCGACAACTGGACGTTCCTGACCGGCAGCGGTTCGCATTTCGGCGTGCCGCTTACCGGCGATCGCCGCAGCCCCCAGCAAATGCACGGCCGCCTGCCGCCTAGCCGACGGCCGTTGTGATCACAGGACGGCGCGGCAAAGGCTAGGCGTCGCGGCGTGCCAAAACCTTCTGTTAACCGCGGCGCGCTAATACTCTGACGATAGACTTAGAAGAGAAAAGCTCTCTCAAATGTATTCTTTTCAGCCGGCTCATAATCCATCGACAACGAGCGCTCCCACGCAGCGTTCATTTCAGCGCGTGTCGGTTAATATCCCCGGTCGGCTGATGCTTGCGACGCATGAGGAGTTTCCGTGCAACGTCGTGGACATGTCGCCGGGTGATGTCAGCTTTGGCTGCGTCGGTCGTCCTCTCGTCGGCGAACGGGTGATCGCCTATCTCGATCATATCGGCCGCCTGGAAGGCATCGTCATCAGCCTGTCGAGCACCGGCTTCGTGATGTCGATCAATGCGACGGACCGCAAGCGGGAAAAACTGGCCGCCCAGCTCACCTGGATCGCCAACAAGCATGAGCTTGGCCTGCCGGAAGATCGTCGCCACGATCGCCTGGCGCCGCGCAACACCCGCTCCGAGATCACGCTCGACGACGGCCGGCGTTATGCCTGCCGTATCATGGACCTTTCGCTGTCGGGCGCTGCGATCGATATCGACATCCGCCCGGCGCTCGGCACGCCCGTCCGCCTCGGCAACATGCGTGGCCGCGTCGTGCGTCATTTCATGGAAGGCGTGGCGATCGAGTTCAATTCGGTCCAGTCGCGCGAAACGCTGACCGAATTCCTTTAAGAGGGACGCAGCTCCGAGCTTTCCAAAGCGCCCCCATCCGGGGCGCTTTTTTGTTGCCGCCCCCCTTCGTTACGCCCCGTTTCATCGCGGTACAGGCCACAAAAAGCGGGCCGTCTGTGCCGAAATGAACTTTCTTCGAAAAAAATGTGCCCTTTCGGCACTTTTTTCGAGGCCGAAAATCGGCCTCGGTGACCCTGATTTTGCCTCGGGAGCAGCGCGCGATACAACCTTCCCTTCGTGTTCCGCGGCCTCGATCGTCGCCGGTGAAGTATTTTCGGCTTTCGCCGGGCAGCCCGAGCGGTTTCGAAAACGTGTTTATTCCCAGTTGGATAGCGGGAAAGCCGTGACGCGCCGAGCCTCCGATAGACGGCATTTTATGCAAATTAGCGGCGAATACGGCTCGAATTCTGCGAAAATTCGAGCCGTATTTGATCTTTGTTTTAGCCGAATTGAATTCAAATAAGATATTGATTTTACTGCGAGATTTTGCGGTCGCTCAAGGCCTGTCTGGCAATGTTCTCCTCACAACGGGGAGACATAAAAATGAAATACCGCAAGGGACTGGGCCTCGCCACCATCGCCGCCGTCATGGCCATCTTCACCGCCGAAAGTTCGTTCGGCATGCCGGCCGGCGCGATGCGCGTCATCGGCCAGGCCAATCCACCGCTCGGCCACTATGAGTTCTGCAAGACCTATGTGAGCGAATGCGCAGCGACCTATCAGGATGCCGGCCCGCTGGCGCTGACCGAGGACAAATGGCGCACGCTTCTCGACGTCAACTACACGGTCAACTCGTCGATCACGCCGATGACCGACCAGGAAATCTATGGCGTCGAAGAGCGCTGGGCCTATCCCCGCACCGTCGGCGACTGCGAAGACTTCGTGCTTCTGAAGCGCAAGATGCTGATGACGAAGGGCTTTTCGCCCTCCGACCTGCTGATCACCGTCGTGCTGCAGCCGAACGGCGAAGGTCATGCCGTGTTGACGGTCCGCACCGATCGCGGCGATTTCGTGCTCGACAACATGCGTAACAAGGTCATGATCTGGTCGGACACCGAATATACGTTCCTGAAGCGCCAGGCGAACGACGACCCTGCCCGCTGGGTCAAGCTTCAGGATGGCCGTGCCACGGCCGTCGGCTCCGTCGGCCAGTAATCCCGCCTTCCCTGCCGGCAAAGGCCGCGGCACTCCAGGCCGCGGCCGACGTGTCGGGCCATCCCTGCAGGCGCATGCCGATCGGAGCGTCCGGACCTGTCGCCAGTTCGCGGGCGGAATATTTACCAAACATTAATCATGGCGATCCACACTGCGGCCAAATCGCCGGCCGCGTTCCGTAACCTTATTCTGTCCCATCCCGGCGCAGGCGAATCCCCTCTCGGTCGAGAATATGGAGCGCGCGTCATGGCAGGTCCGGCCCGGAACCTCTCGGCTGCAGAAGAAGCGCCGCTCCTCTCCAACCGCTTCGTCTATCGGCTGACCGCGGTCATCGCGATCCTTGCGCTGTTGACTGCCGCGATCAGCATCGGCGGCCATTGGTTCGGACAGCGCATCGCGCTTGCCGGCCATACCGACAGCCGGGAAGATTTCCTCATTCGGATCGGCCAGGACACGCTCAGGCTTTCGGCCAACACGATCCGCTTCCGCGACCAGCGCCAGGCAGGCGTGACCGAACGCATCGATCTTTATCTCACCTGGCCGGAACTCGAAGGTTACAGTGCCGCCCTGCGGTCCCGTTTCGATGACGTCGCCCAGTCCTCCTCCTTGATTTTCCTGCAATTGTCCCAGAGCACGATGTCGCGCGACATGTCGGGCCGGCTGGAGCCGATCTATTCGAAACTGTTCGACGGCGAGCCGCAGCCGGCCGCCTTCGGGTTGACGCTTCACCGGCTGCGCGCCGATTCGGGTTACGGCAGCGAAGTCGTCCTGACGGGGCAGCAGACCGATGCACCCGATTACGTCGTGCGTTGCGTCCTGCCGGCTGCCGGCAGCAAGGCGACCAGCGGCGACTGCCAGCGGGATATCCACATCGGACAGGACCTGACGGTGCTCTATCGCTTCTCCAGCGCGCTTTTGAAGGACTGGCAACATATTGATGCCGCAGTTCGCCTCTTTGTCGAAAACCGGCTGGCGAAATAAGCCGCCGCGGACGGGTCGGGTCGAAGCCCCAGGTTGATGTCTAAAATGCAGCATATCAAGGCAAGCTGCTGTTCATCATAAACCTCTTGGTAACGCTAATCCCCTAGATTGATCGGTAACGGCCGTGTCGGGGGCGCGTCCGGATGTGTGACTGATTTTGATGCAAGCGATGAGTGCGGCAGTGTCGAAAAAAATGATTTCTGCATCCCTTTCCAAGGGTGATGCGACGGTCCCGGGACGGTTCCTCGGTTTTCTCTTCACATTGGCTGTGGCGATTTCGATGTTTTCGACGCCGGCGGCCGCCGGTCCGAAATATGCCGGCATTGTCGTCGACGCCAAGACCGGCAAGGTCCTCTATTCCGAAGATCCGGATGGCTTGCGTTATCCCGCGTCGCTGACCAAGATGATGACGCTTTACCTGACCTTCGAAGCGCTCGAATCGGGCCGCATCAGTCTCGACACGCAGGTTCCCGTTTCCGCGCACGCCGCTGCGGAGCCGCCCTCCAAGCTCGGCGTTCGCGCCGGCGGCTCCGTGTCGGTAGATCAGGCCATTCGCGCGCTCGTTACCCGCTCCGCCAACGACATCGCCACTGCTCTCGGTGAATTCGTGGGCGGCTCCGAAGACCGCTTTGCATCGCTGATGACCAGCAAGGCGCGTGCGCTCGGCATGACCCGCACCACCTACCGCAATGCCAACGGTCTGCCGAACACCGCGCAGATGACGACGGCACGCGATCAGGCGCGTCTCGGCATGGCCCTGCGCCAGCACTTTCCGCAGTATTACGGCTATTTCTCAATCCGCAGCTTCGATTACGGCAGGCAGACGATCGGCAACCACAATCGCCTCGTCGGCACGGTCAGGGGCGTCGACGGCATCAAGACCGGTTATACCCGGGCTGCCGGCAGCAATCTTGCGACCTCTGCCCAGCTCGACGGCCGTTCCATCGTCGCCGTCGTGCTCGGTGGCCGCTCCAGTGCTGCCCGTGACGCCACGATGCGCAAGCTGGTCGCCGATTACCTGCCGGAGGCTTCCCGCAGCGGCAATTCCAACCTGATCGCCCAGGCCGCTCCTGCTGCGCCTGCACCCACCGCACCGGTCCGCTCGGCTCCGGCTGTCGCAGCGGCCCAGTCCGATGCCCGCCAGATGGCCGCTCTCGACCTGCCGCCGAGCGGCCCGCGGCCCGGCGCCCGTTATGGCGAGCAGCAGACGGCGGCCCTCGCCCCTGCAGCTTTGGCCCCTGCAGCCGCATCGGCCTATGCCGCAGAACCGGAGCAGAAGAAGGTCATCACCCAGGCGATGAATTCGGCCATGGCAGGCGTTGCCGCCGTCCCGACACCGGCTCCGGAATATATGCCGGCCCGCACCGAGGAAGCCGTGGCGCGCCGCACCGGCCGCTCGACCGTCGACGATGTGACGACCGCATCCACCAAGGTATCGGCGGTGTCCGCGAAGGCCACGCCGGCTGCGGCTCCGGCCTCGATCACCTCCAGCGGCTGGGTCATCCAGATCGGCGCCTCGCCGAACCAGAAACAGGCTCAGGATCTCCTGCAGAATGCGCAGGATAAAGGCGGCAAGGTATTGCGTTCCGCCAAACCCTTCACTGTCGCCTTCAGCAATAATGGCGAACAGATCTACCGTGCCCGCTTCGGCGGCTTCGACGACCAGAAGACGGCCATCGATGCCTGCAACGTGCTGAAGAAAAAGGGCATCAGCTGCTGGGCGTCGCTCCAGTGAGCGGCCGCTCCCGGCCCTTGATGAAATGCCCGCGCCGGTTTCCCGGCGCGGAGGGATCTCGAAAGTAACGCGTAGACGGGGTTTCCGATGATGAATGAAAACAGCGCCGAACTGGCCTTCCATTCGACACAAAAATCCAGAGCCCGGGGCGTGGCGCTCAACCCGCTTCACGAGGCGGCGATGCGGCTTGCCGGCCTGGGCTTGAACCGCTCCAAGGAAAAGACCCGCGATCTGGTCTCCATGCTGCTGAGCCACGGTGCCCGCGCCTGGCGTCATTCCCAGCCGGAAGCCAATGTCCATCTGCATGTCGGCGCCCGTGCCGGGCGTTCGCCGGTCCGCATCAAGCTTCGCTGATCACGATCAGGCAAAGCTGATCGCAGGTTTTCAGGCTACAGAAGTCCAAGTTCGGCGAGTTCCCGCCGCAGATCTTCCGGAAGCGCCGCCACGTCCTCGCCCAGTTTGCCGAGGTCGCGCGGCGCTTCCTCGCTTTTCAGGTAGCGCCATCCCTGGAAGGGCCGCTTCGGCTGCGGCGCGGTCTCGATCACCTCCGGCCCGAGCACCAGCTGGCAACGCTGGATTCCGTCGCCGCCGGTCACCGTGCGGACGTCGAGAAGCTTCTGCCGCGCCATCACCTGCCCCTTGATCACCCAGTAGAGAGATCCGTCATCGAGCAGTTCCTCCATCCGCTTCGGCACCATGCGCGTCGTATGGATGCTGTGCGGTTCGAGGCCGGCGGCAATCGCATTGAGCGACCGCTCGGCAACCCAATCCTGGAGATCCTGGATCGAGTCGGCGCCGACGCAGAGTTTGATGAGATGAAGAGCCATGGCTCGTTGAAAACCTATCCGCGCGTGAGGTCAAGCGTTTGCTCGGCCCCTTCCACAGCGGCAGAACGGCTCAGCACTCCACGACGTTGACGGCGAGCCCGCCGGTCGAGGTTTCCTTGTATTTCTCGCTCATGTCGTTGCCCGTCTGGCGCATCGTCTCGATACAGGCGTCGAGCGGCACGAAATGCGTGCCGTCGCCCTTGATGGCGAGCGAGGCGGCGGTCACCGCCTTGACGGCACCGAGCGCATTGCGCTCGATGCAGGGCACCTGCACGAGGCCGGCGATCGGATCGCAGGTCATGCCGAGATGGTGTTCGAGCGCGATCTCGGCGGCGTTCTCGATCTGCTCCGGCGAACCGCCCATGACGGCCGCAAGCCCCGCCGCGGCCATGGCGGCGGCCGAGCCCACTTCGCCCTGACAGCCGACCTCGGCGCCCGAGATCGAAGCATTGTGCTTGATGATGCCGCCGATCGCCGCCGCCGTCAGCAGGAAATTATGGATATCCGCCTGGGTGGCGTCATCGTGGAAATGCAGGTAATAACGTACCGTCGCCGGAATGACGCCGGCAGCCCCGTTGGTCGGCGCCGTCACCACGCGCCCGCCGCCGGCATTCTCCTCGTTGACCGCCATCGCATAGACGGAGAGCCAGTCGTTGGCGAGCAGCGGGTTCAGCCGGTTGCTGCGCCATTCCTCGTTCAGCCTGTCGTGGATGGCCCGCGCGCGGCGCTTCACCTTCAGCCCGCCCGGCATGATCCCGTCGACCTTGAGGCCGCGGTCGATACAGCTCGACATCGCGTCCCAGATCCGGTCGAGACCCTCGTCGAGCTCCGCGGTGCCCATCTTGGTTTCTTCGTTGGCGCGCTTCATCTGGGCGATCGTCAGGCCGGAGCCCCGCGCCATGTCGAGCATCTGCTTGGCGGAGGCGAAGGGATAGGGAATGCGGGCGTCGCCTGCCGATTTTTTTGCGCCGCGCATCGCCTCGAGTTCGGTATCGGTCACCACGAACCCGCCGCCGATCGAATAGTAGATCCGCTTCAGGAGAAGCCGGCCGTCGCGGTCGAAGGCGGAAAAGCTCATGCCGTTGGCATGGCCCGGCAGCGGCTGCTTCTTGTCGAAGATCAGGTCGGTCTTCGGCTGGAATTCATAAGACGGATGGCCGGGCGGCATCACGCGGCCGGTCCGTTCCACCTCGGCGATGATCTCGTCCATCCGGTCGGGGTCCACCTTGTGCGGCACCTCGCCGACCAGTCCCAGGATCACCGCCCTGCCCGTCCCGTGCCCGATCCCGGTAAATGCCAGCGAACCGTGCAGGCTCACCTTCAGCGCCGCGACATGGGCGCCGGTCGGCCGCGGCCAGTCGCTGGAGAGGATGAGCTCCAGGAAGCGGTTGGCGGCGGACATCGGTCCCATCGTGTGCGAACTCGAAGGACCGATGCCAATCTTGAAGACGTCGAAAACGGACAGGAACATGGTGACCCGTGCGGTAAAAGAGATGGATGGTCGAGCCTATGCCAGACCGCCGCCATGCCTTGGCGGTTGCCCGACATCCGGTGAACCGGCCGCGACATGATCCTAAAATAGAAACGGCGCGGTTCGAATACCACGCCGCGAAAGCAAATTCCGGAATTTCCTGGGGCGATCAGATGGCGCCGAACAGATATGCGAGAGCCAAAACCCCTGCAAATCCCAGGAGCGCCTTGAAGGTCACGCCCCAACAGGACTTCTGAACCGTATCTTCCATGCTGTCTCCAGGCTCTTGCTGCATCGATGAACGTCCGCTCCAGGCCGTCATGGCTAATGGTCTATTAAAATCCCGAGGCCTTCGCAATCCGGAAAACGGCGGAAACATGGCAAAGGCGTGGGCGCAGGCGTGAATGGTCGCATTGCGAACGAGCGGCGGCGGTGGCCGTTGCCATTCGGATCAAGGAGGCTTGCCGCCGAAACCGAAACAAAGCATGACGAGAGGCAGAGAGATCGATTCCGGACCCGTAAAAGCCCATGACGACCGCTGACTATGGTGCGCTTGCCCTCTTTGCCGTCCTTTGGTCCCTCTATTCCTGGGTGACCGCCGGCGCCGGCTCGCGGTTTTTTCCACGCGCCAGCCTCAACCGCGCCATGGCCGAAAGGCGGCGCGAATGGATCTACAATTCCCTCCGTCGCGACCTTAAGATGATTGACACTCAGATTTTGGCCGGCCTGCAGAACGGCACCGCCTTTTTCGCCTCGACGTCGATCTTCGCGATCGGCGGCTGTTTCGCGCTGCTCGGCGCCACCGAACAGGTGGAAGCGGTCTTCCGCGACCTGCCCTTCGTCGTTTACGGCGGCCGCACCGCCTTCGAACTCAAGGTCGCCGGCCTGACCTTCCTGTTCGGCTATTCCTTCTTCAAGTTCGGCTGGTCCTACCGGTTGTTCAACTATTGCACCATTCTCTTCGGCGCCTTGCCGATGATGCACGATACGAATGCCGACCGGGCTGCCGCCGAACGGGCGGCCGACCAGGTGGTTCGGATGAACACGATCGCGGCCGGTCATTTCAATTCGGGCCTGCGGGCGCTCTTTTTGTCGATCGGCTATCTCGGTTGGTTCATCGGGCCCTATATGTTCATGGCGATGACCCTCGTCGTGGTCGTCGTGCTCACCCGCCGCCAGTATTTCTCGGAGGCGCGACTGGCGATCATGGACCGCGGCGCACCTTGAGACCTGATCCGGAAAGACAAGCAGTGACCGTTGCCGAAACTGAGACCACCCCGTCGCGCAGGCCCCGCATCACGCTCATCGATACGCTGCGCGGCGTCGCCCTCGTCGCCATGGCGACCTATCATTTCACCTGGGACCTGGAATTTTTCGGTTATCTCGATTCCGGGACGGCGACCCAGGGCTTCTTCCGGGTCTATGCACGCGCGATCGCCAGCTCGTTCCTGTTTCTGGCGGGCGTCAGCCTCGTTCTCGCTCATTTCCCGGTCATCCGCTGGCAATCCTTCTGGAAGCGTTTCGCGATGGTCGCGGGTGCCGCGGTCGCCATCAGCATCGCCACTTTCATCGCGTTCCGCGGCGAATGGATCTATTTCGGGATCCTGCACAATATCGCGCTGTCGAGCCTGATCGGCCTTGCGTTCCTGGGCCTGTCGCCGTGGTTGACCGGCGCCGTCGTGGTCCTGGTCGTCGTCGCGATGATCGTCGATTACGGCCTTGCTCCCGGGGTCCTGGACTCGAGTTTTTTCGATCCGCGTTATCTGAGCTGGCTCGGCTTTGCAGAAATCCCGCCGCGCTCGAACGACTACGTGCCGCTGTTTCCGTGGATCGCCGCCCTGCTTGCCGGCGTGACCGTCGCCCGCATCGCGTTGTCGAGGAAATGGCTGCCGAGGCTCGCGGCGGTCCAGACGCGGGAGAACCTGCTCTCCAAGGCCGGCCGCCACAGCCTCGTCGTCTACCTTGTCCATCAGCCGGTACTGATCGCGCTCGTCTATCTGTTCTCGCTGGTGCACCCGGCGCCGCCGCCGGACCCCCGTATCGGCTATGTCCGGAGCTGCGAAGCGGGCTGCACCGGCCAGGGCAACGATGCCGGCCTCTGCCGGAAATTCTGCGGCTGCACGGCCGATAAGCTGATCGCCCAGTCACTGATGACGCCGCTGCAATCCGGCACCATCGCCCCGCAGGACAGCCGGGTGCAGGCGCTCGCCGAACAATGCTCGATCGAGGCGCAATAGCCGGATTTTCTTGAGAATCAGGTCCCGACGCCGATTTCGGCCAACCGGGTCAGGCAGGCTTCCTCGACATTGTCGAGTTCCGTCAGCGTGTCGTCGATATCCTTGCGCTTCTGACGCAGGTCGTTGCGCTTTTCGTCGATGCGGGTCATCAGGAGCTTGAGCTGCCCGAGCTCGCCCGGCGGTTCCTTGTAGACCTGGATGATCTCGCGGATC
The DNA here is from genome assembly GCA_900471605.1 of Hyphomicrobiales bacterium. GTDB lineage: Bacteria > Pseudomonadota > Alphaproteobacteria > Rhizobiales > Rhizobiaceae > Neorhizobium. Next base: position 67,041 of record UCEY01000061.1, on the reverse strand, counting down.
TCGGCGATCGTGAAGCCGATCCGGCGCCCGCGCAGGATTTCCTGGATCAGCCGCCGATCCGTTGCCCGGAAAAGCCGCGTGCGACCCCGGCGTTCCGGGTGGATCAGCCCCTCGTCTTCATAGAAGCGCAGCGTGCGGGTCGAGACCCCGAATTCACGCGTCAGCTCCGTAATGCTATAATACTTGTTCACGACCATGTCCTGCTACTCGTCAGCCAAACTAATTGACTTTTACGTAACAGTCAATTTTTCGCGCTCAGCTGAGCATGAACCACCAGGTCGCAAGGCCGAGGAACGAGAAGAAACCGGTCGTATCGGTGATCGCCGTGACGAACACCGCCGACGATACCGCCGGGTCGGCCCCGGCCCTGTCGAGCAGCAGCGGGATCATGATGCCGGCCATGGCGGCCGCGAACATGTTGATCAGCATGGCGGTGGCGATCAGCCCGCCGATATGGACATCATGGAACCACAGCCCCGCCACCGTGCCGACGAGACAGCCGATCACCACGCCGTTGATCAGCCCGACGCCGGCCTCGCGTCGGGCGACCCGCCAGGCATTGTGAATGTCGAGATTGCGGGTCGCAAGCGCCCGCACCGTCACGGTCATCGTCTGCGAGCCGGCATTGCCGCCCATGCCGGCCACGATCGGCATCAGGATGGCGAGCGCCACCACCTGTTCGATCGTCGCCTCGAACAGCGAGATCACCGAGGCGGAAATGAAGGCAGTGAACAGGTTGACCAGCAGCCACGGCACCCGCGACCGCGAGGTCTCCCTGACCGAGTCGGACAGTTCTTCGTCGCCGACGCCCGAAAGGCGCAGGATGTCCTCTTCCGCCTCTTCCTGGATGACGTCGACCACGTCGTCGATGGTCAGCACCCCGACCAGCCTTCCGTTCTCGTCGACGACGGCAGCCGAGATCAGGTCGTATTGTTCGAAGAGCTGCGCTGCCTCTTCCTGGTCCATGTCGGCCGGGATCGGATAGTTGGTTTCCCGCATGATCGTCTCGATCTTCACCTGCCGCTTGGCGCGCAGGATACGGTCGAGGTCGAGCACGCCGAGCAGCTTGAAGGTCGGGTCGATGACGAAGATCTGGGTAAAACTCTCCGGCAGGTCCTCCTCGTCGCGCATGTAGTCGATCGTCTGGCCGACGGTCCAGAACGGCGGCACGGCGACGAATTCCGTCTGCATGCGGCGGCCGGCCGATTGTTCCGGATAGTCGAGCGCGCGCCGCAGTCTTACCCGTTCGGTAAACGGCAGCTGCGCCAGGATCTCTTCCCGGTCCTCGTGGTCGAGGTCTTCGAGAATGTAGACCGCGTCGTCCGAATCGAGTTCGCCGATCGCCGCCGCGATCTGCGCGTTCGGCATCTGATCGACGATCTCCATGCGGATGTTTTCGTCGACTTCGGTCAGCGCGGTCAGGTCGAAATCGTCGCCGAGCAGCCGCACGAGCGCGTGGCGCTGGTCGGGCAGGATGGCTTCGAGAAGGTCGCCGAGTTCCGATTCGTGCAGGCGCGCCACATGGCTGCGCAGGAAAAGCGTGTCGCGATCGGCGATCGCCGCGCCCACCATCGCCAGGAAGTCGGCACGGATCGCACCGTCTTCGGAATAGATGTCGTCACCGGCATCGTCGGTTTTTGTGCGCAGGCGGACGTCTTCGCCGATATCGCTCATCTGCCGCCCTCGCTGCTGGTCTTCGACAAAAGGAGAATGGCGGCAAAAAACATATTGTCAACAACCGGATAGCTAGATCCGGCGCTATTGCTCGCACCACCGGTTTTCCTGCTAGAACAATTGCTGTTCCGGGTCCAGAGCGCATGGCGAAACCATGCGGAAAAATCCCGGCGCGCAGCCAGCGGAGTTCGAAAAATGGCCATCCGAACCATCCTGAAATATCCCGATCCGGGCCTGTCGAAACCTTGCGAACCGGTTTCGGTCTTCGACCCGGGCCTGACCGCGCTTGCCCATGACCTTCTCGATACGATGCGGGCCGCGCCCGGCGTCGGCATCACCGCCGCCCATCTCGGCGTCTTCACCCGGCTCGTGGTTTTGGAACTCTCGAAGGAAAGCGGTCCGCGTTTCTATGCCAATCCGGAAATCCTCGCCTCCTCCGCCGAGCTGATGCGGCACATGGAAGGCAGCGTCTCCATGCCCGGCGCCAACGACGAGATCGAGCGCCCGAAACGGATACGGTTCCGCTACCAGGACCTCGACGGCACCGTCCGGGAAGAGGACGCGGACGGCTTCTATTCCATCTGCATGCAGCACGAGATCGACCAGCTCGACGGCATCTTCTGGCTGAAGCGGCTGTCCCGCCTGAAACGCGACCGGCTGCTGCGCAAATGGGACAAGGGAAAATAAGAAGCACGGCAGAACCAAATCCGCGTTCGTCCGTTATCCGGTCGCAACGCCAACGAGGAGCTACGACCGTGAATGCGACAGCAGACAAGACCGCAGCAGAACTCGAACAAAAAGTATCGGAGCGTCTGGCTGCACTGCCGGATGTCGATTCATCGACGATAGAACCGCATGCCGAGGGAACCAAGGTTATCCTCGAGGGTTCGGTCGATACCGTGTTCTCGGCCAGGAAGGCCGTATTGAGCGCGGAGACCGTGGATGGCGTACATGATGTCGAAAGCCATTTGGCCCTGACGGGCAAGAATGGCGCATCCGCGAGCCATTGAGGCGAAATACCCGGCGCGCCAGCCGATGAACGGGGGTGCGCCGGGTCCGTTTGGATGACAGGAGATCGCAGTGCCGGGCAAGAAGAAAGCGGACGATATTTCCCGCGAGGAAGATTTTCGCGATTACGACGACCGGAATATCGATGACGGCTGGCCCTATGACGATGCAGCCGGCACCCGCCCCGTCGATAACGCCGCCTATGGCGATCCCAAGGCCAATTTCGATGCGGAGCGCAATCCGGGCTATCAGGTGGATGGCGTCGAAAGCGACGGGTCCGAGGAGCGGCTGGTGGACAGCGTTCGCCCCGGCACCAAGGGTATCGAGGAAGCCGACGATCTCGAAGAACGGGTAACCGACGCGATCGACGAGCTGGACATGATCGACATGGCCTCGATCGACGTGCATGTCGAGGACGGTACCGTGACGCTCGAAGGCGCTGTCGACGATGCGGCGACGTCGCGCAAGATCGTGCGGCGTATCCAGCGTGTCGCGGGCGTGCGCGAACTCGTCAACAACCTCCGGCTCGAAGGCGTCGACAGTCACATTCCCGACGACGACTGACGGCTAGCGGATCGTCAGCGAAATATCCGGCGAGGTCTTCAGCGTATTGCTGACGGTGCAGATCTCTTCCGCCATATGGGCGATCTGCAGCCTCTGCTCGTCGTCGAAATCACCCTCGACGTGAAAATCCACGATGAAACTGCTGATGCGCGATGGCTCTTCATGGGCTTTCTCGCCCGTCACATGCACCCTCACCTCCTGCAGCCTGTCGAGAATGCCGAGCTTGCTTGCAGCGATGCGCCCGCTGAGCACGAGGCAGGCCGCGAGCGAGGAAAACATCAGGTCCAGCGGATTGAAGCCGGGCTCGGAAGCGCCGGTAACCACGTCCACATGCCCGTTCGTCTCGCTCGTCACCCGCGGGTGACCGAGACGTCCGAGGACGGCCGTCGCACCGATCGGCCGTGTCTTGATCTTCAGTTCGACCATGGGCTTCTCCTTACCTTGCAACATAGGCACCGGGATCAATCCATCAGATAGGCCTGCAATTTCAAGGTCGCATTCGGGCTTTTCTCGCTGTAGCCGATAACATCGCAATTCGTCTTGCTACGCAACGGCGCCTTGCCATGCAGGAAATAGCTCGATGTTTTGGCGTGGTAATAGCCGACCACGAAATAGGGTGCCGGTTCGCAGCCCTTCTTGAACGTGTAGGCGACGCCGATCGCCTCGCCCATATGCTCGATCCTGCCCTGGAACAGCAGCGTGTTCGGCTTGATCGTGCTGACGATCGATGGCTTCGGATCGTGATAGGTGATGATCCCGTACCTGTAGCTGACATGCATGAACGAGTCGTTGTGGATGAACGGTTCGATATTCAGGCTGTCGTTGAGCGGATGGTCCGTGTCCTTGGTGGAGGCAAGCGCGAAATCCCTCTTCTTGACGTAGGGATTGAATTCTGCGTCCAGCGTGGGAGAGCCCTGCGGGCAGAGCGTCGTCCAGAAATGGGCCAGGGTAAGCCCGCCCGCCGCATTATTGGGCTCGACCATCGAGCCGGTCTCGTCCTTGAAGCGGAACCGCCCGGGCGCCCTGATATCGTCATGCTTCTCCCAAACGCCGGCGAAGGTGAACTTCCGGCCGCGAGGGTCGACGAGTGAGCCGGCATCGCAGTCGGCGCTTATCTCCGCCTTGGTGTTGGCACCATCCAGGCTGCTTTTGATGCAGTCGTTGATCGCCGTCTTGCCGCGGCCCGCAAACCAGTTCGAGCAATAGTCGCCGGCATCCTGTCGCGTCATCTCTGCGACGATATGGGCATTGGCCGTGCCGATCCCCTCCGCCACCTTGACGGAAAGCTCCGGCGAATGAGTGTCCATGGAAATCGTTTCTGCGGACGTAACGACGGCGGTTGCCAGAAGGCAGGCGAAAGCCTGCGCAAAGATAAGCGTCTTCATGTCTTTTCCCCAGATGTCCCGATCAACGGGATTAGGGGAAAAATCTAAAGGGAACGGGAGCTTGGCCGCTAAATTTTTAGCGGCTGGTTCTGTCCGCTGTGATCCAGACAACAAAAAACCCGCCGAAGCGGGTTTCTTATTTTGGTGCGGTCGAGAAGACTCGCGATCTGGCCTGAATGCACTGGAAATGCTAGGATTTTGTGTCCCACGACAAGGCATCTAACGGCACTAGGAATCAAGTGGTTAGAGGGTGGGTGTCCCACGATATCCGGCAAATTTATCCACCGAAATCGGCCCCTGTGGATAAGAAAGGAGGTGATGCCACTTGAAGATCGAAAACCCGATCCACGCCCCAAACATCTTGTAGCCCGGCCCTCTTCGGAGGGCCACCACTAGGAGAAGAGAAATGGCTTGGCATCACTTGCACGGCGGCAAGGCGGAAGCGCCGGATTGGCTCAAGGAGAGATGGGCAGCGAAAGGAATTGTTGCGGTGAGCTACGGTTACGATGATTCATTCCAAGGTCGGAAACGCGCCCGCACTGAGCATTACGAGAAATACGTAAAGGGGTGGAAGCTCGGCACATGCACGGCGTGCTCTGGATCCGGCTACTATGATAATACGGGATCGCCAAGATGCGGGTGCTGCGACGGAACCGGCAAGATGCGCTCAAAGCCCGATGCGGTACAGGAAGGGAATACGGAATGACTGAGATGAGCAAGGTCGAGGAAGTCGCGCGGGCGATCCACCCCAATGTGTTCAAGAGCCATGCATCGCTCTATGCGTATTGTCTGGGAAACGGAGACAGCCAAGAGGAAGCTGAGGCGACTGCAAATTTTGCTCACCCTCTGGATGAGAGCTTTGCCGTTGCCCGTGCAGCAATCGCAGCCATGTCGAAGATTACGGAAAGTGAAGCATACTGGATCGCTTACGCGGCATTATCCGCGGTCGATGCCCATCGGGACCTCGAAGGAATGAAGCAGGCTACTCAAGCCGTGAAGCGGCATATAGAAGCAATGGAAGCGAAGCGGGCATGAACTCCCTCCGCCTCCACCTTGCCCTCTACGCCACTGTGGTAATCCTCGTGGCGGCTCCGCTTGCTTATTGGGCTGGCTGGCTACCTTGACGGCCGTCCCTGCTGGGCAGCCTCCATTCTCTGAAGGATCTCCTTCATAACCTGTATGTCGGAGGATTGCTTATTCTGCCCTGCCTGAAGGTCTTTGATAGATGACGTAACGCTGACGGCAGACTGCTCAGCAACCGTGACGCGATAGGTGAGATTGTCGATCTTCCGGTCAACGTCATTGCCCCTCACCTCCTCCGCTCTCAGGCGCTCGTTTACGCTGGCTTCTCGTGCCCTCGTCTCCGCAAGTCGCTCCTTGTGGTAATCCTCATGGGAGGCGCGCCACTTCATGAGGTCTTCGATATCGCGGGTGGTATTGGCCCAGATATAGACCCCGCCGGCGAACATGCCGACCAGCGTCACCAGATTGATGATCGTGTTCAGGTTCCATTCTAGTTTGGCTGCTTTGCGTGGCAACTGCATATCATCATTTCCCGCCATTCATTCCGCTTCCTACGCCATGCAATTAATGATTGAGCAATCGGAGGCAGGTATATTGTACCTAGCCATCGCGATCCCTGTTCGATCGGGTGGTCAGATCCGGCGCTCTGGGTCACAAGCAGGGCGTCGGATCGCTTACTTCCAGCAGCCTTTCGAGGCGCCGAATTTATTATGGCTTGCTACCTGCTCGGCAAACTGGCGATCGGTCTTGAGTATCGCTACCGCCGTCGGCAGGCTCGCCCGTAGTTTCTGCCATCCGTCGCATACACTCTGTGGTTTCGTCGTCTGACAAGCCGAGAGCAGCACACAAAGCGCCAGCATCAGAGGCAGTGACTTGGTCATTGATCGCGTTCCTTTCGCGAAGGACTGTGACGGATGTCTTGAGGGCGGCTGTAGCGGCAGATTGGCGCGCTTCCGATTGACCGATCCACTTAGCCGGATAGAAGGCAATAGCCGCGCCAAGAACTATGGCGGCCGGCAGCTTGATCACGTCGGGGATAAGGGAGAGGATCATGCTCCCTCCAGGCAGTATTCGCGCTCTTTCTGACGGCGCTTGGTGAGCCCCGGAAATCGAATGCCGGCGGCCTTGTCCCACTTCAGTAGCGCGTCGCACCCGGCATTGGTCTCGCCCACGTTGATGAGCTTGACGACACTCGACCCGCACGCACCCTTGACGCCTACGTTGTAGGCGAAGGAAATGAGGGCGACATACCGCTTGTCAGGCAAGGGGACCGTGACGCAGCGATCGATGCCAGCCGCATATTCCTGCAAGGACTCCTCCAGCATCGCCTTGCATTGAGCGATAGTGTAGTGATCGCCCGGCTGGACACCTTTGGTCTCCCCGTAACAGACGGTCCAAGGCGGCCCTTTGGTCGCCGGGTCGGGATAGGCGTTCTGGCGGAGGCCTTCGAAGCCACCGACGAGGGTAGCGGCGAGCGCGGCGACGGCCCCGCCCTTTTTCAAGCGACTACTTGGCATCGAGATTTCCTTGAGCGATGATTCTGGCTAGGGGGGAGATCATGAGAAAGACGATCGACAGCCAGTTCGGTATCCAGGCGTCGAGATATGGGACGATGTACGGAGCCAGTTCCAACAGGCCGGCCAGATAGACGCACCACATGGATAAAGAGCGCGCGAGGACGCGCCCCGGTCTGCTGACGAGGTTCATGCGCTTTACCTTTTTGGGTTGTGATGCTAACCCTTAGAGTTCTTAATGGGGCCAGCCATGATCATGAGACTGCTTGAAGAGTGCGCTTATTTTCTCGATGTCGGCTTGAGGTACGTGATGGGCTTCATGTTCCCCGAAAAGCCGGGTCCAAATGACTATGTATGGTCGAAATACGACCCGCTGTTTCAGCCGATCGTGCGTCTTGAGAATGGCAAGCTATCGGGAGACGGCACTCTTTGGCGTCGGCGTCGAAAAGACGGAAGATGGGAGTACAGGCAGGACCCGGAGACGCTTGAGGAATGGTCCTGCCGCCAGTGGTGATCAGGGGGTGTTGCCGCTGAATGCCGCCCCATTGAGGGTCAAGGATGCACCGGGAGCAAGCATGCATCCCTTCGCGTCAAAAACACCGCCGGCAGAAACGCTAATATTGACCGGGCCTCGCCAGGTAACATTGCGGAAAAATGCCTGACTGGTAGCGTCAACACTAACATCTGCGTAGGCGATTTGGCCGCCAGTGATCATAACGCCCTTCGAATTGTAGATCTGTACGCCTCCATTATCGCTACCCCCTTGGCCTGCGATGAAATTACAGCCCACGAAAGAATGGCCGTTGGTGACGTTCTGGACGCTTAGGTTGTAAGTATTGTGGCGCGAGTTCCAGCCTACAACGGATCCATGCGCATGATTGGCGCCTCCAGACACTAAAAGGCCTATGCTGCAGTAAACAGATTGTCCGTTCGAGAGATTGGTGTTGCCGCTGTCAACCGTTACGCCGAAGGTGCAGTCAGAGACGAGGATGTCGGAGACGAATATGCCCTCGGCGAGATCCCGAAGCCACATGCCGCGGGTACAGTGCATGACCCTGCCGCCCTTGATCGATCCGCCGTGCTGCCATGAGCCGGCCGTCTGACCGATATCCATGCCGATATCGACCCGCTGGATATCCGCATCGTTGATCGCGAACTTGCGGGCATTGCGGATCTTGATGCCAAAGGTTGTCGTGCCGCTGAGAGGCGCCCCATAGCCGCCGTAGGTTCCGCCACTGCCGATGACCTTGTGCTTGTCGAGAACGAATTCCGGTGCCGCGCTGCTGAACTCGATGCTGCTCATAAATTCTCCTGTTTTCCGAGTGTTGGGGGGATTACTGGTAGCTCATGCTGACGGAACCGGCGTCGAAGGTCTCAACGCCGTTGCCTGTTTTGAAGCGGACTCGATCGAGGGTGCCGGCGAGTGCTTTAGACCCGCCCATCACGAGGGCCGCAGACGTGTCACTGCGGCCATTGACGGCCGTTACCGACCACAAGTTTGTGGACGAGTTCAATAGCTCTAGCGTGACTATGCCCTGATAATCGCCAGCCGCCGCGCTTGTGCCGCCAGTAAGCGGGAACTCTGTCGTGCTGTTGCCGCTTGATGTGCCGTTCTTATACCCACTTGTCTCGATACCTGAGGAGGTGCCGAGCTGCAGGCTGAACCCTGTCGTTCCGCTTGTAGAGGCATTCGCGAATGGGAAGGAAATGCGCCGGACACCGGATGGAATGCCAGTTATATCAACCGAAGTGCCCGTGAGAGTGACGACAGAGCCAGTTCCGAATCCGAGATTTGTTCTCGTAGTGGCGGCGCCTGTGCCTGAGAAGGAAATTCCCAGGTTGACAGGCATCGTAAGGCCGCCGGAATTGAAACGACCTATTTCTGTGGTGCCTTGGTAGAATTTATGATCTCCGCCCGCAGGGACGACGTAATTCTGTACGCCGGCAGTTACGCTGATCCCGTACGTATTGCTGTAAAGAGACAAATGTTTTGATAGATCGGAAGCGCTGGCCACAAATGTGCTGCCGAACGTCGCCGCAGCACCGAAAGCAGCCCCATTCGACAATGTCTGTGACGCAGACCATGTATTTGAGGCCGCGAGTCCTGGAATAATGTAGGCGAAGAATGCTGATCCGGTGCAGATCAGCATGGCTGACTGACCGTCTACAAGCGTAACGGTGGATGCTCCGTTGACAGTCTCAGCTCCATTCGGGTCGATGACAACAGCCCCGCCGTTGGCCTGGACGAAGCAATGCCAGTTTGCGCCAAGGGTGGCCGCAGCAGTCAAGGCAAGCGTGGCACCGGCAGTGAACCGTAGGTATGCGTTGTTGTCCGCAGCGACAGCAGTATATCCGGCGCTCTTTGCTGCGTGGACGACCTTGCCGTCAACGCCTAGTCCAGACTGCGCCGTCGTTTGAGACGTGCCGCCGGTTCCGCCAGCCGTTACCGGGCGAGCCGCGTTGGCATCCGAGACAAGATCGTTGACGAACGCGTTGTACTTGGCAGACTCGATAACGGTATTGGGAGTTCCGAGCGTACCGGCAGGCGCCGAGTACACTCCTGAGCCGTTTCTTGGCATCTGGATACCTCATGTTGGCAAATGCCGGCGGCCCCGCTAGAATGCGGTTGGCGGCTTCTTTGGAGATGTTTGGAATTGAAGCAGATTGATCACGATCCGAACGAGAACCGCAAATACCCTGACTATGGCGAGCGAAAGTGGGCTCGCGATAGGCTCGGAAATGACCCGAAGCCCGCTGACCTTTGGTATTACCTATTACCGATCGCAGCCGTCGCAATCGCTATGTTTATCTGGCGCGGCTACTAGTAAGCTTGGAGCCTCGGCGTTGTAGTAGCTGCGCCACTGATCAATGCTCTGATCACCCCTTCTTGCGCCCGGGTTAGGCGCTGGCCGGAAGCCACGGCCTCTGCGAGTTCAGCCCTGGCTCGGGTTGGGGAAGACTGCAGTAACATACGAGCAATAGCATCGCGAGTCTGGCTATTGCGGCCTTGTAGTGTGTTGATACCATGCTGCAAGCCTTGGAGTGCTGCACCCTTGAAATTGCCTGTAACCAAGGCGCCAAGCATCGTCGGATCGAACGATTGCACGTCTGCGATGTCCGAGAGATTATCTGCCGTCCTAGAGCCGCCGAGAGCCTGAGACGCTGTCTCGAACATTCGTTGCTCGCGTGCAATCCTGTCGCCCATGACGTCGCCTCGACCTGGGGCAGCAAAAGCGGGGAATTCTTGCTCGGTCTTTCCCGTAATAAGGGGACGGGCCTTGTTTGTTGTCGGCGACATGGAGGCGCTTTCCACGCGCGCGATATACGGGTCGGCATACCCTTGGCGGAATGCCTGCTGCTGGTCTGCAGGGCGGCCTTGGAAGCCCGCAATATTGTCTGTTGCCCTCGTCCTTGCGGATGCTGCCGCGGCTCCTTCATCAACGGCATTGATCGCCTGGCTCTGCCGGCGGAAGGTATCCCGAGCGGTAGCATATGGCTGGGAAGCTGCCGCCAATGAATCATCGAGCGCGTTTCGGATAGGGATCAACTGGCGCTGGATGGTAGGCGCTGCGCGCTCTATCATTGCATCCAGTTCCTGCTTGGACCGGAACGCAGTTTCAAAGTCGCTGACGATGTTGTCGCCATCGGTCAGCATGGACCGAGCACGGCGAACGGCGCCCTCAATGCTATCATCCGCAATATTGGTGCGCGAAATGCTGCCGGCCGTCCCAAGAAAATTATCAGCCGCTTCAATAGCCCTTGTCGGATCGACCGTTCCGGCTGATTGGCGCGCAGCCCCGTAATTGGCATTTGCAGCGGTGCTCCGCGCATCGGTCATCGCCGTGCGTGCCTGATTGGCAGTCGTCGGAGCGTCAAACCCCTCCGATAAAGCGTTGACTAGTCGCTCGCCCTGCCCCGCTTGACGGCGCTGAAGCGTTTCCGCGATCGTCTGGCGCATGTCTCCAGGAGATCTGGAGACACCGGTAAGCATCCTCTGTCCAGAGTTGCCCATCGCATCAGCGACCATGTATTCAGGTTGACCCTGTTGCGCAGCGACGGTCAGATCGTTTGCGACATCATCGGCACTGCGCCCTGAGCGTGCCAAAGCTTCAGCTATGGCCGACCGAGCACGCTGATCATTGCCGACACCAACGAGGCCTCCGATGGAACGCAAGACAGCGCTACCTGCATCAATGACTGGCCGCGAAAGACCGCCAGCAATTCCCCCAATAGCAGCTCCGCTGCCTATATCCTGATCATGGCCATAGGCAGAAATAGCACCTTGCGTAGCGCCAGAAACGGCATCCCCCGCCATTCTCCCTGCATATGAACCATTAACAGCCTGAGCGATGCGCGGGGCTACTTGACCGACCAAATTACCAGCCGCAGCCGACATTGTCGCGCCACCATGCACTGCACCCCCAATTGAGGCGGCAGTATTGGCAATCGGGTGCTCCTCAGCGTATTGCTTCCGCGCATTCTGATACTGATCTCGGATAGTATCATATTCTTCACCGATTGACTTGTCGGTGAACGGAGCCCGCACCAGAGCATTGAGGCCGGCGGCCGCTTTCCCAGGCAGGCCAAACAGCATCTCGTCAACGTAGACGGTCGATGCGTCTACGTTCTGAGTGCCGGTATCTGGCTTTTCAGTTGGCGCGGCTTCCGCTTCGGCCCTTTTCCGGCGAGCCTGAGCGAGAGCAAGAGCGCGTTGCTGCTCAATATTCATCTGAAAAGCTTTCTCTGGCCTTCGTCCATGAATTTCCAATCCTCTGGGTCAATACCATCGGGAGGAGCTTCAGTGACCTTTGCCGTGTTTGCCAGCGCTTTTTCCTGAGCAAGGATCGCCTGCGGAGGCATCCCCGCCTTTATTGCTTCCAGCGCTCGAACGCGAGAGGCCTTTTTCTGAGCCAGCAATTCTTTCGAGTCCCCAGGACGTGGGAGATAGACAGATCCATATTCGGCGGTCTCCTCTTTTGTGATAGCCGCGCCGGTGTCTTTGCGAAGGATCGCTTGCAGGAATTCCTTACCCGCCTGCTCAGCCTGTTGGTATCCTTCCGTTTTTGCAAAATTGCCGACAACCGGAAGCTGTCCAACGGTTCCGCCGATCATGCCTTCCGATCCCGTTAAAGAGTCGCCGAACTTGTCGACCAATGGGAGGGCCCCTGCTGCTCTGGTTGAGAAAACGGCATCCTTGCTCTGGCCTTCTGTCATCGGCTTGATGTTGCCGCCCTGCTGGAACGTGACAGCACCCGTTGCGGGATCCACCTGGAGCGACATGCCGCCCTTCTTTGAGGCTTCCCAATCCTGGAATGTGCCCGGGAACCCCTGCCCCTTGGCGTATTCGTACTCCTGAACGGCCGAAGGCTTCACGTCTGGCTTTGGAGCAGCCTTGTAGATTTCCTTGCCCGTCACAGGATCGACGAGGATCTCGCCCTGAGACACCTTCTCCGGGTTCTTGGGCTTGTTGCGTTCGAAGTCGAATTTCTGCTGGTCCAGATCAAGCCGGCGCTGTTCTGCGGGAGAGATGCGGGGGTTGCGCAGATTATCGAGCTCGATCTGACCCTTTTGGAGGTTGAGCTGATAAGCCGGATCCTGTTGCTTGAGCTGCATCTCATATTCTGTGTTGCGGCGTTCAAGCTCCTGTCGAAGGAGTGCCTGCGCGACTGCGCGCTGCCCTTCTGAGGAAAACTGATTGGACAGCACTTTCTGCGCAGCCTGAAGCTCGGCATTACTCGTGCGCGGCGGCTGGCGAAGGGCCTGAGCCACCTGGTTCTGCGGAGGCGCGGAGGGTGGCGGGACACTGGCGTCCTGAGGCGGCAACGCGGCGACCTGCTGGGAAGCCGGCTGCCCAGTTCCGCCAGTCACCATGCCTTGAGGATTACCTTGCGACAGAGGATTGGGCGCAGAAACAGCCGGGTCTACATATGCTTGGGCCTGTGGAGCGGCTGAGGGCGGCATCCCGGCGGCAGGATCGAGGCTAGCCACCTGAGCAGGCTGCGTGGGCCTACCGCCGATGGCTGATGTAATCAGAGACTCGGGATACAGGCGCCCTTTTTGCCCGTGCTCTTGAAGGATCAGAGCTTGCATGAACTTCGCAGCTCTCTGGGGGTCACTAAAGCCAATATCGTCGTCCGGCCCGATGCCCATCGTCCGCGCAACGTTCTTTGCAGCGTCGTAATTGCCAGGCGTCCAGCCCATATTCCCAGCGATCATCTGGTTGGGCGTCAGTTTGCCGCCAGCGTATTTCTTGCCGAGAAGGGAGTACATCGCCTTCATGCCGGACTCGGGCGTGTCGAATACCGCCTGTGGATCGCCCTGATCGGTGTTCACGGAAGGGCCGACGATGCCCGGAACCTTTTGGCCCACGAACTTGATGTTGCCGGGGTTATTGTTGCGCATACCCGCAGGGAGCGTGGCACGGCGCGCATCGTCTGATAGGTACGCTCCCAATTCAGTACCATCGTTGGCGAAGACCGGGGCCGCAGCGCGAGATGGATTGGTTGCCGACAGTTCCGCGGCAACCCCAGGCTTGAGGCTGGCAGACGGCCCGGGCGGAGACGCGGCCGGTTCGCCCGCACCAAACAAGGACGAAAGAGCCGAGAAATCGCTATCTGCTGATTTCCGGCCTTCGCCTTCCGCACGGTTTGCCCGCTCGTTCAGCACCGCCGATACGATGCCATCGCCAAGGGCGTTAATTCCCTCTCCGATGTTCTTCGGAGCGCCGGAAGCCCCCATGAGCGCGCGCACGATTTCGCGTTTGCGCTTGATGCTTTCCGGCGTCTCTTGGGTATCGCCGCCGAACAGGAAACCGACCATTATGCAGCCATCCTTTCGCCGATCTGGAAGAGTTTGCCGTAATTGACCTGCTTGAGACCATCAGGGCGCGTCTCAACGGAATCTGGCCGCTTCTTCTCGGCTTCCTGCGCCATGACGCCGACGTGCTTGCGGCCGTCGTCGAACTTGCCCTTGTAGCTGTACTCGTAGAGGTTATGGCCCATGAGCTTGCCGACAGGCTTGATATCCCGCTTGGCACGGCGGTCAGACAGGCCGATGAGCTTGCCACCAAGACCGAACAGCCCTCCGACGATCCCGTTGGTCTGCTGCATCTTGGAGTTATAGGCGCCCAACTGGTTCTGGTAGTTCTGCTCGACAAGGCCGGCATAATCGACGGTCGGAAGCTGCGGCTGGTTCGTCTGCCCGAATTGAGGCTGGGAAACCTGCCCGCCATTCATCAGGGCTGAGATCTGGTTGATGCGCTGGTTGTCCTCGGTCAGGAGCTCCTGATTTGCCTGATTACGGCCCTGCAGCATAAGCTGTGTATAGGCGTCGTTGGAGCCCTGATTGAAGGTATCCAGTTCCCGCTTATAAGCATCCGAGCCGGCCTTAATGCCCTGGTTGGCAAGGCGAGTACGCAAATCCTCGTCGCGTTGGGCTATCAGCGGATCCAGACGCTTTCGGCCGAGCTCCATAAGCCTTGCCTCTGTCGCCTCGTTCCCCAGCTTGAAATTGTCCGTAAGCTGGTTACCCAGCTTCCCGGAGAGATCTGCGCCGAGCGTCGATAGATTGAGGCTCGCTTTGTCGTTCTGGGCCTTGATTGCTTGCTGCTCAGGAGAAAGCGACGTCGTCTGCTCGTACTGCGGAATGAAGTATTCGACACCGGACGTTGGGTCCTTGAAGGTCTGCCCACCATTCGTCGTGTACGTGATACTGCCGTCAGGCCCATACTGGTTGACGTTCCCGAGTTGCGCGTTAGCAAGCGCCGTCGTGACATTGGTCCCGGTCTGGGCGGCAGCCGTCTCTTTTGGGTCTGGGGCTTTCGGAGCCTTTGGTTTCCCCATCAGTGAACCTCATTCTTCCGATTGAACTTGTTGCTCGCCCATGCCTCGTTTGTCAGGACAAAGACATTCTCGTTTTCGTCTCGGCCTCGGAGGCGGGGTATGATGTACCGCTCGAAGCCGTAGCGCTTCAGGATGCTGTGCAGTGCTGGATCATGATCTGACACGCGCATGACTACCGCCTGGCATGCCCAATCCTTGAACGGGATCTGGAACATCACGCGCAGCGTTTCCTTTGTCAGCCAACGCTTCGAAGTCCCCGCGCCGGAGATTTCCACCACGCCGGCATCTGGCTCGAAATTGTGATAGATCATCCCAGCGATGAGCGTTTCATTCTCGATAATCGCCATCCCCTGGCAATTGCCGAAGTCACGGCCCTTCCCCGGCCATATCTGCTCGGCCACCCATCGCGACAGCGCACCGATTTCGTCGGGCTTGGCAATCGCCCAGGTGATCAAACCATTGTCCCCGCGCGCTCATAGATCAAGTCGAACGCTATGAGCTCGGTCAGCGGCCTCGGTGTCGTTCCGCAAGTAATCTGCACCTGCGGAGAAACCACAAAACCGGTCTTCCCGACCGACACCCATTTGGTGGAGACGGTCAGTGCTGAACCGCCGTCCCACAACGCGACATCCCACAACCCAACGTCCCAAAGGTCGCTGACAAGGTCACTCGTCGAGGACGGGGCCGCAGGCAGCCGGATCTGATAATTCGTTGAAACCGAGATTTTCGGAGTAAACGGGATGTTGGATTGGAATGTCGCGCGGGCTGAATGAAATGTCTTGGTAACGCCTGTGCTTTTGACATGATCAGGGAGACCGACATAGGTGCAGGTATAGGGCGCACCGTCATCGGTGCCCGTAACTTCCATGGCGTGGATTGTGCCGGTATTCGTGCCAAAATAGCCCTGGTTCGCAAAATGGCCGATGCAGCGCGTATCCCAGCCCGTGTAATAGCCCCAAGAGCCCGTCTCCAGATTCTTCACGTAACAAAGCGTCGATTGCCCATCTGAGACGACCGGGAGAGACACGACCATCATATTGTTGGTGGGCCACTTGATGATTTCCCACGGGATAAGCTGGCGAGCGATAACCTCGCGCTTCCATGCTGGCGCAATGTCCACCGTGATAGCCGAGAGGGAAAGAGCCGCTACGTCCTTGTTGACCGCTTCGGAAATCGGGACGATCCCGTCCTGAGTTGCGATGAGGAGATCGCCGCCGGCCTGCATCGTAGCATTCGCTCCAAGCGGCGGAGTGATCTGATAGACACCGACCTTCTGCCAATCGGTAGCGGAACCGGGGTTAGTACCCTGATAAACCGCAACCTCACCCTCAGTCGAGACGAAAACGCATTTGTCGTCGAGGCCATCTCCAGAGTCCAGAGACCACTTTCCGCCGAACAGCAGAGACCCACCCTTCTGGAATATGCCAGCCAGGCTGAATTGCGATGCCGCACCGCCGATGCTGTCCACAGGCAAATACCAGACCGAAAGCGTGTTCTTTTCGATGAAGAACAGTCTGCTCGCGAAGCTCCAGACAAAGCTAAGTTTTGATGTCGTGACGCCGGTAATCGCAGGCGTGGAGATACCCGTAATCGCGGTCCAAGTCGTACCATCGTAAAGTTGCGGGCTATCCGTTCCGTTGACGGCATATAGATAGCTCGCATTCGCCGCATTCGAAGTCTGCGCGACGGAATAATAGCCGCTTGTCTGCCCCGAAACTGCAGCGGCCGGGATCACATCAGGATCAACAACCGTGGTAAGGTTGAAAATCTTGGTCTCGTCGGAGGCGAAAAACTCCTCGACCTGCCCTGCCTTGAACGTCCACATGCGCAGGACCGGCCCGGAGGAGATGGTTGCGTATTTCAGGCTACCTCCCCTCACCCTTCCGCCCGTTTTTGTCGGGAAGAAGTTTTCGAACACCGAAGCCCCGCCAGGACGGGCATTGGCGAGCTCGTTCGTAATCCAGCCGCGAACAGGTGGAGAGAACGAATAGGATGCCGACTTGCTGCGGGTCGGCTGCTGGACGGCCTGCCGAGCACCCATCAGGCGCCCCCAACCGTCTGCGGGAAGGCCCAAGCCCCGCTGCGCTTCCAGTTCTGGCGATTCCCGCTGACAATCGGACTGGAACCTGCATCATCTTTGAGCAGATTGTTCAGATAGCTCTCGTAGTTCGCCATGTCTTCGGCGTAAGGAAGACCTTTGTTCGCCCGCCACTGCCAGATCATTCCGAGCTCCAGGAGCTTTTCGGAAATGCGGAATGTGTCGTCGTCAGCCGTGAACAGGGCCTTGGTGACGTTGCCAGCGTCCTTCACGATCTTGTTCGAGACATAGAAGAACTTCAGCGTCTCGGTGGACGCCATGACCGGCAGGACATGGAGTTGGCCGCCGTAGATGATCCAGTTGCCGTTGACGAACGTGTACGGGACAACCTGATATTCAAGCCACACATCCGGGTCGGAGATATGATTGAAAGCCCAGGTCCAGCGGCTAGACCACATTGAGGCGGTCTTGACCATCCGGTCATAGTCTGTCGGAAGGTCGAAACCCTCTGCTATGCCGTCACCGGAATAGGTCTTGATGGTCTGGAGGACCTGCCAGTCGTGCAGCGACATCAGCCGGTCTGCCATCTCGTTCGCAAGGCGAGCCATTTCCTGCATTTCGCGGTCCGTGGACGCGAATACTTGGTCAGGCTTATCAATGGCGACGACGAGGCAGACATTCTGCACGACCGACAAAATTGTCATCAGGCGGCGTCCTTCTTGCCCTTCGGAGCCGTCCGCTCTTCAAGCAGAGCCTCCATCGCTGCCATCCGCTCGGCCATGGCCTCGATGATCTTGTCCTTCTCCTGCTCGCGGGCCGCGGCTTCGGCTGCCCCGGTGTTCTCCAGGAACAGCTTTGCTTGCTGGCGAAGATCCCGCATGTTCGGAAGGCGAACCCGTTCAAGCTGACCTTCGCTCAGGTCGCGTACCTCTTCCACGGTTCGGAGGCTATGCTGACGCAGCACCTCGGCCTGTTCCGTGGAAATTCCGCTCCAGACCGACAACGGAGTGCCGTTGATCGGGATCTCGCGGCCTTCCTTGAAGGCTTCGTATGCCGGCTCTATCTGCGCCCATCGATGAGTCATGAATCGGAGCTTTTCACCGTCGGTGTCTTCGCCCATGCGATCGGGGTCAGGGATCATCAGGCGAACACGTTCGGTGTTTACCGTGTTCAGCGGGGAGTGCGACGGGGAATAGGATACCCAATGCTCCTCCTGGAGCTTCTTGACGCGGTTTCCCTTTTTGTCCAGCAAATACCCTCGGTTATCGACGTCATCATTGAGGGCATTTCCCTTGACGGGCAGCACTTCGAAAGTGCTCTTGAACCCGAGCACTCGAACTTGGGGGAGCTGTGTTTCAGCCATAGTGTTTCTCTCTTTGGAAGGTGGGGAGATGAAAGGGCGGCCGAAGCCGCCCTAACCATTTAGAACGGGCAGTTCAGCATGACGATCTTGGCCGAGGCATCGATCGCAGTACCGGCCGTGGACTGGGTGACGGCTGACATGACCGTCAGGGCGCCATCGGTGCCAGCCGGGTTCATGTAGAGCGCGTTACCATCCGCACCGGACGTCAGAGCCAGGTTGAGGGTGCAGACGCCCTTGACCTGGATCCAGCCATATTCGCCGTTGCCAGGGGCGCCCACGAGAACGCCAGCGGCCGCGACGATGTCGGTGCCGTCAGAGGTAACTTCGTTCGTAGCGCCGGCAGAAACGCCCGAAGGACCGTAGAAACCAACCGCATTCCCGGCAGCCGCGGCAACGGCGCCGGCTCCCGAGTTGTACTTGACGAAACGGTAGGTCTTGTTGTCGTTCGAGACGTAGATATCACCGATACCGGGAGCCTTTCCGGAATTGGGTCCGGTCAGGTCTGCCGCGGTATAGGTGGCGTCGAGGATTGCTCCTACAAAAGCAGTCATGGTCGTTTCTCCTTATGCCGCGTCGAAGATGACGCCCTGAAGCGAGCGGTTGGAGCAGACGAGATTGCCCATCCAGTAATACGGAATGACTACCGCATCCTGGTTGATCGGGCGCTTCTCGTCGTCCTGCGTCCACTGCGCCTCACGGTGCTGGTCGATGTAGAGATAGTCGGTGTTGAGGAAGTACCCCTTCTCGGCCGTCGTGGTGAAGTTCGTGTTGTCGTCGAACATCACGTCGGCGGTCTTGTACTTCAGCCCGACGAAGCCGGACTGCGCCATGTCGGCGTCCATGTAACGCTGGAGCTGCTGTTCGCCGGTTTCATAGAGCGTGTAAAAGTCATGGCTGAAGAGGATCAGGTCAGGCTTGTCCGCGCCGCGGTTCAGCGGGAGCCACATCGAACCCATGTCAGCCTTGAACGCGGCCGCATTGGCGGCGGTCGGGGTGGCTGCGGTGTTGGTGCCGGTAGCTTCCTTGAACTTGTTGCGCCAGAAAGTCCAGGTGGTGGAGTTGATGCCGCCAACCGTGCCCTGTCCGTTGGTCTGGATGATGTTCGAAAGACCGCCGATCTGGTTGGAAAGCGAGCCGTCCGAATACAGGTCCACGGAGAAGTTATTCGCCGCGGTCTTGAGGGCATTGGCCTTCTTGGTCTTGACGAGCGAGATCATCGCGGAACGGCCGGCGTTCTGGCGCAGCTCACGGCCGGACGAGACGACATGCAGAGCAACCTGCGCCCAGTCGTACTTGGCCGACGTGACAACGTCAGAGGCGTTGGTGTTCAGCGTGTCATAGCCGCCGTAACGCTGGTAGGTGCCGTTTTCGGCATATTCCAGCGGGATCTGGATCTCATAGCCGCCGTCGAGGGAGCGGATCTTGCCCTTCTTCTTCAGGCGGTTGAGGAATGCGTTATGCTTGGAGACGTTGTCTGCTACCTCGGAAGCGCTGTTGCGGAGCGTGGTAGAGACCATTTCAGTGAATGTGCTGGATGGAGTTGCCATCTGTTAGCCTCTTTGTGTCTTGTCGTAGGCCTGGCCCAGCAGCTCATCTTCCGTGAGCTCCCGGCCCTTGCCCGTTGACGTTGAACGAATGTTGGTGGAGTTCGCTCTCTTCGCCGCCGCGACACGCTCGGGATCACCCGCTGCGGCAACTTTCATTGCGGCAGCCTTGGCCCTCAAGTCGGGGTCTGCATTGATTGCCATGTCATAAGCGCTCTTCAGCACGGCTTCGCGGGAAGCGGTGTCTCCGAGCTTCGCCCATGACTTTTGTATGAAGTAGACCATGTCCTGTTCGGGGATATCCGAGTACAGCGGCATGGCGTCTTTCGTTGCCACGCGGCTGATCTCGTCTTCCACCTGCGAGTACTCGCGGTCTTCCTTCAATTTCGAGGTAATCCGCGCGTCGATCTTCGAAGGATCGCCCATCTCGCGGATGATGGTCTTCAACTGGTTGATTTCCGCCAGGAGGACCTGTGAATTATCTGATTGCTCGCCCCCCTGTCCGCCGAACATCTCGGCCAGCTTGGGGCGGAGCTCGTACGTGTCGGCAATCTGCAACAATGTCTCAATGGGCTTTGAATCCATCTGGCGCTGCAGGTTGAACAAGTAATCAACAGCTTCGGCCGGCTTATATGACGCTGTGCGGCCGTCGAAATAATCGCCATACTTCTGGATGACGTCCCCGATCGGCCTATATGCCGAGAGAGCCTGCCCTTGCTGGGAAAGGGTCTTGTGCAGTTCTTCCTGGTGCGCGCGAAGCGGTTCCTTCAGGTCGGCAGGGATTTTAGCCCACAGCTCGTCCTTACCGCGCCAACTTGACGGGAGAGGCACCTCAACAGCGTCCGGCGTCGAAGTTTCGGCAGCTGCCGCCGCCTCTCCCTCACCACCTTCCAGTGGTTCGGTTCCCGCCTTTGCTTCGGCCGGGTCATGCTCGATGGTCTTGGTGCTGACGAACTTGCCATTCTCGCGAGCGGCGCCGTTATCGCGCTCAATGCGATCCCACACGGCGCCAAGATCAGCATCAACGTCTACGTTGCCGACGGGTGCGGCTGCATTCTGGTCAATTACAGTGGAGCCTTCGACGCTCATCTGAATTCCTCTGAGACTGTCAGGCCCCGCTTCTCGCAGAAGGCCTTGTTGCGATATTTGCCCTTGGTCGGGCTCATGGATGGTTCGTATTCGACGCAATTGTTGCGTTTCAGGTCGTCTCGACGTTCCGACCGCGAGGTGATCATCCGCCCGTCGATCGGGCTGGCATATTCAGGGATGTCGGAAATGATCATCGGGATAGCCAAAGGCGCTTGCCGCTGCTCATCGGTCAGCAAGGCTTCCCCGGTGGATGCGCTCACCCACCGGCCGTCACGGTTCACGTATCTGGTCATGATTATCTGCGGTATCCGTGCGCAACCATCGTTGCATTGGTATTCCCTGCGCCGAGTGACGGGCAGGAGACGACGATGGATGTGTTGGTTGCGCTGGCGGGGATAGGTGGAGAGAACTGGACGATAAGAGGCTGGTTAGCCAACGTTGCACCGGCAACCGAAGAATATGTGTAGTGCAAGGTGCCGCTGATAGTTCCGGTAATCGTGATCGTCACGACAGACGCCGCGGTGGATCCCGAGCTCGTAAATTCGAACCCGGTGATATATGTCGTCAGGCTTGCCGCTCCGGCGAGCGTAGCAGTTGCCGCAGCGGCCGCCACATTCCCCGACGATGACGTGATGGGCGTTGAAGCCGTTGGGTAATCGCCGCCGATGATACCGACAAGCTGGGCCGTTGCATTCAGAGGGCCCTGCAGATAGTTGAAGCTGTCGCCTGCTGCGGTAATCGCCATTACGCAGTCTCCTTCGGTTGTTTGGCGGCATCAGCCTTGGCCTTGGCGCCTTCAATGGTTGCATGCGTTCCGGCGCGAATCTTCTCGATTTCAGCCGTTATCTTCACAAGCTCAAGCTGACCCTTCTGCATCTCCATCGCGTGTGTTTGCGCGTCGGCCTGCATCTTGACGTTCATCTCAACCTGTTTCGTCTGTGCATCGATCTCGCTCTGACGGGTCTTGGCAGCAATGGCCGATAGCTCTGCCTCAAGCTTGGCTCTGAGGGCTTCGATCTGCGCACTTGCCTGAGCCTGCGCCGTCTGGGCCTTTGCGCCTTCGATCTGCGCCTGACCTTGCATCTTCTGCTGCTCAAGCTGAGCCTTGATCATCTCAGGATCAGGCTTTTCCTGCTGCGGCTGAGATGCCTTGGCTTTGGCGTCCACCACCATCTTTTCAAGCGTGTCCTCTACGGACTTGCCAAGGTTGAACATGCGAGCCGTGGAAGCGAAGATATCGACCGCAGCGTCAGCCGGGAGGGCGCCTTCTTGGACGAGAGGAGCAACAGCTTGGAAGTATGCGGCAGCTCCCTGTAGGAACTCGGACACTTCCTGCTTCTGCCTGGTCAGGTCGGCGCGGATCGTCGAATCGCTTTCCACATCAATGCGGTAGTAGGCAGAAATCCGCTGTTGCATGAGCTGGATTGCGCCCTGCTTGATCTGTTGCTCTTCCGGCGGGTCTGTCGGGTTAGGCACGATCGGTACGCCCGTCATCTGCTCCAGCGTCTCAAGGCTGAATTTCGACGTGATGATTTCCGCCATCATGACGAACAGGTCGCGGGCTGCACGCTCCATCATGCGCTGCATCTTCTGGATGCGCAGTGAACCCCACTGGCTCTTGATGTTCTGCGCCGTCGCGGTCTCTGCTGCATTCGATGCGCCGCGGACAATATCGGATATGCCGGTAATTTCGTAGATGGCCTGCTTGGTCTGCTCGCGAGCGACGTACAGTTCCTTGAGCACCATGATAAAGCGCTCAATAGGCCAAAACGCAATCGCGCCCTCGATGCCGCCATGCGATGCCCAGATTTCCGCATCGGCGATCGGCGCGAACTCGTTGTCTACCAGTGTGATGACGTTCTCAAGATCCTTCGCGCTGCCAGCATACCAGCCCTTGACGCGCATGGCATCCACGAGCTTGTTGATGCGCTTGGTGATGTCGTCGAGCTCGTCTGCCAGCTTGCGATAGATCGCGAACGGGTTAACCGGCTTCAGACGCGCTGTGAGCTCGATAGGCTGCATAGGAGTGCAGATCGGGAAGAAGTTCGTGAGCCCGAGCGGGTCGTCAACAATCTTCAGCATCACCCCGTCATCGTCGATGAACTTGACCTTGCGGGTTTTCTTGCACCACACTTCCCAGCCGCATAGCTCATCTGCGGCGCCGGTCCTGGCCGTCTTTTCCGAGTCATTGAGTTGCGATGAGATCAGATCGTCATCGAAGCTTTCCGACTCCTCCTCGCGTGGGATGGTGAAGCGGAATGCATCCCATGGGCGTTCATCCCAGCGCTTGGCAGGGCCGTGGCGATAGTCGCGCCAGCTTACGGCTTCGAATGGGATGCGTTCGTTTTCGAGGCGCTCACCAGAAAGCTCGGGGTCCTGCTTTTCTGACGAACGACCACCGCGTCCATATTCATCATCCGCTTCGTCGGCTTCAGATGCGTCCTGAACATCGGGCTCCCCATCTCCATCATCTGCGTCGCGGTTATCATCCAGGTTGCTGATTTCTTCATCCGTGGTTTCCCCACCTACGATATCGCTCTTGAAGCGAAGCCTGATGATACCGCGCCCAGCCAGGAAAGCATCCTGCGCCGCGCCTTCCATCTCGATCTGCAGCCGGTTATCGTCGGTCTGCACCCGAATGGCGCGCTCGACAATGTCGGCAACACGGCGGGCCACCGGATCGGCGTCACCGAAGCGCCTGCGAATATCAGGGATCGGCTGCGAGTTGATGACGGCCGGGACGATCGTTTCGACGTTGGCATAGAGAATATTGTAGTCGTAGGTCACGCCGAGAACGTCGGCCTCACCTTCTACCTTGGCCTCATTCGTATATGCCCGAACAGCCTTGGCCGCGTCGTCAAGCCACTCCTTCTCGAACTTGCCGGCGGCATTGATGCGCTCAATCCACTTGGCGCCTTCCTTGCGGAGCTCCGGGCCTGTCGGCTTCTTGGTTTTCATTGAAGCTCCCACGAGAAAAAGGCCCCGCGTGAACGAGGCCCTTCATGTGTCGAGTTGTGTATGATTACGGGTTAAGCTTCGTCGAGCCAATCTCGTTCGGCTCATTGTCGCTCGCCTTCGCCCTGGCCTTGCGCCCCGGCTCAAGCGCCTTGTCGATCTTGTCTTGCTTGGCCTTCTCAGGCTCTGACGACTGGTTTGGCTCACCCGTCGCATTCTCGCGGTTCTCGGGCTGGCGTGCCCGCGGGTCGCCGGATTGTTCCGAAACGGTCTCGACAACATTGCCGCTGGCCGGCGCGGTGATATACCGCTCAATGCCTTCAGCGTCCTTGCTGAGCTGTTCGAGCAGTTTGTCGCTCGGCTTGTTGCCACCTTGATAGATCAGCTCGCTTGCGCGGGCGCCGGCCAGCCGATGCTCCCCGCCCTTCCACTGCTGGACGATGGAGTCGTATGCCTGTTGTTCGATGTCCTTCATGATGAAGCCCTCGATAATGGGGGTCTTCGACGCATGGAGAAAACTATTGCCCAGGGTCTTTGTTCCTAACGTGATGCGCGGCGGCGCTTGACCATCGCATCCACGGCCTCTTTCACGCTCATGTTGCTGGCGATCGTGCCGTTAGGAAGCGCCTGATATACGCTCTCCGTCTTGGCCGGCGGCTTCTGCTTGTAGGTGATCGCCTCACGCCACGCCAAGCCGAGATAGCGCCAAGCCGATCCGATATGTTCGGCCCAATCCTTATACGGGTTGTCGAGGAAGGTCTTGCGCTCGTCGTCCCATTCACGGCGATAGCTCTTAAGGCCGTTGATCCCCAATTGCACCCGCTCGCCTCGCTCATCGTCTGCCCTGTGGAAATAGGCGACCTTGATTGCGTTACGGCCGGCATGGATGCCCTCGGCTACTGCTATGCGCTTGACCAGCTTCGGCTTGCGCTTCATCGCCTTGAGCATGTCCCACCGGGTGTGCTTTGCTCCCCATATCGGGTCTAGCACGTCATCCGGCACATAGTCATCGCCGTGATAGCCCTGTTGATCGAGCCACCGGCACCATTCCTCCAGGTCATCGGTATCGGGCCGATAGAAGTCCACCACGTTGATGCGACCGTTAATGACCTGGATGCACCACAGCGGGTTGTTGATTGCCTTGCCAAGGTCCCAGATCGTATGCACCGGATAGTTCGGGTCGATCGCGACCGGCAGCATCCGCCCTGCCCGCTCCGCCCTCGCCATCTCTCCTCCCCAATAGGAGCCGACCATGGCGCCAGCGAACGAACACTCATACTCCTGCTCATAGAACGAAAGGCCAAGCTCCTGGCCGTGCAGGTCCTGGTATTCCTGCAGCGCTTCTGCAAGATCCTCTGCCGTCAAGGCTCCGGTCTGGTCGATCGATAGAAGCTGGCTGAACCATTTCGGGTTTGTGCTTGCCCGGTCGAACATCGTCTTGGCGTGGTTATCGCCGCGGGGCGTGGTGATGAACGCCGCAAACCCACCACTCTCACGAATCATCGGAGAATGGTATGCCCAGGCGCTCGGGTTACTCAGCGCCCATTCCGAATAGGCTATGCCCTTTGGCCCTGAACCAACCGTGCTATCATAGCGATCCGAGCCGATGAGCTGAAACGTTGCACCGTTCTTGAGCTCGATGAACATGTCATCGTCCTGCATGCGCTGGATCATCGAAGGCGGGAATGCCTCAAGTATCCTTCGCTTGCCCGTATGACCGTTGACGCCGTTCCAAATCGCCTTGCGGGCCTGCTTCTGCTCAGGGAAGCAATGCCAGTATGTGCCTGGGTCTTTCCAGGCCAGCTCCCGCATCGCATTGAGAACGATCTCGTCCTTGCCGGCGCGGCGATGCCATATGGCGATCAGCCTGTCATGCGTTCGGTTGACAAGTGCCTCGTGAAACTGGCGCTGGTACCAACGAACGCGGAATTGGTGGATTGTCACTTTTTCTCTGGAGGGGCTTCGTAGATGGTCTGGAACGTCACGCCACCGGAATGCTCAACTTCCTGCTTCTCGCGCCAGTCCTCAGCACCTGCGTTCTTGAGGGCAAATATGGTTGAGGTGACGACCGGCCCAGCATCTGCTTTGAGCAAGCGGCGCTCAAGAAAAAGCTGCCGTTTTGCCATCGCAAGCTTTACAGTGTCCGCAAATTCTTCGTGCCGTTCTACCCATTCGTAGACGCGTTGACGGTGGATACCGAGCTCAGCAGCCGCTGCAGCGAGAGACAACCCCTCAGACATGAGGGACAGGATCTCGCCGCCGAGCGTTGGCGTCCAATCTGTTGGCCTTCCTGCTGGCATTAGAATATCATTTCTATTCAGGGCGCAGATGCGCGGTAGAATTTTCTAATTCCTCAGCGATTGAAGTCGCATTGCTCACGCTCTTTCCTTTCGCTGGGTTGGGGAGTGGTTAGGCTGGATAAGGCCAGGCGCCGGGCAGCAAGAGCAGCCACCACAGCTTGCACGTGATGTGCAGCGCCTGGTCGATCGCAAAGCTCGTCTTGCCGCGCACCTTGAGTTCGTCGATGACGGTGTGAGCTGCCCATTCGGCCAGCCCGAGCCACAAATTGCCGGTGACGAGCGCCACTGCCGCGCCGTGAATGCCGGCATGGGCGACGAGGTGATAGATCCGCAGCGGGCCGGCGGCCTTGGCATCAGACAGGAACTGGCCCTGCAGCGGGTAATCGCAAAGCCAGTGGGCGCCGAGCAACATCAGTGCCAGCATCATCATGCTTTCCATGCAGGGCCTATCCTAGGAGCTTGAACCGGCTTTCGCCTCTGGGTCTTTCG
Source organism: Hyphomicrobiales bacterium (assembly GCA_900471605.1). Classification (GTDB taxonomy): domain Bacteria; phylum Pseudomonadota; class Alphaproteobacteria; order Rhizobiales; family Rhizobiaceae; genus Neorhizobium. The sequence continues at coordinate 40,254 of UCEY01000061.1, read as the reverse complement.
GGGGCACTCGGTGATAGGCGCTACTAGAGCCCCTTATTCGCTGTGCCTGCATGAACGGGGAAAGCCCGCTGGCTATAAACCGGCGGGCTCACATTATAGTTTTCGGCCTGTTTGCTATAAACCCGCCGCGATGAGGCGACGCGCTGAGAAGACCGGATAATCCGCTATATTGCCCCAGAGGCAGGCTCCCGACCGGATTCGAACCGGCAACCTCCGCCGTCAGGCGGCTGCTCTATCCTGTTGAGCTACGGGAGCCTGTTTGCCCTCTGAGGCTGGAGCGGATAGCGAGGATCGAACTCGCGCGCATGGGGTGGAAATCCACTGCTCTCCCATTGAGCTACATCCGCGAACTGACGGGGACGAGTTGCCCACCAAGGCGCTCTAGAAACGCCGTGAAGGCTGGCCTCGCTGCTGCATGGCGCTCTTACCAGTATAAGCTACCGCCGCCGAAGCAGCGGGCCGGAATCGAACCGACATATTCCAAGCCCCGATTAGTCGGGCATTCTCGCCCTGCGCCGCTTCTATGAGATCCAGCGGCGGAAATTCGTGCCGGTCTTTCCCGGCTGTCAGCCCCACGGAACCATCCGCTCCCAGCTTTCGCCTTCGTCAGGGATTCGAACCCTGATTGCCCTTACCAAACCTCGGTCAGCGAGCCGGAATTGAACCGGCGTTCCTCGTTGAGGCTATTGCCTCGAATGGCTTTGGAGCGGTCAAGGCGTCCCAAGACTTAGCCTAGCCGTATCGAACGGCCTCCTGCAGCGGCGAATTCCACTCTCGGCTCGCTCCAAACTCGACTTCTGGACGGAAGTCCAAATCATGCAATTACGGTAGCGAACCAGTTATGATTTGGCAAGCTCCTTGTGTACCTTCAAAGCGTTTAACCCACGCTTTAGCCACAGCATCATCTGATCCGGCATCCCACGGAGGTGATCGAGATCCATGACCGTTACGTTATGGATGGTGCTCCTGACCTGCGGCCCGTCCTCGCAGTCGAACAGCACCCGCTGCAGCTCCATCATCTTGTTCGTGGCCTTGCGGGCTCGGGAGGCCAGATCGTCAGAGACTTCCCCGTCATGGCCCTTGATGCTGAACAGCGATTGCGCCCGTGCCGATGGGAATGGGATTCCGACGAGGCGATGATATCGAGCGATGGCCTCCGCATATTCATCGCCGGCTTGACGCTGCTCTTCCGTGATCTTGCCGTCAAGGAAAATGCGGCCGAGCGTATAGCCGGCGAATTCGCTCTCGACGTTCATGTTCGCCCCATGGATCCGCTTCCTGGCTTCGATCACCACGCTCTTGTTTTCCTTCTCGGTCTCGAATGGTTTGATCTTTCCGCCCGGGAAGCGCTCGACATTCTCCTTCCGTGGTCGCCCCGCCCCTCGTAGGGCTCGCTTGATCCTAAGTTTCGCTGCCTTGCTTGCCGCCGCCATGGTGTTCCTCGCTGTTATCGGAATTTAGGGTGGGTTATCGCCGCGAGGATCATGTCCATGGCGATGGCCTTGTTGATGTGCTGGGACCGACCGATATCAACATAGGCATGTACATTGCTCGGAATGTGGGTCACACGAACGCCCGGAACGGTTCCGACGTGCTGGCCGCCGCGCTGATGAATTCCGGGAATGGGCCACACCTCAATCTTCAGATCCTCGGGAGGTATCATGCTACTCTCCTTCCTTGGGCTGTAGGGCGCGGAGGATGGCAATGCAGAGGGCTATTGCTGGCTTTGAATGATACCCAAAGCGGTCTCTCGAAGCGTCGAATGGCTGCATGTTCGGCCAAACATTCCCCTGAAATTCAAGGTCTCCGTCGGTGCCTTGCGTAATGCCCCATAGATAATCAGGCAGAACCCGTTCGCAGAGCTGCACGGCAGCATCGATCGAAGCGGTGTACTGAGGTTGATCTATGGAGGTGATCTCGCCAATATACTTCTCGCCTGACCACGCGTAATATCTAGGGCCGGCGCTGTCATATTCTTGCTCGATCCTGGTGTATCCGTGATGAAGCATGAAAAGCTCGCGATCCAATTGACCGTTAGCCCGATCTGCCTTCTCGAGTCTCTCGATGATCTCTGATATGGTCATGCTATCCACTGCTCCCTGAATGCTCTGGCGACGAGCGCGGTCTCTTTCTTCACGCCGAGCCTCTCCTTGGCCATGCGTATGTTCCACTGCACGGTGAACTCTGTTAGGCCCATTCTGTAGGCGATCTGCTTGGCGCTGTTGCCATCGGCTAGAAGCTGGATGCTCTCGATCTGAAGCGGCGATAGCTGAATGCGCTCCTCGATTCGGTCGCTCATTGTCCTTCCTTCCTACTCGCACTGCCGATGGGCCCGTAGACTTCAGACAATGCCCACTTGAACACGCTGCCGGCCGGATACTGCTTGCGCTTGGTGTTGGTGTTGAACTGCTCAAGACTGGTGGCCTCGATGAAGGCGCGGCGGTCTTTACGGACCTCTTGAAGCTGGCGCTCTTTGTGGTCGATCATGACCCCGCCTCCGTCGGTTGGGGCGCTGGGATGGACAAGGCCCACTGCGCGATACGCAGCGCCTGCGAATACGTGATCGGCTTATTGGCCTTGATGTGCTCCCAGTCGCCTGGGTCGGGCTTGCCGTAGTTGTCAGTACGGCCGCGCTCTATCCAGTGACGAGCAATCCTTTCGATTTCGGCAGTGATTTGATCGTCGCTCATGCGGCAACCCTCTTCGCTTCGACCGTCCGCGCCATCGAGAGCAGCAAGTCGCGAAACTGCGGCGGAGTGGCGTTCCGGATTTTTGTCTTGTCCTTGCCGCCGACCATGGCGACGACGCCGATGCGCCTAGCCTTTTCGTAGCCGTAGCGATCGACCATCCATTGCGGCAGGCGCTGAGTGCCGGGGCCGAACTGAAGGTCCGGCTTCTCGATGCCATGCACATAAAGCCATGTCGGCTTGCGGGATGCGTGGCCGTAGTGTCCTTGCTCGACGTAGCAGGTCCAGCCGTCGTGCATGTCCGCTCGCTGCCAGCCCATGTATCGACGGGGCGGCGTCAGGCCGAAATGCGACCACGCGCGGCTATCGGCCGGATGTTCCAGCACTCCGCCGAACCGGCGCACGGCAGACAGGGCATGCGCGAAACATCCGTTGTCGTCGCCAAGCTTGAACTGGTGCGGCTTGCGAGTGCTGCCGTGCCAGAACCGACCCCAGCGCTGGCAAGGCGGATGAGCGACGACAGGATAAGGACCGATGTACTCGCGGGCGTCCCGCGCCTCGTCCCAAGGGTCAACATCAGCCTGGCCGAAATAGCATCCGTCCGTTTCGACGTAGAGGGCGGCGATCATTCGTCACCCTGCACATGTGACTGGGGCGCTGGGTTGTTATCCGTGCTCATTAATGCCTCGCTGCTGCCTGGATGGGCTTGGCTACACGCCGATCGGCAGAGCCTTCCCAATCCTCGTTGTTCTTCTCGATGGCCCGCTTCAGGTATTCCTCGCGGGTTTCCGTGCGGGGCATCGGATTATTCGGGTCGGTGAAGTTGCGACCCTTGGTCATCCACTCGGCTTTAAAGCCCTGCCAACCTCTGTTCAGGTGCTCCTCGGCGGCGGCGATAGGTGTCCCCGTCGCCTCGTATTCCCGCATCAGCGCCCGCGCTCCCCGAGGAGTAAGCTCGCACTTCTTGGCGCGGCGGTGCTTCACGATGTCGGCCGCAAGCTCTTGCCCTAGCGGCTGGAATATGGTCATGATCTCGGCCAAGTCTTCTTTCGTCATACGGCAAGCCCTTCTTCGTAACGTTGGATGATCACGACACAGGGGGACGGGAGGCCGGTTCCCCATGCCATAGTCAGTCGTTGGCAATAGCGGTCATCCTTCACCACCCCATGCATGACGAGGAGGTCAGAGACCGCCTTTTCTAGGTTGCCGAGATCCCTGCCCCGCTTGTCAGGAGCCTCAAGGCAAATTGATATGCTGTAGGGGCCGAGCTTCTGGCGGTGGCCGTCCTTGATGCCGACAGAGGCAAGGCGTATCCAGTCCTCGTAACCCTTGGTCTTGTGCCGGCCGCGCATGTTGCCGCCGTTGGCGTAGAGGGAGTTGACAGAGGGCGGAAACGGGAGGTGGAGCTTAATCAAGCCTTCGCCTCCAGTGCCTTGACGTGCATCTCAATGCGGGGGAGCGTGACGGTCTTCCAATAGAGGCCCTGGTACATTGCTAGAATGACCTGACGCTCTACGGTGACTGTCTTCTCTGTCGTGGATATGAGCCTGGTCATGCTGCAACCTCGCGGCTCTGGGCCTTCTGAGCAGCGACCTGATAATCGTCCCGGATATCCGTCAGCATTTCGAGCTTATGATGCTGAGCGCCGTTATCCACCGCGACCATCCGGGCGCGTAGGCCCTCGATTTCGCCATTGAGGAATTTGATCTTCGCCGGTATGTTCTTAGCCATGCTGAGGCGCTTCATACTGGCTTCGGAATGCCTCGAAACGTTCATGAGGAACGGGGCGGAACGACTGAGACAGGCCAGCGAACAAGCCGTCTTGCTCTTCCTCGACCAGTCCGTTATCGATCAGGAACTTCGAGCTTGCTGGCGGCATCTCCTTGCCGGTTCTCTTCATGAAGTACACGTAGCCGCCACCCGCCTTGATAGCGTCCTCGGACATCGCAGACTGCCGGCACAGCGCATCCCGATCGCGGGTCAAGCGCGCATATGCAACAACGATGTTCTGGTGCAATTTACGTTTCTTTGCCTTTGTCATCCGCATGCGCCTCGTTGATATGAAGGGGTAGAGGGGGTTAGGCGGGCTCCTCGCAGAAAATCCCGCACTCGAAATTGATGGATGCCAGCGGCCGGCCTTTCGCGTCGGCTGGCAGTTCGTCTAGGAAAATTCGCTTACCCTGATGCCGAACGAGACGGACGCCTAGACGGCGGGACTGCTCAGCCCGTTCCGCAAACACCGCTGGCCGGGTGTTGCGAACGAGGTTCCAATAGGTCGGGCTAGTAGCCTTGACGCACCCGATGCAGTTGGCGTTCGGGTAGCCTTCGAAATAGACGCGGGGCAGATCGACGCCGTTAAACCGGATCAGCGCCGCGCAATCATTCTTAGTCATGCCGGCGTCGATGAGAACGGGCAGGACGTTAGAGCGCTCGGTCAGAACGAAACGATCGTGGCGGCTCTTTTCGTCAGCAGTGAAGCCGAGGACGTGCCAGTCAACCTTGTTCTTTCGCTCGTAGTCCTGACGCGCTTCCTTCTTCCCGTGAACGGTGCATGGAGCGCCGTGGGGGAAAACCATCGCGTGGCGACGATCCCAGATGTCAACTGCAGAGTTGAGCGGGTATTCCGGATTGCCGTGAAGGATGATAGGCTGTCCGAGCCACTTCGAAACATCGCGCTGGAACCGAAGATTATCCTCGTCTTCCTCGATAATCGGATTGTTCACCAGCCGAACGTCGCAGTACCAACCGTATTTCTTGATCGTCTCGTGAGCTGCGGCTGCGCTGGCGGCTCCATTTGAGAACCAGACCACGATGACGTCGCCGGCCTTCGGCGCGGTATTATCGGTCATCGTCTTGATCCTCACCCTTGATTTCCGGCGCGATGCGATAGGCCAAGTCTCTCGACAATCGCAGCAACGATCTCGCCAAGGAGATGCGAATTCTTGCCCCCAAGGAGAGCATCGGCTCGTTCGATTGCGTGTTCATGTTCCCGCATCTCCTCTCGTGCGTAGGTAAGACCGCTGACCGCCTCGACACGGAACAGCTCTTCAGGCTTGATCGAAATTCTGGGGTCGCCATACCAAGCGTCCTTGGTGCGGGTGTACGACCATCCGAGTTCGCGAGCGGCGGATCTGATCCGCGCCTGCACGTTCCCGATGCTTGGCGGAGAAATTTCCGTCCTTAACGTTTGCTGGCAAAAGAACTCAACAGTAGACATTTCTGATTTCTCCGAAGCCTTTTTGGGCATTTCCGAAAACTCCTGTGCGATTGATCTCCTTGTGAAAACGGAGGTGCTTTCAATGCACAGCACTCAAGTAGATAACGGAGAGACGAGCATTGCCCTGGCAGGCGTTGCCGCCTCTCCGTCACGGTCCACCGCTGGGCCAACCGCTGTAATCATTCCATTCCCGGACGTTGCCGCCGCCTCGTTCTGGGAAGATGCGGGCGAGCTTGACGAGGATGTCTTTCCTCTCGGCTCGCTCGCGGTTAAACTCGTCGGCAATTTCAAACTGCCGCGTATTCACTGCGAATTGGTGGCGACCGACCCAGCCTGGGAGGGGTGGTGAGCCGGTCGCCTTGGTGAGCGAGATAGAGGAGGCGTCCCCCGCCGCACCAAACTGGATTACTTGGTTGCGAAGAGATCGTGCTCGAGCTCAACAGATAGCCGATGCTCGATCAGCGCTGCCATTTGCGCGTCGTCGTCAGCCTGCTGCTCGTAGGCGTTGCCCTTGGCCGTCCTGGCCAGCGAGAACACGAGGATGAATATTGCGAGAACGAATGCTGCACCACATGCGAGGATGACGGTCATGGTGTTACTCTCCGTTGGTGAAGTGGTTGGGTGCGACAATGCGATAGTGTGTGATGTCGTACTTTTCGCCGGTCCAAGAATAGTAATCGTGGTCTCTCGCTTCGTGCGGCCAGTAGCTCTTCCAACCGTCGCGGCAGATGATCTGAACCATCGTTTTTCCGTCGATCGGCATGCCTTGGCCGTCGTGCTCGATCCACTCTGCAGCTTCGAGCGCCTTCTCGTGTCTCTCGTTAGTCATGTTGGGGTTCCTTTCGCTTGTTCCGCAGCCTTCGCGCGAGCAATCATTCGCTCAAGAGGAGAAAGGTGCTCTGATGCCGGCGGAGGGTTAAGCGTAGGAAGTCCGTACTTTTCGAGATATGCCCGTGTGTACTTTGCACGAACCTTCCGGCCCCAGCTTGTCGCGCCAAATTCCCAAGGGAAGGCGCCCTTCAATGCTTTCTGCCGAGCTTTTAGATCAGCATCTGCCGGGAGGCTTCTGTGAACGCCGTCGATCACTGCCGAAGCCGTCTTCTGCCAGTCGATCATCTACTCGCCCTCCTTATTCGGGGAGGGTTGGGCTTTGGAGGAAGCAATGAGCAACGTCGAAACAAGACCGCATCCCAGCGCGATGACGGCCACACAAACCAAGCTGCCGATGGTATTCGCGTAGATTTCAGAAGCCACAGATCCGCCGATCCAAGCCACGTAAAATGCAAAAATCTCTTTCCAATCGTTCGATGTCATTTCGCACCTGCGTTCTTCGCCTTGGCCGCAAACCGGCTCGGGCCTTTCGGGGTATGACGGTCTCTGCCTTCTATGGAGCGTTGGGCGGATACATCAGCGATGGGCTTGGGAATGGTGAGCATTCACTTGACCCCGTACCCGTCGAGAAACCGCTCGAATGTAGGCTTGACCGGGCCGAGATCTTGTTTCCGCACATACCGTCCGTTCTCGACCGTTACGCCCCTCATCATGCAAGGGCAGAGAGGCTGCCCGTTCTGCGGGCCTACACAGTTGCAAGCTCGCGCCTCAGAAGTCTGTGGCGACGTTCCCGTTGGGTATGTCCAACCGCTCTTGCTCATAGTTCGGCTGCCTTTGATTGCTTTGCTTTGGAGGGGATGCGGAGCCGTTGGGCCACTACCGGGTGCTTTTCGAGCAACCAACCGTGATGCTCATGCTCGCTGTCATCCATGTGCTGGAACCACGGATAATCTTCGAACCAGAGGTCATTGAGGGTGGCGTATTCGTGGGCGGCTGCACGGCATTCGGGATGAACCCACGTGCTGAAGGCATAGCCATCCCAGATGCCGAAATCATAATGGGCCGGTTCACCTGCTTGAATCATCGTGTTGCATTGCTCGCAACAATGGGGCTTACGGACAGCCTTGATGGCTTTCGAGGAAAGCGTTGTCACTGTGCCGCCCCCGCCTGCTTCGCGGCGTCCCATTCGCGCTCGATCGCCTTCCGCGTCACCCCACGGTCTGGGATGCCTTCATTCTCCCAACGCCATACGGTTGACTTATCGACACCGAAATGGGCGCCCATTTCTTCCTGGGTCCAATTCCGGATCTTGCGAAGCTGCTTGAGGTCAATCGTGTTCTGCATGTGGGGTAGTATGCGTAACGCACATCGAATAGTCAAGTCGAAACGCATACCGAAAATATGCTTTACGCATTATTATGTTTGATGACCGTCCAGACGCCGCCAAGCGGCTTGAACAAGCTCGAAGAATCCGTGGGTTCGAGACCGCGAAAGATGCTGCTCGCTTTTTCGGGTGGTCTTACGAAACTTACAACCAGCACGAAAATGGAACCCGGGGGATTGTCAGGGCAGCTGATAAATATGCGAAGGCCTTCCGTGTGAGCCATGGTTGGCTGTTGACAGGCGAAGGGCAAGGACCCTCTAATACAGAAGGCGCAAATATACAGCTCATAAGTAGTACGGCGCCGATAGGGAGCGTACGCGTCATTGGGAGGGTCGCTGCCAATAATTGGCTTAGCGTCGAAGAGATGGATTTCAGCGAAGAGGACGTCGAATATGTACCGAGTGTTGGCGGCTATCCGGTCGAATGGCAATTCTCACTTATTGTTGAAGGGAACTGCTTAAATAAAAGAGCCAACCACGGCGATAGGCTCGTTTGCCTCGACACGATCAAATCGGGTGTAGACATTCTTCCCGATGACCTTGTCATTGTAGAACGTCGGAAGTTTGACGGACAGATGGTTATGAGGACAGCAAAGCGCGTTCGCCAAGCTGCAGATGGGTATGAGCTGTGGCCTGAGAGTAACGATCCGGCACACCAAGAGCCGATCCGGCTTTATCGCGTCCCTGAAGACGAAGATATTCAGATCATTGGGAAGGTGCTTTGGATCCTTCGAAAGCCATAGTTCATCAATAAGACGAGGCTGAGGTTAGCAGTCCTCTCGTCCTATTCCATCGTATACGCATGTCTGGACACCGGCGCTTTATCGACCAGGATCTATCCCGGATGCTACCGGGGTAAGTTAGGGTCCTGCACTCCCGTTGGTCGGCATTTGCGCCGGAACCTCAGCTCGATAGTCGTTTATCTCTGGCATTGCCTACCAGATAGGGCCGTCTTGATGCCCGCGCTTCCTTCCATATGCCTTTCCTAGATCCGGTTAGCCCTGGATAAGCGGCGTCTCGGGTCCGTATGCTCCGATTTATGGAGATCGGGAACTCGTTCGGAGGTTTTTTCGTTGAAAGTTACATTTGCGTAAGGTAGAACACTTTTGTAACATTTGGCAGCGGAGAAAACTTCCGAGGGTCAAAACCGCTACCAACAGGCCGCCAGAGATTAAGCCCTCTGCGCGGCCTTTCTCTTTTCTAATCCCTGATTCGATTTGGCGCAAGAAAAAACATGCGTAACGCATTTTCTTGTTGACGCTGCGATGTGCATTATGCATACTCTCCTCAACACCACAGCGAGGCAAGACCTTCGCAAACGAGGAGAAGACGATGGCAGACGTGAAGCGATACGACCTGAAGCAGGAAGGCGATTACAGCCAGCGCGAAGGCGTGATGACGGAAGTCAGCAACGGCGATTGGGTCAGCTCCGACGATTACGACGAGCTCGCAGAAGAGCTCAAGCGCCTCAAGGAAATTATCACCGAAGCTTCGGCGAACCTCAAAGAGGCGCTCTCCGATCTCGATGAAGCCTGATCCCCTTCGGCGTCTCCCGTTCGCGGGGGACGCCGAAACGGAACACCACCCCCAACATATCGCGGAACAGAGGGAATAGAGGAAATGACCGAAGCAAAAGGCAAGTCGCCTTACCAGAAATACGAGAAACAGCCCTATCGCTACAGCGACCAGTATCGCAACTGGGAATCCAGTCGATCATACGCTGCCGGATTGGCTCACGCGAAGTTCCTGATCCGAACATTCGGAGCGGCATACTGGAAGGCGCCTGACGGCACAAAGCTCCTCCCTCGTGAGGCATATGACGAACCCCTCATTCGGGCAGCCTAACCCCTCACCCGCTTCATCCCACGGAGGGCATGAACATGCAGTACCCATTCGAAGAAATATATCTGATGGGCGAAGGCCTCTACGCATCTGGGACCGCAACGCTCGAAAGCGCTGGCGACGGATACGATGGCGAGTTCTACGTCACGTCGATCACCTTCGACAAGGGCCCTACCCTGTCACGAGCAAACATGCTCAAGGGCACGTTCAACCGCATGCTGTTCGAACGCATCGCCTCCGAGATCGAGGCCAGTGATGCTGCCGCCGAAGCCTTTGCCGAGGAAGAACAGGGTATGCGCGAGGGTGTCGCAGACTTTCGGAGGACCACCTTCACGCGCTCGTCAGTCTACAGCGACACCCACGAACGCCGCCTGATCGCCTACATCGACACTCTTCCCGGCCATCCGGTTAAGGGCGCTTCTCTCGAACACAATCATGGGGCTGCAGAATGAGCGACGTTTCAATCCCAGAAGACCTCAAGCGTGCTGCCAAGGCCTGCTACCTCGAATGCGAGCAGATGGACAGCGACGGCATTGTCGAGACTATCGGCAAGTTCCTGATGGCGGAGCGACAGAGCGGTCAAGAACAGCAGGCTAGGAATCCCGAAGAGTTCTTGTTCGCTTATTCTACAGCGACAGGTGACGAAGAGTGGGCAACGCTCGCTGACAGGATTTCTTCGGCCTTCGAAGCCCACAAGGCACTGATCGCCGCAAAGGATGCGGAGCAGTCTCAGGCTGTCGAGAATGAGCGGCTTCGCTTCGAGGGCGACCTCGACAAATGGATGAAGATCATCGGCGCCGGCATCACTGGATACCAGCCGGAAGCCTATACCGTGATGGATCTGGCTTGCGAAGAGCTTGTCAGGGCTCGCGCTGAGATCGAGCGGCTGCGCAACAAGGTTTCGGCCCGCGCACTGACTGACAAACAGTTGTCCGATGAAATCTCCGCCGTTGATGCGGTATGCGCCGGCGGCTTCGGTGAGGGCGGCGGCTCGCCCGGAGAGTGGTGGTACGAGCGCGCCGACGAGCTTGAGCACGAACGCAAGCGCCGTGAACTTGAAGCTCAGCTAAGCGCTCACAATCGGTCAGCCCTCAACGCCTCTGAGCGGGAGGGCGCGTAGATGGGACACCCGGCTTTCTACAACACGGTCCCGTTCAACGGCCTGCATGTGATGCAGGTAGACCCAGGCACGGTCATCAAAGATGAACGGACTGGGAAAGAGATCACGGTCGATGACGATACGGTCGCTTTCAAGGGCGGCCTCATGTTCTGCACCAAGCGGATTTTCGAACGGCTTAAAGAGGAGGTTCCAAGTGCGAACTGACCTCGGTGTCCATTCCAAAGCCTCAGCGGACCATGTCCTCGCGTTCCGCCCCTGCATCCGCATCCAGCTTGCTTTGGTCGCGGCGTTCGCTGCCATCTCAGTTTCATTCATCGCCTTCGGTGCTCCTGAGATGGAGCGCCAGGCTAAAGTTCAGCAGGAGAGCGTTCATGTTGTCCGCAGATGAAACGTTCATGAACGCCACCGCGATGGCACGGAAGCTGGCCGCAGACTATCGCGCCGAAGCTTCCGAGACGATCGACGATTTCCGCCGCGAGGTTTGCCTGTGGGAAGCTGAGCAGGCCGATGAACGGGCCGCTTGGTATTCCGCACATGCCGCGATGTTCACCCCGAAACAGAAGCATAGGAAGGCAGCGTAATGACCGCAGCATTGATGAATGAACGTGCCGTCATCGGCGGGAACAATCCTCCCGAGCCTACCCCCTTCGAGATTTCGAAGCAAGCAATCCAGGATCTGTACGACGAGGCCAAGCTATGGCTGGACGGCGAACCCGTCACCACCCAGCAGCAGGCCGACGCACTCAACACCCTGAAGGATCGCATCAAGAAAGCGGCCAAGGCTGCGGACGAAAACCGCAAGCTCGACATCAAGCCGTATCAGGAGGAAGTGGACGCCATCCAGGCAGCCTACAACGAACTGATCGGCAAGAACAAGAGCGTCACCGGCATCGCCATCAAGGCAGAGGAAGCCGTCAACGCCGCGCTGCGCCCGTATCTGGTCGAACTGGATCGGAAGCAGCAGGAAGCCGCCCGCCTCGCCCGTGAGGAAGCCGATCGGAAACGGGAGGAAGCCCTTGCCGCCATACGCCAGCGCGACGAGGCCAACCTTGCGGAGCGCGAGCAAGCCGAACTGCTCGTCAAGCAGGCCAAGGAAGCCGACGAGACCGCTCGCAAGGCTGAAGGCGCCAAGGCTCACGCCAAGGGCGAAGGACGCGCCACCGGCCTCCGTACCGTCTACCGAGCCGTCATGACCGACGCCAAGGAAGCCGCGGCCTGGGTATGGGTGACCCGCCGCGACGAGCTGATGGTCTTTATTCAGGAGCAAGCCGACAAGGCCGTGCGCGCTGGCACCCGCAAAATTCAGGGATTCGATATCGTTGAGGAGAAAGTGCTTTGACCGAATTCACCGAAACACAACTGGAAGCCCTCAAGGCGCCTCTTGCGCGCGATGCGGTGAAAACCCGCGAACAAGGCAAGTCCATCCTCTCCTATATAGAGGCATGGCATGCGATCGACGAGGCCAACCGCATTTTCGGTTTCGATGCGTGGGACCGGGAAACCATTGAGTGCCGTTGCGTCATGGAGTGGGAACGCAAGATCGGTCAGGGCCAGTATCAGCGCGACGGCTGGGGCGTGACGTACACCGCCAAGGTTCGCATCACGGTGGGCCGCATCATCCGCGAAGGAACCGGAGCCGGCCACGGCATCGATGCAGACCTTGGGCTTGCCCATGAGAGCGCCATCAAGGAGGCGGAGTCCGACGCAATGAAGCGCGCGCTCATGACGTTCGGAAACCCGTTCGGCCTGGCGCTCTACGACAAGACGCAATCGAACGTGGAAGGCACGACGCCGCCCACCAGTCAGCCTCCAAAGCAGGAGGCCCAGAAAGCCGCGTCAAAGGATCAGACCAATAGGGAGCTTTACGCCAAGCTCGTTGAGGACATGCGCCTCTGCAAAGCCACGGCGGATCTCGCGCGGTGGTGGAAGGACGCCGAGTGCGTTCAGCTTCGCAAGAGGCTACCGACCGATTGGCAAAAGAACCTCCACGACGAATTCACCAAGCTCGGCTTCGATCTGAGGCGGCAGGAAGATGCCAGCCGCGGCATCGTGCAGGACATCCAAGACACCTTTCCAGGGTCTCGAACAGTAGACGAGCGCGTATTGTCTACGCTGGAGGCCGGCGAGTGACCAACAGGATTATCGCTTTCCTTAAAAAGGTCGACACGAAGGGATTCAGCGAGACTGAATGCTGGACATGGCTTGGTGCCGGAAAGGGCAATGGCTATGGGCATACCTCGCAAGGGCCGGCCCATCGTGTCTCCTACGAGATGTTTGTTGGTCAAATCCCCGAGCAGATGGACGTTTGCCATCGCTGCGACAACAGATCTTGCGTGAACCCAAGTCACCTTTTTGTGGGAACCCGCGCCGACAACATGAACGACATGAAGGCGAAGGGCCGCGGCGCTGGCGGCCATCGCAAACACCTTAAAGAGGCGACCGTCCAAGAGATCCGCCGAAGGATCTCAGCCGGCACCTCTCTCAGAACAATCGCTGAAACACTTAACGTTGGCTACCCGACCGTGACGGCGGTTGCCAGAGGAGACGCCTATGTCGGGATCGGTCAATAAAGTTATTCTTGTTGCGAATGCGTGTGCTGATCCTGAGATTAGGAGAACTCAGGACGGTAGGGCCATCGCCAACTTGCGTCTGGCTACGAATGAGACATGGCGCGATAAAAATTCCGGGGAGCGTCGGGAGAGGGCTGAATATCACACGGTCGTCATCTTCACCGATGGCCTCGTCAAGGTCGTTGAGCAATACGTCAAGAAAGGCTCGAAGCTCTATATCGAGGGCCAGCTTCAAACCAGAAAGTGGCAGGACCAGAGCGGCAACGACCGTTATTCGACAGAGATCGTCCTGCAGGGCTTCAACGCCACGCTGACGATGTTGGACGGCGCAGGCGACGCGAAGCCGCAGCGACAGGTCGATGACGGCGATAGCTACGGCAACCCGTCGTCCGACTTGGACTCGATCCCGTTTTGAGGTGATACATGGCCGACCGCTACGTCCTCATCAACGACCACGTAAGAAGAAACGCCTTGGAAGCGGTTCGCTCTGCCCCGGCAGGATTCACCGTGGCCGTTTCCGAGCCGAAGCGTTCCAACGACCAGAGCGCCAAGTTTCACGCGATCTGCTCCGACATCGCCAATTCCCCGGCCTCCGTATGGGCCGGCAAAAAGCGAAATGCCGACGAGTGGAAGGTTCTGCTCGTATCGGCCCATACCAAGGCGACGGCCGGCGAAGTCGAGTTTGTTCCCGGCCTCGAAGGCGAGTTTGTCAATATCCGGGAAAGCACCTCACGGATGTCGGTCGGCCGCGCGGCCAGTCTCATCACCTACGCGATTGCCTTCTGCGACATGAACGGCGTCGTCCTCAAGGAAACGGCCAAGCACGGATTCATACACGAAGCTGCGAACGATCGGAGGTCAGCATGAACACGGTTCAAAAGCACGTCATCCGCTACCCGAAGGCGCGGGCCACAACGCTCTCCCACCTCATCATGCGGGACGAGAGAACACAGCAGCTCAAGAAGGAGCTTGCTGCCGAGAAGCGCGAACGGAACAAGCTGACAGTCCTCCGCCGCACTCTGTTCTGGCTTGGCCGGATATGGGGGAAGTGATGGCACGTGCCGAATTCAGCCGCAAGACCAAGCAGCAGGCTCTTGAACGTTCCGGCTACCGCTGCGAGGCGACTGGCACCCGCTACGGCTTCGAGGAAGGCCAGCGCTGCAATTGCTCGCTATCGGTAGGCGTCCAGTTCGATCACAACGTTCCCGACCAGCTCGGGGGCGATAACGGCCTGGATAACTGCATGGCTATCTGTGTGCAGTGCCACAAATTTAAGACCCGCAACGATGTCCGCCAGATCCGTAAATCCGATCGGCAGCGCGACAAGGCGTCGGGCGTCATCCGTGCGGCCGGCAAGATCAAATCCGCAGGCTTTCCCAAGCGCGAGAAGCCGGAACGAGTGGCCAAGCCGTCGTTACCGCCTCGTCAGTTGTATCAGGAGCAGCAGCCATGACGCAATCACCAGACCAAATCACCAAGGAAATGATCGAGCGCATGCAGACTGCGCTAGGACGTGAAGGTGTCTATGTGGGGAACAAAACTGTCGAGCGAGCTCTCACCGCCGCCCTCCAGTCAGCGGCAGATACACCAGCGCCCTCATCACATTTGCGGGGTGACAGCGTCTTCCCATCCAAAGAAGAAATCCGCCATATCGCCAAGCTCGCCCTTGAGGAGATGCAGAGGGAAGCAACAACCGACCCGGCTGCGTGGATCGCCTCCTACGAGCGCGTCATCATGGCTTATCGGCGATTGGCTCTCTCGAAACAGCAGGCCAGTGACAGTGAAGCATGGGAACGAGCGAACGAAGCCGTAAAAGCTGCGAATGCGCTTCAAGTCGAGGTCGATCAGTTCCGCGCACTATACCCGGAGCCCCAACCGAATTTGGTGCGGAGTGAGGCCGAAGAACTGGCCGAGATCAACGAAGCATTGAAGACGATCCAGAGCACATGCCTCCAGCTTCAGTACGACCACAGCGGGCGGTACGGAGTGGAGACGATAGAACCGTTGCGCAATGTCGCTCGTCTCATCAACAAGCTGGTTTGGGAACAGGCCCCCGCTCCCCAACCGAATTTGCTGGGCCGCGTTCTAGCGTACCTTGAGGGTAGCGACCCCAAATCCACCTCCGGCGGTGAACGAAATTCGGATCTTCGGAAAGCTGTCCGGGCAGCATTGGAGGGTTCAAAATGAGCATCACCTTCGGAGACCGTCTGATTGACAGCGGATATTACGATATCACGCCCGAGCAAGAGCGAGAGTTAGAGGCCCGCGAGGAATGCGAGCGCCGCGGGATTGATCCCGAGGAAGTCTGCGCCGACGGCGGAGTTCTCGCGTGGATGGTCGTAGACCAGCAGATGCGCGGCTGCCCTGTCTGCGGAGGCGATTGTTCCTCTGCTAACCCGCCCGTCATGTCGTGTCCGATGCAAGAGGCTGACGCACTGCTTTCAAAGGGGAAAGCACGATGAGCTGGGGCGATACCTTCAACCGCCACAAGGCGACCGGCATGGACCCGAGTGCAGCCGCCTTCATCGCTGATCAAGGCGAACCGGCCCGAAAGAAGAAGGCGGATAAAGACGAGGCTATCCGTCTGCTAAGCGCAGCCATCGATCTTTGCATCCAAATGATGAACGGCAACGGGCTTCATCTGCCTCACACGATCGAGAAGGCCCGCGAGGCACAAGCATTTGCTGGCACATACCCAGCTCCCCAATCGAAGAAAGCTCCCCTTCCCCCTTCCAAGGTAAGGGAGGAGTAGATGAGCGAACAAGACACGCGAATTGTGGCCGAAAAGCTTCTCGACGCGGCATATGCCCGCATCGATGTGCTGAAGGCAGAGCTTGCCAAGGCGAGGAACGATGCGCTTGAGGAAGCGGCGAAGTGGCATGACGCCCAAGTGCTGAGCTATACCAACCAGATTGCCGAGAATGACGCGTATATGATCAGTACCGGTAGAACTAGCGCTGAAAGCCGAGCCAACGAATATTGCGATGATCAGCGCTCGACGCATCGCCGTTCGGCCGCCGCTATCCGCGCCCTTCGAGAGGAAGAGTAGATGACAGCTCCGGCCCTCGTCACGTCTGGCCCCAAGCGCGTCCGCGCCAGTGATCGTGCTTTGCGCATTGCCCTGAAGGCCATTCAGGACGCAGGGCTGCCTGTGGATAAGGTGTGCGTATCCGGTGGACAAATCGAGATCCACTGCGGCGCTCTTGAAGAGAAGCCGACGCGCAAAAAGGATGGCGGCCTCAAGCAATGGTGAGACCGTCAATGAAAGTGAACTATGCAGGGCTGTTGAGGGAGAAGATGCCTTCCGGCCAATACCGGTATCGGGTGCGGCCCGAAGGGAAGCGTAAGCAGCGAATCCGCATCTATTGCGGCCCGGGCGACGAGGACTTCCAGCGCCAATATCTGGCAGCGCGCCGAGGGGAGCAGCCGGAGCCGCTAAAGAAGGCGTCCGAATACGCGAAACCACGCTCGATCGCATGGCTCGTGAACAGCTATTATGAGTATCTGGAAGAGCGGGTCAAGGCCGGCACGACCAGTGCGAAGACCCTCAAGAAGAAGAAAAACCTTCTGAACCGGCTGACCGAAGACCCTGATAGGGTGATGCTCATCCCGAGGGCAAAGCTCATCGAGAAGCAAGATGAAATGGGGGCAACGCCTGCCCAAGCCGATGCCCTGATCGAAGCCATCGGCGTAATGTACGACTGGGCAATGGAACGGAAATACATAAATGAAAACACGGCTCGCGGGATAAAGCCGATCTACCGGAAAGGCGGAGGCGCTATTCCTTGGAAGGCCGCTGACGTGAAGAAGTTCTTTGCGTGTCACCAAGTGGGGACGAAGCCCTATGCGGCCATGTCCGTGCTTCTGTGGACCGGCTGCCGGATCGAAGACCTGACCATTCTGGGGCGGAAATACGAATGCGTCATCGACGGCTTCGAAGCCCTACGGTGGACTCCGCTCAAGAAAGGGTCGTCAGAGGTCTGCATCCCTCTCCTACCACCGCTCAAGACGGCAACACGCGCCGCGACGGTACAGGGTAACACATATGTTCTGGCGAAGGGGGGCAAGCCATTGTCCAGCGGGGACAGTGCATCAGCGATGTTCAAACGCTGGTGCCAGGATGCGGGCTTGGGGCATCTTTCTGCGCACGGGGTCCGCAAGGGACTGGCAGAAGTTCTCGCAGAGCTTGGCTGCAGCCAATACGAGATCATGGCAATTCTCGGCCATTCGGAAGCGAAAACCAGCGAGGTCTACACGAAGCGGGTCGAGCGCTGGAAGCTGGCTAAAGTCGCCTTGGACAGAGTAGAGGTGTCCCGCGCATGGTCTTGACGTGGGACACAAAGGCACAAAAAAAGCCGGGAAACCGGCTCTTTTCATGTTAAAATGGTGCGGTCGAGAAGACTCGAACTTCCACGTCTTGCGACACAGCGACCTCAACGCTGCGCGTCTACCAATTCCGCCACGACCGCCCGTGGTAGAGCCGACTTGCGCCGGCGGGGCTGCATGTAGCAAAAGCATTTGGGGTGCACAAGTGCGCCGTGACAGATTTTTGAAGGATAAAAATTCTTCTCCCCGATGCCTATATAAACCGGGCCGAAACCGGCCCCTTGCCGCCCCCTTTTGTTTTTGCCAGAAGATTTTCCATGCTCACACGCACCGATCTCAACCTCTCCATGCTGCCGCAGGCCGGTTCTCCGCCGGTGCGTTGGCGAATCTCCGACGGCCTTGTCCCCTATGAACAGGCGGTGGCGGACATGGAGCGGGAGGTGGCCGCGATCGCCGATGGCCGCGCCGACGAACTGGTCTGGCTGCTCGAACACCCGCCGCTCTATACCGCCGGCACCAGCGCCGATTCGGCCGACCTGATCGAGCCGGAGCGGTTCCCGGTGTTTTCCACAGGCCGAGGCGGCGAATATACCTATCACGGCCCCGGCCAACGGGTGGCCTATGTGATGCTCGACCTCAAGCGCCGGCGCCAGGACGTGCGCGCCTATGTGGCGGCGCTCGAGGAACTGGTGATCCTGACCCTCGGGATGATGAACGTGCGCGGCGAGCGGCGCGAGGATCGCGTCGGGGTCTGGGTGCGCCGGCCGGAAAAGCCGCTCCTGCCGGATGGTACGATGGCCGAGGACAAGGTGGCGGCCCTCGGCATCCGCCTGCGTCGCTGGGTGAGCTTCCACGGCCTCTCCCTCAATGTCGATCCCGACCTTTCGCATTTCACCGGCATCGTGCCCTGCGGCATCAGCGCCTATGGCGTGACGAGCCTCGTCGATCTCGGCCTTCCGGTGATGATGGCCGATGTCGACATGCGCCTGCGCGAAGCATTCGAGGAAATCTTCGGCGCCACGGTTTCCGAGCCTGCCGCGGCCTGATCGTGCCTTGAACATTGCCAATCGCTGTGGTTGAAGAAGCCGGTTCCTCGAAAGTGCCGCGCATGCACCCTTCCACACCTGAAAATCCGCTGAAGGGCATGGCCATCATGGCCGCCTGCATGGCCATCCTGCCGCTGATGGATGCCATCGCCAAATACATGGCGACCTTCGAGGCGATGTCGCCCGGCCAGGTGACCTTCTACCGGTTCTTTTTCCAGCTCGTCTGCATCCTGCCGTTCGTCGTTTTCACGGGCGCCGCCATCTTCCGGCCGAAGCGCCCCTGGATGAACCTGCTGCGCGGCGTGCTGCATGCGGCGGCCAGCCTGATGTTCTTCGCGGCGGTCAAATACATGCCGCTCGCCGATGTCTTCGCCATCTATTTCGTCGAGCCCTTCATGCTCACCATGATGTCGGCGATCTTCCTGCGGGAAAAGGTCGGCTGGCGGCGGTGGCTGGCGATCGTCGTCGGTTTCGGCGGCGCGATGATCGTCATCCAGCCGAGTTATGCGATCTTCGGCTGGACGGCGCTGCTGCCGGTCGCCTGCGCCTTCCTGTTTTCGCTCTACCTCTTCCTCAACCGCGCGATCGGCGAGGCCGATTCGCCGCTCGTCATGCAGACCATGGCCGGCGTCGGCGGCACGCTGTTCATGGCGGCGGCCCTGGTGATCGGCGATGGCGCAGGGGCCGAGGATTTCGCGCCCTCGCTTCCCGCCTCCTGGCTCGGCCTCGTCCTGCTGATGCTGCTCGGTTCGATCTCCGGTTATATCCATCTGCTCGTGGTGCGCGCCTTCCGGCTGGCGCCGTTGTCGCTGCTCGCGCCGTTCCAGTATTTCGAGATCATCTCGGCGACGGTGCTCGGGTACGCCCTGTTCGGCGATTTTCCGACCGCCTCCAAATGGCTCGGCATCGCCATCATCGTTGCCTCCGGCCTGTTCATCATCTGGCGGGAGCGTTCCAGATCGAAACAGCTCGAAGCGGTTTGACCGTTCCGTTGTCCACCGGTTAACCGCGCTTGTTGTCCAGCCCTCAACTTCTCTCGTTTATCACCATATTCAGTTTCATGATGAAACGGAGAAAAGAAGATGAGCGGATTCCGCTTTTCTTTTCCGGCATGTGTCATCGCCGGGAAGGGTCGGATCATGGCCGACGATATTTTGATGCTGCGCAAATACGCGTTTCCGGACGGCATTCGCACCTCCGAAGATGCGCTCGCCCTTTTTGCGCTGAATGATTCCTGTCCCGAACACAGCCCCGAATGGTCGACCTATTTCGTCGAAAGCCTGGCGGCATATCTCGTGCGCGGCGCCACGCCGACGGGACGTATCGACGACGCGAAGGCCGGCTGGCTGATGCGCACGATCGCCGCCGACGGAGCCGTTCATTCGGCGCTCGAGCTCGAACTGCTGCTGCATGCCATGGAAGTCGCGTCCGAAGTGCCGGAGAGCCTCTCGGCCTTTGCGCTCGACCAGGTCCGCCTGGCCCTCGAGCCCGACGCGCGGGGCGCCTATCATGCCGCCCGCCCGGCCTCGGCCGGCATCACCGCCTTTGACCTCGCCTATATCTGGCGCGTATTGCGCGGCGCGATGGAGCGTGGCCGGCTGATGCTCTCGCCGCTCGAAGCGCTGGTCCTGCGCGAAATCGACGAGCTGGCCGACCCTGATGCCCATCACCCCGCCTGGCGGGAGATGATTGCGGCGGTGGTCACCTATGAAAGGCCGAGAGAGGTGCTGCGTTCCGGTCCCTGGCTGGTGACTGATGCCGGACATCGCCTGACGGAAGAGGTGGCGGCCTGACGATCCACCGGGTCCCCCCGCCCCCCACCACTTCGCTCGGCTGTTCATTCGCATTTTAGCGACTGGCTAAACCGCGTGGAAAATCAATCGGCCTAAAGGTGTCTGTGATGATCGGCCAATGCCAGGCCGACAGGCTCCGGAGGCCGACATGACGCCCATTGTTTCAGCCATACTGCTGCTGACGATCAATCTCGGCCTTCTCTGGCTGCTGATGGCCGCACCCGTCGGCCGCCGCACCATCATGCTGCATCGGAGATTCGAAATCTCCCCGGATCGCCTCTGGAGAGCCTTTCATCCGGGTGGCGAGGAGGCGAGCTGGAATCCGTCGATTCTCTCCTCCGGGCCGGAGCAGGACCACGGCGGCGTCGAGATCGCCTACAGCCATCCAGACCGCCACGGCGCGCCGATCAGGCGTGTCTTCAAGGTGGAGGAGAGCGTCGACCGCTTCAGCCACAGCTACGAGAGCCGGTCGCGCGTGATCGACGATACGGTGCTCGACATTTCCTTCTGGCGCGATTTCGAGGAATACCGCGCGGTCTCGGCGGAGAGAGGCGGCTCGACCCTGATCCTGGCGCAGACGGACACCTATCGCGGCCTGGGCGTCTACCTGTTTCGCTACTTCATGATCCGCCGCGAGCTTTCGTCGCTGACGGCCTGGCTGGAAAACGGCCGGCCGAAGGCGGGCGGCATGATCGAGCACCCCGTCACCCAGATATGTCTGGCCGTCCTTTCCACGATCCTGCTCTGGCCGTTTTTCGGGCTTACCGCCGCCGGCCTGACGATTTCGGTTATCCTCACCCTGGTCATCGTGCTGCACGAGCTCGGCCACATGGCGGCCTACCGCGCCTTCGGGCACGAAAGGGTCAGGATGATCTTCGTGCCGCTGCTCGGCGGTCTGGCAATCGGCGGACGCCCCTATAAGAGCCGCTTCGAAGTGGCAACCTGCGCGCTGATGGGCGCGGGCATGTCGGCATTTCTGGTTCCGGTTGTGGTTTCCGGTTATGATTTGGCGAACAGCCGCGTGCTGCCAGTGGCGCTGCGGGAACCGGCTCTGGTCTTCCTGCTGGTATTGGGCGCCTTCAACCTTCTCAATCTCCTGCCCATGTACCGCTTCGATGGCGGAAGGGTGCTGAGGCAGATCTTCCCGACCCGCAGCCTGCTCGTCGCCGGCAGTTTCGGCATCACGCTGCTGATGCTCTGGGTCGGTTACCGCATCGGGCTGTCGTCCACGGCCCTGATCGCGGCGCTCGCCGTCTTCACGCTGATGAGCCTGATCGGCTTCTCGTCGGTCAAACCGCGCGAAAGCCTGGACCCCATGCATCCCGGCGAGCGGCTGATGGCCGGCCTCGGTCTCTATGCCGCGGTCGCCATCCATTCCTACGGTCTCGTCTATGCCTGCGACCGCCTGTTCGGATGACCGGCCGGGCTATCTCGGAGATTGGCGTCTCCACCCATTGACATCGATGCTTCAAGCGGCTCCAAAGGTGACATGAAGACAGAAAACCCGCCACTTCCATCCGGCTATTCCGCCGTCCCGCCCGGCAAGATCGCGACCGTCGTGACCTGCCTCGAAATGCACGGCCGCCCGCGCAGGAAAACCTCGCCGGCGCCGGACACGCTGGTGCTGGAACACTGGCAGTCTCCCGCACCCGACGAATACCGCGCCCTGTTCCGCGCCGTCGGTGAGAACTGGATGTGGGTCTCGCGCCTGGTGATGGGCGACGACGAGCTTGCCGCGGTGCTCAACGATCCGCAGGTCGAAATTTACGTGCTGCTCGACGGCGGGCGTCGCATCGGCCTCCTGGAGCTTGATTTCCGGGAACAGGGCGAATGCGAACTCGTCTATTTCGGATTGGTCTCCGGCGCGATCGGCAAGGGCGCCGGCCGCTTCCTGATGAACTGGGCGATCGAGAAGGCCTGGGCCCATCCGATCCGCCGTTTCTGGGTGCATACCTGTCATTTCGACCACCCCGCCGCCATGCAGTTCTACCAGCGGTCCGGGTTCACGCCCTATGCCCTGATGGTCGAGGTTCTGGACGATCCGCGCCTGACCGGCCAGATGCCGCGCACGGCGTCCCCGCACGTGCCCCTGATCGGTCCCTGATCCGCCGACCGAAATGCGACCGGGAACGGCTCGTTCCGGCTTGAGCCGGCCCCCTCGCCTGTGCAAAGGTCGCGGCGAATCTGTAAAGCCTCAAGGGAGAACATCATGGATGTCCGCGCCGCCGTCGCCGTTCAGGCCGGCAAACCGCTCGAAGTCATGACCGTGCAGCTCGAAGGTCCCCGTGCCGGCGAAGTGCTGATCGAGGTGAAGGCGACCGGTATCTGCCACACCGATGACTTCACCCTTTCCGGCGCCGACCCCGAAGGCCTTTTCCCGGCGATCCTCGGCCATGAAGGTGCAGGCATCGTCGTCGATGTCGGTCCCGGCGTCACATCGGTCAGGAAGGGCGACCACGTCATTCCGCTCTACACGCCGGAATGCCGCGAATGCCCGTCCTGCCTGTCGCGCAAGACCAACCTGTGCACCGCGATCCGCTCCACCCAGGGGCAAGGCCTGATGCCGGACGGCACCTCGCGCTTCTCGATCGGCAAGGACAAGATCCACCACTACATGGGCTGCTCGACCTTCGCGAACTACACGGTCCTGCCGGAGATCGCGGTCGCCAAGATCAACCCCGACGCCCCCTTCGACAAGGTCTGCTATATCGGCTGCGGGGTGACGACCGGCATCGGCGCGGTCATCAACACCGCCAAGGTGGAGATCGGCGCAACCGCGATCGTCTTCGGTCTCGGCGGCATCGGTCTGAACGTCATCCAGGGGCTGCGGCTTGCCGGCGCCGACATGATCATCGGCGTGGACCTCAACAACGACAAGAAGGCCTGGGGCGAACGCTTCGGCATGACCCATTTCGTCAACCCGAAGGAAGTCGACGGCGACATCGTGCCTTACCTCGTCAACCTGACGAAGCGCGGCGCCGACCAGATCGGTGGCGCCGACTATACGTTCGATTGCACCGGCAATACCAAGGTCATGCGCCAGGCGCTGGAGAGCTCGCATCGCGGCTGGGGCAAGTCGGTCGTCATCGGCGTTGCCGGCGCCGGCCAGGAAATCGCCACCCGCCCCTTCCAACTCGTCACCGGCCGCACCTGGATGGGCACGGCCTTCGGCGGCGCGCGCGGCCGCACCGACGTGCCGAAGATCGTCGACTGGTACATGGAGGGCAAGATCGAGATCGATCCGATGATCACCCACACCATGCCGCTCGAAGACATCAACAGGGGTTTCGAGCTGATGCATGGCGGCGAATCGATTCGCAGCGTAGTGATCTATTGAGGGCGGTTCCGGTGCTTTCCGGAAACGCGCTTCATTGCTGCGAATAAGTCCAGGTTCAACTCCGATCAATGGGGATGCAGAAGATGTACAAATTCGAAATCTACAAGGACAAGGCCGGCGAATACCGCTTCCGCTTCAAGGCTCCGAACGGTCAGGCCATGTTCTCGTCCGAAGGTTATTCGGCCAAGGCTTCCGCCGTGTCGGCCATTGAATCCATCAAGAAGAACGTACCCGGCGCAACGGTCGACGACCAGACGACCTCCGTAGCCTGATACCGTTTCCCGCG
Organism: Hyphomicrobiales bacterium; assembly: GCA_900471605.1. Classification (GTDB taxonomy): domain Bacteria; phylum Pseudomonadota; class Alphaproteobacteria; order Rhizobiales; family Rhizobiaceae; genus Neorhizobium. Next base: position 15,816 of record UCEY01000061.1, on the reverse strand, counting down.
CGCAGCCCGCTGGGTCGGGCTGCGCTGCCTACCTTTCCGGCACGTCACCGATCTACCTACCGGGTGCCAGAGGCTTCCATTCGTCAGGAGACGGCAATGCGGAAACGGATGGTGATGATTGCCCCGATGGTTGCCGGCCTGTTGCTGGCTTTTCCCGCCGTTGCTTCAGCGGACCCGACAGGCAGTTTCAGCGTCGTCGGCGACAACCCCGACACCGGCAAGCAATATGCCGGCACCGTCAAGGTCACGCGTTCCGGTGAAACCTATGAGGTCGTCTGGGATATCGCCGGAAGCCGGTCCGTCGGCACCGGTCTTGGCGCGAAATTCGTCGGCGACAACAGGTTCCGCGTCGGTCCCGCAAGCCGCGACGATATCGCCCTTTCGGTCGGATATACGTCCGACAACAGCTCTTTCGGGATCGCCATGTATTTCGAGCAGCCGGACGGAACCTGGAAGGGCGTTTGGACTTACAACGGCTCGAAGAAGGCCATCAGTGAGGTCTGGACCCGCAAATGAACGCGGGCTGATCGGGAATTCCGGATGATTTACGTCGATGCCGATGCCTGTCCGGTCAAGCCGGAGATCCTGAAAGTCGCGGAACGCCACGGCCTGGAAGTGACCTTCGTCGCCAATTCCGGGCTTCGCCCGTCGCGCGACCCGATGGTGCACAACGTCATCGTCTCGGCGGGCTTCGATGCCGCCGACAACTGGATCGCCGAACGCGCCGGAACGTCCGACATCGTCGTCACGGCTGACGTGCCGCTGGCCGTACGCTGCGTGGCCGCCGGCGCGCAGGTTACCGGCCCGACAGGCCGCGTCTTCGACGAAACCAATATCGGCATGGCGAGCGCCATGCGCGACCTCGGCCAGCACCTGCGGGAAACCGGCGAAAGCAAGGGCTACAACGCCGCCTTTTCGCCGCGCGACCGGTCGAAATTCCTGGAAACGCTGGACAGGCTGTGCCGCCGCGCCAAGTCAGCCCAGTGAGCGATCGGAAACCCGGATGGCGAACCCCTGGCACAGACTGAACTATCGCAGGCATGGACCGTTCTTCGCCGGCACGATCGCCTCGCTGGCCTGCCTGCCGTTCCTGATCGTCTATGTGCCGGAACTTTCAGCCGGCGTCGCGGTCGTCGTCTTCTTCCTGATCTATCTGGTCATGATGGCCGTGCGCATTCCGAAACTCGATGGCGCCACGCTGCGCAGCAAGGGACAGAACGACGACGAACCGGCGCCGGTGATCCTCGCGGTGACCTTGCTTGCGGTCGCCGCCGCCGTCGTTTCGCTGTTCGAGGCATTGAACCGGTCGCAACCGGCGGGCCTTGCCGCCGTCTCCCTCGCCTTCGCTTCGGTCGTGCTCGGCTGGCTGACGATCCACACCATGTTCGCCATGCATTACGCCCATCTGTTCTGGCGGCCGGACGAACAGGCGCAGGAGAACGAAGCGCGGCGCGGCGGCCTCGACTTCCCCGAGACGGACGAACCCGGCGCCTTCGATTTCCTGTATTTTTCCTTCGTCATCGGCATGACTGCCCAGACCTCGGACGTCCAGATCACCACGACCGCCATGCGCCGCATCAATCTCCTGCATGCGGTCGTGTCCTTCTTTTTCAACACCGTCCTTGTCGCCGCGGCCGTCAACGCCGTCGTGTCGATGGGCAACTGACATCTATCCAAGGAGCAGCGATGAAGGTCCTTTCCCAGAACACCGCTTTCGGCGGCATGCAGGGCGTGTTCATGCACCCGTCCGAAGCCTGCAGATGCGAGATGACCTTTGCCGTCTTCGTGCCCCCGCAGGCGATCAAGGCGCCCTGCCCGGTCGTCTGGTATCTCTCCGGCCTGACCTGCACCCATGCGAACGTCATGGAAAAGGGTGAATACCGGCGCATGGCCGCCGAACTCGGCCTCATCATCGTCTGCCCGGATACCAGCCCGCGCGGCAACGACGTGCCCGACGAACTCACCAACTGGCAGATGGGCAAGGGCGCCGGCTTCTATCTCGATGCCACGGAAAAGCCCTGGGCCGAAAACTACCAGATGTACACCTACATCACCGAGGAACTGCCGAACTTCGTCAGCCAGCATTTTCGCATGGACATGGACCGCCAGGGCATTTTCGGCCATTCCATGGGCGGCCACGGCGCCATGACGATCGCGCTGAAGAACCCGGAGCGGTTCCGGAGCTGCTCCGCCTTCGCCCCGATCGTCGAACCCTCGACCGCCGACTGGTCGGCCCCTGCCTTTGAAAAATACCTCGGTCCCGACCGCACGGCCTGGCGCCAATACGATGCCTGCGCACTGGTCAAGGATGGCGCCCGCTTCCCGGAATTCCTGATCGACCAGGGCAAGGCGGACGGTTTTCTGGAAAACGGCCTGCGCCCCTGGCTGTTCGAGGAGGCGGCGCAGGGAACCGGGATCGACGTGACGCTGCGCCTGCACGAGCGCTACGACCACTCGTATTATTTCATCTCGACCTTCATGGACGATCACCTGCGCTGGCATGCGCAGAGGCTTGCCTGACCCTCACTGAAACAGCGCGGTTGCCATGGTCGGGCGCCGTGTCCCGTCGAGGCGGAATTCGCTGGAGATGCGGTCGGCGATCTTTTCGGCAAGATCGCGGTCGGCCGTGTCCCCGTCCAGCAGGAAGATCGACGTCTTGAACGTTCCCTTGGCGATCGGCTCGCCGGTATTGACCGAGATCGCCTGCACCGTCACCTTCGCCTCGCGCCGGCTGCCGATCAGCATCGGCAGATGCGACATCTCGTCGATGCGCACCGAGATGATCGTCCGCGGCAGGGCGATCGATCGGGTGGTCGCGCGGATCGCCTCGTCGACCAGCATGTCGGTCGCGATCACCAATCCCTTCGGCACGTCCGGCCGCGCCGTCACGAAGGCGCCGCGCACGTCATAGAGAAGTTTTTCCTGGGCCGTGTTTGCCTGTTCCAAACGGAACGACATCAGCGGCAGGGCCGTCAGCACAATAAGACAGAAACGAAAGAGACGACGGAACATGAAGGAACCCGCAAAACGGCACCTTCCGATGTTCCAACGAACAGGGTTAGAGAACGATTAAGCCTGAGGCTTCAACGCAAGAAAAGTTTCGGTCGCCGCCCGCATTTCCTCGAGCCGCTTGGCCCGGCGATGTTCGGCCTCGGCATCCGTGCCCCAGTGCTCGTTGGTCCAGTCCTCGTCGAGATGGGCAAGCGCCCAGGCCTCGTCGGCGGTAAGCCGGCCCTCTGCAAAGGCAAGCGCCAGCAGTGCCGAACCGGTCAGCGTCGTTACCGTATGCAGCACCGCGAGTTCGATCGGCGTGTCGTATTTCTTCAGCGTCACCGCAAAGGCGGCGGTCGCCTCCTTCGGCTGTTCCTGCGGCATCACGCCCTCGATCAGGATGAAGCGTGCGCCGAGTTCGTTCGCGGCCCAGTCGACGATCGGATCCCAGAGGTCGTTCTGGCGCGCCACCAGGTTTTCCGGCCCTTCGGCGCGGTAGCACAGCATGTCGCTCGAGGAGAACCGCAGGATGTCCTCGAACACCGCCTGGGGATCTGCCGCGATGCCGTCGATCGCCGTGTTGACGAGCCGGGTCACCGGCATGGTGCCGGGATCGATCACATCCACCTGGCTCGCCCATTCGTCGCGGATCAGTTCGGCAAGCCGCGCCGTCGGCGCCACGAGGCCGTTCTTGGCAGGCGTCCTGACCGGGCGGCCGTCGAGGTGAATCGCATGGCCGCCCTCGCCTTCGGCAACCGAGACCTGGCTGTAGAAGCGTTTTGGCAGCGGCTTCTGCATCTGGATCTGCGCCCGCCGCGTCGGATCGGCATGGCTCAGCGCTTCGGATGGATCGGGAAACATGTCACGCATGGAAATAAAACCTCAGCCGATATGGCTCAGCAATTCGCTCGGATGATGGACGATCACGTCGGCTCCGGCTCTGTTGAGTTCGTCCACCGAGGCATAACCCCAGGAAACGCCGATCGCCGTTGCACCGGCCGCCTTCGCCATCTGCATATCGTAAATGGCGTCGCCGATGACAAGGGTCGCGGAAGGTTCGATGCCCGTCTGGTCGCAGCATTCGGTCACCATGGCCGGATGCGGTTTCGACGGGCAGTCGTCGGCGGTGCGCGACACGACGAAATACCTGTCGAAACCGTGCGTCTCCATCACCAGCTTCAGCCCGCGCCGGGATTTTCCGGTGACGGCGCCGATCAAGAGATCCTCGCGCGGCCCGATCGTATCGATCACCTGCCGGATCCCGTCGAACAACGGTTCCTTGAAATCCAGATCCTGGCGCACGACGGCAAACAGCGTCTTGTAATAGGCCATCATCTCGACGGCTTCCCCGTCCGCATGCGGCTTGCCCTGCATGCGGGCAATCGCGATGTCGAGCGTCAGCCCGATGATCGCCTTGGTGTCTTCCACCCTGGGCTCCGGCTTGCCGAAATGGGCAAAGGTGCGGCGCATGGTTTCGTGGATCAGGCCGGCGCTGTCGACCAGCGTGCCGTCGCAATCGAAAAGGACCAGTTTCATTCGTCGTCGTCTCTCGCGCCGTTTTCCATGTCGAACCCGAGCAGGTTCCAGCTCTGCACCATGTGCGGCGGCAAAGGCGCCGTGATCTTCAGGCGCCCGCCATTCGGATGCGGAATGTCGATATGCCGCGCGTGCAGGTGCAGCCGCTTCTGGATGCCGCCGGGGAAATCCCAGTTCGGATCGTCGATGAAATATTTCGGATCACCGATGATCGGGTGGCCGATATGCAGCGCGTGGACGCGCAGCTGGTGGGTGCGGCCGGTATAGGGCTCCATTTCCAGCCAGGCGAGCGACTGCGCCGCCGTCTCCAGAACGCGGTAATAGGAGACCGCGTGATCGGCCCCCTCCTCGCCATGCTTGGCGATCCGCATCCGGTCGCCATCCGGCGTCTGTTCCTTGACCAGCCAGGTGGAAACCTTGTCCTCGTGCTTGCGCGGCACGCCTCTCACCAGCGACCAATAGGTCTTCTTGGTGTCCCGTTCGCGAAAGGCGGCCGTCAGCTTCTGGGCGGCACCCCGGGTGCGGGCGATCACCAGAACGCCGGACGTATCCCGGTCGAGCCGGTGGACGAGCCGCGGCTTTTCGCCCTTCGGGCTGATCCAGCTGTCGAGCATCTGGTCGATATGGCGCGCCACGCCCGATCCGCCCTGCACCGCAAGGCCGGCCGGCTTGTTGAGCACGATCACCTTCTCGTCCTCGTGCAGCACCATGCGCGACAGGAGTTCGAAATCGCTGGAATGCTTGAGGTCCTTGCCGGCGATCGGCCCGGCCTTCTTGGCGTCGACCTCCATCGGCGGAATGCGCACCGTCTGTCCCGGCTGCACGCGGGCGTCGGATTTCACCCGCCCGCCGTCGACCCGCACCTGGCCGGAGCGCAGCAGTTTCTGCAGCGGCCCGAAGCCGAGGCCCGGATAATGGATCTTGAACCATCGGTCGAGCCGCATGCCCGCCTCGTCCGCCTCGACGCGGATATGCTCGATGCCTGCCATCAAAGCTCTTTCATCTATCTGTGATCAGCCCTGCCCTTTAGAGCATTGCCCGCCCGAGCGCCAGCCCGCCGAACACGGCGCCGAGCGAGATCGCCACGCTCGCCACGATATAGGTCACCCCGACCAGGGTAGCGCCCTTTTCGAGGAGCGACACGACATCGAGCGAAAAGGCGGAAAACGTCGTGAAGCCGCCGAGAAAACCGGTGACGATCAGAAGCCGCATCTCGGGCGACGCATCGAACCGCCGGACGATCAGCTCGGCGAGAAAACCGATCGCGAACGAGCCGACGACATTGACGGCAAGCGTTCCCCAGGGAAAGGCCGGCCCCCAAAGGCGCAGCGCCCAGAGCCCGACCAGATAACGGCAGACGGAGCCGATCGCTCCGCCGACGGCGACGAGAAGCAAGTTGTTCATGGCGCTTTTTCTAGGACAAAACCGGAAATCGTCAAATCGATAAAATGCCGACGTTTTGTTTAAACGGGAACAAATCAGGGCCGACGTAATTATCATAATCTGAGAAAAGATTGTGAACGGCGCAATGACACAACTGGTCAGCATATCGGCGAACACCGCCGCCATCGCCATAGAAGCTCTGAAGCCGGGCCGGCGCCTGTCCATCAAGGATCAGGTCAGGGACATCAAGGCCGATTCCGACCGCAACGCCCGTCGCGCCGAGAATGCCGGCGACCCGGGCGATACCGAATTCATGATCCCCGCCACCACCGTCTCGATCGATGTGCTGACGACCGAGCAGCAGCATCATCCGCAGGCAACCTTTTCGCAGGCGCAATCGGCCTATCGCGCTCTGGACGACTGATCTTATTCACGCCGCCACGGACCTTATATTCCCCCGCCCGCTCCCCGAGCGGGCTTTTGCGTTGCGGTGGTAATCGATGAAATCCGCCGCCGGGAGCGGTTTCGAAAACAGCCAGCCCTGGCCGAAATTGACGTCGTGAGCCTTCAGGTAGTCGGCCTGCTCCTCGGTCTCCACGCCTTCCGCGACGATCTGCAGGTCGAGCGTCTTCGCCATCTCGATGATATGGGCGGTGACCGAGCTGGTGGCGCTGTTGCGGCCGATCGTATCGATGAACGACTTGTCGATCTTCAGCGCATCCGTCGGCAAGCCCTGCAGGTATTGCAGGCTCGAATATCCCGTTCCGAAATCGTCGATCGCCACCAGATGGCCGCGCTCCCGGGCGCGGGTCAGCGTCGCCCGCGCCGCGTCGATATCGATGAAGCCGCGTTCGGTCGCCTCCAGCCAGATCTGCCCCGGCGCGATCTCGGTCCTGGCAAGTTTTTCGTCGACGACGTCGAGAATGCGCCCGGAGGTCACATCGACCGCCGAAAGGTTGACGGCGATGTGCAGGGACCGTTCCGCTCGCAAAAGCCCGCCGAGATCGGCGACGATCGCTTCGACGACCTGGTCGGTGATCGGCAGGATAAGCCCGCTCTCCTCGGCAAGCGGGATGAACAGGTCCGGGCGCACCAGCGATCCGTCCGGCCGCCGCCAGCGCACCAGGGCTTCCGCGCCGACGCAGATGCCGGTCTTGAGCTCGACGATCGGCTGGTAATGGACGATGAATTCGCGTTTGCGCACCGCGATCGCCAGTTCACCGAGCGGTGACAGCCGTTTCTTGGAAAGCCAGATCACAACGCCGACGATGAAGATGGCGATGAAGGCACCAACCGGCATCAGCAGGAACTGTTCGTCCCGAAGCCTGCCGGCAAGGTTGGAACGGGGCTCCATGGCGATCGCGATCAACCCCTTGTCGCGTGCCACCGCGTAGAGCGCCGAAGACGTCATGCCGTTCCTCGGCTCGTCGATCAGCGAGTTGACGAGGTCCTTCTCCGGCGAATTGAGTTCGTTGAGCAGCATGCCCTGCCGGTTGGCGAGCGCGAGCGAAATATCGGCATCCACCAGAATATCGACGAAACGGGCCGGATCGACCAGCACGTTGTACGGGCCGTAATGCAGCCCCATCATCGGATTTCCCATGCTGACCGCCGGCTGCACGCGGGTGGCGACTTCCACGCCGTCGGGCGTCATGTAATCGATCCACGGCCGCTCGACCTTGCGTTCCTCGATCCCCCAGGACGTGCATTTCAGCAGGCCGTTCTCGAAATAACCGACCTCCTTGACCGAGGGCGTATTGAAGGCGATCACCCGCATGCGGGCGATATGCTGGTCCGAGCACGGCACCAGGCGCGGATAGGCAAGCGAATCGAGCGCGGCGCGCGCGTCCTCGAACGTCCGGCTCGCGCGCATGATCGTCTGCTGCGCGATCCGTTCGAGATTGTTCTGCTGTTTCTCGACCGTGATGACCCACGAAATATAGACCATCGCGGCAATCGGTATGATCGCCCCAAGCAGGCCGAGTAAAACGGCCGCCGCAATCACCCGAGAACGTCGCAGTTCCATTGCCGAAACCTTTGATGAGAGGTCTTGGCGCCATTCATCGCGGACTTCTGTTAAGATTCATTGATACAACTCGATCAGGTTGTATCGAAGTGATTTCTAAAACCCTCCCGGTTGTCGCAACGGGCTGCAAACCGGCCGGTTTCCTAAGTCCGTTTGCTTGCAAAGCGGAGTGGAAGCCCGTCGAAGGCCTTGATTTCCTTGAGGACGAACGTCGTCTGCATCTCCTTGATGCGTGGCAACCGCCGCAGCGTCGACATGGCAAAATCCGCATAGGCATCAAGATCGGGTGAGACGACCTGCAACAGGAAATCCGCGTCGCCCGCAATGCTGTAGCACGCGACCACCTCGTCGAGGCCGATCACTTCGGCGGCAAACGCTTCCGCTTCCTCCTCGCTATGGCTGTCGATCTTGACGCGGATGAAGGCGAGCACGCCGAGGCCGATCGCCTTTCGGTCCAGCACCGCCTTGTATCCCTGGATGACGCCCGTCTCCTCGAGATGCCGCACACGCCGCCAGCTCGGGGAGGTCGAAAGCCCGATCTTGTCGGCCAGCGCCTGATTGGTCAGCCGGCCGTCATCCTGAAGCGATTCCAGGATCCGTATATCCGCCGCTTCGAGATCGTCTGCCATCGCATTTTTCCTGGTTTCTGCAAATTTTCGGTAGATCCTACCGAAAGCGACGCCAAACCGAAAGAGAAAGGCAGGAATGACCAGCCGATCCGCAATAGGATCGGCCCCTTCCTCCACAACGAATGTTTCTCATGACCGACGACATCCGCCTTACCATCATCGTCAACCCTGCCTTGCCGCTCGGCCTCGTCGCCAATACGGTCGGCGCCATCTCGATTGGCCTCGGTGCACGCATGCCCGCACTTGCCGCCCGAAGGCTCACCGATCGCGAAAGCCGAACGATCGACATCAGTTCCACCCTGCCGGTCCCGATCCTGCAGGCTGAGCCTGATACGATCCGCGCCTTGATGCTGAAGGCGCTGATACCGCCGCAGGACGGCGCGATCGTCCCCTTTCCGGCTTTTGCCAGATCGCTGCACGACTATCGGGATTACGAGGCCGCCTTCCCCGGCCGCGATCTGGCCGAGGAGGAGATCGACGGCCTCGGCATCGCCGGCCCTTCGAAATGGATAAGATCGCTGACCGGCAGCCTCAAACTGCTGAGGTAGGGACGAAGAGCCCGCTCGAACAAGCGGGCGCCCGTCACAGTCACTTGTGTTCGTGGCCGCCCGGTCCTGCCGCCTCGACCGGAAGCGTGAGATCCACCTTGCCGGCCTTCTCGAAGGTCAGCGTCACCGGCACCTGGCTGCCCTGCTTGAAGGGTTCCTTGACCTTCATGAACATCAGGTGCAGCCCGCCCGGCGTCAGTTCGACGGTCTTGCCCGCCGGGATGGCTATGCCGGTATCGAGCTTGCGCATTTTCATCACTTGGCCCTGCATGGCCATCTCGTGCATCTCCACGGTGCCTGCCGCCGGCGACGAGACCGAGACCAGCATGTCGTCGGATTTGCCGCCGTTCTTGATGGTCAGGTAGCCGCCACCGACCGGCTGGCCGGGCAGCATGGCCTTGGTGAAGGCGCTGGTAATTTCCAGGTCGCCAACTTTGGCGGGCGCATCATGGGCGGCCGTCGCACCGGCAAGAATGATGCCGGTCGCGGCGAAAATGCCGAGGAAAGCGAGTTTGGTGAAGGTCTTCATGGAATATCCCCATGCGGTGACGGCATCCATGCGCGTCGGCCGCGATTGATCTGATCAGGTGAAGGCATCAGGTCGAAATCGGAGGCGCGCGGGATTTCGGCCGGGCGACGGCGGTTGTGCCGAGCGGTCCGGAAAACCGGCGCGGCGGATTGGCAAGCGAGGCGCGCTCGCCGGCAAGCCACGCCTCATCGTTCGGCGGCGGCAGGATGACCGATGCTGCAAGCAGGCAGACTTCGCAGAGCGGTTTTGCCGCCGGCATCCGGTGGCCGTGGTTCCCTTCGGAACAGATATCGGCAAATGTGCCGTCCGGCAGCCGATAGGCTTCGCTGTAGGAATCGAGCGGCGCTGCCGCTTCAACCGGCTGATGGGCAAACCCCAGCGAAAGCAGCAGCATGGCGCAGAAAATGCGCGTCCAGCCCGCCGCCCTGTTCAGTCCTGCCGTCATTGTTCGCCTGTCCGATCCACGCCGGGATAACCCAAATCGCGATAAAGCGCAAAAGCCCTTTTGTCGCGTGATACCTGACCCATATCGTCCCGCATTGCATTAGATCAAACCGCGTTTGCTGCGTTGCGACAAAAATCTTGGTGCCCGCGACATGGGGGCTTGCCAAACCGTGATCGAGGTCGATAATACCGCCCAGACTCGCTGGGAGAAGCCGCTTGAATGCGGTGCCGAAGGAGCAACCGCCCCGGAAACTCTCAGGCAAAAGGACCAGCAGTCGACCGACAGGAACTCTGGAGAGAAGCCTGAAAAAGGCTCGCCGAAGGGATAACAATCTCAGGCAAAAAGGACAGAGGGGGCTCATAACCGGTGCATCACTGCGCCTGAATCTGAGCCGGCGCGTCATCCGCGCCAACCCTGGAGGCGTCCTTGGACGATCAGACCGTTCTCAAGACAACCCCGCTTCACGCCCTCCATCTGTCGCTTGGCGCCAGGATGGTGCCGTTTGCCGGCTACGACATGCCGGTGCAATATCCGGCCGGCGTGCTGAAGGAGCATCTGCACACCCGCACCGCCGCCGGCCTGTTCGACGTCTCCCATATGGGCCAGGTCGTCATCCGGGCGAAATCCGGCACTTACGAGGATGCAGCGCTTGCGCTCGAAGCCCTGGTGCCGGTCGATATCCTCGGCCTGAAACCCGGCCGCCAGCGCTACGGCTTCTTTACCGACGACAATGGCGGCATCCTCGACGACCTGATGATCACCAACCGCGGCGATCATCTTTTCGTCGTCGTCAACGCCTCCTGCAAGGATCAGGACGTCGCGCATATGAAGGCGCATCTGACCGGCTGCGACATCGAACTCCTCGAAGACCGGGCGCTTCTCGCCCTCCAGGGGCCGCGTGCCCAAGAGGTCCTAGCCGCGCTCTGGCCTGATGTCGTCGACATGAAGTTCATGGATGTGCGTGACGCGCTTCTCCACGACGCGCCCTGCATCGTCTCCCGTTCCGGTTATTCCGGCGAGGATGGGTTCGAGATCTCCGTTCCGGCCGACCAGGCCGAGCAGATCGCCAGGGCGCTGCTCGAGGACCTGCATTGCCAGCCGATCGGCCTCGGCGCCCGCGATTCGCTGCGGCTGGAAGCCGGCCTCTGCCTCTACGGCAACGACATCGATACCACCACCTCACCGGTCGAGGCGGCGCTCGAATGGGCGATCCAGAAGGCCCGCCGGGCCGGCGGCGAGCGCGCCGGCGGTTTTCCGGGCGCTGCCCGCATTCTCGACGAACTGGCGAACGGCACCTCCCGCCGCCGCGTCGGCCTGAAACCGGAGGGCAAGGCGCCCGTCCGCTCCCATGCGAAACTTTATGCCGATGCGGAAGGACGGACCGAACTCGGGGAAGTCACCTCCGGCACTTTCGGCCCCTCCGCCGAAGGCCCGGTCGCCATGGGCTACGTCCCGGCCCGCTTTGCCGAACCCGGCTGCCAGGTTTTTGCGGAAGTGCGCGGCAAATACTTAGCCCTCACCGTCTCTGCCCTGCCTTTCATCACCCCTACCTATAAACGCTAAAAGATCTTCCGGAGAGAACCATGCTGAAATTCACCGCCGAACACGAATGGCTGAAGCTCGAGGACGGTGTCGCGACCGTCGGCATCACCGCCCACGCCGCCGAACAGCTCGGCGACCTCGTTTTCGTCGAACTGCCGGAGGTAGGCAGCCAGCTTTCCAAGGACGGCAATGCTGCGACCGTCGAAAGCGTCAAGGCCGCCTCCGACGTCTATTGTCCGCTCGACGGTGAAGTCACCGAGGTCAACCAGGCGATCGTCGACGACCCGTCGATCGTCAATTCGGACCCGCAGGGCAAGGGCTGGTTCTTCAAGCTCAAGCTCAAGAACACCGCCGACGCCGATGCACTGCTCGACGAGGCCGCCTACCAGGACCTGATCGCATGACCACCGACTCGACCGATTTCCATTTCACCGATTACCAGCCCTACGATTTCGCCAATCGCCGCCATATCGGCCCCTCGCCGACTGAGATGACCGAGATGCTGAAGGTCGTCGGCTACAAAAGCCTCGACGCGCTGATCGACGCGACCGTCCCCTCCTCGATCCGCCAGACGGTACCGCTCGCCTGGGGGCCGGCGCTGACCGAACGCGAGGCGCTCGACAAGCTGCGCGATACGGCCAACCGCAACAAGGCGCTCGTCTCGCTGATCGGCCAGGGCTATTACGGCACCATCACCCCGCCGGTCGTGCAGCGCAACATCCTTGAGAATCCCGCCTGGTACACGGCCTACACGCCCTACCAGCCGGAAATCTCCCAGGGCCGCCTCGAGGCGCTCCTCAATTTCCAGACGATGATCTGCGACCTGACCGGCCTCGACGTCGCCAATGCCTCGCTGCTCGACGAGGCGACCGCCGCCGCCGAGGCGATGGCGCTCTGCCAGCGCCAGGCAAAATCGAAGGCATCAGCCTTTTTCGTCGATGCCGCCTGCCATCCGCAGACGATCGCGCTGATCGAGACCCGCGCCGCCCCGCTCGGCTGGAGCGTCGTCATCGGCGACCCGATGACCGATCTCGACCCGGTCGACGTGTTCGGCGCAATCTTCCAGTATCCCGGCACCAACGGCCATGTCCGCGATTTTTCGGGCCTGATCGCCCGCCTGCACCAGACGGGCGCGGTCGCTGCCGTCGCCGCCGATCCGCTGGCGCTGACGCTGCTCAAATCCCCCGGCGAAATGGGCGCCGACATCGCCATCGGCTCGTCGCAGCGTTTCGGCGTGCCGGTCGGTTACGGCGGCCCGCACGCGGCCTATATGGCGGTCAAGGATGCCCACAAGCGCGCCATGCCCGGCCGCCTGGTCGGCGTCTCGGTCGACAGCCGCGGCAACCGCGCCTACCGCCTGTCGCTGCAGACCCGCGAGCAGCATATCCGCCGCGAAAAGGCGACCTCGAACATCTGCACCGCCCAGGTCCTGCTCGCCGTCATGGCCTCCATGTACGGCGTCTTCCACGGCCCGGACGGCCTGAAGGCGATCGCCCAGCAGGTCCACCGCAAGGCCGTGCTGATGGCCAAGGGCCTCGAAAAGCTCGGTTATGTCATCGAGCCCGACACCTTCTTCGACACCATCACCGTCGAGGTCGGCCACATGCAGGGCCTGATCATGCGCGCCGCGGTCGCCGAGGGCGTCAACCTCAGGAAGGTCGGCGAAACCCGCATCGGCATGTCGCTCGACGAGCGCACCCGGCCGGCGACGCTCGAAGCCGTCTGGCGGGCTTTTGGCGGCAATTTCAAGGTTTCGGATTTCGAGCCGACCTGGCGCCTGCCGACCGCGCTCCTGCGCAAGTCGGACTATATGACCCACCCGATCTTCCACATGAACCGCGCCGAAAGCGAGATGACCCGCTACATCCGCCGGCTCTCGGACCGGGACCTGGCGCTCGACCGGGCGATGATCCCGCTCGGCTCCTGCACGATGAAGCTGAATGCGACGGCGGAAATGCTGCCGATCACCTGGCCGGAATTCGCCGATATCCACCCCTTCGTACCCGCGGACCAGGCCCTAGGCTACCGGGAAATGATCGACGACCTGTCGCAGAAGCTGTGCCAGATCACCGGCTACGACGCCTTCTCCATGCAGCCGAATTCCGGCGCGCAAGGCGAATATGCCGGCCTGCTCACCATCCGCAACTACCACATCGCGAACGGCGACACCCATCGCGACGTCTGCCTCATCCCGACTTCCGCCCACGGCACCAACCCGGCCTCGGCCCAGATGGTCGGCATGAAGGTGGTCGTGGTCAAGGTCCGCGACAACGGCGATATCGACCTCGACGATTTCCGCGCCAAGGCCGAACAATATGCCGCCAACCTCTCGTGCTGCATGATCACCTACCCCTCGACCCACGGCGTTTTCGAGGAAACGGTGCGCGAGATCTGCGAGATCACCCACAGGCATGGCGGCCAGGTCTATCTCGACGGCGCCAACATGAACGCCATGGTCGGCCTTGCCCGCCCCGGTGACATCGGCTCCGACGTCAGCCACCTCAACCTCCACAAGACCTTCTGCATCCCGCATGGCGGCGGTGGCCCCGGCATGGGCCCGATCGGCGTCAAGTCGCATCTCGCCCCGCACCTCCCCGGCCACCCGGCGAGCGACGGGAGAGAGGGCGCGGTCTCGGCCGCCCCGTTCGGCTCGCCGTCGATCCTGCCGATCTCCTGGTCCTACTGCCTGATGATGGGCGGCGAAGGCCTCACCCAGGCGACCAAGGTGGCGATCCTCAACGCCAACTACATCGCGGCCCGCCTGAAGGGCACCTACGACGTGCTCTACAAGTCGGAGGCCGGCCGCGTCGCGCATGAATGCATCATCGACACGCGGCCCCTGAACGCATCCGCCGGCGTCTCCGTCGACGATGTCGCAAAGCGCCTGATCGACTGCGGTTTCCATGCGCCGACCATGAGCTGGCCGGTCGCCGGCACGCTGATGATCGAGCCGACCGAGTCGGAAACCAAGGCCGAGCTCGACCGCTTCTGCGATGCGATGCTGGCGATCCGCGAGGAAGCCCGCGCCATCGAGGACGGCCGCATGGACCGCACCAACAATCCGCTGAAAAACGCCCCGCATACGGTGGAAGACCTGGTCGGCGAATGGGACCGCCCCTATAGCCGCGAACAGGCCTGCTACCCGCCGGGCGCCTTCCGCGTCGACAAATACTGGTCCCCGGTCAACCGCGTCGACAACGTCTATGGCGACCGCAACCTCGTCTGCACCTGCCCGCCGCTGGAAGCCTATGCGGAGGCGGCCGAGTAAGAGCTGTCCGAAGGCACGGCCCCAGGTTTATCCCTGGGGCTGTCCCTGATGGAAGTTCAACGGCACCCGCACCCATAACCCTCCCCCTTGTGGGGGTCCGGAGGACGGGACGGGGCAAGCGACCCGTCCCCGGTTGGTGGCCGGCAGGCGGGAGGGGTTTTGATCCCGGATGAAGGCCCCGCCCCACCGCTCCCTGCAAAGAGACGGCCCCCGCATCGCCCCCGCTCCGTTCCGGCACATCTGTGCCGCGCCGCGCTACGCTTCCCTTACCGTTCCCGTTCAGCCTTCCTTGAAGCTCTTGCCGTAAAACGCATCCATCGGGTTTCGGGGATGATGGCGATGGGTCTGTCGGCGGTGATGAACATTGCGGTTTCGGGCATGCAGGCCCAGGCCAAACGGCTCGCGACCGCCGCCCATAACATCGCCAATGCCCAGACGTCCGGCTACAGCCGCCTCGACACCCAGGTCTCGTCCCTCCCCACCTCCGGCGGCGTCACCACCACCGTCACCCCCTCCACATCCATCACCTTCCCCGACAGCTCGAATGTCGACATGGCGAGCGAAATGCTCGACGCCATCACCTCGGCGCAGGGATTTGCCGCCAATGCTGCGGCGTTCGAGACGGGGGCGGACATGTGGGACGTGCTGATGAGCATCAAGCGGGATTGAAGGGGTTTCTACGTCACGCTGAGAACGCTGCTTGTTGAAGCAACCGGCGCGTTATACTTGTCGCAGAAATCCAGTGACGACGCGTAGGAGCCTACTTCCCGCGACCCAGACGCGAAAAATGTCCTTCGCGGTGAAGACGGACGGCGGGTGGATCCTCGGGTCAAGCCCGAGGATGACGACCCTGGATGTTATGCCTCTCCTCCATCATCCGCCGTCCTCTCCGTCATCCTCGGGCTTGACCCGAGGATCC
>UCEY01000059.1 GCA_900471605.1 Hyphomicrobiales bacterium | reverse complement strand
CCGTTTCGAAAAGAAAACAGTTGCAGCATCCCTGTCGCCGGAGATCGAGAAAAACCGCTTCGACGAGATCCGAGAGGCCGCTGTCGAAGGACATAAGAAATCGGCAGCGGACGGCGCGCGTCGCCGTTCGCTGCCGGCAAAGGAAGAAGACCGTCTTATCTGAGATTATTCCGCATCTGCCTTAGACGCAGGCGGTGTCCACACTCCCGGGTATGGCCTGACCACACCCGGGATTGAGAAAGACCGAATCGCTGAAGGTTAGCGTCGCTCGCGCCGCGGCGGCGGGATGAGACGGCTCAGCC
This sequence comes from Hyphomicrobiales bacterium, assembly GCA_900471605.1. GTDB lineage: Bacteria > Pseudomonadota > Alphaproteobacteria > Rhizobiales > Rhizobiaceae > Neorhizobium. The sequence goes on along the minus strand of UCEY01000059.1, from coordinate 12,604 downwards.
GTCGAGCGTTCGCAGAAGATCTGCAATCTTGATCGTTGAGAAATTCGAGAACGTGTCGCATACCGCGTATGGCAGGACGATCTGGTCGTTGTGGCGCATGGCCCCGCAGGTATAGACGACATTCGGCACATATCCTTCTCGCTCCGAGGGTTCGGGCCGCACCAGCGGTTCCCTCGAGCGGGCGAGGACCTTTGACGGATCCTGTTTATCGAGAAGCGCTGCGCCGATCGCATATTTGCGGACGGCGCCAACGCCGTGGGTCAGCAGCAACCAGCCTTCGTCGAGCTCGATCGGTGAGCCGCAGTTTCCCATCTGAACGAATTCCCACGGAAATTTGGGCCGCAAGATCAGCTGACCTCCATCCCACGAATAGAGGTCGTCTGAGTAGATGAGATAGAGGTTTTCGTTGTCCTGCCGTCCGATCATTGCATAGCGGTTATCGATTTTGCGCGGAAACAGAGCCATTCCCTTGTTTCTTGCCGCCGATCCTCCCAGCGGGGTCATCCGGAAAGATGTGAAGTCGCTCGTCTCCAGCAATTCGGAGCGGATGGCTTTGCCGCTATATGCAGTATAGGTCGCGTGGAATGTCCTCTGCTCGTTATCCTCGAATGCCACGAAGCGCGCATCCTCGATGCCGTTCGATTGGGCCGGCGTGATGGGAAAGATCACCCGCTCGCTGATATGCTGCTGGGCGCTGAAGCTCAGTTCGACAGACTCGCCGAGCGGGTCCGATATTTGCGTGAGCACAGTCGGAGTGGAGGCAAGCCGCGCGGTCGGCTCTATTTCCACGCTTCCATCCGCCGCGATCAATCCGGTTCGAAATGTCAGCGAGGACACATGCCCTTCGCCAACGGCGCGGAGGCTTAGGACGAAGCGCCGGCTTCCCTGTGGTAGGCCGGATTGATCCGGATGGGAGACGATGCTGGGGTTGAACAACGCCGAGGCCTCGAAGGAATATTCATGCAGGAAATAAGCGCCGACGAGCTGGCGTTGTACTTTGGTGAACTCGACATGCGGTGTGAAAGCCTCCTCCATCTCGCCTGCCCGCTTTTCAAACCTCGCAAGCAGGTTCCGGTGGCGGCCTTCGAAATTTTCCAGGATTTCGGCAAGCATGCTTTCCGCCGTTCCATGATCGAGTGCTAGGACACGATCGACGATGTGGTTGGCGCGCGTCTTGTCGGTCGGATTGAGGTCTCGCGGTTCCGTCGCGGGTTTGAAGGGGCGCACCACGACCCGCGAAGGATCGGGACGGAGGAAGAGGGCCTGGCGGTTCAGAAAGTTGGATGGGGACAAAGGGATCTCAATCTGTCTAGGCTATATTGCTGAAATCACGCCCGCAAGGCGTGTAGCGGGGCGATTGTTGAGGAATGGCCGATGGCGCGCGAGAGCTTGCGAAACTCGACAAGGCCCAGGAGATAGGACACGACGGATTCACCACCGCGATTTTCGTTGAGGCGGGTCGGATGCAAACCGTCCCGGCAACTGCCCGTGTCGGGATCGACAAGCGGCATGGAGAGCTCGTTGCTGCCCAGAAACCACGCGAAAGCGCGCCCTGCTTCGCTTCTCCATTCGATATCGCGGTCGGCGCACCACGCGGCATGACATGCAGCGATGGTTGCCGTCGCCTCGAGCGGCTGCTGATCGAACACGCGCGGTTTCATCCGCCTGTCGCCGAAGCCATCCGTGCCGATCGCCCGAAAATGGCCGACTGGAGCGGTCTGCATCTTCATCAGCCAGCGCAGGCTCTTCAGTCCGGCGGCGACATAGGCCGTCGTCTCAGTGGCAAGGCCGGCCAAGATCAACGCCTGCGGCAGGCGCGCATTGTCGTAGGAAAGACCTTCCTCAAACCAGACCCAGTCATCCGTCTCGACGCGCGCAAGAAGGTCCATCAGGCGGGCCGCGAGCAGCAGGCGAATACGCTGGGCGAAGTCGTCGTCCTTGCGCACCGCGCAGTAACCCTCCAATCCGAGCAACGTGAAGGCCCACGAGCGGGGCGAGCGAAAAGCCTCTACCGTCGGCAAGGCATCGGCGAACAGCGCTGCCGCCCATCGCCGCCGCGACGGGTTAATATCGGTGCGGGCGCATTCTCCCAGCGCCCATAGCGTCCGGCCATGGCTGTCTTCGGAACCTCTGTCTTCGAGCCAGCGGCGATCGAAACCCATGAAATTGCGAAAATGCTTTTCGTCGGGATTCCAGGCATGCTGCACGAAGGATGCGAAGCGCGCCGTCAACGGTTCCGGCAGGAGCTTCTCGCCCGGTGTATTGAGAGCGACCGCCAGAAGCAGAGCGCGTGCATTGTCATCGACACAATAGCCATGCGAGCGATCGGGTACCGAGTGGACGGCATGCTGGAACAGCCCGGTGTCGTCACACATTGAAAGAAGATAGGCGAGTTGCGGCTCGGGAGAGGCAGGAAGCTTACGCACGGAGGCATAGCTGCCACCCGACAGGAGTGCGTTGGGGCGAGATCTGCGCTGGGCCGCGTCCCCGAACAGCGAGAGATACCGCTCCGCCGTTCTCTGCCATGTCATCGACCGACTACTGGCATAGGCGCGCACGCGCATGGCATTTCGCCCGACATTGTCGGTCAGCAAAGTCGCGATTTCTGTGCCGATTGTCTCCGCGTCGCTGAAAGGAACGAGGATCCCGCGCCCATCCGCCAGAAGTTCGCGCGCGTGCCAATAGGGCGTCGAGACGACCGCTTTTCCCAAGCCAAAACTGTAGGCCAAGGTGCCCGACGTCATCTGCGCCTCGTTCAGATAGGGGGTGGCGTAGACGTCGCACATGGAAATGAAGTCCAGGAGCGTCGCCTGATCGACGAACTGATCCAGGAAGACCACGTGGTTCTCAATCCCCAGATCCAGCGCGCGGGCAATCAGGCTTTCCCGGTATGCTTCCCCCTCGTTGCGGACGAGATTGGGATGGGTCGCGCCAAGCACCACATAGACGGCATCGGGCTGGCTCTTCAGGATCAGCGGCATCGCATCGATCATGATCTCGATTCCCTTATTGGGCGACAGCAACCCGAACGTCAGGATAACGGACCGGCCCTCGAACCCGAGCTTCGCCTTTGCCTGGTCGGGTTCACAGAAGGCGATGTCCGGAATCCCATGAGGGATCACCTCGATCTTTTCCACCGGAACATCATACATCTCCCGCATCAGCGCCCGGCCCTTTTCCGCCATCACGACGACTTTCGCAGATGTGTCGATGATCTGGGTGAGGACGCGGCGTTGAGCCGGACTGGGTTGTGCGAGCACAGTGTGCAACGTGGTCACGATCGGCATCTCCAGCCGCGAAAGCAGCGCGAGGATATGGCTTCCCGCCTCGCCGCCGAAAATGCCGAACTCATGCTGAAGACAGACGACGTCGAACCGGCCGGCATTCAGAGCTTCCGCCGCGCGGATATAGTCCTCCGGCTTTTCGTCGGGGATCTGAAGCCAGACGCTGGCCGCATAATCATAGGCGTGACCATGATCCGTCATCGCGACGATCGCGGTCTCCACGCCGACAGGTGATTTTGAAATGGCCTGCTGCAGGTCGGTCGTGAACGTCGCAATGCCGCAGCGGCGGGGCAGTGAGTTGCCGATGAGGGCGATATTCTTGAGATGGGTATTCCTGAAGCTGGTCATAGGTGACCCTCCATCGAGCGGAGCGGCAAGCTGGCGGGTTTTCTCGATGAAAGGCCCGCCTGCATTAGATCGTGGATCGCAAGGTCGGATCTACGATCGTTGAGATCGCGCAGCAGTCCGGGCTGAGATGCGCTGTCGGCATAGGCCAGCAGGATCGTCAGTCCATTGCGCCCGACTTTGATGACAGCTTGGTCCGCTTCGGCAAAGAATGCATCTCCAACACCGGCACGCATCGATCCCATGGTTGCGTCACCCGCTGTGACCAGGGCCCAGGTCTCTTGCTGCGCCTGCAGTTCCCAGTTGCCGTCTGGCGGGAGATCGATGCGTTCGAGGACGAAAAACGCGCAGGATACAAGTTTCATTCGCTCGACGGTGAGGTACGTGGGCGTCTTATCTGGTATCGCCGGCCCGAGATCGGCCACGGCCACCGCCTGGTCTATATGGAGTTCGCGCGATCGCCCGTGGTCGAAGAGGCGGAATGTCGTGTCGCTTCTCTGCTGGATTTCGGCAATGACGAGACCGGCGCCGATAGCGTGGATCGTTCCGGCCGGAATGAAAAACACATCGCCAACCTCCGCGGCCTGCCATTTGACAAGATCGGCGATCGATCCGTCAGCGATCGCGCTTCGTAACTCCGGTTGAGTCAGAGGCTGCTTCAATCCGATGGCGACCTGGGCGCCATCTTCTGCAGACAGCACATACCATGCTTCGGTCTTGCCGTTGGCCATCCCCATCGTTTGCGCGAAGGCATCATCAGGGTGAACCTGAATCGACAGTTTCTGCTTCGTGAAGAGCAATTTGAGAAGCAAGGCCGGATCAGGGGCCTGGGTCTCCGCGCGATCAAACATGACTTCGCCGATTGCGGTTTCGCTGTTGCCGCTCCGGTTCCAAGGTTTGAGATCGTGGCTGCCCCACGGTTTGGAAGATGTTCGCACGTCGGCGTGCTCGAATGTCATGGAGGCCTCCTGGATCTTACCGCTAAGATCGGGATGACCTGAGATCGGAACAGCCTTCCTTCGAGGCGGCGGCGCCTCAAGGTCTAAGTAAATAAAATATCTCCGCGCCGGAAATGGGTGGAATTTCTCAATAATTATAATAATAAATTGAGATATATCGCATTATTGCACGTACTGAGTTCATCATTCACCTCCGAATATGTGCCTATTTCGAAAGATTACAAGTCATAATATTTCCATTCTGCGCCTCACAGGGCTGGATTTATCTTGGATTGGCGTCCGTTCAGACAAGATGGCAAAGTGGCCAACTTTTCCAATTCGACTTGTAATTGAGGGTCTGGTGTACGACATACATCATCGATAGCAGCTCGTTTCACGGGCGCTGCCTTTGAGGGCGTGAACCCTCGCCCCAACAAAGGAGGACGATATGTCTTCCAATCCATCATCAGAATACACCGATCCCGCTAATGTCCCGATGCTCAGGGATGTCTTGAGAACCGCAGGCTTCAGAGGTGTTGAAGCCGAAGCCGGTTCGGATGCCAAACACATGGCCGCAGTCTTCGTGAATTCGGAGTTCCGGAACGGCATCAGGACAAGGGAAGCTTTGTTGCGCGCCCTGGAACGCCGGGGCAAAGAGGTCGCATATGATCTTCGGGCTGGAAAGTTAGCGAAGGAGCAAGCCATCGATCGATGGCAGGATGAGGGAGGCTATTGATGGCCATCTCCTTCCCGAATTCGGCGCGAAGTTATGACGAAGCAAACCGACGCGTTCGGTTTCTCGGCCATGACGGCATGTTCGAGGTTCGATTTTTCGTGTCCGCCGACGTTCTGGCCGGCGAATTGTCCCAGCGAACTGCGAGCGTGGACGACTATCTTGCTTCGTTTGACGCACTGCGGCCCAGAATTCAAAAGGTTGCGGAGAAAGCTTACGCAAAAACCCGCAACAGCATGATCGTCCTGAATCTCGAAAACTTCAGGTGAACGTCTCGTATATCAAAAGGATATCGTCATGCAGTATCCTACCCCTCCGCACAAAATAGGCCAACCCGGAACCGAAAAGGTCTGGTACGTGTGCGAGTTCGCGCAGCGATTTCGCCTTGATAAAGTGGAAAGCTGCTCGGACCGATCGCCAAGGAGGTCAACCTGCTCAAAAACCGCGGCAGGTAGCGATGACGGACGTATGCCGCGATGCCACATATCGGGAAGGACTTGCATCGCTGCTTCATCAACGGTTCGCATTTGTCGCCTTGAGGGGTCAGAACCAGCGACTCGGTGGCTGGAGACGCCGTCCATTTCAAATTCTCCGCCGAGTGTATTGGCAAAAGCTGCCTCAAGTTCGCAATACGGTTCAGACATGCAGTGGAAGGCTCTACGCCCGGGCACGAGGTTGCACCCGGTTTACGCCCGTCTTTGTCATGACCGTTTAGCCTGTGCCTCTGCTGCTTCAGGTCGAGCTCGATTGTCTCGCGCGATTGAAGGTAAGCTTGCTCGACTCCAGTTAGATTCATTCCTACGTCGTTCAGACACGCCCCTTGTTTACTATTGGATAGATAGGTTTCCGCCTTATCTCGCGGCGTGGCCACCGCAACTGCCTTATCAAAGCGCCAGATGCTCTTCACCTATCCTCATCATCACCTGCACGCCGCTTGTCGGCAATTCGTAGGAAATCGCTCCTTCAAGGGTGCCCTCCATGGTCCGCAGGACGAGTTGGCTGCCGGAGCCAATGGTGCGAGTGGGCGGGGACACCGCCGGCCCTCCCTGCTCACTCCAAAAAATTCGGATTTCTTTGCCCACGACCGCGCCGGAGACGTCGAGCGTGCCCTCCGGACTGTAGAGTGCTCCGTATTTTAATGAATTGGTCGCAAGCTCGTGGATCACGAGCGCGAGACCCGTCGCCGCGTTCTCGCCGACGCCCATTCGTGGAACGGCAACTCTTATGCGTTGAGAAAACGCAGCAGCACCGTCGTAAGGAGCTAGCAGGACCGTGAACAGGTCGCCCAGCAATGCAGCGCGCCCCGAGCGCGTGGGGGTGGCCGGACGAGGTCGTGGGCACGCCGAGCGCAAGCAGCTGCGTAAGCTGGTCGGTCATATCATCGACAGACTTCGAAGAACTTGTGTGATTTTGGTCAGGCCGGCCGCTATCGCCAGCAGGTTCTTGACCCGATGACTCAGTTCCCCCCGCCAGCCGTTCATGGCCCTCTTCGGCCTGTTCCTGCCCGTGACGTCAAGAAAGATACCTGTCATGTTCCGGTTCCTGATCCCCGCATCGTTGCCTTGGCCACGGGCGGAAATCCAACTGGCGTCCTGGGCGACCAAAATCCGGAAGTCTATTCGTGCGCGCCGACGACAGCACGCGTTGCGGAGAATGCGGCCCTGACCCGGTCACGGTCAGCTGGATGGATCTTCGCAGAGAGGTTTTCGAAGCACAGCGCCCCCTTCCGCGACACGTCCCACAAGCGGGAACCCTGGGTATCCATGACGAACACGTCCGTGTCGAAATTCCAGGACCACATAGCCACTCCAGCGGCATCAAGCGCGTGGCGAAGTTGCTCTGGTCTCCAGTCGACGTGGGCTTCGGTGTCGTGCGCTGTCATGAAAACTCCCGAGCATTGTCTCGTCAGGGAAGAGCACCAGTACCTTAGTGTAGGATCAGGGCTTTTTAAGGCGTCTGCTGACAAGAGCTTCGACGGCCGCGGCAATACCTTGTTCCTCTTTGGCGAGGCGCGCTTCGCGAAGCCGCGAGGGCCCGGGCGATAGAGTCGAGCTCCTCGACCGCCTGAGCGCGTGCGAAAAATTCCGTCTGGGTGTGCCCGAACGCGATCTCAGCCCGCTGTCGCGATTTGGAATGTGTCTGTGTCATGAGTGATCCAAATCAGGGTCACGAGAACGGAAAAGGCCAGGAAAATTGCCTGGCCTTGTAGATGTCTTGCTTTCGACAGCCAGTACATCCGTGGTCAAGGGAAAGCAGAAACCTAAATCAGGCCGCCTGAAGATTGCAGGCCGACATCTTGCCCGAATCACGTCGCGCTCTAGTTCGTAACCCACCTTCTGGCCTTCGACGATTTGGCGCATTCCGGCGTGTTCGACGCCTGAGATGTGGACAAACGCGTCAGCACCGCCGTTGTCAAGCTGAATGAAGCCGAAGCCTTGGCGGAATTAAACCATTTTACTGTGCCTGTGGTCATGATGAACCCTTTCAAAGCAAGACAGAGTGACGCCAGGGCCAAAGCCCTGCGGATGGTCATAGCGATTGATTTTGATAGGGAAGTTCGCAAGCGCGGTGCAAATCACGCGGCAACCAAAGTTCAGCAAGCAAAGGATCGACAAACCAGGAATAGAAGATGCAAGATTCAACTTTTAGTTTTAGTTCCCATCCAATATTATCGTCTGCGCGGTGATAGCGGAAACCCCGGGTCGTCCTCGGTTGGGCCGATGGGGTTGGAACCACTGTGACCAGCTCTGGTTGTGCTGCATGGTTCTGACTGACGCGCAGCGAAAGAAGATTTTTGCGGAGGGAAGCAGTCGGCCATTCTGAAAAAGGACAGGCGTAGTTGCCCCTATCTCACCGATGAGACACTGGAGCGCATTTACATCTGGTTGGCCGGGTTTGACAGCGTCTGGGCTACTAAGCGGGTCTCGCGGGATGCCTGGAACAAGGGGCCATGATCTGAGTTTTGAGCCGTTGATATTATGGAAACAGCATGCCCAGATATTACTTCCATATCCGCAAAGATGGTATTCTTGAAAAAGACCATGAAGGCACCCAGTTCGCCACCCTCGACGCAGCCGAAGAGGATGCGGTTCAAGCCGTTCGGGAGATATTGGCGGAGAAGGTTTTGGCCGATGACATCATAGACGATGACCGGTTCGAGATAGCCACCGCAGACGGCACTGTCCTCAGAGAGGTTCCGTTCAGATCTGTTCTCCGGCTCCAATGACCCGTTCGCTCTCGTTTTAGGCGCTGGCATGGACTCCGTCGCAAACGAGCGTATAATTTCTCTATGGTTAATTCGTGCTCCCGCTCCAAAAGGATAGCAGAAGCACTTATGAGTACTTCTGATTTCCCCGCATCGGCAGGCTTTCCAAATCTCCGACCCATGCTGATGAGCTGGGCAAAGTAAACTTGCCCACACGGAAGATGAACAGAGGCAGTAGGTGGAGCAAACGATTGTACTTGCCGCCGATGACCCGTTCGATCTTGCAGGCGAACCGATCGACGGGGCTCTGTTGAGCCTCATGCTACAGATCGCAAGTTCCGATATGGCGGTGCCAACGCAGGCACGTCGCTCTCGGCGCAGTCATTGCAATCTGTGCTCACAGGTTTCAGCTCGGCGAGCTTAGGCTCCTGCCACTGCCATTGCTGGACAGCAGCCGGCCCCTTACCAAGAATTTCATCGGGAGTGCTGAATTTCAAAAAGGTCGGGGTGCCAGCCATCCCAGGTGATGGGGGCTTTTGTCCGATAGGCTTTTGCGTAGCCCACTCTAGTTGCCCAGTGATGGCAGCTCGAAGAACGCTGGTCGTGGTTACGCTCATCTTGTTGGTCATCGCTGTTTTAGGCGCTTGGGGGATCGTCGATTTGTATCGATTGTCTGGCCCCGATTCGATTGGGGCAGTGGATCGGCAAGGTGATCAGCCAACGCGCCGATGAAGCCGCCGGTTTCGTTTCCCACCAAAGTGCAGTTCTCGCAGTGGCACCCAAGGTTCCATTTAACCTTACCGCCATGTTCGTGGAGGGGCTGGCCTTCCTACCGTCCCTTGCAGCCCGTGTCGCCGTAAGCTTCGCGACGAATTTCTCAGCCATTGTCGGCCCCTTCCGGAGCGGTGGCGCCAAGAGCGGGCAGAAGATCGATGCGGTATTGATCGCCGCAGATTGTCGTTGCTAAGTGGCCCGAAAGAGCGCGTAGTATCGTCTTCTGGATTGTGCTGGGAGGAGAGCGACCATGCAGTGGAAGCGAAACCCGACCTACAAAGCCGGCGTTCAATGGATCGCGCCGGTTGCTGTCCGCATCGGCTACGGGTCGCCTGAAATGATCGAGAACGCTGCGGACGCGCTGGAATTCCTTGAAAGACGTTGGCCGCATGGGCACGAGAAACAGTATCAAGCCGCCAAGCAAGCGTGTAAGGGCGCTCTCTTCCATAGTCGTTCGAGCTCCGCAGCTCGGGACGCTTTCATAGCTGCTGCCGTTGAGGCATACGTTCTGGCTTGAGTACTCGCGCCGCCATTTACCATCATAGAAATAGCAATCCGTCAGGTTCGACGCTATCCCCATGGTCCTGGGGTTAGGATAAGCGTCCGGATGAGGGGTTGAGTCTATGGTGTCGTCTTTAAGTCGATGCGGCAGAGCCTCGGCTTTCTGCCAAGCCGGCGCGGGAGGCGTGCGCGCGCTTGGTTGCCACGTCCTAGGTTATTTTCGGGAGACTCGACTCGCGCTTTTGTCAGGTAGATTGTGGTCGCGTGCTGAAAGTCTAAGAAATACGTAAGTGCCAACCTTGATGAATCGTTGAGACTACGTAAGTAAAATGTGATACATAACAGAAATCGCCAGCGAATTTTGTGGCATCTGGCCTCTGAGAGAATGACTTCGTGTTCATACGCTCCCGCCATTGAGGGAGTTAATATGGGCAAAGGCCTCTTACTGCTCGTCGAAGACGACGCTCTCCTGCGCATTATTCTTGAATTAACCTTGGCCGCCGCGGGCTTTGATGTTTTGACTTGTACGAGTGGTGCTGAAGCCATCTCGGAACTCGATGCGGATCCTGAACGATTCAGGGGGGTGGTAAGCGACATCCGCCTTGGAAAAGGTCCAGATGGTTGGGAAATAGGCCGTCGAGTCCGCGAGCTCATGCCCCACATGCCTGTCTTGTACATGAGCGGCGACAGCGCCCACGAGTGGGGCTCAAAAGGTGTCCCCAACAGCATGATATTGGGCAAGCCTTTTGCCATGACGCAACTAACCGTCGCGGTCTCGCTACTAACGGCGTCAGGCATTACGGCTGCTCAACAACCATAGCCACGGGTAGCGGATTTTAGACTATTCATCGCTACCCCTCGGTACCAACCGCCAGGTCCTGCGCAGGCGTTGCCACTGCTGTCGACGATAGCCCCCGTCACCTTGCTCAAAAGTCGGCTGTTTGCGAACGCTTTTGCAAGATGCCGTTGGAAGAAATGGCAAAGATGCAGAACCTTAGCGGACGGTGCGTACTGGTGGGTCTGTTGCTTGTGACGATTGCTTTCGGGGTGTGGTTGGCAATTGATGACCGCGTTAGCCGTTGGTTCGACGACTATTATCCCGCCTACATCGCAATCGAAACTGCTCGCAATGCCGCCTGCGGAAATTTCGTCGATGGACTGCCCGGGAATCATTTCCCTGATGGGCTGCGAGCTGATGCGGCGTTCGACCTCCAGCGCCGCGAACGGGTAGTGTTCGGCGACCGCTTGCCAGTCCACATTCATTTCGGGCGATGGGTTTGAACCGCTGCGACCGTTTCTGGTTCTGCCGCATGGTTTCACTGACGAGGAGCGAAAGAAGATAGTCGGGGAAGGGAAGCAGGCGGCCATTCTCGAACAGGGCAGGCGAAGTTGCCCCTATCTCATCGATGAGACACCTGAGCGCGTTACGTTAGGTTGGCCGGTGTGACAGCGTCCGGAACTATTAAGCTCATTTGGGACCACCGGGGCTCGCTCTTAGACGGCCACCCGATTGCGTTTGCTATATCGATCGAAAGAGCGCGTAATGATCTGGAGGCACGAGCCGCCTGGAGAAAACAAATGCGCATTGAATGGAAAAACTCGGTAAATATCCGTATTGGTTCCGGTCGGGCTGAGATCATCACCGGAGCGGATGATGCTATCGCTGCGCTCCTCAATCGTTGGCCCGGTGAACATGGCCCCCACTACAATGAAGCAAAGCGGATTTGCGGTATGACAACTGCGGGCGATTTTTCTTCGGAAGTAGCCAGAGAAGCCTTTATCGCGGCGGCCGTTGAGGCATCTGTTCTCGACCAGCGCGTCCATTGACACTGTCAGCTCATTGATGCGCGCCTCTTGCCTTAGACATAGGCCCAACCAAGTCCGCGCGACATTAGGAGGATATCGCTGACCTCTTGGGGGCGGGAAAAATGATTGAGTCCTCGTTGACTCACGGAGAATGTCATGGTTAGCACCAGCCCCGACGAATACCAGGCGCGTTTCATCTATGGCGCGGAGACTCGATGCGCGTTCGTGTCCTACAGAGGAAAGTCTGAGTACATCGGTCCCTTTACTGATGAACAAAGTGCTATCGACGCTGCTAAAGCATTCTGTCGGGCCCGGGGGTGGACTGGGCAGACCTTAGTCTGAAGTTTGCAACGCGATTATAGGCTATGTCTTGGCTTTGCACCGCTGAAGGTCGTCAGTTCATTGCGGCTATACCAGCGAGCGAACTCGATCGTGACAACGAGGTCTGGTTCCCCCGGATAAATTTCAGCCGGAGGTCGTTAAAGCGCTTCACAAGCGGCAGAGACAAGACCGATTTCGCGACCGCGCTGATTGCTGTGGTCGCTCATCCTGCCGAGCCCTCCGCGGTGGCGGATATCTGGAACGAACTCCCGACTGAAGGATTGTGTGTCCGTCGCGATCCGCGACAGGGAGCGAACAAATGCCAAACGCGAAAAAGCCGGACGAGCAGCCGAACAAGCCTGAACAACAGCCTTATCAAAATCCCGGCAAAGACAAGAACCACCCGGGCGACGACGCGGCCGTGAACGCTTCGACTGAGCCCCGAGAAGGGCGGCCCGCAAAGCGCTGAACAGAGTTCCGGCTGGGTTAGGAACTGGGGGATCCCTATATCCTCATCCACGAAAAGAAGCTCAGCAACCTTCAGGCATTGCTGCCTATCCTTGAAGCCGTGGCACATCGTCAACAAGCTGCGCGGCGGGCTGAAGGTCGCGGCGGTTCGGCGATCGCCGCAAGGCCTCGCACCGGACGCCGCGACAAAACTGACCGAACTCAAGGCCATCCCCGACAGCTACAGGAA
>UCEY01000003.1 GCA_900471605.1 Hyphomicrobiales bacterium | reverse complement strand
CCACAAGGGGGAGGGGCTTACCCGCGGCGAGCTTCCTATATACGGCAATGTTTCCGGCACGCTGCCGCGCCGGCATGGTGACCTGCTCATGATCTCCATCCTCATCCGCCGCGTCCTCAGCCTCGCCATCACGCTGCTCGTCGTCTCGCTGCTGATCTTCACCGTCATGGACCTGCTTCCCGGCGATCCGGCCTCGATCATGCTGGGCACGTCTGCGAGCCCTGAAACGCTGGCAGCGCTCCAGAAACAGCTCGGCCTCGACCAGCCGCTTCCCGTGCGTTACCTCGCCTGGCTCGCCGGCGTCTTTAGGGGCGATCTCGGCCAGTCCTATACCTATGGCGTGCCGGTTGCGGGGCTGATTGCCGAGCGCCTCGCGGTCACACTGCCGCTGGCGCTGATCGCCATCGTCCTTTCGGTCGCGATCGCCATTCCGCTCGGGGTACAGGCGGCGCGCAAACATAACGGCGTGTTCGATTTCGCGGCCGGCCTGTTTTCCTATATCAGCATCGCGGTGCCGGCCTTCTGGGTCGGGCTGCTTTTGATCATCCTGTTCTCGACCATGCTCGGCTGGATGCCGGCCGGCGGGTTTCCGGGCTGGGATGCCGGCCTGTTCGCCGGCCTCAAGGCGCTCCTCCTGCCGGCCGTGGCGCTCGCCCTGCCGCAGGCCGGCGTGCTGACGCGCGTGGCGCGGGCCGCGGTGCTGGAGGTGATGAACGAGGATTTCGTGCGCACCGCCCGCGCCAAGGGGCTCAGCGAAGGCACGGCGCTCTGGCGGCATGCGGTGCCCAATGCGCTGGTGCCGGTGTTCACCATGCTCGGGCTGCAATTCACCTTCCTGATCGCCGGCGCGGTTCTGGTCGAAAACGTCTTCAACCTGCCGGGCCTCGGCCGGCTTGCCTATCAGGCGCTCTCCCAGCGCGACATCATCGTCATGCAGGATGTCGTGCTGTTCTTCTCGGGCCTGGTGATCCTGATGAATTTCCTGGTCGATCTCGCCTATCTGGCGGTCGATCCGCGCCTGAGGGCCAATGCGCAATGAGGCGGGCCCAATGACAAGAGCCCTCCGCCGCCCCGTCCTCCTCATCGGGCTCGTCATCACGCTGGCGCTGTTTGCCGTGGCGCTCCTCTCTCTCGTCTGGACGCCGTTTGCGCCGACCAAGATGAACATCGTCCACAAGCTGAAAGCCCCGCTGGATTTCGGCCTTCTCGGCACCGACCAGTTCGGTCGCGACGTCGCCTCGATGCTGATGGTCGGGGCCTGGAATTCGCTGTCGACCTCCATTCTCGCCGTACTTCTCGGTGCGAGCATCGGCACGGCGACCGGGGTCGTCGTCGCCATGCGGCGCGGCTGGCTGGAACTCGTCGTGATGCGCGGCTGCGACATCGTCTTCGCGGTGCCGCCGATCCTGTCGGCGATGATGCTCGGCGCCTTTATCGGTTCGGGCCGGTTCACCGCGATCATCGCCATCGGCACCTTCATGGTGCCGGTCTTTGCGCGGCTCGCCCTTGGTGCTGCGCTCCAGATCTGGACGCGGGATTATGTCACCGCCGCCGTCAGCATGGGCCGGCCGAAAGCCAGGATCACGCTCGTGCATGTCTTGCCGAACATTTCCAACCAGATCATCGTGCAGGTGACGATCCAGCTGGGTCTCGCCATCCTCACCGAGGCAGGCTTGTCCTTCCTCGGCCTCGGCATGCCGCCGCCGACTCCGACCTGGGGACGGATGCTGGCGGATGCGCAGACCTTTCTCGGCCAGGCACCCTGGCTGGCGCTGATGCCGGGCCTGGCGATCGCGCTTGCCGTGCTTGGCCTCAACATGCTCGGCGACGGCCTGCGCGATCTTCTCGATCCCCGCGACAATTCCTGATTTCGAAATGAAGATATTGCCATGAATGACCTGCTCAAACTGACGATCCGTGAATTGCTCGCCCTTTATTCAGCCCGGAAACTCTCCCCCTCGGAATACTGGCTGGCGGTGGAAGACCGCGTCGCCGCCTTCGAGCCGCATGTGCAGGCGCTCTACCTCTACGATCCCGAGAGCGCGCGGTCGCAGGCCGCGGCCTCCACCGACCGCTGGATGAAGGGTGAGACGCGGGGCGTGCTCGACGGCATACCGGTGACGCTGAAGGAGCTGATCGCCACCAAGGGTCAGCCGGTGCCGCTCGGTACGGCGGCTGTCCAACTCATGCCCGCCGCCGAGGATGCGCCGATCGCGGCCCGATTGCGCGAAGACGGCGCGGTGATCTTCGCCAAGACCACTTGCCCGGATTACGGCATGCTTTCTTCCGGCCTGTCGAGTTTCCACCAGCTCAGCCGCAACCCCTGGGACCTGACCCAGAATCCCGGTGGTTCCAGCGCCGGGGCATCGGCTGCCGGTGCGGCTGGTTTCGGGCCCCTGCATATCGGTACGGATATCGGCGGCTCGGTGCGGCTGCCGGCCGGCTGGACCGGGCTGTTCGGCTTCAAGCCGAGCCAGGGCCGCATTCCGGTCGATCCCTATTATGTCGGGCGCTGCGCCGGGCCGATGACCCGCACGGTGGAGGACGCTGCCTATTCCATGGCGACGCTGTCGCGCCCCGACTGGCGCGACGGTACCTCGCTGCCGCCGAACGATTTCGACTGGCTGGATTTCGATATCGACGTCAAGGGAATGAAGATCGGCCTGATGCTCGACGCCGGCATCGGCCTTGCCGTCGACGAAGAGGTCCGCGATGCGGTGGTGGCCGCGGCGAAGCGCTTCGAGGAAGCGGGCGCGATCGTCGTTCCGGTGGAGCCCGTGATGACCCGCGTCATGCTCGACGGGCTGGACAATTTCTGGCGCTCGCGGTTCTGGGGCGATATCGAGACGATGCCGCAGGAGCGCCGGGCGCTGATCCTGCCCTATATCTACCAATGGGCGGAAGGCGGCACCTCTATTTCGGGCGTCGAGGCGGTGCGCGGCTTCAACCAGACGATCGAGATGCGCAAGGCATGCGGTCGCCTGTTCACCGCCGTCGACGCGGTGATTTCGCCGACCAACCCGATCGTTTCCTATCCGGCGGAATGGGCCTCGCCAACCAACGATCCGGCTTTGCCCTTCGAGCATATCGGCTTCACCGTGCCGTGGAACATGTCGGAACAGCCGGCATCCTCGATCAATTGCGGCTTTTCGAAATCCGGCATGCCGATCGGCCTGCAGATCGTCGGACCGCGCTACGACGACCTCATGGTGCTGAAACTCTCCCGGGCCTTCGAGCAATGGACCGGCGGCGTCACCGCCTGGCCCGAACCGCCGGCCGCCTGAGCCCGCCAGCCCCCCGGATATTTCCGGCCCGGCACATTCATGCCGGGAACAATCACGCTTTTGCCGCGTTCACCGCCGGCGACAAGAACCGTGAAGCGAGCTGCGGGTGCCGGTTGCACGGCATTCGCCTGGGAAACCGATCCCGATCCACGTTTCTGACGCCGTTTGATTCCGCGCAAAGCCATTTCCGGCGCGCATCCTCTAAGGTCCTCAAAACAGGAGATCGATATGCCCGCAGCCAACTCCACCACCGACTTCGCCCGCAATGGCACCGGCCCGAATTCGGCAGCCAGCAAGGATGTCGAAGCCCAGATCCAGCAGCTCCGCGAGGACATCGCAGCGCTCGCCCGCAGCGTTGCCGCAGTCGGCAACGACAAGGCCAGCGAATACAAGGGCAAGGCCCGCCGGGTTGCGAGCGACGCCGCCGACGCATCGATGCAGATGGTGGAAGCCGCGCGCGATCAGGCCCTGTCGATGGAAAAGGACCTGGAGCGCCAGATCCGCACCAACCCTATCCAGGCCGTCGCCATCGCCGCCGGCGTTGGCTTCCTGTTCGCGCTTTTGACGCGTCGCTGATGATGACAGGACTTGGTCCCCTTTTGGCTTCGCTCGCCGCGATGGATATCGCGGCGCTGATGGGCAGGCTGAAAAGAAACGCAATCCTCTACGCCTTCGCGCTGCTGTTCGTGCTGACGGCCTACGGGTTGGCGGTTGCGGCGCTCGCGGTCTATCTGGCCGGCATATGGGGGGCGCCGCTGGCGCTGCTTGCCGTCGCCGGAGGCTCTCTCGTCCTGGCGCTGATCATGTATCTGTGCGTGGTGATCGCCAATCGCGCCGAACAGCGCCGCAAGCGGGAAGCCGCCGCATCCAACAGCTCCAAGGCGCTGATGATGACGGCAGCCCTGACGGCATTGCCGCTGCTCGCCAAATCGCGTCCGCTGCTGCTTGTCGCGATCGTTGGCGGTCTCGGTTTCCTTGCCACGAAGACCATGGGGGCTTCGAGCCGCCGATATTCCGAGCCGGCCGAATAGGGGGCCGGTGAAATCGTCTAGATGAACGGCCGCCGGCCTTCCGCCGGCGGCCGCCATTCCGCGGCCTGATAAAGCCCCTCGCGGTTCAGTACCTCGCAACCGCGATCGAGCCAGCGGACCAAGCCCTGATCGACGAGCTTGCGCAACGTCTTGTTGGTGTGCACGAGCGACAGGCCCAGCGTGTCGGCCACATGCTGCTGCGTCAGCGGCAGGGGCGCAGGCTTGTCCGCCGGGGCCGCACCCGCCGCCCTGGCGCGCGCATCGAGGAAGGCCAGCAGATAGGCTGCACGTTCGCGTGCCGTGCGTCGTCCGATACTGAGGATATGCTCGTCGAGCATGGACTCCTCCCGCGCCGCGAGCCAGGTGATGTCGTAGGCGAGCGACGGGTGGTTCTGGAACAGGGTGGAAAGCCGGTCGCGCTCGAACATGCAGAGCGTCATCTTCGTCAGCGCCTCCACGGAATGCTGCATCTCGACCATGATATTGCCCTGCAGGCCGACCAGGTCGCCGGGTAGCACGTAGTTGAGGATCTGCCGCCGCCCGTCCTCCAGGATCTTGTAGCGAAAACCCCAGCCGGACAGTACCGTATAGAGTTGCGGGTTGCGTTCGCCTTCGACCATGATCGACATGCCCGGATCGGCCAGCAATTCGCCGATCTTGAAGCTCGACACGAAGGCCAGCTCCTCGGGTGCGAAGTCACGGAAACTGGGGCGCCGGCGCAGCGGACACTGCTCGCAGGGTATGCGGGTGGGAAGGACAGGTCTGGAATTGGCCATGGGACTCAAGAAAAGGTGGGACCCGCGGACATTAGAGGGCTGTATGGATGTCGTCTGTGTCTTTTTTAAATGACCACACTTTCTTTCGGTGATCTAGCCGAATTTCGTTGTCGAAATTCAGGCGGACATTTTATTGAAAATCCTCGTTGTCGATCGGGAGTTTCTGGTAGCCATGGAAGTGGAGACCGTGCTCACCGAGGCCTTTCCCTGCGAGGTCAAGATCGCCACGCCGCGCAGCTATGCGATGGAGCTGGAACGCGGGTGGTTCGATGTGATCGTCATCGATTCGGCGCTGGTCGGCACGGGGAGCGGGGACGAAGCGCTCCGGGCGAGAGCTGCGGGAACAGGTCTGGTCTTCACCACGCTCAGCGTCGAGGACATGGACGGGGTAGAAGGCTGGGAAGGGATAGCGGTGGTTTCCAAACCGTTCGACGACCATCACCTCGTGGATGCCGTCAAAAACGCCGCCGGCATGTGAGCGGCGTTTTTTCTGGTTTCAGGATCAGCTGCCGAAGGCGCGGGAGGTGATGGCCGCGTCGCCCGCGTCCGGGCCGTAATCGCCCTCGCCGGAAACGCCGAGCAGTTCCTGCAGGCGCGCACGGGCACGCGAAACGCGGCTCTTGATCGTGCCGACGGCGCAGCCGCAGATCGCAGCCGCCTCCTCGTAAGCGAACCCGGCGGCGCCGACGAGGATGATCGCTTCGCGCTGATCGTCGGGCAGCTTGTCCAGCGCCTTGCGGAAATCCTGCAGGTCGAGCCGGCCGTACTGTTCCGGATGGACCGAGAACCGCTCGCTGAACAGCCCGTCGCTGTCCTGCACTTCGCGGCCGCGCTTGCGCATCTGGCTGTAGAATTCGTTGCGCAGGATGGTGAACAGCCACGCCCGCATGTTGGTGCCGGCGGTAAAGCTCGTCTGGTTGGCCCAGGCCTTCATGATCGTGTCTTGTACAAGGTCGTCTGCCTTGTCATGTCGGCCGGTCAGGGATACAGCAAAGGCGCGCAGGTTGGGCAGCGACGCGAGGAGGTCGCGCTTGAAACCGCGATCGTCGATCTCGTCTTCTTTACTCATTTTACGTTCACCGACTTGGCGTTCTTCTCCGCCTGCTCCAGGCGTTCAAGAAGATCGAGAAAGCGATCCGGAATTCCTTCTTCCTGTACCGCATCGTAAAAGTCCCGCAGCTTGCGGGATATGGATGCATTCGGCTGCACCGCTCCGGGTCTGACTTCAGGGGGTTGGATTGCTGTCATCTCTTGTTTTTTTCTGTTGTCGTCACTCATCACGCCGGCAGCCTGTTGCGATATCGTCGGGCAAAGAAATTCCCGGCGGCAAAAAAAGTTCCACTCTTGCGGAACTTTTTTTGCAGGCCCACGTTCATTGCAGGTCAATTGCCCACTGGGCACTGAGGGAGATTATGTATGTCACTCACCACACGCGTTGCGTCTCACCTTCCATATCTGCGTCGGTATGCTCGCGCCGTCACCGGATCACAGACTTCGGGAGACGCTTATGTTGCCGCGGTCCTGGAAGCGTTGATCGCAGACGTTTCGATATTCCCCGAAACGTCCAAGGACCGTGTCTCGCTTTATAAACTCTTTGTCGCAATTTTTGGTTCCACGAACATCGAGATCCGCCCCATCGAATCTCCGTTCGCCTGGGAACAGCGCGCTGCGGCCAATCTCTCGATGCTTCCCTCTCAGTCCCGGCATGCCTTTCTGCTGGTCTCGGTCGAGGGTTTCACCATCGACGAAGCCGCTGAAGTCCTCGATGTCAGCGCTGCCGATGTGAACCGCCTGCTCGACGACGCCACCCGCGAAATCTCGCGGCAGGTCGCAACCGACATCATGATCATCGAGGACGAGCCGCTGATCGCGCTCGATATCGAGCAGATGGTGCAGGATCTCGGCCACCGCGTCACGGGCATCGCCCGCACCCACAAGGAAGCGGTGTCGCTCTTCCAGTCCTCGCATCCGAAGATGGTGCTGGCCGACATTCAGCTCGCCGACGGCAGCTCGGGCATCGACGCGGTCAACGAGATTCTGAAGTCCTCCAGCGTGCCGGTGATCTTCATCACCGCCTTCCCGGAGCGGCTTCTGACCGGCGAGCGGCCGGAACCGGCCTTCCTGGTCACCAAGCCGTTCAATCCGGACATGGTCAAGGCGTTGATCAGCCAGGCGCTGTTCTTCAACGAGGCTGTCAAGGCAGCCGCTTGATCCCACGGACGGCAGTCGGGCAGGGCAGGCCGGAACAAAATGCAACAGGTGGCGTTCTGGCGCATCCGAAGAGGAAAAACCATGTTGTATTATGCTCTTGTCTGCCTGCTCGTCGCGCTCTTCACCGGCGCACTCGGCTTCAGCGGTATTGCAGGAACGGCGACCGGTCTCGCGCAACTCCTGTTTTTCCTATTTCTCGCGCTGCTGCTGATATCGCTGGTCGTCGGGTTGTTCAGGCGCGTTTGACGTCCTATAAAAGGTGGATAATCATACTCAAAAATCCGGGGGTATATGTGTGCAGCAGGCGCCCGGTTTCCCCAGCAAGCCCGCAGACGGAGTGAGAAATTTGGTGCATCCCCTGACATGGCAGCAGGCTGGTCAGAGTGATGACAAGTTACGCGAATTTTTCATGCCGGCGCTGGTGGATCTCGGTGCCAGCATCATGATCCAGGACTCGGGCCGCAACTATCTCTTCGTTACCCATCTTCCCGAGGTCTGGGCGGTCGAGCACGTCAGGACCCCCACCGATGTCGGCCTGTTCGGGGAGGAGGTCGGGGCAAAACTCGGGGTCCTCAAGGACGGCATGACGGAACCCGGCCGCAAGGGCCATATCGAGATCACCATCGGCACCGAGCAGATCTACGAGTTCCGCGTCCAGACCGTCGAATTCGCCAGGGGCGGGCTGCATTTCGTCACCACGATCATCGACCGTTCCGAAGAGCGCCATCGCGAGCGGCTGCTGCGGGCGCTGCTGCGCGAAGTCAGCCACCGCTCCAAGAACCTGCTCGCCATCATCCAGAGCATCGCGCTGCAGACGGCCCGTTATTCCGGCTCGCTGGAACTGTTTCTGCACAAGTTCCGGGGGCGGCTTTATTCGCTCTCGCAGAGCCAGGACCTGATCACCGATTCCAGCTGGCGCGGCGCCTATTTCTTCGAACTGGTGCAGCAGCAGACTGAAAAATACCTGCCGGAAAACAAGCATCTGGTGCGGGTGCACGGCGACAACATCCTGTTGACGCCGAACGCCTCGCTGCATATCGGCCTGGCGCTGCACGAACTGATCGTCAACGCCGTCAGCCACGGTTCCCTGTTGCGCAGCGGCCGGGTGATCAACGTCACCTGCACCCGCATGCATCTCAACGGCCACGACTCGCTCGAAATGATCTGGGACGAGGTGCTGGATGCAAGCCGGAGCGCCGAGGATACCGAGGATTCGCTCAAGGCGCATTTCGGCAGTACCGTACTGGAACGCGTGGTGCCGGCCTCCGTCAACGGCAAGGCACAATACGTCATTTCGAACGACCGTATCAGTTACCGGCTGGTATTCCCGCTGGAGAGCGGCGGGGAGTGAGGGATAGTCTGTGGTGATTAGTCGTTAGTGAGTAGTTTTCGAGGTCACCCGCGACGTCTTGCAACGAAAGCATTTGCCCAAATCCAGCTCCGTCGTAGCTGTCCACTACCCACAAAACTGAGCTGGCTCGGTTCCGGTTGACGGAGCCGAGCCAGTTCGTCTCTTCGAGGGGGATTGAAGAGTATGTCCGAAGGCTTTGTAGGGCGGGGGACGGGGGGTCGCCTTCGAACACTGACATAACGAGCGTCCCGGAAATAGGTTCCGGCGGTTCCGAACTTTTTTGAAAGTTTTTTCAACGCTCCATTTTCGCAGGGGGCCGAACGAAAAATGGCGGCTTTGCAGCCGCCATTCGGGTCAGGTCCTTTGCAGGATCAATGTTTGAGCGCTCTCGGATCGAGCGCATCGCGGATCGCATCGCCCATGTAGTTGACGCTGAGAACGGTCAGCGAGATCGCCAGGCCCGGCCACAGCACGCGCGAGGGCGTCAGCTGCAGGAAGTTGGCACCGTCGAAGAGCAACCGTCCCCAGGTCGGGAAATCCGAGGGAAAGCCGAGGCCCAGGAAGCTCAGCGCCGATTCCGTGATGATCGCCGAGGCAATGCCCAATGTCGCGGAGACCATGATCGAACTCAGCACGTTCGGCAGGATGTGCCTGAGGATGATCCGGTATTCCCGCATGCCGCTCGCCTTGGCCGCCAGGATGAATTCCTGGCTTTTGACCGCCAGCACGTCGCCGCGCACGATGCGGGCGGTGTGCATCCAGCTGGTGATCCCGATCACGAAGACGATCAGGATGAAGATGCCGGTTTCAGGCCCGAAGGCCGCCCTCAGCGTATCGCGGAAAAGCATCAGGATGACCAGCAGCAGCGGCAGGAGCGGCAATGCCAGGAACAGGTCGGTGATGCGCATCAGTGGGCCGTCCAGCCTGCGGATGTAACCCGAGAGCACGCCGACCAGCGTTCCGAGGAAGAGCGCCAGGAGCATCGCCGTGATGCCGACGGCGAGCGAAATGCGGCCGCCGGCGAGCACCTGGGCGAGCATGTCCTTGCCCAGATTGTCGGTGCCGAACGGATGGGCGAGCGACGGCCACTGGTTCTTGTCGCGGATGTTGATGGCATTCGGCGCGACGCGGTGGATATAGGGGCCGACAAAAACCGCCAGCACGATGAACGTGAAGACGATCAGCCCTGCCACTCCGCCCTTGTGGGAGCGGAACTGGCGCCACATGTCGGCAAAGGCCGACCTTGTCGGGGTTGCCGCCTTGGCGGGCGGCGTCGCTGTCATGGTCGCATCAGTCATAACGGATCCTCGGGTCAAGAATGCCGTAAAGCACGTCGGCGATGAGGTTGAAGAGCACGATCAGCACCGCGAAGATGAAGGTCAGGGTCTGGACGAGCGGGATATCGGCCCCCTGAACCGCGATGATGAGAAGCTGGCCGAGGCCGTTCACGCGGAAGATCTGCTCGGTGATGATGGCGCCCGAGAAGATTGTCGGCACGCCGAGCGCGATCACGGTGACGACCGGGATCAGGCTGTTGCGCAGCACGTGGATGAGCAGAACCGACTTCTCCTTGACGCCCTTGGCGCGCGCCGTGCGCACATAGTCCTGATGCAGGTTGTCCAGCATCGAGGCCCGCACGAAACGGGTGATCTGAGAGGCGTTGAACAGCGACAGAACCGTGACCGGCAGAGCCATCTGTTTGACCTGCTGCAGGAAGCTCGAGAAATCGTTGACCACCAGATTGGTGTCATAGACCGACGGGAACCATTGCAGGTAGGAGGAGAAGATGACGACCAGCAGCACGCCGGTGAAGA
Source organism: Hyphomicrobiales bacterium (assembly GCA_900471605.1). Lineage (GTDB taxonomy): Bacteria > Pseudomonadota > Alphaproteobacteria > Rhizobiales > Rhizobiaceae > Neorhizobium. The sequence continues at coordinate 81,388 of UCEY01000003.1, read as the reverse complement.
AGGTCGGCACCGAATAACCGACCATCGACACGAATGTGCCGATCTGGTCGAAGATCGAATACTGCTTGTAGGCGGAGATGACGCCGATCGGAACGGCGATCAGGACGCCGAACACATAGGCGAGGCCGACGACCCACAGCGTCTGGGGCAGGCGCTGGACGATCAGGTCGACGACCGGGCTTCGGGTCGCCCAGGACAGAACCCGCATGCGGGACCCATCGCCGAACTGCCATCCGGTCAGGCGTTCGAGGATGTTGAGCGGTTCGTTGATGAAGAATTGCTGCAGCCAGTAGAGATAACGGAAGAAGAAGGGCTGATCGAGGCCGAGCGATGCGCGGATCTGTTCGCGGACCTCCGGCGGGATCGTCAACGGCAGGTCGCCGGTCGGATCGTTGGGTGCAAGATCGAGCAGCGCGAAAATGACGAAGCTGATGATCAGCAGCGTCGGGATTGCAAACAGCAATCGCCGCAGAGTGTAGGTGAACATCAATAAGTCTCCAGACTAGCGCGGAGAAGACAATGCGGCCGCCGGACCTGCCGTGAGGCAGGCCCGGCGATCGGCATCACTTCGAGCGCGACCAGTCGGCGACGTTCCACAGTTCGCTGTCCCAGGCATTCATCCTCACGCCGGCAAGCTTGAGGGAGTGCGAGGAGACGCTGCCGCGGTGGACGAGCGGAATATGCGCGCCTTCCTCGGTCAGCATGTCGTTGAGCTGCTTGGCAAGCGCGGCGCGCTTGTCGAGCTCGGCGGTCTTGGAGAGCTCGCCGACCAGCTTGTCATAGGCCGGGTTGCAGTAACGCGGGATGTTCTGGCCCTGCCAGCCGTTCGCGGGGCCGGGAACCTTGTCGCACAGCCATTCCGCCAGATATTTTTCCGGGTCGGTGCCGTCGAAGTTGTTGGTGTACATTTCGACGTCGGCATAGAATTTCTGGAAGGTGTCGGGGCTTGCCGGATCGCCGCCGAAGAAGACGGAGGCGCTGGCGTTGCGTAGTTCGGCGGCGACGCCGATCTGGGACCACATGTCCTTCACCAGTTCCTGGGTCGCCTGGCGGACCGAGTTGGTGGAGGTCGCGTAGAGGAAGGAGAGCTTGACGCCGTTCTTGGCGCGGATGCCATCCGGGCCTTTCTTCCAGCCGGCATCGTCGAGCAGCTTGTTGGCCGCCGCAACATCCTGCTTAAGGCACCAGCTGTCGTTCTTGGTGGAGGCGACGGCGGCCGGGGCAGGCACGATGTTGCAGGTTGCCTTGCCGGCAGCGCCGTAACCGGCTTCGACGATGATGCTGCGGTCGATGGCGAGCGACAGGGCGCGGCGGACGGCCGGATCGGAGAGCGACGGATGCGGACCGGCTTCCTTGGTGGAGCGCTTGGCGCCCAGCGACGGATCGGCATTGTAGTGGTTGAGGTTGATACGCTCGACCTGGGTGCCGAAGGCGGTTTCGAGCTTGCCCTTGCCGGCGGCGACCATCTTGGCAAGGATTTCCGGCTCTACCTGCATGTTCCAGGCATAATCGTATTCGCCGGTCTCGAGAACGGCGCGCGCGGCAGATGCTGCGTCACCGCCGCCCTTGAGCGTGACGGTCGCGAAGGCGGGCTTGGCCGCATCGCGGTAGTTGGTGTTGGCAGTCAGCGTGATGACGTCATTCGGCTTGAATTCCTTGACGACGAACGGGCCGGTGCCGATCGGGCCGAAATTGGCCGAAGTGCAGCCCGGAGCCTTGGCGCCGACGCAGTTCTCGAACTGCTTCTTCTGGATGACCGGCGACTGGGCGCCGACGAAGGCGCTGTAGGGATAGGGCTTCGGTTCGGTGAAGGTGATCTTGACCGTCTGCGGATCCGGAGCCTCGACGCTCTTGACGCCTTCATACTGGGCGGCCTGGGCGCAGCCGCCGTCCGGCGCGATGCAGTATTTCCAGGTGAAGATGACGTCGTCGGCCGTGAAAGGCGTGCCGTCCGACCATTTGACGCCCGGCTTGATCTTCCAGGTCATGCTCATGAGGTCCTTGGCGACCCCGCCGTTCTCGACGGTCGGGATCTCGGACACCAGCATCGGCACGAGGGCGCCCTTCTCGTCGTAGCGGGCGAGCGGCTCGATGACCATGGAGGATGCGTAGACTTCCTTGGTGCCGCCGGAGAGGTAGGGGTTCATCGTCGAAACGGCCTGCCAGAACAGGATCTTCAGATCCCCGTCCGTGCCCCGTTCGGCATGCGCGGCAGTGCCGGCCAGGCCAAGGGCGGCAACCGTGCCGGCCAGAAGAAGTTTGAGGTTTTTCATGCTGCTATTCCCCTTATCGTTCTCTTATGAGTTGTGGTTGGGCATGCCGGTCGAGCCGGCTTTTTATGCCTCGGGACTGCGAAGTCACCTTCCTCAACTTATTGACTTCGCAGCGTGATCTTCTTCTTTTCCTCCGTGGAAACTATATTAAGGACGAGTTAAATCCTGCCGCCTTTGGCGAGCATGATCAAATTTTGAGCCATCTAAGCATAGGCCTATTTTCCGTTCAAGTCGGAAAATTGAAGCTTGCAAAGTCGTCTCTCCACGTCGCAATATCTGGGCGACATCCGCTCTTTGGCCAGGGTGGAAACAGCAAAAAAACAACGAGGTCTTCGTAATGCCAGTGATCAATCGCGTCGCCGAAATGCAGGATCAGGTCGCCGAATGGAGGCGCCATCTGCACGAGAATCCGGAGCTGCTTTACGACGTCCACGAGACATCGAAATTCGTCGCCGAGAAGCTCAGGGCCTTCGGCTGCGACACCGTCGAGACCGGCATCGGCAGGACCGGCGTCGTCGCCATCATCAAGGGCAGCCAGGGGGACGGCCCGGTCATCGGCTTCCGTGCCGACATGGACGCGCTGCCGATCCTCGAGACCTCCGGAAAGCCGTGGGCTTCCAAGATCCCCGGCAAGGCGCATTCCTGCGGCCATGACGGTCACACCGCCATGCTGCTCGGCGCCGCGCAATACCTCGCCGAAACCCGCAATTTCAAGGGCTCGGTCGCGGTGATCTTCCAGCCTGCGGAAGAGGGCGGCGGCGGCGCGCTCGCGATGATCAACGACGGCATGATGGAGAAGTTCGGGATCCGGCAGGTCTATGGCATGCACAACGAGCCGCGGCTTCCGGTCGGAAGTTTCGCCACCCGCAAGGGCGGCATCATGGCAGCGGCCGACACGTTCGAGATCACCATCCACGGCCGCGGCAGCCACGCCGCCCAGCCGCACAACTCGATCGACCCGATCCTGGTATCTTCGCATATCGTGCTGGCTCTGCAGTCGATCGTCTCCCGCGAGACGGATCCGCTGAAGTCGCTGGTCGTGACCGTCGCCTCGATCCATGGCGGCGAGGCGAGCAACGTCATCCCGGCGCATGTGACGATGACCGGCACGGTGCGCACGCTTTTGCCGGAAACCCGCGATTTCGCCGAGAAGCGGCTGAGCGAGGTGGCACAGTCGACCGCCATCGCCCATGGCGCAACCGCCGAGGTGGTGTATCGCCGAGGCTACCCCGTCACCTTCAACCATGACCACGAGACCGATTTTGCGGTCGAGATCGCCGGCAAGGTGGCTGGGCCCAAGGCGGTGCAGACAGGCATGGCGCCGCATATGGGCGCGGAAGATTTTTCCTACATGCTGGAAAAGCGCCCCGGCGCCTTCATCTTCATCGGCAATGGCGATACCGCGAGCCTCCACAACGCAGCTTACGACTTCAATGACGAAGCCATCCCCTTCGGCGTCAGCTATTGGGTCACGCTCGCCGAAACCGCGCTCGCCGCCTGATCGACCGAACCCAGGAGACCCTCCATGCTGCTTTCCGGAAATTCCATGGAACAGGGCGGCGGTTCTGTGACCCCCGTCCTGTCGGTCCGCAACCTGTCGACCTCTTTCCGCGTCAACGATGAATGGCGCACGGTCGTGCGCAACATCTCCTTCGACGTGGCGCCGCGCGAAACGGTGGCAATCGTCGGTGAATCGGGCTCGGGCAAGAGCGTCACCTCGCTGTCGATCATGCGGCTGCTGCCCAAAAATTCGAGCAGGATCGAGGGCCAGGTCTTCCTCAACGGCCGCGAACTCCTGTCGCTGCCGGAAGAGCAGATGCGCCGTGTGCGCGGTAACGACATCTCGATGATCTTCCAGGAGCCGATGACTTCGCTCAACCCGATTTTCCCGATCGGCAAGCAGATCGCAGAAGCGCTGACCGTCCATACCGACATCAGCAAGGCGGATGCGAAGGCGGAAGTGATCCGCCTGCTCGAAAAGGTGCGCATCCCCAACGCCGCCTCGCGGTTCGACGAATATCCGCATCAGTTTTCCGGCGGCATGCGCCAGCGCGTGATGATCGCCATGGCGCTCGCCTCCAAGCCGAAGCTGCTGATCGCGGACGAGCCGACCACGGCGCTCGACGTCACCATCCAGGGCCAGATCCTCGATCTCATCAAGCTGCTGCAGGAAGAGGAGGGCATGTCGGTTCTCTTCATCACGCACGACATGGGCGTTGTGGCCGAAGTCGCCGACCGCACCATCGTCATGTATCGCGGCGATGCGGTCGAGACGGGGCCTACCGGGGATATTTTCCACCGTGGGCAGCATCCCTATACGCGGGCGCTTCTTTCCGCGGTGCCGAAGCTCGGCTCGATGGGCGAGCGCAGGCTCCCGCTTCGCTTCCCGATCGTCGATATCAAGACCGGCGAGCAGATGCCGCTTGCCGACGTTACCGACACGGTCGCCAAGGGCAAGACGCCGATATTGGACGTCAAGGACCTGACCACGCGGTTCGACATCCACTCCGGCCTGTTCGGGCGCAAATCCGGCGCCGTGCATGCGGTCGAAAAAGTCTCCTTCAACCTCTTCGAGGGCGAGACCCTGTCGCTTGTCGGCGAATCCGGTTGCGGTAAGTCGACCACCGGCCGTTCCGTGACGCGCCTGATCACGCCGACCAGCGGCGAAGTCACCCTTGACGGCTACGAGGTGATGAAGCTCGACCAGCCGACGCTGCGCCAGATGCGCCGGTCGATCCAGATGGTCTTCCAGGACCCGTTCGCCTCGCTCAATCCGCGCATGAGCGTCGGTTCGGCGGTCATGGAACCCTATATCGAGCACGGGCTCGGCACCAAGCAACAGGCCCGGGACAAGGCGGCTGGCCTGATGGAGAAGGTCGGCCTTTCCGCCGACATGATGAAACGGTTTCCGCACGAATTCTCCGGCGGCCAGCGCCAGCGCATCGCGATCGCACGGGCGCTGATGCTCGACCCGAAGGTGATCGTCGCGGACGAGGCGGTTTCCGCGCTCGACGTGTCGATCAAGGCGCAGGTCTGCAACCTGCTGCTTGACCTGCAGCAGAGCTTGAACCTCGCCTTCCTGTTCATCAGCCATGACATGGCGGTGGTCGAACGCGTCAGCCACCGCGTCGCGGTGATGTATCTCGGCGAGATCGTCGAGATCGGCCCGCGCGCGGCGGTGTTCGAAAACCCGCAGCATCCCTATACGAGGAAGCTGATGTCGGCGGTGCCGGTGCCGGATCCGTCGCGCCGGCGGATCAGGCGCAACATGTCGACCGACGAGATCAAGAGCCCGATCCGCCCGGTCAACTACGTGCCGCCGAAGCGCGAATACCGTGAGGTTTCCGCGGGGCATGTGGTGCAGGTGGCGTAGCTTCTTGCATGCTCGAATTTGCCGGTCGCCCGGATTTCTGGTATCTTGGGGATGCCTGCAATCCCGGCGATTTGCCAATACAGGCATCGAGGAAACGGTCTTTCATGAGCGACAAGGACACGATCCGGCAGCGCACCCTCGAGGCGGCGCATCTTCAGGCGATCGAGGGCAATCCTCTCGATGCGGAACAGTTGGCGATGTTTGAGATGTTTGATCGCGAGGGATGGTCGCCTGAGCGCCAAAGAGCCTACATCCTTGAGCGTGCTCGCTCCGCCGCCGCACAGCAAACGGCGGAATGAACGACGATCCTTACGTCTATCCAGGCACCGGCGTTCTGAGAAACAAGCTCGGCGTCCGCCACGATCGTAGATCACTGGTCCTGTTTTAAGGTCTGTCGTAACTGCTTAATTGTGAGCATCTCAATCCCCCGGTGTATGATGGCATGACAGTTGGGGCATACAGGTCGAAGATCCTCAATCGGATCGACTTCATACTCTTTCTTGATCTTAGAGAGCGGCATGAGATGGTGAACGTGAATAAATTCCTTCCCTAGCTCTCCGTAGCGTTCACCCATATTCACGTCACATGCCGCGCACTGATATCCGTGATGTTTTAGGCATTTCTTGCGGGCTGCGGGATCGCGTTCGTAACGATTCACATAGACCCGTTTGAGGGCGCCTTCCCAGAACTCTTCAACATCAGTTTCCTCCCCCGGCAGAATGTACTCGGTAGCCTCACGATCCGTGCTCCAATAACGAATTACCGGGCTGCCGTACTGGGCCGGTGCAGCTTCGTAGTCGTGCTTAAAGATCAAGTCTGTGCGATAAAGACGCTGCATGGTTTGAGCCACTCGTGAATAGGCAGTGTAGTGCTTTCCTGCACCAGCACCGCCAGCGCCATAATGCTGCTCAACTGGCTCCCACTCCTCTTTGTATTTCATCTGGAGAACGTCGATCAAATCTTTAGTCGAAAACTTTCTCTTCCCGAAGCTGGCCGCTATCTTGAGTAGAGTTTCGTCCGATATACGCGGTGCCATGATCTCTCCTGAGATTTATTTTCAGTAAAAATTGGGAAATGGACCTGCAGTCAAGGAGACACGAGGTCAAGCTCAACTGCAGATTGTTCGCGTAAAATGGCAGGCGTCGCTCCATTGTCAACCGTTTGACAGACGATCCGAAACCATGGCAGCAACAGGCGGAGGAGAATTTTCTGCCATGGCAAAACGGTCTGACACGCAAGGGCGGCTCGACGATGCGGCACGGGCCGGCTGGCTCTATTATGTCGCCGGGCGCACCCAGGACGAGATCGCGGCGGCCATGAGCATTTCGCGGCAGTCGGCGCAGCGGCTGGTGTCGCTGGCGGTCGCCGAGCGGCTGATCAAGGTGCGGCTCGACCATCCGATCGCCGCCTGCCTGGAACTCGCCGAAGGCCTGCGCAGGAAATACGACCTGAAGCATGTCGAAGTGGTGCCGAGCGATCCGGCCGGGGTTTCCAGCACCGTGGGGATCGCCGAAGCAGGAGCCGCCGAGATCGAGCGCTGGCTGAAGCGGCCCGATCCGATCGTGATTGCGGTCGGCACGGGCCGCACGCTGAAGGCCGCCGTCGACCAGTTGCCGCCGATGGAGTGTCCGCAGCACCGCATCGTGTCGCTCACCGGCAATATCGGGCCGGACGGATCGGCCGCCTTCTACAACGTCATCTTCTCGATGGCCGACGCGATCAAGGCGCGGCATTTCCCCATGCCGCTGCCGGTTCTCTGTTCGTCGGCGGAGGAACGCGAGACCCTGCACGACCAGGCGCTGGTGCGATCGACCTTGGCGCTCGGCGCGCAGGCCGACGTCACCTTCGTCGGCATCGGCGAACTCGGGCCCGACGGGCCGCTCTGCGTCGATGGCTTCCTCGGCAAGGAGGAGATGCTGAAGCTCGTCCAGGATGGGGCGGCCGGCGAGATCTGCGGCTGGGTCTATGACAGCCAGGGCCGGCTTCTCGCCAATTCCATCAACGAACGGGTCGCCAGCGTGCCCATCCCGTCGCGGGAGACCTCCGCCGTCATCGGGATCGCCCAGGGGCGGAAAAAAGTGCGGGCCATTTCCGCCGCGCTCGAGGGCGGTATCATCAACGGCGTGATCACCGACGAAGCGACGGCGGAGCAATTGCTCGCCCGCTGAGCAAAATTATCTCTAGGTAAATCAACGACCTGACCCTTCTGCGCTGCAATGCAGCGACGAATGGCGATTGACATTTCGCGCCAATAAGTGAGTAATTGCCCATGAGCAAAGCGAATGCTCGTTACTCATCTTCTGGGAGGAAGATATGACATTGAAGACGATTTTGCTGGGCGCCTGCTCGGCGCTGGCGCTTGCCGGCCTTTTCTCCACCGCGGCCTCGGCTGAAACCCTCACCATCGCGACGGTCAACAACGGCGACATGGTCCGCATGCAGGGCCTGACTTCCGAGTTCACCAAGGCCAATCCGGACATTCAGATCAACTGGGTCACGCTCGAAGAAAACGTTCTTCGCGAACGCGTCACCACCGACATCGCCACCAAGGGCGGCCAGTACGACATCCTGACGATCGGCAATTACGAAGTTCCGATCTGGGCCAAGCAGGGCTGGCTGCTCGAGCTCAACAAGCTCGGCGACAAATACGACACCAACGACATCCTGCCGGCGATCAAGGGCGGTCTGACGGTCAACGGCAAGCTTTATGCCGCACCGTTCTACGGTGAGTCGGCGATGATCATGTATCGCAAGGACCTGTTCGAGAAGGCTGGCCTGAAGATGCCGGAAAACCCGACCTGGGAATTCATCGGCGATGCGGCCCGCAAGATCACCGACCGCAAGGGCGACGTCAACGGCATCTGCCTGCGCGGCAAGGCCGGCTGGGGCGAGAACATGGCGTTCATCACCGCGCTCACCAACTCGTTCGGCGGTCGCTGGTTCGACGAGAAGTGGAACCCGCAGTTTGACCAGCCGGAATGGAAGGCCGCCCTGCAGTTCTATGTCGACCTGATGAAGGATGCCGGTCCGGCCGGCGCCTCCTCGAACGGCTTCAACGAAAACCTGACGCTGTTCCAGCAGGGCAAATGCGGCATGTGGATGGACGCCACGGTTGCTGCGTCCTTCGTATCCAACCCGAAGGATTCCAAGGTTGCCGACAAGGTGGGTTACGCACTCTTCCCGGTGAAGGGAGAGATGAAGAACCATGGCAACTGGCTGTGGTCCTGGAACCTGGCCGTTCCGAACTCCTCCAAGAAGGCGGACTCGGCGCAGAAATTCATCTCCTGGGCAACCAGCAAGGAATATACCCAGCTCGTCGCCTCCAAGGAAGGCTGGGCCAACGTTCCTCCGGGCACCCGCACCTCGCTTTATAACAACGAGGATTACAAGAAGGCTGCCGCCTTCGCGGTCCCGACCCTTGCTGCGATGAACGCTGCCGACATTACCAAGCCGACCGTCAAGCCGGTGCCCTATACCGGCGGCCAGTTCGTGGCGATCCCGGAATTCCAGGCGATCGGCACCAATGTCGGCCAGCTGTTCTCGGCGGTCGTCGCCGGCCAGTCCACGGTCGCCGACGCGCTTGCCCAAGCCCAGACGGCAACCGCGCGCGAAATGAAGCGCGCCGGTTATCCGAAGTAAGCCTCCCGAGGTTGCGCCGGCAGATGGTGAGTGCCCCTCATCCGCCTGCCGGCACCTTCTCCCCGTTTTGACGGGGAGAAGGGACATGCCGCTCCGGTAATGGTTCCCCTCGCCCCGCTTGCGGGGAGAGGGTGCGCCGAGCAAAGCGGAGGCGGGTGAGGGGCTTACGGTTCAGCGGTCTCACGGCATTTCCAAAAGCGTAAGAGCCGCATCAAGGCGGCCAAAGGGAGGGCGTCGATATGGCAACGCAAAACACCAAGACGTTGGCGCGCCTGATGATGGCGCCCTCCGTTCTGCTTCTTCTGGTCTGGATGATCGTACCGCTGGCAATGACGCTGTGGTTCTCGTTCCAGAACTACAATCTGCTCGATCCGTCGAATGTCAGCTTCACGGGCCTGTTCAACTACCAGTTCTTCTATACCGATCCCGCCTTCTTCCAGTCGATCTGGAACACGCTGGTCATCGTCGTCGGCGTGCTCCTGATCACCGTCATCGGCGGCATCGCCATTGCGCTGCTGCTCGACCAGCCGATCTTCGGGCAGGGGATCGTGCGCATCCTGGTCATCTCGCCGTTCTTCGTCATGCCGCCGGTCGCGGCGCTGATCTGGAAGAACATGATCATGCACCCGGGTTACGGCGTGCTGGCGGACATCAACAAGTTTTTCGGGCTGCAGCCGGTCGACTGGTTCGCGCGTTATCCGCTCTTTTCGATCGTCATCATCGTTGCCTGGCAGTGGCTGCCGTTCGCGACGCTCATCCTGCTCACCGCGCTCCAGTCGCTCGATGGCGAGCAGAAGGAAGCGGCCGAGATGGACGGCGCCAACTTCCTCAGCCGTTTCATCTACCTGGTGCTGCCGCATCTGGCCCGGGCGATCACGGTCGTCATCCTCATCCAGACGATCTTCCTGCTCGGCGTCTATGCGGAAATCCTGGTCACCACCAATGGCGGCCCCGGTTACGCTTCCACCAACCTCGCCTTCCTGATCTACCGCACGGCGCTGCTCGGCTACGACGTCGGCGGTGCCTCGGCAGGCGGCATCATCGCGGTCGTGCTCGCCAATATCGTCGCCTTCTTCCTGATGCGCGCCGTCGGCAAGAACCTGGACCGGTAGGAGAAGATCATGGCCCGTTCCGTCACCACAAGACACAAGGTCACCGCCACCGCCGCCGCCTGGGTCGTCGCGCTGATCATCTTCTTCCCGATCCTCTACACGCTGATCACCAGCATCAAGACGGAGCCGGAAGCGATCGCCGGCTTCAGCCTGTGGCCGTCCGGGACGTTCGAGAACTACATCACCGTCCAGACGCAGCGCGACTATTTCAAGCCGTTCATGAACTCGGTGATCCTGTCGGTCGGATCGACGATCCTGGCGCTGATCATCGCCATCCCGTCCGCCTGGGCGATGGCGTTTTCGCCGACCAAACGGACCAAGGACATCCTGATGTGGATGCTCTCCACCAAGATGATGCCGGCGGTCGCGGTGCTGGTGCCGATCTACCTGATGTTCCGCGATTTCGGCCTGCTCGACAGCCGTATCGGTCTCACCGTCATGCTGACGCTGATCAACCTGCCGATCGTGGTCTGGATGCTCTACACCTATTTCCGCGAAATCCCCGGCGAAATCCTGGAAGCGTCGCGGATGGACGGGGCGGGCCTCTGGCAGGAGATCGTCTACGTGCTGACGCCGATGGCGGTGCCGGGTATCGCCTCGACCCTGCTCCTCAACATCATCCTCGCCTGGAACGAGTCCTTCTGGACGATCCGGCTGTCCACCACCAATGCGGCGCCGCTGACGGCCTTCATCGCCTCCTTCTCCAGTCCGCAAGGTCTGTTCTGGGCAAAGCTCTCGGCAGCCTCGACCATGGCCATCGCGCCGATCCTCATCCTCGGCTGGTTCTCACAGAAACAACTCGTTCGCGGCCTCACGTTTGGCGCGGTTAAGTAAGGAAAACGGACATGGGCAGCATCACGCTCCAAAAAGTCTCGAAAGTGTTCGGCGAGGCGAAGGTCATTCCTTCCATCGATCTTGAAATCAACAACGGCGAATTCGTCGTCTTCGTCGGCCCGTCGGGCTGCGGCAAGTCCACGCTGCTGCGGCTGATCGCCGGGCTGGAGGACGTGTCCGGGGGGCATATCCTGATCGACGGCAAGGATGTGACCGACGCCGCACCCGCGGCGCGCGGGCTTGCCATGGTGTTCCAGTCCTACGCGCTTTATCCGCATATGAGCGTTCGGAAGAACATCGCCTTCCCGCTGAAGATGGCGAAGATGGAGCAGCCGGCGATCGACAAGAAGGTCGAAGCCGCCGCGCGGGTGCTGAACCTCACCGACTATCTGGAGCGCCGCCCGTCGCAGCTTTCCGGCGGCCAGCGCCAGCGCGTCGCGATCGGCCGCGCGATCGTGCGGGAGCCCTCGGCCTTCCTGTTCGACGAGCCGCTTTCCAACCTCGATGCCGCGCTGCGCGGCACGATGCGGCTGGAGATCAGCGACCTGCATCATCAGCTGAAGACGACGATGATCTACGTCACCCACGACCAGGTCGAGGCGATGACCATGGCCGACAAGATCGTCGTCCTGAACCGCGGTAACATCGAGCAGGTCGGTTCGCCGCTCGAACTCTACAAGACGCCGCGCAACCTGTTCGTCGCCGGCTTCATCGGGTCGCCGCACATGAACTTCGTCACCGGTTCCTATGCCCAGTCGAAGAACGCCAAGACCGCCGGTATCCGGCCGGAGCATCTGATCCTTTCGAAGGACAGCGGGTTGTGGACCGGCACGGTGAAGGTCGCCGAACATCTCGGCGCCGATACGTTCCTGCATCTCGATGTCGATGGCATCGGCCAGGTCACCGCCCGTGCAGGCGGCGAGTTCGGCGCCCAATACGGCGACCGGGTTTACCTCACGCCCGACGAAGCCAAGCTGCATCGGTTCGATGACAAGGGCCTGGCCCTTCGCGCCTGAGCGCGAGACTGGAGTAAAGACAATGACTGTGAAGCTTTCGCTGGCGCGCTTGAACGACGCTGCGGCCACTGCCGCCGTGCCGGCCTATGATCCCAAGGGCCTGACCGCCGGTATCCTGCATTTCGGCGTCGGCAACTTCCATCGCGCCCACCAGGCGATCTATCTCGACGACCTGTTCAACACCGGCAAGGCGCATGACTGGGCGATCATCGGCGCCGGCGTGATGCCGTCCGACGCGGCCATGCGCGACAAGCTGAAGGCCCAGGATTATCTCACCACCGTCGTCGAGCAGGACAACAACAGGACGGCCGCGCGCATCACCGCGCCGATGATCGACATCATCGCGCCCGGCGATGTCGCGACGCTCGTCAATACGCTGGCCGACCCGAAGATCCGCATCGTCTCGATGACGATCACCGAGGGCGGTTATTTCATCGATGCGGCGGGTGCGTTCAATCCGGCCCATCCGGCAATCGTCGAGGATGGCCGCAATCCGGCGAACCCGAAGACGGTATTCGGCCTCATCCTGGCCGGCCTCAAGGAACGCAAGGCGCGGGGCGTCGTCCCGTTCACCATCATGTCCTGCGACAACATTCCCGGAAACGGCGAGGTGACCGAGCATGCGGTCATCGGGCTCGCGCGGCTTTCCGACCCGGATTTCGCCGACTGGATCCACGAGAACGTCGCCTTCCCGAACTCGATGGTCGACCGCATCACACCCGCCACGGGCCAGCGCGAAATCGACATCCTCAGACAGGATTTCGGCATCGACGACAACTGGCCGGTGTTCTGCGAGGAATTCAAGCAGTGGGTGATGGAGGACAAGTTCCCCTCCGGCCGGCCAAGGCTGGAAGAGGTGGGCGTCCAGTTCGTGGCCGATGTGGCGCCCTACGAGCTGATGAAGATCCGCATCCTCAACGGCGGGCATGCGGCGATCGCCTATCCGGCGGCGCTTCTCGACATTCATTTCGTGCATGAGGCCATGGAGCACAGGCTGATCCGGGGCTTCCTCGAAAAACTGGAAAAGGACGAGATCATCCCGGTCATCCCCCCGGTGCCGAACACCAATCTCATCGACTATTACAAGCTGATCGAGCGGCGCTTCTCCAACCCGAAGATCGGCGACACGATCCCGCGGCTGGCGCAGGACGGCTCCAACCGCCAGCCGAAATTCATCCTGCCCTCGACCGCCGACCGGCTCGCCAATGGGCAGGATATCGTCGGCCTGTCGCTGGTTTCGGCGCTGTGGTGCCGCTACTTCGCCGGCACGTCCGACAGCGGCAAGGAGATCGTCTTCAACGACGCCAGCGCCGACCGCCTGAACGCCGCGGCGCTGAAAGCCAAGGATAACCCGGAGGCCTTCCTTGCGCTCGGCGACATTTTTGGGGACGTTGCAAAATCCGAGCTGTTCCGAACCCGCTTTTCGCATGCGCTGAAGACGCTCTGGGTCGAGGGGACGGCAAGGACGCTCGAGCTTTATCTGGGCGGCAAGCTGGTCAAATAGCGGGTGCCAAGGGAGGATGCGCATCGTGCAACAGTCGGCGGGACCGCTGGTGATCTTCGATTGCGACGGGGTCCTCGTCGACAGCGAGCCGGTATCCGTGCGCGTCCTCGTCGATGCGCTGCGCCGCAAGGGTGTCGAGATGGATGCGGCGGAGGCCTATCGCCGCTTCCTCGGCCGCAGCCTCGGTACGGTCACCAAGGCGATGCGCGAGGAGTTCGGGGTCGAGGCCGACGACGCGTTCCTGGAGGGCATGCGCCGCGATCTCTATGCCCGTTTCCGCGCCGAGCTGCAGCCGATGCCGGGCATTGGCGAGACCCTGGATGCCTTGGGTTTTCGGCGCTGCGTTGCGTCCTCCAGCCAGCCGGAGCGCATCCGCCTGTCCCTTTCGCTCACCGGCCTGATCGACAGGCTGGAGCCGAACATCTTTTCCGCGACGATGGTGGAAAAGGGCAAGCCGGCGCCGGACCTCTTCCTGCATGCGGCGAGCGAAATGGGCGCCGATCCCGCAAGCTGCATCGTCATCGAGGACAGCCCCGCCGGCATAGAGGCGGGTCACAGCGCCGGCATGGCGGTCTTCGCCTTCGTCGGCGGTTCGCATGCCTCGGTTCCCGGCTACCGCGAGCGGATCGATGCGCTTTCACCGGAAGTCGTGTTTGACGCGATGCCGGATTTGATCCACCTTGTCCGGAAACATATAGAGGGTCGCAACGGCCCCGTTCCGCAGACGGCGCCCTAGGTGAAGTCTGGGGAATACGTGAGCGGACACAAGGGACAGGAAACAGAACCGGATGCGTGATCACCTCGTTGCGGTCGATATCGGCACGGGCAGCGCCCGCGCCGGCATCTTTGATCGCGACGGGCGCCTGCTCGCCAAGGCGAAATATCCGATCGCGATGTTCCGCCCGAAGCAGAATCACGCCGAACACGATTCCGAGGACATCTGGGCCGCCACCTGCCGCGCGGTCAGGGAGGCGAGGGCCGAGGCCGGCATAACCGCCGCCCATATCGCCGCGATCGGCTTCGACGCCACCTGTTCGCTCGTCGCGCGCGACCGGGAGGGGAAGCCGCTGACGGTCTCGACGACCGGCAGGGCCAATCAGGACACGATCGTCTGGCTCGATCACCGGGCGATCAAACAGGCCGACCAGCTTTCGGCCAGCGGCCACAAGGTGCTCGAGTTTTCCGGCGGCTCGCTGTCGCCCGAAATGGAAATGCCGAAGCTGATGTGGCTGAAACAGCAGCTGCCGCAGAGCTGGGAGAGGGCGGGCTATCTCTTCGATCTTGCCGATTTCCTCACCTGGAAGGCGACCGGCTCGCTCGCCCGTTCGCGCTGCACGCTGACTGCCAAGTGGAACTATCTCGCCCACGAGAACCCCGGCTGGAGCGCCGATTACCTGGCGCTGGCCGGCCTTGAAGACCTGCTCGAAAAGGGCGGCCTGCCGGACGAGACGGTGGGCATCGGCACGAGCATGGGCAGCCTCAGCCGTCGGGCGGCCGAGGAGCTCGGCCTCGACACGGGAGTGCAGGTGGCGCCCGGCATGATCGACGCCTATGCGGGCGCTTTCGGCGTGCTCGGAGGAGTTTCCGGCGGCGCCTCCGAAGGCGCCCAGCTCGAAACCAGCGTGGCGCTGATCGGCGGCACGTCGAGCTGCATCGTTGCCTTCACCAGGGAATCCAAACCCGGCCGCAGTCTCTGGGGTCCCTATTACGAGGCGATCCTGCCCGGCCGCTGGCTGGTCGAAGGCGGGCAGTCGGCTGCAGGCGCGCTGCTCGACCATATCGTGCTGATGCATGCGGCCGGCGGCGAGCCGACGGCGGAGCTGCATGGCCGCATCATCGCCCGCGTCGGCGAGCTGCGGGACGAGATAGGGGGCGATATCGCCGCCGACATCGCGCCCGGCCTTCACGTCCTGCCGGATTTCCATGGCAACCGCTCGCCGCTTGCCGACCCGCACGCGACCGGCGTGATCAGCGGGCTGACGCTTGACACCTCCTTCGACGGTCTCTGCCGGCTCTATTGGAGAACCTGCGTGGCGATCGCGCTCGGCATAAGGCACATTCTCGATGCGCTCTCCGAGTACGGCTACCGGTTCGAAACCCTCCACGTCACCGGCGGCCACGTCAACAACGCGCTTCTGATCGAACTCTATGCCGACGTCACCGGCCGCAAGGTGGTGATCCCCGAGAACCGCGACGCGGTGCTGCTCGGCACGGCGATGGCGGCGGCGGTTGCCGGCGGGGTGCATGGTTCGCTGTCCGAAGCGGGCCAGGCGATGGACGGCGGCGGCACCGAGCGCCTGCCGGACCCGGCGCGGGCCGAGCAGTACGGGCGGGATTACCGTCGGTTCCTGGCCATGGTCAGGCACCGGGAGGAATTGCGGGGGATGGAGTAGGCGCCTGACTGTCCTCGTCCGACCAGACGCTTGCGCGGCCGTTCCAGCGCATTTGCTGTTATCGCGACAGGCCGCGAAACACCCTGGGCCTAATAATTCTCCAGCAGGTGCGGTGCGTCCGGTGACCCGAAACGGGGCTGCACGCCGAGCAGGGGCGCCGATCGCCCGATGATCTCCTTGATCATCGGGGCGGCGGTGGAGGCCGCCGTCCGTCCTCCGTGTTCGCCCGTCTGCGGAGCGTCGATGATCGAAAGCACGATGTATTTCGGCTTGTCCATCGGGAAGGCGGCGACGAAGGCGTTGAAATTGATGTCCTTGGCGTAACGTCCGTTGATCACCTTGTCGGCGGTGCCCGTCTTGCCGCCGACGTGGAAGCCTTCGACCTGCGCGCCGCGTCCCGAGCCCTTCACGCCGTTCCAGGTGAACAGATAGCGCATGTCGGCGCCGGTATTCGGCTTTATCACCCGGCGGGACATCCGTGTGGCCTCTTGCTGGGAACGGGGAAGAAAGGTCGGAGGAATGAGGGTTCCGCCGTTGATCAGAGCGGCGGCGGCAACCGCGGTCTGCAGCGGGGTGGTCGCGACCCCGTGGCCGAACGAGATGGTGACCGAGTTGATCTTCTTCCACGTCCTTGGCTGGGTCGGCGTCGCCACGCCCGGCATCTCGGTTTCCATCCGGGACAGAAGCCCGAGCTTGGTGAGGAACTGCTGATGGCCCTCCACCCCAACCCTGTCGGCGACCGCGGCGGTGCCGATATTGGATGAATACTGAAAGACTTCGGGAATGGAGAGCGGCCGGTTCTTGCCGCGAAAATCCTTGATGGTGAAGCCGCCCATGCGGATCGGCCGGGACGCATCGACGACGGAATTCAAGTTGATCTTGCCTTCGTCCAGCCCCATCGCCAGCGTGAAGCTCTTGAAGGTCGAGCCCATCTCGAACGTGGCGTTGCTCATCCGGTTGAACCAGCCCTTTTCATAGTCTTTGTCGACGCTGCCGTCCGGCAGCGTTCGGGAGGGTTCGTTGAGGTCGTAGTCGGGCACCGATGCCATCGCCAGCACCTCGCCGGTATCGACATCGAGAATGACGGCGCCGGCGGCCTCGGCCTTATAGGCCGTCATCGCGTTGGCAACGACCTGGCGGACGATGTTCTGGACGCGAAGATCGATGGATAGCCGGACGGGCTCGAGCGGGGCGCCGCCGGTCAGTCCGGCGCGGCGAAGATCGCCGAGGCCCTGCTGGTCCAGATACCGTTCCATTCCGGCAAGGCCCTGATTGTCGACGTTCACATGGCCGACGACGTGAGAGGCGGTCGGGCCGCCCGGATAGAACCGGCGTTTTTCCGGTCTGAAGCCAATGCCCGGAATGCCGAGCGCCAGGATATCGGATTGCTGTTTCGGGGTGAGTTGCCGCTTCAGCCATTGGAAGGCGGTTCCTGATCGCAGCTTCTTGTGCGTCTCGCTCCAGTCGAGGCTGGGGATGACCATGGCGAGCTTCTCGACGACTTCGTTCGCATCGACGATCCTGCGCGGGTCGGCGTAGAGCGAGATCATGTTGAGGTCGGTTGCCAGCAGCGCCCCGTTGCGATCGACGATGTCCGGCCTAGAGGCGACCGGGCTGCTGCCGATCATTCCCGTCACCGCCGGTTCAGCAAGGCCGTATTGGACCAGACGGGCGCCGATGATGAAATAGACGGCAAGAAACCCGGCGATCAGGATTGCAAGCCGTTGCCTTGCTTCCTTTCTGCGGCTTGCCCGCGCGCCGAGAAAGGTCGCATTCGCTCCGCCGAGATTGCTCTTCACGATGAAATGTGCACGGCTTCTGAGCCGGATGACAAATGAGATCATTCCGAAAAATCCACAAAATATGTCAGCCGAAGCGAAAGTCGGCGGTGCGTCAGCCGCCGGGTTGCAACCTGCACGTTGCCGGGCCGGAAGCCAATCGTTGAGGTCCCGGGCGGATCGAGATGTTTAAAGTGGCATTAATATACAATTAAAGTTGTATTCGATCCGGTGGGAGAAAGTTAACCGGGGCCTGTCGGCTGCAGACGCGCCCTTGCCGTCTCCTCGCGGGGCCGAGGAGCTAAACCGAGGATCGTCGCATCTGCTGTCGTGCCGGCTCTCCCGGTCGGGATTGCAGGCTTCCCCCGCTATCCGCGCTCCTTGCTCCCCCGCCTGCGCCAACCTACATGTCTTTCGCCAACCTGGAGACGCCGATGATTTTCGACGCCGCGAGACTTTCGCTCCTCAACCTCTTTGCGCCCGAGACCCGTTCCGTGTTCTGGAAGACATTGGGCCTCACCGCGCTCGTATTGATCGGCATCTGGTTCGCGCTTCGCGAAATCTTCATCCTCTACGCCTGGCCATGGTTTGCGGCCTTCTTCCCCGACCTGCCGGATTGGGCGGGGTGGCTCACCTTGCTTGCGGCGATCGCCGCCGGTATCGGGCTGGCGTTGGCGCTCGCCCTGCTGATCGCGCCGATCACGGCCCTCATCGCCGGTCTCTTCCTCGACGACGTCGCGGACGTGGTCGAGAAACGCGACTATCCGGGCGACCCGCCCGGCCAGGCGATGCCGCTCGGCCAGGCGATCATCGGCTCGGTCCAGTTCCTCGGCGTCGTCATCATCGGCAATATCGTCGCGCTCTTCCTGCTGTTCATCCCCGGCATCAACCTGATCGCCTTCTTCCTGGTGAACGGTTACCTGCTCGGTCGGGAATTCTTCGAGTTCGCCGCGATGCGGTTCAGGACGCCGGCGGAGGCGCAGGCGTTCCGCGCGAAACATTCCTCCACCGTGTTCATGGCCGGCCTGCTGATCGCCTGTTTCCTGGCGGTTCCGATCGTCAACCTTCTGACGCCGCTGTTTGCCGCGGGCCTGATGGTGCATCTGCACAAGGCGGTCTCGAAGCGCGATCCCGGCTTCAGGCTTTAGGCAGGCGGTGGCGAGGCAACTGCGCTTAGTCGACGGCCTCGCCGATGAGCTGCTGCGGCAGTTCGACAAGCGGCGCCGGCACGTCGACGGTCTTTTCCGGCGAACGGCAGAGATCGGCGATGACGCAACGCTCGCATTCCGGTTTTCGCGCCTTGCAGCAATAACGGCCGTGCAGGATCAGCCAGTGGTGGGCGTGGAAGAGATACTGGTCGGGGATCACCTTAAGCAGGTTTTCCTCTACCTCGTCAGGCGTCTTGCCCGGTGCCATCAGCAGCCGGTTGGCGATGCGGAAGACATGCGTGTCGACCGCCAACGTCGGCACGCCGAAAGCCATGGACATTACCACATTCGCCGTCTTGCGGCCGACGCCCGGCAGGCGGATCAGCTCTTCGCGGGTCTTCGGCACTTCCGAGCCGAACTCGTCGATCAGCATCCGACAGAGGGCGATGACGTTTTTCGCCTTGTTGCGGTAGAGCCCGATCGTCTTGATATATTGGGTGACGCCTTCTTCGCCGAGATCGAGCATCTTTTCCGGCGTGTCGGCTATTCTGAACAGCGCCCGCGTCGCCTTGTTGACGCCGGCATCGGTCGCCTGGGCCGAGAGCGCCACCGCCACGACCAGCGTGAACGGGTTCACGTGCTCCAGCTCGCCCTTGGGCTCCGGCCGCTGCACCGAGAAACGGCGAAAGATCTCCTCCATCTCCGCTTTCGAATAGGCGGATTTGAAGCGCTTCGCCTTGCCCGCACCCTTGCCCGCACCCTTGGCCGCCCGCTTGACTGCGTCCTGGCGCTCGGGGGCGTGATTTGACTTTTGCGGGGTGCTGGTTTTGGATTTGATCTTTGGAGTCGCCATATGCCTGTATAGGCATCCCGCAGGAGGGAAATCAACGTGGACGTTTCCGAGGATCAGCCTGTTTTCGCAGCCGAACTGACGCCTTACCGGTCGCTGGGCAAGACGGGTTTTCACGTCGTGCTGGTGCTGACGGGCGGGGTCTGCCTTCTCTATGGCGGCTTTTTCCTGATCACCGGCGCCTATCCGATCGGCTTCTTCTTCGGGCTGGATTTCCTCGGTCTCTATATCGCGCTGAAAATGAGCTACCGCGCCGGCCGGGCGCGCGAGGAAGTCACCGTTTCGCGCAGCAACCTGTCGATCCGAAAGTTCTCGCCGGCGGGACGCATGGTGGAGCATCGCTTCAACCCGTTCTGGGCGCGCTTCAACGTCAGCCGCCACGAGGAGTTCGGCATCACGTCGATGTCGGTGACGGGCGAGGGACGCGGCACCGATATCGGCTCCTTCCTCAATCCGGACGATCGGGAGAGTTTCGCCAAAGCCTTCAGGCGCGCGCTCGCAACCGTCAAGCAAAGGATCTGAAACGCGCCGGAAAAACCTGCGATCGGGCAAGAAACGGGTGGTTTCGGCAAAGCCGAAGAGGCATTTAAGCAGCATATCAGTTGCACAGCGATTGCTGCGCGCCCAAGGTCCGGGTTGATCGGCGTGCGGCGCTGCAGAGGAGACAAGCCATGAATGCTCTCGCCCAGATCAATTCGCCGCCCATCGACGTGACGCCTGATGGCTCCGATTACGAAACCGTTCGCCGCGTCATTGAGATGATCACGCTCGACTATCGCGACCAGCCGTCGCTGGAAGCGATCGCGTCCGAACTCGGGCAGTCGCCGACCCAGCTCCAGAAGGTGTTCACCCGCTGGGCCGGCCTTTCGCCGAAGGCCTTCCTGCAGGCCGTCACCCTCGACCATGCCAAGCGCCTGCTCGGCAAGGAGGAGTTGCCGCTGCTCGAAGCATCCTACGAACTCGGGCTTTCCGGTCCCGGCCGCCTTCACGACCTGTTCGTCACCCATGAGGCGATGTCGCCCGGCGAATGGAAGGCGAGGGGCGGCGGCCTGACGATCCGCTATGGCTTTCACCCGTCGCCTTTCGGCCAGGCGCTGGTCATGGCCACGGATCGGGGTCTCTCGGGTCTCGCCTTTGCCGATCTCGGCTGCGAGCAGGCAGCGCTCGACGACATGATGCGCCGCTGGCCGAATGCCGAATACGTTGCCGACCAGGAGATGACGTCGCCCTACGTCCACCGCGTCTTCGACCGTTCGAACTGGTCCTGCGACCAGCCGTTGAAGGTCGTGCTGATCGGCACCGACTTCCAGGTGCGCGTCTGGCAAAGCCTCTTGAAGATCCCGTTCGGCAAGGCCGTCACCTATTCCGATGTCGCCAGGGACATCGGCCAGCCGACCGCAAGCCGCGCGGTGGGAGCGGCGGTCGGGGCGAACCCGATCTCGTTCGTGGTGCCGTGTCACCGCGCGCTCGGCAAGAGCGGGGCGCTGACGGGGTATCACTGGGGGCTGACGCGCAAGCGGGCGATTTTGGGGTGGGAAGCGGGGAATGCGTGAGGGGCTTGTTTGGGTGCGGCTTGCCCCTCATCCGGCTGCCGCCACCTTCTCCCCGTTCTGACGGGGAGAAGGGATATGCCGCGCCGGCTTCGTTCTTCTCAAGCGGTGAGCGGCCTAGTTTATTTTGGGCAAGTGGGCGCGGCGCGGGTCCTTCTCCCCGCATGCGGGGAGAAGGTGGCGGCAGCCGGATGAGGGGCGAGCCACTCCCGTCTACGCCTCCTCCGCCAGCCGCAACAACTCCTTTGCCGCCGTCTCATCCGTGATCAGCGTATTGCAGCCGACCCGGCGGATCGTCGCCCGGATCGCCACCGCCCGGTGCACGCCGCCCGACGACAGCACGATGTGCTTCGCCTTCCTGAGCGTATCGAGATCCACCGACATCACCCGCTCATTCAGCTTGTGATCCACCGAGCGGCCCTGCTCGTCGAGAAAGTTGAACATGGTGTCGCAGACGCAGCCGGCGGCGATCAGCCGGTCGAGTTCCGCCTTGGAGATGAAGCCTTCCGACAGCGAGGTGGAATGGGGGCCGATATCGCCGCAGCTCACCACCGCGAGATCGAGATTTTCAGCAAGGTCATAAATAGTGTTGAGCCCGCATTGCTCGATCAGCGCCCGCTTGGTCTTGACCGAATCGACCAGGAGCGGCGCCAGGAACATGTAACATTCGGCGCCGAGCTGGCCGGCGAAGCGCCAGGTATAGTCGATCGGATTGGTCTGGTGCACAGCGACGATGCCGCCGAGCAACGACACGACCTTGCAGTTTTCCCGCCGGGGCGGGCGAAAGCTGCCGAGCGAAGCGGTCATGGTGCGGCCCCAGCCGACGCCGATCGTCATGTCGTCCTGCACCACTTCGGAGAGGAACTGCCCGAGCGCCAGGCCGACCGAGCTTGCAAGCGCCGCGGCACTTCCGTCGCGCGGCGCCGGCACGACCAGCGCCTCGTCGAGCCCATAGGCCTTTTCCAGCCGGATCGCCAGCTCGACGCAGGTGTCGATGCCTTCGCTGATCCAGATCTGCACCTCGGAGCGCTTCATCGCCTCGTCGAGCAGGCGGATCACCGTCGAGCGGCTCAGGCCCAGCCGTTCCGCGACATCTTTTTGCGTCAATCCCTGGTTATAATAAAGCCATGCCGCCCGCAGCCGCATGGACGCGGCTTCGGAATAGGCGGTGTGGGTCTCGCGTCTGAGCCTGGCCAACGGTCCTCCCGGGCAAGATGATGGAAAAGTGCATTGATATTTGTTCCGGCTGACACATATGTCAATTCCAAAGGACAAATGTCTTGACTTTTTAACCATCGACGGAGGATAGTCTCTCCAACGCGCCGGAGGAGCCACATCGCGCGACAGGCGTTTAGTTCTCCATTTTGAGGAATATTCGGATGACGTCTAAACTAGAGCAGCTTCGTTCCATGACCACGGTCGTTGCCGATACCGGCGACATCGAGGCGGTCGCCCGCCTGAAGCCCGTGGATTGCACCACCAACCCGACCATCGTTCTGAAGGCGCTCGGCACGCCGATCTTCGCCGACAAGGTGAAGGAAGCGATCGCCTGGGGCCGGAAGCAGTCCGGTACGCCGGATGCCGTCGTATCCGCCGTGGCCGACCGTCTGGCGATTACCGTCGGCGCCGCCCTGTCCGAGCTGGTTCCGGGGCGCGTTTCGACCGAAGTCGATGCCGATCTTTCCTTCGATACCGAGGCGTCTATCGCCAAGGCGCGCCAGATCATCGCCGCCTACAAGGAGCGCGGCATCGAGCGCGACCGCATCCTGATCAAGCTCGCCTCCACCTGGGAAGGCATCCGCGCCGCCGAAGTGCTGCAGACGGAAGGCATCGACTGCAACCTGACGCTTCTCTTCAGCCAGGCCCAGGCGATCGCCTGCGCCGAAGCCAAGGTGTTCCTGATCTCGCCCTTCGTCGGCCGCATTCTCGACTGGTACAAGAAGTCGACCGGCCAGGACTACACGGCCGAGACCGATCCGGGCGTCGTTTCCGTCCGCGCCATCTACAATTACTACAAGGCGAACGGCATCAAGACGATCGTCATGGGCGCCTCCTTCCGCAATGCCGGCGAAATCGAAGCGCTGGCCGGTTGCGACCGGCTGACGATCAGCCCGGCGCTGCTCGACGAACTCGACAAGGATACCGGCAAGCTGGAGCGCAAGCTGCAGCCGGAAACCTTCAAGGCCGAGCCGCTCCAGTCGCTCGACGAGAAGTCCTTCCGCTGGATGCTGAACGAGGACGCGATGGCGACCGAAAAGCTTTCGGAAGGTATCCGGGCGTTCGCCAAGGACCTCACCTCGCTGCGCCAGATGGTCAAGAAGGAACTGACCCTCGCTGCGGCCTGATCAGTTCGCCCTCAACAGATGCAAGGCCCGCCCCATGGCGGGCCTTTTGCTTTGATAATACATGGTAGAGGGCCTCACTGTGGCTGTTTCGTCCGGACGCCGTCAGCGCGGGTGCCATGATAGCGGGAAAAAATTGAATACGGTCAATTTTCGGTTTAACTGAAATTTCAACCGGACAATCTAAGCTTATTCCACTTGTCAGAAGCGATCTCGCTTGAGCACGGAGTGTGACTATGGCTGGTGTGCCGTTCGGCCGCATATTATCCAACGCCGCCCTATTGGAGGCGCTGGACAAATCGCAGGCGATCATCGAATTCGACCTCAAGGGCATGATCCTTCATGCCAACGAGAACTTCTGCAAGACGATGGGATATACGCTCGAGGAAATCGTCGGCAAACATCACCGTATCTTCGTCGATCCGGCCGAGGCTGTGTCGAAGGCCTATGAAGACTTCTGGAAGCAGCTCGTCGGCGGTCAGTACGATCAGAAGCAGTACAAGCGCATCGCGAAAGGCGGCCGCGAGATCTGGATCCAGGCTACCTACAATCCGGTGTTCCGGGGCAAGAAGCCCTTCAAGATCGTCAAGCTGGCGACCGACATCACGGCTGCGAAGCAGAGCGCGGCGGAGGACAAGGGAAAGCTGCAGGCCCTGTCGCGCGCCCAGGCCATTATCGAATTCACCCCCAGCGGCGAAATCCTGACCGCCAACGAGAATTTCCTGAAGACGCTCGGCTATTCGCTCGCGGAGATCGTCGGCAAGCACCATTCGATCTTCTGCGAGCCCGACTATGTGCAATCGGCAGCCTATCGGACCTTCTGGCAGAATCTTGCTGCCGGCCGGTTCGCGGCCGATCAGTTTACCCGCGTCGCCAAGGGCGGGCAGAAGGTCTATATCCAGGCCTCCTATAACCCGATCGTCGACGACAGCGGACGGGTTTTCAAGGTGGTGAAGTTCGCGACCGACGTCAGCGAGCGGGTCACGGTGGTGAAGGAGCTCGGTGCCGGCCTTGCCCGGCTTGCGGACTGCAACATCCGGCAAACCATCGACGTGCCCTTTATCGAGGAATTCGAGCCTCTGCGACGCGATTTCAACGCCTCGATCGGCGCGTTCCAGGAAACGCTCGTCAATGTGCTGAAGCAGACCAACAGCCTGAACGGCAACAGCCAGGAAATGCACGAGGCGGCCGATCAGCTTTCGATGCGTACCAAGGAACAGGCAGCCTCCCTCGAACAGACCTCGGCTGCGCTGGAACAGGTCACGTCAACGGTCCGGTCCTCGACCGTCAGCACGGAGGACACGCGAAAGCTCGTCAAGAACGCGCTGCAAAGCACGTCGACCTCCTCTTCGGTGGTGGAGGAAACCATCACCGCGATGAAGCGCATCGAATCCGCTTCCGCGGAGATCAGCCAGATCATCGGGGTCATCGACGAGATCGCCTTCCAGACCAACCTGCTTGCCCTTAATGCAGGCGTGGAAGCCGCCCGCGCCGGAGAGGCGGGCAAGGGATTTGCGGTCGTCGCCCAGGAAGTGCGCGAACTGGCGCAGCGTTCAGCCAAGGCCGCCAAGGAGATCAAGGGGCTCATCGAGAATTCCGGCCGGGAAGTTACCGAAGGGGTTCGCCTTGTCGATGCGACCGGGGACGCTCTTCGCGAGATCGAACAGTTCGTCGCGTCGATCGACAAGAACGTCCAGTCGCTGGCGACTGCCGCCTCGGAACAATCGATCGGCTTGTCGGAGATCAACAACGCGGTTTCCCTGATCGACCGCATGACGCAGCAGAACGCCGGCATGGTCGAGCATACGACCTACATAAGCGAGCAGCTTGCCACGGGAGCGGGCAAGCTGGTCGAACTCGTCAACCACTTCAAACTGAACCGGCGCTCGGCCATCCGCGAGCCGGGATCTGCCGCGGCCGGGGCGAGACCGGCCAAGGTCGCCTGATGCTGGACGGCTGCCGGCTCGCTGGCAGGTCTGTGATTGGAACAGCTTTCGGGAGAGCCGCGGTTCGGCAGCCGCGGCTCTTCTGTTTTCAGGCCGGCTGCGGCACCAGCCCGGCGGCGTCGGGCTTTCTGCTGATGAACAGGCCGGTTTCCTTCTCCACTTCGAGCACGCCGTGGCCGCGCTCGAATGCGGCAGCGATCGCCGTGCGGAAGGCGTCCAGCTGAGCCTCACTCGCGCCGTCCCCGGGCGGGTATGACGTCAGCGCCAGGAACACGTCTTCCGGCTCGGTGATCCGCATGCTTGCGGGATGTTGAAGAAAAGCGACATTGCCGAACCGGGCGCGCATCAGTTGCTCGGCCTTGTCGTATCCGAAGGCGGCCGCGCTCGGATCGAATGGCTCGCTGCCGAACACGGTGGTGAGCTGGTAGATCCCGAGCATGTTGCCGGCGCCGTTCGTGGTGACGGCGAGCGACCCTCCGGGCTTCAGCACCCGGAACATTTCCGCGATGCCGGCCGCCGGATCCGCCACGTGATAGAGCATGTGCATGGCCATGACGACATCGAAACTGTCGTCCTCGAAGGGCAGCGCGGCGGCTTCCGCCTGACGGCCCGTCACCGATCCGAAGGGGAGGGGTGTGCAGCGCGCCAGGGCCTCCTCCACCATTCCGGTGGACTGATCGGCAAGCGTCAGGTCGAGATTTTCCGGGATTTCCCCGATCACCGAGGCCCAGAACCAGGCCGGGCCGCAGCCGATGTCGAGCACGCGGTCACCCGGCCGAAGCGGCAATTGCCGGGCGACCCACGGAAACCAGCCGGTTTCGGCGATGGTGTACTCTCTGTTGAGGCGTCCCCGGGCCGCGAGCTTGCGGCTGTCGGCGTATTGAACGGCATTGCCAGATGTGATCGATGACATGGTGCCTCCTGCGGGCGACGGCGGCTCGCCTCGCGCACCCATTATCATATCCGGCCGGCTTGCAGTTTTACAATGCCGGACCGCGTTTCCGGCGGCCAATCTGGCCGCCGGAGAGGGCTGTGATCAGGCCGGCTGCGGCACCAGCCTAGCCGCGCCCGGCTTGCGCAGGAGCAGGACGGAGACCGCGGCGATCATGCACATCACGCCGGCGATCTGCAGGGCGGGCATGTAGGTGTTGAAGTCGCTCTTCAGGAAGCCGGCGCCGAAGGCGGCGGTGGCGGCGCCCAGCTGATGGCCGGCAAACACCCAGCCGAAGACCAGGCCGGCCCGTTCGCGGCCGAATTCGGCCGCGGCGAGCTTCACAGTCGGCGGCACGGTCGCCACCCAGTCGAGGCCGTAGAAGATCGCGAAGACCGACAGTTCGACGAACGAGAAGCCGGAGAAGGACAGGTAGACCAGCGACAGGCCGCGCAGGCCGTAGAACCAGAACAGCAGCCAGCGATTGTCATAACGGTCCGACAACCAGCCGGCAAAGATGGTGCCGAAGAAGTCGAAGATGCCGATCACCGCAAGCGTGCTGGCGGCCGTCACCGCGGCCATGCCGAAATCGCCGCAGATCGAGATCCAGTGGGTCTGGATCAAGCCGTTGGTGGACAGGCCGCAGACGAAGAACGTGCCGAACAGGACCCAGAAGGTGGGGCTTGTCGAGGCGTGGCGGAGCGCGCCGATCGGCGAATAGAGCGTCGCCAGGAACTTGTGATCCTGCTTCGGCGCCGGCGTGATCGCCGTCTCGCCATAGGCCGGCAGGCCGACATCGGCCGGATAGTCGCGCATCAGCAGCAGGACCAGCAGCATGGCGGCGGCGATGACGACGACGGTGAAAGTGAGCGCCGTGCGCCAGCCATAGGCTTCCGTCATGGCGGCGAGAAGCGGCAGGAAAACAAGCTGGCCGGTGGCGTTGCTGGCGGTCATCAGGCCGACGACGAGTCCGCGGCGCTTGGAGAACCAGCGGGTCGCGACGGTGGCCCCCAGAACCAGCGCCGTCATGCCGGTGCCGACGCCGATCACCACGCCCCAGAGCGCCACGAGCTGCCAGACCTGCGTCATGAACAGCGACACGACGATGCCGCTCATGATCAGCCCGAGCGCGAAGGTGACGACCTGGCGGACGCCGAAATGGTTCATGAAGGCGGCGGCGAACGGTCCGAGCAGGCCGAAGAGCACGAGGCGCACGGCCATGGCCGAGGAGATATCGGCGATATCCCAGCCGAATTCCTGGTGCAGCGGCTGGATCATGACGCCTGCCGAGCCCATGGCGCCGGCGGTCGAGAGCATGGTCAGGAATGTGGTGACGGCGACCACCCATCCATAATGCAGGTTCCTGGCCGCCATCCATTGGGCGGCGCGATTGGAGATCATGGTTCTGTCCCTTTCCTGGTCGTTGCCGCACCGGCAGCGTGTAATTTTCGGGTATATGCCCGCTTTTGCGCGAAAATCAGAGAGCCGCCAGCAGCTCCTGCAATTGTCTGGTTTTCTCGGCCCCGAGCCGGGCCTGGATCTCGTCCTGCACGCCATCCCAAAGAGGCGCGCCCTGTTTGAGGATCGCCGCACCCTTCGGCGCAACGGTCAGCATCGCCTCGCGCTGGTCCTCGCCGTGGCCGATCGCGACCAGGCCCATGCGCTCCAGCACCTTGGCGTTGCGGCCGACCGTCGAACGGTCCAGGTCCACCTGGATCGCGAGTTCGGTGAGCGAGACCGGCGCCAGCCGGTTGATGTTGCGCAGCAGGCTGAACTGCCCGATGTTGACGCCAAGCGGCGCCAACGCCTCGTCGTAATAGGACGAGACCTTTCGCGAGGCTTTGCGCAGCAGGATGCAGTGGCAGGTGTCGTTCGGCATAGAGCGGGTATATACCCGCGGTTCGATTTGCGCAAGAGGGGTCGGCGAAAGTCCGGATCGTTTCGGAATGAAGCAGGCAGAGGCCAGGAAATACCTTCGAGGCGGCAAAAAGAATCCCCCGGCTTAAAGCTTCCTCAACAAGAATAGGCGACTATCCCGGCACTATTCCATCCTGTTGTTTTGCGTAGATATGGAGTTGACCATGCCGGAGCTCGGCAAGTGAAGGGTCTGAAGTTCCGGTTTTCCAAGAAGCTCGTCTTCATCCTCATGGGCAGCATCGTCGTGCTCGGCGGCGGCAGCGGCGCGGCGGCCGTGCTTATCGGCACGGACAAGATCCTCGGCCCCTCCTATCTGGAGATCAACGGGCTTAAATGCACCGCGCTGGAAACGGTCAAGATCAAGCGGGACCAGCGTTACTGGGTCCGTAAATATGTGGTGAGCGAAGAGGCCGGTGACGGCATGGCGCGCATCCGCACGGCGTTGCGCGTCGCCAAGGCGGTCCAGGAAAAGGAAAAGGCCGATCTCGTCCAGGTGGCGATGATCGACAAGGCCGGCCCCCGCGACCGCGCCCAGATGCGCGGCCGTGCGATCGGAGCCCAGGTCGTCTATATCCCCGACCCCAAAAAGGCGCCCGAAGGCACCGGTGCACAGGCCTATTCGGCCTATTACCTCGACGGCACGGCCAATCCGAACGGCGAATATTACGGCATGCGCATCGACCTGCCGCTGGAGGATGCCGAGCTGCTCACAGCCCGGCTGACCGATCACGCGGATTGCGTCGAACCGGTGGTCGCCAAGCCGGAAGGCGAACACGGTGCGCCGAGCGGCCATGGCGAAAAGCCCAAGGCTGAAGGTCACGGGGCGCCGAGCGCGCCTGCCGGTCACGGCGAACCCGCCGCCAGCGGCCATGGCGCTCCCGCGGAGGCCCATGGCGCTCCGGCCGAGGGGCACGGCGACGAGGTCGCCGCCAAGGAAAGCGGCGGCTTCCTCAGCTCCATCACCGGCATGATCTTCGGCTCCAAGCCGGAAGCGCCGGCCGAGGCGGCCCATGCGCCCGAAGGCGAAGCCCATGCGGCGGCAACTCCGGCCGATGCGCATGCAGCGCCGGTCGGCCCGGAGGCGGGACCGAACAAGCCGGGCAAGACTGCGGCCGCACAGGGCAAGACCGCCGCAGCCCAGGGCCATGGCGACCAGAAGCAGGCCACTGCCACCGAGGTTGCGTCGGCCGAGCCGAAAAAGGAAGAGGGCGGTTTCCTCTCCTCGATCATGGGCATGTTCTCCGGCAGCAGCGAAGAAAAGCCCGCCGCGACGCCCGCCAAACCCGCCGCGACGCAAGCCAAGGCCGCGGCACAGGAGCCGGCCCCCGAGCCCAGAACCTCCGCCGAGGGTGGCAAGCGCTGGTCGAAATCGACCGGCGCCGATGCGAAACGCTCCGAGGAGGTGGCCATCGAAGCGGCTCCGCCGCGGACCGACGGCTCTACCGATGCCGACGCGGCAGGTGCCGCCTGGCTCGCCAAGATGCGCGGGCAGCCGGCTTCGGCTCCGGCGCCCGCCAAACCCGCCCAGGCGGCGTCGGCTTCGGACGCCAAGAGCCCGGCTGCGAAGGCCGTGCACTGAGAGTGGGGGAGGACCCCCTACTTGCGATTTCCAACTTGGCTTTGCAAGATATTGAAACTCCTATCTCTCCCGCTGGAGAGATAGGGATGCCGCCGTCGCGATCGCCACCACCCTCTCTGTTGTCATCCCTGGGCGGGTGTTCAGCGAGCCCCGACACTTGCTAGGTGGCGATCCGAGCGTCGGATCTTGGGTGCTCTCCTAATCGTAACTTCCCAGAGAGCCTTCTCTATTCAGCTTGTCGGAGCGAAGCATCGAGCTGACGGACCAGTTCGCCGATCCGTCCGCCGCCAGTTGGAGCGGCTGGATAACGCTTGAGGACGTCCACCACTACTGGATGCGGGTGGATTGGTGTTTGCGTCATATGGCTGGCTTCGCCAGCGGGGTTCTCTTGGGGGGCGAGTTCGAACGCGCGCGCGGCGTGAGCGGCCGATCCGAGGATGTGCTTGACCTGAGCCGCCTTCGCCAGTGGGTGGAGAAAGGCCGCCCCGGCTGCCGCCAGCGCCGCGAGGGCGGCCTCGCTCGCAGCGGCCTTTCCAGCGTCGCGGGCTTCCTGAGCTGCCCGTTGCGCCCCCCAAGCGCTGTCCCGGAGCGCTTTGGTCCGGCGGCCTCCGTCGGCGAAATCCTGCGCGGCGTTGATCGCGTCCCGCGGGCGCGGGTCCTCGGGGCGTTCACGTTCGAAGATCGCCAATGCGGGTCGACCGCACGCTGCCGCATAACCGGTGACCTTGCGGAGTTCCGCCAGGCTGAGTTCGATGATCAAAGTGTCTTCCGCCATGGCCCCAAACGTTCCGGGTCGAATTTATCGGCATGCGGGCCTGCTTCGCACCCGGACAGGCGATCATGAGGCCTGTTCCGGTGCCGACGACCGGCGTTGTCGCTGGCGGCGTGTCCCCGTCATCCTCAGCTTGACCCGAGGATGACGGCATTTGCGGTGCGGCGAACCGCTATCAATCCGCCTTCGCCCGCCGTGCCGGAAACAGGATCACGTCGCGGATCGAGGGCGAATCCGTCAGCAGCATGACCAGGCGGTCGACGCCGATGCCGAGGCCGCCAGCCGGCGGCATGCCCTGGTCGATTGCGTCGAGGAACTCGTCGTCAAGCTGCTTGTCCTTCTCGCCGCGGGCATGCGCCTGTTCGAGCTGCTCGACCATCCGCTTGCGCTGTTCTTCCGGGTCGTTCAACTCGGAAAACGCATTGCCCAGTTCCCAGGCGTTGCAATAGGTCTCGAAACGTTCGACGAGGCGCGGTTCGCCCGGCACTTCCTTGGCGAAGGGAGAGATGTCCTTCGGGAAATGCGTTACGTGGCTTGGCTGGATCAGCGTGCCTTCGACCTTTTCCTCGAAGATGAAGGCGAGGCATTCGCCCCAGGTCCAGTCCTTCTCGACCGCGAAACCGGCCGCCTTGGCGGCATTGCGGGCTTCCTCGTCAGTCTTCATGGCGAGGAAGTCGATGCCGGTCGCTTCCTTGACGGCGTCGGGCATCGGCACGCGCTTGAACGGGCCCTTGAAGGACAGTTCCTTGTCGCCGAACTTCACCTCGGTCGTGCCGTGGATGGTCATGGCCAAGGTCGAGAACATGCGCTCGACGAGGTCCATGATGTCCTCGTAGTCCGCATAGGCCCAGTAGCACTCCATCATCGTGAATTCTGGATTGTGCCTTGTGGAAACCCCTTCGTTGCGGAAGTTGCGGTTGATCTCGAACACCTTGTCGGTGAGGCCCGAAACCAGGGTGCGCTTCAAAAACAGTTCCGGCGCGATGCGCAGGTACATGTCGAGCTTCAGCGTGTTGTGATGGGTCTTGAACGGCTCGGCGGTGGCGCCGCCATAGACCGAATGCAGCATCGGCGTCTCGACTTCCATGAAACCGTCGTTTTCCATGAAGCGGCGGATGCCGGAGACGATGCGCGAGCGCTGCTGGAAGCGGAGCTTGGATTCCTCGTTGGTCATGATGTCGAGATGGCGCTTGCGGTAGCGCAGCTCGACGTCCGACAGGCCGTGCCACTTTTCCGGCATCGGCAGCAGCGACTTGGTGAGCATGGTGATCGACTGGGCGTTGATCGACAGCTCGCCGCGCTTGGTGCGGCGGACCACGCCGGTGACACCGATAATATCCCCGATGTCGATCATCGGCAGCATGTCGCGGGCTTCTTCCGGCGTCACGTCCTTGTGGGAGAAGATCTGGATTTTTCCGGATGCATCATGGATATCCATGAACATGCCGGAATTGCGGGAGGAATAGACCCGGCCGGCGACGGTGACGATGTCCTGCGTCTCGACGTCCGCTTCCAGGTTTTTGTATTTCTCCGCCAGTTCCGCATTGGTCATGGTGCGGTGGAAATGCGCCGGATAGACGTCGCCGATCTTTTCGCGAAGGATGGCAAGCTTCTGGGCGCGCACCTGCGTGGCGTCGGAGGAGAGGGCGGTTTCAGTCGTCGTGTTCTCGGTCATCGTGTTTCGCCTTTTTCGGGCTGTGTTCGTTGCGGTTACCCCCTCTGCCCTGCCGGGCATCTCCCCCTCAAGGGGGGAGATGCCCGGCAGGGCAGAGGGGGGTATCTCAAATGCCGACCTTCATCGTTGAAGGCCTGATATTCTATTTCTCACTGCCCACCATGGACGCCACCACCGTCGCCGCGATCTTCAACCGCTGCCTGACGACCGAGCGGCCGAGCAGCGCCATCGAGTCGAACAGCGGCAGCGAACGCTGCGAACCGGACATGGCGACGAAGAGCGGCGGGGTGACGACGCGCAGTTTCTTGCCCAGCTTGTCGGCGATGGCACGCAGTTCGCCGTCGATCGATTCGACATTGAACTCGATCATCTTCTCGAAATCGGCCTGCACGGTATTGATGATCTCCAGCGTTTCCGCCGGGCTGGTCTTCAGGCCTGCAAACGAGGCCGGAGTCAGGCCGACATCGGAGGACAGCAGGAAACCGGCGAGGTTCGGCAGTTCGCCGAGCTTGGAAATGCGGCTCTGCGAATGTTTCAGGCCTTCCGTCAGGCGGCTGTTCTCCATCGCCCATTCCAGCACGCGGGCGACGAATTCGTCGGGCGACAGCTTTTCGCGCAGCCAGCGGCCGTTCAGCCAGTCGAGCTTCTGGATGTCGAAGATCGCGCCGGCCTTGGAGAGGTTGTCCGGATCGAACTTTTCGGTCAGCTCGTCCATGGTCAGCATCTCCTCGCCTTCGGCGATCTGGATGAAGAACAGGCCCAGAAAGTTCATCAGCGCTTCCGGCAGGTAACCGAGCGCGGAATAATAGGAGATCGAGGTCGGGTTCTTGCGCTTCGACAGTTTCGACTTGTCGGCGTTCCTCATCAGCGAGAGGTGCATGAACACCGGCTGTTCCCACTCGAAATAGCGGTAGAGCAGGATGTGCTTCGGCACCGAGGCCAGCCATTCCTCGCCACGCGCCACGTGGGTGATCTTCATCAGATGGTCGTCGATGACATTAGCCATGTGATAGGTCGGCATGCCGTCGCCCTTGATCAGCACCTGCATGTCGACCGAATCCCACGGGATCGACACGTCGCCATAGACGCCGTCGTGGAAATCGCAGGAGCCTTCGGTCGGGATCTTCATGCGGATGACCGAGGTTTCGCCCGACGCCATCCGGGAGGTCACTTCCTCGGCCGTATAGCTCAGGCAGAGACCGTCGTATTTCGGCGGCTTGCCGGCGGCGCGCTGGCCTTCGCGCATCTGCTCCAGGCGTTCCGGCGTGCAGAAGCAGCGGAAGGCATGGCCCTTGTCGAGCAGCTGCTGCGCATAGGGCTGGTACATGTCCTTGCGGTCGGACTGGCGGTAGGGACCATAAGGTCCGCCGACATCCGGGCCCTCCGCCCAGGTCAGGCCCGTCCAGCGCAGCGCGTCCAGCACCTTTTCCTCGAATTCGCGCGTCGAGCGGGTCGCATCGGTGTCCTCGATGCGCAGGATGAATTCGCCGCCGTGTTTCTTGGCGAAGAGATAGTTGAACAGCGCGATATAGGCGGTGCCGACATGCGGCTCGCCGGTCGGCGACGGGGCAATGCGGACGCGGGGCTTCGTGGCGATCATGAAGAATGCTCTATCTGTGGCGGCCGGAAAGGCGCCAAGCCTGTTTTTGAAATGCGGATTGGCGCAGGCTTAGGCCATATTCAGCCGCGAGCGTCAAGGTTTTTGGCCCTGGACCCCTACCTTACGGGCCAGACATACAGCAGTGCCGGCACGCTGACGAGGATGATCAGGAAAGAAAGAGGCAGGCCAAGGCGTGGATAGTCGGAAAACTTGTAGCCGCCGGGGCCGAAGACAAGCGTATTGCACTGATGGCCGACGGGGGTCAGGAAATCGCAGCCGGCGCCGATCGCCACGGCCATCAGGAAGGCTTCCGGCCTGAAACCGAGATTGGTGGCGAAGCTCGCGGCGATCGGCCCCATAACGAGGACGGTCGCTGCATTGTTCAAAAAGGGCGTCACAGCCATGGCGGTAACGAGGATCAGGCTGATCGCGCCCCAGGCGGGCAAGCTTGCCGCCGCGTGGCCGAGCCAGCCGGCGATCAGCTCGCTGCCGCCGCTGGTGCGCAGCGAGTCCGAGACCGGGATCAATGCCGCGAGCATGACGAGGATCGGGCCGTCCACGGACTTGTAGAAGTCGTTGAGCGGGATCGCCCGGAAGACGACCATGCCGAGTGCGGCCGCAAAGAAGGCGACCGGAACCGGTGCGATGCCGACGGCGGTGGCGGCCATGGCGAGTGCCAGGATGACCAGCGGAATGAAGGCGCGGCGCTGTGTCCCGAGCAGGATCTCGCGCTGGGCGAGCGGCAGCAGTGAAAAATCCTGCAGCACCGCCGGCAGGTTCTTGCGGCTGCCCTGCAGCACCAGCACGTCGCCCGCCATCAGCGTGAGGTTACCCAGCCGCTCCTTCAGCCGCTCGCCGTGCCGGCTGATCGCCAGAAGATTGACGCCACGCGTATAGGCAAGCGCCAGTTCCTTGGCGGACAGGCCCTTCAGCGGGGATTCGCTTGTGATGATCGCCTCGACCGAAATCACGTCCGCCTGCGCCTGGCCGTTTTCCTTCAAGGGCTTGCCGGAGAGCTTCAGCTTGCCCGCCGAGACGATCCGGTCCAGTGCGGCCGACGGGCCTTCGAGGAGGACGATATCGCCTTCGCGCAGGACGAGATCGGGGAAGGGAGACATGCGGGCCGCTCCGCGCAGCACGGCGGTGGCCAGCACCTCGCCATCGCCATGCTTCAGGAGATCGCCGATCGATTTTTCCAGCAGCGTGGAATCGGCCGTCACGGAGACTTCCGACGTGTAGTTCTTGATCTCCACCGCCTCTTCGATCGAACTGTTCTCTCTCGTTCGGCTCGGGACCAGCCAATGGAAGAACAAGAGGAAGGTGATGCCGACGACGGTGAGGGTCGCCCCCATCGGCGTGAAGTCGAACATCGTGAACGAGGTGCCGGTCAGTTCCTGGCGCAGCCGCGAGACGACGATGTTCGGCGAGGTGCCGATCTGCGTCATCAGCCCGCCAAGGAGAGCGGCAAACGCCATCGGCATCAAGTATTTGGATGGCGAGGCGCCGGATTTCCTCGAAAACTGGAAGGCGACCGGCATCATGATCGCCAGCGCCCCGATGTTCTTGATGAAGGCGGAGAGCAGGGCGACGACGATCATCAGGAGCGCGAGCTGGGTGTGAAGCGTGTTGAGGTTCGGGAAGAATTTCTTGATCGCGGTGTCGACGATGCCCGAGCGCGCCACGCCGGCGCTGACCACCAGGGCGCTGCCGACGATGATGACGATATCGTCGGAAAAGCCGGAAAACGCCTTGTCGACCGGCACGACGCCGAGCGCGACCGCCAGAACCAGCGCGCAGCAGGCGACCACGTCGTAGCGGAAGCGATCCCAGATGAAGACCGCCATCATGATGGCGATGACGGAAAAGGCGAGGATCTGCTGAGTGGTCATGCCGCCCTTTATGTCGAGAGGATCGGCGGAAGGAAGACCGCCGGCAGAAGGAGGAGATGGCGCTGTTGCGCCGCCCGTCAATGCGGTGACGCGTTCAAAGTTACGGCGCGCCTGAGCGTTGGGGGGACGCGTGTCCACTGGACAATGAAGGCCGCTTCGTTAGGGTGTCGCGGCAAAACGACCGAATTGTTTTGAATGGAGATTTGTCGATGAGTGATGTTTTGAACGTGCCGGTGAAGCTGGCCGACGGGCGCGAGACCGCGCTTTCCGAATACAAGGGCAAGGTGATGCTGGTCGTCAACGTCGCTTCGAAATGCGGCCTGACCAAGCAGTATGAAGGCCTCGAAAAGCTCTATGAGGACAAGCGCAGCGACGGTTTCGTGATCGCAGCCTTCCCGGCCAACAACTTCAAGGGCCAGGAGCCGGGCACGGATGAGGAGATCGTCGAATTCTGCCAGCTCACCTATGATGTCAAATTCCCGATCTTCTCGAAGATCTCCGTCAAGGGCGAGGACAAGCACCCGCTCTACCAGGGGCTCACCGGCTCCGGCGTGCCGACCACCGGCGACGGCCCGATGAAGGAAAGGCTGCGCGGTTTCGGCATGGCGGTGGAGGACGACAACGAGATCGTCTGGAACTTCGAAAAATTCCTGATCGGCCGCGACGGCGAGATCAAGGCGCGGTTTGCGCCTGATGTCGATGCGCAAGATACCCGGCTGGTCGAGGCGGTCGAGAGGGAACTGGCGAAGGGGTGAGGGTCTCCACAACCCCGAGGCGCTGATCTGGTAAGGATTTTCGGGACGAGCCCGAGGACACGTGAGTCGCCGGATGCCATGGAAGCAACCGGCGGCGGTCCAGTCTTTCGATTATGCAGCTTCGGTGATCGCCATTTCCGCTGTGATGCGGTCCCAGGGAACGGTGATGCGGCCGTCTTCGCGCTTTTCGATGAGCTCGGTTTCAATCAATGCGATGACATCGGCATGGACCCCGCGATAATCCCGCTTCAGGGAATGGGCGAGCTGGCGGATGGAAGAAGCGCCAGCCGCCTTTAGGGCGCGCAGAAGCCGCCATCGATTGGCGGTCAGCACCTTCAGGAGAAGATCCATGCTCTCGAAGGCGATCTCCCCTTCCTGGGCCTTCAAATCCCCGGCGTCGATCCGTGCGGCAGCGCTCGCGGCATCTTTGAAAAATGCGCCCATATTCGAAACGTGGATTCGAACTTCGCTCATGCTTTCAACTCCCGGCGGACATCCTCCTCGAAATCCCGTATCATTCGCTCGAGGCTCACGAAACGATAAGGTTCCTCGTGATCGCGATAGTGACGATGATCGCCTTTGCCAGCCTCGTTGTCGTAACCGATGATCCTCCCTCCGGGGTTTCCGAAGAAAAACGAATATTTCAACCCATGCGGACGTTCTGGATTGCGATCGGGAAGCTGCCAGACCTTCATCTGGATGATCTTTCCATCATCCAGATGAAATTTCCGATCCATGATCAAGGTCGCACGCGCCATATGATGATCCATATAGCATATGCTGCAGATAGCATCAATCAGGCTCGGCCAAACCTATCCCGAAAGGCAGCGTTGGCCAGGATCAATGCAGCGTCTGCCCGCCGGCCTTCTTCCGCTTGCGGGCGTTCCTCGCCACCATGTTGAGCACTTCGACGCCGGCCGAGAATGCCATGGCGGCGTAGATATAGCCCTTCGGCACGTGCACGCCAAAACCTTCGACGATCAGGGTGCCGCCGATCATCAGCAGGAAGGCGAGTGCCAGCATCACGATGGTCGGGTTCTTCTCGATGAAGTTGGCGAGCGGGGTGGCAGCGACCAGCATCACGGTGACGGCGGCGACAACGGCGACGACCATGATCGGCAGGTGCGGCGTCATACCGACGGCGGTGATGATCGAGTCGATCGAGAAGACGAGGTCGAGCAGCAGGATCTGGCCGATCGCCGAGGCAAAGCTCATCTTGACCACGTCCTTGCCGGCGCCGACCAGATCCTCCTTGTGATCGTCGACGTCGACGGAGTGATGGATTTCCTTGGTCGCCTTGTAGACGAGGAACAGGCCCCCGGCGATCAGGATCAGATCCTTCCAGGAGAAACCGTGGCCGAAGGCCTCGAAGATCGGATTGGTGAGCTGGACGATCCAGGCAACGGTGCCGAGCAGGCCGAGACGCATGACGAGCGCCAGACCGATACCGATCTTGCGGGCTTTCTCGCGGCTTTCGGGAGGCAGTTTGTTGGTAAGGATGGATATGAAGATCAGGTTGTCGATGCCGAGCACGACTTCCATGACCACGAGTGTAACAAGCGCTACCCAGGCCGCCGGGTCTGCTACGAGCGCTGCAATGTCCATCCATATCTCCTGTTTTCAATCGCTAGGCGTAAATGCCAGCCCGATTTAAGGACTGAAGACGGGAAGACAAGAGGAGGTTGCGCCACAACCTCCCGGAATCAGGCATGTTCTTTGGTTTTTGTGGTCACGGACGCGTTATGAACGCCATAAGCCGCCATGAATACCTTGATCGCACCGGTCACGGACCGGTCGAGTTCGCGGAACGGCGGCACGTCGTCGAGGTCGCCGAACAGGCGGAACTTGAAGAAGCTGCCGCTCACCATGTCGATGAACTGCCGAGCCGCCAGGTCCGTATCCTCGACCTCCAGATTGCCGAGCGCGATGTGGCGTTTAAGGAAATCCTCAAGAACTGTGCGTACGTTGTGAGACGGCGAATTGAAGAAGTGCTGGCAGATGCTCGGCAGGCGGTCGACAACACCGATGACGGTACGCATCGCGCTGATCACCTGCGGGGAGGTAATATGCGTCGCAAATCCCATGCCGAAGCGGTAGAGCCCACTTTCGACCTCCTCGCTGCCGGCAAGAATGTCGCGCATTCGAAGCGTGATACGCTCGCGCTCGCGGGCGACGATGGCGCTGAACAGGTCTTCCTTGTTCTGGAAATAGACGTAGATCGTCCCTTTCGAGACGCCCGCCTCGCGGGTGATGTCGTTCATGCTTGCGGCGTCGAAGCCGAGCTTCATGAAGACACTCTTTGCCCCGTCGATGATCTGTTCCCGTTTCGCCGGATCCTCGCCCGCTGCGAACCGTCCGCCGGGAACCGGATCGCATGTTTCCAGTTTCCTAGTCTGCCTGGCCATTTCGATGCCCTTTTTTAACCTTTTCGAACCGAGCGGTTCGATTGCTCTTGATATGTGTCATCGAAGGGTCTATGTCAAGCTCGCTGAACCGATCGGTTCGATGAAATAAGACGCTCCCAAGACGGTAGATAGAAGATGACGTCCTCTCAGAATACCGGCGCCTTGCGCGCCGTGACGACGGAAAATGCCGGCCTGTCCGAGGCCGAAGCGCGCAAGGCGCCGCTGCCGGCTGCGGAACAGCCCGCGGCCGCCGAGGCGATCGCGGCACCGGCCGCCGCCAAAGCGCCTGAAAAGAAGAAGCGGCGTGGCCTCCTTCTGCCGATCATCGCGCTTGCCCTCCTCGGTGGCGCCGGTTGGTATGGTTACAACTGGTGGATCGACGGTCGGTTCCTGGTCTCGACGGACGATGCATATGTCGAAGGCGATATCGCCGTCATCTCGCCAAAGGTTTCCGGTTACGTCGCCAAGGTCAATGTCGTCGAAAACCAGGCCGTCAAGGCGGGCGACCCGCTCGTGACCCTCGACGATGGCGATTATCAGCTGGCGCTGCGCAAGGCGCAAGCTGCGATCGAATCCGCCAATCTCGCCGTTTCCCGCATCGATGCGCAGATCGTCGGTGGCGAGGCTGCCGTCAAGCAGGCTCGGGCCCAGCAGGGCGCACTGGAAGCGGCCGTTCGCGGCGCTGAGATCAACCAGAAGCGTGCAAGCAGCCTGCAGCAAAGCGCGGTCGGCACCGCCGCCTCTCTCGATACCGCCCAGATCGCGCTCGAGCAGGCGCGGGCGAACCTCGTCGCCGGCCAGGCGGCGGTCGCGTCGGCCGAAGCCAATATCGGCCTCCTGCATGCACAGCGGGACGAAGCGGTCAATACGATCCATACCCAGGAGCTCGCCCGCGACCAGGCGCAGCGCGACCTGAACTTCACGGTGCTGAAGGCGCCCTATGATGGCGTCATCGGCAACCTCGCAGTCCAGACCGGCGACCTCGTGTCGACGGGCAAGCGTCTTGCGTCGCTGGTGCCGCTGACCGAGCTCTATATCGAGGCGAATTTCAAGGAAACCCAGCTCGGCAACCTGCAGCCGGGTTCCAAGGTCCGCGTCCATGTGGATGCCTATGACGATCACAACATCACCGGCACGGTGGTGTCGATCGCGCCGGCTTCCGGTGCCGTGTTCTCGATGCTGCCGCCGGAAAATGCGACGGGCAACTTCACCAAGGTCGTGCAGCGCGTACCGGTGCGCATCTCGATCCCCAAGGAAGACCTGGAGCGCCAGCATCTTCGCGCCGGCCTGAGCGTGGTCGTCGATGTCGATACCCGCACCGCGCCCGGCACCAGCGCCGTCGCCGCCAAGTAAAGAGAAACGAGGAGAGCGGCCATGGCAGGAGCAACGGCCACGGCGGGCGCCCACCCGATCGCAATGCCCGCCGACCAGCCCATGGACCGGCGCAAGCTCATCGCCTTCTTCGCGATGGTCTTCGGCATGTTCATGTCGATCCTCGACATCCAGATCGTCTCGGCATCGCTTGCGGAAATCCAGGCCGGCCTGTCCGCCGGCTCGGACGAGATCGCCTGGGTGCAGACCTCCTATCTGATCGCCGAAGTGATCATGATCCCGCTGTCGGGAACGCTGGCGCGCATCATCTCGACGCGTTATCTCTTCGCCATCTGCGCCGCCGGCTTCACGCTTGCCAGCGTCCTGTGCGCCACGGCCACCAATATCGAGCAGATGATCGTTTACCGCGCCCTGCAGGGCTTTATCGGCGGCGGGATGATCCCCTCGGTGTTCGCGGCCGCCTTCACGATCTTCCCGCCGTCGAAGCGCAGCATCGTCTCTCCGATCATCGGCCTCGTCGCGACGCTGGCGCCGACCATCGGCCCGACGGTCGGCGGTTACCTGTCCAATTCCTTCTCCTGGCACTGGCTGTTCCTGGTCAACGTGATCCCGGGCATCATCGTGACGGCCGTCACCTTCACCATGATCGATTTCGACAAGCCGCAGCTGCAGCTGATGAAGAAGTTCGACTGGTGGGGCCTCGCCTCCATGGCGGTTTTCCTCGGTTCGCTGGAATACGTGCTGGAAGAGGGCAACAACAAGGACTGGTTCAGCGACGAGAAGATCGTCATCGGCAGCGTTTTCATCGTCATCGGCGCGGTCGTGTTCTTCTGGCGGGCCTTCAAGGTGGAGTTTCCGGTCGTCGATCTCAGAGCCTTCGGCAATGCCAATTTCGCCTTCGGTTCGCTGTTCTCCTTCATCATGGGGGTCGGGCTCTACGGGCTTACCTACCTCTATCCGCTCTATCTCGGCCGCATCCGCCACTACGATTCGCTGATGATCGGCGAGACCATGTTCGTCTCGGGCATCGCCATGTTCGTCTCCGCGCCGCTGGTCGGGCGGCTGTCGAACATCGTCGACCTGCGCGTCCTGATGGCGGTCGGTTTCGGCTCGTTTGCGGTCGGGACCTACCTGATGACCGGACTGACCGCCGACTGGGATTTCTACGAGCTGCTGCTGCCGCAGATCCTGCGCGGGTTCGGGATGATGATGTGCATGGTGCCGATCAGCAATATCGCGCTCGGCACGCTTGCGCCGCAACGCATCCAGGGCGCATCGGGCCTTTTCAACCTGACCCGCAATTTGGGCGGCGCGGTCGGCCTCGCCGTCATCAACACGGCGCTGACCCAGCGTTCCGACGAGCACTACGCCCGGCTTTCCGAACACGTCAATTACGGCAATCCGGCCGCGATGAACTGGCTCGACAGCGTCGGCGCCAACTACAATTCGTTCGGCCTCGACGGCAGCTCCGTCGCGCTTCAGAAGATCTCGGGCATCATCACCCAGCAGGCCTGGCTGCTTTCCTTCATGGATGTCTTCTACATCCTGACCGCCCTGTTCGGCAGCCTGATCTTCTTCGTCTTCCTGATCGCCAAGCCGGCCCGCCCCGCGGGTGCCGGCGGCGGCGGGCACTGATTTCAGCATTCCACCGCCGAGAAGGGGCCGCCACGCAAGTGGCGGCCTTTTTCTTTTTATGTTTTCGCGGTCCTGAAACACGTACCTCAAATTTTGATTTACGTACCTCAGAATTTCGGCTAACACGGTCCGCGGAG
Organism: Hyphomicrobiales bacterium; assembly: GCA_900471605.1. GTDB lineage: Bacteria > Pseudomonadota > Alphaproteobacteria > Rhizobiales > Rhizobiaceae > Neorhizobium. Next base: position 39,003 of record UCEY01000003.1, on the reverse strand, counting down.
GAATTGATGAAGCCCACCGTCCACGACATAGCGAAGATTGCGGGCGTCAGCCTCGCCACCGTCGATCGGGTTCTGAACGGCCGGCCGGGCGTGCGTTCCGTCACCCGCGGCAAGGTGGAGGAGGCGATCACCTCGCTTGGCTATGTGCGCGATCTCGCCGCCGCCAATCTTGCCAAGAGCCGGACCTATTCCTTCGTCTTCATCCTGCCGGCCAACGACAACTCTTTCATGATCGGCCTGCATGAGGAAGTGCGCGGCGCGGTCGCCCGTTCCAGCGCCGAGCGCACCGATATCCGCATCGTCGACGTGCCGCCGTTCGATGCGCGTGCCCTGGTCGCGGCGCTCGAAGCCGTGCTTGTCGAAAAACCGGCGGGGGTCGCCTTCGTCGCCATCGATACACGGGACGTCCGTGCCGTCACGGAGCGCCTGCGGCAGGCCGGCATCCCGATGGTGACCCTGGTCTCCGACCTGCCGGATTCGTCCCGCGACCATTATGCGGGCATCGACAATATCGCCGCCGGCCGCACGGCGGGCAGCCTGATGGGCCGTTTCCTCAGCGGTCCTTTCCTCGGCGAAGGGGGCGCGACCGTCGCGGTGCTGGCCGGCTCCATGCTGGTGCGCGACCATCGCGAGCGGCTGGAAGGGTTTTCCGCCGTCATCGACCAGGCCTATCCGAAGGTTCACATCCTGCCGGTCCTCGAAGGGCGCGACGATCCGGCACTTGCCGAAACGATGATCGCGGATACGCTGCGCCGCAACGCCGACATTGCCGGCATCTACAGTCTGGGCGCCGGCAACCGCGGCCTCATCCGCGCGCTGCACAGGGCGCGCGGCCCCAGCCGGCCGCTCGTCATCGCCCATGAACTGACCGCCTCGACCCGTGCGGCACTTGCCGACGGCGTCATCGACGCGGTGCTGAACCAGGATGCGGGGCACGAGGTTCGCAGCGCCATCCGCGTGCTGAAGGCCAAGGCCGACGGGCTGCCGGTGCTTGCCGCGCAGGAGCGCATCCGCATCGACATTTTTCTGAAAGACAATCTGCCCTGAAGGCAGAAGAGGGAGTAGCACCATGTATCTCGGTCTCGATCTCGGCACGTCCGGCGTGAAGGCCATGCTGATCGACGGCGATCAGCGGATTATCGGCTCGGCCAGCGGTTCGCTCGACGTCTCGCGTCCGCATTCCGGCTGGTCGGAGCAGGATCCGGCCCACTGGATCCGCGCAACGCAGGAGGCCGTCGCCGGCATCAAGGCGAAGTTTCCGAAGGAGCTGGAGGCCGTGAAGGGCATCGGCCTTTCCGGCCAGATGCATGGAGCGACGCTGCTCGATGCCGAAGACAAGGTGCTGCGGCCCTGCATTCTGTGGAACGATACGCGTTCCCACGTGGAAGCGGCAGCTCTCGATGCGAACCCGATCTTCCGCAAGCTCACCGGTAACATCGTCTTCCCGGGCTTTACCGCCCCGAAGCTCGTCTGGGTCGCCAAGAACGAGCCGGAAATTTTCGCCAAGGTCGCCAAGGTGCTGCTGCCGAAGGATTACCTGCGCCTCTGGCTGACCGGGGAGCATATGTCCGAAATGTCGGACTCGGCGGGCACGTCCTGGCTCGATACCGGCGCCCGCAAGTGGTCGTCCGAACTCCTGGCGGCGACAGGTCTTTCCGAACGCCAGATGCCGTCGCTGGTCGAGGGTACCGAGCAGGCCGGGAAGCTTCGCTCCGAGCTCTGCTCGTCCTGGGGCATTTCCGGTGAAGTCGTCGTTGCCGGCGGGGCAGGGGACAACGCGGCGTCGGCCTGCGGCATGGGCACGGTTGCGGAGGGCAATGCCTTCGTGTCGCTCGGCACGTCCGGCGTGCTGTTTGCCGCCAACGGCTCCTACCTGCCGAAACCGGAAAGCGCCGTGCATGCCTTCTGCCACGCGCTGCCGAAGACCTGGCACCAGATGGGCGTCATCCTGTCGGCGACCGACGCGCTCAACTGGTATTCGCACATTGCGGCGAAGACCGCGGCCGAACTCACCCAGGAACTCGGCGATACGCTGAAGGTCCCGTCCGGGGTCACCTTCCTGCCTTACCTTTCCGGCGAACGCACGCCGCATAACGACGCGGCCATCCGCGGCGCCTTCATCGGCCTCGAACACGAAAGCAGCCGCGCGGTGCTGACCCAGGCGGTGCTCGAAGGCGTCACGTTCGCCATCAGGGACAATCTCGAAGCGCTCAAATCCGCCGGCACCTCGATTTCCCGCGTCACCGCGATCGGCGGCGGCTCGCGCTCGCGCTACTGGCTGGCCTCGATCGCCACCTCGCTCGGCGTTCCGGTCGATATTCCGGCCGATGGCGATTTCGGCGCGGCCTTCGGCGCCGCCCGGCTTGGCCTGATCGCTGCGACAGGCGCCGACCCGGTTGCGGTCTGCTCGGCGCCGAGGACGGAAGAGACGATCGAGCCGGTCTCGGGGCTTTCGGAGGCTTACGAGACCGCATACGCCCGCTACCGCGCGCTCTATCCGGCGATCAAGTCGCTGGCGCAGTGAAATCGAGGTTTGCCCCTCACCCTAACCCTCTCCCCGCTTGCGGGGAGAGGGGACATGCCTCGCTCGACGTTCAAGGGGGCGGATAGCTCACTGCGAGCCCCCTTCGCCCCGTTTACGGGGAGAAGGTGCCGGCAGGCGGATGAGGGGCGCTTAAGAAGATCGAACACATCACAATGAGGAAACGACCATGAGCACAGGCTTTTTCGGAGACATCCAGAAAATCAAATACGAGGGCCCGGACAGCACCAATCCGCTCGCCTTCCGCTTCTACAATCCCGACGAGATCGTCGCCGGCAAGCGCATGGAGGATCACCTGCGCTTTGCGGTCGCCTACTGGCATACCTTCACCTGGCCGGGCGGCGATCCCTTCGGCGGCCAGACCTTCCAGCGCCCCTGGTTCTCGGACACGATGGAAGCCGCCAAGATGAAGGCCGACGTCGCCTTCGAATTCTTCCAGCTGCTCGGCGCACCCTTCTACTGCTTCCACGACGCCGACGTGCGCCCGGAAGGCAATAATTTTGCCGAGAACACCAAGAACCTCAACGAGATCGTCGATTATTTCGAGAAGAAGCAGGCCGAGACGGGCGTGAAGCTTCTCTGGGGTACGGCGAACCTGTTCTCCAACCGCCGCTACATGTCGGGTGCCGCGACCAACCCGGATCCGGACGTCTTCGCGTTTGCAGCGGCGACGGTCAAGACCTGCCTCGACGCCACCAAGCGCCTCGGTGGCGCGAACTACGTGCTGTGGGGCGGTCGCGAAGGGTACGAGACGCTGCTCAACACCGATCTCTCGCGCGAGCTCGACCAGATGGGCCGCTTCCTCAACCTCGTCGTTGAATACAAGTACAAGATCGGCTTCGAAGGTACGATCCTGATCGAGCCGAAGCCGCAGGAGCCGACCAAGCACCAGTACGACTACGACGTCTCGACCGTCTACGCCTTCCTGCAGAAGAACGGCCTCGAGAAGGAAGTGAAGGTCAATATCGAGCAGGGCCACGCGATCCTCGCCGGCCATTCGTTCGAACACGAAATCGCCATGGCCAACGCCTTCGGCATTTTTGGTTCGATCGACATGAACCGCAACGACATGCAGTCCGGCTGGGATACCGACCAGTTCCCGAACAACGTGCCGGAAATGGCGCTCGCCTATTACCACGTGCTCGCCGGTGGCGGCTTCCAGAACGGCGGCACCAATTTCGACGCCAAGCTGCGCCGCCAGTCGCTCGATCCGGAGGACCTCTTGATCGGTCATATCGGCGGCATGGACTGCTGCGCACGCGGCATCAAGGCCGCGGCGAAGATGATCGACGACGGCGCGCTCAAGGCTCCGCTCGACGCTCGCTACGAAAAGTGGGACAGCCCCGAATACCAGAAGATGCTGCGCGGCGAATACAAGCTCGACGACATCGCCTCCTGGGTCGAGAAGCAGGACATCAACCCGGAACCGAAGTCGGGCCGCCAGGAATACCTGGAAAACGTCGTTAACCGTTACGTTTGATAAGGCTCGCGTCTGCCCCTCACCCTAACCCTCTCCCCGCTTGCGGGGAGAGGGGACGTGCCCCGAGCACGGTCAAGAGGGGGTAAGGCGTTGCGGTATATGTCCTTCTCCCCGTTCCGACGGGGAGAAGGTGGCGGCAGCCGGATGAGGGGCTGACGCTGCCATCGGAGAAGGCAACAACGCGATAACGACAACCGGCAGGAGGTTCGCGCAAAGTGGCCACACGTTCCCGTGCAAGCGTGGGAAATCTGCTTTACGTACCTCAGAATCTGGGCTAGCGTTCTCGTCGGAGGAGCTTGGGAGCAGATGATCATATACAGGCGTGCTGTCCGTAACGTCACGGTCCGCTGTCGGGCTGCGCATGGCCCCATGGTCACGGGTGCCGCCCGATGAGCTCCGCGGACGCGAGCCCCGCCGTGCCTCTGTTCGAAGCGACCGGCCTTTCCAAGACATTCGGCGTCGTCGAGGTGCTGAAGGACATCAACCTCACTGTCCGCGCCGGCGAGGTGCATGCGATCATCGGTGAAAACGGCGCCGGCAAGTCGACGCTGATGAAGATCATTGCCGGCAACCAGCCGCCGACCCGCGGCGAGATGAAGATCGACGGCGAGACCGTCACCTTTTCCGGCCCGGTCGACGCGGAACATCGCGGCATCGTGCTGGTGCACCAGGAGATCCTGCTGGCGCCGGACCTGACAGTCGCCCAGAACATCTATCTCGGCCGCGAGCTGCACAAGGGCGTCTTCATCGACGACCGCGCCATGAACGAGGGTGCCGCAAAGGCGGTCCGTGGCCTCGGCAGCGATATCGACCCGAACACGATCGTCAGCCGCCTGTCGATCGCCCAGCGCCAGCTGGTGCAGATCGCCCGCGTACTCCTGGTGCCGCACCGCATCGTCATCTTCGACGAGCCGACCGCGTCGCTAACGCCGCACGAGACGGAGGCGCTGCTGAAAGTCATCCGGCAGATCCGCGCCAAGGGCGTCGGCGTGCTCTACATTTCCCACCGCCTGCCGGAGGTGAAGGAAATCGCCGACCGGGTGACGGTGCTGCGCGACGGAAAGCTCGTCGCCAGCCACGACACCAGCGAGCTGCAGCCCGCCGACATGGCGCGGCTGATGGTCGGCCGCGACGTTGCCAAGCTCTACCCGGACCGCCATGCGGCCGCAGTGCGCGAAACCGTGCTCGAAGTCGAGCATCTCAACGTACCCGGTTATGCACAGGACGCCTCGTTCCAGCTGAGGAAGGGCGAGATCCTCGGTTTTGCCGGTCTCGTCGGCGCCGGTCGCACGGAGCTGATGGAGGGCATGGTCGGCCTTAGGCCGAGCCGCGGCGCGGTCCGGCATCTCGGCAAACCGGTCAATTTCCGAGACGTGCATGCGAGCCTCAAGGCCGGCATCGTCTATCTGTCGGAAGACCGCAAGGGCAAGGGCCTGCTGCTCACCAAGGACCTGATCGTCAACCTGACGCTCGCCTCGCTCGGCAAGTTTGCAGGCGCCCTGCAGATCGACCGCAAGCGGGAAAGTGCGGCACTCGACAAGGCGATCCGCGATTTCGACATTCGTACCGGCCGCAAGGACATCCTCGCGGGCCAGCTATCGGGCGGCAACCAGCAGAAACTGCTGCTCGCCAAGATGATGCTGCTCGATCCGTCGATCGTCATCATCGACGAGCCGACGCGCGGCATCGATATCGGCAACAAGGAACAGATCTACAAATTCATCGCCAGCCTGGCGGAGGAGGGCCGTTCGATCATCGTCGTCTCCTCGGAAATGCCCGAACTGATCGGCATCTGCGACCGCATCCTGGTCATGCGCTCCGGCCGGATCGTCGGCGAGGTGACGGGGGACCACATGAACGAAAACGAGATCGTCGTGCTCGCCACGGGCGTCACCAAAGGGGAGGCAGCGTGATGGCGAATGTCGCGACCGAAACGGCCAAGGCGCCGAAGACCTCCAAGGACTGGGACATGGCGGCGGTGGCGCCGTTCATCGCGCTCGCCCTTCTCCTGGTGCTCGGTTATTTCGCCAATCCGAATTTCATGACGACCGCCAACCTTTTGAACGTCGTCACCCGCAGCTCCTTCATTGCCGTCATCGCGCTCGGGGCGACCTACGTGATTACCTCGGGCGGGCTCGATCTTTCCGTCGGCGCGATGCTCGCCTTCGTCGCCAGCCTGATGATCCTGTTCCTGAACTCGGGCACGATCGCCGACCCGTCGCTGGCGCTTGCCGCGGGCATGGCGCTGGCGATCGCGATCGGGGCCGCCTGCGGGCTCGCCAACGGCCTGGTCACCACGATCGGCCGGATCGAGCCGTTTATCGCGACGCTTGGCACGATGGGCATCTATCGCGGGCTGACCACCTGGCTTTCCCAGGGCGGCGCCATCACGGTGCGCGACCGCGATATCATGACGCTCTACCGGCCGTTCTATTCCGGCTCTGTCGTCGGCGTGCCGGTGCCGATCATCGTCATCTTCGTGACCGCCACGATCGCCGCCTTCGTGCTCTACCGCACCCGCTACGGCCGGCATGTGACGGCGGTCGGCTCCAACGAGGACGTGGCGCGTTATTCCGGCATTTCGATCAACCGGGTGCGCACCGTCACCTATGTCATCCAGGGGCTGTGCGTCGCCGTTGCAGTGCTGCTCTACGTGCCGCGCCTCGGCTCGACATCGGCGACGACCGGCAGCTTCTGGGAATTGCAGGCGATCACCGCCGTGGTCGTCGGCGGCACGGCGCTCCGGGGAGGGGTCGGCCGTATCTGGGGCACGATCTGCGGCGCCTTCATTCTGGAAATCGTCGGCAACATCATGCTGCTGTCCAACTTCGTCAGCGAATACCTGATCGGCGCCATCCAGGGAGCGATCATCATCATCGCCATGCTGGTTCAAAGGTCGCTGATGCGGAAATGAAGAGATTGACCGGGCTGATGGGTCGCGTCCGGTCTTCAAATAAAGGACCCTGATATTGTGGGAGAGAGAAACAATGCGCAGACAAATTTTGGGACTGGCCGTGGCGTCGCTGGCGCTTCTCGCCGGCACGGCATTCGCCCAGGACAAGAAGGTGACGATCGGCGTTTCCATTCCGGCCGCCGACCATGGCTGGACCGCCGGCGTCGTATTCCATGCCGAACGCGTCGCCAAGCTCCTGATGAAGGAACATCCGGGCCTCAACGTCATCGTCAAGACCTCGCCGGATGCCGCAAGCCAGGCCAATGCCGTGCAGGACCTTGCGGTCCAGGGCCTCGATGCGCTGGTCATCCTGCCATCCGACCCGGATCCGCTCGTCAACGCCATCCAGCAGGTCAAGGACAAGGGCACGTTCGTGGCGCTCGTCGACCGCGCGCCTTCGGTCAACGACAGCACCATCCGCGACCTCTATGTCGCCGGCAACAACCCGGCGCTCGGCCAGGTCGCCGGCGAGTACATCAAGAAGACCACGCCGGACGCGCAGGTCGTCGTCATCCGCGGCCTGCCGATCCCGATCGACCAGCAGCGCCAGGACGGCTTCGACAAGGGCATTGCCGGCTCCAAGGTGAAGGTCCTCGATCGTCAGTTCGGCAACTGGAGCCGCGACGACGCGTTCAAGGTCATGCAGGACTACCTGACCAAATACCCGAAGATCGACGTGGTCTGGTGCCAGGACGACGACATGGCCGTCGGCGTTCTCGAAGCCATCGCCCAGGCCAAGCGGACCGACATCAAGTACGTCGTCGGCGGCGCGGGCTCCAAGGACATGGTCAAGAAGGTCATGGACGGCGACAAGATGATCCCGGTCGATGTTCTCTATCCCCCGGCAATGGTGGCGACCGCCATGGAACTCACCGCCGGCAATTTCTACGACAAGGTTCCGGTCAGCGGCACCTACATCCTTGACGCCACGCTGGTGACGAAGGACAACGCCAAGAACTTCTACTTCCCGGATTCTCCGTTCTGATAACGGCGTCCTGATGAAGATCGGCGGCGCCCGCTTGTGTGGGCGCCGCTATCCCCGGTCACCTCATTCCTGTGCTTGTCACGGGAATCCAGTGCGCCCAAGTCCTTGGGCGCGAAAGAGCCTTCCCAAGGCGCAGACGCATCTTGGCCGGGTTCCTGTGACAAGCACAGGAATGAGGGATGAGGGTTGTTCCAGACCAACTGCATGTAGCCGAAGAGGAAACATCATGAAGACGATCAAGGGCCCCGCCATCTTTCTCGGCCAGTTCGCGGGCGACGCGGCGCCGTTCAACACCTGGGACGGGATCACAAAATGGGCTGCCGACAAGGGTTATGTCGGCGTGCAGGTGCCGACCTGGGCGGGCCAGCTCATCGACCTGAAAAAAGCCGCCGCCTCCAAGGATTATTGCGACGAATTCGCAGGCGTGGCGCGGGCGAACGGCGTCGAGGTGACCGAGCTCTCGACCCATCTGCAGGGCCAGCTGGTTGCCGTGCACCCCGCTTATGACGAAGCTTTCGACGGCTTTGCCGCTCCCGAAGTGCGCGGCAATCCGAAGGCACGCCAGGCCTGGGCGGTCGAGCAGGTCAAGATGGCGCTCACCGCCTCGAAACATCTCGGGATCAAGGCGCATGCGACCTTTTCGGGCGCGCTGGCCTGGCCGTTCATCTATCCCTGGCCGCAGCGCCCGGCCGGTCTCGTCGAGACCGCCTTCGACGAGCTTGCCAAGCGCTGGACGCCGATCCTCAACCACGCGGAAGACTGCGGCGTCGACGTCGCCTACGAGATCCATCCCGGCGAAGACCTGCATGACGGCGTCACGTTCGAGATGTTCCTGGAGCGGGTGAAGAACCATCCGCGCGCCAACATGCTCTACGACCCGTCGCATTACGTGCTGCAATGCCTCGACTATCTCGACCACATCGACATCTACAAGGACCGGATCAAGATGTTTCACGTCAAGGACGCGGAATTCAACCCGACCGGCCGGCAGGGCGTCTATGGCGGTTATCAGGGCTGGGTCGGCCGCGCCGGCCGCTTCCGCTCGCCCGGCGACGGCCAGGTCGATTTCGGCTCGATCTTCTCGAAAATGGCCGCCAACGATTTCGACGGCTGGGCCGTGGTTGAGTGGGAATGCGCGCTGAAGAATTCCGAGGACGGAGCCCGCGAGGGCGCCGAATTCGTCAAGGCGCATATCATCCGCGTTACCGACAAGGCGTTCGACGACTTTGCGAGCGGCGGGACGGACGACGCGGCGAATCGGCGGATGTTGGGGCTCTAGGCCCGGCGTCGGCTGCGCGGATGCCGCCCCTCACACTCTCCCCGTCAGAGCGGGGAGAAGGTGCCCAGCGGGGCGGATGAGGGGCGTCCCACACGGAGATGAGCTTGAGATACCTAACAAGTTGGGTTATGGATGCATGGTCACCGTCCTGCGGCAACATGGCCTGCGGTTCGTTATCTATACGGCGGATCACGAGCCTCCCCACGTGCATGTCTACGGCGACGGCGAAGCGCGCATTGATATCGAGACACTAAAGATCCTGACGCAGGGTGGGATGTCTGACCGGGATGTCCGCCGAGCCGCCGAGATTATCGAGGCCAACCGGCAGTTATTCCGGGAGACTTGGAGAAAGTACCATGGTTGAGATCACGGATGCCGAACTCGCCCAGGCAAAATTACGGTGGGATACGGAGCGGGCGCAAAGGCCCCTACCGGTCTCGGTTCGTTTCGACCCGTCCTCCGGCCGCATCGTCGTGGAATTCGCCAACGGGGCGGCGTTCATGGTCCCGGCCCGTTCTCTCGAAGGCTTGGCTGAGGCGACGGACGAACAACTGTCCGAAGTCGAACTGCTCGGGGAAACCGGTCTGCACTGGGAAAGCCTGGATGTCGATTATTCGATTTCAGGCCTGATGAGCGGCATCTTCGGCAGCCGGACCTTTATGGAAGCACAACGTCGCGGCGGGCAATCGAAGTCGCCGGCAAAGATCGCGGCAAGCCGCGCCAATGGCGCCAAGGGCGGGCGGCCGCGCAAGGCTGCAACGAACACCTGAGGCCTCGTGGCCTCTCGATATATTCAAATCTTTCAGGAGAAACATCATGGCAATTGAAGGCAAGGACGAACAGGCGCGGGAGCCGCGCATTCGGCTCGGCATGGTCGGCGGCGGTGCGGGGGCGTTCATCGGGGCGGTGCATCGCATGGCGGCCAGGTTGGACGACCAGTTCGAGCTCGTCGCCGGCGCGCTGTCGTCGTCGCCGGAAAAGGCGATCGCGTCGGGCCGCGATCTCGGGCTCGATCCGTCCCGCACCTACGGGTCCTACAAGGAGATGGCGATCCGCGAAGCGCGGCTGAAAGACGGGATCGAGGCGGTCTCGATCGTGACGCCGAACCACGTGCACTACGAAGCGGCGAAGGAATTCCTGAAGCGCGGCATCCATGTGATCTGCGACAAGCCGCTCACCTCCAACCTCGCGGATGCCAAGAAGATGAAGAAGGCGGCCGACGAGAGCGGCGCGCTGTTCATCCTCACCCACAATTACACCGGCTATCCGATGGTGCGGCAGGCCCGCGAAATGGTGGCCAATGGCGATCTCGGAAAGATCCGCGTCGTGCAGGTCGAATATCCGCAGGACTGGCTGACCGAAGCGGTGGAGCAGACCGGCGCCAAGCAGGCCGTCTGGCGCACCGATCCGGCCCAGTCGGGTGCCGGCGGTTCGACCGGCGATATCGGCACGCATGCCTATAACCTCGCCGCCTTCATCACCGGGCTGACGCTCGAAAGTCTCGCTGCCGATCTCGACAGTTTCGTCGAAGGCCGCCGGCTCGACGACAATGCGCATGTGATGCTGCGCTACGAAGGCGGCGCCAAGGGCATGCTCTGGTGCAGCCAGGTGGCTCCGGGCCATGAAAACGGGCTCAAGATCCGCGTTTATGGCACCAAGGGCGGCATCGAATGGGTGCAAGCCGATCCGAACTATCTGTGGTTCACGCCATTCGGCGAGCCGAAACGGCTGATCACCCGCAACGGCGCTGGTTCCGGCCCGTCCGCCGCCCGCGTCAGCCGCATCCCTTCCGGCCATCCGGAAGGTTATCTCGAAGCGTTCGCGACCATCTACACGGAAGCCGCCCGTGCCATCAACGCCGCCAAGAAGGGCGTCGCGATCGACAAGGCGGTGATCTACCCGACCGTGGACGACGGCGTTAAGGGGGTTGCGTTCGTCGAGGCGTGTGTCGCGTCTTCGAAGAAGAACGGGGCTTGGGTTAAGCTTTAAGGTTTCATAAAAACTGGCGCCGGCTCAGTCGGCGCCAATGTGCCTTTCTTAAAGCGGTGCGTAGTCTGCAACGTTTCAGGAATCTCCACATAAACCTGTACAACCGGGCTTGGCTTGGTTAAATCGCCGCGAAAGATGGTCCGGCTGACCTCGCGCAACCAGATATGGCGGCATCCCCATGACCGATCCCAAGATGAGCAATTCCCAGACCCGCGGTTCCCAAACGCCCAATCCCCAGAAATTCGCCTCCCGTTTTCCCGGCGATTTTCTCTGGGGTGTCGCGACGGCCTCCTACCAGATCGAAGGTTCGACCAAGGCGGATGGCCGCAAGCCCTCGATCTGGGATGCGTTTTCCAACATGCCGGGACGGGTCTTTGAGCGTCATAACGGCGATGTCGCCTGCGATCATTATAACCGCTGGGAAGCCGATCTCGATCTGATGCAGGAAATGGGCGTCGGGGCCTATCGGTTCTCGATCGCCTGGCCGCGGATCATTCCGGACGGCACCGGGCGGATCAACGAGAAGGGGCTGGATTTCTACGACCGGCTGATCGACGGCTGCAAGGCGCGCGGCATCAAGACCTATGCGACGCTCTATCACTGGGACCTGCCGCTTTCGCTGATGGGCGAGGGCGGCTGGACGGCGCGGTCAACGGCCTATGCCTTCCAGCGGTATGCCAAGGTGGTGATGGCGCGGCTCGGCGACCGGCTGGATGCGGTGGCGACTTTCAACGAACCCTGGTGCGTCGTCTGGCTTTCCCACCTCTACGGCATCCATGCGCCGGGCGAGAAGAACATGCAGGCGGCGCTTCATGCCATGCACCATGTCAATCTGGCCCATGGCCTCGGCGTCGAGGCGATCCGGCATGTGTCGCCGGACGTGCCGGTCGGTACGGTCATCAATGCCGCATCGATCATCGCCGGCTCCGACAGCCCGGCCGATCTCGAGGCAGCCGAGCGCGCCCATCAGTTCCACAACGGTGCCTTCTTCGATCCGGTGTTCAAGGGCGAATATCCTCCGGCATTCCTCGAAGCGCTCGGGGATCGCATGCCGGTCGTAGAGGACGGTGATCTGAAGGTCATCAGCCAGAAGCTCGACTGGTGGGGGCTCAACTACTACAAGCCCGACCGCGTCCATGACGATGCCGAGCGCAAGGGCGACTTCCCTTGGACGGTCGAGGCGAAACCGGCCAGCGAGGTCGAGACGGATATCGGCTGGGAGGTCTATGCGCCGGGCCTGAAGCTGCTGGTCGAGGATCTCTACCGCCGCTACGAGCTGCCGGATTGTTACATCACCGAAAACGGCGCCTGCTACAACATGGAGCCTGCGAACGGCGAGGTGGATGACCAGCCGCGTCTGGATTATTATGTCGAGCACCTTTCCGTCGTCGCCGACCTGATCAAGGACGGCTATCCGATGAAGGGGTATTTCGCCTGGAGCCTGATGGACAATTTCGAATGGGCGGAAGGCTACCGGATGCGGTTCGGCCTCGTGCATGTGAACTACGAAACCCAGGAACGGACGATCAAGAAAAGCGGCAAGTGGTATCGCGAGCTCGCCTCGCTGTTCCCGAAAGGCAACCATAAGCCGGGATGATTTCGCAGGTGCGAGAAGATTTTTTCTGCTTTGCGAGATAATTGAAAAACCATCCCTGTCAAACGCAGGCGCGTCCGGGCATTTATGCGGCATCGAATAAGGCCGCCCGTTTGTAAATGGCCTTCAGCGAAAGCCGACCGAAATGCTCCGGAAAGTCACCTGTCATCGAATGTGCCGTCTGGCCGCATAGCGCAGAACACGGCGATCCTGTAGCCGGGATGACCAGATCTTATCCGAGAGCCTATAATGACATTCCCCAATGCCGCGGTTCGAACCGAGCCTCATCCGGTGGCAACGGCCACACCCATGGTCGCGTTCGAGGCGGTGACCAAGCGCTTCGGCGATGCGGGCGACCAGAACCAGTTCACCGCGCTTGACGGCGTCGACCTGTCCGTTGCGCGCGGCGCCATCACCGGCATCATTGGCCGTTCGGGCGCCGGCAAGTCGACGCTGATCCGGCTCGTCAACGGGCTGGAGAAAGCGACTTCCGGCCGCGTCGTCGTCGATGGCGTCGAGGTCGGCGGCCTTTCCGAGACGGGGCTTCGGGATCTGCGTCGCGAGATCGGCATGATCTTCCAGCATTTCAATCTTCTCTCCTCGCGCACCGCCTTCGACAATGTCGCGCTGCCGCTGGAGATCGCCGGCCTCGACCGCGCGGCAATCAGGGCCAAGGTGGCGCCGCTTCTCGACCTGGTCGGCCTCGGCGACAAGTCGGACCGCTATCCGGCGGAGCTATCCGGCGGCCAGAAGCAGCGCATCGGTATCGCCCGGGCGCTCGCCACGTCGCCGAAACTGCTGCTCTCCGACGAGGCAACGTCGGCGCTCGACCCGGAAACGACGCAGTCGATCCTGGCGCTCCTGAAGCGCATCAATGCCGAACTTGGCCTCACCGTGCTTTTGATCACCCACGAGATGGAGGTGGTGAAGACCATTGCCTCGGATGTGGCGGTGATCGACCGCGGCAGAATCGTCGAGGCTGGCCGCACCTTCGACGTCTTCACCGGCGCCAAACATGAGACGACGCGCTCGCTTCTGTCGGCCGCACTCGGCACCAACCTGCCGGACTGGATCCGCTCGAACCTGAAGCCGCAGCCGTCTGCCGGCGACCGCGTGCTGGTGCGGCTGATCTTCTTCGGCGCGACCGCCTTCCAGCCGCTGACCGCCCGGCTGGTCACCGAGCTTGGCGCGGACGTCAACATCCTCGCCGGCACGATCGAGGAGATCGCCGGCGAGCCCTATGGTTCGCTGGTGGTCGCCTATCCGGCCGATCCCGCCGTCACCGAGCGGGCCGAGCGTTTCTATGCCGCAACCGGCCTTTCCACGGAGGTGCTCGGTTATGTCGCCTGATATGCTTTTCAGCCTGCTCTCGAAGGCGCTGTGGCAGACCCTGCAGATGGTGGTTGCCGCCGGCCTGATCGGTTCGCTGATCGGCCTTCCGATCGGCGTGTTCCTTGCCACCAGCGGCAAGGGCGAGCTTTTCCCGGCTCCCGTTTCGAACCGCATCATCGGCGCGATCGTCAATGCGGCGCGCTCGACGCCGTTCATCATCCTGGTCGTGGCGATCATCCCGTTCACGCGCCTCGTCACCGGCACCTCGATCGGCACCTATGCGGCGATCGTGCCGCTGACCGTCGCCACCATTCCGTTCGTCGCCCGGCTTGCCGAGGCGGCGATCCGCGAGGTCGACAAGGGCCTGATCGAGGCCGCCCGCGCCATGGGCGCCACGCCGCTGCAGATCGTCTTCAAGGTGCTGCTCGCCGAAGCAAAGCCCGGCCTGACGCTGGCGCTGACGCTCACCCTCGTCAGCCTGGTCGGTTATTCGGCGATGGTCGGTGCGGTCGGCGGCGGGGGCTTGGGCGATCTCGGCATCCGTTACGGCTACCAGCGTTTCATGCCGGATGTGATGCTTGCCGTCGTCGTGGTGCTGATCGTGGTCGTCCAGGCGATCCAGAGCGCCGGCGACGCGCTCGCTCGTCGCTTCGACAAGCGCAACCGCAAGACCTGACACTCCAATCCCGGAAATCCAGCCTTCCAAGACTGGCGTGCCCAAAAACGAAACCCAAGGAGACACTCATGAAGAAGCTCATCATCGCGGCCGCACTCGCCGCCTTCGCAGCCGGTTCGGCGCTTGCCGAAGACATCAAGATCGGCGTCACGCCCGGCCCGCATGCCCAGATCATGGAAAAGGTCAAGGAAATCGCGGCCACCAAGGGCCTCAACATCCAGATCCTCGAATTCTCCGATTACGTGGTGCCGAACCAGGCACTGGCGGATGGCGAACTCAACGCCAATTCCTTCCAGCACCAGCCCTATCTCGACAACCAGGTCAAGGATCGCAAGTTCGACCTCGTCAGCGTCGCCCAGACCGTCAACTTCCCGATGGGCGTCTATTCCAAGAAGGTGAAGAGCCTCGCCGAACTGAAGCAGGGCGCCACGGTCGCCATCCCGAACGACCCGACCAATGGCGGCCGCGCGCTGCTCATCCTCGCCGACCAGGGCTTGATCAAGGTCAACGCCGCCAAGGGCCTGAAGATCGGCCCGGCCGACGTCACTGAGAACCCGAAGAAGATCGAGTTCGCCGAACTCGACGCCGCGCAGCTGCCGCGCTCGCTCGACGACGTCGACGCCTCGGTCATCAACACCAACTACGCATTGGAAGCCGGCCTCAACCCGAAGACCGATCCGATCGCCCGGGAAGGCGAAAAGGCCCCTTACATCAACGTGATCGCCGTCAAGTCCAAGGACAAGGATGCAGCCTGGGTGAAGACCCTGATCGAGGCCTATCACAGTGCTCCGGTGAAGGATTTCGTCAATACCCAGTTCAAGGGTGCCGTCATCGCGGCCTGGTAATACCGAACTTTCGAAAATTCTTCGAGGCCGGCGCTCAAGTGTGAGCGCCGGCCTCTTGCTTTAACGCTATCTGAAGGAATACCCGCGAAAGATGTAGGACTTCACGAGGTCTTCGATGCGGCTTCTCCCGTCCCGCTTCCGCCGCTCCGCAACACTTGGCCGTCGCTCTGCCGTGACGTCGATGCTGCTTGCCTTCGCAGTGGTCGTGGTGCTGGTGACGATCTTCATCCTGACCGCGATCGACCGGATCGCCGACTACGCCAACCGCCTCGATGACGGTCGCTCGCGGGAAACGACATCCGGCGCCATCCAGACCTTCGAAGAGCAGCTGCATGCGACGCTCAACGACTATGCCGCCTGGGACGACGCCGCCCAGTTCGTTTATGCCGGTGACCAGGCCTGGATCGTCAGCAACTATGGCGACATGACCGCCAACAGCGACCTCTTCGACGTCGCGATCGTCATGGACATGAACCGGAACGTCCTTTTGGCCTATCAGGACGGTGCGCCGGTGAGCTGGGCTCCGCGCGACTATTTCGACGCGTCGCTCTGGACGCTGTTCGACAAGGCCAGTTCCGCCGGCGCGGAAAACCTGCCGGAGGCAACCGGCTTCGTGGGGACCGAAAAGGGTGTGGCGGCGGTCGGCGTCGCACTGATCCGGCAGAAATCGGGACACCTCGACCAACCGGTCACGAACCGCCGCTTCCTGGTCTTTGCCCGGCATCTCGACGAGGCCAAGGTTCAGAAGCTTTCCGACACCTATGTCATCGACGGGCTTCGTTTCGCGAGCGGTTCGGATCCCGGGTCGAACAGGGTGGAGATCCGCAATATCCATGGCAAGGTGCTGCAGGGGCTGGTCTGGCATTCGCGCAGGCCGGGCGACATGGGGTATCTCCAGGTCCGGCCGCTTGTCTATTGCGCGCTCGCCATGGTCGGGCTGTTCTTCCTGCTGCTCTTCGTCAGCGGCAGCAACACGCTCAATCGCCTGACGGCGGACGAGGCGGCGGCGCGGCATCTGGCCATGAGCGACCGGCTGAGCGGACTGCTCAACCGCGCCGGCTTCTTCGCCGCGCTCGATGCGCTGGTGGCGCAGAGCCGCCGTAACAACAATGACGTGGCGCTGCTTTATCTCGATCTCGATGGCTTCAAGGAAGTCAACGACGCCTATGGCCATGGTACCGGCGACAAGCTGATCCGCGGCGTGGCGGCCGGCCTCAAGACGCTGGTCGGGGATACGGCGGTGCTTGCGCGCGTCGGCGGGGACGAGTTCGCCATCGCGCTGGCGACCACCGATATCGCGCGCGTCGTCGATATGCTGAGCGACCGCATTCTCGGTTTCTTCGACGAGCCCTTCGTGATCGGCGAAAGAGTGGCGACGATCGGTACCTGCATCGGCGTCGCGCTCTCTCCGCGCGGCAAGGTCTCCGGCGAGGAACTGGTGCGGCGTTCCGACATGGCCATGTATCACGCCAAGGAAACCGGCCGTGGCCGGACCGAATATTACCGGCCGGAAATGGATGCACAGCGCGAAGAGCGCAACATGCTGGAAATCGACCTCAGGATCGCCATCGAGCGCCGCGAACTGAGTGTCGTCTATCAGCCGGTGGTGGATGCAAGAACCTGGCGGATCATCGGCGTCGAGGCGCTGGCGCGCTGGAACCGCACCGGTTACGGCCCGGTGTCTCCGGACGTGTTCATCCCGATCGCCGAGTCGACCGGGCTCATAGACCAGCTCGGCCTGTTCGTGCTGCACCGCGCCTGCGAAACGCTGGCGCTGTGGCCGGAGCTCAAGCTCGCGGTCAACATTTCGCCCGGCCAGTTTCGCGACCCGGCATTTGCCGTTCATGTCGCCTCGGTGTTCCGCAAGACTGGTGCCGATCCTTCCCGCATCACGCTCGAAATGACCGAAGGTTATTTCATCCAGAGCCCGGACCGCGCCCGCGCCGCACTCGCCAAGCTGAAACAGCTCGGGGTGAAGATCGCTCTCGACGATTTCGGCGCTGGTTTTTCGAGCGTCGGGTATCTGCGCCAGTTCGGCTTCGACCGGATGAAGATCGACAAGTCGCTGGTGCATGCGCTGGAGGAGGGCGGCCGTGCCGTCGATCTCTTGCAGGCGACGGTGGCGCTGGCCCGCTCGCTGGAAATTCCGGTCACCGCCGAAGGCGTCGAGACCGAGGCGCAGGCCCTGCAATTGCGGCTCACCGGCTGCGACGAGCTGCAGGGCTATCTGTTCGGCAAGCCGATGTCATCGGAAAAGATCGACGCGATCTACCGCGGCAACCGCCTGCCGGGAGGCTTGAGCGGGGCGGCGTAACGCCAGACGCTTCACGCGGGCATGGCGTTCTGAGCTCTGGATCCTCGGGTCGCGCCCGAGGATGACGACCGAGAGGTGGTGCCCTGGGCTCTAAAAGACGCCTCACCAAATTACGCTAGATCGGGGCTGGGCGATTGTCGCCAGCGGTCCCGCACATCCCGTCATCCTCGGGCTCGACCCGAGGATCCACCCTGCCGGTAGAACAGGGGATTTCTGTTGCGAGAAGAAAGACTGACGGCGGAGCGCCGCTGGCGATTATTCACCGGAGAACCGTCGGCCCAATCTGTCCGTGGCACACGCCAAACCGTCTCCCGCCGGCAGGCTTCATACCATGCTTCTTCATTATGCATACGTCACGTATGTTAATTGACATACGCGACGTATATCGGCATATGGATGCATACGAGGCGTATGTCAACGCACCCGTATGACGAAACCAAGGCCGGATACCCCAGAGCCGAAGCCATCCCGATAGCGTCAGGATGCTGCGGAAACCGGCCTTTCAAAAAGGAATGAAACAATGAGCTCACGCGAAGCGATCTTCCCGGCCGGCCGGCACGCGCTCTACGAACAGCACCGCTATTCGGCGGCCATCCGTTCGGGAGACCTTCTGTTCGTTTCCGGCCAGGTCGGCAGCCGGCAGGATGGGTCGCCGGAGCCTGATTTCGAAAAGCAGGTTCAGCTTGCGTTCGACAATCTGGACGCGGTGCTGAAAGCAGCCGGCTGCACGTTCCGTGACGTCATCGACGTCACGAGTTTTCATACCGACCCTCAGTCCCAATTCGAGACCATGATGGCCGTGCGGGAAAAGGTGATCGGCGAGGCGCCCTATCCGACCTGGACGGCGGTCGGCGTCAACTGGCTCGCCGGTTTCGATTTCGAGATCAAGGTGATCGCCCGGATACCGCAGGCGGCTTGAGCCGGCGGTCCTCCGCCCGCGCCGGCCGGACCGGCGCAGGCAGGATTACCCGCCGATATGCTTGACGCCACGCTTCCTGGCGAGCGCGATCTGGAACTGCCGCTGGCGGTAGCGATCGCGGTCTTCCTCGGTGCGGGTCGGGTAGCAGGTGGAGCAGGAGACGCCTTCCTCGTAATAGGGCGAGGTCACCTCTTCCGCTGTGATCGGGCTGCGGCAGGCATGGCAGAGCTTGTGGTTGCCCTCCCTCAAACCGTGCTCGACGGAGACGCGGTCGTCGAAGACGAAGCAGGCGCCTTCCCAGAGGCTTTCCTCCTGCGGCACCTCTTCGAGATATTTCAGGATGCCGCCCTTCAGGTGGAAGACCTCGTCGAAGCCCTGTTCTTTCATGAAGGCGGTCGCCTTCTCGCAGCGGATGCCGCCGGTGCAGTACATGGCGATCTTCGGCTTGTTGTGCAGGCCGGGATTGTTCTTCACCCAGTCCGGAAACTCGCGAAACGTCTTGGTCTGTGGATCGACGGCGCCCTTGAAGATGCCGATCGCCGTCTCGTAGTCGTTGCGGGTATCGATGACGATCGTTTCCGGATCGGAGATCAGTGCGTTCCAGTCCTTCGGATCGACATAGGTCCCGACGATGCGGTTGGGGTCGATATCCTCGACACCCATCGTCACGATCTCCTTCTTCGGCCGCACTTTCATGCGCAGGAAGGGCATCTTCGACGCGCGGCTTTCCTTGTGCTCCAGGCCGGTAAATTCCGGCTGGGCGCGCAGGTAGGCGAGGAGACCCGATATCGCCGCGTCGGAGCCGGCAACGGTGCCGTTGATGCCCTCGCGGGCGATCAGCAGAGTGCCCTTGATGCCGTTTTCGTCGCAGAAGGCCTGCAGCGGCTCACGGAAGCTCTCATAGCGGTCGAAACGCGCGAAATGATAGAGCGCGGCGACGAGCCAGGCGCCTGTCGCTTCCGGGCGGGTCTCCGGACGGGTGGGAATGATGTTTTCGGTCATGGCGCTGAAATACAGCGTCAGGACACGCCGCGCAACGCGGTTTCTTTACTCGGCGGCCTCATGCACCCTGTGCAGCTTTGCCGCACGGCGCTCCTTGCGCGGCGCAGTCGCGGCCTTTTCCCAGAGCACGGCGATCAGCCCGCTCTCCGTCTCGGCGCTGTCGGCAAACACCTCGTGGGCGGCTTCCAGCGCTTCGTGCCTGAGCGCCTGCTGGCGGGTGATGATGGAACCGAGCACCAGAGCCAGCGTGTCGCTGTCGCCGAACAGTTCCGGGCTTTCGTTGACCAGCCCGGTCAGCACCGAAAGGTCGTGTTCGTGGCCGAGCAGGTCCACCAGCGCCTTTGCCTGTTGCTGCTTGGCGAGCATGGCGGAGGGCCAGATCCCGCCCAGCAGCGAAAGATGCATCCAGTAGGTCTGGCCGCATTTGCGCAGCTCGTGATAGACCTCGCCGTCCGCGTGTTCCTCGCAGCCGGCAAGGGCGCCCAGCGCCTTCTGTCGCTGGTTCTTCCAGGCTTTCGCCAGCCGTTTTGCCGTCTTTTCCGGATCGTCGTCGAGGTCGAGATGGTCGAGCGCCTTGATCGCCTCCCGGCAGGTCGCCACGGCGGCCGCCATCTTGGCCGGCAGGTCGTGTTCCTCCGAGGCGATCCGGTCGCGCCGCTCGATCAAGGTCCTCGAGGCAAAGGCGAGCGCGGCCATTTCCTCCGCCGAACCGGCCTGGGTGGCGAGATAATCGACCGTCTCGACCAGCGCGGTCGCATCGCGCACGGCCGAAAGCGTCTGGGCCATGTCGCGGATGCGGGTGTTTTCCTGCCGGCGGAAGGCCTTTGCGTCCGGCTGCACCAACCGGTACAGCGCGCGCACCCGCTTGAAACGTTTTCGCGCGTCGTGCACCGCTTCGTGGGGGCCTTCCGGCTGGTCTTCGAGCAGCCGGATCGCGTGGGAAAGCTGGCTTTCCGCAACCGAACGGAACTCGGCGGTAAAGGGTTTGGCGGGCCGCAGACGGTAGGCCATTACAGAATTTCTCCGCTCAAGTCCTCGGTCGCCATAACAGTGTTGGAATACCGCCGGTCGCCGGTGATCTCCTCGCCGATCCAGTCGGGAATGTCGGGCAGGGCGCCTTCGTCCTCGATCTCCACCTCGGCGACCACGAGCCCCTTGTAGGTTCCGCCATAGACATCCACTTCCCAGGTATAGCCCTGGTGCCGGATCTCGTGGCGGGTCTTTTCGAGCACCACGCCGACGGCAGCGACGGCCATCTCTTCGGCATCGGCAAGCGGAATTTCGTATTCGAATTCGTCGCGGACACTCAGCTCCCGGCCGATCTTGATGGTGAGCTTGGCGCGCTTGCCGTCCATGATCCGCACCCGCACCGAGCGGTCGTCGCCGTATGCGATATAGGCCTGGAGGAAGGCCGAGGATGACGAAACCTCGGAACGCCAACCGTCGCTCTTCACCAGAAATTTGCGTTCGATTTCCTTGGCCATGCCACGCCCGCCATCCGGGGAAGTTTTACACACTGTTGCAACCCTAGTGCAAACTCCGCGTGCCGCAAACCCGTTCAATGGTGGAGCCCTGTTTTTTCTCGACAATGACGGCCTTGAGGGGTATCTCGACCTCAACGTTTCAATCGTTTTAGCGGAGACCGCATCATGACCGGCAAGACCGAAAAGCTGCTTTCCATCCTGAAACTGCAGCCGGTGGTGCCGGTGCTGATCGTCGACGACGCCAAGTCGGCGGTGGGTCTGGCGCGCGCGCTGGTCGCCGGCGGCCTGAAGGCGATCGAGATCACCATGCGCACGCCGGCCGCGCTCGATGCGGTGAAGGCGGTGGCCGCCGAAGTCGAAGGCGCCAATGTCGGCGCCGGCACGATTCTGAACGCGCGCGACTACGAAGCAGCGGTCAAGGCAGGCTCGACCTTCATCGTTTCGCCCGGCGTGACCCCCGGCGTGCTTTCCGCCGCCAAGGATTCTCCGGTGCCGCTGCTGCCGGGTGCTGCGACCGCGAGCGAAGTGATGACGCTGCGCGAAGCCGGCTTCGAAGTGCTGAAATTCTTCCCCGCCGAGCAGGCCGGCGGCGCAGCCTACCTGAAGGCCTTGTCCTCGCCGCTCGCCGGCACACTGTTCTGCCCGACCGGCGGCATTTCGCTGAAGAACGCCAACGACTATCTGTCGCTGCCGAACGTCATCTGCGTCGGCGGCTCCTGGGTGGCGCCGAAGGACCTCGTTTCGGCAGGCGACTGGGCCGGCATCACCAAGCTCGCGTCGGAAGCGGCGGCGCTGAAGGCATAGCCGGACCTCGTTTCCGGGCTTTGCGGTGTGGCCGGGAGGGGTTGCATGCACAAGGGATCATGTCTCTGCGGCGCGGTCACCTTCGAGATTGAGGGTGAACTGTCCGCGCCGGATGCCTGTCACTGTTCGAAATGCCGGAAACATTCCGGCCACTATTTCGCATCGACGGATGTGGCGCGGGATCGGCTGACGATAGAGGGGGCCGGGAACATTACCTGGTTCCAGTCGTCCGAGAAGGTCCGGCGCGGATTTTGCGCCACCTGCGGCTCCTCCCTTTTCTGGGATCCGCCGCACAAGGACTGGATCGCCGTTGCCATGGGCGCTTTCGACGGCCCGACCGGGACCCGTTTGAACAAGCATATCTTCGTCGCCGACAAAGGCGATTATTACGACATCGGCGACGGCCTGCCCCAAAACCGGCAGTGAACCGCTCCGATCCCTCGTTTCGCCGCGACATCGGAACGCCGCAACCCGCCTTTGTAATTCCATAGTCGAATGCCTATCTCTCCCCGGAAACACAACAGGGAGATGTGCGATGTTCGACGCGAAGAAGCTTCTCGACCAATTTCTGGGGTCCCAGATCCCCGGCATGTCGGGGGGAAGCGTGAGAGACCGGGCAGGGCAGGCGACCCAGCTTGCCAAGAACAACCCGCTCGCAACAGGCGCGATCCTCGCAGCCGTGCTCGGCACCAAGACCGGGCGCAACATCGCCGGCAATGTCGCAGCCGTCGGCGGCATCGCGGCGATCGCCGGCCTCGGTTATCTCGCCTACAAGAACTATCAGTCCGGCCAGTCGCCGCAGACGGCGCCGCAGCCGGCACCCCAGGCGGACAAGCCGCTTCTGACGCCGCCGGCCGATTCGCCTTTCCATCCGCAGTCTTCCGCTCTCACCAACGATTTCGCGTTGACGCTGGTGCGGGCGATGATCGCTGCCGCCAAGGCCGACGGGCATATCGATGCCGGCGAGCGCGCCAACATCATGGACAAGGTGCATGCGGTCGACCTCGGCGCGGAGGCGGAAGCCTTCATCGAGAACGAGCTCGCCAATCCGGTCGATATCGACGATCTGGTCGCGGCTGCCCGTACCGAGGAGCAGAGGGTCGAGATCTACGCCGCTTCGCGCCTTACCATCGACCCGGATACGCGCGCCGAACGCGGTTATCTCGACCTCTTGGCCGGCCGGCTTGGATTGAACGACGCGCTGATCGACCATATCGATGCGACGGTATCGGCGGCGAAGGTGAAGGCGTAAGGCGAAGCCGCGCCATCGTCTGTCAATTCGCTGTGTTTCCGATCCCAGTCCCGCTCCGGCGGGTTGGGGAAGACGTTATCGTCAGCGAGATCATGGTCAGCCGGTGAGTTTGACGGCCGTGCCGGTCGCCGCGACGAACAGGATGCCGCCGGCCCCGCCGGTCGACAATTCGCTGAAATCGATCTTGATGGCGATGATCGCGTCGGCATTCAAGCGGATCGCCTCGCGGCGAAGCTCGATCATGCAGACCGTCCGGGCGTCGCGGACAGCGGACTGCACGGTCTTGCTGCGACCGCCGAAGAAATCGCGGAAATTGTTGGCGATATCCTTGAAGATGCTCAGCCCCAACGCCGTCTCGGCTCCGACGATTCCAACGATGCTGTCAATCTGTCGGCCCGGAATGTCGCTCCCGGTGGTGATGATGATCCTCGCAAGCGCCGGGTCATTGAGATCTTCGGGCGAGACGATACCTTGCTCGATCTTCCGGTAGGCGGATGCCATGCTTGCGGCCTCGGCCTTCGCACGGCAGTCCCGGCAGACACCGCCCCGCAGATCCCCGAAACCGAATTCCCGATTGCATGAGGTACAGACCGCCATTGGACAACTCCCGTGATCTATCCTTGAAGGGAAGCAGACAGCAGGGGTCGTGTCCATATCAAAGTGAAGATGCCAGCCCTGGCCGGCCGCCCGGTTGCCTTTCCCCCGCCGCTGGCCTAAGCCTCAGACGCGATGCAAGAGGCTGATATGCGCGATCTGAAGAACTACAAAGTTGCCGCCCCGGCTCCCGTCACCCTCAAGGGCCGTTTCGTGACGCTCGAACCCTATGACAGGGAGATCCATCTCCAGGCGCTGTGGGACGGGCTCGGCGGCGCCGAGGGCATCAATCCGCTTCTCAAATATTTCCCCAACGACGATTTCCCCGATGTGAACGCCTTTGGCGACTGGCTGGAAAACGCCCGCGTCAATTCCAATTTCGTGACCCTCATCTCGCGCGACAATGCGACGGGGAAAGTGGTGGGCATGGCGAGCTATATGCGGCCCGACCCCAAGAATGGCGTCATCGAGGTCGGCTCGGTCGCGCATGGCGCCTCCATGAAGCGTTCGCCGCTGTCGACCGAAGTGCATTACCTGATGGCGAAACACGTCTTCGAGGGGCTCGACTATCGCCGCTACGAGTGGAAATGCCACAACGAGAACGAGCCGAGCAAAACGACCGCCCGCCGCTATGGCTTCACCTTCGAAGGCGTCTTCCGCCAGCATATCATTTCCAAGGGCGCCAATCGCGATACCGCCTGGTTCTCGATGATCGACACGGAATGGCCGCTCCTGAAGGCCGCGTTCGAAGCCTGGCTGTCGCCCGACAATTTCGAGGCGGACGGCACCCAGAAACGGCGGCTGGAGGACATCCGCGGCGCGCTCGCCGGAGAAGCCGCGGCCAAGGGAGCAGGCGCATGACGCCCGAAGCGAAGTCGCAGGCGACCGCTGCCGCGGCGATCCTCGTCGGGATCGGGCTGGTGATCTATTTCCTGCCGACGATCGTGATGTGGATCGCCCGGTTTTCGCCGGTGCTCGCCGTCGTCATCGGCTCGGCGCTGCTGCTCGGCTTCTTCGCGATTTTCTGGCTGCGGGCTCGCTACCAGCGCAATCGCGGCCGCTGACAGCTCCTTCCGGGCTCAGGTCCCCGTCCTAAGGCGTAGCCCCCTAGCCTGATGGCCGGATTGTACGTTGTTCCCGCCCCTGTAAGCTGCCCTCACTGCCTTGTTTTACAGGCGTTAGAGGGCTTAAACGGCGATGGGCGAAATCAGGTCGACGGAAATCCGGTCCATGACGGGTGTTCGCGGGGCGGCTGCCCTGTTCGTGATGGTCTATCATTTCGAGCTCGACCGCATCCCCTCGGACGGCGCGTTTTCGACCTTCCTCAATCACGGCTATCTGTCGGTCGATCTGTTCTTCATCCTCAGCGGCTTCGTCATGGCGCATGTCTACGGGCCGTCGTTCCTGTCGGGTGCCTTCCGGTTCGGTGATTTCCTGTGGCACCGCATCGCCCGCATCTATCCGCTCTATCTCGCCGTGACGCTCGCGTTTATCGTGCTCGCCTTCGTCAAGACATTCCAGCTCGATATCGGGCCGGACGTGTTCGTCTCGAACGTGCTGATGCTGCAGGCGCTCGGCAACTGGCCGAGCATCGATCCGCCCGCCTGGTCGGTCAGCGCGGAAGTGATCGCTTACCTGCTGTTTCCGGTGATCGGCCTTTTGTGCCTGAAGTCGAGCCGGATGACGGCTGCACTTCTCGGCCTCGGGGCGATCCTGTCGATCCTCATCCTGACGCTTGCGGCTTCCCGTCACTATATCGGCTCCAGCATCGCCCAGGGCCTGCTCGACCTGTTCGCCGCGCCCTTCACGGTGATCCGCTGCCTCGCGGGTTTCACCCTCGGCCAGCTGGTCTGGCGGGTGCATAACAATTCCGCCGCCGCATCCTTCGCGGCGCGGAGCTCGGTGCAGATCTGCGTGGCGGTTCTGGCGATACTGACGCTGACCTTTCACGATTCGGATTTCCCGGCCTATCTGCTGATCATCTCGCTGATCTTCTGTCTCAGCACCGATCGCGGCATGTTCTCGGGCTTCTTCGCCTCGCGGCCGCTGCATTTCCTAGGTGACATTTCCTTTGCCGTCTATCTCACCCATTACCGGGCGATCAGCGTCTGGAGCATGGTCGAGGCGAGGCTTGGCAATGCCGGCTTCGCGGTTCGCAACCTCGTCGCGACCGTGGTGACGAGCATGGTCGTGATCGGGGTGTCCTGGCTGCTGCATGTGGCGATCGAGCGGCCATGCCGGCAATTGATGCGCAAGGGCGGCGCCACCCTGGTGCGCAAGCCGGTCGTCTGAGAAGCCGGCCGTCTGGAAAGAAAGGCGCTAAGCCTGCAGCGCCGCGCCGAGCAGAGACAGCCCCACCAGCAGCACGAACAGCGCGCCGCCGATCTCGATCGCGTGGGTGATCCGCCTTCCTGTGCGCGAGCCGGGGCCGGCGAAGCGCACCGCGAGGTCTTTCGCGGTGACGGCAAGCGTGGCGAGGATGGTGACGGTGATCGCCGTGCCGATCGACATGGCGAGGACCGACAGGACGCCGCCGAGATAGAGGCTGTTGAGCAGCGCGAAACTCATCACCAGGATCGCACCGGAACAGGGGCGCAGGCCGACGGCGATGATCGCCGACCAGGCCTCGTGCATGCTGAAATCCTTCGATTTCAGCATGGCCGGGTCCGGCATGTGGCTGACACCGCAGGCCTCGCAATAATCGCCGGTGCCCTGGTAGTCGTGATCGTCGATTTCGACCGCCTGGAAATTGAGCCCGGTCGGACCACGGCCGATGCCGGCGGGGGCTGCGACCGGCATGCTGACCACGCGCATCCGGAGCGCCCGGATCTTTTTCACCAGCAGCCAGGCGCCGAACAGCGCCACCATGGCGAAGCTGGCGATCTCCATCGCCTGGGTCGCCGCGGTCATGGTAATGCCGGAACCGCGCAGCACCAGATAGGCCGCACCCACGAGCAGCACCGCCACCACGCCCTGCAGCAGCGCCGAGATGAACGAGATGACGACGCCGCGCTTCAGCTCGATCTCGTTGGCGATCATGTAGGAGGAGATCACCGCCTTGCCGTGGCCGGGACCGGCGGCATGGAAGACGCCATAGGCAAACGACAGTCCGATCAGGCCGGACAACGCCCAGGGGTCCTCGCGCATCGCCTTCAGCGACCCGGTCAGCGCCCTGTAGAAGGACTGCTGGTAAAAATTGATCCATGCGAAGAACGGGCCGAGCGGTCCGCCAATGGAGAAGGCAGGTTCGGCCGAACCCACGCCGAGCGGCGACTGCGCATGCGCCGAACCTGCCGTCAGGATGCCGACGGCCAGGGCGGCGAGAAGAACGGGGAGCACGACGGAAGAGGAAAGCGCGATGCGGGTCTTCGGACTGCTTGTCTTCAGCATGTCAGTTCCAGTCGGGTGGCGAAAAGTTTCGACATGTCGGTGCCGGTCGGATCGTTGAAGAAGGCGTCGGTCAGCGACGTGCTGTTCTGAGAGATAACCTCGTCGGGATCCGGTCTCACCACCTTGTGCTGGCAATGGGAAAAACCTTCGCCCTTGGTGATCAGGTCGCCATCGGTCGGGAAGTCGATCGAGGTGTACATGGAGGGGTCGTAGATGCCGAAGGTGAGGCGGCCCTTGAGGGGCACCGGCTTTTCGGGCTTGACCGCAAACAGGACCAGAAGCTGGTTGCCGTCGAGCGAGACATGGATCACGTCCGGCTTCTGCACTCCGACGACTGCGCCGTTGACGGTGATCGTCGTGAAATAGTGGTAGTCGGCGAGCGACTTGCGCATCACCTCGCCGAGCGCGGCCAGTTCCTTGGCGTCGAGTTTCAGATCGGTATTCTTGTCGAAGTCGAGCAGCACGCTCGAGGAGAACACCTCGTCGAAGCGCCAGACATTGTGCAGTTCGGCGACATTGCCGTCGGTACCCGCGACGATCTCAAGCCGGGCCTCGGCGAAGATATGCGGATGAGCGAGCGCGGGGAGGGGAATGCTGGCGGCCGCCAGGGCCGCTATGGTCAAGACTCGGTATCGCATTCGCCCTGTGGCCCCCGGTTCGTCCGCCCTTTGCAGTGCAGCGCAAATGAGACGGAATTTCGACTCGAACGGGGGCTGCGTCTAGTGCCGGGTGAGATTTTCCAGATGCTCCATGCGTTTGCGGAACTGGCTTTCGAAATCCCAGCCCTTGGCGAACAGAAGCGCGTTTTCGCCACGTTCCAGGATCGAGGGGCGATCCCTGTCGAGGGCCTCGATCCGATCGGCCATCGCTCCGACATCCCCGAGCGGGGCGATCCAGCCGGCCATCGATTCGGCCATCAGCGCCGACCACATCCTGTTGTCGTAGCCGGCGATCGGAACGCCACAGCCCATCGTCTCGATATAGGTACAGGAGGGATCGGACTGCCGGTGGCAGCTGAGGAAGATATCGGCACGGTTGCGCGTCAGCGGCACGAGTTCCCGCTCGAAATCGACCGGGTCCTTGAGAAAGACGCAGTCCTGGAGCCAGTGCTTGTGGATGTCCGCGGCGATCTCGCCGGCAAGGCTTCCTTCGCCATAGATGGTCAGCGTGAAATCCACGCCGCGTTCGTTGAGCATTCTCGCGATCGGAACGAGGTCCTGCGAGCCCTTCATCGGTTCGAGCCGTCCCGAATGGATGAGCCGCAACGGTTCGCCGGCGAGGAGATGCCGTTTTCTGGCGTTCATTTCCTCCGGTGTCGCAAACATTGCCGGCTTCATGCGGTTGTCGAGATAGAGGAGCTGGCTGCCGCCCATGTTGTGGTAGGCGGCATGGGCCGGATAACCGTTCGCCTGGATGCCGCGGGCGGCGCGGAAGGCGCGCTTGCGCTTGTATTCCTGCATCACCGTCCAGGCCATGCCGTAGATTTTCCGCGGCAGGCTGCGGCTGTCATCGAGCGAGATGATCTGCAGCCGGGTCTGGTGGGTGTATTCGATCGAATAGACGACGGCGCTCTTTGCCTGCCGGATCACGGCAGGCGGCAAAAGGTCCAGATAGGAATCGCCCGACAGCAGGGCGAGGTCGAAATCGGCGAGATGATCCGCCGAGACCCGTTCCTCGGGTTCGAGAATCCTCACCCGGAAATTCAGGTCGCCGATGTCGTAACGGCCGCCGAAGGGGATGTCGGTTGCGCCGCGCCGGATGAAGCAGGTGACCGGCCCCGACCAGTGCTGCACATGCAGCGCCATGCCGGAGACGAACTTCTTGTCGAGCACCAGCGTGCCGATCCCGGCCTCGATCACCGGGGCCGACACGAACATCGCCAGGCTTTTCTGCATGGATATCGACCCTCCGCGGTGTCCGGACCTCGTCACCCTGAGCTGCACTATGCTGATCGGAAACAGGCAGAGGCAAGCCGGCCAATAGGTCGACCTCTCGCGGAGGCGTTACCTCATTTGCGGTAAGGCGCGGGAAAGCGCGCCGGGCCAGGGCCCGTCAATGCTGGCGGCGGAACCAGGCGGAGAGAAAATCGACGAAACTTCTGACCTTCGCCGGCAGGTAGCGGCGATGCGGATAGACCGCATAGATGCCGCGATCCTTGGCGATATAGTCGTCGAACAGCGTCACCAGTTCGCCCGACTGGATCGAGGCATTGGCGATGAAATCCGGGATGATCGCGACGCCGAGCCCCGCGCGGGCGGCACGCAGCGTCGCCTGCGGGCTGTTGATCTCGACCGGGCCGCTGACGGCGACCGAAATCGTCGAGCCGTCCTTGTCGGTGAAGCGCACATTGTTGTGCCAGCGGGAATTGGTGTCGATGATGAAGGGGA
Organism: Hyphomicrobiales bacterium; assembly: GCA_900471605.1. Taxonomy (GTDB): domain Bacteria; phylum Pseudomonadota; class Alphaproteobacteria; order Rhizobiales; family Rhizobiaceae; genus Neorhizobium. Next base: position 9,182 of record UCEY01000003.1, on the reverse strand, counting down.
CGCGGTTCAGGTCCTGCGGATGTTCGAGCGGGCCGTATTTCGCGACGAAATCTGCGGTCGCCACCGTATAGACCCGGAAGTCGGAGAGCTTTCGGGCGATCAGGCCGGAATCCTCAAGCTTGGTGATTCGGATCGCGAGGTCGAAATTTTCCTCGATCAGGTCCACGAACCGGTCCTCGGCGACGATTTCCAGCGATACTTCCGTATGGCTCTTGGCGAAATCGATCAGCGACTGGCCGACCTCCGCATCGACGAAGGTGCGGGGCACGGAAACCCGCAGCCGGCCCTTGAGGTCGGCATTGTTCTCGCGCACCAGGTCGGCGAGGTTGTCGATCTCCTTCAGGATATCGGCGGCGGTCCTGTAATAGGTATGGCCGGCTTCGGTCATCGAGAACTGGCGGGTCGTGCGGTTGAGCAGCAGCGCGCCCAGATCGTCCTCCAGTTCGCGCACGTATTTGGAAAGCAGGGCCTTCGATCGCCCGGTCCGCCGGGCTGCGGCGGAAAATCCTTCTGCTTCAACCACATCGATGAAGGCCCGCATGCGCGTCAAAGTGTCCAAATGTCGCCCCTTTTGGTCTGGTCGATCCTAGTTGGGATTTTGCACGGAATTGTGCAATGCGAATTTTCGTCGAAGGTCAAAAAAACTCTTGATTATGACGGCGAATATTCTTATCTCCCGGGCTGCCCAAAGTCGCACGTGCCTGTGGGTGTCCGCCGACCCTCGATTAGGTGAGGTCATCGGTAAGGTACCTGGAACTAACCCCTCCAGTCGCTATTCCGGCCAACCGGGAAATGCGAGGACATCTTGAAGCAACGACGGTGCGGGCCTTTCTGGTCTCTGCAGGCTTTCCATCAGCCTGCAATACTGAAGAGGCACACCATCATTGCCGGAAGTGCGGTAGGGACAACCCTCCAATCCAAGGCAGACAAAGCCGGATCATTGCTCGTGGCAGGGCGTTGATCCACATATCGCGCGTTTGAGCGTGTTCGCGGTACCGGTGTCTCCACCAACTGGGCCGAGCGCATTCTCATCCGTCCTTTGTCCTCCGGTTCGCAGCCGGAGCTTTGAGATTTTGAAGGGACTGACCGATGACCACTGCTCGTATCCTCGACTTCATCAAGACCCAGCGTCCGGAAGGACCGTTTCTTGTCGTCGATCTCGACGTCGTGCGCGATAATTTCAACGCCTTCCGTCATGCACTGCCGGACAGCGCGATCTATTACGCGGTCAAGGCCAACCCGGAACCGGCAATCCTGAAGCTGCTCGCTTCGATGGGTTCCAACTTCGACTGCGCCTCGGTCGCCGAAATCCAGATGGCACTCGATGCCGGCGCTTCCGCCGACCGCATCTCATTCGGCAACACGATCAAGAAGGAACGCGACATCGCTCGTGCGTTTGCGCTCGGCGTTGGCCTCTATGCCGTCGACAGCCACGAGGAAGTCGAGAAGATTTCCCGTGCCGCTCCCGGCGCGAAGATATTCTGCCGCGTGCTGACCGATGGCGAAGGCGCCGAGTGGCCGCTGTCGCGCAAGTTCGGCTGCGTGCCGCAGATGGCCGTCGACGTGCTCGTCTACGCTCACCAGATGGGCCTCGAGTCCTACGGCGTGTCCTTCCATGTCGGTTCGCAGATGACCAAGGTCGATGCCTGGGATGCGGCTCTTGCCGATGCCAAGCGCGTCTTCGGCCAGCTCGCCAAGCAGGGCATCGTGCTGCAGATGGTCAACATGGGCGGTGGTTTCCCGACCAAGTACCTGCGCGACGTGCCGAAGGCCGAAGAATACGGCAAGGCGATCTTCGCTTCGCTGCGCAAGCATTTCGGCAACAACCTGCCGAAGACGATCATCGAGCCGGGTCGCGGCATGGTCGGCAATGCGGGCGTCATCAAGGCTGAAGTCGTGCTGGTGTCGAAGAAGTCGGACAACGACAATCACCGATGGGTCTTCCTCGACATCGGCAAGTTCGGCGGTCTCGCCGAAACCATGGACGAGGCCATCCGTTACCCGATCCGCACCGAGCGGGACGGCGACGAGATGGAGCCCTGCGTGCTCGCCGGCCCGACCTGCGACAGTGCCGACGTGATGTACGAGAAGAACATGTATCCGCTGCCCGTGACGCTCACGATCGGCGACGAGGTTCTGATCGAAGGCACCGGCGCCTATACGACGACCTACTCGGCCGTCGCCTTCAACGGTTTCGACCCCCTGAAGGCCTACGTCATCTAAGGGGCGGCTTGCCGCTCCAGAAGGCGTATCACTTCCGCCGGCCCCGTAATCAGCCGGGGCGGCAAATCCACAATTCCTCTTCATCGCCGCTGATAACGGTATTGGGTACGGGAGGCCACGATGGCCGCTGTTCTTGATTCTGTACGCGCATTCTTTGCGCCGAATTCCACCTTCACCATCGACGCCGAAACTCCGGCCGATGTGGTCGCCCGCGAGACCTTGCTCGACCGTGCCATGGGCCCGGATCGCCGCAAGAAGTCGTCGGAAAAGATCCGCCGCAACCGCGTGCCGGCCGAAGGTCTCGCCATTGTCGCCCGCGACGGTTCCGGCCACGTGATCGGCACCGTGCGGCTGTGGAACATCGAAGCCGGCATTTCCGCCGAGGGCCAGGTGCTCGATGCGCTGCTGCTCGGCCCGCTGGCGGTCGATTCCGCTCACGAAGGCAAGGGCATCGGAGCAGCGCTGATGCGTGCTGCCATTGCAGAAGCCCACAAGCGCGGCCACGGCGCGATCCTGCTCGTCGGCGATGCGGCCTATTACGAGCGGTTCGGCTTCTTTGCCGACAAGACCCGGCATCTCGTCATGCCCGGCCCCTTCGAGCGTTCGCGTTTCCTGGCGCTCGAACTCAAGGCCGGCTGGCTGGAGGGTGCCGCTGGCATGATCGTCGCCAACGGGCGCAAGCTGGCCTGAGCAAGGTCGAGTTTCGACCTCAAGGCATTCAGCACTCAAGGCCTCGCGCCCCGACGATCTGCCCAACCCCGTCTCCCCGGTGGAGCGTTCCTATGGAACGTCCCGGTGAGGCGGGGTTTTTCATGCGACAAATTCTCCCTTTCGGGCCGCGGCGGCGCATCCGGCGGATGCGGTTGATCCTGATCAATCCGACTCTCTCCGGCCGCTCCTAAGCCTCTCTCCGCAAGATCAAAACGCAAGCAGGAGAGCTTACATGAAGACGAACGGGATACGGCATCTGAGATGGATCGCAGGCGCGGGTGCGGCTTTTTTCGCATTCGGGGCGGCAGCGGCGGATCTGACGCCGGCACCCGTCGCCCCTGTGGCGCAGGAGGCCGCAACCGGCCAGAACCCCTGGCAGATCCGCGTGCGCGGCTTGGGCGTCATCACTGAGAACCGGGGCTCGATCAACGGCGTACCGGGCTCCGATCTGTCTTTCTCCGACTCGGTCATCCCGGAACTCGATATCAGCTACTTCTTCACCGACAATATCGCCGCCGAACTGGTCCTCGGCACGACCTATGCGAACATCAAGGAAGACGGTGCCGTCGGCGTGCCAGTCGGCCGCGCCTGGCTTCTGCCGCCGACGCTGACGCTGCAATACCACTTTACCGATTTCGGCGCGTTCAAGCCCTATGTCGGCGCGGGCGTCAATTATTCGTTCTTCTACAATCAGTCGAACAAACCGGGCTTCCACAATCTCGACGTCGACAACCATGTCGGCGCCGCCTTGCAGGTCGGTTTCGACTATATGATCGACCAGCATTGGGGCGTGAACTTCGACGTCAAGAAGATCTTCCTAGAAACCGACTGGAAGGCCGACCACGACGTGCTCGGGCCGCTGAGCGGCAAGGCGAAGATCAATCCCTCGCTGATCGGGACAGGCGTTACCTACCGGTTTTAGAAAAACAACGAGGGCGGTAGGGACGGGGCCGGCGCCAGACAGGTGGCGCCGGCTTTGTTTTTCAGGATTTCAACCCATGCGGCGGTATTGCGCGTGGTTTTGGCGGGGCTGGGAGCCTTACGACTTCCGCACGACGTTCTCGAGCAGCCGCTCGGCGATCTGCACGGCATTGAGCGCCGCACCTTTCAGCAACTGATCACCGGCGACGAAGATCGCCAGCGTCCGGCCCGACGGATCGCCGATATCGGTGCGGATGCGGCCGACCAGGACATCGTCTGCGCCGGATGCTTCCGACGGCATCGGGAAATGGTTGGCTGCGCGGTCATCGACGAGGCGCAGGCCCGGGGCGGCTTCAAGCAGGCTGCGGGCCTCCTGCGGGGAGACGGGCTGGTCGAACTCGATCGAGATCGCCATGGCATGGGCGCGCAGCAACGGCACGCGGATGCAGGTGATGCCGATCGGAAGCGCCGGCACGTGAAGGATGCGGCGGGTCTCAGCGATCACCTTCAACTCCTCGCCGTTATAGCCGCTGTCCGGGTCCATATCGGCATTGTGGCTGAACAGGTTGAAGGCGTAAGGGTGCGGCAGGACCTTGGGCTCGAAGGCCTCGCCGGCGAGATAGGCAGCGGTGGACAGCCGTAATTCTTCCATGGCTGCAGCACCGGCACCGGAGGCTGCCTGATAGGTCGAGATGTTCAGCCGACGGATCGGGTGGGCGCGATGGAGGGGTGCCAAGGCGACGGTTGCGATCGCCGCGACGCAGTTCGGATTGGCGACGATGCCGCGATGCTGGTGGAGCACTTCGCCGTTCACTTCCGGCACGACGAGCGGCACCGACGCTTCCATGCGGAAGGCGGAGGAATTGTCGATCACCACGGCGCCGGCCTTCACCGCAATCGGCGCAAAACGCTTGGAAATGCCGCTGCCGGCCGAGAACAGCGCGATATCGACGCCGTCGAAACTGTCTTCGGTCAATTCCTCGATAAGGAGTTCGGTACCGTTGAAGGTGAGGGTCCTGCCGGCCGAGCGGGCCGAGGCAAGCAGCTTCAGGCCGCCCAGCGGAAAATTGCGCGCCGAGAGGCAGTTGAGCAGCTCGACGCCGACCGCGCCGGTGGCGCCGACAATCGCTACGACAGGGGTGGCGGTCGAAAGGGCGGCGGATTGGCCGGAAGCAAGATTTTCAAGATCGGTCAGCATTTCGTCTCTCCTTGGATTTTCGAGAGAGACAGGGCTGTGTGTCACCTTTGAACCCCGTCCGTCTCTGGCGGGGTTTTGAGGATGATGTCGCGACTACCGCGCACGCACCCGTAAACGCCCCGCGTCAGCGGTCGTTTTCGTGGTGGTTTTGGTGGTCAGGTTTGCGAACATGGCGGTTTGAATAACACGGGCTTGCGGTGTCGCCAAGCGGGCCGCGCCCGGATATTTCGGCGAGCACTCCCTCGTCCGGCCGGAAACCGGGCGAGGGAGTGGCGGGGTTCTTCAGTCGCTCTCTTTGGCGCGATAGGCATCCGGAATGACGAAGATTTCGTCGGCGCGGCCATAACCGCCGTCCTTGACCTCCTCGATCAGCACCATGGTGTGAGGCCGCGCGGCCTCGCTCATGTATTCGACCAGCATCTCGGTCGTGCGGTGGACGATCTCTTGCTTCTGGGCCTTGCTGAGCGCGGCTTCGGGGGTCTTGATGTTCACGAATGGCATGGGAATGTCCTTCAGGTTTGATGTTTCGGGGTTTTAGATCATGCCGCCATTGGCGCGCAGAACCTGGCCGTTGACCCAGCCGCCGTCCGGGCCGGCGAGGAAGGAGACGACGGTGGCGATGTCCTGCGGCTGGCCGAGGCGGCCGAGCGGGATGGTTTTCACGATGTTCTGGACCAGTTCGTCGGACTTGCCGGTCATGAACAGTTCGGTTTCGACAGGGCCCGGAGCGACCGCGTTGACGGTGATCTTCCGGCGGCCAAGTTCCTTGGATGCGACGTGGGTGAGCGCTTCGACGGCGGCCTTGGTGGCGGCATAACCGCCATAGGCCGGACCGTAGGCACCGACGACGCTGGAGGAGAAGTTGATGATGCGACCGCCGTCGCGCAGCCGTTTGCCTGCTTCGCGAATGCCGCGGAACGTGCCGGTCAGGTTGATGGCAAGCAGGGTTTCGAAGGCCTCGTCATCCATCTCCGTGAGCGGTGCAAGGCTCATCACGCCGGCATTGTTGACGAGAATGTCGGCGCCGCCGAAGTTTTGTTCGGCTGCATCGAACAGGGTGGCAGCTGCGGTCGGGCTGCCGACATCCGCCTGCACGGCGACTGCCTTGCCACCGCCCGCCTGGATTTCCGCAACGACCTCGTCGGCGGCCTGCCGGCTGGTCGCATAGTTGACGACGACGGCGATACCGTCCTCACCGAGGCGAAGCGCGATGGCTCTGCCGATGCCTTTCGATGCGCCGGTGACGATCGCGACGCGTTGTGCTGTATTGGTCATCTGATCTCTCCTTGGTTGGTGGCCAAGAGATATTGCTGACACGATCCAGGAACAATTGCCGGCCGATTGACATCAGAATTCGTCCGTGGTGAACAAAGCCATGGATCGTCTCGACCGCATGCAGCTTTTCGTCCGGATCGTCGAGCGGCGCAGCTTCTCCGCTGCCGCCGCCGATCTCGGCCTCGCGCGCTCGACCGTCACCGAGGCCGTCAAGCTGCTGGAGGAGGGGATCGGCACGCGGCTCTTGGAGCGGACGACGCGCCACGTCACCCCGACGCTCGACGGCCGGGCCTTCTACGAGCGTTGCCTTGCGATCCTTGCCGAAGTCGACGAGGCGGAAAACATCTTTCGCGATGCGCAGCCGAGGGGCCTGTTGCGGGTCGATGCGCACGGGTTCCTGACCCGCACGTTCCTGTTGCCGCGCCTCCACGAATTCCTCGACCGCTATCCGCTCCTCGACCTGCAGATCGGCCAGGGCGACCGGCTGGTGGACCTCGTTCGCGAGGGCGTGGATTGCGTGATCCGGGCGGGCGAGATCGACGACAGCGGCCTGATCATGCGCAGGCTGGGGACGATCGCCGAGATCACCTGCGCCAGCCGGACCTATGTGGAGAAGCACGGGATGCCGTTGTCGCCCGACGCGCTGGAGGGACATTTCTCCATCGGCTTCATCTCGTCGCGTACCGGCCAGACCATGCCGCTCGAATTCACGGTCGGTGACGAACTGCGTTACGTCACCCTTCCGAGCCGGCTGACGGTCAACAATTCCGACACGATGGTCGATCTCGCCCGCCGCGGCTTCGGCCTGATGCAGGCGCCGCGCTATCGCCTGCAGCGGGACATCGACGAGGGCCTCCTCGTCGAGGTGCTCGCCGATTTTCCGCCCTCGCCGACGCGGCTTACTGCCCTCTACCCGCAGAACCGCCAGCTTTCCCCGCGGGTGCGCGTCTTCATCGACTGGATCGTCAAGGTGTTTGCCGAAGCCGGTCTCTGAGGCAGATGCGGTGCTGCGAAACACATCAGGTGCCGCGAAACACAAAATCGCGATGATTGCCGCAGTGCGGGAACATTTCCGCGCAGCGTGCCTTTATCCGGAATTCGTTCGACCTCTCGCCAACAGTTAGCGTTTCGGGTCCCTGCCAAGGGTTGGCCATCCGGGCGTCCTGAGGTTCCCTGCCGGGACGTTCGAGGGCGCGGGTGTCCATCAGCCACCCGCGCCCTGCTGTTTCCGGGTGTCGGGAAGCCGGCTACGGCCGGTAGATCGCCTGCAGCCTGGCGAGGTCTGCGATCTTCAGTTCGACGGGATCCATCTCGTCGCGCGAAGGCTTGAACCAGGCTGCCGCCTCCTGGATGTGCCGGCCGTGAGGTTCCGGATACATGCCAAGCCCCAGGACCCACTGCCGGACGATCTCGCGGTCCATTCGGCCCGCGGCATAGCGGTCGTGGATCGTCCTTGCCGAGGTGGTGAGGTCTTCGACCTTCTTCATCAATGCACCGCCGGTTGCGGCTCGGGCTCGCCGAAGAAGGAGCGGATGCCGTCGCGCTCGACGGTCGCCAGGAACTCGTCGAAGGCTTCGCGGTCGGTCGGAAACGGTTCCTCCCAGGAGGTGACGTCATCCTCTTCGGTGATGACTTCAAGCGTCCAGTCGCCCTGGGTGCCGGCGGGACGGTAGATATCGACCAGCACGGTAATGCCGTCGTCCGTGAATTCGCCTGCGAGTTCGGAATGTTCGGTCTTGGGTGCCTTGGCCATGTCCTGTCCGATCGTGGAAACGGTCGTCCTTGCCGCAGGTCCGTTCCATGGGGAATCAGGCGCGCGGCGGGAGACCGTCGGGAAGGGTCCCCATACACTGCTTTCCCTTTCCGCTCCACTGGGCGCATGGATCAGGCTGCGGCGGAGATTTTCCGCCGCGGTTGTTCGTGCCGGGATGATTGCCTCAAGCCGAGATATCGATGACGCCACAATCGCCGGCATCGGAAGAGAAGGCGACGAGCTTGCCGTTGGCGCTCCAGCTCAATCCGGTAATGCCGCCCTTGCCGGGCCGGCGCAAGAGCGCTTCCTTGGCATCGGCAAGCCTGACGCCCAGGATCATGCCGTCGATAAAACCGATGGCGAGCACTTCCTCGGCCGGATGGAAGGCGACCTGGGTGACCATGATATTGGCGCGGGTGCCGAGTTCCTGCGGCGCCTTGCCCATCGGCCCGTCTTTCGCCGAAAACGGCCAGACGATCGCTGCCGGCGCGCCGGACGAAGCGAGCCATTTGCCCTTGGGCGACCACGACAGCGATTTCACCTTGGCCGGATAACCCGTCATCCGCATATGGCGATTTTCGCCTGGCTTGCCGTCAAGCTTCCAGCCGTGCAGGGCGTTTTCCTGCATGGTTGTCACCAGGAAACGCCCGTCGGGAGAAAACGTGACGGAGTTGTGCGCGCCTTTCCATTCGAGATCGACCGGCGGCGCATTGGTGCCGACCCAGTGCAGCGAGACGCCGTTGTAACGGGCAGCCGCGATCCTGAGGCCCTTGCCCGCAAACGCAAGTCCTTCGACGCTGCGCTCTTCGGGATATTCCTTCAGCGTGCCGTCATTCAGCTTCACGAAGCTCGATTTGCCGTAAGCATAGGCGACCGCATTCTGCGGCCCGCCGGCGACGACGCTGATCCACTTGCGCGGCGCTTCGGCGACGAGCGTCGCCTCGCCATCGCTGCCGATGCGCATCACCTTGCCGTCCTCGCCGCCGGTCAGCAGCGTGGCGCTGAACGGGTCGCGGATGCAGGTCAGAAGGCCCTGATGGGCCTCGGTCACCTTCTCGCCGCCATCCAGACGGTGAATGGTACCGGCGGCGAGGACGGCAA